>CAWAEW010000027.1:0-81108 GCA_963781055.1 Terriglobia bacterium
ATTTTCTAACCAACTTACAATCAGTGGGATCGGTGCAGACAAACCTTGTGCGTACAATCATCAATGCTCTCGCTAGCGGACCTACCAGCACTCATGCATTGCCTTCAAGAGTTTTCTTGATCGTAGTGAGTGCGTCTCGGAAATTCGAAGCCGAGCGGCCCACCGCGACCTTGCGAATAATCGATCCCTTGGCGCCCGTCAGACCCGCCTGCTCGGAACCCATGACCATGATTAAATAGAAGCCGGGTTGCTTCGGGTCGTTACCCTCACGGATACAGAAGGAAAGGTCCAGCGCCGTTTCGAAATAGTGGCTTGAATAGAGCTGCTTTTCGGCAACGGCATATGCCACCGGGTCCGCAGAGTCCCCGCGCATGGTCACGACGTGCACGACACGCAATGTCGGCTTCAAACCGAATTTCACCCTTGCCCAATAGAACGCGTCTTCGACGTTCGCGGGCTTCGCATTTGGATAGCTGAGAAGGTAGTGGTAGAAATCGGGCAGACGCTCTGGCAAAGCCTTGGCATAGCTGAGCATATAGGCGAATTGCTTGGGCACATCGGTCGGATTCGGTTTGTCATTATAAATTCCCAGAGCTTGATTGCCATCGCGCTGGTAAGCGAGCAAACGCTGCAGGGCCGCCGTCTGAAGGCGCTGATTGACTTGTTCGCTCACGTCGGGAACAGACCAATTAATGGATCGCTGGAGCTCTTCCATGGGACTCCCGGGCAACTGAATCAAACAGTCGCCAGGTTTGCAGTTCTTCAAGGCCTGAATGTCATCACGGTCGAACGAAAAACCCTTGAAGTCAGAAAGCTGCGGAGGATTGCTGAGTGCTCCGAGCGCCAGATAATTCGGCAGCTTCCGGAGGCGATCGAAATCGCGGGCAAACTGGATGTAGCGCTCAGGGTCGGCATGGATGTAGACCGCGCCGAACAAGAAGACCTCGGCCGGCGTACGGGACGGTAGGGCCTTCGTGACCGGCTGCCCGTCTCGGATGGCGGCGATTTGATCCTGGCTCAATCCAATGTCTTGCCGGAAAAAGGATTGCAGGTCGGAATCAGAAGTCGACTGAGCAAAGGTGGACAGACCGGCAATGGCAATTATGACCAGAAATGCAGCAATCGCGACTGGCATTTGCTTTGCGTCCAGATGCTGTGAAAGCACAGCGTGCAAATCGCTGCTAGAGGTTACAATTTCGAGCCCCGTTCGGCCCACTCTTTTGGGATGTACATTACACATTCGGCTATCGCGTCCCGGCATGCTCGCCGTATCATCGGCTCCGCAGCCTGCACGCATGCCAATCCTTCGGCAATGGCTTCATTTGCGCGATGAAAATCGAGCCAGGAAAATTCCCCTAGTCTTGGGCATAGAAGCACATCGGGAGGATCGCCAGCCAGTCGCGTCCGGGTAATACGATCCTGCATGATGTTCAAAGAATTCGCCAATACTTCGAAGTAACTTGGATAGTCGGGTCCGGCCTGGAGCACGCGTTGAAGAATTGGACCGACCGCGTCCTTCAGCCACTGAGGCGCCTGGGCCGAAACGGCAGGCGCGGTGGTTGACGCGGTCAGGTCAATATCGGATCCGCCGAAGCGCCGCCCGACCAATTCCGAGTTCAGGTCCACAGCGATGACAATGTCGGCACCCAAAGCACGCGCGAGCGACACCGGTACGGGATTGACCAGACCGCCGTCGATCAACCACCGATCGTCATGCCTCGTCGGACTGAAGATTCCCGGCATACCGATTGACGCGCGTACCGCGCGCCCGATCGGTCCCTGCTGAAGCCAAATCTCTCGTCCCGACGCAAGATCGGTTGCCACCGCAGCATAACGGGGACCCTGCGTTTCGATCGAGCCAGCGATTCCCAAGCTATCGAGAAAATTTTCTACACGCCTGCCTTCAATTAGACCACCGGTCGTGAGATGCACGTCGAGCATTGCAGCAACATCGCGCCGGCCGAAATTCTCCATCCGGGTCTTAAGCGCGGCAAGTTTGCCGGTCACGAAGGCGGCTCCGACCAACGCGCCAATAGAAGTGCCTGAAACAACCTCCGGCACGACTCCCAGGGCTGCGAGTCCCTCCAACACGCCAATCTGGGCCCATCCGCGCGCCGCGCCGCTGCCGAGTGCAACACCAATTTTCGGTCGCATGAAAACGAACTTTCGAAGTGGTCAATGACATTATCATAGTCGGCTTATTGCCAACATCTTGGGCGTCATTCCGAAAAGTGTCAGCATGGTGGAGATCCAAACGGTTGAAGATGAGATCCGGGCGCTATTGCAGGAAGCCAGGGGCAATTGAGGCAGGCTAGCCCCGACGGGGAGCAGCATTGTTCGACGCCTCCGGCGCGATGGTCGAGCAACCGCCGGTAAAAGTTGTCTTGCACAGTGTGCGCGGCGTTCTATCCAGCAGTTGTCGCCTTCACGCAGTCCACCTGTGGGTCCAAGAAACTCACGACGCATAGGTCTCGCTTGACGGATAGGCCTGGTATGTTACAAATTAGCTGCCAACGTCCGCCTGAATCGAGGTCGATACGGCGACACACGGTACGGGTAAGCTTCACCCAACAGGTCCCGCCGAAGATCTATTGCGGCGAGTCATTGATACTACTCCTGCTTTTCTGCACAGTTCTGACCCTGAAGGCAAACTCGGTTTTTTCAATCAACGCTGGCTTGAATACCTCGGCGTCAGTGAAGAGGAGCTGCAGGGCTGGGGCTGGACTGCCTTCATTCATCCTGAGGATAAAGAGGGAATGCTGACAAGGTGGCATGCTTGCCGCGCCAGCGGAGAAGTGTTCCAGTACGAAACCCGCGTGCGCCGTGCCGACGGACAATATCTCTGGTTTTTCCATCGCAACGTTCCCCAGTGGGATGATCAAGGGAATATCGTGATGTGGTATGGATCCAGTATCGAGATTGATGATCGGAAGCGTGCAGAGGAAGAGCTCAAGAAAGCATTTGACGAAATCAAAGCCCTGAAAGATCAGCTGCACAAGGAGAACCTGGCTCTCAAGGAAGAGATTGAGCAGGTATCCATGTTCGAAGAGATTGTGGGAGCATCGGATGCAATCAAACGAGTTCTCGCTCTTCTGTGCAAGGTTGCGCCAACCGATTCCACCGTGCTGATCACGGGTGAAACGGGAACCGGAAAGGAACTTGCAGCCCGCGCAATCCACAAACGCTCGCGCCGCGCACGGAACGCGTTTGTGGCGGTCAATTGTGCTGCCATCCCCTCCTCTCTAATTGCTTCTGAACTTTTCGGCCATGAAAAAGGAGCCTTCACAGGCGCTACTCAACGGCGCTTAGGGCGATTTGAGGTTGCCAATGGCGGGACGATCTTCCTGGACGAAGTGGGTGACCTTCCAGCCGAGACGCAGATCGCTTTACTGCGAGTTCTGCAAGAGCGTGAATTAGAGCGAGTGGGTGGCACCCACGTGGTGCCGATTGACGTACGGGTCATTGCCGCCACCAACCGGGATTTGCAGGCCGCGGTGGAGGCGGGCTCATTCCGGGGCGACTTATTTTACCGATTGAACGTGTTCCCAATTCGCATGCCATCGCTGCGCGAGCGCGTCGAAGACATTCCTTTGCTCGTCGCATACCTTGCTCAGCGCTATGCCAGCAAAATGAGTAAGAAGATCAACGCAATCGATAAGAAAACCTTGGAGCTGCTTCAGGCCTATCATTGGCCTGGGAATGTACGGGAACTGCAAAATGTGGTCGAGCGAGCCGTCATCCTGTGCGAGGGAGGAATGTTTGCTGTGGATGAGAACTGGCTCGTGCTGGCATCGCCCGGACCTGCTCTGGGTGGAAATGCCCTTGCCTCTCTTGCCAATCGGGAAAAGGAAATGATCGAGAAGGCACTGGCCGAGAGTCGCGGACAGGTGTCCGGTCCCCTAGGAGCAGCGGCCCGCCTGGGCATCCCCCGCTCAACCCTTGAATCTCGAATCAAAAGTTTAAGCATTAACAAGTACCGTTTTCGCTCTGCCTAGCTCAATTTCAATTCGTTCCTTCCGAAACAGCGACACGATCTTTGTTGTCGAAAACTCGACAATTCCCGAGATCTCGCCGCACGAACCTCTCCTCATCCTCAGTCCTGTCAGTCTTTTACGAATGGTTCCCGATTTGCATTAATACCAGCGTTGTTGCTGTGACTTCTGATCCAGATGCTGAGACTTGAAAAAAGTCGCGACTTACACCTTCTCCGAGTGAGTGGGCGTATCGACGCGGAGAATATTTCGGAGCTGAAGATGCAAATGCAAATTCACCCGTCGCCCATTGCTCTCGAACTTAGTGACGTGACGCTGGTGGATGCTGAAGCTGTGCGCTTTCTGGCCATGGCAGAAGCGGCCGGTACAGAACTTCGAAACTGTCCGCTGTTTGTTCGTGAATGGATTCGAAGAGGGCATCCCGAGCTCATAAAACGTGAGGGAGACGAACCAGCCCGGATCCATGAGTCTGGCAGGAACAATGGGGCTCGAAGTCAATTCTCAGAAAAGGAGAAATAAGATGTCAGCCAAGCAGTTTGCAGACAACCCGCTCGCAGCGGGAATTGAGGGAATTCGCAGTTCGTGGGGATGGTTTCTCGCTCTTGGAATCGTGTTCATTCTTCTTGGCGCGGTATGCGTGATCGGCGATGTGAGCGCTACTTTCGCTACGGTTCTGGTCTTCGGATGGATGCTGCTGTTCAGCGGCATCTTCGGTTTGGTGCACGCATTTCGCACCCACAGCTGGCAGGGCTTTTTACTGTCTCTGCTAGGGGCGCTGTTCCGGGGCTTCACCGGATACCTGCTGATCCGGTATCCGCTGGCTGGGGCAGCTAGCCTCACTCTGATCCTTGCTTCCTTCTTCATGGTCGGCGGCCTGTTTCGCTCCATTGGGGCAGCAATGTTGAAATTTCCGCGCTGGGGTTGGGCGGTCTTTTCAGGAATCGTTTCCGTTGCGCTGGGAGTTATGCTGCTGGCGCAAATGCCACTTTCTAGCATTTGGTTCATCGGTTTCGCAATTGGTGTTGATTTGATTTGTGACGGTGCATCAATGATCGGCTTTGGGACGGCTATTCACCAGCTTCTCCCGGAGCCGAAGGCCTCTCAAGCTGTCTAAATTCATTAAAGGAGAATTCTCATGGAAAAGATGTTAGTTGTAGTGTTCGACAACGAAGTGAAAGCATATGAAGGCGCGCGTAGTCTCAAACAACTCGATACGGAAGGGAGCATCACAATCCACGCTGAATCAGTGATCAAGAAGAACGCCGACGGAACGGTTTCTGTACTTCGGACTGACGGCGAGTTCCCGGTTCGAACCATCGGAGGTACTGCCATTGGCAGCCTAATCGGTGTCCTGGGAGGACCCGTTGGCTTCGGCATCGGCGCTCTCGCTGGAAGCTTCGCTGGAATGTTGGGGGATATCTGCGCTGCCGGAGTCAACACGGATTTCGGAGCTGACGTTGCCGCCACCCTTACGCCCGGCAAGTGCGCCGTAGTCGCTGATGTCAATGAAGAGTGGGTGACACCAGTGGACTCAGCGATGGAGACTGAAGGTGGCGTTGTTTTTCGTTCACTCAGGAGCACGATTGAAGACGATCTTAGAGCCAGAGACGTGGCAGAACTGAAACAGGAAATTGCTCAGTTGAAAGCCGAGCAGGCTCAGGCACGGGCTGAGCGCAAGGCGAAACTTCAGGCCAAGATTGACAACCTCAACACCAAGCTGCAGACCAAACTTGACCAAGTACAGCAACGATCAGAGCAAATCAAAGGGGAGACCGACGCAAAGGTGCAAGCACTGCAACAAAAGGCAGCGAAGGCTAAGGGTGATGTCAAGGAAGCCTTGGATGCTCGAGTTGCTCATATACGGGGAGAATACGAAGAACGTTCGAGACGGCTGAAGAGCCTCGCTGCTGAGCAACTGAGAAAAGCGGCTGCGCAAATCGAGAAGTAGGCTTATCCGGCGTTTCACGGCGGGGCGCAAAAGAGAATGTCCCCGCCGTGAAACAGCGCACAGATTAGGTACCAAGAAAGGGGGCAGAGACGCTTAGTCCCCTCCCTGTTTCTGTACAAAAAATGTACAAAGACCCCGCGGTTCCGGAGTATCATGCGTTTTAAGCGGGGCGGAAATTCAATAAGTTACGCGGAATCAACGAGGGCGCAGAGTGCAACTCCCCCCGCCTCCATTTAAATACATTATAATAAATAGCTTACAAAACGTTTGGGCGGCTTGATTACGAAGCGGCGGCTTGCTGGACGACGGAGTGCTGCATGGCCCACAGAGCGGCGGCGGCGCGAGTAGATGCGCCGATGTTGTTGTAGATATGCTGGATGTGGTGATCGGCGGTCTTCGCGGAGATGAAGAGATTGTCGGCGATCTGCTGCGTCGTGAGTCCTCTTGCGGCAAGGCGCAGGACATCGACTTCGCGGCGGGAAAGCCCGCCAGGATTCTACGGACGGCTGGGCGTGGCTAGGTTTAGTTCGCCGTGACCGGCAACCCCGAGGGTGTACCGGGGGCTCAAGTTCTGGGAGGCTGCCGTAAAAGAGGCAGGCGCGCTGGATCAGGATGCCGTCCTCAAGGCGCTCGACCACGCGAAGATTGCTGCGGGGCCGGTTGGTCCTGCTGAAATGGCGCCCGGACAGCATCACGCACGATTGAATATGTATATCGCCCAGGCAAGCAACGGCATTTTCAAAGTTGTCAAAAACCTTGGCGTCATCATCCGCCAGTTTTCTAATCGATCACGCAACCAAGAGCCTAAATCTTGACAAAATCTAACATTATACATAGTCTAATTTACTCATGGACACCGAGGCGATTAAACGGTCCTTCGAGGGAAGCGGGTTGCGGTGCACTCCGCAGCGCTACGCCGTGATGGCATTCTTGATGGAACACAACAGGCATCCCACGGCCGCGGAAATCTTCGAAGCCGTGAATCGCGTGGATCCGCGCTCTTCCAGGGCCACGACTTATAACAATCTGCGGGACTTGGTGCAAGCGGGTTTGGTGCGTGAAGTGGCCGTTGAGGGCCGCGCCGCGCGATTCGATGCGAAAGGCATGCGGCATCACCACTTCATCTGCGACCGCTGCGGCAATGTTGAGGACATGGAGTGGTACGACGTGCCCAGGCCTGCTTCGCGCTCTCTCGGTAAGCGGATTCTTCGCGAATGCGAACTCATTTTCCGGGGGTTCTGCGCGAAGTGCGCTCCGCGGCACGCTTCCCGTTAGGTTTCGAGGGCGTGTGGATACCGGATGAATGGCGCGCGTCAGCAAGCGCGGCCGCCAGCGATTGCGCGAATGGGAAAGCCGGGATGGGTTCGCAGTTCGTCACAGTTCTTTTGACTTAATTTTTGACTAATTGAAAGGAAGGAACAAACCATGTCAAGCGAAGCCAAGTGCCCGGTCATGCACGGGACCACGAATGTTGGAATGAGGTCGAACAGCGACTGGTGGCCGAATCAGCTGAACCTCAGGATTCTCCGCCAGAACTCGCCCCAGTCCGATCCGATGGGCGAGGCCTTCGATTACGCCGAAGAGTTCAAGAAGCTCGACTTCAAAGCGCTGAAGAAGGACCTCCACGCGCTGATGACGGAAAGCCAAGACTGGTGGCCAGCGGATTTCGGCCACTACGGGGGGCTCTTCGTTCGCATGGCGTGGCACAGCGCGGGCACGTACCGCATCGGCGATGGACGCGGCGGCGCCGGCGCCGGCCAACAGCGCTTCGCGCCGCTCAACTCTTGGCCGGACAACGTGAACCTCGACAAGGCGCGCCGGCTGCTTTGGCCGATCAAGCAGAAATACGGCCGGAAAATTTCCTGGGCCGACCTGATGATCCTCGCCGGCAATGTCGCGCTCGAGTCGATGGACTTCAAGACGTTCGGCTTTGGCGGCGGGCGCCCCGATGTGTGGGAGCCCGACGAAGCCGTGTACTGGGGCAAGGAGGACACTTGGCTTGGCGACAAGCGCTACACGGGCGACCGGGAGCTCGAGAATCCGCTCGCTGCCGTGCAGATGGGTCTCATCTATGTGAATCCGGAAGGGCCGAACGGCAAGCCGGATCCGCTTGCTGCTGCGAAGGACATCAGAGAGACCTTCGCGCGCATGGCCATGAATGATGAGGAGACGGTTGCGCTCATCGCCGGCGGACATAGCTTCGGCAAAACCCACGGCGCCGGCGATCCGAAGCTTGTTGGCCCCGAGCCCGAGGCAGCGCCCATTGAGCAGATGGGATTGGGCTGGAAGAGCAGTTATGGCACAGGCAAAGGCAAAGACGCGATCAGCGGCGGCCCGGAAGTCACCTGGACTCAGACGCCAACGAAGTGGAGCAACTACTTCTTCGAGAACTTGTTCGGCTACGAATGGGAGCTGACCAAGAGCCCGGCCGGCTGCCTATCAATGGCAAGCGAAAGGCGGCGCCACGCCAATTCCGGATGCCTTCGACCCGTCGAAGCATCACGCGCCAACCATGCTGGTCACGGACATCTCTTTGCGGGTCGATCCGATTTACGAGAAAATCTCCCGGCGCTTCTACGAGCATCCGGATGAGTTCGCAGACGCGTTCGCCCGCGCGTGGTTCAAGCTCACTCACCGTGACATGGGCCCGCGTTCGCGCTATCTCGGCCCGGAGGTCCCGGCGGAGGAGCTGATCTGGCAAGACCCAGTTCCGGCGGCGGACCGTAAATTGATCGGGGAGCGGGACATTGCTGCCCTGAAGGCCAAGATCCTTAAATCAGGACTGTCGATCTCCCAACTGGTCACTACTGCCTGGGCGTCGGCCGCGACGTTCCGCGGCTCCGACAAGCGCGGCGGTGCGAACGGCGCGCGCATTCGCCTAGCTCCGCAAAAGGATTGGGAAGTGAACCAGCCGGCAGCGTTGGCAAAGGCTCTGAAGACGCTGGGGGCGATCCAAAAGCAATTCAACACCGCGAAGAAGAAGGTTTCGCTTGCGGACCTGATCGTTCTCGGCGGCTGCGCGGCCGTTGAGGAAGCCGCAAAAAGGGCCGGGCACAAGGTGAAGGTTCCCTTCTCGCCGGGACGCACGGATGCTTCGCAAAAGCAGACCGACGTGGAATCCTTCGCCTATCTCGAACCGGTCGCGGACGGATTCCGCAACTACCTCAAGGCCAAGTTCAGCGTATCGGCGGAGGAGCTGCTGATCGACAAGGCGCAACTGCTGACGCTGACAGCGCCTGAGATGACGGTTCTCGTTGGCGGCATGCGCGCCCTGAATGCGAACTTCGGGCAGACGAAACACGGCGTCTTCACCGACCGGCCCGAGACACTGACGAATGATTTCTTCATCAACGTGCTCGACATGCACACGAAATGGGAGCCCTCCTCTGCGTCCGAAGGGGTGTATGAGGGGCGCGATCGCGCGACGGGCAAGATCAAGTGGACCGGCACACGTGTCGACTTGATGTTCGGTTCGAACTCCGAGCTGCGCGCCCTCGCGGAAGTCTATGCGTCCGCGGACTCTAAGGAGAAGTTCGTGAAAGACTTCGTGGCTGCGTGGAACAAGGTAATGAACCTTGATCGCTACGATCTTGCCTGAACTCGGCAGCTATCGACTTGGCACTAATCTCCGATCCTAATTTTTTGGATCGGTAAAAACGGAGGTGGCGCTTTTCCTGGCTCGCGCGGGCCGGATCGCGCCCCCTCTGATTCAGTTAGAGTCTTAATCGCTGAAGCAGCCGAGTGGCCTGGCAATTAGGCCGGTTTTTCAATGCATCCTCAGGCAGCGATTCGTAATGCGCGACAAGTTTCGCCAAATCCTTCTCGATACCAATCCTGTTGACGAATGTTTGCTCCGCCGTGTGGTGGCTGCATCGTATGCTTCCAGACCCCGGCGCCGCCTGACCGTCCAAATAATGAAGATTCCGGTTGGAATCCGAACGGATGTATACTCCGAACCACCAATTAGGCCAAGACAGCAGTCTTCGGTAACTTCATTCGTGAAGGAGGGCCCATGGAATCCAAATCATCAGATCGCAGGAAATTTCTGATGAAAAGCGCCGCATTCGTCGGCGCAGCCGCCGCGGCAGTACGGCCTGCGAGCGGGCAGACTTTGATGCCTGAGATGGACGCTCCAGACGCCGAGGCGCTGATCGCCTATGGCCAGCGCTCGCCCTTCGTGAAATCAATGCGAATTCCAGTGCTCGAGAGAATGTCTCCGGACGAATTTGGGATGACGTTTCATGTGCTGTCACCTCTCCAGGATTCTGTCGGAATCATCACTCCATCGTCGCTGCATTATGTGTCCACTCACCGCGGCTCCTATGTTCCGAACATCGATCCCGCCGAACACCGGCTGATGATTCACGGGATGGTGGACCGGCCGCTGATTTTCACGGTGGACGACCTGAAGCGCCTGCCTTTTGTAACCCGCACGCATTTTCTGGAGTGCCTTGGCAATCGCGCGAAATCCACGCACAAAACCGTGCAGCGATCGCACGGCTTAACCAGTTGCACGGAGTGGACTGGCGTGCCTCTATCCCTGTTGCTGAAGGAGGTCGGCGTGCAAAGCGGCGCCGCCTTTATCGTGGCCGAGGGGGCGGAGTCCGTAAAGGGCGCGACCAGCATTCCCCTCGCAAAAGCCATGGACGACTGTTTGGTGGCTTATGGCCAGAATGGAGAGGCTTTGCGTCCTCAGCAGGGCTTTCCGATCCGGCTGCTTGTTCCCGGATTTGAAGGAATGCACAACGTCAAATATTTGCGGCGAATCAAGGTCGTTGAGAAGGACTATATGACCTACAACGATTACGGACATATTGTTCCCGATGCCTGTGTCGCAGCTCTCACCCGCGTGATCGGCCCAAAATCGGTGATCACATTCCCTTCCGGGGAGCAAAAGCTGCCGGGCCCCGGATTTTACGAAATCACCGGACTGGCTTGGTCGGGCTCGGCCGCGATTCGCAACGTGGAAGTCTCGACCGACGGCGGGCAAATCTGGAAATCGGCGGAACTTCGTACGCCGTCTTATCCCATGGCTCATGTGCGGTTTGCTTTCCCCTGGACATGGGATGGCAAGGAATGCTTGATCATGTCGCGCTGCACGGACGGTACGGGCACACGGCAGCCGACTCGCGCGGAAGCCGCGAAATATTGGAATCAACCCAACAACAGCGATTTCCGCGTACCCGGGGCAGATAATTCGGTGTTTCCGTGGAGGATAGCCGGGGATGGGAGCGTTCACAATGGATTGGCGTAAGCTTCTTTTGCTTGTCGCACTTTTGAGCCTGATTCCGTTGGCCAAGGCACAATCTCCCACTTACCACGTGGGACGAACCCCTACTGCGGAAGAGATCCATAAGTGGGACATCTCGATTGGTCCTGATGGAAAAGAGCTCCCGCCGGGTCATGGAACCGCCGCGGAAGGCGCAAACCTTTTCGTTGAGAAACAATGTGTGATCTGCCATGGGCGCACTGGTTCGGACGGCCCGGCTCCCACTCTGATCAAGAGCGATGGCAAGACGAAGTCCCCCTATCCGTGTCTCGCGCCTTGCGTGAACGATTTCAATGTGATGGCGCTGCACGCACAGTACGCCACGACCATGTGGGATTACATCAACCGCGCCATGCCGCTCAACCAGGAGGGAACGCTAAAGCCGGACGAAGTCTACTCCCTGGTGGCGTTTCTTCTGTTCAAGAACGGCGTTATCCCGGAAAACCAGGTGTTGGACGCACAGAGCTTGCCGAAGGTGAAAATGCCGAATCGTGATCACGCCGCTTTGGCTCCGGAATGGAAGCATGGGGCGCCAATCGTTGCGGGATACCCGTGATTCGCGGTTAGCGCAAGCTATTGTTTGATTCCGCACTAGCGCACCTGAAGGTTGCGGTTCAGATCGTGGATTCAGGATAACTGAGTCCGCATGGGCCTACCATTTCAAATCGACAGCCGCAACCGCACTCGTTGGTCGCATGCAACGTGAGTTGAGTTGGCGGTCCCAGAGACGGAAGATGTTGTGACGAGGAAAAATTCGGTTCACTGAGAAAGACCCGGAGTGTATAAGTGAGCTCCTCCGGGAAATTGAATGGGAATTCCAATCAAAGGAGACACACGATGCGGATGTTGCTGAAGATCAGTATGCCTGCGGGACCAGGAAACGAGGCAGCCAAGACTGGGAAGCTCAAACAGTCGATCGAGGCCACGATGAAGGCGCTCAAGCCGGAGGCGGCGTACTTCTACCCAGAGGATGGCAAGCGCACGGCCATCATGGTCTTTGACATGCAAGGCTCGTGGCAGCTTCCCGTGATGATTGAGCCGCTGTTCCAGAATCTTGGCGCGTCCATTTACCTTACGCCTGTGATGAACGGCGAAGATCTCCAACGCGGGTTCAAGGAAGCCGGCATGTGATACGGCTTCCGCCGCCACATGCTACCCCTGGAAGGTGTCCGTTCACAATCGGACCAGCAGGCGTTCCGGAGACCAAATGGCCGGATCCTTGTCCGCGAGCATATTGCTCACGTCTGTCATCCAGCGGGAATTTCTTCACTTGTAATTTCACCTGTGATCGGGCTAATCCGTTGCTGCGGCGCTGGTGATCGCCAGGGCGATCTCTTTCTGAGCCGTTTGTTGCTCCCTCCCACGGAACGTTGTTAACCCTAATGTGATAGTAACTGTTAATTATATATAATGACGGCACCGCTCTGACGTGCGCTCCTGCCAGCTCTGCACATTCATGTCCTTGGAAGGTTTTTGGCGCGTCCCAAGACGGCGGAACTTGTGTGGCCGCAGAGAGTCATCTGTGATGGGGATCACTGCTTTGCCCCCTGCCCTGAAGTACAAAAAGGATGTTGAAGATTTGCATGACGTTCAATTGATACGGCGCCGCGGGAAGGCTACGGTTTTCGGGCGAATGGGAAGGTGAGAAACAGAAAGTTCGGCTTAAACCGTGTCTTGCTCATCTTTAATTTACCGGGGGTGCGGAGGAGGTTGAAAACATGAACATTTTCGAACGTGCCGCAGAATTCTCAAGACCTCGATTGGGCAAGCAGATTTTGGCATACCTGGTATCAATGGGTCTTTTGTTCGCGACTTGGCCTCAGAGCCTATCGGCCAATCAAGCCGCGCAAGCCCCGGCGCAGACCGCGCAGGCGCCGCCCTACGCCCAACAGACTCCCGAGCAGTTGCAGCAGTTGGTAGCGCCGATTGCCTTGTATCCCGATTCGCTTGTGGCGCAGATCCTGGCCGCATCCACATTTCCCGAGCAAATCGTCGAGGCCGACAGGTGGGTGCAGGCGCACCCTGATTTGAAGGGCCAAGCTTTGGGTCAAGCTGTGGACCAACAACCCTGGGACCCGAGCGTCAAGGCGCTTGCTGCGTTTCCCGCCGTCCTTGGAAATATGGACAAGAACCTTTCCTGGACATCATCTCTAGGCGACGCCTACTACAACCAGGAAAAGGATGTGATGGATGCCATACAGGTGATGCGCCAGCGAGCCGAACAAGCCGGCACTCTGAAGACCACGCCGCAACAGACCGTGACGACACAAGATTCATCGATCGTCATTGAGCCTGCCAACCCCGAAATCGTTTACGTTCCCGAATATGATCCGTGGTTGGTTTATGGATATCCCATTGTGGAGTGGCCGGGATGGTATCCATATCCCGGAATTTGGTATGCCGGCCCGTACCTCTATTTCGGAGTCGGCTTCGGAATCGGCTGGTTCACCGGATTTGGGTGGGGCTGGCCCTACTGGGGATTCGATTGGTATCACCGGTACCCAATTTATAATCACAACAGGTACTACTCCCAAAGCCGCACGTTTTACAACCGCAACTTCTTCTACCGAGGAGGAGGCGCGCGCGGCGGATTTGCTGCTCGTCCCAATGCGGGGAACAGGCCTCCCACAGGAAACGTCGGCGAACGCGGCGGAGTTTTCAATCGTCCGGGTGCAACGGCCAGGCCTTTCAACGGGAGCGCCCCGGCGGCTCGAGGATACGCTGCACCCCGCGGTCAGACCGGCGTCCGGTCAGGGGCCTTTAACGGCTACGGACAGGGTGGACAAGCAAGGAGCTATTCCTCACGCGGAAGCTCCAGTTTCGGTGGCGGAGGATCTCGCGGTGGTGGTGGAGGAGCTCGTGGAGGCGGAGGAGCCCGCGGCGGTGGTGGGCATCGGTAATTGGAGTTTCGCTTCGTTCTTGGGAGATCAAGAAATTTAGAAATGGAGAGAAGCCATATGCGGCGAACGAAACCGAATTTCGGCAAATGTCATTGGGCCAATCTTCCCAAATTAGCCGTGGTCGCAATCCTTTTGGCGGCGTGTTTTCCCGCGCGCTCCATGGCGCAGCAACAGGGGCAGAAAACATTTTCATCGCCGGAAGAGGCGAGCAATGCGCTCGTCACGGCAGCGCAGAGTAACGATGAAAAAATGTTGGTCGATATCTTCGGAGCCGACGCAAAGCGAATCGTTTCGTCAGGCGACGAAACCCAGGACAACGACGCTCGCGCTAATTTCGTAAAGGAATATCAGGAAATGCACCGTCTGGTGAAAGAACCGGATGGAACCACCACCTTGTATATTGGCGCGGAAAATTGGCCCACACCCATACCGCTCGTGAATAAAGGTAATTTGTGGTATTTCGACACCGAGGCGGGCAAGAAGGAAATTTTGTACAGGCGAATTGGCGAGAATGAACTATCGGCCATTCGCGTTTGCCAGGAACTCGTGGCGGCGGAAAAGGAATATCGCTCCACACAGCACAACGAGTACGCCCAGAAAATCTTCAGCGACGAGGGGCAACACGATGGTCTTTATTGGAAAGTCGCTGCCGGCGAACCTCAGAGTCCCATCGGGCCGCTAGTGGCGTCCGCCGTGGCCGAAGGCTACGCCCCGGGTCGAGATAGCGCCCCCCCAACTCCTTATCGCGGCTACTATTACCACATCCTCGTGCGGCAGGGTGCCAGCGCCCCAGGCGGCGCGAAAAATTACACCGTAAACGGCAATATGACCGGCGGGTTCGCTTTCGTGGCCTATCCGGCGAATTACCGGTCGTCCGGCGTAATGACATTCATCGTGGGCCAAGATGGAGTGGTGTATCGCAAAGACCTTGGCAAGAACACCGCTATTCTGGCCAAGGCCATGAAGGAATACAACCCCGATTCCAGTTGGAAAAAGGATGATGACCAGATGGAAAAAACTGCTAGCGAGCAAACACCTAAATAAAAGGCGCTCAAAGGAAAGCTTCCTGGCAAAGGCAATGAAGTTCGTGTCCAGTGCGCTCAGGAGACAAGACAATTGTCTGAGGCTTTGGTTGGCCATTCGGAGGGCAACAGCTACATTGAACGGTTCCATGGCAGCTTACAGGTAGTGCGCGGGATCGCCCGCTGGATTCAGGAGTACAATCACAACCGGCCTCATCACGGCGTTGGAAATCGAACTCCACGAGGCCTTCTTGGCTTTCACGGGTGTGCTAAAAAACGAGGCCCTGATTGTCTAAGTTAGTGAGGAGCAATACAGGACATTAATCTCCAATCTTCTGTCGCTGCAAACCTTAAAAGCCCTGGCAACGAAACATCTGAAAATGAAATAAGATAGTAGTGGAATGGGAACTGACCACAATTGGGTGTGGATCGGCTCGGGAACCAGCTTTGAAACGGTTCCCGGCGAGCCGTCCTGGGCGGGGCATTATCCACTCTGGATGTGGTGGAATCTTCTGAGTCTGGATGCGCCGACAGTCGTTTGCCTGTGGGCGCTGTTTTTCGCGCACGCCCTTCGCATCCATTTTCCGTTTCTGGAATCAATGGTCTTGACGGCCGCAGTATGGATTATCTATGTGAGCGATCGAATGCTGGATGGGCTGCGCCCATCGCGTGTTGGCATATATTCCGATCGTCACAATTTTCACGCGCGTCATTGTTACGCCGTACTCGGCATATTGCTTCCCCTGGCCTCGGCCAACCTCTGGATTTGCCTCACCAGGCTGAGCAGCCAAACCAGGGCCGCGGGCTTGGTGATTTGCGCAGCGGTTGGTTTCTACTTTCTGGCCATTCATGTGGTGCCGGAGCGCGCGATTCGATGGTTCCCAAAAGAGTTGGTCGCCGGAGCAATCTTTGCCGCGGGCGCCGCGATTCCTGCCTGGACGCATGCGGGGGAATCGCGAACGGCGCTCCTTCCGGCGGTGCTCCTGTTTGCCGGATTGTGCGGGCTGAACTGTATCGCGATCGAGTGCTGGGAACATCACCGCGGAAAACGGCAATGGGAAAAGACACCTTATTGGCTGATTCAAACGGCGGATTCTCGAATCGCGCAGATTGCCGGCGTTCTGATCATGGGTGCGGGGTTGCTCGGCATCTTCGGGCCGCATGGCGCTGGGCAAATGGAATTATTCGGGGCGTCCGCGGTTTCGCTGTCTTTGATTGCGGCTCTGGACTGGCGAAGTAACGACCTCTCGCCGCGTGTTTTGCGCGTGCTGGCAGACGCCGCGCTGCTGACTCCGGCACTATTCCTGCTGAAATCGGTGCTCTGAACACATATGGATTCCGCTGCAATCAGGATGAACTGCGACCGAATCGCACGGTGGTATGAGCCTGCTGAGCATTTGAGTTTTCGCAAGGCGCTGGAACATCGGCGGTTTGCGTATATGAACCAGTTGAGCGGGAGCCGGCGGGCAATGCTGTGCGGCGGAGGAGATGGAAGGTTTCTTGCCGGTTTGCTCCAGGCAAATCCCACCGTTGAGGTCACGTATGTCGATCTGAGCGGGGAAATGATGCGAATCGCGGAACGCCGCATCACGCGCCTGGGCGCGAATTACCGAGATCGCGTGCAGTTTTTTTGTGCGGACGTACTGACATTTGTCCCGCCGCATCGTGATTACGATCTGCTCGCAACGCATTTCTTCCTGGATTGCTTCACGCCCGAGGAAGTTCGGAAACTCATTCTGAAAATGACGGAATGGACGCGTCCACAAGTGAAATGGGTCTTGTCTGAATTCCATCACTCGCAATCCGCGTTTGGAAGACTCTGGACGGGCGCCATTATCCGCGCTTTGTATGCGGCTTTCCGCGTGACCACCGGGCTGCGCGTCCATCGCATTCCGCGGCACGCTCCCCTTCTTCTTTCCGCTGGTTTTCATCTGCAAGAGCGCGACATCGCCACTTTCGGCCTGCTGATTTCGGAGTTGTGGGAATATCGAAACGGGATTCCCGGTTAAACTTTTCAGGTCTTCGGCCAGGCCGCTCTTCTAGCAGGACATCTTCGGGGGGAACTAAAACTCCAGTTTAGATTCTATCGGGCAAATGTGACGGGAGCAGCTTGAATTTCCGTTTGTGCTCCGGCGACCAGTTGCCAGGCGCCTTCGCGTTTTACCCAGATGCGGGTAAAGTGATGCGGCTTGCCGTCTCGCGGCTGGTGCAGAGCGGTCATCACCACTGTGTCCCCGAAGTCGAAAAAGCGGGCGGACAATAAGGGGGCCGGCACGGGCTCGGTATTCGTTTCCTTCTGCTTGCGGATGGCTGCAATCCGATTTGCCTTGGTGACCAAAACGCCGGGTGTAATCCCAAAGTCATCATCCCCGATGTGACTAGCCCAGGCGTCCGCATCACCTTGCACGATGGCCGTGGTCATGGCCTGAAACGAGGCAATGACTTCGCGGTCGGCTTCAGTCGTGGGTTTGTACGGAATCGTCTTGCATGGATTCTCGCAGTCGGCCGCGTGCGGCCCGCTGCTCCCGTAGGCAGGCGATGACGGGGCCCGGCCGGGAACCTGCTGATAGACGAGCAATCGCCAGCCCGCAGGACGCTTCACCCACACGCGCTCAAAGCGACCAGTAGGCTGAACGCCGAAAACAGCTCCGACCTGGCCATAGCGAAAGGCCTTGAGATCCGCATTTCCTTCGCTGCCTCTGGCAAACGCGCTGAGATCCTGAAGGACCTGCCCCCTGGTCGAATTGATCCCGTCCGAGTCTGTCCAGGTGAAATCCGCGTCGAGGAGTCCAGCGGCTGCTTTTTTGTCTCTGGCCGCAACGGCCTGAACGAGAGAGTGATCGACCTGCAAGATCGCTTTTTCATCGTCCTTGCGATCGTTCCTGTGATCGTTGGCCGCGACAATTGGATTGCTTGTCACCAGGGCCAGCAGGCCGCAGCACACAATAACGATCACAAAAGCATTTTTGACGAAGCGGGTCAAACCACTCTCCTTGCCTTATACCTGAGGTCAACTTTTGGGCCACGGGTGGCAGGTGCTGCACGTGGACTTCGCATTGTTCTGCTCGTGGCACCTGAGGCAACTGTACATGGTCACCACGCTGGTGGCTTCCGACATGACCTGCATTTGCGCCACCTGGCCGTGACACATTTCGCACTTCATGCCGGCCTGCAAATGAACACGATGCGCCCAGTTCACACCTGGAAGGACAGTATAGACGCGCACCCAGGGAATGGGCTTCTGAGACTGGGCAAATGCGGCGAGCTTCTGAATGGCCGGCTTGTCCGTGGCAATCGAAGTATGGCAAGACATGCAAATGCTGGTGGCCGGATAGGTCATTAGTTTGCCGGGCCCGGGATTCGTGTGAAAAGTCGCACGTCAACCCTAATGCCAAGTGCGTCTTGTGGCTGTAAGGGATCGGTTCACGGGCCCGCCGGATGCATCGGGTTATCGGGCACTTCCTGCTGAATCACGGGTGATGTCGCCGCCTGTCGGGCGAACAGCGGGGCGGCGGTCAACAGGAAATGCCAGAAAAACAATGCCAAAACTTGCGCCGCCACCAGGACGAAGCCCCTTTTTCGATTCACAGCACACCTCCCCATTTCTTAGTTCGTCTAATTTTTTCCGGCTTTTACGTTTTTTTCCGCACCACTTCTTCGATGCTGGTGCCGAAATCCTTCAGCATCACCGTCGCCGCGTTACACCAGGGCCTCCCGAGATCGAACCTCCCGGAAACATCGTGGCTCCCGTTTGATATAGGCCAGGGATCGGCATGCGATATTGCGCCCAGCCGGGTATCGGCCGCAAGGCGCCGGATCTGTGCCGGTTTCCCTGCTGCCGCCATGGCACCGATGCCATGCCAATTATGCGCATTCATGCGCTCGAGATCCAGCGGAACTTTCCACAATTCGCGCGAGAATCTTGTCGTCGGTCAGATTGGGTGCAAAGCGCTGCAAGTAATTCAGATTGGCATCGGCAACCTGATCCTTGATCGCATCCCAGTGCTGCGGGCCCTCTTTCAATCGTAGGGCTGGTTGCCGGATGATCTTGATCGTATGGATGCCCGCAGGCGCTTGAGAGGGATCGGCAACCGTGCTGCATACAACCGGTAGCGGTGGGTCGTCTACATTGACTGCCTTTAGAGCAAAATCATATGCCACGCACAATCCCCCGCTCGGGACGTAGCCATGGTGCCGGAAGCCACGGACGAAATTATGCCGCCCGCGATAGGGTATTTTGGAGGCTCCGTGGTCGTTAGATGGGTTACGAACAGGGTAATGCCGGCCTGCCACGTGCCCACGCCCTCAAGGAAATCGTGGCCCCACAGCTCGGGCGGCGCCATGTCCACCAGATGCTTGATGTGGATTGTCGAAAGCACAGCCTTGTCGGCGTGGTAGGCGCTTCCGTCGGCGCATTCCACGCCAGCGCACCTGCCGTTCTCCACGATGAGCCGGACAACCGGTTTGTTGGTTAGGATCACGCCGTGACGCGCCTCGATATATCGTGCGAGCGCCTGCGTCAGTGCTCCCGACCCGCCTTTTGGAGTGGTCCAACTCCAGCGCTGCCGTCCGGAACATAGCGAGTAGGCGAGCCGCCCAGATACCGAATCTTCCGGCGGGTCTACCGTCTGATAGGCCATCCACACCATGAAGGCACGGCAATGATCGTCCTCGAAATTGTCGCGAATAATTTCCCAGGCCGACATGGCTATGCGGCGCTGCCACAACTTGCCCTGCGGGTGTCCAGCTAATAGTTCGTTAATTGGTTTTGCGAACCCGACCGGCGCATAACCAATACTGTCGAACATAGGCCGAACGGATTCGTACTCGGTCATCATTGGCCGGTAGGCCGCCGCATCTTTTTTGGAAAATCTGGCGAATTCCGCGCAAGTGCGATCCAGGTCGCGCCACTGGGTGATGTAGCTGCCATCGGCAAACGGCATGTGCACGACCGGGTCGGGAAAGATGTACTCAAGACCGTAATTGCTCAGTTCGAGTTCGTCATTGCGCATGAGCGGGCTGTCTTGAATCAGGACGTGCGCCGAGGAGCACATGTCGTGCTTGACGCCGCGGAGCGTCAACTCGGCGGATTTCACATCGCCACCGATGATCGGCCGTCCCTCCAGCACCAGAACGCGATAGCCGGCTTTTGCCAGGTACGCAGCCGCGACCAGACTATTGTGTCCGGCGCCGGCGACAACAATGTCAAAACGTTCGGGCTGGACGGATTGCTGCGCGAGAACAGAAGGCGTGAAAGCCAGGGGCGCCAGGGAAGCACCTTTGACGAAATCGCGCCGTGTTATTCCGCTCATTCCTGTTTCTCCGTTGCAGCGCACGGAGCGAGTGAAGCGTCCGCGCTGCCCGCGTGATTACCGCCGCTACGTTTTCTTCTGCAGGACTTGCTCGATGCTGGTGCCGAAATCCTTGAGCATCACGGTCGCGGCATTGCGCCCGGGCGCCCCCGTGATCGAGCCTCCGGGATAGGTCGTGGCGCCGGTTTGATACAGTCCGGGGATTGGCATCCGGTATTGCGCCCAGCCGGGCATGGGCCGCATGGCGCCGGATTGCGCCGGGTCCGAGGAACCCGCGTGGCAACTGCCATGCCAGTTGTGCGGATTCATCGCTCGATATCGAGTGGACTTTCGACAACCCGCGCGAGGATCTTGTCGTCGGTCAGACTGGGCGTGAATCGCTGCAGGTATTTCAGATTCGCGTCGGCCACCTGCTCCTTGATCGCGTCCCAGTGTTGCGGGACCTTCTTTTAGATCGTAGGGCTGGTAGCCGATGACTTTGATCGTATGCATGCCCGCAGGGGCTCGCGTCGGATCGGCAACGCTGGCGCAAATCAGAGAGAGCGGGGGCTCCTCCATATTGACCGCGGAGCGAGAGTAGTCGTACGCAAAGCGCAGGGCGCGCGCAGAGTTCGCCAGTACGCTGGAATGCACGGGAGTGAGCGTGCCGCCTTCGACCGGAAACCTCAGGGGTTCGGTGGTGGCATAACTGGCATTGCATTCGGTCGTTTCGCCCTGCCAGGTATCCACGCCATCAATGAAGTCCGAGCCCCACAACTCGCGCGGCGCCATGTCCACGAGTTGCTTGATGTGGATCGTGGAAAGCACGGCTTTGCCGGCGCGATACGAACTGCCGTCGGTACATTCCACTCCCGCGCACTTGCCGTTCTCCACGATGAGACGCTGCACCGATTTGTTCGTGAGGATCACGCCACCATGAGCCTCGATGAAACGTGCCAGCGCCTGCGTCAATTGGCCCGATCCTCCCTTGGGAATCGGGCGGCCGGTGCGCTGTTGTGAGACCACCTGATAGGCAGCCCGCCCGGTCATCGGGTTTTGAGGGGCTTGGTGCCCCCATGGGCTGAGGAGCATAAATCCGCGGCAGTGGTCATCCTCAAAATTGTCGCGAAGAATCTCCCAATACGACATGGCGATGCGGCGCTGCCAAAACTTGCCGTGCGGATGCTCGGCCAGACGTTCGTTGAGCGATTTCCCAAACCCCACTGGCGCGAAGCTGACCGCGTTAAATAAAGATTCGACCTCCTGATATTCCGCGCACATACGCCGGAAGGCGAGCGCGTCTTTCTTGGAATATTTGGCGAATTCCGCGCAGGTGCGGTCCAGGTCGCGCCACTGGGTGATGTAACCGCCGTCCGGAAAAGCCGTATGGTAGATCGGATCAGGGTAGATATACTCCAGCCCGTAATCCCCCAGTTTCAATTCATCGTTGCGAAGCATCGGGTTATCTTGGATAAAAATATGCGTCGAGGAGCAGGTGTCATGCTTGAATCCGCGCAGTGTCAATTCCGCGGTCTTGGCGCCGCCGCCGACGATGGGCCGGCCCTCCAGCACCAAACAGCGATAGCCAGCCTTTGCCAAGTAGGCCGTGGCGGCAAGACTATTGTGTCCCGCGCCGGCGACAACAATGTCGAATCGATCGGTGTTGGCGGCTTGCGGCGCGGGAGCGGAAGCAGTCACGGCGAAGGGAGCTGGAGAAGCAGCATTTGCAAAGTCGCGCCCCGTTATTGCGCTCATCTCGATCCCCCGTTGTAATCCGGTGACGTTTTCCAATGCTGCGTGGTTCCGACGCGCGCCGCCATCCCTACGCTTTCTTCTGCAGGACTTGCTCGATGCTGGTGCCGAAATCCTTCAGCATCACCACGGCCGCATTGCGCCGGGAACTCCCGTGACCGATCCTCCGGGATAGGTCGTGGCGCCGGTTTGATATAAGTCCGGGGACCGGCATGCGGTACTGCGCCCAGCCGGGTACCGGGCGCATGGCGCCGGACTGCGCCGGGCCCGTCCCTCCGGCGTGAATGCTGCCGTGCCAGTTCATCGGATTCTGGCGCTCGATGTCGAGCGGACTGTGAACGATCCGCGCAAGGATTTTTTCGTCGGTCAGATTCGGCGCGAATTGGCGCAGGTATTTCAGATTCGCGGCGGAGACCTGGTCCTTGATCACGTCCCAATGCTGCGGGCCTTCTTGTAAATCGTAGGGCTGGTAACCGAGAACCTTGATGGTGTGCATTCCCGCGGGGGCTCGCGACGGGTCGGCAACGCTGCAGCAGATGACGTGCAGAGGCGGGTCATCGACATCGACCGCCCGGACGGCATAGTCGTATGCAAAACGCAGGGCGCGTTCGGGGGTGGACATCAGTTCGGTATGCACCGACAAGAGCGTACCGCCCTGGACGGGCCACTTGGGAGGTTCCGTGGTGGCGTAATCGGTTTCGAACGCCTGGCAATCCGGCTGCCAGGTATTCACGCCGTCGATGAAATCGTCGCCCCATAATTCGTGCGGGGCCATGTTCACGAGATCCTTGATGTGGATGGTGGAAAGCACGGCCTTTTCGGCGTGATACGAACTGCCGTCCACGCATTCCACTCCCGTGCACTTGCCGTTTTCCACGATGAGCCGCTCGACCGGTTTGTTGGTGAGGACCACGCCATCATGGGCTTCGATATAACGCGCCAGCGCCTGCGTCAATTCTCCCGATCCTCCCTTGGGAAGAGGGCGGCTGTGGCGTTGCTGCTGGAATGGCCCGTAGGCGGTCCGGCCCGTCATCGGAAATTGTGCCGGTTGGTTTGACCACGGGCTGGCCAGCATGAACGCGCGGCAGTGGTCGTCCTCAAAATTGTCGCGAATGATGTCCCAGGCGGCCATGGCGACGCGGCGCTGCCAAAACTTGCCTTTCGGGTGGTCGGCCAGGCGCTCGTTGAGCGATTTCCCGAAACCCACCGGCGCAAAAGTCACCGCATCGAAGATTGGCGCGACCTCTTCATATTCGGACATCATCCGCCGGTAGGTCGCCGCATCCTTTTTTGAAAACTTGGCGAATTCCGCGACGGTGCGATCCAGGTCGCGCCACTGCGTGATGTAGCTTCCATCGGGAAACGGCCTGTGGATGACCGGATCCGGGTAGATATATTCCAGGCCGTAGTCGCCCAGCTTCAGTTCGTCGTTGCGCATGAGCGGGTTGTCGAAAATGGAATTGTGCGCCGAGGAGCAGGTGTCGTGCTTGAAGCCGACGAGCGTCGTCTCGGCCGTCTTGACGCAGCCGCCGATGCTGGGCCGGCCCTCCAGAACCAGGCAGCGATAGCCCGCTTTGGCCAGGTAGGCAGTGGTGATGAGGCTATTGTGGCCGGCGCCGGCCACGACGATGTCGAATCGATCGGCGGGCGTGGCAGTCCGCCCCAAAGAAGAAAGTGATGGAACAGCGAGAGGCGCCAGCGCCGCCCCTTGCACAAACTCGCGCCGTGTTATTGGACTCATCGGGTTCCTCCCGCCGCTACGCGTGCATTAAACATATCGAACGTGCAGAGCCGTATCTTGCCTCGAAAAGCTGAATCTTTCTTGCATCGCCGAAAACCCGGCTGGAATGTGTGCTCGGAAAAGTGATTTGCCGCTTCGCAAACTTCAACCCGGACGGCAGGGAATGTGAAAAGCGCCGAGGATGGACAGGCGCCCCGAAAATCCCTGCGACCTTCGTGATGATGCGAGCGGCGCCGACTTTATCACGGTCTTTGTCTCCCCAGGGGCCAAATCTTAGTAATTATAAACATGGGTGCATGTGAATGATCGGTGATATCGGGCACGCCTGCGCTGTGATGGCCGTTACATTGGGCAGTGATGCAGAACACTGACGTCCCCCATCGCCCGGTGGCAATGTGCTCCGCATATTTAACGGTCTTACCCTATCCGGTGAATCGATTCAGGACGATCTTGCGTCACGAGAAGTTAACGAGATATGCTTAGCCGTTTAATTTTTGCCCAATTTGAATCTTCGGACTGATTGAATCCTCACAAGAATCAACCGGCCAGTAATTTCAATAGGGGAAATAGAAAATATATCATCAGATGTTGGTTTTTATTGGATTTTCTCAAACGTTATTTTTCAGACGTTTGCTCGACAATAAATAAAAGTATTTCAGGCGGTCCTCGTTACAGGCCTGCTCGTGTTTCTGGCTTCTTTTCCGGTTTCTCCCAGTGGTTCCGGCCGCATTTGGGGAAGCGTTACGGACCAGAGCGGCAGCGTCATAGCCGGCGCCACGATAACGATCACGGACGTCGCGCGAGGGGTCTCGCGAACTTGACGACGGATGACGCCGGACAGTACAGCGCTCCTAACTTAAACCCGGCGCCTATACCGTTCGCGCCGAGTTCAAAGGCTTCCAGGCGATCGAGCGCCCGAACATCGGGCTGAGTGGGCAAGGAAGTTCGCGTGGACATTACACTCCAACCCGGCCAAGTCTCGCAGACGATCACCATCACGAAGCTCTCCCGATGGTCGAGACGACCAACGCCACGATGGGCGGAACCCTGAGCAATGCATCCATCAATGACTTGCCCCTGAACGGCGCAACTTCCAGAACCTCTGGCCCTGCGGCCGGGCTGACGGTCTACCCGGGCGGCGGAGCGCGAACGCAAGCACCAATGGCATTCGTGCGGAAGACCAGGTTTATATGCTCGATGGCCTGAACAACACTGAACCTTCACCGGCTACAACATGGTCAATCAAACTCTTCTCGCGGCGACACTGGCACGATGGTATCGATCGACGCCATCCAGGAATTCAACACCGAAGAGAATCCCAAGGCGGAATTTGGCTGGAAGCCGGGCGCCGTCGTGGGGGTTGGAATCAAGTCGGGTACCAATGACATCCACGGCACGGCTTTCACGTTTGGCCGCAGCGACGCCATGGACGCTCGCAACTTCTTCAACTATGCGAGCCAGCCTCTTTGCACCTCGTATCAGTCCCGTGCGACAAGAGTCCGGTGAGCCTGGAGCAATTTGGGGGCACCGTCGGTGGACCCATCAAGAAAGACAAGCTGTTTTACTTCGCCAGCTTTGAAGAGCAGCGTTATTCCGTGGGGAACTTCTACGATATTCTCACACCGGGCACCTCAACAGGGTGCACTGCGGCTAATGACCTCATCCTAGGCTGCCTGGCAGCGCTACGCGTCCGGCGGTCCCATTGAGCGCGAACAGCTTGAAACTGGCGGGCCTCGATGCGGTTCCACGCCGCTTCGAACTACCCCGGCCTATTTCCAGTCAACAATAACTCCGACCCACGACCCAGACAATCGTCAACAGTGCGATCAGTCATCAGATCAGCGACAATGGGATAGCAAAGATCACCTATCATATCAACGACCACAATGACATCAACGGCACCATGTTTATCGGCCATGGCGACGGAGGCTACATGGATGCGCCTTATGAGGTGCAGCCGGAATGGTTGACGGTTGGGAAATGTGGGTTGGCGTGGGCGAAGGAAGCTGGGTCTATACGCCTAATTCCTCCTGGGTCAATGAGCTGCGTGCCGGATATGACCGCTTTGACCGGCAGTTTTTGTCGGCGGATAACAACATCAATCCGCAAAACTATGTAGTCAATGGCGTTAACTACAGCCTCAACACTGGCGTAACTCTTCCACTGGAATATGGATTCCCGATTATCCGATTCGGGAACTTTAACGCCACACAATTCCGGTTGGGAGGAAACTGGCCCAAGGTTATCGGGCCAAATGGCGTCATTCAAATTCTCGATCACGTCTCCTACTTGCACGGGAATCACGCCTTCAAGTTCGGCGGCGAGTTCATGTATAACAAGGACACTTCGGCCATCACCGCGAACGCGAAAGGGCAAATCCGGTTCGCGGACATGACGAGTTTCTTTGAAGGCAATAACGCCAAGAACTCTCAGATTTCGTCGGCAACCCCGTCAGAAATGTTAGCGACCAAGGGTATGCGCTATTCGTGCAGGACGATTGGCGAATCAAGCCGAGACTCACGATGAACCTCGGATTACGTTGGGAGATGGTCACGGTGATGAAGGAGGCCAACAACCAGTTTGGCGCCTTCACGCCTGACACCGCGACGGGCCTTTCGCAGGTTGGCATACCAATATCAACTCTCCCTATAACGGCGATCACAACAACTTCGCGCCGCGCCTGGGTCTGGCATGGGAGTCGCCGGGAAGGAAAAACCGTCGTCCGCGCGGGGGCCGGAGTCTTTTACGAGGAATTGACCGAAATGCAATCGTTCCTGGCACTGGGCAACGTACTTGGCATGGGCTCAATTCCCACCGGGGCTTGCCTCAATGTTCCTCCCATCACCACTCCTCCCACCCCCTGCAACACCGCTGGCGGCAACCTCGTGTACTCCCCCTTGGTATTTAAGGCCGGGAAGCTGAACTGGAATGGTTCGTCGGTCGGTGGGACCAGCATCTTCCCCATAACCCAGCAGCTCAATTGCGCCGTCACCCCCTGCACCATTCTTGCCGTGCAGCCGAATCTTGTCGCGCCATATGTCACCACTTGGAACCTGGACATTCAGCGCGCGATCACCAATAACCTTTCCCTATCCGTTGCCTACGTCGGTAACCACGGCACGAAATTGCTGGGGAATACGGATCTTAACCAGGCTCCCGTTGGTAGCGGCGGGGGTTGCCCGGCAGCGCCGTATTGCGCCAAATTCTCATACTTGGCCTACATTGACGCGATATCAAACATTGCCAATTCAAACTATCACGGCCTGCAAGTGTCATTGACCCAGCGGGCCACGCATGGACTCTCTTTCACTGCCGGGTACACCTACTCCCACGCCCTCGATGATGTTTCCGACAACTTCGGGCTTGGCAACACTGGCGTACCGATCGACAGCACCAACTACAAAGGTGTGCTCTATGGCAACAGCGATTTTGACATCCGGCATCGCTTTACCCTGACGACGACCTATGCCATCCCTGGGAAGAAGTCGTTCGCGCAGCTGCTCGAAGGCTGGCAGATCAATTCCCTGGTTACGATTCAGACGGGGGCGCCCTGGTATCCGCAAGATACGGCGAATGATTTTCCCAATAACGGCGAAGCAGGCAATCCTGCTGTTTTGCCGGCGGGCTGGGATTTCTTCGGCAATCGGAGCGACTTCACGTCAAACCAGTATGCCATTCCCTACTGCACTGGACCTCTCGCTAATCAATGCACGGATCAATACGGCAACGCCATTACGAACGCTACGACGACCGGCGCTAATGTGGAGCAAGTGCACGGCCGTCGCCCCCAGTCTTAGTAATTTGGCGGCCGATGGTTGTTACTTGCGGGGCAACTCAGTCATGGTTCCTCCGGCCCCCAACACCTTCCCTACAATGTCGCGCAATATGTTCCATGACTCGGGTTACAAAAACTGGGATCTGTCCGTGTACAAAAACTGGAAATTCACGGAACGTTTCACGGCCCAGTTCCGCGTTGAGTTCTTCAACGTCCTCAACCATCCAAACTTTGCCAACCCCTACGGCGGGGCCAATGGCTACGCACAAAATGATCCTTCTGTCGGCTTTGGAATGGGCTGCGGTTGCGCCACCCCTGACCAAGCCGCGCAGAACCCGGTACTCGGTTCCGGCGGAGCTCGCGACCTGCAGTTGGGTCTGAAGCTCCTCTTCTAGGGACACAACTCTACAGGATGCTTTGGCCGCCGAACCTGGCGGCCAAAGCATCGAAACACGCTGAGGACGCGGTAAGCGGGAACTACAACAGATCGCCTGCAGGGGTTTCCGAACCAGTCACAGCAAGCCATCCTTCTGAAATTGAGACCATCGCAAGATGACTTCGCTCTCTAACTCGCCATTCTCACGAGCAAAAGACACAGATCCTGCATCGGGAACGAGACTATCAATGAAACTGCGAACCCACGGATCGGCAGTAGGGGCGCGGTCCGCCGTGTCGGAAGCCCGACAGTTTCCTTGCGTGTGCGGCCCTCGCGCTCATCATTTCGCTTGCCGCTTCCGCACCCTGCGCGTATGCAGCGCAGGCGCAATCTGGTGCGGAGGCAACCTCCAAACCGAATATTGTTTTGGTGCCGGGCGCGTATGAAGACGGCTCGATCTGGACAAAAGTGATCCGATTGCTGCAGGCCCAAGGATTTCGCGTCACGGTCGTTCCCATTCCACTCACATCGCTGGCAGCGGACGCGGCCATGACGAAGAGCGTCATCGCCCGGCAACCGGGGCCGGTGATTCTGGTGGGCCATTCCTGGGGAGGCGTGGTCATCACCGAGGCCGGCAACGAAGCGAATGTCATCGGCCTGGTGTACGTCGCCGCGCTCGCGCCGGATGCCGGTGAAGGTTCGGGGGACTTGCTGAAACGATGTCCGCGGAAAGGTGCTTCGCCAATTCACACGGACGAAGCCGGCCGCAAGTGGCTGGATGTCGATGCCTATCCGGAACTTTGGGCGGCGGATCTGGACATCGCCGAAGCGCGGGTTTTGGCTGCCCAGCAGCGCCCCATCGCCACGCAATCGTTCACGGACAAGGTCACGCAGGCCGCCTGGCGCACGAAACCTTCCTGGTTTCAGATTTCGGCGAACGATATGGAGCAGTGCGCGGAAGTGCAACGATTCGTGGCAAAGCGCATGGGGGCTACTGCCATCGAATTATCCGCTAGCCATGCGTCTCCGCTCTCGCATCCCGATGAAGTTGCCAAACTGATTATGGATTCTGCGGAGAAGGCGGGATCGACGAAGGCCGGTGCAGCTCACTGACCCGTTGGCGTAAGGAGAGAATATGAAACGCTTAGTCACATGTGCGCTTGTCATGGGCATGGTGTGCGCTGCCACAATTGCCGGGCTGACGAACAGCCCGGTTCGGGCCGCCGCAAAGGAGGATGAGAAGCCGGTCGTCCAGGCCGATCATTCCTTGACGGAGGCCCTCGCGAAAGCGGACAAGGCGGCCGTGGGCGCGCTGCTGGACGACGACTTCGAATGGACGAATGCCGATGGAAAGACGCGGACCAAGGCCGAGGCCCTTCAGAACTTAATTGCACTCGCAAAGGACAGCGCGGGGGAAACGGGTGTGATGACGTACTCCTACGGTCAGGTGGGCCGCGTCGCAGGGACCCGCTCCAATACGCATTTTGTGCGTTTGTGGGTGAAGCGTCCAGCAGGGTGGCGCGCGTTTATCTATTTGGAGGCGCCTGCTCCCGCCTCCCCGCCTCACCCCGCAAAGCCCAAACCGGGCGACGATGTATGTGAGAATCCATGCAAAACCTTGCCGTATACGCCAACAACGGCAGCGCAAAAGGCGGCCATCGATGCGTGGCAAGGAACGAAGTTGGGCGAATGGAAGGCGCTCCCGGACGAATGGAAGAACTATGTTGGCGAAAGTATGGTGGTGATCAGCCCGAGCCAGTTCCTGGACAAAGCGGGACGATTGGCGCTGCTCATCAAGCAGAAAG
This sequence comes from Terriglobia bacterium, assembly GCA_963781055.1. Taxonomy (GTDB): domain Bacteria; phylum Acidobacteriota; class Terriglobia; order Acidiferrales; family UBA7541; genus Palsa-360. The sequence continues at coordinate 29,872 of CAWAEW010000027.1, forward strand.
AGGCATATGGAACCGGTTCGCCGAGCCCCGCGGTCGTGTCCATGCGCATGTATGATTTCGGGAATGCGGTGATCATGATATCGCGTCACGCGCCGAATGCCGCCGGCAAGCCAGCTTATGCCGTCCGATTATTTGCGAACGAGGATGGTAATTGGAAAATCGTCTTGAGCTCCCAGACGGATATTAAGTAGCCAATCAGCGCAAGCAATTCGAGTTTGGCAAAAAAAGGTTGTGGGCATCCTAGGTTCGAGGAGATCGTATATGAGACGTTTCATCAAACTAGCGGTCGCTATCGGTGTTGTGTTCGGCGTTCTATTTGCTGCGCTGGCAATTAGGTCCGTTGCCGCCGCGGGCGATGAGCAGGCCGTTTTACAGGCAGACCAATCTTTGATTCAAGCCCTTGGAAAAGCGGACAAGGCAGCCGCGGGTGCGCTCCTGGACGAGAAATTCGCGTGGACGGACGCAGAGGGAAAGACGCGGACCAAGGCCGAGGCCCTTCGCGACCTGGCCGCGCTTGCAAAGGACAACGAAGGCGACACGGACGTGAAGACGCATTTCTATGGTGAGTTGGCCATCATCTTCGGTTTTCACCACGACGCACGTTTTTCACGTATTTGGGTGAAGCGCCCGGCAGGCTGGCGGGCGCTCATCGATTTAGACACCACAAAGCCCAAGCAGGCCCTGGCAACGGCGCCGGGTCCCGCGAACAGTGGTGTTGCAGGAGATTGCGACAACCCATGCCGAACCCTGCCGTATACGCCCAAGACGCCAGCCGACAAGGCAGTCCTTACAGAATGGCAGAAAACGAAGATCGACGAATGGCATCCGGACGCAGCGGATTGGGAGACACACGTCGCGGATGATTTCCTGATCATCAATGACCGGTCCGAGCGCAACAAGGCGGACCGCGTGGCCTTTGCCAAAAAACAGCAGGCGGCCGGAATCAGCGCGCCGGGCGATCCGATTACATCCATGACCATGTCTGACTTCGGGAACGCGGTGCTGATGATTTCCCATCATGTGCCTTATCGAGGCGGCAAGCCTTATTACAATGTGCGCGTATTCGTAAACCAGAATGGTCACTGGCCGATCGCCTGGAGCCAACAGACGACGAATCAGGCTGCTTCTCCTGTACCTCCTGTAGCAGCGCACAAATAGGAGTTGGCAGCCGCTGATCCAAGCGCGAAACCGCAGGGGCACGATCCGCCGCGGCGGATGCTCCTACTTGTGAAAAAAGCGGGCTTCATGCGCGAGCATGGCGAAGCGCTCCAAAAGATCCTGTTGGCGCGGCGAGGAGGAAATATGTCCGAATCGGACAAGCTGCATACTCCCAAGACGCTGGTAGAGAGGCGTGAGTTCCTCGGTGGAGCGGCTTCGCTGGCAGGCGCATCGCTGATCGGCCGCGCGAACGGGTCGGGCTTGCTCGGTGTGCCCGCTGCAGCTGCCGCGGAGGCGGCGCCGGAGCCCGCACCTGCGCCGATAATGTCACCCGATGTGGAGCATCGGACCAATCGCTGGCAGGAGCAGCGCTGGCTGCTCGACGCGGTGATTCAGTTGATTGGTCCGGATTGGGATGAGGGGCGTTTGAACGGCCAGGTCGTCGATCTCTGCGGTCCGGACGTCCTTGGCGACGTCACGGGAATTCGCGGGCGCGTGCGGAAGTTCAACGATTTAACGCGCGAATTTGCGCGGGCCGCCGTGCGCCGCGAGAAGATGGCGCGGCAGAGCGAAGCGAGCGGGAACAATATCGCGGCGCGTGAGGACTACTTCATGGCCGCGATTTTATATATGTACGCGCTGTGGCCCATCTTTGAGAAGACACGCGAATTGCTGGCGCTCAACGAACGGAAAAATACGTGTTACGCGAAATATGTTCAATACGCGGATCACGAGATTCGGCGGGTCGAAATTCCGCTGGGCAACACCGGAAAGTCCATGCCGGGATATCTACACCTTCCGCCGAACCGGTCGGGCCGCGTGCCTTGCGTGTGGGACGTCATCGGCGTGGGCGGGACGCGAGAGCGCTCGAGCACGCTCTACGGCGACAAGCTGCGCGAGCGGGGCATTGCCACGCTTGGCCTGGATGGCCCGGGACATGGCGAGAGCATCATCCGGGAAATTTACGTCACACCTTCGATCTGGATGGACGCCGGCCGGGCGGTGCTGTCCTGGCTGCGTTCTCAGCAGGAAATCGATCCCGATCGCATCGCTCTGAGCGGCACGAGCATGGGCACGTGCTATGTGACGCAAATTGCCTCGATCGACGACCGGCTGAAGGGAGTCGCTACGCGGGCCATGACACACGAGCCCGGCCTTCATTCCCTGCTCGAGATGGATTCGCCGTCCTGGAAGCTGCGGTTCATGTACATGTCGGGATTGCAGACCGAGGAACAGATGGACAAGATGTGGCGGCCGTTTTCCATACTGAACCTGGCCGACAAAATCAAATGCCCGTATCTGACTGTCGCGGGCGAGGACGATCAGCTCAGCCGCATCGAATATACGTATCAAATGCTGGATGCAATCTCGGCGCCAAAGCAAATGCTGCTGTACGAAGGAGCCAATCATGGAGTTGCCGGCTCGGCGGCGACAGTGAACGGACCGAACCCGCGCACGTTCATCGCCGATTGGCTGAAGGACCGCCTGGATGGCAAGCCGATGGAAACCAAACACATGAAGGTGGACGCGGCCGGAACGGTGCACGAATCCACGTTTGAAGAGGCTCGCAAATCCCTATCCCTGATCTTTCTGACATGACGCCGGGTTCAGCGGATAGTCGATCTTTTATTGTTTCCAACCTCGCATCATAAAAAGATTCATGCTTTGGCTAGCCCATATTTCTCACCACGCAATCACTGAAATCGTTTTCAATCTCTCCGGAGAGGCTAGAAAGCCGCTGGGATGGCTTTTGGTGGCACAGGCTTCAGCCTGTGCGATGTTGCGATGCAAGAAAATCAAAACCGCACAGGCTGAAGCCTGTGCCACCAGGGCCTCTCAAGGGTTTTCGCCCGATTCTTACAAGCTTTGGAAAGGTTGCACTCAAGAGTTTGTGAGAATTGCGGGCTAGTTCCCGTGAAGGACGAAAGAACGCAGCGCACCGCGCTTGCCTTGGACAGAGTGAAAGGCGAGCGCGGTGGGCATGTGGCAGAGCCAATAATTAAGCCCGAAAGGGCAGCACACGGCGAACCAACCGCGCCATCTCTTCTTTTATTGCAACGGGCCCTTGGACATCGCCGGCGCTCCCGACGGATGATGCTCCCAATAGTCGATGAAATTGATGTAGTCCTGGTTGAATTGTTCGGGATGCTCGCGGTACATGAAGTGCCCGCCGTTGTTATAGACGATCATCTGCACTTTCACGTTCTTTGCGGCGACGATATCGAACAGGGCAAGCTCTCCCTGCAACTTCGCCGTGGCATCGTTTTCGCCCCAATCGAGAATGTCATCCTTTCCGGCAACCATCAACACAGGCATCTGCAGGACGCCGTCTTTCTGCACAAGGTCCCATTGCTTCTGCCGCCAGGCGGGGAAGTCCGGTAATTTTCCGACGCCCGCCGCAAGCTTCGCCCGCGCTTCCTTCGATTTCGGCTGGTCGGACATGAACTGGTCGGCCTTCCAGTATTCGTCCGGAAACGTGTCAGGCAGCCAGGCGAGCAATCCCAGCCGGCACTTCAAACCGTCATACAATTTTTGGTCCGCGCATTTTTGCAACAAAGGTTCCAGCTTGCTCGGCCCCATGGGTGGATCTTCCGGGCCCATGGCGAGAATGGTCAAGGTCCGCACGACGTCCGGGTGTTGAGCGGCCAGGTAGAATACCAGACCGCCGCCTGCCGAGTGTCCGATTAAATGCACTTTCCCAAGCTTCATCGTGCGGATGAATGCGTAGATGAAATTGACTTCGCCCTGCTGGTTGTAGTCCGAATCTTCCTTGGGATTGCCCGTCAATCCGCAGGCGAGCCGGTCGATGGCAAACACATGGAAGCGTTTCGCCAGTCCGGGAATGTTTCTTGAAAAAACGTTGGCAGTGGTCGCGGCCGCCTGGGCGCCGCCGTGAATCATGACCAGAGACTCGCCTTGCCCGTATTCGTAATAGCGCGTGCGAACGCCGTTTACTTCCACGAATTTGGCCTTGAGCCCGTCGATGGTGCCGTCCTGGTTGTCCGCCGCCGCTGCCGGAGTCGGGCCGAGCGGAAGTATAAAAAGGAGCGCAAATGCAGCCGCCCCGATTTTTGTCAGTACACTCGCGGACATGTATTTCATGGCGTCCTCCGTCAATCAATTCGTTGCAGGGATATTCGCGTGAGCAATCGCTCAGCAAGAGAAATTGATTTGCCGGCGTTGCGCTGCCGCACAACGCGGATAAAACTTCCGGGCCGCGCAGGAAAGATTTAGGCGGCCCCTTCGTTGAGCTTCGGCAGTGACCATTCCTTCACGGGCATCGGGTCGAGGATTGGTTTTCCGAGGTTCGGACAACTCAGCGCGTAGATGCCGGTGTCGGCGGCCGCGTAAATAATGTTGCGGTCCCATTCGATAAAGACGTTGTCCACGGTGCGGTTCCAACTGCCCCAGTCGCTCAAATCGCCGCCCTGCGGAGGAATGAAATACGCAACCTCTTCGGGCTTGTAAAGATTTCCAATGTCGTAACACCTGAGTCCACCGATGAAATACGAATGCGCAATGAAGTCCTGGCGCGGCTTGCCGGGGGCTTTCAGGTGCGGGGGATTGTGCGTGCCGAACCGTCCTCGCTTAAAACAAAAGTCATCGTAAGGAGCGTTGGGCGGAGGCACAGGGCGCGGGAACTGCGCAACGGGCACAGGATGCTGTTCATCGCGGATATCGACCACCCAGTTCGGCAGGAAGATTTGATTGCAGTCCGAGTTGGTGGTTTCGCCGTTGGTGATCACGAATCCGCGGTCCATCACGCCGCAATAAATGGTGTGGAAAGCAATTCCCATGCCGGCGTACTGCGGCGGCGGCTCGAATCGGCCGATTTCCTTTTGATGGGTTGGATCGGAAAGGTCGAGAATGATGAAGCCGTTGCACCCGAATGCTCCGTAGCCACGGGTGCCTCCGTCTTCCAGCTTTTTGGGGACATATACGGGGCCGTGCAAACCCGCAAAGGGCGTCTGATCGCCCGCAACCTTGGGAGGAACCAGCTTCGACCAGACCCATTTGTCATACTCGGCTTCCTCGCCCTTGCGCGAGCCCGGCACCCACCAGAAGGAAACTTCCTTGGCATTGGATGGATCGGAGCAATCGACAACCATGTTGCCGTTGACCAGCGGCCGGAAATAGGAAGGCTGATGAATGAAGGTGTCATCCGGAGCGGTGTCCAGGTAGGCGTATTTGCCGCCGTCGTAATAGTTTCGGTGCGTGCCGGAGCCGGTCGCGCCGGTGCTGAATTCCGACAGCTTGACGACTTTCGACGGATCGCTGATGTCATAAAAGCGCACGCCGCGAAGCCCTTTGAAATTTCGCCACTTGTCGGCCAGGTGCGGATCGTCGTACTTCCCCATCGGCGCCGCGGGAGTGGAATCGGTGATCGGCGCCTGCGCCCCGCTCATCAGAATCCACTTTTTAAGATCCTTGTTGTAGGCCGCCTGAACCTGGCCTCCTTCGAAGCACTTGCGGTTGTACATGCCCGGCTTGTGCAGGTCGCTGACATCAATGATGTCTCCCTGCTGGATCAGGTATCGCCGGTTGCCGATGGCCATCATTTGCAGTTTGCCGCCGCGGCGCGCGCCTGGCTCGATGTGCGCGAGAACCTCCAGATTCTGGATGTAGGTTCTGCGATCGAGATAAGTAAGGCTGTTCGGAGTGGGGTGGGGATGATGATCAGCCAGGGCCGGTAGAGCAGAGGACGCCACCGCTATTCCTGCTCCCGCAGCGGCATGTTTCAGGAATTGGCGGCGGCTGGATACGCTGCGATTCGCTTTCATTTCCATTCCTTCTTTTTTTTCTGCTATGTAAAGTCCTATGCCTGCCTGACTCCGAATGCTTCTTCCTTCGTCTAGTTTTGCCGCGGCCTTAGAAGTAGAAGATCAACTTCAAGCCCAAGTGAATCCTCCGGGGAGATTTTCGAAGCCGGAGGAGCGAACGAATCGCGGTTCGGCAGGCATCGGCGCCGTTTTGGAAAAACAGCATCGTATGAGCCGCGTTCGATTTTGATGGACTCGTTCGCAATCGTGACCCCACATCTGACCGAGAGGCTGTGGTCGAAGGCCAAGCAAGTGCTTCTGAATCCGCAAGTGATGTCATCTGCGGCGCACCCGTCGAACCAGGACTTACCCCGGAATACTTGGCGCCATTGTTACGCCCAAGCAGGTTGCAATCACAGTGCCCTGCGTCACGCTGCCATGTGTCTTGGATCACCGCCTCGTGTGTTGTGAATACTAAGACGAATCGTGACTCCATGTAGGCCAGCAGGAAGATACGACCGCGGAGGATTTTTGCGCGTGGCGCTGCGCAAAATGCAACGGGGCCGGACTCGCGTCCGGCCCCGCCGTTAGTTCTATTCGAAAGTGGCTGAAGCAGCTAGAAGAGAATCTTCAGGCCCAACTGCATGGCGCGAGGACCGCCCGAGCCGAGCACGGGGTTGGAGTTTACGACGTCGGATGTAGCCGGCTGGAAGCCGAAACTTGCCCCTGCATCTCCCGAAGGGTCGGTAAACGTGTTGCTGCCCCCCGGCCCGCCGTAGGGATTGGACATGTTCGGGTGATTGAAAATGTTAAAGAACTCGGCCCGGAACTGAGCCGAGAGGCGTTCGGTGACCTTGAAAACCTTGGTTACCGAAAAGTCCACGTTGTAGTACGGAGCGCCGCGGAACATATAGGGGGCGGTGGTTCCATAGCTCCCATAGGCCGGAGGCACCAGAACAGAAGTGCCCACGGCATAGCAACCCAGATCAGTAAGCGAAGCAATCGCCAGCGGCCCCATCGCAGTTGCTTTCGCCAGGCACGTTGCGTTACTCGTACCCGCGAAATAAGGAATTCCGCCGCCGCCGTTCTGCCAGCCGCCGTTGGTGTCGGCAAGCGCCTTGGTCGTCCTGAAGTCCATGGGATTGCCGAAGAAATCCCATTGCTCCCCCTGGAGGTTTGATCCGCCAGGAACACCGGCGAGGTTGCCAATCTCGTTGGTGCCGCTGAAGTCGGTGGACCAGTCGTTGACGCCCCAGGGTGTCGCGCTTTCGAGCGTCACGATGGAGTTAAGCGACCAGCCCTTGAGGAGCTGTCCCGGCGCGTTTATGTCGGGGATCGCGTAGGTCGTCGAAAACGTAAACACATGCGTCATATCGAACATGGTCGTCGCGTACATGGCCCTCGTATTGGTACTGTCAGTCGGGGTTGGCTGGTTCCAGTTGTCCGGAGTCTGCCCCAGGGCGTGTGCGTACGTGTAGCCCGCGACGAAGGACAGGCCGTGCGATGTCCGCTGGGTCAGCGATACCTGCAAGGCGTTGTAGTTGGAGTGGTTATTGTTGGACAACCAGAAGACGTTGCCCAGATACGGGTACTTGCCATTCAATGGCTGAGCAGCCACTTCGGCAGCCCCGTTCGGCGAACAGTTGCCGTAGGGCCCGTTTGAGGTATCGTGCAGGCAGGTATAGGCTGCGGATGACGGGTCTGCTGGGTTTCCCCACCCTGCACTGAAGCCGCCGACAAGGGCCGGCTGGTTCATGTCGATCACGCCCAGAAACTTCGTGCCGTGGTTGCCGACGTAATTGACATCCAGGGAAAGGTTGGGGGTGAAGGCGTGCTGAATGCCCAACGACCAGGCAGTGACGTAGGGAGTGCGCATGTTCCTGTCCATGGCCATGATGCTGCAAGGCTGCGGAGTCGTGGCAATCCCTGGGACTGGATTGCCGTCGCCGCAGGCGGACGACGAAAAGTTATAGAGTGGTGTGGAAGACGAGTTGTTGATCCAGTTGGCGTCGATGGACCCGGGTGTGACGACCCCACCGACCAATCCAAGAGCCTGGGTGCCGGATAGGAGGACGGCGGAATTGTTGATCGTGCCGCCGACAGTAGCCGGGCTAAGAAGGGCCCCGTTCGCATACAGGTTCGCGCCGGTGGGAATCGTTTTCAATCCCCAAAGGTTGTTATATGCCATCATCCCGTCATAACTGAGCTGCTCGTACATGACGCTTCCGCCGCCACGAACCACGGTCTTGCCATCGCCCATGACGTCCCAGGCAAAACCGAGCCGTGGCGAGAAATTATTGTGATCGCCGTTGTAGAGAGAAGGTATTTGTTTGCCGACCTGTTCGAGGCCGACCGTCGGATCGAAATTGCCGATTAAGTTATTGCTTTCCTTGATCACGGTATTGAGTTCATACCGGAGCCCGAGATTCACGGTGAGTCTTGGAGTGATGCGCCAGTCATCTTGGCCGAAAACGGCGTATCCCTGATTTCCTATGTGACGCAAGTAATTGCCGGTGGCAATCGTCGCCTGATTGAGAGTGCCCGTAAAGAAGTCCGTCAAAGTATTGAATCGGAAGGAGCCCTTGGTATTGTTGGCCACGTTGTTGGTGCTTTGATCGAGCAGCACCTCGCCGCCGAACTTGAACGAATGTTTCCCCCGCAAGTAGGAGACGCTGTCGCTGAATTGCCAGACGCTGTCGGGCCCGACCGACTTGGGCCAGGCAAGGCCCAGTTCGTAGCCGCCAAACTGCTTGATTCGCGTCCTCGGAAATCCGAAGTATTCCGGATTGGTCTGGCCCGTGTAGAAGTTGTAGGTCGCGCCGTTGTAAGAGTAACTTGCGGGATTCTCGGTGGCATCCGGGACGGTGAAGGTCTGAGTATAATGGGAGTAGCCGAAGCGGAAGGAATTGACCCAGCTGGAATTTGGGGCGTACGTTTCGCCCACGGAGATCACCTGAGAAACCGCATCCTGGACCGTTCGCCACTGCGGAGAAACTTCGTTGGTGGAATCGTCCACGAACGTGCCGTCTCCGGGGCTCCGGAAATACATCCCGCTGAGCGAGTTCTTGTCATTGATTGTATAGTCAAGCTTTCCCACTCCGGAATAAATCCTGCTTTGGCTAAGGAGCGAAGTATCCTGACTGACAGCGGTCGTGGGAGAGGCTATGTTTGGTATGTAGAACACCCCTGGATAATTCGATAGGGGTGTGCAGGTCGTGCTGAGGCCGGCCAGTTTAGCGCTTAGCGGGGCTAGGCCCTGAGATGAGGCTAAGGCCGCCTGGCAAGCGCCTACCAGGCTCGCCGGATTTCCTTTGAAATCAGTCGCGATGGCGCTTGAGGATGTACCTGTAATCGGCATATTGTGAACAGCTGGATTCCCCACGCTATAGTTTTGCGTCTCAAAATTGCCGAAGTAGAAGAGCTTGTCCTTCTTGATGGCTCCTCCCATGCTGCCGCCCCACTGTTCGAGTTCGACCGGTGCTTTGATGCACGGGGTTGGATCAGGGCTGCACGCAGCCGTATTGGTAGCGGGTGTGTTATTAAAATAGTTGCGGGCATCAAAGGCGGTCGTCCGGCCGTAGGCGTAGGCGGAGCCATGGATGGTATTGGAGCCGGATTTAATTCCAACATTGACGATCGATCCGGGCTTCCAGCCGTATTCGGCGCGGGGGTTCTCAATGGTCTTGAACTCGTCGATGGCGTCGATGGGCAGCATGGTTCCGGCGTCGCCCGCGGCCATGACCGCATTCATCATGCTCTGGGCCATCCAGGGATCGGTGCTGTTGGTGCCGTCCACCAAGTAGACGTTGTCGTGCGGGCGCAAGCCGTTGGAGCTTGTTGTAAAGATGGAGTTGCCGACATACTTCGTGACGCCGGGGCGCAGGTTGAGCAAATTCTCGAAGTTCCTGCCGTTCAAGGGCAGGTCGTTGATCACTTTGTTCTCGATCGTTCCGCCGAGCTCTGCGTTGGTCGTATTCATCAGAGGAAGCTCTTCGGTAACGGTAATGGTCTGCGCTTGTTCGCCGGGCTGCAGCGTCAGATCGACGCGCAGTTCCTGAGCAACTTCAAGCGTAATATTCTTGCGCTCGGTGGCTTGGAACCCCTTGAACTCGGCGCGCACGCTGTAGGCGCCGGGAATCAGGTTGGGAGCACTGTATGCCCCTGCATCATCCGTGGTCAGGGTCCGCGAAGTGCCGCGGGCCACATCCAGGATGGTTACGGTGGCGCCTGGCGATCGCGCCCCCAGTTTGATCCGTGATCGTTCCCACAATGCGGCCCGAGGCGCCCTGCGAGAACAACGGAACGCAAAGCAACAACGATGCAAAAATTAAACCAAGCAACCGGCTTGCATCTCTCAATATGGTTATTATACCCGCACTTTTATTCATTATAACCACCCCCTGGTAAAATTTTAACGCTGAAAAAGAGCGCAAATCGAGGATCCACAAACACAGGTGCTGCCTAAGAATGGCATCATCCTGAGAGCCGCGTTTTCCTGCTGTCGATTCGCTATCAAGCAAGACCCCACATCTGATTCAGAAGCTCTGGCGTAAGGCCGGGCGGGCCCTCGTCGGATCCGCATGTTATTCCGCCTGCCCCGCACCCGTCGAACTCTGGAACTATCCCCGAAATACTTGGCGCCATTGTTACTCCCATGCGGGTTGCGGGCGCTGTGATCTGGGTCACACAGTTATGCGTCTTGGATCACCGCATCGTGTGACCTTCAGCGACCATTACCCGCATCGTCAGTATTGTAATATGGTCCGGACAGCAGGCCACAAGAATTTGCGCAGGATTTCCAAACTGGCGATCTTTGAAAAAAATGGGGTGCGTACTCGCGTGCGCCGGAATGCATATAGCGCAACTTTTGTTTCAAAGAAGGATGGCATATTGACGCATGATGCGCACTACCATCCGCCTTACATCAGCGCGCCATGGCTTGTGGGACGTGAACTATCGAATCGCGAGATCGGCGCGGGGAAATTAGCGCCCATTCCCAAGTCCTGGAAATAGGATTGCCGTGACAAAGCCACTGATTCGGAAGCTGTCTATATCCGCGCCCTAAGATTTCGTCCTGCCTATTTTAACGCGGGCTCCAAGCCGAGCCCGCACCCCTCGAGCAGCAAAAGCCTTGTCATTTCACCGAAGCGTCCGCGCCGGATTTCACTTGATCCCAATAAGGTTCCCAAGAGCGGACCTTATCCGGCACGGATTGTGGCGGGTCAGGATAAAATCCATGACGATTCGGCATTTCGACTTCCACCAGGCTATTCTTATCCATGACGTCGGTCTCTTTAATGATGCCGTTTTTATACAGCAGAAAGGCGGTCAGAGCGTAGACATTGTCCGGGGTGAGACCCCTCTTGCCACTGAACGAGGAGTTCTTCTCAAAGGGCCATGGGGGCATGGCGCGATTGATGAAGTCATAAATCGTAGTCGCGTACGGCATATTGCTCCCTACGGTTTTAATGGGGTTAGGGGTGTTGAGTGAGCCGATGCCTCCCACCAAACGCGCGAATGGAAACTTGCCCTCTCCGTTTAGTCCATGACAAAAAGCGCACTTAACCGCAAAGATCGCCGCTCCTTCCTTGGCGGTTCCTTTTCCGGGAGGGAGTTCTTTTCCGTCGGGACCTACAATATTATTCCCGGCGCGCAATTCTGCTTCCGTCGGCGTCCTCCCCACCTTATAGGTGGGGGACTGCGCCATGGCTGCACCGCAGGCCAGCAGAGCCATCACCGGCAGCAGAAAATTAAACTTTGATATTGAACGTGTTGTACAGCGCATCTTGGACGCTCCCATCCGGGCTCACTCGCCATGGCAGAATTTCATCATTGAGAAACTCTTCGATTGCCGCAATTTCCCACCGGCGCTCAATTTCACTGGCCGGTATGTAAGGTTGTCTTTGAACGCCTCACAGTTTGGCGTCTCCCTCATCGTCGGTTGAATGCCACCGTATTCATTCGTCCAGCGGGACATAACCTCTGCTCCGCCGCAATTGCAGCCCAGGCGAAATCGCATAAACGCCCAGGGAACGCTTCTCGGAACAAGGCGGGACATCGCTTCAAAGGCCCAGCCCGGGGTAAGCTTCGCCGAATGATTTGAACGTGTTGTACAGCGCGTCATGGACGGTCCCATCTTCCTTCACCCGCCATGGCAGAATCTGATTATTGAGAAACTCCCCGATTGCGGCGGTTTCCCACCAGTGTTCAATCTCACTCGCAGGAATCTTGGGTTCCCGGCTGTCGCCCCACAGTTGGGCTAGCTGCATCATCGTCGGTTGAATGCAGCCGAATTCATCCGTGCAGCGGGACATAATCACGGTCTCCGCCCCATCCCAATTCCAGCCCAAGCGGAATCGCGTGTGCGACTTCTTAAATACCGGCGTCTGTAATTCCGCGTCCTTCCAGGTTTTGGCGTTGTCGGTGCTGACTTCCACCCTGGCGATCGCGCCTCTGCCAGACCAAGCCAAGCCGGAAATCTGATAGAAGCCGCGCCCGGGCAGCTTATGTGGGTCGGATGGGAAAGTGATCAAGGACTTCGGTCCAACTTGAGATTCGTACCAGGTCGCCATGCCGTCAGGTTTCGTATTGGTGTAGCCGCTGATTTCCGGCTGGAGATAGTAAGCTTTATCCACCACCTTAATGCTCGTCACGTACTTGATGTTGTTGACCCCCTGGAAACCCGGAACGACCAGCCGCAAGGGATAACCCTGTTCGCGCCGCAGCGCCTCGCCATTTTGGCCGTACGCCACGATCACGTCGTCCATGGCCTTTGCCAGCGGCATGCTCTTGGCGCGCCCGGAAACGTCCGACCCTTGCGAAATTATCCAGCTCGCCTGCTTTTGCACGCCGGCTTCCTTGAGCAGCATGGAGAGGGGAACCCCCGTCCATTCACTGGTTGAGGTTCTTCCATGCAGCGCTTGGATCAAAGTCAAGTCCTTCCGCCCCGCCTTCAGGTCGTGCAAATAGGACTTGTAATGCATCATGCCGCTGTTTCCCGTGCACTCTAAAAAGTGAACTCGGGACACAGAAGGGAGGCGCTTCAATTCCTCCAAGGTGAAGATCAGGGGACGGTCCACCATGCCGTGAATCATGAGAGTGTGCTTCTGGGGATCAAGGTTGGGGATATCCAAATCATGATGAACCAGGTAGTGAAGACCGGAGGGCGTAATGATTCCGACTGAATCCTGAAGCGGAGTCAGATTGCGCAGCCCAATAGCGCCAAGCACTCCCGTACTTGGTATGCGCACACTGGTTTCGTAGCTGGAACGCCCGCCGTACAACAAATCCTCAATCTTAGGTTCGTCGGGGGTAACGCTATCCTGGGTCGTGTCCACGCTATTGCCCAAACCGGGGGTAACGCTGGCGAGCGCTTTGCCATTCGCGAAGGGTATGGCTCCCGCGGCCAGGCCGGCCAGAGCCGCGCTTCGCTTCAAAAACGTTCTGCGATCGGACTTCTTGGAATTCATGGTAGGAATCTCCTAAGCTCATACTTCCGTGGCGTCATAGTTACGCTTGTGCGGTTACATGCGCAGTGCTTTGCGTCACCTTGCGTTGTGCCGTACGTCACTGCATCGCTTACCCCCGCGCACGGACACTTGTCATGACTTTGTCCATGCCGCCGGCATTATCCAAGCGGCAGGCCACAAGAATTGCTGCAGAATCTCCGAGCTAGCAGTCTTTGAAAGAACGGGGCGTGCGCTTGCGTGCCGTCGCAAATGCGGATGCAATTGTAGGACGGGACAGCACGACGGCGGGTTCTTTCACATTTTCGAAACACGGAAGATAGCCTCAATGAGTCCGTCCAAAGGTGGAGACGAGGAACAGTTCGAGAGGGAAATGTCGGCTAAGTCATCAAAGGAGAGAACCATGAAACGTTTCGCTACCAACACCTTCGTTTTAGGCATGGTGTGCGCGGGCATTCTGGCCCTGCCGACATGCAGGACAGCGGCCGCCGCGGACAACAATCCGGCGGTGCTTCAAACCGATAAAGCATTTGTGCAGGCCCTGGCAAACCATGACCAGGCGGCGGTGGGCAAAGTACTCGACAAGGATTTCATGTATACGAATGCGGCGGGAGAGACAATTCCGAAGGCGAAGGTGCTTGCCGCATTGCCGACACCGATGATGGGTGATGAAAGCGGGGCTGAAGTCAGCGAGCACACCTACGGCGAAGTTGCCGGCGTCCAGGTGGCCAACGGCAAGCAACACGTCGTGCGCATATGGGTGAAGCGGCCCGCGGGCTGGCGGCTGCTGGACTATCAGGAGGTCAAACAAGCCGATAAGGCGCCGAAGCCGGGACCAACCACGAACGAATGCATCAACCCCTGCAAGACCGTGCCGTACACGCCGAAGAATGAGGACGAAGCTGGAGTCATCAAGTCCTGGTCTACATTGGAAACCGCTGTCACCAATCATGACCCGAAGGCCTGGGACCCTCATTTTCTGGACGAGTTCGTGTTGATCTCGTCCAATGGCACGCAAGTGATGACCAAGGCGGACCGGCTGAAGACGCTCAGCAAGCCCGGGATTGGTCCCGCGCCGCCGGGATTGGTTCATGCGGACATGTTCGACTTTCCCAGCGACAAGCCGGAAACAATTGTGATGATCGCAAGGGCCCAGGGCTATAGCGGGAAGCCGGTTCACATCTCGCGCATCTGGGCGAAGCGAGACGGCATGTGGAGGATGGCATTCAGCTACCAGACGACGATCCAGTCGGCTCCCTCGGTAATGCCGAAGTAAAAGCTACGGGGCCGTTGGGTGAACTGGGGCTTCGGACGCTTCAATCCTCGTATTGAAGCTGAAGAGCGGCGCCCAACGGCCGTTGCGCCTGGTGTCTGGTCGAGGATCAAATTTTAAGAATTTTCGCGGCCGTTCCGCCCAATATCATTTTGTGCTGCTCGGAACTCAAGCTCAGTTCCTCGACCACTTGGACGGGCTGGGTGTAACCCACGTTATAGCAGTAGTCGCTGCCGAGCATGATGCGATCGGCGCCCACCTGGGAGATGACGTACTCCATGAACGGCTTCGAGTGGGAAATCATGTCGTAGGTGAAGCGTCGCAAATAGGCGCTTGGCGTTTGGGCGCATTGCTTGGCCGCCGGGATTACTTTCCACCCGTGGTCGAGACGCCCGATCAGGTTTGGCAACACGCCGCCGGCGTGCGGCAGGGTGACCTGGAGATTTGGATGGCGGTCCAACACGCCGCCGAAAATCAGGTGACATGCGGCAATGGTACTGTCCATGGGAAAGGCAACCAGATTCGTGAAAGAAAATGGCAGCAGGCGCTTGCCGCCGACGGCGGGCATCAAAGGATGCAGGAAGACAGGCAGGTCGAGCGCTTCGATGCGCGTAAAAATGGGCTCAAACAGAGGATCGTCCAGATCGCGGCCATCAATATAAGTTCCCATATAAACGCCGCGCACACCGGGGAGTTTGCTGACGCGATTGAGTTCGTCGACGGCGAGATCGGGGTCGAGCATCGGAAGAGTGGCCAGAACCACGAATCGGTCCGGATAGGCTTGATGCGCCGCGACGGCCGCGTCATTCCATGCCCTGGCAAGTTCGAGAGCGAGTTTGCCCTGCACCCAGTACGTCATCGGCCCGGTGAGCGAGAGCGCATGAATCGTCACGCGTTGCGCGTCCATATCCGCCAATCGCTCTTTGAGATTGATGAATTTGGTGGGCAATGGCCCATAGGTTTGCGTGGGAGTCTTGAAATAGAAGCCCTGCTCGGTCATGTGGAACTCTGAATTGAAACCTTGCGTGTTGAAAAGATCGAAGTAGGGCTGCGGGAAATAGTGCGCGTGGATGTCAATCGCGCGCACGCCGGTCATCTTCTGCGCGGGCGGCGCGGCAGGTTCGGCGAGCGCCTCTTTCATCCCGCCCGCCGCGGTGACTGCCGACAGCAAGACTTCCTTGCAGAATTTCCCTGCGCGATAATCCGTGCTGGTCGCCGCATTCCAATTTCTGCTTCATGGAGGAGTCCCCCCAAATCGAATTTTTAGGATTGATCGGTATCTTGTCTGTCTTCCGGGTAGAAGTTAGAGCGGGCATTCCCGCATGTCAAGCGTAGTAGGACAGACTTCAGTCTGCCGGGTTCCGATTTACGGTCACGCCAAAAATCGACAGGCTGAAACCTATCCTATTGCAGCAGCGGCTTTCAAACTGCCTTTGCGGGAGGCTGCACAGGAGCGGCGGCTGCCGCCGCGGAGGCGAGCGTGCGCGTCTTGGGAATTATGATCCATGCAAGAAGGTAAGCCACCACGCCTCCGACAATGCCGCCGGGCACGATCGACAACACAAGCCAGATCAGACGCACGACCGTGGGATCGACGTCCAGATATTCAGCGATGCCTCCGCACACGCCCGCGATTTTCGAATCGGTGGCGGAAAGCGTCAGCTGCTTGTACGAAACTCTCTGCCTCTGTTGCGCTCCGCATGACGCACAATAATTGGAAGAATCGGCGATTTCCCTTCCGCAATGCGAGCAAAACATGATTTCACCTCCTGAAGGCGGCCATTCGGAGGGCGCTTCCCATCCGAATTGCCGATCTCCGCACTCTCATTCTACAACTACCAACTTAGTTTGAGCCACAATGGTCAAACCTTCCGTGATTCCCGTCACCTGAAAACTTGCACGCGCGGGACACACGCATAGAAACATCCCGGCCAACCGCGCGCTATACTTTGAGATTCTCAAGGTAAAATAATTCGCGGCATGAGGAGAAAGAACGTGCGCAAGCGGATGAAACTCGCGGCGGTGCTGGCGCTGGTGTTTACAGCCGCCTGGACACTGGCGGCGCAGACGGATTGGCCCGCTCCTAACGCTTCAGCAATCAGCACATTTGAACAAGAAGGTTTCCAGCACTCGCGCCTCATGGACGTGTTGAGTTACCTGACGGACGTGTACGGCGCGCGGCTGACCAATTCACCGAACATTCGGGAAGCCGCCGATTACGCGGTCAAAACGCTGGGCTCGTATGGGCTTGCGAACGTTCACGAGGAACCATGGGGACCATTTGGCCGCGGGTGGTCCAACGAACTAGTGGAAGCCAATGAAATAACGCCGCGCCATTTTCCGTTGATTGCGTATCCGAAAGCGTGGACGCCGGGGACGAACGGGCCGGTCACGGCCGAAGCCGTTGTACGCAAAAATCGAAGACGAAGAGGATTTCCGCACGTTTCACGGGAAGCTCAAAGGGAAATTTGTGCTGACCGCTCCCATGCGCGCCGTCGAGGCGCATTTCGACGCGCCGGCGCATCGCTTCACCGACCAGGAACTCGCGGATCTCGCGCAACCTCCCGCCCCTCAGCCTCCTCCGAACCAGGCCGAACACGACCGCCTGGCCGCGCAGCAACAATTCAACGCGAACCTCCTGAAGTTCCTGACGGACGAGCGTGCGGCGGCGTGGCTGGAACCTTCGCCGCACGACGGTGGAACGATTACGGTGATGGCCGGCGGATCGCGGGATCCCGAGCAGCCGATGGTGCTGCCGCGCGTGGCAGTGGACATCGAGGATTACGGGCGCATCCTCCGAACGCTGGAAAAAAATATTCCGGTGGTGCTTCAAATCGACATTGTCAACAAGTTCTATGACAACAATTTGAATTCGTTCAACATCATCGCGGAAATTCCCGGCACGGATAAAGCCGATGAGCTTGTGATACTGGGCGCGCACTTTGACTCATGGGACAGCGGCGACGGCGCCACCGATAACGCCGCGGGCTCGGCCGTGATGATGGAAGCCATGCGCATTTTGAAGGCCTCCAACTTGAAAATGCGGCGCACCGTTCGGCTGGCGCTATGGACGGGAGAAGAAGAAGGCCTGCTCGGCTCGCGCGCCTACGTTCGCGCGCACTTCGCCGACCGGCAGAACATGAAGCTGCATCCCGATCACGATAAGCTTTCGGCCTATTTCAATGTGGACAACGGCACGGGAAAAATTCGCGGCATTTACCTGCAAGGGAATGAAGCCGTGCGGCCCATTTTTGAGAAGTGGATGGAGCCGTTCAAAACCATGGGAATGACCACGCTTGCGATTCGCGGCGTCGGCGGCACCGATCACGTCTCCTTCGACGAAGTCGGCCTGCCCGGATTTCAATTTATCCAGGACCCCATCGAGTACGATACCCGCACGCATCATACGAATATGGATGTGTACGAACGGCTGCAGGAGCCGGACCTGAAACAGATGGCCGTGATCGTCGCGTCGTTCGCTTACATGACGAGCGAACGCCGAGCAACTGATTCCCCGCAAATCTTTGCCGAAACAGTAGCTCGCATTTCGCGGCCCTCGATAAGAATTTTCCTCTCCTGAAAAATGAAAAAGCTTTAACACAGAGGACACGGAGAAGCACGGAGGGCCACAGAGAAAAACGGTCTTTTGGCGGCGTTTGGGCAGGCACGTGTCGCGGATTTCTAGGGATATGGAACTTCGGATGCCTTACCCTTACGATTTTCAAGGGTGAGGATTTTTTGAAACCTCACCGGAATTTTCGCGGCGGCCGATCCCGATGCATGCTTATTTATTCTTGCTCAGCCGGCGGTAATACTCGGCGACCGGTTCCTCGTAGCCCTGGGGCACGGTGTTCGTATCGCCGCTGCGCACCTGGCCGGACTGTTTGTCATCGAGCTGGCGTCGCAATTGCAGCTCCAGCTTATCGACGTCGGCGAGCACCTGGGAATGGAGTTGCTCGACCAGGGCGGGATTGCCGGGGAAACGCGCCGGGTCGAGGCGCTCCATTTCGCGGATCAGTTCCTGAACCTGCTTCGCCATTTCGGGGTCTTCCTGCACGGCTTGGCGAAGCTGATTCAGATCGCGCATGCTGTCATCGTAAGCGCGCTGCGTGGGGATCGGAGAATTATCGGGCTGAACCGGAGAGCCTCCGCGCGGCGTGTTATTCCCGGTATCGTAGTTGCCGTAGACACCGCCCACGGCTCCGCCGCCTGGATTTCCATAGCGATAACCGTCTCCGTAATTGCCGCCGCCGATTCTCGCGCCTGGTCCTCCAACGGGACCTCCGCCCATCTGGCCATTTTTGGCCACCTTGCTGCCCGCCCTGTTGCCCTCCGCCCTGGGCGTTGCCTTGTTGTCCCTGCTGGCGTCCCTGGCCATCGCGCGAAAGGCCTCCCATCTGGTTGCGAAGCCGCTCGACGCGGTTCAAAGCGGTTTCAAGTCCCTGCTGCGAATCGTTTCCCGGCTGCGGAGCCGCGCCCAGGGCTTGCTGCGCGTCCTGCACGCCTTTTTCCAGGCGCTGCATTCCGGCTGCGATTTCCGGCTCCATTCCATTCGCGTTGGGATCGATGCCGCGGCGCATCCAATCGGATCCTCGCTGAATGCGCGCGCGGAGATCGGACTGCTGCATATCGCTGAGGGCATCGCGCAATTTCGTGGAGGCTGCGGTCTGCTTGTTGCCCGCCAGTTCGCGCGCCGTGTCCTGCAACTCCTTTTCGAGCTTGCCGAGGTCGTCGGAAAGTTTCTGGCGATCGTCGGCGAGTTTTTTTCGGTCCTGCGGATTGGCCCGCAAATCCTCCGCCCTGGCCGAACATTTGACGGATGCGGTCGGATTGCTCGCGCTCTTCACCCGCGAGGCGGCTGGCTTCCTGCGCCAGCGAATCGACCTTCGAGGAAGTTTGCTGCTGGCGCATGCCGCCGAGCAGGTCCGTGGCTTCCTTCAAGCGGTCGGCGGCGCGGCGCGCTTCGGCTTCGCTCTGCTGCGGAGACGTGGCGCGGCGCATATCGTCGGTCGCCTGGCGCAAGCGGTCGAGAGACTGCTGCACACGCGGATCGCCGGAAGCGGATTGCCCGCCCGCGCCCGATTGTCCTGAACCTGACTGGCCGGATGAACCCGAGGAAGAATTTCCCTGCGAGCCCCCTTGCTGAGAACTGGATTGCGAACCGCTCTGGCTATTGTTGCGGGCCATCTGCTCCATCTGGCGCTGCAGCTCTTCGGCCTGGCGGCGCAGCATTTCCTGCTGCCAGCGCTGTTCGGAGCTTTGCGTGGAGTTGCGCTGCTGCTGCGCCAGCTCTTCCTGGCGGCGCGCCAGTTGATCGAGTTTTTGCAGCGCTTCATCGATGTCTTTTTCCTGCTGGCTTTGCGAGCCGGCCGTCTGCGCGGTCTCGTACTGATTCTTTTCCGTGTCGAGTTCCAAATCAAAAAGGCTGGCCAGATCGCGCCCCGCTCCGCCGCCCGCTCCTCCGCCGCCTCCGCCGTTGCCAAACGCCACCTGAATCTGGCGGAACGTGGCTTCGGCGCGCAGCAAATGCTGCAGAGCCTTTTGCTCGTCGGGAAGGGCGTCCTGCCATTTCCGCTGCTGCAATTTTTCAGCGGCGGGACCCATGGAGTCGGCCGCCGCGTTCATGTCCTTCACAAAGTTGCCGAACTCGTCGTTTTCCTGCGACAATTCGCGGCTTTGCATGCGCCCGGCGAGGGACTTCGCCTGATCGCGCAGTTTCGACTGCACGCCGGAAAGAAACTTGGCCGCTTCGGCCGCCGCTTGCTGGGTGGCATGCTTATCGCCGCGGTGCTTCCAGGTTTCGGCGATGATTTCCTTCTCGCGCTGGGAAATGTCGTTTTGATCTTGCTGGCCGCCGCCTCCTCCACCGCCTCCGCCCGCTGCCTGGGACTGCGAAAATTCCCGCTCGAAGGGATCGGCCTGAATGAAGGAAATGTCCGTGCGGGATTCGGCGCGCGCGTCCTTGGCGAGTCGCATAGAGGCTCACCACGTCGCCCGGCACGAGTTTGAAGTCTTCGAGAGAAATGACGGTGGAACCGTCGGCTTGCTTGACGCCTTTTTGTTTCAGTAAATCGACCGTTTTCTCCGGCCCGCCGTTCACCGAGTAGTGCAGCGACATTTCGGAAAGGCCGAATTCATCATCGGCCTTGACCCCCACGGTGACCTCTTCGATGGGGCTTGCGCGGTAATCATGGCCGGGACGCGCGATGATCACGTTGGGCGGCTCCGCCTTGCGCGCCTCGATGAAAAAATCGTTCGACAGGCGCACGGGCTGCCCCTGGTCCAGAGCCGCGACGTGGTACACGCCGTCTTTCTCCATGCGAATCGTGCCTTTGTAAACGTTGCCTTGGCCGCCGGAGAGGCGAATTTGCTGTTGATCCTCCGGCGTGCTCGATGCCGAGGCGTCACCCGTATCCACGACCAGGACGCCGTCGCTGAGCGGCTTGTCGGTTTCGATTTCCAGATTCGCTTCGGTGCCTTCGACCGCGCGCAGATCCCCGCCGCGCTCTTCGACCACTTCCTGCATGTGCGTCCACGAAGGATAGTGATAGGTCACGCGGACATTTTTCACGCCGGGCAAATCCAGCACGCGGATATTGAAATGTTTCGAGCGGAGAGGGCCGGCTTCCACGTAGTATTCGACGCTCTCCGGAAGGCCGGCAAAAATAAATTGGAAGCCGGTGACGCCCGCCTGCGGGCGCATGGCGACCTGATCCCATTTGGACGCGCTCTGATAGCGGGCGTACAAGCGCACGTTGTCGGTTTGCAGGCCGATGAGCTGCGCCGTCACCTCCTGATCGGAATTGCGGCGGACGGTAATGTCGCCCGGGGTGACTCGAATGTCATAAAACGGAGCGGCTCCGTCTCGCGGCGTCGCGGCCCACAAGAGCGCGGCGCCGTGGCCCAAATATCCGGGGCCGGCAAGGATCATCCACACGAGCACGCAGAGCGCAGCGCCGCCAACTCCGAGAAATGCCGCGAGTTTGCGGTCTGGAACCAACCGCGCAGGTTCCGCCTCGCGGGCTACGTTGAGCGTATCGGCAGCCAGCAGATCGAGAAAAGGTTCGCGCGTGTGAACATCTCGTTCGGCAAACGTCACCAGACGCTGCTGGAACTCCGGAAAGACGTTTTCGGCCTGGCGAGCCGCCCGCCGCCGGTTGAGCGCGGCCACGGGCAATGCGATCCCAAACGTAATCGCAAGAATGAGCGCGAATAGGAGCGCAACCCTTGCGCTCGTGATGCTCCATCGGGAAAAGGCAAACGCGTTGGTGATCAGAACGAGCAGGACCGTGGCGATCAGGGCGACCGAGGTGAGAATAGCGGCGCCGCGAACGAGGGCGCCCAAACGCAAGCGCTTTTCCAACCGCTGAATATAGGAGTTGAGCTGATCTCGAACGCTCATAAGTCCTCCTGCTGCTGTGCCACTAAGTATCGATCCGCAAGCAGGGACTCCGCAATGGCTGCGGCGAATACTAGAACCATAATATACCACCATAAACTGTAAGGCCGGGTCTGTTCCTGAGCCGAACCCTGGGCCGAGGCCTGCTGCGCTCCCGTGCCCGAATTTCCGCGCCAGAGTGACAAGGTCTCGTCCGGAATGATTTCCAGGTTGGATTCGCGGCGGTCCGGATTCACGCCGATCACGTCGTGGCGCCCGTTGGCAAGCTTGAGTTCGTAAAATCCGGCGCGCGTCAACTGGTAGGTCTGCGCGGTGGTGGCTTCTTTCAAGCGACAGGGGCCTGTGGCCATCCGGATCGATCACTTCGACGCCCACCGATTGCTCCTTGGAATTGCGCAATTCGAGGAAGGAATCCACCGCGCGGGAGCCGCTGCGGCGCTCGGTGCCGGAAAGGTAGAGCGCGGTCTGCTCGACGAAGGGCACGAAGACCGGGTGAAGCGGAAAATCGTTGGTGATGTTGTCGAGGCCGGACGTAAACAAGAGAACCTTGCCCTCGCCGATATTCTTTTCGATGAGCAGCGGCGTCTGATCGCTGAGGCGCGCGATCACGCGGGCGTTGCCGGGATCCACTCGAACCGCAAAATAAAATTTCACGCCGGACCAGCGGTCGGTGTTTTCCACCGAAGGGTAGGAGGGGTCCGCTTCGCCCACATTTAAAAAGCGATCGCTCGTGCGGGCGTAGTCGCGGGATTCCAGCACATTGCCGCCAAAAACCGGAATGCGCGGGCTATGCGCCGCCGCGGCTCCCTCCGCGATCCACACGCTGCCGCCGGCCTGAACGTATTTCAGCAGGTCGTTCTCAAACGAGGCGGGAACCGAGATCAAATCGGAGAGAACCACGAACGCGTATTTCGAGAGAGGCAAGCTGGACGCCTGGCCCGCGCTCACCGTATCCAGAGTGAAGGCCGATTCCGCGGCGGAATCCAGAGCGGATTTGAAATAGAGCGGGGAGCGGGAGTCCGCCGCGTCGGAAACAAACAGGGCGCGGCGCGGATCGGAGCGCTCGACGGCAAACAGGCTCACATCGTCCGCGGGAAATGCGTCCGCCGAATCGATTCGCACTTCGCAGCGCGTGAAGCCGTACGGCACGTCGAGCGATTGAAATTCCACGGTGGCGCGGCCGTTGGCGGGCACGTTGACCGTGCGCGTGGCGCTCGTCTTGCCGTTCACAACCAGGGAAACCGTGCGCGTGGCCGCCGGCGTGCCGAACCCCGCCACCACGGCCTGCACGCGCGCCTTCTTCGGATCCCAAACCTGGCCGGGAGCGTTGACGCTTTCCACCGTCCAGTTCGGGGTCGCATCCTTGGCCACCGGATGCAGGACGAGCGAAACATTCGCGGGCAGCGCCAGCTCCGAAAAATTCGCGGGCATGGCGGATTTCTGCATGTCGCTGAACAAATGGAGTTCGATGGGCGTGGGCACCGCGTCGGCAAGCGAGCGCACCGCGCGCGCCAGTTCGCCGTAACTTGCGCGGGAGTCGCCCGGCTGCAGGTTATCGACGGCGGCGCGCAGCGCGCCTGCATCCACGGACGGCTGCGTGAGCACCTGGAGCTGCGAGCCGAGCGCCATGACTTGCGCGCGGCCGGCCGGGCTCCGCGACCCGAGGACGGAGAGCGCTTCGCGGCGCGCGTCGGCCATGCGCGTTCCGGCCCGCATGCTGAAGGAATTGTCGATCACCAGCAGCATCAGTTTTTCGCCGCTCATGTTCGCGGCCGTGCGGTTGATGAACGGATTCGCGAAGGCCAGCACCAGCAGCAGAAACAAAAGCGCGCGCAGCGACAACAGGAGCAAATAGCGCAGGCGGCGATGCTTGATGGAACTCTGCGTGCGCCGCTCGAAAAACATCAGCGAACTGAACGGGCGCGGAGTGGTGGTATGGCGCCGCAGCAAGTGCACGTAAAACGGCACGGCCAGCGCCGCGAGGCCCGCCAGGAACCAGGGAGCGAAGAGGCCCATTTAGTCCCTCCCCTGGCGGATCGAGAGATATTCGCGGAGCGCGTCGTCGAGAGGGCGGTCGGTGGTGAGCAGGTGATAATCCATGCCGGCGCCGCGCGCTTTGTCGCGCAAGGATTCGACGTGCGCGTCAAATTTTTTGCGGTAATCGTCGCGGACATATTCCGGAGTGATCTCGATGCGTTCCTGCGTTTCCAGATCGACCAGCGTTGCGGGCTCGCGGAATTCGGGCCGAATTTCCTTGGGATCGAGCACGTGAAACAGAACCACTTCATTGCCGTGGAAGCGCAGCGGCTCGATCGTGCGGACAATGTGCTCGGGAGAATCGTAAAAATCGGAGATGAAAATGACCATGCCGCGGCGGCGCAGGAACTGCTGAAAATGGTCCAGCGGCTTGGCGAAATCGGTGCGAGCGCGCGGCTCGGCCTGTTCCAGGCCGGCTGAGCAAGCGGTGGAGCTGTCCCTGCCGCGTCGAGGGCCGGATGTAGGAGCGAATCTCGTCATCGAAGACGATCAGCCCCGCGGCGTCGCGCTGATTTTTGATGGCGAGATAAAACAGAGAGGCCGCCGTAAATCGCGCATAGTCCATCTTGCTGACGGAATGAGACGAGAACTTCATGGAGTTGCTGGCATCGAGCAGCACGGTCAGGATGCTGTTCGTTTCGCCGCGATAGCGCTTCAGGTAGGCGCGCTCGGTGCGCGCAAACACGTTCCAATCGACGTGGCGCAGATCGTCGCCGGGAGAATAGGCGCGGTATTCGGCGAACTCCTGGCTGAAACCGAAATCCGGCGAACGGTGCAGGCCGGCGACGAAACCATCGACGACAGTCTTCGCCACCAAATCCAAACCGGAGATTCCGGCGAGCACGGACGGATCGAGAAATCGCTGCAGCATTGAGGAGCTATCTCCTGTAGCACAGCCACTGTTGGCTGTGCGCCTTTGTTGAATTCAGCAAAAAGCGCACAGCCAAGAGTGGCTGTGCTACTTAAGCCTTCGGCGGCGGCATGTGCGCGAGCAAGCGCCGCAAAATCTCGTCCGAATCGATGCGGTCCGATTCGGCGTGGAAATTCAGCAGGATGCGGTGGCGCAGCACCGGAGTCGCCAGCGCCGTGATGTCTTCGTACGCGACGTGATAGCGGCGGTGAGCAAGCGCGCGCGCCTTGGCCGCCAGGACGATGAACTGCGCGGCGCGCACGCTGGCCCCGTAATTCACATATTTCTTCACGAAGTCGGGCGCGGAGCCGCTGTTCTGGCGCGTGGCGCGAACCAGATTCGACCACGTACTCGCGCCAGGGATTCGCCGATCGGCACCATGCGGACCAGTTGCTGAAAATCGAGAATCTCCTCCGCGGAGGTGACCGTTTCAACTTGCGCGACGCGCGTGGCGGTCGTCAAATCCACCACTTTCACTTCGTCCGCGGCGCTCAAATAATCGAGGATGGTGTTGAACAGGAAGCGGTCAAGCTGCGCTTCGGGCAGCGGATACGTGCCTTCGAGTTCGATGGGGTTCTGCGTGGCCAGCACGAAGAAGGGCGCGGGCAATTTGTAGTGGTTGCCGCGCACCGTGCAGGAAAGTTCCTGCATGGCCTCGAGCAGCGCCGACTGCGTCTTCGGCGGCGTGCGGTTGATTTCGTCGGCGAGCACGATGTTGCCGAAGATCGGGCCCGGGACGAACGTCCAGCGGCGGTGCCCCGTGGTGGGGTCTTCCTCGATGATGTCGGTTCCGGTGATGTCGGAGGGCATCAGGTCCGGCGTGAACTGGATGCGCTTGAACACCAGGCCCAGCGTCTGGGCAATGGTGCGGACCATGAGCGTCTTCGCCGTGCCGGGCAAGCCGGTGATCAGGCAATGGCCGCCGACAAACAGCGAGATGAGAATCTGGTCGAGCACTTCCTCCTGTCCGACGATGACCTGGCGGACCTGGCCGAGAATGTTGTCGCGCACGGTCTGAAACCGTTCAATGCGCTTCTTCAGTTCCGCGGAATCCGGATCGAGTTGAGCGATAGAGGCCATTGTTTATTTTCCCTCGTTTTTATTTCCTTCGTTGGAATCCTTCATCTGCAAGAGTAATTTCTGAGCGGGCCGAAAGTCGGGCGCGGCTTCGAGCGACGCGAGGAGGTGATCCTCGGCCATGTCCTTCTGGCCCGCGGCGAAATAGGCGCGCGCCAGATTGAATTGCGCGGAAGCCTTGTCGAGCGGTTGCATGGCGACCACGGCGTTGTATTCACGGATCGCGCCGGTGAAATTGTTTTGCGCAAACCACAAATCGCCAAGATGGCGGTGAAGTTCTTCATCCATCGGGATAAATGTAGTTGAGGCGATCGAGCGTGGCGGCGGCCTCGGCGGGCTTGCCAAGTTCCTCTTCGAGCGAGGCCAGTTGCTTCAGCGCCGGAGGATTGTGCCCGCCGATTTTTTCATACGCCGTGAGGATCGCGGCGGCGGCCTGCTTGTCTCCCTTGGCCAGG
The DNA here is from genome assembly GCA_963781055.1 of Terriglobia bacterium. Lineage (GTDB taxonomy): Bacteria > Acidobacteriota > Terriglobia > Acidiferrales > UBA7541 > Palsa-360. The sequence continues at coordinate 56,407 of CAWAEW010000027.1, forward strand.
TCGGCCTGGGCCATGAACTCGTAGGCGTTCGCGGGATAGACGTAGTCCGGATACATGGCGGCGGACTTCCTCGCCTTCCTTGAGAACCTCGTCGTAATTCTTGTTCTTGGCCTGCTCCACCAGGTCCTTCACGCCCGTCGCGCCACTTGTCAAAATTTGCGACCGTCTTGCCCACGTCCTTGTCCAGCCAGTCCAGAAATTGCTTGTCGAATTCTTCCGGAGCCATGCCCAGATCCTGGCGGATCACGTCCGGCGTGGTCGTCAGCTTGCGCGAACGAGTGCACCATGTCCAGCAACTTGTCCGCGCCCCAGCGTTCCTGGATGTAGTCGCAGATGCGGCCCGCCTGATAGTAGGACACGATCACCTGGTTCGGATAATCCGGGCGTATAAAGCCGCGGTCGAGGTCCGCAACCGGAAGCAACTTTTTTTCACGGATGGCGACGACCACATCCGGGCGTAATGCGGTCGCCCCACTCGGGCGAGGCTTGCGTTTCCTCGTGGACCGCCAGCCCTTCGGTGAACCAGCGCGGCACGCGATGGTTCGTGGCGGTGAGGATATACACGTGGCTCATCTCGTGCCACAGCGTGCTGGCCCAGATGAAATTCGCCGGGAGGGCGCGCCCGACGGGCTGTCCATGGCGACGACTTCGCCAAACGTAACGCCCAGAGCGCCCAGGCCCGGCATGCCCATCGTGCGCACGGCGAAGTCTTCGTGGTCCGGATAAACCTCCACCTGCACGGGGCCGGGCAGCGTCATTTTGTACTTCTTATCGTAAGCGGCCATGATGCGCTTCAGCTCGGCTTCGAAATACGGCCGCAAGCAAATCCGCTTCTTTCTTCTGCAGCTTGAGAATCGTGTTGTCTTCCTTGAAGGTAACGAAATTCTTGTAGCTATCGAGCAGGCGCAGAGTGTTGACGGTCTCTTCGTTTCGGTAACCGTTGTCGTAGCACATTTCGAGCTGCTTGCGCGGCTCGTCTTCCTGGCCCAGGCGCATCAGGTTGATGCCGAGTTGCGAGCGCGCGGACCAGAGTTGCGGGTCCAGCTCAATCGCCTTGCGGTAATACGCGATGCCGTCCTCGTAGCGCCGGTTGAACACCAGATGATGCGCGACGATCGCGTAGCCCTCTCCGTACGCCGGATTGACCTGGCGAATTTTTTCCAGCCACGCGTCGGGCGAGCGGTCATCCAGAACTTCAATGGCCGCGTGAATCGCCATGGCGTCGAGCGCCTCGGGAGAAATTTTCAGCGCTTCGTCGGCTTCCGCGGAAGCTTTTGCTTGGTCGGAATCTTCCAGCTGGAGATTGGCCATCAGCTCGTGCGCTTCGTAAAGTTTTGGATCGAGCTCAATCGCCTTGGTTGTATATTCGATGGCCTTGCTGTCGAATCCATCCGCGCTCACCAGCGCGAGCCCGTAGTAGGCCTGCGCGTTTTTCGGATCCGCTCCAGCGCCTCCTTGAAAAGACCGTCAGCATCGGTATTGTTGAACCGTTCATGCATCAGGCGGCCCCAGCGCACGCGGTACATTGCGTTCGCCGGCGATTGGGCCACCGCGAGGCGAAACTCGTTGTTCGCCTCCTGGTACATCCCCGTGCCCCAGTAGCCTTCGGCGCGAAGATACGGATCGCGCGCGGCAGTGAGCGATTCGTAGCATTTTTGCGCTTCGGCGCGACGCCCGTGCTTGCGCAGGGCCTGGCAATCGTCGGGCGTGGCGCCCCGCGACGGACTTGCCGCTGCCATGCTCGCCAGGCACACAATCCCGCAAAGGAAAATTTGCCTTGCGCGCCGTGTGGCCGTCCCGTTCACTTGTCCAATTCCTCCTGCACCTTCGCCAGTTCCAGCAGGGCGCTGGAAAGCTGCTGCTTGTAATCGTCCGCGGACATCGCCGCCTTCTGATATTTCAGCGTGTCGATCTTCTGCTCCAGTTCTTCCTTCTTTTCGAGCAGCGCGCGCTTGGCCGGATCGTTCGCGGCTTGCTGCGCGGCGCCGATGCGCAGCAGAACGAAGTTGGCGGCCAGCAGCCCCTCGCCGTTCTCCGCCGATGCCGCGCGCACGCCTTCTTTCTTGCCGGTATCCTCGATCACGGCGTGCTCGGTGGCCAGGCGCTTTTGCGATTCATAAAAAGCAGCCGTCTTGCGGTCGGCATATTGAAAGGCTTCGAGCGCGCTGATGACTTCATTCTTGTCCAGGTCCGCCGAGGGATCGCGCAGCGCATCCACCCAGTAGCGCGCGAAAACCGTGGCGTTCTTTTCCGTGCCGGATTTCGTCGCGGCAATCACGATCCGTCCGGGCCTCTGCAGCGCGCCGATCGAGCCGCCGCTCGCGCTGGTGGTATTGACGATCAATTGGCGCTTCGAGGGAATGCGGTTGCAGAGCACGGCCAGCTCGTCGCCGGAAATATCCGGGCCGGGCAAATTGAATTTGTACTCTTCGCCGTCGTAGGAACCGTGGCCGATCAGGATCAGCGTGAATGCATCGTCGGGCTTGGCCTCGCGCGCGATCTGAGACAGCGTATCGGTCAGGCGCGCCTTCGTCGCGTCGCTTCCGGTAAACGTATAAACGTGCGCGTCGGCGTCGGCGGCTTTGAAAAGCTTATCGAGATCCTTGGCAAGAGCCGTGAAACGCTGCTCGTAATCCGGCTCGCCGCCCAGTCCGGCGACGGTCACGTAATAGGGCGCGGCCTGCGCGGATCGCGCGCAGAACGCCGCGCAGGCGAAGAAGACCACCGCCATCGTCGCCGTCTTGCGCGCGGCTTTTTCAAAAACCTTCATACCACGCCCCACTTCCGGCGCAAGAGCCACTCCGCTGAGGGCAGCGCCAATAGGAGCAGGAAAATAATGGGCATGTTCCACAGCTGCTTGGTGTCGCGCACCGTGATGCCCGCTTCGGAATAGGAAATTTCGCTCGGCAGCCTGGAAACATCCTGCGGGTTCCAGTAGCGTCCGCCGGTCTCGCTGGAAAGTTTTTCGAGCAGTTCGCGATTTTGCCCGGTGTGGAAATTTTCGGCCACGCCGTCCATGCGCGCAAACGTCAAGACGTCGCTGCCCAACTCTTCCTTGTCGCGAGTCGCCGTCACTTCCGTGAGATACGATCCGGGCAGATCGGCGGTCCACTCCGCGCGGAACGTGCCCGGCGAGTTCGGGTCCGGAGCCATATCGATCTGCGCGGCCGTGCCCCCCGGCCCCAGGATATGCGCCTCGACGTGCGCGTCGGCGGCGGGCAAATAATTTTGGTCGCGCACGTCGGCGGAAAATTGCACGTGGCCGTCATCGAACAGCATCTGGCTGGGCACGGAGGCCACCACGCGGCCCGGCGTATCGGTCACCAGCCAGCGCAGCAATTGCTGCCAGAATTCCTCGTGCGTCTGATCCTCGAGCGGCTGGCTCATCTGCCAGCGCCAGGTTCCGCCCGTGGCCAGCACGGCGGTTCGTCCGCGGCCGTAATTTTCGGTGATGAGCAGCGGCATTTTCCTGCTCCCCGCGGTCATTTCGGCCAGCACCACCGCGCCCGGCTTTGGAGTGCCCGCTTCCTGATAGTCCATCAAGTAGGGAAGCTTTTTCCAGCGCTCCACGTTGCCCGCCGGGTCCTCGACCAATCGCGTAATGATGCTGTCGGCGCCGGCCGGGGTCAGCGAGACGGTGGCGGGATCGCGGTGAAATGTGCCCTTCCTGTTAGGAAGCACGACGGGAAGCAGGTCCGCCAGGTTCGACGCGCCCCAGCCTCCATCGGCGAGCGAAGCCCGGCCTCCCAGAAACAACAGCCCGCCGCCCCGGCGATCGACAAACTGCTGGATGAGTTCCTTCTGCGCCGGCGTGAAGTAACTTGCCTCCACCGATCCAATTATAATCGCCTGATATCCGAAAAGATCCTCGGCGCTTGACGGAAATCCGTCAGCAAGTTCCTTGGGATCGGCGATGCCCTGCCGGTAGATTTTATTCTCGCTGGTGCGGAGCATCGAGACGATGGTCACGATCCGGTCGTCCTCTTCCGCGCGGCGAATGAATTTGTATTCCCAGCGCGGCTCGCCCTCGACGTACAGGATGCGCCGCTTGCTCGATTCCACATTGACCAGGCGCGAGACGCTATTGTTGCTTCGATTTTCTTCGCCGGGCAGCGGGTCGATCGAAAACTGCAGCGTCTTGGCTCCGGCGGCTCCGGCATTGAACAGCAGCGTTTCGTTCTGCGTTTCGCCGTCGGAAGCGAGCGTGATCTGGCGGCCCGCCAGGACTTTTCCTCCATCGCGAACCGTCAGCATGGCTTTCTGTCCCGCATAGCCCCGCTGATGGAAACTTACTTTGGCCGCCAGGCGTGAATCGGCCAGGGCCCGCGGCGCGACGATGGCGTCATTGATTTCCACGTCGTTGGGCACTTGCTCCAGGCCGAATCCAACGGTGTGGACGGGAATCCTCCGGCTGCGAAACGTGGAAATGGTATCGAGATCGATTCCGCCGGAATTATCCGCGCCATCGCTGAGCAGCACCACAGCGCCGATGGGCAAGTCGGCTGCTTCATCCGCCAATTCCTTCAAATCGTCGCCAATGCGCGTGGCGGGAGCGGGCGGCGATGTCTTCAAATCATCCAGCTTCGAAATGCGGGAGAGGTGCCCGTCGGCCCGGTAGAGGCGAACCTGAAATTTTTTCCCGAGCGCGTCGAGCACGCCGCCATCGAGCGCCTTGATGGCCTGTTGCTCGCGTGTCGCGCCGCTATCCGCGATGGCCATGCTGCGCGAATCGTCCACCAGGACCGCGATGATGTTTTGCTGCGGCCGCAGTTCAGCCACCAGTATGGCCGGTTGCCACAGCAAGAGCAGCACCAGCGCCACCAGGGCGAATTGCAGCAGCCAGATGATTCCCGCCTTCCAGTTCCGAACATGAGGAGACGCCTGCGGAAGCTTCGAGCGAATCAGCCACGCCAGGCCCGCGCCCGCCGCGACCACCAAAAGGACAAGGACCCACCGCGGCCAGGCGCCCAACAGCACAAGGTCGCCCTTGGAAAAAACCGCGCGCGGATATTTGAATAAAAATTCAAACATAACCGTATCTATATAGGATGCTATTTACGAGAACTAAGGACAATCCGCCAATCCCGCATATCCCCGAATTTTGCAAGCCCCAGTAGGCAGGCTTCACTGGCTGCGAAAAAAATACCTTACGTCGTCATTGCGAGCGAAGCGAGGAATCTCTCTTCGGTTTAAATTCAAGACAAGAGAGATTCCTCGCTTCGCTCGCAATGACGCAAAAAGGGACTTTCTCCGCAACTTGTGAAACTTGTCCCGCCAGTTCGTTTGAAAAATGCGAGCTAGAATCGCGGCCCGAAGTTCGCCGTCAGTGCGTCATTCCGTACATCACATAATTGATGCCGAGCCGAAACGCCAGCGACGCGAACTTCTCCGGATAGCGGGGATCGTCGGCCCATTCCCAGGCGTCGCCCAAATGCATGTTGAAGCAAATGGCGACCATCACGCGGCCCCGGTCGTCCTTAATCGCACGCCATTCCGGGATGTACCCATCCTTTTCGTACGTTCGTCCGGTGCTGACGTACTGCTCGCCCGGGACCTGAAAGCGGTCGGTCAAATCGTAGAGGACATGAAAAATTTCGTCTTTATTGGTGAGGTCTTCGATCGGGCGGTCCGGAAAAACCATCAACATGCCGTCCATGAAGTGTTCCCAGTCGGTCGCGCCATGGAAATCGTCGACCATCAGGAAGCCGCCCTTGAGCAGATATTCGCGCATGCGTTTGGCTTCGGGCTCGGTGAACGTCCACGTCTGCGCCTGGACGGCGTAGACCCAGGGAAAATTTTCGATACTCGCGGGGCCGTCGCTGTCCAGGTCCACAACCTGCTCGACGGGGCGCGCATTGATGCGCGTGAGGCGGCGCAGCGCGATCAGGAATTGCCGGTCGGCCTTCGGATAATCCCGCGACCAGCTCGACCAGCGGCCGTACCCGTAACCTCCACGGCCTCCGCCGGCCGCCGTATAGCGCAGCCGCGACCACGAATATTCGCTTTTCCCATTATCGTTATCGGAAGTGTACGTGCGGGCTTCCCGGGCGCCGCCGAACTCATCTTCCCCGTACCCTCCGCGTTGGAAGGCCAGCAGACCAGTGCTCAAGCCCATCAGCAGCAAGAGCGCCGAAATCGGTGCGAGGAGCCTCATAGAGAAGGTAGCTCCTAAAACGGGTCTGGGCCTCGTACTTGGCGCCCGGGCCATCGGCGAGGGCCGATGCCACATGCTACTGCCAATGAAGCGGAAAGCAAGGAGGTCCGGGTTCGTGCGTCACTTGAAGGTACTCGAAGCGGCGGAGGTTATTCTCGGTTTTTTCCCCAGGAACGCAACCAGCGCGCCGTTTTCTCGCGGGATGGTGCGGCCTGCATCGTCTTTATTCCCTTGCGGAGTGGCCTGACGAGCTTGACGGAAGGGAATTTCGATTCACGATTCGCTCCGAGCACAAAGTATCGCATTTCGAGAGATTTGCGCGATTGTAGGGCGGCAATGCCGTGCCTTACAGGAGACCAAGGCAGCGGAGCGAACGCTACTGCTCCCACCCGCCGCCGAGCGCCTTATAAATCTGCACCAGGGCGAGGAGTTCGTTGAGGCGGGCTTGCGCGAGGCCGAGGTCGGCGGTCAAGTAGTTCGTTTCGTTGGTCAGCACTTCGAGGTAATTCGTGGTGCCGGCCTTGTAGCGCATTTCGGAAAGCTGCGCGGCGTCCTGGGCGGAGTTTGCCAGCAGTTCCTGCTGCGCGCGGAATTCCTGATTTTTCTGGTAGGCGATCAGGGCGTCGGAAACGTCGCGAAACGCGCCTTGAATGGTTTGCTCGTAGGTCAACACGGCTTCCTGCTGCTGCGCCTCGGCCAGGCGCACGTTGGAGCGAAGTTTTCCGGCCGTGAAAATCGGCTGCGTGACGGTTCCGGCGAACGTCCACAGCCCGGAAGAACCGTTAAAAAGACTCTGCAGCGCCGTGACTCTGGAAGCCGGGCGCTGCCGTCAGTGATATGTCGGGAAAATAGGCGGCCCGCGCCACGCCAATGCGGGCGTTCGCCGCGATCAGTAGTTGCTCGGACTGGCGGATGTCCGGGCGGCGCTCCAGCAGCGCGGAGGGAAGCCCGGCCGGAACCTGCCGGCGCATGCGGCTGATCGACAAGTTCCTTGCCGCGCGGCGTGATGGGCCCGGGATTATTTCCAAGCAGGACGCTCAGCAGATCTTCCTGCTGCCCGATGCGCCTTTCCAGGTCGGCAATGTCCGCCGCCGCGGTGTAGACGAGTTGCTCGGCCTGCCGAACGTCGAGAATCGAATTGATGCCGTGTTCCACGAGCGTCTTGGTCAGCTCCAGCGATTCTTTGCGCGAGGCCAGAGCGCGCTTGGAAATGTCGAGTTCGAGATCGAGTTCGCGAAGCTGAAAATAAGCGGCGGCCACGTTGGCGACCAGCGTGGCGTTCACTTCCTGGCGCGCCCAATCGCTGGCCAGCAAATTGCGCGCGCGCCGCTTCGGTCGCCCGGCGATACTTTCCCCAGAAATCCAGGTCCCAGGCGGCGGATAGGGTCACGCGGCCAATGCGTGTATCCGTACGATGGAAAGGGGCCGACCGCCGGATTGTGCTGATTGGTGCCGTTGCCCGCGCCGCTCACGTTCGGGAAATTGATCCGCGCGCGTGATGCCCACTTGCGCCTGCGCTTCCAGAACGCGCGCCGCCGCGATTCGCACGTCATAATTCTGCTGTGAGCGCGGTGCGAATCAACTGCTGCAGTTGCGTGTCCTGAAAAACATCCCACCATTTCTGTTCGCCGAGCGACGCGGCGGAGGCCTTGGCCGCTTCCTCTTGCGTCACTCCGCGGTACGTGCCGGGAACATTCACGCTGGGCCGCTTGTAATTCGGGCCCGACCGCGCAGCCTGCGAGAACAAGGCCCGCCACGCAGAAAACAATTGCGAGAAATCGGGCGACGCGAAAATTTGCGGAATCGTATTCTCATGGGGCGCTAATCCGCAACCCCGTCCTGGGGCACGATCGAATCGCCTGCGGGAGGAATCTGAGAGTGTCCCGAATGAAAGAACGAAGTCCGGTTCAAAACCTTCTCCTGGAATTGCTCGAGGTACAAATAAATGACGGGCGTCACGTACAGCGTGATGAACTGGGAAACCACCAGCCCTCCGACAATCACCATGCCAAGCGGGCGGCGCGAGGCGCCATCGGCTCCGTAGCCGGCGGCGATCGGCACGGCGCCGATCACGGCGGCGAGCGTGGTCATGAGGATCGGGCGGAAGCGGTCCATGCTCGCGTCGTGAATGGCTTGCTCCGCGGACTCCCCGGCATCCACGCGCTGGCGCGCGAAATCGACGATCATGATTCCGTTTTTCTTCACGATGCCCATCAGCATGAACATGCCGACAAACGCGTAGAGCGACGCCTGCTCTCCAAGTATAAATAAGGTCGAGCAATCCCCCGACCAGCGCCGTAGGGAGCGTGGAAAGCACGGTCAACGGATGCACGTAGCTCTCGTACAAAATCGCCAGGATCACGTACATGACGAAGACGGCGAGCGCCATCAGGATCGTCAAGTCGCGCACGGTGTCGCGGAACGTCAGGGCTTCTCCCTGCAGGCTCGCGCGCATCGGTGGGCGGCACAATGTCTTTCTCCGCCTTGCTGATGAAGTCGGTGGCGTCGCCGATCGCGACTTCCGGCTTCAGGTTAAAGAAAATCGTGACGCTCGTGAATTGGTTCAGGTGATTCACGGTCTGCGCGCCCAGCGAGGGTTCCCACGTGACCAGCGCATTGAGCGGCACAAGAGTTTTCCCGTCGTCCGACCGGATGTACAGCAGCGAAAGATCCCCGGGCTTGGCGCGCTCGGAATCCTGACTTCCAGGATCACTTGATACTGGTCCTCGGGTTTCTTGATCAGGTAGAGATAATTCTGCGAATACGCATTGCGGAGCAGGTTCAGGATTCTCGTCTCCGAGACTCCGTAGGTGCGCGCCTGGTCGCGCCGGATGTTGATTTCCAGGTTCGGGCGTGTTGTGAAAATAGTCCGACGAAACGGTGGCAAATCCGGGATACTGCCGCAGCCGCGCCATGAATTTCTGCGCCACGTCGTACACTTGCTGCGAATCCACGCCCGAAAGCGAGTAGGCGTATTGCCCCTGATTCTGGTTCGTCGCGCCCGTGCTGATGTTCAAGACCGGCATGGGCCGCAGGAATGAAAAAATTCCGGGAATCGCGCTGAGCCGCGCCATCATTTTTCCGACCACGGCTTGAATCGGAGGCCGCACTTGCGGCGGCTCGAGGAACGCAAGGAGCATCCCTTGGTTGGAAGCCAGGAAGCCTGCCGCTCCCCGTCACCGTGAACGTTGCTCCCACGGCCGGGTCCTGGCGCATGACCACCGCCGCCTGATTTTGCAGGGCCTGCATCTGCTGCGGCGAGGAACCTTCCTTGCCGATCATTACGCCCCAAATAAAACCGCTGTCGCCGACCGGCAGGAAGGCCTTGGGAACCGCGGCAAAAAGCAAAACCGTGCCGGCCATGCAAGCTACCCAAATCAGCGCCGAGATCCACCGATGGCGCAGAAACCACCAGAGCGATTTGCCATAAACTCGAAGGACGCTTTTCTCGATTCGCCCCGCCAGTTCGCTCCATCCAATTCTGCTTGATGCCCTGCCCACGCGCCTTCAGGAGCCTCGCGCACATCAGCGGAGTCAGCGTCAGCGAGACCAGTCCCGAAGCGAAAATCGCCACGACAATGGTGATCGCGAATTCCCGGAAAATCCTTCCGACCAGCCCGGACATGAAGACCAGAGGGAAAAACACGGCCGCGAGCGAAACGGTCATGGACAAGAATCGTGAAGCTGATTTCCCGCGCGCTTTGCAGCGTCGCCTGCAGCGCGTTCAGCCCTTTTTCCATCAGCCGCACCGTGTTTTCCAAAAACACGATCGCGTCGTCCACCAAAAATCCGATGGCCAGCGTCAGCGCCATCAACGAAAGATTGTCCAGGCTGTATCCGAACACCCGCATGGCCATGAACGTCAGCAGCAGCGACAACGGAAGGGCCACGGTGGGAATGAGCGTGTCGGTGGCCCTGCCGAGAAACACAAAAATTACGGCGACGACCAGCACAAATGCGATCAGAAGAGTCGCCTGCACGTCGTCAACGGAATTGACGATCGTCTGGGAGCGGTCGTAGATCGGCGTAACGCGCACCGATCCTGGAAGCTCGGCGCTGATGATTGGCAACAAATCGCGGACACTCTTGGCCACCGCGACGACATTGGATCCGGCTTGACGATTGACGGCGACGACGACCGTGGCCGCGGGTTCTCCATATCCGCGCACCCAGAACTTCATTTTGATCCGCTCGTCCTGGACCGTGTCTTCCACCTTGGCGATATCATGCAGATACACGGGAGCGCCGTTGGTGCTGCTGACGATCAGATTTCCATAGGCCTGCGCGGTGTCCAATTGGCCGTTGGGCCGCAGCAGTTGCGGTTCCGGAGCGGGCTGTCGAATTGTCCCGCGCCGGTGTAGCTGGTTCCGTTTTTCACCGCGGCGGTCAGATCGTCGATTGAGATCCCGCGCGCCCACATCGCCGAGGGATCGACTTTGATGCGGATCGCGGATTTTGTGCCGAACACATTCACGCTGCTCACGCCCGGCAGAATGCTGATCCGCTCGCCGACCTGCGTGGCTCCATAATCGTAGAGCTGCCCCATGGTGACCGAATCGCTGGTCAACGCGATATACATAATCGGCTGGTCATTCGGATTCGTCTTGCTGTAGGTTGGCGGCGAGGGCAAATCGGTGGGCAGGTTGCCGGTCGCCTGCGAAATGGCTGTCGCCACGTCCGTGGCGGCGGCGTCAATGCTTTTGTTCAGGGCAAACTGGAGCGTGAAATTCACGTGTCCTTGCGTGCTTTGCGAGGTCACCAGCTCCAGCCCGTTAATCTGCATGAATTGCCGTTCGAGCGGCGTAGCGATGTTGTTCGCGACCGTGTCCGGACTTGCACCGGGATAATTTGCCTGCACGGATATGACGGGATAATCCACAACGGGCAGATCGTTCACCGGAAGGCTTTTGTAACTCAAAACGCCGAAAAGGATCGCGGAAATGGTAAGGACAGCCGTCATGACCGGCCGGCGGATAAATGGTTCGGAAAGGTTCATGATTTCCCTGCCGCCGGCGCTGCAGCGGGCCCTGCATCCACGCGCACCTTCGCGCCCGGCATCACGCCGAGCTGGCCGATGACGACCACGCGCTCACCGGGCTTAACCCCTTGTTCGATCACGATCAAATCACCCTGCCGCTGCCCGAGCTTCACCGGCCTTAGTTCGGCGGTCGAGTCTTGATTGACGACGTATACGAACGAGCCCTTCGCCGAATCTTGCGGCGCTTCCGCAGGCACGAGAACGGCGTCCGACATGGTCGCCAGCATCAGGCGGATATTCACGAATTGTCCCGGCCACAAGCGGTGGCTGCTGTTGGGCGCCGTGGCGCGAAGCATGACAGTCCCGCTGCTGCTTTGCACCGTGTTATCGAGAAACGTGAGTTGTCCGACAACCGGGTTGTCCGGTTCCTCAGGCAGGCGCACCTCAACTTTCAGCGTTCTCCTGTCCGCATTGCGCTGCACCATTGAGAAATCATTTTCGGTTACGGTAAAGTCAGCATAAATCGGGTCCAGCCGCTCGATGGTCAGCAGCGTGCTGGTGTTCGCGGTAACGACATTTCCAACATCGACCAAGCGGCGGCCCGCGCGGCCATCGATGGGCGAGCGGATCGAGGTGTACTCCAAATTCAGCCGCGCGGATTCGACCGCAGCCTCATTTTGCTTGACCTGCGCCTCGCCCACGTCGACGGCGTTTTTTCGCGTGTCGTAATCCTGCCGCGCAATGGCTTTTGACTCGACCAGGTCCTGCACGCGCGCGAACTGAATTTTGGCGAAATCCAGCGCCGCCTTGGACTGGGCGAGATTCGCTTCGGCGGCGTCGAGTTGCGCCTGGAAGGGCCGCGGATCGATCGTAAACAGCGGATCGCCCTTCTTCAAATTCGCGCCGTCGGTAAAGCGGATCTCCGTAATCCGGCCGGATACTTCGGGCTGCACCGACACCACTTCCCGCGCGACGCTTCGCCCGACCTCGTCCAGGTAAACGGGCACGCTCGCCGTGATCGCAGGAGCCACGATCACCGGCGATGGCGGGCGCTCGAACGCCGGCGGGTCCTTTTTCGCGCAGCCGGAAAGCATCAAGGCGGAACTGCAGATCAATATGAATAATTTTTCCAGACGGAACATCAATCTCCTATCGCTTCGTGGAGGGTAAATTCCCAACCCTATGCCAACCCTTATAATACGATACCTTGTATGAGATGTTTCAGAACACTTTAGAGTCATACTTTCTTTGATCCGCTTTCCATCGCCAGCTAATTCACTGAATCAGAAGGGCATAGCTAGCAAGGAATATTTAAAAGACATGGAACCCATGATAAAGGCACATCCTCACTAAAACTGCGCATCAAAAGCCGCCGACTTTTCCGGGAATGTCGGCACGCGTTTGCATCTGCGATAATCGAGGGCAACGGTGAAACCGGGAGAACGGAGACACGTTGGCCAGGGCATCTAAAATCGCACCCAACCGGAACGCGCTGCACCCGTTCGACCGGAAATATGGGACCGACACGGGCGGCTACCTCGGCCCGGACGAACTCCGCGGCGGCGCGGCGCACGATGCGATGAACAACGGCTATTCGGCCGTCGCCCCGTCGGTGTTCCGCGAGGCGTGCCGCCGATGGCGCGAAACTCTGCCGCCATCGGCCGCGCGCGTCGAAGCCTACACGTTCGTGGATGTGGGAGCGGGCAAGGGCCGCGCGCTGCTTCTGGCCGCGGAGTTGCCTTTTCGCAAAGTGATCGGCGTGGAATTGAATGAGGAGTTGGCGCGCATCGCGCGGCGGAACGTCGCTCTCTGGACGCGCGCAACAAAGTCCCGCGAAAAAATTCGAATTTTGCGGGAAGACGCGCTGGCCTTTCGCTGGCCTCGCGCGCCGCTGCTGGTCTATCTCAATAATCCATTTGAGTGCGAACTGGTCGAGAAGCTTGCGGCCAAACTTGCGGCCACGGCGGCGTCCGGCCCCCGCTTGGTGGACCTGCTCTACGTCAATCCCGCCTGCGCGGACACGCTGACAGGCCGGGTGCGGGCTCTGCTTTTACGCGGAAGCTTCAGCAGAAACGTGGAGCCGCCGGAAAAAAGAAATTTCAAATTGTTATGGAACGCGCAAATCCAGATGGACGAAGCCGACCAAATGGCCGATCCCTACGGCGCATCCTCCGACCGCGTCGCGGCCTTCCGGTTCCGTCCCTAAGCCGACTGGGCGTTCGCCTGCTGCTTGACGCAGACTCTGTTGGTCAGCTCGATGAGCTGGCGCAGATTCCACCACTCCTCTTCGCTCATCAGCCTTCCCTCGGGACTCGAAAAATAAATCGATACGAATCCTTCAGTGGAAAGAGGAGAACGAACAATCAATTGCGTCTTTTGATGTTCCGGCAGCGGTTCAGGCATGGGTCACACCTCCAAATATGTGCGGATTGTACCACGGGTGGCTTTCACGAATTGTTTCTGTTGTGTGAATGAGCGGGCGGCGGCAGTAGGGGCACGGCATGCCGTGCCCGCACAGGCGAGAGATTAACTGCATTCTTACTATTCGCAAGAAATGTGTTAAAAACTGGCTTCAAATTCGCGAAAGCGGCGTTCGAGTTCCCATTGCTGCTGCGCCTTTTCGCTGGACTTGAGAAAGGCCGCGCACGCCGCCGACGGTTTTCCGGCGCCGGGCGCATCTTGCGCGCAGGCCGCAGCGGGACGCGAGAAAACGTCCGGCTCGCGCCATAGGCTCGCTCCGGGAAGGAAATCATGTTCCAGCGCGGTGCGAACCATTTGCTTCAGATCGGCGTAGCTCAGTGCGTAGGTCTCCGCGGCGCGCACGTATTCATGTGTCAGATCAATGCGCGAAACGCCTTCGTCGTCAGTCGAGAGAGCCACGGGCACATGATACTTGCGGTAAATCGGGAAGGGATGGTCCTTGCCCACCACGCCCAGAATCACGTCGTTGCTGGTGAGGTTGATTTCCACCATCACGTGTTTGGCGGCCATTTCTTTCAGCAACTCATACGGCCGGTCCTCGTGCATCACGTCCACGCCGTGGCCGATGCGTTCCGCGTGAGCCTCTTCGACCGCCAGGCGGATGTGGCAGCAGAGTCCCTCCGGCGGCACGAGCCCTTCGGCAAGTTCGCCCGCGTGCAGGCTGATATGCACCTTGGGATAGAGGCCGTGCAGAAAGCCCACGATTTTCATGTGCAGCGCGTAATCGGCCATCGAAATGGTGCCGTCCTCGGGCATCACATAATTGATCCCAAGAAAGCGCGGGTCGGCCGAAGCCGTCTCAAATCCCAGGAGCGTCTGCGCGAACACTTGCTCCTTCGGAAATCCGCGCAGGATTTGGTAGAGATAGCGGATCGTGATTTTGCATGCGGGTGCTTCCTGCGGCTCGCCGCAATGCTCGATCTTGCGGCGGGAAGCCTCGGCTTCATCCCTGTCGGCGATTGCCAGGGGAATGTCGTCGCGCAATCCGTGCGCCAGAAGTTCGGAGCGGAGTTGGCTGAGATCGTCGCGCCATCCGATTTCGCGCGCGATCCGCGCGGTGTGGGCGAAATCCGGCGTCTCCATCAATTCCAGGTACTGCTCGTTCTGCGAAGCGGCGCGTCCGGCGATTTCGTCCAGCCATTCGCCGCCGTGTCTGTCGCTTACGCCGCCAAATTTGGCGAAGGTGGAAAAGAAATGGTCATGCCCGCTCACCCCTGCCGAAGCAACGAAGCTGCGCATGGAAAACGCGTCAACCAACGCGTCGTAAAGCCCCTGATCCGCGAACGCTTTAGCCGCGGGAGCCATCCCAATGCCGCAGTCCGGCTGCGCAGAATCCGATTGCATCGCGCCGGCCGGCTTTACGAAGGAATGGCTGGCAAGGTCCACGCAAAGGCCGTCTTCGGCGCCATCGCGAATAAAGGTTTCCGCATAGATCCCGCCGCCCAGGTGGTAATGCAAGGTCCGCGCCTTTCGGCATGCGCACTAAAAATGCGCGCAGGTCGAGCGGATTCGCGCGTGCCGCGTCATAAGCGCGAGCCGTTCGCTGCTCGGCAGTGCCGCGCCCTTCCGCGGCTTTCCTGGGCGCAGTCTGGGCGTAAACAGCGTTCGCGGCAAGCAACGCAAGCAAAACGCCGATGCGGCAACGCCGCGCAAGCGCAAATAATTTCATCTTGAGCATTTATTTCAGTCCTTATTGAGATGCGCGCGGAATCGAATTTTCGCGTTCGGCCCAATGCTCCACGATGTTGCGAACCACTTTATCGCCCACAATTTCCGCTGCATCGAGCGACTCCATGTAGGCCGCGAATTTCCCGCTCACCATGCTTTTCAGGCTTTCGGCGGGAGTTGTCCCCGGCGCTTCCAGATCGTAATTGCTTACCGTGCGCAGCACCAGCACGCGGTTCAGGTCCACGCGTCCGGCCTGATTCAAAAACGTGAGCGCCTGCAGTGTACCGGTATCCTCCATGCCCGCAATCATGAAATTTCCCTTTCCGCCCGTGTAGTAGCGCGTCCAGGCGTTGGCCCATTCGTCCATGCGAGTGCCGTGCCAGAACGTGCCGCTGGACATGGTGTCGCCGACCGTCACGAACGGCGGCTTCATGGCATTCGGAAAGCCCGTGTACCGCGCGCGGGAAGCGCGAATCTCGTCCGTATCGGCCAAGTGAATATTTTTTGTGAGCTGAAACGCCCAAGCGACAAGGTCCGGATTGAGGGTATACAACTCGCCGTCGAGTTCCGGCTTTAACGGCTGCTCGAATGGCCTTGACTTGCGCAGCGGCACGAAACCCGTCGGCCAATCCGCCGGAATTTCGCGCGCATCGATTTCATACGCGATGTCGCCGTCGATCACATGGCTCGCCCAAACAGCCGAGCCCAGCGATACGTCCGCCGGATCTCCTCCGCCGATCCCGGCGATCACCCAATATGCTTTCGTCAGATCGAACCGTGGATCCAGCCCCAAGGCCATCACCGATGCCGCCGCTCTTGCCGTGGCCACGCCGGTCAGCATCCCCAGCACTCCATCCTTGTTCATGCGCACGTGGTGATAGCCCGCAGGCAGCGGAAGAATCTGGTCCAGATGCTCACGCTCCACCCACAATTGATATTCGCCAGGGGTGTCGCCCGTGTCTTCCCCTGGCTCGAACATGGCGACCACAACGACTTTGACGTGAATCGGCGCAATTGGGGAGGAAATTGGTGCGGCGGTCTGGGCAAATAGCGGGATCGTGCAGCAGGCGAAAAGGACAAGCGCTCGATTTAATGACTTGAAAAATTGCCCCACGCATTCCCTCCTTCCGGCGAAATGTGATTTTACATCAGCGGCGAACCTGAAGGGGACAGTACGTCCATTGTATTTGCTAATGCGTACGATCCTGATCCGCTCTCCAGCAACAGGAATGACAGGGAGGCCCGTGCGGCTTGCTTTTTAATTGTGGGCTCTATCAGGAGCCACACCCACGCGATAAATCGAATGTTCCAGGAATCAGTCCATGGCAAAGTCGAGAGGAAGCCCATCATTCGCCGGGTAGCGAACAGCCTTGTAACACACTCATAATTAGTGGGTTAATTAAAAATCAAGCTCGCCGGGGATTATGCTTTGGCGGTTCTGGTCATTCCACCCAGCGGGAACGAACGCGCCGCTGCGGGTTGGGCAAATGGAGCCATGGGCGCGGGCGTTCCCTCAAAGTTAACGATCTCGCGGGTCCGATAGGGCTTTTCTTTGTGGCACACGGGGCACCGAACGTTAAACACGGCAGACCTGCTGGACGCGCCGCCCTCTTGCGAGAGAGCCGCCTGGAAATCTCGAACAATGGCTGGAACCGGAATCGGAGCCTTACAATGCAGGCACACGACACCTCGGAAAGATTGGCGTTCCGTCTCAAGAGTCATTTCGAACCTCGCTGAATCAAAGAAGTATGGACGTCGGAGCCGGTACCTTGGGGAAGGCTTATGCTACTCCAAATGACCTTCCCGTCCAGTTTTACCATTGGCCTGTTCGCGGGTGACGCGATGGGAACGGGTGTGGTATTCTTAATGCCTCGGATGCACTTGTAATTCCTCTCGGAATTGAACGCGGGGGGCTGCAAGTACGCACTTGCGGCTCTTTATGGTCCAAGGTTTCTTCCGGCGGACCAGCCGCGGCGGGCCCGCACCCGGGCACCGAAACGACAACCGAAAAGAAAGTTAGGATTCCATGCCACAGATTCGCAATATCGCCATCATCGCCCACGTCGACCACGGCAAAACCACGCTAGTGGACGCCATGCTGCACCAGAGCGGCGTGTTTCGAGACAACCAAGTGGTCATGACGCGCGTGATGGACTCGAACGACCTCGAGCGCGAACGCGGCATCACCATCCTGGCGAAAAACACCGCCCTGTTTTATAAGGACACGAAAATCAATATCGTCGATACGCCCGGCCACAGCGATTTCGGCGGGGAAGTCGAGCGCGCGCTGAAAATGGTGGATGGCGTGCTCCTTCTGGTGGACGCCAGCGAAGGCCCGCTGCCCCAGACGCGTTACGTCCTGCAGAAGGCGCTCCAGGCCAAGCTGCTCCCCATCATCGTCCTCAACAAGATCGACCGGCCCGACGCGCGCGCCGCCGCCGTGCTCGACGAAATCTACGATCTGTTCATTGATCTGGAGGCTACCGAGGACCAGCTCGATTTTCCGGTGCTGTACACGAATGCCAAGACCGGCGTCGCGCACCGCAAGCTGGACGACGGCTCGACGAATCTCCAGCCGCTGTTTGAAACCATTGTCTCCGCAATTCCCGCGCCAAAGGGCGATCCGGACGGAGTGCTGCAGGCGCAGGTCATGAATCTGGATTACAGCGATTTCCTCGGGCGCATCGCCATTGGGCGCGTCTTCAACGGCACGCTGCGCCGCGGGGCCGATGTGGGCATCGCCAAGCTTTCCGGCGCCATCGAGCCCACGCGCATCACGAAGCTGTACACCTTCCGCGGGCTCGAACGCGACGAAACCGAAGCGGTGCCTTGCGGCGACCTGGTTGCCGTCGCCGGCGTCGAAGGAATTCAAATCGGAGAGAGCCTGACGGACCTGGAAAATCCCGCGCCGCTCGAACCGATCGTCGTGGACGAGCCTACGCTGGCGATGAATTTCACCATCAATACCAGCCCGCTTTCCGGCCGCGAGGGCCAGTGGGTCACTTCGCGCGATCTGCGCGCGCGACTGCAGAAGGAATTGCTCACCAACGTTTCGCTGCGCATCACCGATTCAGAGACGACCGACGTATTTCGCGTGTTTGCGCGCGGCGAGTTGCAGCTGGCCATCCTGATCGAAACCATGCGCCGCGAAGGCTACGAACTGATGGTCGGCAAGCCGGAAATCGTGGTGCGCGAGGAAAACGGCAAGAAACTCGAGCCGCTTGAGCGCCTGGTGGTCGATTGCCCGGAAGGGTTCGTGGGCGTGGTGATGGAATCGCTGGGGCGCCGGCGCGGCGAACTCGGCAAAATGGTCAATCACGGCTCCGGATGGGTGCGCATGGAATTTACCATTCCTTCGCGCGGCCTGATCGGCCTGCGCGGGCAGTTGCTGACCGATACGCGCGGCACGGCGCTGCTGCACGCGCTGTTTGAAGGCTGGACCGAATACGGCGGCGAAATGGCCACGCGCCCGACCGGCGCCCTGGTGGCGGACCGCACGGGCTTTACCACGGCGTTTGCGTTGTGGAACCTGCAGGAGCGCGGCGAATTATTTGTCGGTCCGGGCGAGGAAGTCTACGAAGGCATGATCGTCGGCGAAAACTCGCGCGACGCCGACATGGACGTGAACGTCACCAAGGAAAAAAAGCAGACCAACATGCGCGCGTCCAGCGCCGACGAGGCCATCCGCCTGATCCCGCACCGCCAGTTGACCCTGGAGCAGGCCATCGAGTTCATCGCGGACGATGAAGCCGTCGAGATCACGCCGAAATCCATCCGCCTGCGCAAGAAAATTCTCGACATGAAAAAGCGCCCGAAACGCTGGCAGCAGATCCGCGCCGACGCCGAAGCCGCGAGGTAGCTGCATTTTGTAGCCCGCCTCTTCAGAGGCGGGGATTTTTCGCTCAACCAGCAAGAACCCCTGCCTCTGAAAAGGCGGGCTACAGCAAATTTTTTCCGTCTCACTACGCCGTTTAGTTATACCTTACCCCGCACTTACACGTTTCTTACGGCGGATGTGATGCAATTGCAATGCGCTCAGAAGGCGTTTGCACTGCAAAAAATTGCGCGCATGAAATCGGAGAACGGAACCCAATGGACCGGCTGACAAGTTTCGGATTATTCGCGGTCACGGCGATGCTCGTGACCTACGCGCTCGAAAGCCGCAGCCGCTGGTTTATCCTCGCGTTTGCAGGCTCGTGCGTGCTCGGTTCGGTCTACGGTTTCCTGCAAGGTGCCTGGCCGTTTGGATTGGTGGAAGCGATCTGGTCCCTCGTCGCCATTCGCCGCTGGTGGCAAGCCCGAATCGTGAGTTGAGGATTCCCGCGTCTCGTGAACCTTTCCACGCCTATGCCGCGGATTTAGCTGCCAGCCGCGGCAGTTTTACTTTTCTCCACCTCGTTGCCCAATTCCGCGACGCGGCGTTCGAGTTCCCGCGCGATCTCCTGCGGGTCCGAGCCCTCGGGAAACTTCACCGGCGCGCCGATGTGTACGCGGATCCGGCCGGGGCGATTGAACAAGCTCCGCGCCTCGCGGATTTCGTATGCCCCGTCGATGCGCAGGGGCACGACGGGAAGCTTCAAATGTTCAGCGAGCAAGCCGACGCCCGCGCGAAACGTCTGCAATTTCCCGTCCGGCGTCAGGTCTCCTTCGGGGAATACCAGGACGCTCCAGCCGCGATCGGCCAGATCACCGGCAAACCGAAAACTTTCGCGGAAACCGGAACTCTTCGGCAGCGGGAACACATTAAACAATGAGACGACCAGAAAATATTTCATGCGTTGCAGCCAGCGCCGCAAGAAAAACCAGTCGGCGGGCGGCCTGCGCATTTCGTCAAGGCGTTCACCGCCCATCGCCACCGCCAGGCGATACCGCAACCGCACCGGCAGCGCCGCCAGCACAAATCCGACGTCCAGATAAATCACGTGATTTGCGGCCACCAGCACGGGACCTTTCACTCCCCGCAGATTTTCGCGGCCGAACACGCGCGGGTGGGCCATCAGGTGCGTCGCGGGCCACGTCAGCAGGTAATAGACAAATGCGCGAACCCACGGGACCGGCCAGCGCTGCGCCCAGCGCGGAAACACGAATTCGGTGCGCACCGGAGACGCAGCGCGCACCAGCCCTTCGAGGTCGCCGACCGTCTTTGCCGCCGTGAACCGCGTTTCGTTCAGATCGATCTGGTAACGGTCCTCGATCGCGCCCAATAATTCGACGCGATCGAGCGAACTCAAGCGCAGATCGCTCTCAAGATTGGCGTTCGGCTCAGGCCCCGCGCGGGCGCCCTGCATCCGCGCGATGAGTTCCGCGATGCCGCCGTTGGTCGCGGGCCAGCGCGCGGAGCCGTTTCCCGAGCCGTATTGCGCCTCGACGGCGGCGCGGATTTCGGGAAGTTTCGGCTTTCCGGTCGCGGTGCGCGGGAAATCGGCCTCGGGCCACAGGAACCACGAACGCATTCTCTGGTAATCGGCCAGGGATTCGTTCACGCGCGCGACAATCCCAGCGGCGTGGCGCGGCTGCTTCACTTTTCGTTCATCGCGCAACAGCAGCACGGCGCATGGCTCGGCGTTTCCTCCGCGTTCCAGGCCCACCACGACGCAATCCTTTACTTCCGGCTCGCGCCGCAAGCTTGCTTCCAGGTCTTCCGGATACACTTTCAAGCCCGCCGGCGTAACGATGACGTTTTTCTTGCGCCCCTTGAAATATAGATTCCCTTCGGCGTCGAGAGCGCCCAAATCGCCCGTGTGGAACCACCCTGCTTCTTCCCCCGCGTCCGCAATCGGGTGAATTTCGTGTCCTTGCCAGTAGCCGGCGGCGACGTTTTCTCCGCGCACGAGAATTTCGCCGTTCGCATCGACTTTCGCTTCGCGTCCCGGGAGTATTTTCCCGATCGAGCCGCGGCTGATCCGGAACGGATGATTCACGCTGACGAGCGAAGTCGTTTCCGTCAGCCCGTAGCCCTGAATCGCGGCAAATCCGGTGCGCTCCCAGAACGATTCCGTTTCCGGATCAAGCGCTGCGCCGCCCGAAATCACGGCCCAGAATTTCCAGCCAAAGCGGCGATGAATCTTCCTGAACCGCCACATCCGGCGAAGGAAGTTTTCATTCGCCGCAGCCTCAAAATCCAGGCGAAAGGATTCGAGCGAGCCCGCCGCTTCGAGGTCGCGCTCGATCTTGTTCTGCAGCGATTCCAGCACGCGCGGCACTCCAACCAGCACCGAAACGCGTTCGCGCTTAATCGTGGAAATAATTTCGGAGGGAATGAGCGTGTCTTGAAAGAAAACCGTGGCGCCCAGCAGCGGCGGCACCCATACGCCCATGAACTGGCCGAAAATGTGGCTCAGCGGCACGAGAGCCAAAAAGCGCAGCGGATGCACGAAGCGTTCCCATTTCAGATAGGGCTGCATGCCTGCTTCGAGCGGTTCCAGATTGGCCAGGATGTTTCCATGGGAGATGACCACGCCTTTGGGCTCGAGCGTCGTCCCGGAAGTGAAAATGATTTGCGCAATGGAATCGCGATTCAGAGGTGGAGACGCGTAAGGTTCAGGAGAATGATGAGCGATGCTTTCCCGGAGGGAATCGAGGAGCAGCACGGGCCACCCTTTGTCCGTAGTGTCATTTTCCCGGGACACGACGAGGAGCTTGGCGTCGACCTGTTGCGCCACGCGTCCGGCGAAATCAAAGGTCGCGCCCTGATCCATCGGGACGGCGATGGCGCCCCTCAGGATGCAGCCGAAAAATGCCGCCACCCATTCCGGCGAATTGCGTCCCCAGAGCAATACGCGATCGCCAGGCGCAATTCCCCGACCTTGCAGTTCCCGGGCGAATTGCGCCGCTACGTCCGCCACATCGCGATAGGACCACCGAACGGTGCGGTAGCCTGACTGGTGAGCAAATGCAACGCCGGTGCCGTGCCTTGCGGATTCCCCAATATACTCGACGAGGGACTTGCGAGGCATGGCTGGGCTATTTCTACTCCTTGCTGGCGACGCCTCGAGCTTGCTGACTGGCATGAAATTCCAGCGGACTTGGAAAAAATCCGCACATGCGGAAGAGTACGCCCTTTGCCATCAGCATGGAAAGCCCGGCGCGTATTTCTTCATCCAAATGTGCCAACAAGCATCATAATCGGCTTGTTCAGAATGATTGTGAACAAATGCATATTTTCTTGTAACATATTGAAAATAAAAGTGGTTAATATGCCCTTCGAGACGCCTAAGACGGTCCTTTCCTTTATGCAATCCATCTAGACAATGAATATGTCTTTTTGATAAAATAACCTTGCGTTTGTTGCTCTTGTAAGTCCTTTTGACTCGTTCAACGGGGCTGCAAGGTCAATCTTGCGGCCGTTTGTTTCCACGGGCTAGAGGCATTCAAGGCCCCCGCACCCCGTCCTGCGTGGCGCGCCGGTCGGTACGAGAAGCACAAATAGCTTAATGTGAGGTAGTTGCAGTGAAAGAACAAGGAACAGTGAAGTGGTTCAACGCCAGCAAAGGATATGGGTTCATCCAGCGCCAGTCCGGCGAGGATGTTTTCGTCCATTTTTCAGCCATTCAAATGGACGGGTACAAGTCGCTGAACGAAGGGCAGGCTGTTGAATTCGAGGTCCGCAAGGGCCCCAAGGGCTTGCAGGCGGAGAACGTTACCGGCCTCTAGTCTGACAAACGTGGGTCCGTCCCGTCCGCCGCGGCGGACGGGACGGACCCGCTCCTCACAGGAATTGCTCCGTTATTGCCAGTACCGAAGATGTTGCCAGTACCTATAAGGAGGCAGTTGTGCAGGTTCTCTCCGAAGGGCAGTGCATCAAGCACGAGCAGTACGGATTCGGAATCGTGGCGGAATCCGACGTCGAACGTACGACCATCGATTTCGATAGCGTTGGCCTGAAGAAGTTCGTCACCAGCATCATGAGCATGGAATTGGTTGGCGAAGCTCCCGAACGACCCATGAAACCCCGCCGCCGCAGCAAGAAGGCAGGCGCCACGGCCGCCGCTCGCGTCGCTGCCGGCAGCAGCAGTTAGTTCGCAACCGCTTTACCATCCCAGTCCAACGATTTCAGTGCCGGGACGTGCGCACTCGCGCGCGCAGTTAGCTTGGATTTCTCGCAAGCGCGTCGAAAATCGCTCGGTAATTTAATTTTATGCTGATGCCGAAGGGGCACGATATATCGCGCCCCTGCCTTCGGAGAATACCGCGCGCGGAACATTGTTTGAATTACTTGTTCAGAAAAACCATTGCGGCGGACCGGTAGCGGTCACCGGCGGTGATCCCGGATGGCAACTCCTGATTAATTAGTGCGAGGTCTTGCGAAGTGAGCGTTACGCCGAGGGCGCCCATATTTTCGTCGAGGTATTTTCGGTGCTTGGTGCCGGCAATCGGAACGATGTCGTCGCCTTGCGCCAGCACCCAGGCCAAGGCAAGTTGCGCCGCCGTGCATTTTTTGGCTGCGGCAATTTTTTCGATGCGCTCGACCAGTGCCAAATTCCGCTGCAGGTTCTCTCCCTGGAATCGCGGCGTGGTCAGCCGGAAATCATCTTCCGCGAAGTCGCCCGCGCTGCGGTATTTTCCGGTCAAAAATCCGCGTCCGAGAGGGCTGTAGGCCACAAATCCGATTCCCAACTCGCGGCATGTGGGGAGGATTTCCGCCTCGGGATCGCGGGTCCAGAGCGAGTATTCCGTCTGCAGCGCGGCGATGGGATGCACTTTCGAGGCGCGCCGGATCGTGGATGCCGCCGCTTCCGATAATCCGAGGAAGCGCACTTTGCCTTGCCGGACTAATTCCGCCATGGCGCCAACCGTTTCCTCGATGGGAACGGTGGTGTCCACGCGATGCTGGAAATAGAGATCGATGGTCTCGACGCCGAGCCTCCGCAAACTCGCTTCGCAGGCCTGCTGCACATACTCCGGGCGTCCGTTGATGCCGAGAAACTTGCCTTCGGGCGAACGAACGTTCCCGAACTTCGTGGCCAGCACGGCCTCGTGGCGGCGGCCGCGAAGAGCGCGGCCCACCAATTCCTCGTTGCGGCCCACGCCATACATGTCGGCCGTGTCCAGGAAATTGATTCCCTGATCCAGGGCGCGGTGAATGGTGGCGATGGATTCGTTGTCATCGGCCGCGCCGTAAAATTCGGACATGCCCATGCAACCCAGGCCGAGCGAGGAGACAATCAGTCGCTGCGCCCCAGGCGACGGCGCGGCATAGGAGTATGTTGCAGCGCTTTCGCTGGTCCTTCCATATTGCTACTATGCCTCTTTTAGGTTGCCGGCGCGAGGTTGCCGTCGAGCGCAAGACCCAGACGCGCGGCCAGTTCCTGGCGCGCGCGCCACAACCGCGCTTTGAGCGTGTTGCGCGAAACCCCCAGCACGTGCGCCGCTTCTTCGGCCAGAGCCCCTCAATTTCCCGCAGCCAGAATGCCGTCCGCAG
>CAWAEW010000028.1:0-17423 GCA_963781055.1 Terriglobia bacterium
CGGCGGGGGACGTGGCGCTCGATAAATTCCTCGACCAGAAGCTGCGAGAGGCGCGCCGCGTCGTGACGCACAACGCCATGTTCCTGGAGCAAATTATCGAGCAGGCAGCGCACGCCCAATGTCTGCAATTCGCCGATGTCCACGCGGACCGGCTCGGCGCCTTGCGAATGGTAGCGGCGCGCCACTTCCGGCGAAACCGGCTGGTTACTCGCGACCACCCAGTCAAACAGCTTGCGCCGCGTGTGATTGTAAATCGCGCGCACGTGATCGGAGAGCGAATATCCTTCGGTCTCTCCCGGCTGCGTCATTAAATTGGCGATATAAATTCGCGTCGCCGAGGACGTCTCAATCGCTTCCGCCACGCCGGAAACCAGCAGATTCGGCAGAATACTCGTGTAGAGCGAGCCGGGACCAATCAGGACCAGATCGGCTTTCGCGATCGCTTCCAGGACTTCCGGAAGAGGACGAACGTGGCGCGGCTGCAAGCGCAAACGCCGAATTTTCTTGCCGCAATTTGCGATGCGCGTTTCGCCGGAGACCACCGTTCTGTCGGTCATCACGGCTTCGAGCGAAACATTCTCGATCGTGGTGGGAAAAATCCGCCCGCGAATCGCGAGAACTTCTCCGCTCACGCGGACTGCCTCGGCAAAATCGCCTGTCACGTGGCTCAACGCCGTCAGGAACAAATTCCCGAAACTGTGTCCGCGCAATCCGCGGCCCGAATCGAAACGATACTGAAACAAGCGTCCCAGCAGCGCCTCGTCCTCCGACAGCGCCACCATGCAGTTGCGAATGTCGCCGGGCGGCAGCACGCGGTACTCGCGCCGCAGTCGCCCGGAACTTCCGCCGTCGTCGGTGACCGTGACAATCGCGGCAAGATCGCTGATCGGATTGCGATCCGCTTCCCGCGGACGCCGGGCGACGAAATGCTTCAATCCATGCAGGAGCATGGACAGGCCCGTGCCTCCGCCAATCGCCACCACGCGCACTCCGTGTGTTCGCGGGGTGGCCCGAGCGCGTTGCTTCGACCTGTGTTTCATTATCTAAGCATCTAAGCGGGCTCCAAGTGGAGCCCGTGCCCGTGGGATTGCATCGCTAACTTGCGGAGGCTGCCACCCGGCAAAACCTAGCTGCCGGATGCTTCTCGTTCAGGATAGAGCAATTCCGTGAAGCGCGGATCTTCCTGGAGAAACGCAAAATCTTCATCGTTGCGCGCGTGGTAGCGGTTTTCGGGGCGCAATTGGATGGCGATTTTCAGATTCTCCATGGCGGATTCGGCTTCCCCGGTAAGGCAATCCAGCGCGGCCATGGCGTAAAAAACGAAATCGGCTTTCGGAGCCATTTTGCGGGCGCGCAGCAGATGATCGCGCGCTTCGTCCCAGCGTCCCAAATTCATCATGGCCACGCCTGCTTGGTAATGTTCTTCGGGCGTGCGCAGAGACGGGGCCGCCTGCTTGGCCATCCTCTGTTCGGTAATGCGCAGATGAATTTGCGCGCGGTCGGCAAGCTCCTTGCTGGGGCCGATCATCGCTTTTTCCAGAAATTCTTTCGCTTTCGCAAGCTTTTGCTGCTGAAAATGCTGAACTGCCTGTTCGTAGAGTTTCAATTGCTGCTCGAAATGCGGGTCCACCATCTGGCGAACCGCTTCCGCATGCGCCGCGGTCTTCTTATCAACTTTATTTTTCAATGATTTAGAGCTTCGAGAAGGGGTGCTTGGTCCCTGTCCCTCGCTTCGCTTTGTCTTTCGGGTAGGAGCCATTTTGCGCAGTCTAGCAGAGGTAGTCCGCCTCGTCAACGCAGCCGCCTTCGGGTATATCTCTTGGCGGCTCGGTCCAGGATGATCCCGGCTCGAAAATGCAGCCAAACCTTGAACTAGCCGGGGAAAAGCCGGGACGCGGCTTTTCCCCGGCGAATCAGCTATTTCTTGCCCGCCATTGCCGGTGCGGCGACTGGCGCCATGGACGCGGCCGGCGCAGGTTCGGGTTCCAGTTCCTTCTTCACCGCATCGGAAAGCTTATCGGTATTCGCAACCAACAGGGCCACCTGCCAAAGCTGCGTATTCGTCAGCTCGCCTTTAAAGGCCGGCATCCCGGTGAGGCGAATTCCATTCGCAGCCTTCCAATAGCTCTCTTGCGGGGGATCGTCGGAAACACCCTTGCCCTTGAACATCAACGTGGCGTGGGGAAACATGTTGCCGGCAATGACCGGAGGGGTATGGTCAGGCAGGCCATGGCAGCCAGCGCAATTTTCCTTGTAGAGTTTCGCTCCAGCAAGGAGATTTTCTTCATTGGCGGCAATGGGAGGCGCTGGCACATTCGCCTTATCGATATGCGCGCCCAGAGAACGGCTTGCAATCTTTCGCTCGAAGGGCATCGGGGGATCACCGGCCGCCGCCGGCGCCATTCCGGAGACAAAATAGTAATATCCCGAACCCGCCAAAAGGACAATTCCAATCAATACACCGATCAAAAAGCTTTTAAACACTAGTTTTCTCCTCTACGCAGATAGGCAACGGATTGTAATCCTAACAGGCACATTCCGGGCAGCAAATACTTATTCGACATAAGATGAAAAGTAGCTTAAGCCGGAGCGGCTTCCAAATCTTTTCGCGGAGCGCCTTTCTCCCAGCCTCCGCCCCGGGTAAGATTGCCGGTTCCGGCGCTCTTCGGCAGGGCTCTTACTCGGATGCTGCGGACGGGCTTGCGGTAGCCTGCTGTCTGGCGAGCAACACGTCCGGGTTTGAGGATTGGCCTGCTTACGGGCGTATGCTATAAAAGAGTTCCGGTACGTCCGGACAACTGTGCCCTTTATCAATTTTCCTGCGCGCGAAATTAACTGCAAGCTGGTGTACTACGGCCCAGGTCTGGGCGGAAAAACCGCCAATCTGCAGTGGATCTACGACCACACCGGGTCCGCGCAGAAGGGCAAGATGATCTCGCTGGCGACGGAAACCGACCGCACTCTGTTTTTTGATTTTCTTCCCATCGACCTGGGCACGGTTCGCGGCTTTAAAACGCGCATTCATCTCTACACCGTTCCCGGGCAGGTATTTTACGAAGCCAGCCGCAAGCTGATTTTGAAGGGCGCCGACGGCGTGGTGTTCGTCGCGGATTCGCAGGAAGAGCGGCTGGACGCCAATCTCGAAACACTCGACAACCTGCGCGAGCATCTCAAGGAACATAAACTCGATTTCCAGACGATTCCCTACGTGCTGCAACTCAACAAGCGCGACCTTCCCGGGTGTCCTCCCCGTGGAAGAACTTACCAAACAGCTCCAGGTCAAAGGCGAGCCCACCATAGAAGCCGTGGCCGTGACCGGCCAGGGCGTATTCGAGACTTTGCGGGAAGTCGCCAAACTGGTCCTTGCCGAACTGAAAAAAGGCGCTTAAACAACGGCTTTTTCTACAACGCCGCGAAGCCCGGACCTGTACCAAAGTGCAGCGTCACCATTGCGTACGCGGGAATTTTTATTTCGGGCCGCGGCCCTCCTGCCGATTTATAATTGCGTTGTCGAGTGGCGCCGTCACAGCCGCCACCCGGAACGGGCCATGAATCAAACTTCACAATCGCCATTGGCGCAGCCGGAAAACCCTTCCGAGAAAAGCAATATCGGTGAAATCGAGGACCAGCTTCGCAAGCTGGAGCGGCGCGATTGGTGGCTCTGGAGCATGGCGGTCATCGTAATGCTCCTGCTGACATTTGCCGTTTTTTCCCTGAGCTTTCCCGATCTGATCAAGGTGGACGACCCGTTTTTTGAATCCAGCCTGACGCGAGCCGTGCGCGGGCTGATCGGACTGGTCTTGCTTTTCAATGGCTACACGATTTATCAGCAGGTGATGGTGAAACGGTTGCGCAGTCAGTTTTCCAGGCAGTTGGCCGAAATGAGAACCCTGCATATGCGCGCGGAACAATACCAAAGGCTGGCGCTGATCGATCCCCTTACCGGCCTTTGCAACCGGCGCATGGCCGAAGAGCGCCTGGCCGCCGAGGCGTCGCGTTCCCGCCGCTATCGGGCACCCGCTGACGGTGGTTTCCTTCGACCTGGACAATTTCAAGCACATCAATGACACCTATGGGCATCCCGTCGGAGACCTGGTCCTGAAGGAATTTGCCACGGCGCCTCAGTTCGGCGATTCGCTTGTCGGATTTTGCCTCGCGCATGGGCGGCGACGAGTTCCTGGTTCTCTTGCCCGAGTGCCCGACCAGCCATGTCGAGCACTTCCTGTCAAGGTTGCGGCCCATGGAAGTCGATTACAACGGTCAGAAAATTCCAATTTGTTTCTCGGCGGGATGGGTGGGATACGAACGGGGCGAAACCACGCAGGAGTTTCTTGCGCGCGCCGATCGCACTCTCTATGCCGAAAAACGCGCAAGTAAATCACGCCTCCAGGAGCCCGCTGCCGTCCACTGAATCTTGAATACTCCGGCCTAGAGCCGGACTTGCTGCTGCCGAGTGCCTTCCCCCAACCCCTGTTGCGCGAATCGGCTTATTTTTGAATTTGTACTGCCAATTTTGGCGCAAGCAAAAGCACGGTACTTGTTATGCCGATGCCGGATCTGCTGTAAACTTTTGAAGTTGCTTGGGAGAAAGATGGGTTTGCGATGAACGCATTTCCCCGGTTCTTAGCATGACGTCATCTATAGCCAATCGCAGGCGCAGCCAGCGCCTGTTCATCCAGATCCCCGTGGTCGTGGAGGGGCAACTGGCGAATAAATCCGAATTCTCGGAGAAGGCGCAAACCGTGGTCGTGAATGCGCATGGTGCGTTGGTCGAAGTGGGCGTTTCGCTGGAACCGGGCCAGCGCGTGCTCCTGCGGAATGTTCGCACCAATGAAAAAATAGCATCCGAGGTCAAGCTAGTCACGCCGGGCGAATCGGGAAAATACAATGTGGCTCTTGAATTTATCGATCCCAACCCTGGTTTCTGGCACATCAGCTTCCCCCCAGAGGACTGGTCGGCCCATCGCCTGAATCCAACAAAGAAGGCTTAAACTCAAGCGGCGCTCGGCTACTGTTGCTCCTCCATCTGACGGAAAATTGCCGGAAACCAAACCAAATCAGCATGTTGCAAGGAATTCTGGATTGTCCGCCGGAATAGAAAGCTCAATACTAAAAAAGGGAGGTGAGAACCTGATGGTCCTCACCTCCCGGGGTGGGGTGGGGTGTTGCTGGGTAAACTCAATAAAGGCAGAAAACTAAAAACAGCATCCTTCTATATACTCACCGAATACCACGGCGTGGGTTGTCCTGTCAACAAAAATGTCACCAAATAAAACGGGACGGAGCGCGCTGTAATTTTAATTGGAAACAGGCTAGCCGACCTTTGCGTGGTCCAGGACTTCACGGATACGCCGGCAGAGCACTCCGGGGCTATATGGCTTTCGCAGGATGCTCACACCGCGATCCGCGATTTCCGCCAGGGCGCCCAATTCATTGCTATACCCGGTGGCGAACATGACGCAAACGCCAGGCTTCATTTCCAGGATGGCAGCGTAGGCCTGCGGCCCGCTGAGGCGGGGCATGATCACATCCAGAAGAACGAGCGAAATGTCGCTGCGGCGTTCCAAAAACATAGTGACTGCTTCCTCTCCATCCTTCGCGAGCAGTATCTTGTAGCCGAGCGCCTTGAGTGCGGCGTGCGCCATTTCGCGGATGCCCTCGTGGTCCTCGGCGATCAGAATCGTTTCCATGCCGCCGCGGACAGGCGTGTGTTCCACCACGGGCTGGAGATATTCGACGTTCACGCCGGTCTCGTTTGCCGGAAGAAACACTCGGAAAATGCTGCCCGAACCAGGTTCACTTTCCACAAGAATATAGCCGCCGTGCTGTTTGACGATCCCAAAGACCGTGGCGAGGCCCAATCCTGTTCCTTTCCCGGTTCCCTTGGTCGTGAAAAAAGGCTCGAAGATCCGCTCTCGCACGCCGGAATCCATGCCGATGCCTGTATCGCGGACTCGGAGTTCGGCGTAACGTCCGGGCTGCAGACCCGGGACGGACCGGCATTGCTGCTCTGAAAATTCGGCGTTCCGGGTTTCGATCGTCAACAGCCCGCCTTTCGGCATCGCGTCGCGCGAATTAATGCACAAATTCATGAGCACCTGTTCGAGTTGTGTGGGGTCGGCACGAACGGCATACAAATCTTCCGCCAGAACGGTCACGATGTCGATGTCCTTGCCAATCACCTTGTCGAGCAGATTCAATACTTCCTGAACCGTTTGATTGAGGCTGAGATTGCGGGGCTCCAGGATTTGCCGGCGCGCGAACGCAAGCAGTTGCCAGATCAGCGCGGTGACGCGATCGCATTGCGCGTGTATTTTCTCGAAATAGGTGAGCAAGGGAGGTCCGCTGGAAGCAGCTTGTTCCTTTCCCAATTCCGCCCAGCCCAAAATGGCGCCAATCACATTGTTGAAGTCGTGCGCGATGCCTCCGGCAAGTTGACCGATGGCCTCGAATTTTTGCGCATGACGCAACTGCTGCTCCAGGGCCCGGCGCTCGGTGACGTCCCGTGAAACGGTGGCGACGTAACGCGCCTGGCCCGTTTGCGGGTCCTTCACCTGGAAGCCAACGAAATCCATGGGGAGAGCCTGGCCCGTCTGCTGATGGCGGAATCGCAATTCTCCCTGCCAGTGCCCGGCCGTTCGAAGCGCCGGCAAAATCGTGTTGTAGACCAAGGGCAGGTCATCCTGAACTATATAATCCAGCGAGTGCGTGCCTTTCACTGCGTCGTCACCCGCGATGCCGAGCATGGCGCGGCCCGCGGGGTTCACATATTCCACATTGTCCTCGAGATCGGCCACGGCGATAAAGTCACGGCTGTTTTCCACGAGGGTATAGAACTTTTGGCGTTCTTCCTCGGCGCGCTTGCGATCCGTAATATCCTGAGCCACCACGAGCGCGGCGGCGTTTCCGGAATATTCCATCTTGTGCAGGAACATCTCCACATCGATCACCGAGCCGTCTTTTTTACGATGATGCCATTGGCGCGCCTGCTGCTCTGCCGGAAACCCTTGCTGAAAAGCAACCAGAAGGGCGGGAACTTCTTCGGCTGGATGCAGGTCACCGGCATGCATTTGAAGAAATTCCATGCGTTCATATCCGTAGTGGGAAATCGCCGCGTCGTTGACCTGAAGAATATGCAAGCCCTCCCTTTCGAGCACCCACATCGGAAGCGGATTGTGCGCAAAGAGAATAAGGGAGTTGGCCTCGCTCTGGCGGTGCGTTTCGATCATGAGGTTGCGGGCGTCTCGGAGGGCTTTTTCCTCCAGCGCGCGCGCGACGACAAACGGGAGGCGCGCCAAATGGTCCTTGAAAACACAGTCGGTCACGCCCTGCCGGATGCATTCGACCGCTGCTTCTTCCCCCAGCTTCCCGGTGACTAGAATGAAAGGTACTTCGCGGCCGGACTGGCGCAAGGCTGCGAAGGCGTCCATTCCCGTCCAGCCCGGGAGCCGGTAACCCGCCAACACGATGTCATAGGGAAAGCGCGCAAGGGTGTTGAGAAACTCGGCGCGCGTGCTGATAATGAGCGGCTGGCATTGAAATCCAGCCCGCTGCAATTCGCGCAGGCTGAGTTCCGCATCCGCCCGCGAGCTCTCAAGGATAATCACATGCAGGGGCGCGGACATGTTCCACAACGTGGTGAGAGTTTCGTTCGCGGCGGTTTGGCTCATCCGGACATCTCCGCCGGCTCATTCCGGATTGGCCGCGGGATCGAAAGGGCCGAGGCTGCGATCAGGGAATCGGATACGACATCTGCGCCGCGCAGATCCAGCGTCCGCACATGGCAATAGCCATGCGGCAAGAAGCCTCCCGCGAAAATGACGTGCCTCCAAGAAATGCATCCCGTCTCCTGAAACGAAAACATGCCCGCGCAATCTCTGGCCGTTCGCGCGAAATGATTCACGGAGACGGCGGACACATCTCGTTGCGTACATCGGCAATCTGTGGGGACGACTTGAACTGAAATTTAGGGGGCGTCAAGGGCCGCGGGAGCTACGCGACGCTTGGTTGTTTCAGAGGGGTTAAAAAAGTGCCGCGCACGTGCTTGTTCCGTTTTTCTTCGTACATGCGTTCATCGGCAATTCGGAGCAACTCCTCCAGCGAAGGCTGGTGGATGCGAGGGCACATTCGCGAAACCCAGGCTAAAGGAAATGCGAAAGTGCCGGGGAGAAAGCGCATTTGTGAAATCCACGCGCTGCCGCAGGCGTTTGCGGACTTGCTGCTCGGAGTCCTGACCGGCGTCGGTCATCAGGACGCAAAATTCATCGCCACCGAGCCGGGCCAGGATGTCGGATTGGCGAAAACACGCCCGGAGTATATTGGCGGTCACCACCAGTGCGCGGTTGCCTTCCAAATGGCCGAACGTGTCATTGATCGTTTTTAAATTGTCCAAATCCAGATAGACCAGGAACGCGGCGCCCTTGCGAAGAATGACCCGCAAATGCTGCTCGGCAAGCGCCAAAAATCCGCGGCGGTTGTGCAGGCCGGTTAAATCGTCAATCAGGGAAAGGCTTTGCAGCGTCTTCTGGAGGCGATGGCGTTCGATGGAGTAGCGCAGGGAACGGGCCAACGTGGCACGGTCCAGTTGCCCCTTTGCCAGGAAATCCTGCGCGCCCTGCTGGAGCGACTCCACCGCCAGCGTTTCGTTTTCGGAATCCGAAAGGACGATTACCGGCAGGTCCGGCGCAGCGACCCGAGCGGCTTCCACCAGCGCGCGGCCTTGGCTCTGCTGCGTCCCCACGTCGAGCAATAAGATGTCCGCCTCGCCGCCGGAAATCCGTTCGGCGGCAACATCCAGGCCGGCAACAGGGGTAATTTGGTACTGGGCGGACTCATTCGAGTCCAGCAACTCGCGAAGCCTGCCGGCATCCTGAAATGCGCCAACAAAAAGGACGCGGATCGCAACTCCGTTCGTGGACAACGCACAGCCTCAAGATTCCCGTTCCGGATAAGGAATAGAGAAGGCACGCCTCGACACGATTCAACGCAAGTCGCGCTGGTGCCGGGCGGCCAAGCGAACCAGGGAATCCACTTTCTGGAAGGGGGAACTTTAGTGTTGTCCGGCACCGCAATGATGTCAAGGACCGTGACCGGGGATGCCATCTCAAAGACACCCCCTCGCCGGGAACATCAATAAATAAAAACAAATCAAACGAAACTAACCGCGCTGGTCGAGCGGCGCATAAGACCGCAGGTCGTGGCCCAGGATAAACCTGTCGCGGCCGGGCGATCTTTTGCTCGGGATCCTGCAGCATCTCTTCCCACTGCGCGATCCAGCCGCTGGTGCGCGGAATCGCGAACAGCACGGGGAACATGGTGACCGGGAAGCCCATCGACTGGTAGATCAGCCCGGTATAAAAATCCACGTTGGGATAGAGCTTGCGGGAGACGAAATAGTCGTCCTCGAGGGCGATGCGTTCGCATTCCAGCGCGATATTCAGCAGCGGATTGCGGCCCATGATTTCGAAGACGCCGTCGGCCACGTGCTTGATGATGCGCGCGCGCGGATCGTAGTTCTTGTAGACGCGGTGGCCGAAGCCCATCAGCTTCATTTCGCCGGCTTTCACGCGCTTGATGTACGCGGGCACGTTGGCGAGCGAGCCGATTTCCATCAGCATGCGGAGGACTTCCTCGTTCGCGCCGCCGTGCAGCGGGCCGTAGAGCGCGGCGGTAGCGGCAGCGGTCGCCGAGAACGGGTCCACGTGCGAGCTGCCGACGCAGCGCATGGCGTTGGCCGAACAATTCTGCTCGTGATCCGCGTGCAGGATGAAGAGAATATCCAGCGCGCGCTCCAGCGTCGGGTTGGGCCGGTACTTCAGTTCGGACGTCTTGAACAGCATGTTCAGAAAATTTCCGGCATAGCTCAATTCGTTGTCCGGATAGGCAAACGGCATGCCCAGGCTGTGGCGGTAGGAAAACGCGGCCAGCGTCGGCATTTTTCCGATCAGCCGGTAGGTCTGCTTGCGGCGCGACTCCTTGTTGAAGATGTCCTTGGCCTCGGGATAGAACGTCGAAAGCGCCGCGATGGCCGAGATCATCATGCCCATCGGGTGAGCGTCGTAGTGGAAGCCATCCAGAAATTTCTTCACCGATTCGTGAATGAAGGTGTGGTGCGTGATGTGGTAGGTCCAATCATCGAGTTGCGCCCGAGTCGGCAACTCGCCGTGCAAAATCAAGTAGGCGGTCTCGAGATAGGTGCTCTTCTCGGCCAGCTCCTCGATGGAATAGCCGCGGTATCGCAGGATTCCCTTGTCGCCGTCGATGAAGGTAATCTTGCTGTGACACAAGGCCGTATTGCTGAAGGCCGGGTCATAGCTCATCATCCCGAAATCATCGGCTGCGACTTTGATTTGGCGCAAATCGATGGCGCGGATGGTGTCGTTCTTAATGGGAAGTTCGTATGACTTCCCCGTGCGGTTATCAGTGACGGATAAAGTATCCCGGCTCATGCGGGTGGCCCCTTCGGCAGCAACCTCAATTCAGGTTGGATTGGATTTATCGTTGCGTCCGCAATCGCATCTAGCGGACCTATAGGAATTTACACTAAGTTTGGATTTTGCGGGAGTGGTATCGCGTCGAATTCCAAGATTTATGGGCTGCGCGTTGGGCGCGCCCGCGCCGTGGGTTTTCGGCGCGCCGGCAAGTTGGAGCGCGCCTGCATAGTGACGCTATGTTTTGCTTTCCTGGAATCCTAAATACAGACTCTTATGGATTCCCTCACTTGCATTGTGGATGCGTTAAAAAAACCAGCGGTCGCTGGCCCAATAGTTAAAACCTCGCGAAAATCGGCACTCCCGCTACAAACAACCATTGGGGGTGCTGTGTCATCTACTAATGTGCGCTTTTCTGCGCTGACATTTATGCCAAGGAGATTACCTTTGTCAAAATTCACAATACGCACGATTCCACTCCTATTCCTTTTCTTGCTTGCCGGCGTCAATCAAGCGGGCGCGCAGCAGGTAAGCGTCTATTTTGGCGTGGGCAGCGCAACCGACGGCGCAACTACGAGCGCGGGCTGTGCGTCGCATCAGATCTTAGATCCGATCGCCGTTACCTGCGTGCCTGCGCCGGTGATGGGCGGGACCTTCGGCGTCTTTGGCGGCGAATACATGATCAACGCACATCTCGGGGTCAATGGCGAATATTCCTTCCGTTTTACTCAAGCCCCCTTTCTGCCCACCGAGGGGTTAAATGTTCGTCCTGGCTTTTACGACTTTAATGCCATATATCAGCCCGCCTCGGCTGACAGTCGCATTGTTCCCGTGCTGGAAGGTGGAATTGGCGGCGCCAAATTGTCCTTTTATTCCTCCCAAAGTCTGGGGGTCCTATCTAGTCAGAGCCAGTATCTTTTCAGCTCCAATCACTTTCAAGTGCACGGAGCCGTTGGCGTGAAGCTGTACGTCAAGTCAGGCATGTTCATCAAGCCTCAGATGGATTTCCACTATGTGCCCAATTTGAACCAGCAATACGGCAGCAATTTTGTGCCGCAATATACCGTCTCGATCGGTTATACCTTCGGGCGATAACCAGGCGCGGGACAATGTAATTCCATCTGGTGAAATATAACCAATAAGTAAATGGTGCAGATCTCCCGTGCGCCCGGCCCTTTTTGAAGGAGGGCCGGGCGCAGCGTCCTTGCCTTGCGTCGATTCCGTCCGAAAGACGGTCTACACCCGCGTCTCAAATGTTTCTTGTTTTCAAGGCAATGCGTTTACGCGGGATTGCGGTCCACGGCGGGATGGCGGACATCGCTTCCGGCGACCATGTAGATCACGTCTTCGGCGATGTTGGTGGCGTGATCGGCGATGCGCTCGAGATTCTTGGCCACCAGGATCAGCTCGAACGCGGGAAACACGACCGAGGAGTCGCCCATCATGTAGCTCAGGAGCTCGCGGAAAATCTGGTCGCGGAGCTGGTCGACCTGATCGTCGCGGGAAAGCACGGAGCGAGCCAGCTCGATGTCGCGGCGAACGAGGGAATCGAGGCTGTCGCGCATCATTTTTTCGGCGAGTTCGCCCATGCGCGGCAGATCGACGTAGGGCTTGACGCGCGGGTGGCGCACGATGCGCGTGGCCGAATGCGCGATGTTCACGGCCTGGTCGCCGATGCGTTCCAAATCGTTGTTGATGCGCGCGATGGCCAGAACGAAGCGAAGATCCGCGGCCATCAATTGCTGCAGGGCCAGCAACTGCACGACGCGGTCGTCAATCTCGATCTGCAGCTCGTTGATGGTGTTCTCTTCCTTGAGGACGGTCTGGGC
Organism: Terriglobia bacterium; assembly: GCA_963781055.1. Classification (GTDB taxonomy): domain Bacteria; phylum Acidobacteriota; class Terriglobia; order Acidiferrales; family UBA7541; genus Palsa-360. The sequence continues at coordinate 12,260 of CAWAEW010000028.1, forward strand.
GAGCGTTTCATCCGCGTCCAGCACGGAATGGACGGCCTGATGCACGGCGCGTTCGGCCAGGCTGCCCATCCAGAGCAGCCGCTCCTTCAGTTCCTCAAGATCGCGTTCAAAATGGCGTTCCATTCGTTAAACCCTCTCGACGGACAGTTCCTGGACTTCTGCTGCCACAACCGAAAATCCCGGCCTGATTGCGCCACTTATCAGTATGACGCGATTCCCGCAAAAAGAGCGATGCAAAAAATCTATGGACCGCTTTTGCCGCCGACGCTGCCGCCGTGCGGAATCATCCGAAACGGCCGGTGATATACGCCTCGGTGCGCGGATCGCTCGGCGTCGTAAACATCGTCCCCGTCGGCGAAAACTCGATCAGGTCGCCATTCAGCATGAATGCGGTCGAATCGCTGACGCGCGCCGCCTGCTGCATGTTGTGCGTGACGATGACCAGGGTGCACGTGGGTTTCAATTCGAACAGCAACTCCTCGATCTTCGCCGTATTCACCGGGTCGAGCGCCGAGCACGGCTCATCCAGCAGAAGCACCTCGGGATCGACCGCCAGCGCCCGCGCAATGCACAAGCCGCTGCTGCTGTCCGCCGGACAGCGCGTAGGCGGACTTGTTGCAGCTTGTCCTTCACTTCGTCCCACAGCGCGGCGCGCCGCAGGCTTTTTTCCACGGCATCGTCCAGACGTCCCGTATGGCCGTTAATGCGCAGCCCATAGGCCACGTTTTCATAGATGGACTTGGGAAACGGATTGGGCTTCTGAAACACCATGCCCACCATGCGGCGCAGCTTGGTCACATCGAGCGTGAGAATATTCACGCCATCGAGCGCGATTTCGCCCTCCAGGCGCGTGTGGCGAAGCGTTTCGTGCATCCGGTTCAGCGTCCGCAAGCAGGGTGGATTTGCCGCAGCCCGAGGGTCCGATCATCGCCGTCACGCGGTTGGTGGCCACGTCCATCGACACGTTATGCAGGGCGTGGTTCTTGCCGTAATAGAAATTGAGCTTCGTGACTTTCATTCGCAGCGTGTTGGCGCCGGGTGTGGTCATGGTAGGTGTATGCGCGGCAGTCTTAGCCGAAGAGGAGGCAGCCGCAGCCCCCGAATTCGCCATGAGTGGAAAGGCAGCAGTCCATCGTCAGGTCCTCTCATACGAGGCCCCGCGCGACAAAAACGCGCGAACCGTGATATTCGTCAACAAGACCAATCCAAGCAAAACCAGTCCGGCGGCCCACGCCTGCCGGTGCCAGTCTTCGTACGGGCCCGGTAGCGTAGGTGTAAATCACGACCGGAAGCGACGACGTCGGCTGGTTCCAGCCGGGACTCCAGTAGCGGTTGCCGAACGCGGTGAACAGCAGCGGCGCCGTCTCTCCCGCCACGCGCGCCAGCGCCAGCAGGATGCCCGTAAGAATGCCGCGCGAAGCGGCGGGCAGCACCACCGTCGCGATCATCTTCCATTTGTTCGCGCCCAGCGCAAAGGAGCCCTCGCGCAAGCGCCGCGGCACGTCGCGCAGGAAACTCTCCGTGTTGCGCAGCACCGTCGGGATCACCATGATTCCCAGCGCGAACCCGCCCGCCAGCGTCGAGAAGTGGTGCATGGGCATCACCACCAGGGCGTACGCAAAAATACCGATCACGATGGACGGCACGCCGTTCAGCAGGTCGGCCGTATAGCGCACAATGAACGGTATCGTCCGTCCGCCAAATTCCGCCAGATACACGCCGCCCAGCAAACCGATGGGAACACCGAACAGCGCCGCGAGCAACAACAAGCTTCAGGGTGCCCAGGATGGCATTGGCCATTCCGCCGCCGACCTCGCCCACCGGAGCGGGAAGCTTGCGTGAAGAAATTCCAGGACAAGATCTTTTCCGCCGTTCCAGACGAGATAGCCGAGAATAAAAAACAGGGCCGACACAGTGAGCAAGGCGCACAGCCCCGTGAGCGAAAGCATGAAGACGTTCAGCGACTTCCGCCAGATCAGCCGCACGCTCATGACGGCAATACCCCGCTGCCGCGCGCCGTGGTGACCAGAATCAGCAAGCCGCGCCAGGCCATTGAGCACGAAGGTCAGCAGGAACAGCACCAGTCCCAACTCGATCAGGGCGCTCAAATACAAGTTGCCGGTGGCCTCGGAAAATTCATTGGCCAGCACCGCGGCGATCGAATAGCCGGGCGAAAACAGGGAGGCGGCAATCGTGGGATTGTTGCCGACGACCATGGTCACGGCCATCGTCTCGCCCAAGCGCGCGCGCCAGCGCCAGAAAAACCGAGCCGAAGATGCCGATGCGCGCCGCGGGCACCACCACTTTCCAGGTGGACTCCCATTTGGTCGCGCCGAGCGCCAGCGCCGCTTCGCGCTGGTCGCGCGGCACGGCCAGCAGAACTTCGCGCGACACCGAGAGGACAAACGGCACGATCATGATCGCCAGAACGATGCCCGCCGTCAGGAATCCGATGCCGTACGCGGGCCCCTGAAACAGCGGCAAAAATCCCAGCGTCTTCTTCAACGCCGGCTGGATGGTGGTCCGCATGATGGGCACCAGCAGAAACACGCCCAGCAATCCGTAAATCACGCTGGGGACCGCCGCCAGCAAATCACTGACGAAAGTCAACGAAGAGGAAAGTTTGGGCGGCGCAAGTTCGGCCAGAAAGATGGCCCCGCCCACGCCGAGCGGAACCGCAATCACCAGCGCCACCGCCGAAGTCACCAGAGTGCCATAGATGAACGGCAGCGCGCCGAAATCGCCGGCGACCGGGTCCCACGTCTTCGTGACGAAAAAACTCCAGCCGAATTTGGCCCGCGACTCCGCCGAATGGATCCAGAGTTGATACACCAGCAGCGCGGTGATCAGCAGCAGGATCGCCGCCGCGATCAGCGTGATGAGATGCGCGATCTCATCGGCGCCTCTGCATACGGCGCAGCAACGCCCGCGGACTCCAACTGAGGTCCGCGGGCGTTGCCGCATTGGGTGTGGTGGCCATCTAAGTTGATCCGATTCCTGTGCTATTTGTGAAGCATTACTGAATCTTCGCGATGGCCTTCATTTCCTTGGCGACGACTTCCTTCGGCAGCTTGGCGTAGGCCAGCCCTTCGCAGTACTGCTGCCCATCCGTCATCATCCACTTCAGGAAGTCCTTTATCGCATCGCGCTTGGCGGCGTCGCTGAATCTTCGCCGGGAATCAGCAGCCAGGTGAAGCTCGAGATCGGATAGGCTGCCTTGTTACCCTGCGGATTGGTGATGGAAACGCGGAAATCGTCCGGCATGGACTTCGCCGCTGCCGCCGCTGCCGCCGAAACGCTCGCCAGATCGGCCTTCACGAATGCGCCCGCAGCGATTCTTCACCTGTCCGTAGGACATGTTGTTCTGGATCGCGTAAATCAATTCGACGTAGCCGATTGCATCCGGCGTCTGCTTGACCAATCCGGCCACGCCTTCGTTGCCTTTGCCGCCCAAGCCCACCGGCCAGTTCACGGATGTGCCCTTGCCCACCTTTTGCTTCCACTCCGGGCTGACCTTGGAAAGATAATCGGTCCAGATGTAAGTCGTGCCGCTGCCGTCGGAGCGGTGGACAACTACGATGTCGTCACCGGGCAGTTTCACGCCGGGGTTCGCCGACGTGATGGCCGGATCGTTCCACTTCGTGATCTTGCCCAGAAAAATTCCCGCCAGCGCTTCGGGAGTGAAATTCAGTTCCGCATTCACACCCGGAATGTTGTAGCTCGGAACGTCGGCCCCAAGGACTGTCGGGAAATGAAGGATCGGGAAGCCGGCCTGCTTGAGTTGGTCGTCCGTCATCGGCCCGTCGGACGCGCCGAAATCGACTGTCTTGTCCAGTCAATTGGCGGATGCCGCCGCCGGACCCGATGGATTGATAATTGATCTGAACGTTCGGATGCGCTTGTGATATTCATCGAACCACTTGGAATAAATCGGATAAGGGAAAGTCGCGCCGGCGGCGTTCAATAGAACTTGCCCGCCCTCGGCGACAGCCACGGTTCCAAGCGCAAGCAGAACTGCCAGAACACTAAGTACTTTACGATTCGCATTTTCTCTCCTGGATTCAGAAGTGAATTCTGATCCTTAATTGTTACAGCTGTGTTACAAGGTCATGATCCGAACATAAAAGCCAAAAAATCCTGCAACTGCTTTATTTTGTGTCAGTTGCCGCAAGAAGGAGGATGGGCCGACGCCAGGGGAGCGCCGGCCCGGGGTGGGGTTGCAACACGAAGTTCGTCGTTACTGCGCAAAAACTGATGCGGGCTTTGCTGGCCGTCCAGAAGCAGGACTGGAGTCCGCGGAATTTTGCGCAGCGTAATTCAAACTCTCTTTTCGGGATAATTCATTTCTTCCACGTTGAGCCGCGCGCGTCCGTGCCGTACATCCAAACCACGCACCCAGAAAATAATGTCTTCGGCAATATTTGTGGCGTGATCCGCGATGCGCTCCAGATATCGCGTCGCCAGCACGAACTGCATGTGCGGCGCCACCTGCGAAGGCTCCCGGACATTCCCGCGAGCAAGTGCTCAAAAATCTGGTCGCGATAGCGGTCCACCACGTCGTCCGATTCCAGCACTTCGCCGGCCAGGACGACATTGCGGAAAATCAGCGCGCCCAGGCTGCGGCCCAGCATTCCGCGCACGGCGCCGCTCATGGGTTCGAGGTCCTGCGGCGTCTCGGTCACATTCATTCCCGCCAGCGAAATCACGCGCTCGGAGATATTGACGGCGAGATCGCCGATGCGTTCCAGATCGTTGGCAATTTTCTGCGTGGCCACGACGCGCCGAATTTCCTCGTCATCGAGCAGGCCGGTGCGCAGCATGCGCACGGCATGATCGTCGATCAGCATTTCCATTTCGTTGATGCGCGGCTCGACCAGAAACACCTGGCTGGACAGCGCCTTGGCCGTTCCAGATTGGGCCGCAACAGCGCGTCGAGGGCATCTCCACGCTGCTCTCGACCGTGCGGGCCATCGAGATCAGGTAGTTCGCGAGCACATCCTCATAAATCGTTTGTACGCTTGGAAACCTGGGTCGCCATCTCGCCGCCTTGTACTGGGAATTTCCCCCGCGCCATTCAGGGTACTTGCGGTATGTAACGAAAATATGAAACGCGGGTGAATATCCGGCAACTTGCGCGATTTTTGCTTAAGATACTGAATTGGAT
>CAWAEW010000029.1:0-37966 GCA_963781055.1 Terriglobia bacterium
GGGCCGCAAGGCGCCGGATTGCGACGGACTCTGCGCACCGGCATGACAACTGCCGTGCCAGTTGTGGGGATTCATGCGCTCCAGATCGAGAGGGCTCTGAATTACTTCGGCCAGAATCTTGTCCGGAGTCAGGTTCGGTGAAAACCGGCGGATGTAATTCAAGCACGTGTCGGCCACCTGCTTCTTGATGACATCCCAGTGCTCCGGGCCTTGCTTCAATTCATAGGGTTGCCAGCCGACCACTTTGATGGTGTGCATGCCGGCGGGGGCGCGCGTGGGATCGGCGGAAGTGGTGCAATGGATTGCCAGCGGCGGATCATCCAGATTCACGGCCGAACGCGCGAAATCATAGGCGATGCGCAGCACGGTTTCGGGCGTTGCCACCAGCCCGGAATTGACGGGCGTGACGACGCCTCCTTCCACGGTGTAGGTGGGAGGTTCGCTCGTCGCATAATTGGCGACGAACATTTGCACTTCGGCCTGCCACGTGTCGACGCCGTCGATGAAATCCTGGCCCCACAATTCATGCGGCGCCATATCTACAAGCTGTTTGATATGGATCGTCGATAGGACCGCCTTGTCGGCGCGATAGGAGGCGCCGTCCACGCATTCCACTCCCGTGCACCGGCCGTTTTCGACGATCAGCTTGGCAACCGGTTTATTCGTGAGGATCACGCCGCCGTGAGCCTCGATATATCGCGCCAGCGCTTCGGTTAGCGCGCCCGACCCGCCTTTCGGAATCGGCCGGCTCTGGCGCTGCTGGTTAAAAATGGCGTATGCGGAGCGGCCCGTCATCGGATCGATGACCGGCTGCGTCGGCAGCGGGCAGCCCATCATGAAGCAGCGGACGTGGTCATCCTCGAAATTGGCGCGGATGATTTCCCAGCAGGACATCGCCATTAGACGCTGCCACAATTTGCCCTTCGGATGTCCGGCCAGGCGCTCGTTCAGAGATTTCCCGAACCCGATTGGCGCAAACGTGACCACTTCAAAAAGGGGCGCCACGGATTCGTATTCGGCCATCATGCGGCGGTACGTCGCGGCGTCTTTTTTAGAGAATTTCGCGAGTTCCGCGCAGGTGCGGTCCAGGTCGCGCCACTGCGTGATGTACGTGCCGTCGGCAAACGGCATGTGATAGACCGGATCGGGATAGACAAACTCGAGGCCGTACTCGGGCAGATTAATTTCGTTGTCCCGCAACATGGGATTGCCTTGGATCCCGTTGTGCGCCGTCGAGCAGGTATCGTGCAGGAAACCGCGCAGAGTAAGCTGCGCGGTCTTCACTCCGCCTCCAACCTTCGGCCGGCCCTCGAGGAGCACGATTTTGTACCCGGCCTTGGCCAGATACGCGGCGGCAATCATGCTGTTGTGACCCGCACCGGCAACGACGACGTCAAACCGGTCGCTCGTGCTCGCACGGTCGGCCGGCGCCGAGGTCTGCGCCATGCCGTCCAGAGAGCCGAGCGCCAGCGGAGCCAGCGCCGCGCCCTTCACAAATCCGCGCCGCGTGATTTTACTCATCGCAGCCTCCTGTTTTTCCCCGCGTCCGATGCGACCTAATGGGAAACTCGAAGCCGTCTCATAAATAGCCAGCCGTCTAAATCGATAGGACTTCAGGGGCTAAAGCCCTTGTTTTTTGAGTCCCTGAATGTCGCGGCTGAATCCGCGACCTACAAACATTTCGCCCTTTTTCCACAGCCTGTGAAGCCCCGACCTACAAAACACGATTATGGGATAACTTCCACTGATTCCAGCTTGCTTACGTTTTTTTCGCCACCACTTCCTCGATACTCGTACCGAAATCCTTGAGCATTACGACGGCTGCGTTGCGCCCGGGCGCGCCCGTGACGGAACCGCCGGGATACGTGCAATCGCCAGTCTGGTAAAGACCGGGGATCGGCATGCGATATTGCGCCCACCCCGCCATCGGACGCATCGCGCCCGATTGCGACGGGTCCGACGAGCCGCCGTGAATGCTGCCGCGCCACATGCTTGGATTCTTGCGCTCCAGATCCAGCGGGCTCATCACGAATCGGCCCAGGATTTTATCGTCGGTGAGATTGGGCGCGAACCGCCGGAGATAGTTCAATTGCGCATCGGACACTTGATCTTTAATCGCGTCCCAATGCTTCGGCCCTTCTTTCAGATTGTAGGGATGAAAGCCGAGCACCTTCAGCGTGTGCATCCCGGCAGGGGCGCGCGTCGGGTCGGCGACGCTGCTGCAGAAGACGGAGATCGGAGGCTCATCGATATTGGACACATCGATTGTGTCATCGTAAGCAAAGCGCAGTAACCGCTCCGAGCCCGCCAAAATGGCCGATTCCGCCGGCGAAATTGTGCCGCCCTGGATGGGATACTTCGGCGGCTCCTTGAGCGCATAGTGCGTCACCACTTCGGAAATTTCGCCCTCCCAGGTCTCCACTCCGTAGAGAAAATCCTGCGGCCACAATTCGCGCGGCGCCATATCGACCAGATGCTTGATGTGCATCGTGGAAAGCACGGCTTTATCGGCGCGATAGGAGCTTCCGTCCGCGCATTCCACGCCCACGCATTTCCCGCCCTCGACGATGAGCCGCGCGACCGATTTGTTCACGAGGATCACGCCGTTGTGCGCCTCGATGAACCGCGCGATCGCTTGGGTCAGCATCCCCGATCCGCCTTTCGCAATCTTGCGAGGCGTTGTCCGGATCGACGAGTAGGCGGACCGCCCGGTCATGGGATATTGCGGCGGCTGCATGCTCCACGGCGTTGCCATCAGGAACGCCCGGCAATGGTCATCCTCAAAATTTTCACGAAGGACGTCCCAGGCGGACATGGCCAGGCGCCGCTGCCAGATTTTTCCCATGGGATTGGCGGCGAGGCGCTCGCTGAGCGGCTTTCCAAAACCCGGCGGCACAAACGTATCCGCCCCGAGCAGATCCCGCGCGGCTTCACTCTCGTGATACATGCGCCGGTAGGCTTCGCCGTCTTTTTTGGAAAATTTCAGCAAATTCGGCGGCGGAGCGGTCCAGATCGGCCCACTGCGTGATGTAGGTGCCATCGGCGAACGGCATGTGCATGATGGGATCGGGCGAGATATATTCCAGGCCGTAGTCGCCCAGCTTCAGTTCGTCGTTGCGCATGAGCGGATTGCCTTGAATGCCGTTATGCGCGGTCGAACAGGTATCATGCTTGAAGCCCGGCAGGGTCAATTCTTGTGTTTTCACTCCGCCGCCGACGACGCTGTCCACTTCCAAAACCAGGCAGCGAAAGCCTGCTTTGGCCAGGTACGCGGTCGCGATCAGGCTGTTGTGTCCGGCGCCGGCCACCACGATATCGAAACGATTGCTAGGCGCCGCCGTCTGCGCTTCCAAAGTGACGGGAGTGAACGCCAGCGGCGCCAGCGCCACCCCCTTTACGAATCCCCGCCGCGTGATTTCGCTCATGCTATTTTTCCTTTCAGATGGTGTGCTTTCACGGCAGGGCCGCCATCACCTCACGGAACTTATCGCGGGAGAGCGGCGCCTATGCCAAATTCTTTGGGTACCGCTATTGCCATAAAATAGCCTGTTCCGCTTCACGGCTCCTGCACTTGAGTCGGCTTCTCCGGTGAGATGACTCGCTGTTCGGCTCCCTGCCACAGTAGCGTTACCGAAATCGATTTGCGAGAATCCTCGAACTTGAAATCATGCACTTGCCCGCCCGAGTCCACCTTCATGAGCTTGCTGGGCATCGGCTTGCCGTCAAAACGGTCATTGAACCATTCCGCGACGAACGTGCCGGTGCTCGGCCCGTTGATCGTCGCGGGCGATCCGCTGACGCTGTGAAGGGCGCCCTCGTACAGGATCATCTGCTTGGGCGCGGAGATTAAATCCATGAGTTGGAATCCATATTCGACGGGAGTGAGCTGATCGTCTTCGCCGCCGACAAGCAAATAAGGACACTTGACGTTTTCGGCCACGCCGCGCAGTGTCCACGATTGTAGGAATTTGTCGAGTTCCGCTTCCGTCGGCAAACCGGTGTAATACAAAAAGCGCAGCTTGAACGACGGAGAAGCCGTTTCAAATGCCGTATGCATCGTCGGCTCGACGGCCATGGCCTGCAGGGCAGCCCCTTTCAGGCGTGCGTCGATCGAAGCGACCTGCGTGCCCAGGTACGATCCCAAGCTTGCCCCGCGTAGTGCGACGCGGTCCGGATCGATCTCTTTTTGAGAACGCAGCCATTCCAGCACCACGCGGCCTGCGTCTTGCCAATTGGTTTGCGTCAAATAAATTCCGCGAATGGCGCACTCGTTCTGCCCGGGGCCTTCCAGCGCCAGCGTGGCGATGCCGCGTTCTCGCAGCCCGTCTCCATAGATGGCCGCGCCGCCTTCTTTGTTGCTATCGAGGCCGGAAATGGACCACACGCAAGGCACGCGGCCCGACGCGTTGGGAGGCAAGTGCAGATATCCGGGCAAAGTTTTGCCGCTGCCGCCGAACGGCACCTCGACTCGTCGAATTTCGTGGTCGGCATACTTGATATATTTCGCATAGCACTCGTTCTTCTTATCGTTAAGGGCAATGTTGTCGGGCGTGTTTTCGAAGATGGGCCATTGCGCGCCGGCGTACAGATGCGCCGCCAGGAAATAATTTTCGCGCGCGGGAATCGCGCGGCCTTCCTTCTCGTATTGCCGCGCTTCCCTTTCCCGGCGCACGGCAGTGCGCGCAAATTCGCGCGAAATGTCATTGAACTTGTGGATGCGCGCGCGCAATCCGGCGGCATCGGCGCCTCCGCCGGGAATGCCGGCCAGACCGCCCAACCGGCCCTGGTCCCATTCCGGGCCAATCGTGGCGATCACCGCATCGAGCAGCCATCGCTGGTCCTGCCAACGCGCCAGCTTGCGCTCCACATCCGGCGTCATGGAGGGCGGCGCAGGCTCGGGCACAGGCTCGGCGCTGGCGGAACTCTCCAGCAAGGATGATCCGGCGCCGCCAACCAGCGAAGCTCCTGCTAAAGTTGCCGCGCCGCTGAGAAATTCCCGCCTCTCGACCAAATTGTTTTTCGCGGAAATTGGATCCTTTTCACTTGGCATCGTCAATTCTCCTGTCTCCCTGAACCGGAGCCCAAGGTCGGGTCACGATTCTCCGCCGCGAATTCCCGTATCTTGTCCGAATAAAGAAGAGGCCAAAGAGCGGGATCTTGGATCGACTATCGCTGCTATTGAATATTCCCGGCGACCGATAACGTACACCCAGCCCTGTTCCTATGCAACGATCAATCCGGATGATTGGGAGCGGACCCACGCGAGTAATCATCGCGATAGGAGTTGCCGAATGGGAGGTCGAGAGTTCGACGTTCGCCGGCGTGGCCGAAGCCATTCATCAGTTCACGGCAGTCGACTATTGAGAATCGGACGACGCACAGCTCTGTGCGCCGCTCCCCGTGGAACCTGGCCCATGCGCATCGTTGTCAAGCACCGCCTTGCACGTTTGCGTCAGAAGGTTGCGGACGACGGCCTTGGAAAGATTCCGAACGATGGGATTGATCAGCCACGCAATCAGAACGGGAATGCGGCGGCTCAGCGCGACCGATTCGATCTCCAGGTATATGCCGCCATCCTTCTGTTGGATTCTCCAGTAGCTGTTCAGCCGCCACAGGTAGCCATGGTCTTTCCCTACGGGAAGTTCCTTCTCATCCGGCTCGCCGGGATTTTGGAGTTCCGTGATCCGAGTGGAATGCGAAACAATTTCGCCGCGCGAGTGGCCCAAAGGGATATATTCGGAAGTGAAATACGCGTTGAGCACGACGGTGACCAGCGACTTCTTGAGATACTGCAGGTAAACCTTTGAAATATTCCCGTCGGTTTCCAGCAGCTTCGATTTCTGAACGTCCGGTTTGTAGATTTCCGCCTGTTTATCGAAATCCAGCAGAACTTGCAGAGCTTGGGAGTACGTGGCGCCGGGAATAAATATAATCCCGATCCAGTGATGCACCAAGCCGGAGGGAATTTCAACCGGCACTCCATTCTCCAGAACAGGGAGGTGCTCGATGTAAGGTTCTCCGCCGCGAAGCTGCTCGTAAATCTGCATGCGAATATCGCTCGGCAGGCCATCGATATAAAGGAAATTGCCGTCGCGGAGATCTTCGGCCATGCGCGCCTCGAGCAATTGGGTGTAGTGATCGAAGGCAAGAACGGTCTCGGGTTTTAATTCAGCGGCAAGGGCGGGCGGAGGAAACAGGCCGGCCAGGATGCATGCGAGAAGCAATAAGCTTTTAATTCGCACAGCTTTTCCCATGCTCACGGTTGCAATCTATCTGAATATGAAGTCCACAGCAAGAAGGCGGGATTAGGAACCTTGCACCAGCCGCTCTAATCCCGACTGGCTCTTGATCGTGACGCTGGACCCTTTAATCTGCAAGAGATTCTTTTTCTTGAAGTCCGCAAAGACCCTGGTCACGGTTTCCCGGGATGCGCCAATCATCTGGGCAATCTCTTCGTGGGTGAGCGTCAGATTGAACTTTACGGATCCATTTTCCGACTTGTGGTTTGCGCCCCAATCCAGGATGAACCGCGCCAGCTTCTCCCCTGCCGAGTGGGAGAGCCCAATGGTGCGCATTTCGGCGAATGCCGACTGATAGGTTTCGCTGAGTTCCTGGGCCACGCGCACGGCGGCTTCGCCGTGCTCGCGAAGAAAGTTGAGAAAATCCGTCCGGCTGATGAAATTGGCCTGGGTGGGCTCAATCACGTCCGCGGTAACTTCGTAAGCCCTGCCGGAAATCGTGGCCGGCAACCCCAGCAGGTCGCCCGGTTCGGAAATGCGGAGGATAAGGGTCTTGCCGTCGGACGCGGAGGTCGATAGCTTTACGTGCCCGGAACAAAGAATAAAGACCCCGCGAGCGGGTTGTCCCTCGACAAACAGCGTGGCGCCTTTTGGATAGGTGGCTGATCCGGTAATTTCGGCAAGCCGCTGAAGGGCAGCGGGGGATAAATTGCAAAAGAGCCTGTCTTCCTTGTGAGGACAGGTGGCGCAGTTTTCAACGATTTGAAGTCCGTAGGGCGAGCGCATATCTTTGCCAACCCCTAGTATACGCCCTCTGCCTCGGCTGACAAAATGGAACCGCCCCATCGAAGGTGTGTCGCTTATTCCCACTCGGTCACGCCTCTTCATTACAATTACCTCAAATCTCAGCCCGTGCACCGTGATCTAAATCACACGTGATCGTGACCGGGGTCACGGAATTTGTACCCGCGCTGCCTGATACTTCACAAAGCACTGGGGGTGAGTGATGCCTCAGGATGACAGGGACGTTTTGCAGGTTCTGAAATCGGAGCTGAATTTCGTGCAAAACGGCGGATACGACTACTCTCGGCGAGAACCTTTCAACGCGCAGTTGATTTTCGAAGACTCGCCGACATGCATGAATTTCGATACCCATGACCTTCCGGGTCCCTGCGCCGAATGCTTGCTCATGCAGTTTGTGCCTTCCGAGAAACAAGGGGAAAGAGTGCCATGCCGGCATATCCCCCTTACCAGCGATGGCCAAACGGTGTTTGACCTTTACCAAGGTGGTGCGACACAGCCGGAACTGGAAGGCGCCTTAATTCGCTGGCTGCGTGAGATGATTGCACAGATTGAAGCGGCGGAGCCGGGAAGTGAAAAAGGCAATCCAACTACTCCCATTGAAGGAGTTGCTGCGTAGCAGGTTCACTGGAGCAATTTCGCACCTGCCGTGCAGGGGGATGTCATGTTCCAGAATTTGCACCCTAAATGTTCCAACCCGAGCTGTGCGGCGGCGTTTGACTGGCTTGGAGGCGGCAGGCTTTTCCGTTTTCGCAGGGAAGCAGGAGAGAATTTGCCTCTTGGCGCCGCGGATAAAGGCCATCACGTGGAACATTTTTGGCTCTGCGAAAGGTGTTCACAGATATTTACACTCGAGTACAAACAAGGAGAAGGAGTATTGATCCGCTTGCTATGGCCAGAACTTCCGGCAGCGGAAGAAGGCATGCACCTGCTTGGTTCCTGAACACGCCATCATTATGGACCAGCAGGGACAGCATCCGGCGGCCGCCTCCAACCCAATCAGTAACCCAAAGCGCGGCCGCCGGCCCTCCTCTTTCAAAGAAGAGAAGTTTAAGAATGGCTCCCTGATGATGCCATGATCTCCGTCGGATAACTACCTCAAACTACGCCTGCCGGATCGCATAGGCGGCCGGGAAGACCAAGTCTGCCCGCTTGGCTCCTTGTGCACAATAGCCCGCAATATCTCCAGCAACGCGCTTTCATGTGAGGATCGCAATTTTGATCGCGCCATCCTCTCTCTCCAAACAGCCTGTGCAGTTCGATCGCCCGCGATCGGGTTAAAGAGTGAGTATGGCGTGGATGACGCTCAGGTCCGCATCTTTCACGACCTCGAACCCATAACGAACGACGAGCGCGCGCATGCCCATATTTTCGAGCAGGATCATGGCATGGACGCGCGCCAGTTTTTCATCGCGTGCCACTTGAATTAAACGTCCCAGGAGTTCGGAACCCAAGCCCTGGTGATGAAACCGGTCCGCAACCAGGACCGCGACTTCACCTTCCCTGCTGCCCGGCATGCGTGTGAGCCGCCCGACAGCCATGATTTCATGTTCGCCCCCGGCTGGATTTTCCCAGTCCGCGACCAGCGCCATTTCCCGATCATAATCGATGAAACACTTGCTCATCAGGCGCATATGCGCGACGCGGGAACTCAGCTTGGTCGTGTGAAAAAAACGCAGATAGACGCTGCGGTCGGACAGTGTCTCGTGAAACCTGGCCATCGCGGGCTCGTCCTCGGGGCGTATGGGCCGCAACATCACCTTCATGCCATTTTTCGTTATCCATGGTGAAACATACCGCAGCGGGTAGGGCCGGATCGCCGGGCGCGGCAGTGATTCCTCCGGCGTCTGGGGGTCTTGCAGGAGAATTCGCGCGTCCAGGGCGATCACGCGCTCCGGCGACGCCAGCAGCGGGTTGATGTCCAACTCCTTGATCCACCGCTGCTCGATCACCAGCCTGCTGAAATCGGCCAGGACATTCTCCAGGGCTGACTGATTCACTGCCGCTCGCCCGCGCACGCCTTCAAGCGCACAAGAGATTTTTGTCTGCTCGATCAAACGCATGGCCAGCGTGGAATTAAGCGGCGGAAGGGCCAGCGCGAGATCGCGGTAGACCTCGACCAGTTCTCCGCCCGACCCGAATAGAATCACGGGCCCGAATTGCGGGTCCACGCTGCTTCCAAGAATAAGTTCGTATCCGCCGCCCTGGGCCATCGGTTGCACGGAGACGCCCTGTAAATGTTCCGCCCCAGCCTTTTCCCGGACACTGGATTCGATTTCGCGATAGGCCTGAACCACCGCTTCCCTGCTCGCAAGATTCAGCTTTACCCCGCCAACGTCGGATTTGTGCGTGATCGTTTCCGAATTGAGTTTCAGCACCACGGGAAAACCGATGGCCTGCGCAAAGTCCGCAGCCTCCGATTCGTTTTTTGCCAGGCGCGTTTCCACAACCGGAATTCCATAAAGGGCGAGAACGTGCTTGGATTCCGCCTCGGTCAGTATGGTCCGCCCGGCCGCGCGAATCGTTTCCAGGAATGCTTTCGTTTGTGATTGCGTTTCGCGGGAAGAATCCAGATTCCCGGATGAAACCGGAGTCTCATAGAGGCCACGCAGGTTGTACGTGTATCGCCACATGTACATGAAGGCGCGCGCGGCCGTGTCCGGATAGGAAAACGTGGGAATGCCCGCGGCATTCAAGGTCGCGATGCCCTTGGCAACCGATTTGCCGCCCATCCAACTGGCCAGCACCGGCTTGCCGTGAATTTTTGCGTGAGCCGTGAGACGCTCGGCTACCTGGTCGGGGTCCGTCATTCCCTGCGGCGCAAGGATGACCAGCAATCCGTCGCTATTCTCATCTTTCGCGGCAATGTCCACCGCCTTTGAATAGCGGTCCGGATCGGCGTCGCCCAGAATGTCGATGGGATTCGCGTGGCTCCAATGCGGCGGAAGAAGCTGGTTGAACGATTCCAGGGAGGCATCCGAAAGACAAGTCAATTCGCCTTTGGCTTCCAGGAGCGCGTCGGTCGCCAGGACGCCAGGCCCTCCGGCATTGGTGAGGATCGTTAATTTCGGGCCGCGCGGCCGCGGCTGTTTGCCGAGCACTTCCGCCATGTAAAACAAATCGGAAATGCTGGAAACGCGAAGAACGCCGCAGCGCCGCAGAGCCGCATCGAATACTTCATCGCTTCCCGTCAGCGCTCCGGTATGCGAACTTGCCGCCTTGGATGCCGCGGCCGTGCGCCCGGCTTTGATCACGATGATCGGTTTGCGCAGGGCGACCTCGCGCGCCGCGGAAAGAAACGCTCGCGCGTCGCCCACCGATTCCATGTACAGCAGGATGCTTTCCGTCGCGGAGTCTTCTCCAAAATAATCGATCAGATCGCCCCAGCCCACGTCGAGCATGGACCCGGTCGATACGATCGCGCTGAAGCCGACCTGCTCCTGAAAACTCCAATCCAGAATGGCCGTCAACAGCGCGCCGCTCTGGCTGAGGAACGCGACATTGCCCGGCCGCGCCATTTCCCGCGCAAACGTGGCGTTCAATCCCGCATGAGGAATCATGACGCCCAGGCAATTGGGACCGATCAGCCGCATCGTGCCGCGGCGAAGTTGATTCTGAATTTCGCGCTCGAGCTCTGCCCCTTCCGCCCCGCATTCCTTGAACCCCGCCGAAATCACCACCGCCGCGCGCACCCCTGCGTCCACGCACTCGGCGATGACGCCCGGCACGGTCCTGGCCGGAGTCACGATAACGGCAAGGTCGGCTTTTTCGGGAACATCCGCGATCTTCGAGTAACAGCGAAGGCCGAGAATTTCCGTGTGCTTGGGATTTACCGCGTAAACCTGTCCGCGAAACGTTTCCGCGCGCAGCTTCTCCAGCACCGTGCGGCCAACGCTGCCCGGCCGGTCGGTCGCGCCGATGACGGCGACGCGGCTCGGAGAAAACATGCTGTCCAGCGCGGAGCGCCGCTCGCCTGGATATTTATCCGCTGCACACATCGCCTGGTTGCATCTCCTTTTGCAGAACTCACGGCAGGGGGCTTAAGGGGCCGAAAGCAATCATACGAAAGGCGAGTGCCGGATGCACGCTCAGAAATCCGTCATATCTTTAAACGGCAATGAAGCACGAACCGCGTTCAACACTACGACCAAATCAATAACTTCCTGGGCGATGGCGCCCTCAATTGGCAGAAGATAGCCGAACGCGGCGGCAATCATGCCGACGACGCTCAGGCCCATCCCTCCCAAGGCGCTCAGCAGGGCGATCGAGCGCATGCGCCGGCCGATATGCAACAGTTCGTCGACCTTGTCCAGCGAGGCATTCAGAATCACCGCATCGGCGGCTTCGGCCGTAATCTCGCTGCTCATTCCAAACGCGACGCCGACGGTCGCCGCCTGCATGGCCGGAGCGTCGTTGATGCCGTCGCCGACAAACAGCGTTTTGGCGGTTAATGTCTCCTTCCGGACGATGGCCACTTTTTCTTCGGGGCTCTTGGACGAATGGATTTCGGTGATGCCCAAAAGGTCCGCAAGATAGCGGACTTCCGAGTCGCGATCGCCGGAAACCAGAAGGACACGGCTGACGTGGTGGCGCGGCCCCAGGTGGTTTACAAAACTACGGCCCCTGGCTCGCGGAACGTCGTGAAAGCGCAGCGTGGCCGCGTATTGGCCGTCGATGAACACAATGCATTCCAGCCCCGCCGCAATCTTCGGCAACGGCAAATCCTGGTCCGTGATTTTCTTGCGCCCCGTGATCCATACTTCCCGCGCTCCGATTGTTCCGCGCAATCCTTCCCCTTGCCTTTCGGAGACTTCCGATGCGGCGCCGAGTTCCAGTTTTCTTTCCGAGGAGGCGGCGAGAATCGCGCGGGCCAGCGGATGCTTGGAGTACAGTTCCACGCTCGCAGCCATGCGGAGGACTTCGTTTTCGGCAATTCCGGGTGCGCAAAGAATTTCCGTCAGGACCGGGCGACCGTACGTCAGCGTGCCGGTCTTGTCGAAAATCAGCGTGGTACATTTTCCGA
The DNA here is from genome assembly GCA_963781055.1 of Terriglobia bacterium. Taxonomy (GTDB): domain Bacteria; phylum Acidobacteriota; class Terriglobia; order Acidiferrales; family UBA7541; genus Palsa-360. Next base: position 12,064 of record CAWAEW010000029.1, read on the forward strand.
TCTGTTCCAACACGGCCTGGTTCTTGATGATGATACTTCGCCGCGCGGAAAGCGAAATTGCGCCGATGATGGCCACGGGAATGGCCAGCAAAAGCGGGCACGGCGTTGCAATCACGAGTACGGCGAGAAATCGTTGCGACTCCCCGCTGGCTAGCCACGCGATGACCGCAAGCGTGACGGCCACAGGCGTGTACCACGCGCCCAGCATGTCTCCCAGCCTCCTGAGCCGCGGACGGTGCTGCTGCGTTTCCTGCATCACCCGCATGATCTTCGCGTACCGGGAATCGATGGGAAGTTTGGTGGCGCGAACCGTCAGCGCGCTTTCCCCATTGACGGCTCCGGAAATCACCTCGGCTCCTGCGGCTTTCGAAGTCTCGAAGGGCTCGCCGGTCAGGTACGCTTCATTCATTCTCCCGTGACCTTCCGCGACGATCCCATCCACCGGACATATTTCGTGTGGAAACACGACAAGGACGTCTCCGATGGCGATCTCTGCGACGTCGATATCGGTGATTTCCGTTCCCGCCTTGCGGTGCGCCGTCTGCGGCATCCGCTTGGCCAGCGCTTCCAGCACGGAGGAAGCGCGCCGCGTCGCAAATTCCTCCAACGATGTGCCGCCGGAGAGCATGAGAACCACAATGGCGCCGACCAGGTACTGCCCCATCACAGCGGAGGCAATAATGGAAATACCCGCCAGCAAATCAGAGCCAAATTCGCGGGCCAGGCTTTTTCGAATCAGGCTAATGACAAGCGGGAGGCCGCCGAACAGCAAGACGACAAATAGAGGAATGTCCTGCTGAAATTTGGATGCGTGAAAAACAAAACGCAGAAGAAAATATGTAGCGATGCCTGCCAGGGCCACGCCGGCGATGACAAAATCGCTGAGGAGTTGCGAATCTCCGGACCAAAATTTAAAAACCCGGGATTGTGCGGGAGGATCGCTATTCGATTCGCCGCCACGCACAACCCCGCGATCTTCCACTTCGTTCGTTTCAGGTGGCACATCTGCCTCGGCCATGCGTCAGCCGCGAACCGTGAGAACCGGGCATTGAGCCTGGGTGACTACTTGATGCGCGATCGACTGCATCAAATGCGTTGCCGCGCCCATTCCTCCTTCGGCTCCGCGAACACCGAGAACGATCAGGTCGGCGCCCAACGAATTGGCGACCTCCATGATTTTGTCGGCCTCGGGGCCGTGCTCCACCCTAAAGTTCGGTTCGCACCAGGACTCGGCTTCCGCCGGCACCAGCGTTCGAAGCCGCCGCAGAGTCGATTCGGCGTATTGCTCGGCATGCACCAGTTCGCCGACTTTCGGCGGTGGGACGACGTGCAGCAACGTCAGGCGCGCTTGATGCTCCTGCGCCAGGGACACGGCGAAGGGCATCGCGGCCAGTGACTCGGGTGAAAAATCAGTCGCGTAGAGAATTTCCTTCATCTCCAGACGCCGCTCCGTATCCTTGGAAACATGAGGCCCCACGGTAAGGACCGGGCACGCAGCTTGCCGGAAAATCTCTTCCGCCACCGACCCGAGCAGGGCCCGGGTAACCCCGGTGCGTCCGTGCGTGCCGATAACGATGAGATCCGTCTTCCCCTTGCGCACGATCTCGCTGATCATGGGCCAAACTTCTCCTTCACCCACGGAAACCTCGTGCGGGACGCCGTTCAACATTGCGTGCAACTGCTGCGCTTCGATCTTGGCTTGCTCCTCGGCAGCCTGTAAGACTTGCGGCATGGCCTCGGGGCCGACCACGGGATACGTCGCCGGGAACCTGACGTGTAAGCCATGCACGGTCCCCCCATAACGCTGCGCCAACCCAATCGCGTAAGGCAAAGCCGCCTCCGCGGCTGGTGAGAAGTCCGTCGCAAACAAGATATTCTTGAGAGAAATCCTCGCTTTTGCCGCTGTGGCGTTCATGACTCACCTCCCTGTATCTCTACACATACGCTGAACCATTCCGCAGGGATGTGACATCCATCACATTGCCGGGTGACAGTGGGCACTTTATTTTCGACGCTCTTCTGAGAAACTGCTGGTGGTTGGATGGACCCGGCTCAAACCAGGAGATGTATGGAAAATCTCGATGATCTCGGCGATATCGCTCGCGCCGGTGCCCCTTCGTGGTGTCAGGAGCCCCAGCAATGTGACCATTCCCCCGCGAAGATAAAGCAATGCGGGAAATGCAAGAACATTCCGCACTTGCCAGCCGCGGAATCGAATTTCGTCGAGGGATCGCGCTCGGTTTGGGTGTACTACCCCCAAGGAATTCTACGGCGTCCGGTGGGTGAATCGGATCTGTATTCGACCCGTTCAACGCAACCCCATGCTTTTCATCCTCACGAATGCGGGGCGGCAACGTCCGCGCCTGAAATCGTGGAATCCGCTCCGTATCCGGGCCACTCGCTTTTCCAGGATTCGTTCTTTTTCTGCAAATTCAAAAAAGTCGGCGACGCTCCCGGATTGGCGGAAGTCTACGTGGAGACGGTCGTGGATGGTTATAGCGGGCTCTCCTTCGCAAAGGTGTATCCCGCGGAAAGCGCCATGAACGCGACCGATATCTTCACGACCCGCGTGGTGCCGTTTTTTAACCGCCACGGCGTTCCCATCGAGCAAATCATTACGGACAAAACGAGCCAGTATTGCGGCATTGCGCCCATTCATCCCTTCGAAGCTTCTCTGGCCACGTCGCACATTCGCCACGTGCAGGCGGAGCGGCCCCCCCAAACACACTCCCCGCTCTGCATGCAATTTTTCGGCGTCCTGCAGCACGAATTTTTCGCTCCGGCGCTTCGCGGCAAGTTTCAGCACACGCTCGAAACATTGCAGCAGGACTTGGATAATTTTCTGAATACGTATAACTCCACCCGGCCGAGCCAGGCGCCGGACATGCATGGACAGCCTCCGTTGCGCGCGTTCCCGGATGCTGCTCCAGCCTGAGGTTGCACGCACCGAAACGCCGGATAAAGTTTCCACGAACAACAAAGAATCCCCGGGTCTGAAGACCCGGGCTACAGAGCTGCCTCACACTTCAATGCCATGCTTACGATTTCGATTGCTGTGGCCCGTCCGCCGCGGCGGACGAGGATTTTCATTGCTCCGGAGAGAATGCCAAATTAGCCACCTGAAATTTTCTTTTGAAGCTCGATCTATTTGTGGTATTGCTTTGCCCGGATTTCTTGCGAAACTATAGCGCTGGAATCGATTTCGCGGGATTTGTTCGCGGCAATATTTGTGCGCGTAACATCGGTATTTGAAAAATGAGGCGGCAGGCAGGAAAGGAAAAACGCGATGTTTGAGCAGGTTCTTGATCCGGCAGGACATGTCTGGCTCAGCGTGCTGATTTCGCTAGTTCCGCTCATCGCCTTGCTTTTCATGCTCGCGGTCCTGCGCATGACGGCATGGCTCGCCTCCATCCTCGTGGGCGTCATCACCATCCCCATTGGCATTTATGTGTGGCACGCGCCGCTGGCGGGCACGCTCAAATCCTACTTGTACGGCGGGCTGACGGGTTTTTGGGTGATCGACTGGATTACGTTCTGGGGCCTCATCATTTTCAACACGCTGGTGCTGACCGGACATTTCGAACGGTTCAAAACCTGGATGATCCACCACGCCACCGCCGACATTCGAATTCAGACTATCATGCTGGCATGGGCTTTCGGCGCGCTCCTGGAGGGGCTTGTGGGGTTCGGCACCCCATGGGCATTTGTGGTGCCCATTCTGGTCGGACTGGGCATTGCGGACCTGGACGCGATTCGCGTCGCCGCGCTGGCCAACAACGCTCCCGTCTCTTACGGCGCGCTGGGAGCGCCCATTCTAGGACTTGCCCTGGTGACCGGTTTGCCGCTGTTCGCTTTATCCTCCTCCATCGGAAACGTGGTAGCGGTCCTCGCGATTCTCCCTCCGTGGGTGCTGATCTATCTGGTGAGCGGATGGGATGGAATGCTGGAGGCGTGGCCGCTGGCGATCGTGGGATCGCTTTCTTACATCGCCGGGCAGTGGCCAACGGCCCATTATCTGGGGCCATACCTGCCGGACTTGAGCGGTGCTTTGGTTTCTTTCTGGGTCTTGTTTGTTTTCGTGAAGATATGGAAACCAAAAACAATTCGGGGATTTGGCGGCGCGCCGCTTCTCACGCCTGCCGCGCAATCTCCCTACTCAGCCGAAACCTCGCAGGTGCGCGAAGCTCTATTCGCCTGGCTGCCATTCATCATCCTGATCCTGATTGTAGTCGGATGGACAAATCCGTGGTCCCCGCTTCCCTCGATCAGCTTGTTCAAGTGGCTGGTGACGGCGAAATCATCGGTGACGCAAGGCGCGGTTTCATCGACATTTAGTTTTACTCCTCTCGGCGGCGGCACATCGACCCTGGCAGCGTGGCTCGTGATCCTGGGGATTCTGCGGCCCAGCCGTGAGCAAGTGGGGAAAGTTTTTTCACGCACGTTCAAACAAATGTGGGGCGCGTTACTGGTCGCATTTTTTATTTTCGCGCTCGCCTATACTTTTGTCTTCACCGGGATGGCGAACTCGCTGGCCTTCGGGCTTTCCAAGATCGGGGTATTTTTCGTGGTTTTGGCGCCGATTCTTGGATGGATCGGAGTCGCTCTCTCCGGCAGCAACACTTCCACGAATGCGATGTTCGGTCCGGTGCAGGCCATGACCGGCAGATTGCTGCATTTCCCGGTGCTGCTGCTGCCCACTTTGAACTCCGTCGGTTCGGAAGTGGGCAAACCGATCGCGCCGCAAACCGCCAGCGTGGGCGTGTCCACCAGCAAATTGGTGCGCAGCGAAGGCCAGGTCATCCGCCACAATATGGGCTGGACGCTCATCTTGCTCGCCTACTTGATCCTGATCAGCGTGCTTTTCTATTATTTCTTCCCGGGTTCGATGTCGCTGTAAGGTCCGCGTCAAGGCAAGACGGGCGGGATGTACGCAAACGTTCGCGCGAAAAACCACAAGAAGAAAAACGCCAGTGCCGAGTTCACCATCAGGTAAAGCAGTCCGTATCCAATCAAATCGCGCGCCTTTATTTTCAATATGCCCAGCAGCGGGAGCATCCAGAACGGGTTAATCAAATTCGGCAATGCCTCCGCCGTGTTGTAAATCTGCACGACCCATCCGAGATTCACATGTAAATCCTTGGCCGCCTGCAAAATATAGGGCGCTTCGATAATCCACTTGCTGCCGCCGGAGGGCACGAACATCCCCAGGAACGCCGAGTATAGGGCGACCAGCACCGGATAGGTTCCGGTCGTGGAATAGCTCACGAAAAAATGCGCGATTTTTCCGGACAGCGCGGAAAACGTGATAATCCCGAAGATTCCCCCGTAAAACGGAAATTGAATCAGAACGCCCGTGACCGCGGGAACCGCATCGTTTACCGCGCGCACGAACGAGCGCGGCCGCCAGTGCAGCAGCAGCCCGATCATCAGAAACGAAAAGTTGTAGGTATTCAAATCCAGCGCCGCGAACGGGCCCTTCACGGCCAGAACCCTAATCATGTAGGCAAGGCCGAGAACTCCGACCACAACGGACAGTACGGGCGCGTATTCCAGCCATTCCGCGGGCGTCTTGCGCTCCTCGATCTTTTTTAGTTCCAGGCTGTCGGTTACGCCGAACGATTCCGCGTCCTTGGCGGAATGCGCGGGCGTCGAAAAATACGCCACGGCGACGCACGCAGCCATCAGGATTGCCGCCATGGTGGCGCTCTGCCAGGTGTAGATGGTTTGCTTAAGCGGAATCACTCCGCTGATTTTGAGCAGCGCGGCAGGAATCGAGCCCGGCGTGGCCATGACCAGCGCAGCCGAGGAAGACAGCCCCAGGGCCCACACGCTGCCCTCTCCAACATAAGCCGCGGCCCCGAGCGCCCGGTAGTCGACGCCGCGCACATTGCGCACGACTTCGCGGGCCAGAACGCCGGCGAAGATCAGGCCGAATCCCCAACTGACCAGCGATGTCGCCATCGAAAAAAAGGCGACAAAGGCAACGGCCCCGCGAGGCGTGCGCGGCACTTTCGCGAGCTTTTGTATCAGCTTGAATACCGGCGGCGAGGTCGCCACCACGTACCCGCCGATGATGATCATCGTCATCTGCATCGTGAACGGAATCAGCCCCCAGAAACCGTCCCCGAAATACTGGACCAGATTGCGCGTCCCAACGCCCGCCAGCCATCCCACCACAAATACGATGACCGTTCCGCCGAGCGCGAAAACGAAAGCGTCCGGAAACCATTTCTCGGACCAATCGGCCAGATTCATGCCGATCCGCGCGAACAGGCCAACGCCTTCGCGGCCCGCTTGCTGTGCCGCTTTGCGCTCTGGAATCGAACCCATGTTCCCCCTTAGGATTGGGTGTTTCGGAAAGGCCGGCCCGGAAACGAAATTAATTTTCCAAAAGACTCCGGCTTCGCCGGAGAGATCCCTCACTGCGTTCGGGATGACAAGCAATATCTCCTATTCCGCAGCCCGTTTAGCCTAAGCCGGCAAGACTTGCTTGCGGTTGTTCTCAATCCGCGCGCGAAGTGAAAACACTTCCACTCAAGCCGTCAGCGCCGCCACCAGCTTGCTCATATCGGATTCATTCTCGAGCGATTTGACCGACGCGATGACGGTTTCGGCCTTTGCCGCAGGCCATTTCGCAAATTCAGCGCAGCCTCTGAATTTATCGGCCACCTCGTCGTAGCTCATGGGGTTGGACGGGCTGCCCTTCGCGAATTCGGCCCGCCCGGAATACACTTTGCCGTCCCTCATGGTGATTTTCAGGATGCTGGTCATTTTATCGAGGCCCGCGTTTTCGGCTTCCGGATCGATATAGAAATGGATCCGCTTGATCATTGCCTGCACGTCGGGGCGCTGCACGACCTTGTCCTGAAATTGAGAGAGCCCGGCTTTGCGGTCGAGCAGAAGAATGCTCATGCAAAATTCCATGCTGAATTTGCCTTGCAGGCCCGTCATCGGGTCGTGATGGAGAAGCGATGTGGTCATGGCGTGGTTCGCGCCGACATCCACTTTTTCGACGTCCGCCGCCTTGATGTCGTGCTCGCGAATCAGGCGCATCAGTTCGCCCATGGCCGGATGCGACAACGAACCGGAGGGATACGGCTTGATCGAGACGCCGGGAGAAACAAATGTCCAGGGCTTGCCGAACCGGCCGACAATCGCGCTCGGATCGAAGCCGCCGCCTTCGGCCTGAAAAAATCCGAGCGGCGCTTCCAAAATATTGTTCGCGGCGGTCCAGCCCAGTGCGGCAAGATCGGCGGCGACCGTGCCGTTTTCCGCGGCGTGCCCGGCATGGAACGGCTTGGTCATCGAACCGAAATTATCGCGGAAGCCGCCGCCTTCGGTGGCCCCGATTCCCATGGCGTAGGTCGCTTGCAGCACGCTCAGGCCGCGCAGCTTGGAGCACGCCGCCGTGCTGCCAAGGCTTCCGCACGTTCCGGTGGTGTGGAAACCTTCGTCGTAATGGCGCGGCGAAATCGCCTCGGCAATTTTGCATTCGATTTCCACACCCAGGTGGTAGGCGAGCATCAACTCTTTCCCCGAGCGGCGCGTCAATTCGCAAATCGCAAACGCGGGCGGAAGCACGCCCACCGTCGGGTGCGTCAGCAGGCCGTAGATGCGATCCTTGGCCGCGGAAAGCTGCGTATCGTCAAAATCGTCGGCATGGATGGAAATGCCGTTCAAAAACGCGGCGAAACGCGAATGGCTTTTCATTCCGGTCCCTATGACGCTGGCGTGCTGCTCCCCCAATCCAAACGTCTTGACATATTCGCGCGCAATGGGCCCCATGACGGAGACCGATCCCGCCAAGGAAAGTCCGAAGCCGTCCAGAATCGATTTCTTGCCGAGTTCGATGACCTCGGCAGGAATTTCCTCGTATTTTGTGTTGACGATGAATTCGGCAACAGACTTGGTAAGGCCGGGGGCTTTCGGAAATGGCGCGGTATTGCATTCGGGAGACGCTTCCGCACGGCCTCCGGTCAGCGCCAGCGCCGAAACAGCCAGAGAACTCTTGAATAAATCGCGCCGATTCATGAACCACTCTCCCGTTAGAGCTATTTAATACTTGGCCGTATTCAAGGCGGAGGCGACCGACTTGCCGTAAATATGAGCGACGTTTTCCGTTCCGACTTTCTTTCGCACGTCGGCGGGAAGCTCATTAAACAACAGGACTACTTCCTGCCAGCGCTGGACCTGGTCCTTGGGCTCGGGATAATGCTGGTCGCTGCCGATGATGAAGCGGTCCGGATAATCCATGATGAGTTTCAGCCAATCCGGCTTGATTTTTCCGTCCGCCGCGAGCGGGTAATTCAAACCCTTGGCGAGCGGGTCCGCCTTTAACTCCATATACAAATTGGAATGCGCGGCGAGCAAGCGGCGGTTGAGTTCCACCGTTCGGTAGCCGGTGTTGTCGAATCCCGCGTGCGCCCAAATAATATTGGCGCGCGGGTTGTGCGCAAGCAGGCGCTCGAACGCGGCGATGTTGGCGTGCAATCGAGGCGGGTTGGGCGGCGACTTCAAGCCCGCGGGCAGCGGCATGTCCTGCGGCACGGCCTCCAAGTGCAGGTCGATGGGGACGCCGTGCTCGGCGGCAATGTCGGCGAGCATCAGAAAAAGCGGATGGTCCGCGGGGGCGTATTGGTAAGGCGTGTTGCCGTTAAAATGCTCCGCGGTCATTTCGCCGAAGCCGACCACGCCTTCGCGCAGAAGCTCTTCCGCGCGGTCCTTGAATTTCTTTTGCACCGCCGGGCCCGCGTCTCCGATGGCCGCGGACTGGATTATCATCGCGTTCAACGATCCGCCGCCGCCCACCACCGCGATTTTGCCGGGATATTTTTTCGCCTCGGGCAGAATAATTTCCGCTTGATAGCGGTCCGCATGATCGTACGAGTCAGGCGACATCAGCAAAAAAATCATCGCGGCGTTTTCCTGCCCCCGGGCGGCGAGCACCGATCGAATTGCGCCACTCACGTCTTTTTCGTCAAAATGGGCGTGCGCGTCGGCAAACGGCGTAAGGGCGGGAACCGGCTCATTCACCAGCGCTTTCCTGGCCATCGACTTCGCCTGCCCGGCGAACATGATATGCGCGGCCAGCAAGGCGCCGATTGCAACGCCTGAAAACGCCATGGCCATCGCAAACTTCCGCGGCAATCGCTTCATCGCTTCGCTCCCATTTTCCGGTAGATTCACGGCTTTCCAATTCACTCGTTAGCGATTTTGTCCGTTGTGCGCGGACGATGGCAAGCGTTTTCTTTCACTGCCGGACGCCTCCTCGATGCCAGCCGTCAAGATGGTAAGTGCATCATTTCGCCTCCAATGCGCTCGATGCTAAAATGTTTCTTGCGAGGCCAGCCATGACCGAAAAAATCCGCAAAACCGACGCCGAGTGGCGAAAGACCCTGACGCCGCAGCAATATCACGTGACCCGCCAAAAAGGCACCGAGCCGCCCGGCACGGGCGAATACGAAGACACGGAAGAGCCCGGCACGTACGTCTGCGTATGTTGCGGGCAGCCGCTGTTTGCCTCGGACACCAAATTCCACTCTGGTTCCGGATGGCCGAGTTTCTACGCGCCGCTGGATGAATCGAAAGTCGAAATCGACCGCGACACCAGTTACGGAATGATGCGCGAGGAAGTGCTCTGCAGCCGCTGCGACGCGCATCTGGGCCACGTGTTTCCCGACGGCCCAAAACCTACCGGGCTGCGCTACTGCATCAATTCCGCCTCGCTAAAGCTTGTAGATAAGGACGAATAATGTCCAAGGAAACGGCCGTCGGGCCCTTTGCCGTGAACCGCTTTCGCGGGCTTGTGCCGCGGAACTTGCTGCGTGCCGCGCTTTTTGCTTTCCTGGCGATTGCCGCGGCAGTCAGCGTGCCGGTGCCCGCGCGCGCCTGGGGTTGCGAAGGCCACGAAGTCATTGCGCTGCTCGCGGAAAAACACCTCACGCCTCGAGCGCTTGCCGCGGTTAACAAGATTCTGACTGAGAATCCGATCGATCCGGCGATGAACCGGTTTTGCAAGACCGGCCGCATCGACCCGATGTCCGATTCCTCCACCTGGGCCGACGATTATCGCACCCTGCATCCGGAAACCGGACCGTGGCACTACATCGATATTCTTCCCGGCACTATGCTTCCGAACGGCAAGAAAAGCGTCGACTCGGTCGTCGATAAATTTTGCGATCCCCGGGAAAGCTGCCTGCCACGCGCTACCGCCGATCAGCTCGCGATCCTGCGATCGGCGGACACCGACCCTCGAAAAAGAGCGGACGCGCTTCGATTCGTGATCCACTTTGTAGGCGACCTGCACCAGCCGCTGCACAACACGACGAACAACGATCAAGGTGGCAACTGCGTTCCGGTAACGTTTTTTGATGCACCGCCCCGATTGACGAATCCGCAGACGGAAATGTACACGCCAAACCTGCACGGCTCGTGGGATTATGCCATCCTCACGAGAGCAACTACCGGAATGACAGTGGATCAGGTGGCGGCGGACCTGGATGAGTCCTACCGAAAGCAAATCGCCGGCTGGCAAAAAGGCCCAGCGGACTTTGATGCGTGGTCCTGGGAAAGTTTCCAAGTCGCGTGGAAGATCGCCTACGGCAAATTACCGGTGGCCATCCCGGTGGAATCTCCGCAGCCGGTCACGTCCTGCGCGGATAACAATCACGTTTCCGAACGGATGCTGAAACTCGATGAGCGGATTGAGGAGCCGTATCAGGATGTGGCTGTTCCCCTAGTCCGCGAACGGCTAACGCAGGCTGGGGCAAGGCTGGCGATGCTGCTCAACCAAATCTGGCCGTAAACTCCTTCACGGGGCAAAACGGCGCACTTCAATCCAGTCGAGCGCGAACGCCATCGGTGGAATAATTTGGCTTCCCTGTCGCGATGTGCCGCGATCGATCGAAACGCTTCTATTGAGCCATTCCCGCTATTCCGGTGTGTAGGTCTACCCGCTTTGCGCGTCGCGGCAAAATCACAGAAGGAAAAATCGGAAACGGGCGCTTCCCGCCACACTTTCCGCAGGTTCCTTTTCCGCTGCTTGCGCCCAACAATTACATAAGTATTACAAAGAGATTCGCACCTCCATGCTAACTTCGATTAGCAAGATAATCGCCCTGCAACCCCTGACATAAAGGATAAGAGAATGACGACTACTGCTCTGAAGCGCGACAAGACATTTACGCAGCCGGTCAATAAGATTACGACGTTTTTCATGGTCGTCTTCCATATTGGCGCCGTGGCGGCGCTCTTTTATTTCGCGTGGAAGCCGGTGTTCGTGGCGGCCTTGCTCTGGTGGATTTCGGGCAGCCTCGGAATTGGCATGTGCTATCACCGACTGCTTACGCATCGAGGATATAAGACGCCGAAATGGATGGAATATTTCCTGACGGTCTGCGCGACGCTCGCGCTGGAAGGCGGACCGATCTTTTGGGTCGCCACACACCGGGTTCATCACCAGAATTCGGATAAGGACGGCGATCCGCACTCCCCCCGCGATGGCGGATTCTGGGCCCACATGGGCTGGATTTTGACCGGCAAGGCCATGCACAACAAGCTCGATTCCCTGCTGCCCTACGTGCCGGACCTGCGCAAGGATAAGTTTCACGTGTGGATCAGCGAATGGCATTGGCTCCCCGAGGTTGTCGTGGGTGTTCTGCTGCTCGCCTTTGGCGGCCTTCCCTACTTGCTGTGGGGCACGTTTTTCCGGACCGTGTTTGGACTTCACTGCACCTGGCTGGTGAACTCGGCCACGCACATGTGGGGATCGCAGCGTTTCTTGACCACGGACACTTCTCGAAACAGCTTCTGGGTCGCGATCCTGACCTTTGGCGAAGGCTGGCACAACAATCACCATGCTATCCCGCAATCGGCCCGGCATGGCTTGACCTGGTACGAGATCGATTTCAACTGGTACGGAATCAAGGCGTTGCGCATGCTTGGCCTGGCCTGGGACATTTCGCTTCCAAAGCTCGGCGCTGCAAAATTGAAAACTGCCGCTCCCGCATTCCAACCGGTCGAAGACGTGCCTGCTCCCCAAGAGGCGATCGGAGATTAAGGATTTTCCAAGCCCTCGGGAAAACGAAATAAAGAAACCGCGGAACACGTTCCGCGGTTTCTTTATTTTCGGACGACTCCTCTAGTATAGTTTCACTCAGCCCACGATGCGTATTACTGGCCGAACAAGGAAGATCGCAATATTCGTGACGCTGGGCGCCTGCCTGGTCGGACTAGCGTTGGCGCTGAACGTCACCTGGATTCTGCTCAACTGGCGGGAAGTTGTTCCGCTGGTATTCGGAATTATTTTATTCACACTAATCATCGCTGGAATCGTGGTGTACACGGTGTTTCTGGTCCGCGAAATCCACAAGAGCGAACAGCAGGATAGTTTTCTCAACGCGGTTACCCATGAACTGAAGACTCCCATTGCCTCGATTCGCTTGTATCTGGAGACGCTGCAGAGCCGGCAACTCAGCGACGCGCAGCGGCAGGATTTTTACCGCATTATGCTGGAAGATACCGACCGGTTGTTCGGCACGGTCGAGCAAATCCTGAAAGCGGGCGAAGCGCGCCATGCCAGCGCCAGGAAAAATTGGGAAGAGGTCGATTTCTCGGGCATTGTGGGGGAAACCGTGGAACTCACAAGGCTGCGCCATCACTTGCCGCCCGAGGCCATGCGGCTTACCGCCCCCCCGGCGGAAAAACTCCTGGTCAAAGGAAATCCCCAGGAACTTCGCACGGCGGTCTTCAACCTCGTCGAAAATGCCGTGAAATATTCGGGCGAAAAAAAGGACATCGTCGTCGACCTGCAGACTCCGAATATGGATACAATCCTGCTGCATGTGCAGGATCAGGGGGTGGGAATTCCGCCGTCCGAATTGAAGCGGATTTTCAAGCGCTTCTACCGGGTGGCGAGTTCCGCGAACGGGCGGGTCAAGGGCACGGGGCTCGGCTTGTTCATCGTGCGCTCGATTGCGCGCCGCCATGGAGGCGAAGCGTTTGCCGAAAGTGAAGGGGCGGGGCGAGGCAGCATGTTCACGTTGCGGCTTCCCAGGGTCTACCACGTATGAGCCGCATCCTCGTCGTGGAAGATGAAGCGCACTTGGCCGAAGGGCTCCGCTTCAATCTGGAGCAGGAAGGCCATTCGGTTCAGGTGTGCGCCACAGGCGAGGAAGCCCTCAAGCGGCTGCTGGACGACAAGGAAGAATTCGATGCGGTTGTCCTGGATGTAATGCTGCCGGGGCAAGATGGATTTGCGGTGGCCCGGGCGCTGCGGGCCGCGAAAAATTACGTGCCGGTGCTGATGCTGACGGCGCGCGCGCGCCCCGAGGATGTCTTGGAAGGATTCGCGGCAGGCGCCGACGACTATTTACCCAAACCGTTCAACCTGTCCATCCTCATCGCACGAGTGCAGAGCTTGTTGCGCCGCAAGGCCTGGCAGCACGGCGCAGGCCAGCCCGCAGTAAGATCCGCGGGGCGCGGCGCGGACGTTCCGGAACCGTTTCATTTCGCCGGGAAAACCGTGGACTTTGAAAATCTCCGCCTGCACGTCGGCAAGCAGACGCTGCAACTCACGCTGATGGAAACGGAACTTTTTCGCTACCTGATCCAGAACATCGGGCATCCAGTTTCGCGCAAAGCTATCCTGGAAAATGTGTGGGATCTGCACGAGGACACTGACACGCGCGCCATCGACAATTTCATCGTCCGCCTGCGCAGGTATATCGAGGAAGAGCCGTCCAAGCCGCGCCACCTGGTGACCGTGCGAGGCCTCGGCTACGAATTCATTCCGTTTCCGGACAAAAAAAAGTAGGACAAGCTTCAGATCATCGGACTCTTTTCGCGCCCCTGACGTTCACTCCCGCTCACCAAATCTGGCAGCGAATCGCCGCAGGGCGCACCATGGCGTCGCCCTGCTTGCAACCGAACGCCTTGGCGAACGCGGGCATATTGGACGGAGCGGCGATGGCGCGGAAGCGCCCCAGGGGATGTGGATTCGTGTTGACCATCAGGCGCTCGAACTCCGGCCGGTCGTTGGACGCCCAGATTTGCGCGTAGGCGAGGAAAAAGCGCTGGTCGGGCGTTAGCCCATCGATCAGCGGAACTTTCTTCCCTTCGAGCGCCATGTGGAGGGCGTGATAGGCCAGGTTCAGGCCGCCCAGGTCTGCGATGCTCTCGCCAAGCACCAGCTTGCCGTTTTCGTGGATGTCGCCCTGCACGGTGTAGGCGTCGAATTGTTTTTCGATGCACTCGGCGCGCGCGTTGAAATTCTTTTCGTCCTCCGGAGTCCACCAGTCACGCAAATTCCCTTTGGCGTCGAATTGCCTGCCTTCATCGTCGAAGCCGTGCGTCATCTCGTGGCCGATCACCGCACCCATTGCTCCGTAATTGGAAGCGTCGTCTGCCTTGGGATCGAAAAAGGGCGGCTGAAGGATGCCCGCGGGAAACACGATTTCGTTCATCTCCGGGTCGTAGTAGGCGTTTACGGTGGGCGGCGTCATGCCCCACTGGGTGCGATCGACCGGCTTGCCGATTTTGTCGAGATCGCGCTTGAATTCAAATTGCGCGCCGCGCATCTGATTCAAAACCAGCGGGCCGCGGTTCACCACATAGGCCGAATAATCCCGCCACTTGTCCGGATACCCGATCTTGCGCGTGAACGCGGAAAGTTTTTCCAGCGCCTGCTTGCGCGTGGCCGGTCCCATCCATGAAAGAGTCTTCAAATCATCACGGAGGGCGGCGGTTAAATTGTTCACCATATCGAGAGCGCGAGCCTTGGCTTCGGGCGGAAAATATTTCTGGACATAAATCTCGCCCAGCGCCTCGCCCAACTGATGGTCGGTGGCCGTAACGCACCGCTTCCAGCGCGGCAGCAATTCTTTCGTGCCCTGCAGAGTGTGTCCGTAGAAATCGAAATTTTCATCCACGAACGGCTGCGACAGCCATGCTGCCTGCGAATTCAGCAGGTGCCAGCGGAGATACACCTTCCAAACGTCCAGCGGCGTTTCCTTGAGCTGCTGGCTCGCGGCCTCGAAAAATTTGGGAGCGGATACGTCGACCGAATTGATGTCGGGGTGGCCGATCTCCAGAAAATAATCGCCCCAGGACCAGTTCGCGGTGAGCATCTGAAGTTCGGAGCGGTCCATCTTGTGATAGGTCTTTACCACATCGCGCTGCTCGACGCGAGTTAAGGAAGCGTCGGCCAGCTTGGTTTCCAGCGCCAGGATCGATTCTGCCTCCGAAGCGGCTTTGGCGGGATTGTCTCCGGCCAACTGGAGCATTTTGGCGACGTGCTCCTGATACTGCTGGCGGATTTGTTTCGATTTGTCGTCCGTCTTGGTGTAGTAATCGCGATCCGGCAATCCTAGTCCGCCCTGGTCGGCCCCGCCGATTACTTGCGTGCTGTTCTTGGCGTCTTGCGTCGAGCCGAATTCAAATAGCGCCCCGACGCCCATGCCTTGCAGCCGCGCAATTTCCGACTGGAGGTCGCCGGTGTTCTGGATGGCGTCAATCCTGGCAAATTCCGGATTGAGCGGCTTGACGCCCTCCGCATTGATCAGCTTTTCGTCCATGCAACTGGAGTAAAAATCGCCGATTTTCTGTTCGTTCGATCCAGGGGCCGCCTGCACATTGGCTGCCGCGCGTTCCAGAATCTGGTGCAAGAGATCCCGATTTCTCTCCGCCAATTCATTGAACCGGCCCCAACTCGGGTATGCGGGAGGGACGAGATTCTTGGCCAGCCATTTCCCGTCGGCATAATGGTAGAAGTCCTCGCATGCCTTGCAGGTCTTGTCCAGTATGGCCACGTCCACGCCATGCGAACCGCTGTCCGCGCTTTTCGCATCGCTTGAAGCTTGGTCGGCCCGCAGCAATCCGGCTGCGGCAAGGCCCAACAGAAGCAAGAGCGACGCCGCCGGAATGCGCACGCGGAGTGAACGCTTCGACTTAGTGGCGGATCGAGAAAAACCAGGTTTTATGATAGGAATCGGCATGCGGATACCCTCCTTCAGCGCACGTTCGCGCTCCTACAAGATGTACGACTGCAGAGTGCCGGTCAATACGATCGAGTAAGACAGGCTTCACAGGCTGCCGGATTCTTCTTTTAGACCCGCAATAAAAGGGACGGGCTAAATGCTGTTCCGTTTGCTAGTGCGCCCCGCTCCCCGGCAATGAGCGAATATAATTTACCATTTGCCAGATCTGCTCGGGGCTTTCTCGCACTTCATACTTCGGCATTCTCCCTTTCCCTTTTGCAATGAGGTAGTAGAGTTCGCCATCGGTGAACTTAGCCAGGTAGTCCGCCTTGTGCCAGTCGTGAACATTCATGCTGATGTCCTTGGCCTCGACGCCTTTGCCGTCGCCATTCTTGCCGTGACACAGAGAGCAATCCGTGTCGCCGTAAGCCTTCATTCCCGCGGCAATCGACCCGGCATTGGATTCGACTGGATTTTTTCGATCCACGTCCTCCTGTGGAATCTTGGTCTCCACCGGAGGCTGGCTCTTGCATCCAGCCAATGCCAGGCACAGGAATGCGCACATCACCACGTTCCGCTTCCACATCACGACCTCCCCGAAGTCAAGAACTTGTTAAATCCATTTTATTTTTATTGCGGTTGCAAATCTTATGGCATACGGCACAATACAACCAAGCGCATCCCGGAACAACTTCCCATTTTGGAGATTCTCGATTTTCCGGGCGATTAGGCGAACGCAATCCGAAAACAAATAGGCGCTTTGCATAGGGTCTTGCGCAAAAAATGAATCGAGTTACAATAGCGCGCCTCATTCCAGAGGGGGAATATTACCGCCACGGCCTGACCTTGCGCACGAAACGCCGAGTCGGCGGGATGCGTCATACTTAATTAAAGCAGGGCGCTAGATGACCTGAAATGAGACTTGCAAGGCCGAGCAAGGGTTGCTTCGTGCGCGTAACTTTGAGTGTTAAGATCAATGCATCTGACAAACTGCGAGGACCAAGGGAATGCATTTTATATACACCATCTGCGTGTGGCTTGAGCAAACAAGCGTGGGCACTGCGGTTCGGGATTCCACCTGGCTGTTTCCGATCATTGAGACCGTGCATATCGTTGGCATCGTACTGCTGGTGGGGAGCACGTCCGTGCTGGACCTGCGCCTAATGGGCCTGACACTTCGGGAGAAGTCGGTATCGAAGCTGGCCTGGCGCTTTCTACCCTGGGCCTGGGTGGGTTTTGCCGTTCAGGTCATTACGGGCGGACTGCTACTCTCCTCGGAAGCCACGAAGATGTACGACAATCTCGGGTTTCAAATCAAGATGGTGCTGATCGTGGTGGCGGGATTGAACGCCATGGTTTTTCACCTGATCGCCTACCAGAGCGTGGGCAAATGGGAAAATGATCGGGTCGGGCCGCTATCGGCCAGGGCCGCGGGATTGATTTCCCTCGTGCTGTGGTTCGGCATTGTAGCGGCAGGACGCTGGATCGCTTACGTCTAAAATTAAATCACGATTGGAGCCGCGTTTGGGGTCGCCGTGTTCTCGCCGGCGATTCCTGAACTGGTGGGAACGAAGAATCGCCGGTGAGATTCCGATCCCACCAACGCTTATCCCTTACGTTTGATCGGGCAAACTCAGAGTTCAAGCCATATCCCTGCTACGCAATGCAGATTAATCCGCCGGCTCGATGGATTCCGGCGCCGCAACCAGTATTCCCTGCCAGCCCGAAACCACTGTAGCAATCAGCCCGCAAATCCCCGCGAAGGAAAGCCAAAGCGCGGGCATGGCGCGATTTCCGGTCACGTGGATCAGGTAGGTGCAGATGGCCGGTGTAAAGCCTCCAAAGATCGCGGTAGCCAGGCTGAAGGCCACGGAAAAACCGGAGGTCCGGATGTCCGCCGGCATGATTTCCGTGAGGTATGGAACCATGGCTCCGCTGAAATTGCCGAACAGCACGGAAAGCCACAACTCCACGATCAGAAGGCGCGCAAACGATGGATTGCTGACTAGCCACAGCATCGCCGGATAAGGGGTCACAGTGGCGGCGGCCGAGGCAAAAATGAGCACGGGACGCCTGCCCACGATGTCCGAGATGGCGCCGCCCGTGGGCACCCAGATGAAATTGGACATGCCCACAAACAAGGTAACCATCAGGCTGGTGTGCGCGCTGAGTTGCAGGACTTCTCGGCCATACGTTGGCGTATAGGCCGTGATGAGATAAAAACTCACCGTCGTCATCGTGGAAATAAACATTCCCACGCCGATAATTCCCCAGTTCTTCACCAGTGAGAGCAGAATCTCGGAAACTCCGGGATGATGTTTCCGCTTGAGAAACACTTCCGTTTCCTTGAGTGAACTGCGCATCCAGAATAACAGCGGAACAATCAGGCATCCCACCAGGAACGGCACTCGCCAGCCCCATAGCGTCATCTGCTCGGGCGGCATCAACCAACTCAGCGTCACTCCCAGCAACGCGGCAAACATCACGGCCACTTGCTGGCTGGCTGATTGCCACGCACAGTAAAATCCTCGATGGCCCGGCGTGGAGATCTCCGACAGATACACGGAAACGCCCCCCAACTCGACTCCCGCGGAAAATCCCTGCAGCAACCTGCCCAGCACGACCACGATGGGTGCGATAATTCCGATGGTCCGATACGACGGAGTCAACGCGATCACCAGCGTCCCGACCGCCATCAGGGACAATGTGAACAGGAGTCCTTCGCGCCTTCCCTTGCGATCCACGTACGTGCCCAGGATCACGGCTCCCAACGGACGCATCAAATAGCCCGCGCCAAAAGTTCCGAGCGTCATCATCAGGGATGCGAATTGGTTGTTCGAGGGAAAAATTTCGCGCGCGATATAGGACGCGTAATAGGCGAACACCATGAAATCGTACATTTCCAGGAAGTTGCCGCTGGCAACCCGGATAACGGAACGAACCTTGGAGTCGGACGCTGGTGTGCTCATGCCGCTTGGGAAGTTCTTTCGATTTTCACGCTTTTCCCCAACCCGCAAAGGGGCTTGCCTGTCTGAAATCGAACTTGGATGTATCTCGCATTATGCTCTATAAATTCGGAAAATTCAGCACCTTGCGAGCGGCATAACCGGTGACCGCGTCCGGCGTCGCAATCCGCGCACCTTGAATTTGCCGGCGCATTGTGCGCAAACACGGACAGGGGTATATTCCTGCACAGGCATTTCGATCCATATCATTCAAGGAGAACGTTCCGATGAAGCGATTCGGCTGGATTTTGGTGGCGTTGGTAACCGTGCTTTGGCCGGCAGTGAACCCGGCGCATGCCCAAACTACGGAAGGGGCCGTCCTGTTTGAAGATCATTGCGCGAAATGCCACGGAAATCCGGAGAGCAGCGCGGCCACGCCGGCAGTTCTGACGCTTTGGAAAATGACGCCCGAACAGGTCATGGCGGGACTCGCCAAGGCGCCACACACAACTTTGACCGATCTTACCGATGACAATAAGCGTGTGGTGGCCATGTACCTTGGCGGTCGCCCTGTGGGCGCCAATGCCATCGCCGAAGCCAAGGCTATGCCGAACCATTGCTCGAGTAATCCTCCGATTACGGATATCTCTTCAAAACCTTCGTGGAATGGATGGGGAAACGGCACATCGAATGCCCGTTTTCAATCGGCGAAAGCCGCCGGAATATCGGCCGAACAAGTGCCGCAACTCAAGTTGAAGTGGGCATTCGGTTTTCCAGGCGCCGATGAAGTGTACGGGCAGGCCTCGGTTGTCGACGGGCGCGTCTATGTGGGTACGGACACCGGCTCGGTCTACTCGCTCAACGCCGATAGGGGATGCATTTATTGGTCGTTTCAGGCGGACGCGGGCATGCGCAATGCGGTCAGCATCGGCCCAGTGAAAGGACACGGCGCCACGAAATTCGGCGCTTTTTTCGGGGACGTCCGCTCGAACGTTTACATGCTCGACGCCACCACGGGCAAGCTTCTTTGGAAAGTAAAAGTGGAAGACCACCCAGTGTCCCGCGTGACCGGCGCGCCCACGTTGTATGACGGGCGCCTGTACGTCCCGGTCTCCTCGAGTGAAGAGCGCACTGCGGGTCTCAGTTCGGTGTACCCCTGCTGCACGTTTCGAGGCAGCGTCGTCGCGCTCGACGCGTATACAGGAAAGATGATCTGGAAAACCTATACGGTCCCGGGAACGCCAAAACCCACGGGAAAGAATTCCAAGGGCGTACAGCAGTGGGGACCCAACGGCGGCGCTGTGTGGAATTCGCCCACGATTGATGTAAAAAATAATGCCATCTATATCGGAACCGGCGATGCCTACACTCCCCCCGCGGGCAACACGACCGATGCGATCATGGCCCTCGACCTGAAAACAGGGAAAATCCTGTGGGTGCATCAGGACACGGAAAATGATTTCTGGCTCTCCGGGTGCGGACGAGGCAACGATTTGCCGAATTGCCCAAAGGATATGGGACCCGACTTTGATTTTGGCTCATCACCGATCTTGACGTCATTGCCGAATGGACACAGGATCCTGGTGGCGGGGCAAAAGAGCGGAATGGTCTGGGGTCATGATCCCGATCGCGAAGGAACCGTCGTTTGGAAAACGCAGCTCGTTCCGAAATTAGCTCTGGGGATGATTACCTTTGGCGGAGCGGCGGACGATCAAAAAGCCTATTTCGGATTGAGGACCGGAGGCGTCGCGGCCATCCAGCTCGAAACGGGAGAAAAGAAATGGTTCACGCCCATCGCCGGGCCTTCCGCGCCGGGTCCGCGCGGCGAAAATGCGGCGATCACCGCGATTCCCGGCGCCATTTTTTCCGGCGGCTGGGACGGCATGTTGCGCGCGTTTTCCACCGACAATGGGCGCCTCCTGTGGGACTACAACATGCTTCACGAATATCAAACCGTGAATGGCGTCCAGGCGAAGGGCGGCTCCATGGCCGCTTCAGGGCCGACCGTGGCCGGCGGCATGCTCTTCGTCGGATCCGGCTACGTCTTCGGAGCAGGAACGCCGGGCAATGCGCTGCTTGTATTTTCAGCGCAGTAGAAAATGAAAACAGCGCCGCGGACAGCGGCATGGCATAAGGTTGACAGACTGCGGAAAAAGTATATTTGCGTGTCATTCCGAACGAAGTGAGGAATCTCTCTCGATTTGAACCGGATCTGTTGACATCCTCAAATTGGGGCGCAGGTTGGTGTAGCTCGCCTCTTCAGAGGCGAGGATTTGGTTGCCAATAGCGAGGGAAACCCCGCGTCTGAAGACGCGGGCTACAATAACCGGGATCCGAATTTAAGGATGTCAACAGAGCCATTTGAACCCAACAAAAAGAGGGATTCCTCGGCACGCAACGTGCCTCGGAATGATAACGCTTTATATTTTTTGCAACCCTCTAGACTTTTTCGAGCTGATGAGATTTTTTGGCAGTTAATTTTTACGGTCCGCTTTTCCCCTGTTTGCGGTGGAACCTTGAGAGGAAATCCGGTCCAGTTCCCCGCCCAACTCGCGGCGCGCCTTCTCGATCGATTCCGGATCTTGCGACCAGTGAGCCCAGTCGGCGGCAACCGTTTTCACGATTTGTAGAGCCCAATCTCCGCGGCCCGATTTTTTCAGCAGCTCGACATATTCATAATCCTCGACGCTTTTGCGAATCCATTTCAGGCGCATCGACGGGATAAATCCGGCCGCTCCGCCGGGATACACCAGCCAACCTTCCCCCGGCGGAATCCCTTCCGCATTTTCCTTGTAGATGAGATTGTTCCATGGATCGGGGACCGCGTGGATGGCCCAGGAATTCACGGCCCAGTAGAGCAAGCCGCTGGCTCCCTGGCTCTGGGAAAGAAAGCCGCCAAGGATTCGATAGTTGGCGGGGGAAAAATCAATGCCCCATTTCGGCGAATAGGAGTCCTGGACCACGGCGGTATAAACCCACAACTGATCGCCCTTTTTCCTTGCGGCCTCGACGTCCGCGGCGTTGGCAACGAATTGCTTCGGCAGAAGCACCCAGATATCGGCCACGGAACGGCCCTGTCCGGAACCATCATCTCTCAACTCCGGCAAGGGAACGGCCGTCAGCACGGAGAGCAAACCCGCCTGCCGGACATTTCTGCTCCACTGCCTGAGCGCAGGAAAAATATTCGCGCACGGCGTGACTTCATCGCCCAGATAAACGTAGAGCGGCAAATCGGGTTGGTGTTTCGCCTTGAGTGCCAACAAATCAGCCACTGAAGGCGCCGGCGGCTGGTTGCAATGGCCATAACTCGCGGTATCGAACCATTTCAATAGGGAAATATTCAGGCCGAAGCGGTCGATGAACTCCCGCTCGTTCTCCGCGTTCACCGTGAGCGGCATGATTTTATGCTCGAGCAACAACCTTTGGTTCTTCGCTTGATCCGCGTAGGAAATCGGCGGCCGGCTCGTCGTGTCCTTGAAGATCCAAAATGCCGAACGAAGCGACGGGCGCAGCGGCAATTCAAAGTTCCAAACGTGCAAGGTGACTTGGATGGAGGCCGTGCCCTGGTTTCCGGCAACCGCCACGGTCCCGTGATATTCCCCGGAGGGCGCGTTGCGCGGCACGAAAACATCGATCCAGAAAGGCTGGTTTTTCCCTTCCGCAACGGTAAACGGCATGGAATTTTGCGCCGCATTATTTTTTTCCGGCGCGCTTCCGGCGGAATCCATATCCGGGGCGTTCACGGGAATCAGGGCGTCCGGGTACCAACCAGGGCCAAGGGGCCGGTTTGTGCCGCCGCGATCAGGACTTCCCCGAGCGATGTGCACATATTGTTCGCGATAAAGCTGGATATTCTCCCACGAAATAATTTGTCCCGCGGGACCGACCAGGCTGGAAGCCGAAATCGTCGCGCCGGCCAGTCCTGCTGCCGGACCGCGCACGATGACTTGAAAGGATTCATATTCGCCTCGCCCGGCCCAGAGAACAATCTGGCGAACGTCCCGCGGAGCCATTTCCGGCCCAACCCTTTCGAGAGCGGGAGCGACCCATGTGATGGGACGAGCCTCGGCGCGAGATCCAGCGAAACAAATCGCCAGAAAAGCGAGAGTCTGGAATCGATAAAATGTTTTTGCCCCGAGCAATTATACCCCCAGGAAGTCACGTAATGTGACACGGCCAGCCGTCCGGAATGGAGTGTACGCGCATTAGACAGCGTTGTGAATCGCGATCGCTAATCAGATGCCTGATATTGGTAGGGAGTGCCGCCGGCTCGACGGCCGAGACTGCCTTAGAAGCCTCTGGGGTACAATCATGATCGCCATTGTGTCGCACCTACGGCGCTCTGGAATCTTATTCCCGGCGTTCCCAGCCCTGACGGGCTGGGCTACGTTGTGCCGCGCCTCCGGCGCTCCCACCCAGGCAACCCATGCCCTGCACACATGCGCAGAGGCATCAGTCAAGCTACGTCGCCACTAATTTGGAACCTCCCGTGCCGGCCAAGGAATTGAAATTGGCGGCCTGTAGTTGGCAACTATCGATGACTGCACCCCGGCGGGACAACGCAATCCACTTCAACGTGACACCACGCGGCACCCGCGCGCGACGATGCTACCCTGCTGAACGCGGCGGCGCATTTTACCCCAGCGCGTCAAAGCGCCGAAGGCGCGGCCAACGTAGCCCAGCGCGGAAGCGCTGGATACAACGGATAGGAAGAGACCTAGCGCCGTGGGCGCGACACAAATCCCAACTGCCTATCCCTGAGGCCTGCGCAGATGGGCGCTCATGCAGCTTCCAATGCCCCCGCGTTTGCTATCCTGACGATAAAAAAGTTGAAACGGAGTTTCGTCCGGCAGTCCGGATCAATCTTGTATAATTTTTCCGGGATCAGTGTTCCGGCGGGCCCCACGCCCCGACACAATCGGAGCGTTCAGCATTGGACTGGAGCCCGCACCCGATTCGTGCGAATCGATGACTATAACACCCAGGAATGCCAAAATTCAGCGGCATGATATCCAATGAGCATCCGAGTTGCACTGAATCACAAAACGCTCTATCGCTATTCCAAACCGGTATGGCTGTCGCCGCATGTCGTGCGGTTGCGCCCTGCCCCGCATTGCCGCACGCCGATTTCGAGCTATTCGCTGAAAATTGTCCCGAAGGATCACTTCCTTAACTGGCAGCAGGACCCTTACAGCAACCATCTGGCGCGGCTCGTATTCCCCAAAAAAACGCGGGAATTTTCCGTGGAGGTCGACCTGGTGGCGGATATGACCGTCATCAACCCATTCGATTTCTTCCTGGAAAAATACGCCGAGGAATTCCCGTTTGCGTACGACCCGGTTCTAAAGAGAGAGCTGGCTCCCTATCGCAGAAAGCACGCCGCGGGACCGAAGCTGCAGGAACTGATCGCGGAATCGCAAAAAGAGGCAATGCGCACGAATGATTTTCTGGTGGACGTGAACCAGCGAGTGCAAAAGCGGATCAAGTACCTGATCCGTATGGAGCCGGGCGTGCAATCGCCCGAGAAAACCCTGACGCTGGGAAGCGGCTCCTGCCGCGACTCCGCCTGGCTGTTGGTCCAACTCCTCAGGCATTTGGGACTAGCCGCGCGCTTCGTTTCCGGCTACCTGATCCAGCTCACTGCCGACGTCAAATCGCTCGACGGCCCCAGCGGCACGGAAAAGGACTTCACGGACCTGCACGCCTGGACCGAAGTATATTTGCCCGGCGGCGGCTGGGTGGGCCTCGATCCCACTTCCGGATTGCTCGCCGGGGAAGGACACATTCCCCTAGCCTGCTCGGCCCAGCCGGTGACGGCGGCAGCGATCAGCGGTGGTTTTTCTTACGATGACGAAGCCATCACCACTTCCGAGTCGGCCTCCGAAAAAGAAACGCGCCGCAAAGCCAAGGACGAATTCGAATTTTCGATGTCCGTCACGCGGATTCACGAAGACCCGCGCGTGACGAAGCCCTATTCCGACCAGCAATGGAAAGAGATCGAATCGCTCGGGCATCTGGTGGACTCCGACCTGAACGCGCACGATGTGCGGCTGACTATGGGCGGCGAGCCGACGTTTGTTTCCATCGACGACATGGATGGCGCCGAATGGAACATGGACGCGGTGGGCCCTACAAAATACAAGCGCGCCGACACGTTGATTCGACGGCTGCGCGACCGCTTTGCCCCGGGTGGATTTCTGCACCACGGCATGGGCAAATGGTATCCGGGCGAATCGTTGCCCCGCTGGACGCTCGGTTTGTATTGGCGCAAGGACGGCGAGCCCGTATGGCGCGATCCGTCATTGATCGCCCAGGAAAACACTTCCGGCAAACAGACGAGCTACGATGCGCGAGTTTTCATGCTCAACCTGGCCGGGCGCCTGGACGTCAATTCCGCGCACATTTTGCCGGGCTATGAAGACGCCTGGTACTACATGTGGAAGGAGCGGCGGCTTCCGGTCAACGTCGATCCCTTCGAAAGTAAACTGGAAAATTCGGAGGACCGCGAACGCCTGGCGCGCGTTTTCGAACACGGCTTGGACCAAGTGATCGGATACGCCCTGCCGCTGCGCCGCGACCACTACACCGACGGCAGCGCCGATTGGACCAGCGGCGCCTGGACGTTCCGTCCCGAGCGGATGTATTTGGTGCCGGGCGATTCTCCCATGGGTTTCCGCTTGCCGCTCGATTCGATTCCCTGGGTGAAGGAATCCGAATATCCGCGCATTTATGAGCAGGATCCGATGGCGGAACGCGCCGCATTGCAAGCGCGTGACGCCATGTCGGCGATGCGCGAGCGTGTGGGCGTCGTGGCCGAGGGCCGGTTAAGCCAGGGGTTTGTCGAGCAAACCATCCAGCAAGGCCCGGCGCGTGCGCGGCCTCACCGCCGCACCCTGATGCTGGCCTTGCCTCCGGCCCGGGCCAATCGGCGCCCTGGATTATCCGCACCGCGTTGTGCACCGAAGTGCGCGACGGCATGCTGCG
>CAWAEW010000030.1:0-26853 GCA_963781055.1 Terriglobia bacterium
CACGCCGCCACAAGCGGATTGACTCGCCGCATCGTTAATGCTAGTTTATATGAGGCCTTTATCTAAGTTAACTATGAGCGCGCCCACCAATTCCACGGTCTCGCCGGTCCTGGTTCCCGGCAGAGACGGTCCGAGCGAACGCAATTCCGCAACGGCCGGCAATGGGCGCCAGCGAGGAACCTCCCCGTCGCTTCCGGAGTCCTACCGCAGCGTTCCCGTCGTGCACGGCGCTTCTTTTTTCCGAAAAATGATCGCCTTTGCCGGGCCGGGTTATCTGGTGGCCGTGGGCTACATGGATCCGGGCAACTGGGCGACCGACCTGGGCGGGGGTTCCCGGTTCGGCTACACGCTGTCTGAGCGCGGTCCTGATTTCCAGCCTCATGGCCATTTTTTTGCAGGCCCTATCCGCAAAGCTGGGCATCGCCACGGGCCGCGATCTTGCGCAGGCCTGCCGCGAGCATTATTCGCGCCGGACCACGGCGATTCTCTGGGTCCTTTGCGAAATTGCCATTGCCGCGTGTGATCTGGCGGAGGTTCTGGGGTCGGCGATCGCGCTTGAAACTGCTGTTCGGTTTGCCGCTGCTGGCCGGCGTGCTCGTTACGGGCCTGGACGTTTTGCTGGTGCTGGCGTTGCAGGGACGCGGCTTCCGCGTGCTGGAAACGCTGGTGATCACGCTGATCGTGACGATCGCCGGATGCTTTGCCTACGAAATATTTTTTGCGCGTCCCCTGTGGCTCGAAGCGGCGCGCGGTTTCATGCCGACCATGGAAATCCTCCAGAATCGCGAAATGCTTTATCTCGCGATCGGCATTCTCGGCGCCACGGTGATGCCGCATAATTTGTACCTTCATTCCAGCATCGTGCAGACTCGGGCGTTCACCCAAAGCGAAGGGGGAAAGCGGGAAGCGATCCGTTTTGCCACGCTGGATTCCACGATCGCGCTCGGTTTTTCTCTTTTCATCAACGCGGCGATTCTGGTTCTTGGCGCGGCGGCATTTCACCAGCGCGGCATGACGGGCGTGGCGGATATCGGCCAGGCGTACCAATTGCTGACGCCGGTGCTGGGCGTAAGCCTGGCGAGCGTGCTGTTTGCCGGCGCTCTGTTGTGTTCCGGCCAGAATTCGACGCTCACCGGGACGCTGGCCGGGCAGATTGTCATGGAAGGATTTCTGCACTGGCGATTAAAGCCCTGGCTGCGCCGGCTGATCACCAGGTCGCTGGCGATCATCCCGGCCGCACTCGTCATCGGCATCATGGGCGAGGGGCACGTCACCGCGCTGCTCATCTTGAGCCAGGTGATCCTGAGCTTCCAGTTGCCTTTCGCGGTGGTGCCCCTGATCCAATTCACCGGCGACCGCAGCAAGATGGGCGAATTCGTGAATGGCCGCCTGACCGCCGTCTTCGGCTGGGCCATGGCTGCGGCCATCATCGTGCTGAATGCCGCGCTGCTCTGGCTCACCTTCGGCGGGAAGGTTTAGCGGTCCGACGTAACTGCAGCGGGAATATGTGCGCGATCGCGCCGGCGCGGCTCCAAGAAACAGGAAAAGTTTTCCGCGTGAAAATCGTCTTTTTTTGTGGCAAACTTTGAAGCCTCGAAAAACTTCTCACTACAACGGAGTCATCGGAATGATTGGATGGAACAAGGGAACTTCGCTACGATTTGCCCGCGCGTTCGGAATTGTCGCGGTTTTTGCGCTGCTTGCTTTTGCCGGGAGGCGCGCGGCGGCGGACGATGTCCCCAAGCCCTGGGTCGCTCCCGATGACGCGCGAAGTGTGAAGAATCCCGTGCCTGCGACGCCGGAAAATCTGGCTGCCGCGGAGACGCTGTTTCAGGATAGTTGTGTGCTTTGCCATGGCGAGAAGGGCATGGGAGACGGCCCCGGCGCCAAGACGATTAAGGTGAAACCCGCAAACTTCACGGACAAGAAACTGATGAGCGCGGAAACCGACGGCTCGCTGTTCTGGAAAATGTCCAATGGCCGGGGCCCCATGCCGCCCTGGAAAGACGACCTAACCGAGACGGAACGCTGGCAGCTTGTAAATTACATTCGCAAGCTGGGCAAGGACGCCGCCAAGTAAGAACAAAAACAGAGGGCGCGGCGCACCGATTTCGCTTGGTCAATTGGCCGCCGCGCCCTGATTTTTCCTTCAAATCCTGAACTTCCTTTACGTCCTAATTTCTTTACTTCACTCCCGCAAGCGCCTGCGCAACCTCATTCATGTCCGGCACGACGGGAATATCGTAATTCTTGAACCAGGCAATCTTTCCCGCCTTGTTGATGATGGCGATCGCCCGCCCGGTGATGCCTTTTTCGGCCAGGTACATGCCGAATTTATCCGCCACGGCGCCCTTGGGGTGGAAATCGGCCAGCAGCGGATAGCTGATCCCCATCTTTTCGGCGAACGCCTTGTGCGCCCACACGCTATCCACGCTCAAGCCGAGCACTTGCGCGTCCAGCTTCTCGAATTGCTTCATGTCGTTCACGAAGCAGGCATGTTCGTTGGTGCAAACCGGGCTGAAATCGAGCGGATAAAAAATCAGGACGACATTGCGTTTGCCGGCAAAATCCGCAAGCTTGATTTCCTTTTGAGATTGGTCCTTGAGCGTGAAGTCGGGAGCAGTTTGTCCTACGGCAATGGGCATGAAGCCTCCTGAGATTGCAATGATGGGTGCGGGATCTGTTTTCGCGCCGAACGCTCCGATGGAATCGAGGCGTGGAGCCCGCCGAAATATGGATGCGGCGATCCAGAATATCCGCCGGAATATGATAGCGGATTTCCTCGAGCAGCGTCCGGCTTTCCAAGCGGGCTTCCCTTCCTGTGCCAGGGCAAGCAAGTAGAGCGCGCGGCCGCAATCTGGTACCATCGCCGCGATATGGCGCGTTTGCCATTGGACCAAGCATATCCGGGGATTTCCTTTCGCCCGCGCTCGCGCAATTGGCTGGCGCGGCTGATGCGCTGGCCCGCCGAGTGTGTTCACCTGGAAGCGGGACACGCGTGGATGGCGACGTTTATTCCCGACACGCTCTACCTGCGCGGCAAACCTTCTCCGCGCCGCGATCCCACACGTCCGGAAGTGTCCCTCTGCCTGGATTGCCTGACCGGCTTGCTCGAACCGGAGCTGGCGGCGTTTCCGGGGCGCGTCGTCGCCTTCGAGCCCGACCCCGAAAGTTTCACGCAATATTTTTTTGTCGAGCGAAATGATTTCGCGGCCGCCGGTTTGCGTCCCGAGGTGGCTGGCGCGATCGAAAAGCGCGTGGAAAATATAAACGGCGAATGCAGCGATTGCGGCGCTGCCGGCCAAGTGGCTGTGGATCTCGCGGCGCGAAGTGTCCAGCCTCGATCAGACCGAACGCATCGAAACTTCGCCCGGCGCGCTTGTTTTGCGCCCGGCACGGCGCCGCGAAATTATGCGACGCGCTCGGCAAGGTGCACGAAGCGAATCTGTTCTATGTCAACGTCCCGTACGGAGATGCCGGCGCGTACCTGTGGATTTGACGCCTTTATCCTGTCCCCATTGGTCGAAAAATATCTGGCCGTAGCCGGTGGATTCGGATTCCTCGCGCCGATTGCGGATTTCGGACTGGATCGAAGCGAAGCCGAACGCGTCTTCGGCGCGTTAGATGAGGCTCACCACATCCGCCGCTACCTTCATTTCTCGCGGGTTGCCGGCGCGGAAACGCGCTTCAATTCCGATTTCCGCCGCCATGCATTGTCCGGCAGAGTTTGCAGTATGTTGGGGGCTGCGTGTTGTCCACGTAATGCCGGATCGGTTTGAGCGTCTTGAGATAGGCATACATGGCGGTGATATCGTCCTCCGTCATGTTGCGGAAGGCGTGCCACGGCATGATCTGGCTAAGCTTCCGGCCGTTGACATACCCGGTGAGAATTGCCTGCATGAACATACTCTCGTCAATGCCAGACGCATCGGGAGTGATGTTGGCGCTGGCCACGCGGCCCCACGGCCCGTCGAGAATGAACCCACCGGCGAAGTCCATGCCTGGCAGCGGCTGCCCGTGCGCGTCCTGCGGCGTGTGGCAATCCGTGCATCCGGCGATGGTCACCAAATATTTCCCGCGCTTTTCGGGAGTGGAGAGGTCGGGGTCCGGCACCGGCGCGTCCAGGGGTTGCGGCGCGCTGCGGATCAAATATTTCACCGGGAAGATCAGCTCAGTCGGCGGGCGCTGCTTGTGCACCGGCGGCAGGGACCGTAAGTACACGATGATCGACGCCAGGTCCTCGTCGGACAGGGCGCGGAAGTCCTGATACGGCATGAACGGAAACAGCGCCCGGCCGTCGTGCCCTACGCCTTCGCGGATAGCCCGTGCCAGTTGATCGTCGCTCCAGCTTCCCGCGCCCGTTTCCGCGATCCGGAGTGATATTCGGCGCATACACCTTTCCGGGGAAGCCCTTGAGGATATTCATGTCCTGGCCCGCGCCCAGTGTATTGGGCAGCACGGGCGCATCGTGCGCCGTCCAATCGTGTTCCGAGTGGCAGCCCATGCAATCCGTTACGTGCAGGACAAGGTATTCGCCCCGCGCCTGGCGCGCCGGCGTGCTCTCAAACTTGCGCGTCGTGAGCGCGCGCGCCCGCGGTCCAATGAACGGACGCCAGCCGATCGTGAGCGTGATCCCCGCGGCCAAAACAACCGCCAGCGCGGGGAATCCTGCCCCCGCAGTTTTTCCGAACCTCGTCATCTTCACAGCGGGAACCTCCTTTTGAGCTGCCGAGCGACCCATAATCTACACTTGATTGTTTTCGGATTCAATGCTTCAGGCGGAATTGTGGGTGCGGAGTCTTTCCGGGGGCGGGGCGATTGTTTTTCCGAGCGACGACGCGCTCCGAAGAAATTCACCCGCTGTCCGTCCAACCCCTGATTCCAGATAACTATCCTCTTCAGAACAGGCGCTTCCGCCACCAAAATTGGATGCCGCCCGAGAAGCGGGCCTATCGAAAACTGGCCCGGCATCGAGTTTTGAGAGTTGGATGGAAAGCATGCCCGCGTGCTGTTATCATGAAGTCCCGCCAAGACGCGCCGAGGATTTGAATAAACCTATGTTGCTGCGCCTGGGATATGACATCCGGTTTGATATTCCTTCTCCCATAGCGATGGTGGCGCTGCTGCATGTGCATCCGTCCCGGGTCGCGGACCTGCGCACGCCGGACGAAATACGTATTGATCCGTGGACTCCGGTGGAAACGTTCATCGACAGTTTTGGCAATCGCTGCACGCGGTTCGTCGCGCAGCAAGGTGCCCTCCGCCTGAGCAACTCGATTCTGTTGCAGGATCCGGGCTTTGCCGACCCGGTGAACTACAATGCCCGCGAACTGCCCGTCCAGGAATTGCCTCATAACATTTTGGGTTACCTGCTCAACAGCCGCTATTGCGAGGTGGACCGGTTCGCAACGATTGCCATGGAGTTGTTCGGCGGGATCGCCCCGGGATGGGGGAGGGTGCAGGCGATCTGCGATTGGGTGCACGCGAAAGTCAGCTTCGGATATCAATATGCCCGGCCCACGAAGACCGCATTGGACGTTTATGCGGAGCGCTTTGGAGTCTGCAGGGATTTTCAGCATCTCGCCGTCACCTTGTGCCGAGCACTGCATATTCCCGCGCGCTATGCCACGGGTTATCTGGGTGATATTCGAGTGCCTGCCGCGCCCTCTCCCATGGACTTCAGCGCCTGGTTTGAAGCGTACTTGGAAGACCGCTGGTGGACGTTCGATGCGCGGCATAACCAGCCGCGTTATGGCCGCGTTCTGATGGCCGCCGGCCGCGACGCCTCCGACGTTGCCATGACGACGTCATTTGGGATGGCGAACCTGACGCAATTCACCGTGGTAAGCGAAGAACTAAATCAAGGGAATGCCCTATATGCCTAGCCCGGATTTGTCACGAATCTTCCGAAGGTAACTCACGAATCCAATAAACAAGATGCATTTTGGCGATGCGATAGTTGTAGGGGCACGACATGTCATGCCCCTACGGCCTCGGAGCCCGCACTCAATTACGTTACGGCTGCCGGCGCCAGAACCAGTAGCCGAGGCCGCCGATCAGAAGCAGCGGCAGGGCGCTCATGATCAGGGTCATTCCCAGGTAGGTGCTGGCCGTCTTGGGGTCGTTCACCATGCACGCGGGGCAAGACCATCCCGCGGCGGGGATCAAGGAAACTGCGATGGCGGCAGCGATCGTGCGGATTTTCATAGATACACTCGCAAATAAATCACGGGCCACAGGACCACCACAAAATACCAGAAAATTTGCGTCGCCGTAAAGGTGGATTGCACGAATTTCCCGCCGCGCATCAGGAGGTAGACCCACGTCAGCGCAACAATGGCGGCGACCGCATGCAGCGCATGCGCTCCCACGATGAGATAGAAAAACGCGCCGTGGTTGCTGGACGTCATGGTCAGCCCTTCGCGGAGCAGCCTGACCCATTCCACGCCTTGCAGCGAGACAAACGCAATCCCGCAGACAATCGCGCCGGCCACATAGCGCAGCGCGCTTTCGCGTTCGGTGCTCATGCGGCGATTTCCGATCCACAGCAATACACCGCTCAGCAGCAAAATCGCCGTGTTGAACGCGGTTCGCTCCACGGGCAATCGCGGCTGTCCCGGAGGAGGCCAGACGCCTCCGAGGACCGTGGCTTTTGCGATGGTGTGCGCGCTCATCAGGCCCGCGAAAAACATGATTTCCATGGCCACGAAAATAATCATGCCCAAGACAGAGTTGGGAATGCGTTTGGCGGAGGTCTCCGCGGTCAATGCGATTCGCGATTCGGTAATGGCCGGCTGGCTACTCATGTTTTGGCGTTTCTGCCTGCATTCCTGTTCCGACCGACTGCTTTGCCGCATCGTTGCTCCAGTGCAAGCCGCTATGCCTCATGACGTCAGGCGCCACTCCCGCAAACAGGATCACGATGAAAGCGACCATCACGAGCAGAAGATACGGGACCCAGCGCTTTTCCACGGTGACGTGCATGAAATTCTTCGCCACCAGGAAGGCTTTTACCAGAGCGATGCCAAAGGCCGTGATGAGGATCACGCCGCGGATGCTGGAAAACGAGCCCAGCACACTGATAATGAGCAACACGACGAGGATCGCCCAGATCTTGACGTAATTGGGATGGTGGACGTGGGATTCGGCAGTCATAGTCTCCCCTACCGCGCGATGTACAGCAGCGGGAATAGGAAAATCCAAACGATATCAACGAAGTGCCAGTACAGTCCGATGCATTCCACGCGCTGCAGTTCCTGGTTTTTCGCGGCATCCGCGGCGACGATCAGCATAATAATCATTCCCGCCAGCACGTGCAGGCCGTGCAGTCCGGTAAGCACGTAGTAGTACGACCAGAATCCGCCGGAGGAAAGCACGAATCCCTCATGAATATCCTTGGTCCATTCAAATCCCTTGACGACCAGGAAGACCAATCCGCCGAGAACGGTGAGGCGCAGCAGTTTTGCGGCCCGGGGACCGTCCAGGGCGTCGGCCGCTTTGTGGGCCAGCACGGCGAACAAACTCGAGGTGAGCAGCACGAAAGTATTGAACGCGCCCGCATAGGTATTGGTGTGGTCCGCCGAAACAGCCCACTCCGGATGCCCCA
Organism: Terriglobia bacterium; assembly: GCA_963781055.1. Classification (GTDB taxonomy): domain Bacteria; phylum Acidobacteriota; class Terriglobia; order Acidiferrales; family UBA7541; genus Palsa-360. Next base: position 7,607 of record CAWAEW010000030.1, read on the forward strand.
ATCGATGCATGATGTAGGAGGCAAGCAGGCCGCCGAAGATCACGATTTCCGAGGCGATCACCCACCAGGTAATCAAACGCGCGGTAGGAATGCCCGTGGCGCTGCGTGTGTTGGCAATGGGTTTGGCGGTTGCGCTCATCGTCGTCGGTTTCTCCGCAGGCCTAATTTGGCGCGTTCTGGGGCCAGTAGTCGTCCGCGCGGCCCGGCAATCCATATTCATAGGGGCCGCGATACACGGTGGGCAATTCGGCAAAATTTCCGTGCGGCGGCGGCGAGGGCACGGTCCATTCGAGCGTGGTGGACCTCCAGGGATTGGCCTCGGCGCGCTTGCCGTGGCGCATGCTCCAGAAGAAATTGAATATGAAAACCAACTGGAACGACAGCATGACCAGCAGAGCGATCGTTGAGGTCGTGCGCAAGTGCTGCAGCGCGGGCCTGGACTGCCTCGGCAAATTGCGCGTAGCTGTATATGCGGCGCTGGTCGCCCGCCACGCCGGTCATGAACAGCGGAATGAAAATCACGTTGAAGGGAATGACCGTGCCCCAGAAGTGAATCTTCCCCAGCGTTTCATTCATCATCCGGCCAAACATCTTCGGATACCAGAAATAGATCCCCGCGAAGACGGAAATGATCGCGATGGGCACAAACGTGTAATGAAAATGGGCGATGACGAAATACGTGTCGTGCAGATAGATGTCCGTGCCGGAAGAGCCGAGAAAAATTCCGGTCACGCCGCCGATCATGAATTCCGCGATGAAGGCCAGCGCCCAGAGCATGGGCGTATCCAGGCGGATCGATCCGCCATAGAGCGTGGCGATATACAGAAAGACCATTTCGGCCACGGGAATCGATATGAGCAGCGTCGTGACCGTGAAAATGTTGGCCATGCGCGGATCGATTCCCGCGACAAATTGGTGGTGCGCCCAGACGACAAAGCTCAGGATGCCGACCGCCCAGGTCGAGTACAGGATCGACTTGTAGCCAAACAATTTCTTGCGCGCGAAACACCGCGAGAATTTCGGCCACGATTCCCATGGCCGGAAGCAGCACGACGTACACTTCCGGATGGCCGAAGAACCAGAACAGATGCTGCCACAGCAGCGGATCGCCGCCGCGCATCGGATCGTAGAAACCGGTCGACATGGTCTGGTCGAACAGCAGCATGACCGCGCCGGCGATCAACGGCCCGGCCGAAGCCATGAAAATGATGGTGGCCAGAACGATCATCCACACTACGATCGGGATGTCGAACATCTTCATGCCCGGAGCGCGGCTATTCATTACCGTCACGGTGAAATTGATACCGCCCAGCAGAAACGCGACGAATTCCAGCGCCACCGCCACCAGCCAGAGCGTGGCGCCGATGGGCGTCAAGTTGTAGGCGCCGCTGGCCGAAAGCGGAGGATAGGCCGTCCAGGCGCCGCCGAACGCGCCGCCCTTCACCAGGAAGGATGCCGAGCAGCACGATGGCGCTCAGCAGGAAAATCTGATACGACAGGCGATTGATTCGCGGAAACGCCATGTCGTCGCATCCGATCATCAGCGGGATCAGGAAATTCCCGAAGGCCGCAATGAGCACCGGCATGGCCACCCAGAAAATCATGATCGTGCCGTGCATGGTGACAACCGCGTTGTATTTTCCCGGCGTGACTAATCCAAACCCCGGAACATTCTGGTTCGGAAATCCCTGCTGCATGCGGAAGACGTACGCCAGATAACCGCCGATCATGGCCATGGCCATGCCCGTGAACAAATACTGCATGGCAATCATCTTGTGGTCGGTGGACCAGCAATACTTCAGGAAAAATCCTGGTTCGGCGTGACTGTCCGGCGTGACTTTGTCCAGCGTGCTGTACCTGCTCGCTCATCGCCGCACCTCCGCCATCGTGGGGCTTTCGACCGCGGGAACCGGAGCGGCCGGCTGGCCCGCTACTGATGGATTCGAGTTGCGCATCAGCCACGCGGCATGGTCCTGCTGGGTCTCGACGATAATTCGCCCGGCCATCAGTCCATGGCCCAATCCGCACATTTGCGTGCATTGAATGTCATAGGTTCCCAAACGGTTCGGGCGAAACCAGCCCGTGATCGTGCGGCCGGGCAGGGCGTCTTGTTTCAGGCGAAACGACGGAATGGCGAAGCTGTGCACCACGTCGCGCGACATCAACTCGAAATGATACGTCGTATTAACGGTCACATGCAGTTCGCCCACGGTTCGGATGTCATCGGCCGTGTCCAGGACTCCATCGGGGCCGGGATCCTGAAAACTCCAGGCCCATTGCTGCGCGTACACGCGAACGGTCTGGTCGGCCGGCGGCATGGCTTGCTTGATGTTGTACCAGACGATGATGGCTGGAATGATGATGGCGATGTCGCAGAGGATTACAAGCATGTGAGGAATCGTAACCCACCGGTGAAGTTCTTTTTCCTCTCCGGTAATATGCCGCGTCGCACGCCCTTCTTTTTCCCGGTACTTGAAAACGAAGAGGAACATGACCACTTCCGCGACGATCAGCCAAAATCCGACCAGCGCAGCGATCAGCAAAAACAGGTGATCAATGCTATGCGCGTAAGTGGAAGCTGCGGTTAAATACCGTTCCAGCATATTGGCTCCTGCTACCGAATCAAGGCTATCACCGCGACCACAAAGGCCACGGCGCTCCACATCACAATCCAAAATACCCTTTTGGCCATTTGATCCGCGGGCGAATTTGCTTGTTCCATGTTCTTTTTGTCTCCGGGCGCAGCGGGCCTAAGGCTTCAGCGTATGGATGTAGGCAATCACGTTCCGAATCGCGTCTTCATTGGGCAGGGTTAGCGCCATGGGGCGCATCAAATGGCCCTCCTGGTCCAAGGGACTAGTGCCGCGCACGCCGCTCCGAAACTTTCGGAGTTCCGTTGCCAGGTACCAGTCGTCCACGCCCGCCAGTTGCGGCGCTTTCAGATCCTTATTGCCCGCTCCGTTCTGTCCGTGGCAGGCGGCGCAGGTGGCGAAGAGCGTCGCGCCAGCCTGAGCATCTCCCGGCAGCGTTGGCGCATGTTGCACGGGCGGCATCGTTTCCACGTATTGAGCGACGAGCTTGACGTCATTCTCGCTTCCCAGGCTGACCGCCATCGGCCTCATGCGCATGCCTTCGACGTCGCTAAAATGCATCCCGCGCGCGCCGTCCCTGAACTTTTCAAGTTCTTCCTGCACATACCAGGCCTTCATCCCGGCGATGTTCGGCGCGCCAATTTCGGAATTGCCCGATCCATCCGTCTGATGGCACGGCGCGCAGTTTTGAAAAAGTTCCTGGCCTCGCATCGCGGCGCTGGTCGAACCCAGGCTGCATCCCGAGATGCAGCATCCGAAAATCAGGAGAAGCGAGGTCCACAAAGCAATTTGGCGGGGAGCGAGTGTCGTAGTTTGGCGCATATACGATTTTTTTGAACGCGTGATTTGGCGGATATTACCAGCGCGCAAAAACGAACACAAGCAGCAACTTATGTGCAAAAGTAAATTTAACGCGGATTTAACTTCAGCGAGTCAATGTACTAGTTCCCAAATTGGGATTGGACGCGAATGCTGTTTTTTGCATGGGAACCGGCCCGTGAGTGCCCGCCACGTTCCGCAGCGCAAGCCCGGTTTGCCTAAACTACTTGGATCCCGCAGGCACGCGTTGGAGCCGCTCGCCGAGACGCCGGTGCTCATCGCGGAGTTCGGCGGGGAGGCGCTCGCCGAACTTCCGGAAGAAATTTCCGACGTCCTCTTGCTCTTTTGTCCAAGCAGCGGGATCGACGCTGAGCAGTTCTTGCATCGTCTTGCGGGTGACGCTGAGTCCGTCGAGAGTGAGCGCATCGGGCGTCGGCACGATTCCGATGGGAGTCTCGGTCCCCGCGGCCTGGCCCTCGATTCTCTCGAGCATCCACTTCAGGACGCGCACGTTTTCGCCATATCCGGGCCAGAGAAATTTTCCGTCGTCGTCTTTGCGGAACCAATTCACGTGGAAAATTTTGGGCGGATGGGGAATGCTGCGGCCCATTTCCAGCCAGTGTCCGAAATAATCGGCCATGTTGTATCCGCAGAAGGGAAGCATGGCCATGGGGTCGCGCCGGGTGACTCCCACGGCTCCGGTGATGGCAGCCGTGGTTTCCGACGCCATCGTCGCGGCGACGTACACGCCGTGCTGCCAGTTGGTCGCTTCGTAAACCAGCGGAGCCAGGCGGGCGCGGCGGCCGCCGAAAATAAACGCGGAAATCGGAACGCCGGCGGGATCTTCCCAGCGCGGAGAGATGGATGGCGACTGAACGGCCGGCACCGTATAGCGTGAATTCGCTTGCGCGGCCGGACCTTTCGACGGGTCCCAATCGCGTCCCTGCCAGTCCAGCAGGTCCGCGGGAGGATGGCTGTCCATACCCTCCCACCAGGGTTCGTGCTGCGGGGTCATGCCGGTATTCGTGAAAATTGTATTCTTGCGGATCGCGGTCATCACATTCGGATTGGTTTTTTCGTTTGTGCCGGGAGCCACGCCGAAAAAACCGGATTCGGGATTGATGGCATGAAGGTAGCCGTCCGTGCCCACTTGCATCCAGGCAATGTCGTCGCCTATGGTCCAGACGCGGTAGCCTTCATTTTCCAGCGCCGAAACCATCATGGCCAGATTGGTTTTTCCGCAGGCGCTTGGGAATGCCGCCGCCATGTAGGTCACTTTCCCGGAAGGCGATTCCAGGCCCAGGATCAGCATGTGTTCGGCCATCCAGCCTTGCTCGTGCGCCATCCAGCTTGCGATTCGCAGGGCAAAACATTTTTTCCCGAGCAGCGCGTTTCCGCCGTATCCCGAGCCGATGCTCCAGATCAATTTTTCCTCGGGGAAGTGAGCGATGTAGCGGCGGTCCGGATTCAGGTCGCCCAGGGAATGCAATCCGGGAACAAAATCCGCGGAGCTGCCCAGGCGGTCCAGAGCAACCTTCCCCATGCGGGACATGATCCGCATGCTGGCGACCACATACGCGCTATCGGTCACCTCGACGCCGATGCGGCTTTGCGCCGAAGCCGACGGCCCCAGGATGTAGGGAACCACATACATCGTGCGGTCCTTCATCGAACCGTCAAACAAACGGCCGAGCGTCTGTTTTGCCTCCTCCGGAGCCATCCAGTTATTGGTCGGGCCGGCGTTTTCGCGGTCGCGCGTGCAAATGAAAGTGACTTTTTCGGTTCGCGCTACGTCGCTCGGATCGCTGCGATGCAGGTAACAATTCGGGTAGGTCTTGTCATTGAGGCGAACTGTCTGGCCCTCGCGAATCAATTGTTCCTGCATGCGGGCCGCTTCCTCTTCCGACCCGTCGCACCACGTAATTTTCGCGGGCCGCGTCAAGCGCGCAACCGATTCCACCCATTGTTCCAGGGGCGTAGACACGAAACCTCCTCTAGTTACTTTCTCGATATGCCGGCGGGGACTCAGGGAATGAACAGCCCTGCGAAACGCGTCTGGCACCAAATAAAAACCTAAGTTTGAAGTCTAGGTCAGGCCTGAGTCAAACGCAAGATACTGCCAAAAATATTTGTCAGGAATAATCACCCCCCCTGTGATTTACGTCACAAGAATCGTAAATCGTAATGCAACCGCCGGAAGATTCCGACTAAAGTCTATTGGGGCGCAAAGTCCGATTTGCGGCTTTCCATCTCCACGGCTTGGCGTTCAGATCGGGGAGGCAGAAGCAAAGCGGCTCCGGCTCTTGCGGGGAATGTTTTTTCTTCGCGGATTATTTTCCCCCGGAGTCCGGCCTCGAATTTTGGCGGAAAAATCTTTGATTTATTGTGACGGCTATCACAGACGAATGTGTGTGTCGTCACAGACCATGTCCTAGTACTTGTGGCAGATTTTGTCCGCTCGTTACTTGATTTGAATTCCCCATACTTTTTCGGAGGCAAGATGCTAGCAAGAATTTTAAGGAAGTACAGAGTCGGCACCATCGCCGTACTCCCGCTGTTTCTCCTCGCCGTTCCTCATTCTGCCGCAGCCCAGGCGGGCAAGGCCGCGGAGGGGCAGAAACTGTTCGAGGCCAAGTGCGTTCAGTGCCACGGGCCCGATGGAAGCGCTGATACAGCCATCGGCAAAGCGGTGGGGGCCAAGGATCTGCGCGCCGCGGAAGCCCTGAAGCTTACCGACGCCCAAATTGCCACGCAGATCGAAAAGGGGAAAGAACAACATGCCTCCTTTTGGCGATGCCCTGGATAAGGGGCAAATCAGCGATTTGGTCGCCTATGTCCGCGTGTTAGGCAAAAAAGGCGCTGCCAAGAAGGCCAAGTAAGATGCTCGGTTCGTTGTTGATTTTACCTGTTAGTCGACATCTCGGGGTTGGGGCCCCATAGCCAGGACGTAAGCAATGCCAGGACGCCGTGCAGCGTCCTGAAAAGCGCTCAACGCGCTGAAAGAGAAGGGGTGTGTGTGTGAATGATGACTCAAAATTTAAAGCGATCAAAAGAAAGGGGAAAATACATGAATAATCAAAAGTCTGACTTTCATGGAACCATGGTTTTCTGTGCTTTCTTCACGCTATTCTTGAGTTTGTTCTTCCAAGTCCCGACGGCTTCCGCGGTCCCGAGCTTCGCGCGGCAAACCGGGTTCCCGTGCAAATCTTGCCACATGACGCCGCCCGAACTCACCGCTCTTGGCCGGGCGTTCAAGTTGAACGGTTACACCATGGTCGGGAAACCGACGGTCACTTCGAAAGGCACGAGCAAATCAAGGCGCGCTCAACATCCTGGAGTCATTCCCGCTTTCCGTGTTGTTCGATACCTGCCTTCACCTCCTTGCGATCCCCAGTGTCGGTTGACCAAAGCGGAAATCCAACGACTACTCAAAACGGAAGTTTTCAGTTTCCCGAGGACGCTTCACTCTTCTTGGCAGGCGCCTGGGCCACTCACGTTGGCAGCTTCGTGCAGGTGACCTATTCCACGCCAGGATGACCATTTCTCCTGGGACAACTCCGACATCCGCTATGCCAATTCCACGAAGTTTCTCGGGAAGGACCTCACGTACGGAATCACGCTCAATAACAACCCCACCGTGGAAGACCTTTGGAACAGTACTCCGGCCTGGGGCTATCCATGGGTGGGCAGCGATTGGGCACCCGGACCCGCAGCAGGCGCCCTGATCAATGGCGGCCTGGCGCAAGATGTTGCGGGACTCGGCGGGTACGCCATGTATGACAATCATCTGTATATTGCAGGAACCATGTACCGTTCCGCGCACATTGGGGCGCCCCTGCCAAACACTGGAGTGGACGGTAGCGGAGCGCCGCTTGGTATTAACATCCGCGGGATTGCTCCTTACTGGCGCGTCGCCTGGCAGCAAACCATGAAAAACAACTACCTGGAGATTGGAACCTACGGCATGCACGTGAAATCGACCCCGGGGGGCCTGACCGAGGGGTATCACCGGCCTGGAAGATGGCTATACTGACTGGGCTGTTGATTTTCAGGACGATTGGACCGTTCCGCAACTCGGCGGGAATATCATTTCCTTCCGAGGCTCCTACATCCGCGAAAATTCCTCGCTTCTTGCAACCTAGTAACAATAATGGCGGATCGTCCGTCCAGCATCACCTCAATACCGTGCAGGCGAACGCGGAATATCATTTTGGCGACAGGGTCTCGGCCGTGTTCGGATGGTTCAACGTCGACGGAACGCCCGATCCGGTGGTCTATGGCCAGGCCCCTGTGTACGGCAGCGCGAACGGCGACCCGCGAAGCAGCGGCTACATCGGGAACCTCTCGTGGTGGCCGGTCCAGAACATCAGCCTCACATTCCAATACACGGGGTACACGCGCTTCAATGGCGCGGCCACAAACTATGATGGAGCCGGACGCGATGCCGGTTCCAACAACACCATGTATCTACTCGCGCGATTCGTTTTCTGATCTCGCGGGAAGATAGCGTGTAGATTCCAGAATCGGTTAGGAAATATTGCGGCGGCAGGATTCGACGAGTTCCAGGTCGGGTCCTGCCGCCGTTTGATTGTCTTCGCGGATTATCGGGGCGCCGCGCAGGATGCTTGTACCGATGCGCCTGATGTTGCTTCTTGAATTGGATAAGCAAAGATGTCCGGGGAAGCCCGTCGAACCACTTAGGTTCGTGGATTTATTTCCTGCTTTCTGTTTTTCTTCTGGGCAGGGCCACGGAAGGCTGCGGCTCCCGCTTGGCTTCGAACGCCGCGCGGATTTTCGGCAGCGCGGCCCGCGCAGCGATTTCTCCCGCAGCCATCAATTCCGGAGTCCTCTCGAAGTCATCCCACAGAAAGTCCTTCACATTCGGTTCAACGATGATGTCCGCCGTGCGCCGCCACTCCAGATCCGCGTGCCGCTGCAAAATTGCGAACGATAGGCCGATGACATCGACGATGCTGGAGGGCATGCGGTTGGCGGCAGCCTCCAGAAACACGGCGATGACGATATCGGCGCCCATCACGCGCAGGGCATCCACCGGCACAGGTGCGGCCAGGAATCCGTCCACCAGCATCCGGCCCTCGAGTTCCACGGGCACGAACATTCCGGGATATGCGCAGGAAGCTCGCAGCGCCGGTCCCAGCGGGCCGCGCGTGAAATAGGCGGGCTCGCCCGTGCCCAGATCGGTCGCCGCCAGGGCCAGCGGAATTTTCAATTCTTCAAACGTGCTTACGCCGAGATACTTCCGGGGATAGTGCTCCAGCTTTTGGTTCGAGGCCAGGCCCATCCAGGAAAGTTTCCAGCTGCCGAAATCCCTGAACCTGGTGGCTTTGGCCTGCGCTTCAATTTCAGGAATGGTGTGGCCGCTGGCAAACGCGATGGCGAGTATTCCTCCGGCGCTGGTTCCCGACAGGCAATCGATCGGAATCCCTTCCTGCTGAAGCACTGCAGGACGCCTAGGTGCGCGATTCCGCGGGCGAAGCCTCCTCCGAGCGCCACTCCCACCCGAGGGCGGCGCAACCGGTTGCTCTGGAGGCGTGGCATAGGCGAATTTGCGGACGCGCTCAATCGCCTTCTGCATCCGGTCCAGAACTTTCTTATCTTTCTTATCTTTGCGTATTTTCATCGGCGCTATCTAACCAAGGTAACCGTAAATCGGCCGTCTGGCATTTCTCGTTGACCCGGGATTGTCGCTTCTGTAACCTGCACTGGCACCGGCCATCCATCCCTGTTCACTTTGGGTGCGGGCTCTACTTTTGCGCTGAACGTTACGCTGGGTTATGGAGCCCGCAAAAAGAAAGGCATGACCATGCCGCCGAAAGCTGCCCTATGAAACGATCCATCGAAAAAGTCGTCGTCCTGGGCGCGGGAACCATGGGCGCGCGCATCGCCGCGCATGTGGCCAACGCCGGGGTCTGGTGCGCCCTGCTCGATATCGTTCCTTCGGAGCCGAACGCCGAGGAAAAAAAGCGCGGTCTTACCGCGGCCAGCCCGGAAGTCCGCAACCGGATCGTGCGAGCGGGCCTGGCGGCCGCCGTGAAAGCAAAGCCCGCCGCGTTTTTCACGCGCGGCCTGGAAAATCGCATCGTCACCGGCAATCTGGAAGACGATCTGAAACTTTGCGCCGAGGCGGACTGGATTATCGAAGTGGTCGCCGAAAATCTCGAGATCAAGCGCGCGCTGCTCGCGCGTGTCGCCGAAGTTCGCAAGCCGGGCACGATTGTCTCCACCAATACCTCCGGACTTCCCGTCCACAGCATTGCCGAGGGCCTGCCCGAGGAATGGCAGCAGCACTGGGCCGGCACGCATTTTTTTAATCCGCCGCGCTACCTGAAACTCGTCGAGATCATTCCCGGGCCCGCGACGCTTCCTGGCGTGATCGAATCGCTCACCCAATTTTGCGATCATACCCTGGGCAAGGGCGTTGTCGTCGCCAAGGATACTCCAAATTTCATCGCCAACCGCATCGGCACATATTCGATGCTGAACGCGATTCGCCTGATGGGCGAACTCGGCATGACGTTCGAGGAAGTGGACGCCTGCACGGGCCGGGCGCTCGGCTGGCCCAAGTCGGCGACGTTTCGCCTGGCCGATATCGTTGGCATTGACGTCCTGCTGCACGTTGTCCGCAATATCCACGACAACATTCCCGGCGACGAATCGCGCGAACTATACCGCGTCCCGCCCCTGATCGAGGAAATGGCGCGCCGCGGCTGGCTGGGCGACAAAACCGGCAGCGGCTTTTACAAGCGCGTGAAAAAATCCGGCGGCGAATCCGAAATTCTCACGCTTGATCCCGTGAAAATGGAATATCGCCCGCAGCAAAAGGCGCGGTTTGCTTCCATCGAGGCGGGAAAATCCATCGAAGACACGCGCGAGCGGCTGCGTGCCCTGGTTGCTCCGGCCCTCGAAGGAAAAGACGGAGACGCCGCGCAGAAATTCGTCTGGGGCATGATTTCCGAAATGTGCCTGTACGCCGCGCGCCGCGTTCCCGAAATCTCCGACTCCATCGTGGACGTGGACCGCGCCATGCGCTGGGGCTTTGGCTGGGAACTTGGCCCGTTCGAAACCTGGGACGCGATTGGCGTCGAACCCATGGCCCGGCAGCTCGAAAAAGAAGGCAAGCCGCTGCCGCCGCTCGTTACCAGCGTCCTTTCCTCGGAGAAAAAATCGTTCTACGAATCCGCGCAGGGCGTGACGTCCTATTTCGATCTTGCGGGCAAGGCCTACAAGCCCGTGCCGCAACCCGCCGGAATCATTCTTCTGAAATCGCTCAAGGACCGTGCGAAGGAAATCGAGAAAAATTCCGGCGCGAGCCTGATCGATCTGGGCGACGGCGTGGTCTGCTGCGAATTTCATTCGAAAATGAACGCCATCGGCGGCGACTTGATCGCCATGATCAACAAAGGCCTGGCGCGCCTGCGCACCGAATTCGACGCCATGGTCATCGCCAATCAGGCCGCGAATTTTTCCGCCGGCGCGAACCTGATGCTCATCCTGATGACCGCGCAGGAACAGGAATGGGACGATCTGCACCTGATGGTCCGGCAATTTCAAAATGCGACGCTCGGAATTAAGCACTCGCCCAAGCCCGTGGTCGTCGCGCCGCAGGGACTCGCCCTCGGCGGCGGCTGCGAAATCGTTCTGCACGCGGCGCGCGTTCATGCCGCGGCGGAAACTTACATGGGCCTGGTCGAGGCCGGCGTCGGCCTGATTCCGGGCGGCGGCGGCACCAAGGAAATGATGATCCGCGCCAACGAACGCGCCGAAGGCGAGGAAAATCTCGACCTCTTCCACGCGCTCAAGCCCGTTTTCGAAAATATCGCCATGGCCAAGGTTTCCACCAGCGGGGAAGAAGCGCGCGAGCTGGGCTATTTGCGCCGCGCCGATCTGGTGGCCATGAATCTGGACCGACTGGTCGCCGACGCCAAGCAAACCGCGCTGGGCCTGGTCCGCGGCGAATGGCGCCAGACGGCGCTCGCGCCCACCGAGCCGTCGATCCGCGTGCTGGGCGAGGAGTTCAGCGCCGCGGCGAAGCTCGCCCTCCACATGATGCTGCGCGGCGAATATATATCGGAATACGATGCATTGGTCGCCCGGAAACTCGGCCACGTTCTGGCCGGTGGCGCGCTCACCTCGCCGCAACTCGTCAGCGAACAGTACGTCCTGGACCTAGAGCGCGAAGCGTTCGTTTCTTTGTGCGGCGAACGCAAGACGCAGGAGCGCATCGCGCATACGCTCAAGACCGGCAAGCCGCTGCGGAATTAGTGGCGGGTGTCGCGATTGCCATTCCGAGTCCCGCAAGGGGCCAGGATAAATCCCGCAAGGAATCTCGTTGTGCAATTGATCAAAAGAAAGAGGGATTCTTCGCTTCGCTCGGAATGACGGCGCGTGGGGTGGGGGCGAAAGTCCCAAATATTACAAATCGTCATCGTCCAGCCGGCGGCCCTGGCCATTCTCTTCGAGCCAGTGGTAGAGGTGGACCTGATACAAATACGATGCGACGATTTCTTCGCCCAGTTCGTGCGTTTCCACGCACAGGAACGGCACGCGCAGGCCCGCCAGCGCGGCGATCAAGGATTGCGTGATCTGGTTCGGGTTCGCGGGGCTGTGTTCGTAGCGTGATTTCACCTGGCTGAGCGCCGCCGTGACGACCAGCAGGCGGTCGGGAAACGCGCTCATGCGCCGCAGGCGCTCGATGAATACCGGGCGTTCCACGGTGAACGACCGCACGAGATCGCCGAGGTCCTTGCGCTCGACGACGCACGAATCCTCGAGGCCCACGACTGAGTAGTCGCCGAGTTCGAGCGCCCGCTTCTCGACGCCCGAAAACCATCCCTTGAAGCGCGCGAACGAAAATGGATTCTGCTCGCGCGTATCCACGACGATCACCGGGCGGGGCGTGCGAAGTTGCGTGCCGCCGCGCTCGGCCACGACGGGCAGCGCGGGATGCGCCACCGGCAGAGCTGTCATCTGCCATTCGAGCGGAGAAGTGATCAATGTGCGGCGGCGTCGCATCGGGTTTCGTCTGGTGAGGATAACATGGGGGGCTTTTAAGTGGCGCAGGCTTCAGCCTGCGCCACTTAAAGCACTTTTCGCGCGACTGCTTCATCCGCCACGCACGGGATGTGTTAACTTTGTTTTATCACGGTCCGTTCCATCTTCGGGTGGAACAGCATCCAACACTCACAGGTGATACGGGTCACCAATCACGAGTCACGAGCCACAACATGAGAGAAGCCGTCATCGTAAGTTCAGTTCGCACGCCGGTCGGAAAAGCGGGCAAGGGCACGCTGCGCGCCACGCGGCCTGATGACCTCGCCGCCGTCGCCATGCTGGAGGCGATTCGCCGCGTGCCGGGCCTTGACCCGAAGGAAATCGAGGACGTAATCCTGGGCTGCGCCATGCCCGAAGGCCGAAGCGGGCAATGAACATCGCGCGCATCGCGTCGCCAGCGCGCGGGCCTGCCCGCCGAAGTTCCGGCCATCACCATCAACCGGTTTTGTTCTTCCGGCTTGCAATCGATTGCCATGGCGGCCGAGCGCATCATGGTCGGCCACGCCGAAGTGATTCTTGCGGGCGGCGCGGAATCGATGAGCATGATTCCCATGGGCGGCAACAAAGTCGCTCCGAATCCCTGGCTGGTGGACCACTACCCGGACGCGTACCTCAGCATGGGCCTGACGGCGGAAAACGTGGCCAAAAAGTACGGCATCACGCGGGAGAAGGCGGACGAATTTTCGCTCGCCAGCCACCAGAAAGCGCTCGCCGCAATAGCCGCCGGAAAATTCAAGGACGAAATCGTGCCGGTGGAAGTGCGGACAACCGTCGTCGCGAACGCAGCAAACGGCCACGCCGCAAAGGCCAAGACGACAACGAAGACTATTCGACATGGACGAAGGCCCGCGCGCCGATACTTCGCTCGAAGCCTTGGCGAAACTCAAGCCCGCCTTTCACGCGCGCGGCACGACCACCGCGGGAAACAGCTCGCAGACCAGCGACGGCGCGGCGGCGGCGATTGTCATGAGCGCCGAGCGCGCACGCGCCCTGGGCGTGAAACCCCTGGCGCGCTTTCTCGGATTCGCCACCGCCGGAGTGCCCGCCGAAATCATGGGCATCGGCCCGGCCTTACGCGATTCCCAAGGTCCTGAAGCTGACGGGCCTGAAGCTGGAACAAATCGACGTGATCGAACTCAACGAAGCATTTGCCGTGCAGGCGCTTTCCGTGATCCAGCAGGCAGGGCTCGATCCTGCGCGCGTGAATCCCAATGGCGGCGCGATCGCTCTCGGGCATCCGCTCGGCTGCACCGGCGCGAAGCTTACGGCGTCGATTCTGCGCGAACTCGAGCGGCGCAACGCGCGCTACGGCATGGTCACCATGTGCATCGGCGGAGGAATGGGCGCCGCGGGGATATTCGAGCGCGTCGCGTAAGTGAACCAGTCAAAAGCTTTTAACACAGAGGACACAGAGGGCACAGAGTAAGAAAAAGAGAGTAAATTCTTCAAAACCGCATTTCACCACGCTGGGATTTATCGGAACAGCAGGTACGATCCGTAGCCCAGGCCAATCCCCAGCAAGGAACCCACCACCACGTCGCTGACGAAGTGCATGCCGAGGATCACGCGCGAAACCGCGATGCTCAGGGACAACACGAGCAGGGGAGCCTGCAGTTCGGGATAAAAAATGCACAGCGGAATCGCGATCGCGAACGCGCTCATCGAGTGGCCGGAGGGAAAAGAGAACTGATCGGGCGGAAGGACGTTCGACCAGCAATGCGCCTCGATCTGGCAAGGGCGTTTCCGCTTGCTGGCATTTTTCACGATGCGGAACAGCGCGACCGCAGCGGCTTCCGCCGAGGCGCTGGCGGCAAAGGCGATAAACCGCAGATCGCCCCCGAATAACAGCAGGGCAATGCCCACCGAATACCAGATCCAGCCGTCTCCCAGCCGCGTTGCGGAAACCATCCATACACGGAGCCATCGCGGCGCGCGCCAGTGATGCACGCGGCGCATGACGTCATGGTCCCGCGCTTCGATAAATTGCCAAACGATTCGTCTCGCAGTCATGGCGATTCACCTCGAACCTTTGACCGGTTGCCCGCCCCGGCTGTGCCGGGGCATTCAGCTCTCGTCCGCCGCGGCGGACTATGCCAGCTGTTTCTGGCGCGCCGGCATGGAACGCATCAAGGCGTTCGGCGCCGATTTTGAAAGATTGATGGCCGAGCCCCAGCGGCGGATGAAAATATGATCCACGCAAATAATCCACGGCCACTCCCGCGGGAACCAGCGCGACGACCGGAGCCAGCAGCAGGGTCCAGCGGTCCTCGCGCATCATTTCCAGGCAGAGCGCAGGATGTCTCGCGTCAATTTCCAATAGCCGCCCGATTCGCCGTGCAGGCGTCCGTAGCCGGCGCGAAGCCCGGCGAAAAACTCTTCCTTGTTTCGCGCGCCGGGAACTTCCGTATAGGTCGTGCCCACTGAAGCCAGCGCGTGCGCGTCGCTCCCGGCAACCTGCGCCTTGCACCGGCGCCAGGCAAACTCCGCCGCGTGCTGATTGGCGGCGGGCAGCATCTGGCCGTTGCGCGCCTCCACGGCGGGGAAATATCCGGCAAACCATTCAAAATCATCGGCGTCGCGCCGCCCGGTGAGGGAAGAGAAAATATGATTGATGGTGAAAAACAGGCGCTGCTCGGAAAGATAGGCGAGCAGGCGAATCATATCGTTGCGCCGCCGCGCAATTTCGGTGTGCTGGCGTTCGGTCAAGTCATAAACGCCCACATGAACGTGCGTCCCGCTGGGCATGCGGCAGGTAACTTCTTCGCTGACAAAGAAATCCAGGATAGCGGCGCAATTCTTCCGCGCCGGCAATGGAGTCGTGATCGGTCAGTGTCACCAGGTCCATGCCGCGTTTTCGCAGCGTGGAGTAGACATCGGTCGGAGCGCTGTGGCTCTCCAGAAAAAAATGGCGCAGGATGGCCACAGGCAGTGTGCCTGAGTGAAGCGAGTGGACGTGCAAGTCGCATTTCATCGTGTGGAAATCTTCTCAAATGAAGTTTGCTAACTTATTACGCAATGTTGAACAAATCGTAACAATTGTTTGTTACTGATTGAACACAAACAAGTTAACGCCAGTGGAGGACCAACTATAGATGGCAGACGGAATGCCCGGGCCGCAGGCTTCGAAACGCCGTATCCAGCTTGTTTTCTTTGACGCCGGAGGCGGGCATCGCAACGCCGCTACCGCTCTGCAGGTCCAAATCGAGCGACAGGGCCTGCCCCTGGAGGTCATCGCTCGTCAATCTTCAAGAAGTACTTGATCCCCTGGACATTCTGCGGAAATACGCCGGAATTCGAATTCAGGACATGTACAACAAGATGCTGCGCAATGGCTGGACGCTGGGCAGCCCGCAACTCATGCGCGTGCTGCAGCTGGTGGTGCGGATGTATCACGGCCCGTCAGTGAAAGTGCTCGAAAAATTCTGGCAACAGAGCGCGCCGGACATGGTGGTCTCGCTGGTGCCGCATTTTAATCGCGCGATGCGCGAGAGCTTCGACAGGGCGTTTCCGGGCCGCCCGTTCGTCACGGTACTGACAGACCTGGCGGACTATCCCAAGCATTTCTGGATCGAGAGCCAGCCGCAATATCTGGTTTGCGGCACCGATCGCGCGGTCGAGCAAGCCCGCGAATTGGGGCATTTGGACGGAACCGTTTTTCAGACCTCCGGCATGATCCTGCATCCCCGGTTTTATGAGCCGGGCCCTGCCGACCGGATCGCGGAGAGGAAAAAACTGGGTCTCGATCCCGATCTTCCTACCGGCATCGTGCTGTTCGGCGGATACGGAACCTCGAAGATGCTGCACATTTTGCGGCAGATTAACCAATCGTCCCTGCAGGTGCAACTCATCCTGATTTGCGGGAAAAATGAAAAATTGGCTCCGGCTCTGCGCCGGGAACCGAGCAGAATTCCGATTCACGTGGAAGGCTTTACGACGCAAATTCCGTACTTCATGGCGCTTTCGGATTTTTTCATCGGCAAGCCGGGGCCGGGCAGCATCAGCGAAGCGCTCTCCAAGCACCTGCCGGTGATCATCGATTGCAACGCCTGGACGCTGCCGCAGGAACGCTACAACGCGCAATGGGTCCGCGAAAAAGCAGTTGGCATGGTTGTGCAGCATCACCGCCAGGTTGCGTCCGCGGTGGAGAAGTTGCTTGCAGCCGGGAGAACTTGCCCGGTATCGCGGGCGCGCCGCCGCCATGCACAACCAGGCCATCTTTGAAATTCCCAGATATTTGAACGGATTTTGAACAATGGATCAGGCGGGCGTGAATGGAATTTGGGGTTGGAAATGGGAAAGATGAAATGAGCAAACGTGCGGCCTAAATCGCGGACCTGCGGCCCAAAATGGCTGTTCCAACTAATACACTCTCACTCCTGCTGCATTTGCTCTCCCGCGCCAACCCCGATACAATGAGGTTCACGCCACAACATCTCAAAACGTATCAACCCGTTCCAATTATCGAGAAAGGAAATATGGCTTCCAGAACCGTCTGGCATTTTGCATATGGCAGTAACATGAATCGGGCTCAAATGCTTTCCCGCGTAGGAAATATCCTCGAAGAACACAACGCGCACCTGCCGAATTACGAACTGCGCTTCAATAAGAAAGTTCGCGGCGGCACCGCCGGCGTCAATGTGCAACCCTCCCCGGGGAAAACCGTGTATGGTGTGTTATATAAGATCGAGGAAAATAGCTTTCCGAAGCCTGGATCGCTATGAAGGCGTTCCCGAACACTATCGGCGCATCGAAGTGCGCGTGAAGCCCGATGATGGCGAGCCGGTTCCGGCGCAGGTTTACATCGCGTCGAAAATCGAAAAGGGCTTGCGCCCGGCGGCGCACTATTTGCAGACGATTCTCGATGGCGCGGGAGAACACAGTTTGCCCGCTTCTTACATCGGTGAGATCAAGACCGCGGCCGGGACGGCCTGATAAGCCTGATCGCCGCGATCCACATGCTCGTTGAGAAAGTTTGCCAACCAGGAGGGACTATGGCCACGACGTCATTACCGCGATCCGCATCTCGCGGTGGAAGTTTTCTGGTGGAGTCCTGCACCCCGGAGGATGTTTTCTCTCCCGCTGAACTAACCGACGATCAGAAACTCATCGGCCAGACCGCCGAGGAGTTTGTCCGCAACGAAGTAGTTCCCCTCATTCCCGATCTCGAACAGCACAAGCCTGGCCTGCTGCCGCAATTGCTCAAGAAAGCCGGAGAAATCGGCCTGCTCGGCGGAGGCGTGCCGGAAGAGTACGGCGGCGCGGGCCTGGACAAAGTGTCGAGCGTGCAGCTCGCGGAGAAATTGTCGGCGTACGCCTCGTTCGCCGTGAGCCACGGAGGCCACTCCGGCATCGGGACGCTCCCTATCGTTTTCTTCGGCACACGCGGAACAGAAAAAGAAATATCTTCCACTGCTCGCCACCGGCGAAAAGCTGGCCGCGTATTGCCTTTCGGAGCCGCAGGCGGGTTCGGACGCGCAGAACTCGCGCACTCGCGCCGTGCTTTCGCCCGACGGCCGTTCGTGGATCCTGAACGGGCAGAAGATGTGGATCACCAACGGCGGCTTCGCCGACGTGTACATCGTCTTCGCGAAAGTGGACGGCGAGAAATTTTCCTGCTTCATCGTCGAGCGCGGATTCCCGGGCTTTTCCGCCGGCGCGGAAGAAAAAAAGATGGGCCTGAAGGGCAGTTCGACGACGGCCATCTTTTTCGAGAATTGTCAGGTGCCGAAGGAAAATCTGCTGCACGAAGTCGGGCGCGGGCACATCGTCGCGTTCAATATCTTGAACGCGGGAAGATTCAGCCTGGGCGCATATTGCACCGGCGGGGCGAAGGGCACGCTTGAAATTGCCTCGAAATACGCGAAGGAACGCATCGCCTTCGGCAAGCCGATCGGCGATTTCGGCCTGATTCGCGCAAAGCTGGGCGAGATGGCCATTCGCATCTTTGCGGTCGAGTCGATGATTTACCGCTCCGCGGGATTGATGGACCGCGCCATCGCCGCGGCGGGAGAGAACGCCGACAAATCGCAGCAGTCGATGAAGGTTTTCGAGGAATACGCCATCGAGAGCTCGATCAGCAAGGTGTACGGTTCGGAATTGCTCGATTTTGTGGTCGATGAAGCCGTTCAGATTTTCGGCGGCTACGGTTTTCACGAGGATTATCCGGTCGCGCGAGCGTATCGCGATTCCCGCGTCAATCGCATTTTCGAAGGCACGAACGAAATCAATCGCATGCTCATCATCCAAATGCTGATGAAGCGCGCGACCTCGGGCGCGTTGCCGCTGATGCAGGCCGGCGCGAAGCTGCGCGAGGAAATTCTGGCCGGGCCGTCGTTTGAGGAATCTCCTCGGGCCCGTGGGCCGACGAGGAGCGCATTTTGGCCGGCGTGAAAAAGGCATTCCTGCTCGTTGCCGGCGCGGCGCTGGAAAAATATCGCGACCGCCTGGCGGATCAGCAGGAAATCGTCGCCGCTCTTTCGGATATCGTGATGGAGTGTTACGCAATCGAATCTTCGCTGCGACGTGTGCAGAAGGCGGAATCGGCGCGCGGGGCGGAATCCGTTGCGGCGATGGCGGACGCGGCGCGCGTGTTTCTTCACGATGCAGCCGACCGGGTTGAAAACGGCGCGCGCAAGGCGCTGGCCGCCGTCCTCGAAGGCGACATGCTGCGCACGCAGCTCGCCGTACTGCGGCGCTTCCTGAAGCGCGAGCCTGCCGATACGATCGCGATGCGGCAGCGCGTCTGCGCGGCCGTGCAGGCTGGCG
>CAWAEW010000031.1:0-48543 GCA_963781055.1 Terriglobia bacterium
TCCCCAACGATCAGGACTTGGCATGAATCCAATTTTCTTCCTTTGCCGCGGTTTTCGATTCGCCGTAAAGGTAGGCGCGCGTCCATGCAGTTCGCCGGCATTCCGATCCCGCAAAAACGATTTGAAACAATTGGAGCCTACCCACTCGAAACGCCGCGATCGACCCTGCAAGATAGAGCCGCCAGGCTCGAAGAAATTCCGGGCCAAACATTTTGCAAACCAGGTCAGAGGAATGCTCGAATCCACTCAACCAGTATTCCAGGGTTTTGGCGTAGTGGCCTCGAAGGTTCTCAACATCCAGCACGGAGAAATCCCCGGGCTCGAATATATCCATGATTTGACGAAGCGTGGGAATGTATCCTCCGGGGAAAATGCGTTTTCTGATCCATGGACTGACTGGGCACAAATAATTGCGCCCGATGAATTGCAACACTCCGCGTCCGGAATTTCCGATGCCGCGATGGATGGCGCGCCCAAAGTCCACAAAATGTTTCCATCCGACGTGTTCCAGCATCCCCACGGAGATAAACGCGTCATAACGCCCGGAAACGTTCCTGTAGTCGTCCTCGACGAATTCCACCTGATGAGCAAGGTTTTCTCTTTTTGCGAGTTCCCGCGCGTAAAGAATTTGCTCCTTGGAAATATTGAATGCCCTGACCGTGACGCCGTAATGCTTGGCCATATGAAGCGCCAGCGCGCCCCATCCGGAACCTATTTCCACAACCTTGTCGCCCGGGCGAAGCTGAATCTTGCGGCACAAATAATCCATCTTTGCAAGTTGCGCCTCTTCAAGAGGTGTCGCGGGAGTGGGAAAATAAGCGCAGGAATACACCATTCGAGGGTCGAGCCAAAGCTTGTAGAAATCCGCGGTGAGATCATAGTGCCGGTGAATGTTTCTGGCCGATCCATTCACCGTGTTTGCTTGCATTTTTTCCAGCCATCGAGACCATACGGCCGATTTCCAACCTTTGGCATCGTAAGCTTTCATGGTTCGCAGGACGGTCTCGATCAGAGTGACCAGATCACCCTCCACTTCGATGCGGCCTTCGGCATAACCATCCCCAAATCCAATTTCGGGATTCAGGAGCAACCGGGCCAGCGCGCTCCAATCGGAGATGAGCACGCTTGCCACGGGCTCGGCGCCTGCTGGCATGACTTCCGGGCCGCGCCCAAGTGCGAGCCGAATCGGGGGGCAGCCAATCGATTCATGGATTTTCCGGAGAATCCATTTTTCAAGGGAAGAAATGTTCGGTGTCATCACAATTGACCTCTCCTTTCTCAGACTTTCTAACTAGAGCGTGTTGCATAACCTGGCAGAAAGCCCCGCCTCTAAAGAGGCGGGCTACACCAGTCCTGCCATCGCCTTAGCAAATGCTGTAGCCCGGGTCTTCAGACCCGGGGATTTTCCGTGGCGGTCGAGATTTCCATTCCTGAAAACGAGGAAGTTAACTCACGGAATCTGCAACAAATAACTTCCAAGTTAGGTTATGCAACACCTTCTATACAACAATGATTACCCTCACACCAAACCGCAGCTTTTCGCCGCAATGCCGCAGGGATATCGCAAAGATAATCCGGCATGTTCATATTTCCCCGCGCAGGGCGGGAACACGGGCAATTTGCACCGAGCAATCTGCGTGTCGGGCCACGAACTCCGCCACGCTGCCGAGCAGGAAACGCTGAATTCCCTTTCGCCCATGTGAACCGAGCACGATCAAATCGGCGCCCCATTCGGCGGCTACATCAAGAATTCCATTTCGTGTCTCCGACTCAATGACACGCGTTTGGACGTTGAAATGCGCGGCGCGGAGCGCCTGGCTGGCTTGATTCAGGGAGTCCTGCGCGCGCTGAAACTCCTGCTTTCGCAATTCATCTTGCTCGGGCGCATATCCCTCCGCCATTTCCGGAGGAACCGAAAAAACGCGTGGCTGCACCACCCGCAAGACGAGCACCTCGGCGCCCTCGGGGCGCATCCGCGTGACAAGGGCCTGCAGTGCTGCCTGGGAAAATTCAGAATCATCCATTGCCAGCAGTATCTTCATTGCGTCTCCGCAATCAGAGGCTCAGGACCTGCCTGTGTCGGCACATCTTGATAGCTTGTTTCTAGTTCTATTGCGTACCGTGGTCTGTGATTGGGGTCACAGAGCCGGGCGACACATGTCGTGTAGACCTGATGCAGGGAGGAAGGTCCCTTTGACATGAGGAAGGAAGACCAAGGGCGTGCAGGGGTGTCGCGCAGAACAACGCGCCGGCCGCAACTCCGGGCCGCGGCAAAAGGAGTGTTTTTTGTGGAGGATCCTCTCACACATCGGCGGGGATCGGGACCATGAAATCCCATATATTGCCCGACAATCTGAGTGCCATCGCTCACGAAATACTGAGGAAGCGGATTTTGCTTTGCGACGCCGGAGGGAACCTTCTGGAAACTCCGGAGGAGATGTTTTGGCGCGTGGCCTGGGAAATCGCGAAGGCCGAGCGCCGATATGTCCTATCAGCCGAAGTTCAAGAAACAGCCGCCTCTTTTTTCCAAATGATGCAAGCTCTTGATTTTCTGCCCAATTCGCCGACCCTCGTGAATGCAGGCCTGCATCGCGGGCAGCTCTCGGCCTGTTTTGTCCTCCCCATCGAGGATTCCATGGAGTCGATCTTCAACGCCCTTCGGGACATGGCTCTGATTCAGAAGACAGGCGGCGGCACGGGTTTCTCTTTTTCTCGCCTGCGGCCTCGCGGCGCTGCCATCGGTTCCACGCACGGCGAATCCAGCGGCCCGGTCTCCTTCATGAAGCTCTTCGATTGCGCCTGCGAAACCACACGTTCCGGCGGTGCGCGGCGTGGCGCGAACATGGGAGTGCTGCGCTTCGATCATCCCGACGTGCTGGAATTCATCGCGGCAAAAAGCGAATCGGACACGCTGCGCACATTCAACATCTCGGTGGGAGTATCGGACGCATTCATGGATTTGGTCCGCAGGAGGGGCGAATATCCGCTGGTTAATCCGCGCAGCGGCCAGGAAGTAAAGCGTGTGAATGCCGGGCAGGTGTTTGACGCGATTGTCGAGTCAGCATGGAAGACGGGCGATCCTGGCCTTATTTTTCTTGATGCCATAAACAGGCACAATCCGGTCCCGGGGGTTGGTCCGATGGAGGCTACGAATCCCTGCGGAGAGCAGCCGTTGCTGCCCTATGAATCGTGCAATCTCGGGTCGATCAACGTTGCGCATTTTGTTCGCGACTCGCGGATCGATTTTCCCCGCCTTCGGTCCGTGGTCCATCTGGCTGTGCGGTTCCTGGACGACGTGGTTGACGCAAACTATTATCCGCTGCCGCAGATCGAAGAACAGACTCTCGCCAATCGCAAGATCGGGCTGGGCATCATGGGCTTCGCCGACCTGCTTCTGTTGCTGGGGCTGCCTTATGATTCGCCCGAGGCCGTGGCCACGGCGGATGAGCTGATGACTTTCATCGCAACGGAGGCTGACGGTGAATCTTGCCGGCTTGGTGAAGCTCGCGGAGTGTTTCCGAATTACGGAGGAAGTATCTTCTCCGCTCGTGGCATCCAGAGACGCAATGCCACGGTGACGACCATCGCGCCAACCGGAACGATCAGCCTCATCGCGGGATGTTCGGGCGGCATCGAGCCGCTCTTTGCTATTTGCTATGTGCGCAATGTGCTTGGCGAGGCGAAGGAATTCCACATGCATCCGCTGTTTGAACGCATGGCTGCGCCCTACTTGACAGAGAGCATTCGGCGAACGATCGCACATACGGGCAGCGTCCAGAACGTGAAAGAAATCCCGGAATCGATCCGGCGTTTGTTTGTAGCCGCGCATGACATCGAGCCCGAGTGGCACGTCCGCATGCAGGCGGCTTTTCAGCGGCACGTGGAAAATGCCGTGAGCAAGACCGTGAATCTTCGCCGCACGGCGACGCGGAACGACATCGAGAAAACATTCCTTCTGGCCCATGAACTCGGATGCAAAGGCATCACGGTGTTTCGCGATGGTTGTAAACGAGAACAAGTGCTGCGACCCGGCGAACTGGAGGAGATTACCCCCATCGGCGTTCAGGTGTGCCCGGAGTGCGGGGGTACAATGGTGGAGACTTCCGGATGTATCTCCTGCCCTTCCTGCGGCTACGCGTTCTGCGCGATATGAGGGATCCATGGCCAAACGAAAAACGGATACTGAAACGGCGGAAACCAGGCGCCCGTCGGCGATGCTCGAAAGACTGCCCCTATGGCAACTGGATATCGTCGAACTGACCGGGCACAACCTGGAAACCCGGGGCCGAGAGGAAGTGAACCGGCTCCTCGATGCGGGATGGCGGTTGCTGCACATCTATACGCTGAAGTATGAGGAGGATGGAGTGTGGCGCGAGCGGCCAATGGGAATTTTAGGGAAGATTGAGAAATGACAAGCAACCAGTTCACGGAGAAAGCGGGCAACCACAAAAGGAATCATCCGAACTCTAATGCGCGCGGGAGGTATTGCCATGAAATCGCAAATGCAGATTACGTTCCGAAACATGAAACGATCGAAAGAAGTCGAAGGATGGATCACAGACGAGGTGGCAAAGCTGGAGACCTTTTACAATCAGCTGATGGGATGCCGCGTGGCAGTTGAGATCCCGCATCGTCACCATAAGAGGGGATGGCCCTATCACGTTCGCATTGATCTGACCGTGCCGGGTGGAGAGATTGTAGTGAAGCGCGAGCCAAGCCTGAGTGCCCGGGCTCGCCAGTTAGGCGAACGAGAGATGCAAGAAGCAAGCGGAAGTGCATATTCCGCACAAGCACCTTCGGCAGGCAATTGATGACGCGTTCAAAGCCGCAGGCCGGCGCTTGCAGGACTATGCCCGCCGGCAACGAGGCGACGTCAAGAGTCTTTCCTTACTTCCCGAAGCTCGCGTGAGCAAGATTCTGCCGAAGGAAGGTTACGGATTCCTGACTTCGGGCGATGGCCGCGAAATCTATTTTCACAAAAACAGCGTTCTTGGCCGGGCCTTTCCGCGTTTGAAGGTCGGGACAATCGTGCGGTTTGTGGAAGAGGCGGGAGAAAAAGGGCCACAAGCCAGCACCGTCCGCGTCGTCTCCAAACAAGGAATTCAGAAAAGGAGAAAGGGACGGCGGCTTAGCGGGTTGCTGAAAAAGCGCATTTGTTTGAGTTTTTCCGCAGCCTGTTAAGCTGCTTCGGCAGCACAAGGCAGCCTGCTCAAGTATCAGGGAGTGGATAGCAGCTATGCTCCTGTTCAGCTTCTCGGCCTATGAGAACATGGCGCTACATCTGTGCACAGATTGCTTCCGTGCAATCGGGTCGATTCACCGTGGGCCGCTACGACAATCGCGAGTTGAACGTCCACGTCGATGGACCTGTTTCCGGCGAGCATTGCTTGATCCTGGGAACGATCGCTCCTCCGGACGAATGCCTGCTTTCCGTTACGCTGCTCGCCAAAACGCTGAAGAAGGAAGGAGCGGACAAGATCACGGCCGTGCTTCCTTATCTCGCCTATAGCAGACAGGATAAAGACAAGCCGGGAGAAAGCTTGGGGACCGCGTGGGCGGGAGCGCTCCTGAAGAGTTCCGGAATTGACCAGGTGCTCACCGTCGATGTGCACAGCGAGCGCGACATAGCAATTGTTTCCCATCCCCCTGATTTCTCTATCCACAGCCCCTCTCTTTGCCGACGCCATTCAGAAATACCGGCTAAGCGATGCAACCATCGTGGCGCCCGACCACGGGGCCATCCGCCGATGCGAGGACGTGAAGAAAGCGGCAGGGATGCCCATGGGCGAGACGCCATACTTTGAAAAAAAGAGAACAGAGAAAGGCGTCCTCCTTCACGGCCCTGTCGGCAAAGTTGGAGTCGAAGGCCGTGTTCGTCGACGATATGATCGACACGGGCGGGACGCTGGTCTCGGCCTGCGAGAAATTGCGATCCGCCGGCGTTGAAGAAATCTATGTCCTGGTCAGTCATGGCCTCTTCACGGAGTCCTCTTGGACAAATTATGGTCGCTCGGCGTGAAACGCATTTTCTGCACGGACACAATTCCTCTGCGGCCAGGGATCGATGCGGCAAATATCGAGGTCCTCTCGGTAGTACCGCTCATCCGAGAGAGACTCTCCTGGTTGGATAAAGATGCCAGACGAATGACTGCTGGCGGCGAATGATTCCACATGCTCCAAACTAAATCCTCGCTCTCGATAGACGGTTCAATCGGTGAAGGCGGCGGACAAGTCCTCAGAACTTCGCTCGCGCTGGCGTTAATTACAGGCAGATCTTTCACGATTGAGCAATATTCGCCAGCGGCGTGCAAAGCCTGGATTAATGGCGCAACATTTGAAGGCTGTGGAAGCTGCTCGTGAGGTTGGGAAAGCGAAGGTCGAGGGCGCGCGACTCGGATCGCAATCACTGGTATTCGAGCCTGACTGGTCTCTATTGCGGTGAATTTCATTTCGATATTGGTACGGCAGGATCCACATCGCTCGTGCTTCAGACGATTCTGCCACCGTTGAGTTTCGCTGCGGCGGGTTCTACGATCACTCTAATTGGGGGAACTCATGTGCCCGTGGAGTCCATGCTTCCACTACCTGGATCTGCATTGGCTGCACTACATGAGAACGATCGGCTTCAATATCCGATTGGAATTGGACGCCGCTGGCTTCTATCCTCGAGGCGGCGGGCGCGTTGTGGCCACGGTTCGGCCAGCTTCTCGGACTCTCGCCGTTGTGTCTGACCAATCGCGGACCTTTGAAGAGAATCCGAGGCATCTCGGCCGTTGCCAATTTGGACCTGAAAATTGCTGAACGGCAAAAAGTTCAGGCGATCAAGCGTCTCAGTGACTGTGGCGGGACCGGTCGAAATTGAAATCCTCTCGCTTAGCATCACCGTCGAAAGGGACGCTTTTGCTGCTTCTGGCGGAATTTGAGAACTCCCAATGCTGTTTCTATGGGCTTGGGGCTCTCCGCAAGCCTGCTGAAAGAGTCGCGGATGAAGCCGTTAATGAATTCCTTGGACTTATTGGCCACTGACGGAGCCGTTGATCACTATCTTCCCGACCAACTGCTATTGCCTCTGGCTTTAGCGCCGGGAATGTCCGAAATCAGGACTTCCAAAGTGACACACCACCTCACAACGAACGCCGATATTGTCGAAAGGTTTCTTCCGGTCAGCATCGAGGTCGAGGGAAAGATCGGTCAGCCGGGTTCGCTCCGGATTAGGCGCAACGAATAGGAAGAGCAATGATTCTTGAAGATCGCGGCAGCAGCCAGCGCGGCGCGCCAACTGGGCGCTTCGAATTCTGAAGATGTAAGAAACGATTCCCTCCAACTCTTGCTGGTCGGCGACTGCATGCTCGGACGTCTCGTGAACGAGGTCCTGGAAAACGCTCCGCCCGAGCGCCCCTGGGGAGATACGCTCCCGATTCTGCATGGCGCTGACTGGCGGCTCTGCAACCTCGAATGCGTCATCTCGGACCGAGGAACGCCATGGTCCGCTTTCCCTAAAGCTTTTCATTTCCGATCCGATGCGAAGAACATCGCCGTCCTCACAACTGCCCGGATGAATGCTGTTTCCCTGGCGAATAACCACGTCCTTGATTACGGATACGACGCCCTGATCGAGATGCTGGGGATCCTGGATCAAGCCGGAATCGCGCATAGCGGGGCGGGCCTTAATTACAAGGAGGCATCGCGGCTGGCCACGTCGGAAGTGTCTGGCCGGAAGCTCGGACTCCTGGCCTTCACCGACAACGAGCCTGGCTGGGAAGCGGCCGCGGACCGGCCCGGAGTTTTTTATGTTCCCACGGACCTGAGCGATTCGCGGGCGAAGAAGTTGCTGGGAATGATTCGAGAAAGCCGGGAAGTTGTGGACCTGCTGATCGTGTCCGCTCATTGGGGATCCAATTGGGGCTACCGTCCCCCTCACGAGCATGTCCTTTTCGCTCACGCATTGATGGAAGCGGGAGCGGACATTATTTTCGGCCACTCGAGTCACGTTTTTCGCGGGATCGAGTTCTACAAGAGCCGGCCGATTTTGTATGGGGCGGGCGATTTTGTGGACGATTATGCGGTTGATGACATCGAGCGCAACGACCAGTCGTTCATCTATGTGATGGAGATGGCAGGCAGGATTCCGCGCGGTGTGCGCCTGTACCCAACTCTGATTCGCGGCTGCCATGCTTCTCTCGCCCAGGGAGTACACGCGCTAAACATCACGGGAAAAATGGCGGAGCTTTGTGCGGCGTTCCATACCCCGACCCTTTGGAATCCAGAGCGGCAATGCTTGGAAATCGCATACTCCAATACGGACGCGCAGAAAGCGGCCAGTCGCCGCTGAACTTGTCGGCTATGTTCCCTTCTTGCGCGCCGCGCGGCGATACCAGATGGGGCGGACGTCGCGGAGGAAGATTCGGGCCGTCACAGGTCCGATGTACTTGAACTCTTGCAACTTGCGTGAGAGTTCGGATGGTGTCCTTGCCTGGGAAAGAAGATTGGTCATGCTGGCGTAACGGCTCTTCAATTCCCGGCAAACCTCAAGAAGCTTCGTCGCCGTGGAAAAATCATACCGGACGTAGTGAGCGCGATCCAGCAGACGGACGAGTTTGTCCCACCCCGCCCGAAGGATTGCGTCAGGACTCGTGAGCCGCGCGGCCACAAGTTCCTGATAGGCTCGCTCGGCAATCTCCGTCTGAATCGGTTTCCCGAAAAGCAGGCATGCCAGAAACCATTTGAAAAGCTCTTCCTCATTTTTCGATGCGAGATCGATTTGCAAGCGGCGAGCGAAAGATGCTTTCTTGATCATGGGATGAGTCCGTATGAGGCTGGGAAACTCCCTGCCCTGCGCATACTTTTGGCCGCCATTCGAACCATCGTCTGTGATGCGCATCACTGCAACATCCACGCGCCGCTGTACGCTGATTGTAAATAGAACCTTAAGATCTCCGGCCTGGTGGGAGGATCGACATGGCTTTCGGGGATGAATACATGGTCTTTCGGGATCGAGTAGAGGCTGGCCGGAAGCTGGCGGAGCAGTTACATGCCTACGCGAATCGCAAGGACGTGATGGTCCTGGGAATTCCGCGCGGCGGAGTTCCGGTCGCCTTTGAAGTAGCGAAAGCCCTGCATGCCCCATTGGACA
This sequence comes from Terriglobia bacterium, assembly GCA_963781055.1. GTDB lineage: Bacteria > Acidobacteriota > Terriglobia > Acidiferrales > UBA7541 > Palsa-360. The sequence continues at coordinate 9,134 of CAWAEW010000031.1, forward strand.
TATTTCTCTCGCGAAAGCTCGGCGTTCCAGGACAAGAGGAACTCGCCTTCGGCGCGATAGCGACCGGCGACACGCGGGTGCTTGACCGGGAGATCATAGAAGCGATCGGCATTTCCGAAGCGCAAATCGATCAAATCACAGCCAAAGTGAAAAAGGAACTGGAGCGGCGCGCAAATCTCTATCGAGGCGCGCGGCCTCCATTGAAAGTCGAAGGGTTAACCGTTCTTCTTATCGATGACGGCATCGCCACGGGTTCCAGCATGCGCGCCGCCATTCAGGCGCTCCGGCAAATGAAGCCCGCACGGATTGTCGTCGCCGTCCCTGTGGCTCCTCTATCCACTTGTAATCGGCTCAAACACGAAGTGGATGAACTGATCTGCATCCATTCGCCGCAAGAGTTTTATGCGATCGGCCAGTTTTATGATGATTTTTCGCAGACGGCGGATGAGGAAGTGACGGAACTTCTGCGCCGGGCTGCCGAGCCATCTCCGCAGAATGTTGAACAAGACGATCCCAGCGATCCAGAAGGGAGACCAAACATGATCCCAGGCCGGCAATCACAAACGGATGGCGTTAAGCGCGAGGTATCGATTGAATTGGAAGGAGCGACACTTGAGGGCACATTAGTTCTTCCCAAGAGTGCCGAGGGCTTGGTCCTGTTTGCGCATGGCAGCGGCAGCAGCCGCCACAGCCCGCGGAACCGCTACGTGGCGCAGGTGCTCCAGGCGCATGGAATCGCCACTTTGCTATTTGATCTTTTGACTCGGGAAGAAGAGGCCATCGATCAATACTCGGGTGAACTTCGTTTCGATATTCCTTTCCTTGCGAAGCGCTTGATGGGCGCGACCAAGTGGATTTTGAACAGTCCCGACATAAAGAACTTGAAAGTGGGTTATTTCGGAGCCAGCACCGGGGCAGGCGCCGCGCTCATAGCGGCTGCCGAGCTTCCCGATCTCGTCTCCGTAGTCGTTTCCCGCGGAGGCCGGCCCGATCTGGCTGCAGACGCGATCGAGTCCGTGCAAGCGCCGACGCTTCTCATCGTTGGCGGCGATGACGAGCCGGTGATCGGAATGAACAGAGAAGCCTTGGCGAAACTCGCGTGTCCCGACAAGAAGCTGCTCATCGTTCCCGGCGCGACTCACCTGTTTGAGGAACCAGGAACATTGGAAGAAGTAGCACGGGTCGCCTCGGAATGGTTCAGCAATCATTTCAAACCGGCGAAGAAATCTCAGGCTCAGTCGGCCGCGAGTCGCAAGACGAATTTTGCCTGAGCGACCGCCTGCATGGAGGGTTTGTGGAAACCGATAAACAGCTTCAGCGCGAAGTATTAGGCGAGCTGCAACGTGAACCCAGTGTTGATGCCACAAAAATCGGGGTTATCGTTCACAATGGAATTGTTTCCCTTTCCGGCACCGTGGCAAGTTACGCTGAACGGCGCGCGGCGACCCATGCCGCTGAACGTATTGCCGGGGTCAAGGCGGTTGTCAACGAGACCAAGGTGGAACTTCCTTCCATCCATCAGCGTGACGACGTGGACATCGCTCAGGCAGTGGTGAATGCGCTGAAATGGCATGTCTGGGTTCCTCACGACACCATTAAAGTGAGTGTGACCGAGGGATGGGTCACGTTGGAGGGCACCGTGGATGCCAAGTTCCAGCGTGAGTCTGCCGACGACGCCGTCCGATACCTTACGGGTGTGAAGGGCATGACCAATCTGGTCACTGTGCGACAACCCGTGCTGAATCCTTCGGAGATGCAAACGAAGACTGCGTGAGTGCAACCTTAACCGGCTCCCGCAGATTGGTGATCGATGCAAACCCAAACGGCTCCCAATAACGGCTGCGGTTAATCGCTTCCGCGAATTCTAATTTGTGCACTACTGAAGTTCTCGGCGTGCCGCAAGATATTCGATACAACCGTCCAGCGTCGCGAGTTTGGGATAATCCGCCTCCGGGATATCGACCTTTAGTTCCTTGTGCATGCCGATGACCCAGTTCAGCAAGTCCATGGAATCAATGTCCAACTGGTCGCGAATCCTGAGGTCCGGTTTCAACTGCGACAAATCGGCTTCGGGCGCAATCTGGCCCAGAACGCGCAGAACGGTTTCTTTGATCTCTTGCTTGGTCATAGCTGCTCCGGTTCCTGCAGCCTGCGGTCGATGGCTGCAAGAAAAAGTCCCCCGCGATGCCCGTCGCTTATACGATGGTCCGCCGACAGAGTGGCTGTAATGAGCGGCCGGGAAACGATCTCTCCGTCCGCGGACCAGGGACGCTCAACGACTTTGCCGAAACCCACCAATGCGACTTGAGGCGGATAGATGATGCCGAAAACGCTTTCCACCCCTTGCTCGCCCAAACTGGTGACCGTGATCGTCGGGTCGCCCAATTCCGAACTCCGAAGCGAACCTGCACGCGCCCTTTGGACAAGATCGCGGAAATTTTTCATCAGCTCGCCCAAGCTCTGGCGATCCGTAAAATGAAGCGCCGGGGCCACGAGCCCGCCGCCTCGTAAGGAAATCGCCACTCCCACGTGAATATCGGGGACCTGGGTCGCCTTTCCTTCCTTCCAGACAGCATTGAGTTCCGGGGCATCGCGCAGCGCGAGGGCCACTGCCTTCAGAAGCAGCACTCCATACACGAGCCGGTCTTCGACCGTGTGCTTGAGATTTTCCTGAGTCAGCCAAGACATGGCCCGGCTCATGTCAACCGTGGTGCTCAGGTAATAGTGGGGAATTTCTCGCTTGGAGCGTGCCATGGCGGCGGCGATGGCCTGGCGCATCCGTGCCTGCCGATCCAGTGGCGCCTCCACTGCGGGCTGAACAGGCTTGGCTTGCGCCGCCCGTTGGACATCTTCCAAAGTAATTCGGCCTCCGGGGCCCGTCCCGGTCAAGGTAGCCGGATCGACTCCGAGATCGGCGGCGACCTTGCGTGCCGCGGGAGAAATATGAATCCTAGTTTCGCCCGCAGCAGGGCGCGCTGCGATCGGCGCTACCGCAGGGGCAAGCGCTGCCGGCTTGGCCGGAACTGGCTCACGAGCCGCAGTTGCCGGCATCCGCAGTTCCTCGGGCGTTAAAGGCTTCCCTTCCTCGCGAATGATGGCCAATGCAGTCCCGACGGGCACCTTTTCTCCGGGCTGCACGAGGAATTTTTCAATCACACCCGTCGTGAAAACTTCGATCTCAATGTCCGCTTTTTCCGTTTCGACGACCGCGATGATGTCGCCGCGCTGCACTTGGTCGCCGCTGTGTTTGCGCCAGCTTATGAGCCTGCCCGCGTTCATGTCCGCGCCGAGTTGCGGCATTAGAAATTTAGCCATGACGCGGCACCAGGTTCCGAGCAGCGTTCACGATTCCCTCGACCTGAGGGAGGACCGCCGCCTCCAGATGTTTTGCGTAGGGCATTGGCAAATCGACACTGCACACACGAGCGACGGGTGCGTCCAGATCGTCAAAGCCCTGCTCCATGATTTGCGCACTGACTTCCGCCGCGAAGCTTCCCGTTCTCCAACCCTCGTCGATTATCACGGCACGATGCGTCTTGGCGATGGATTCCAGAATGGCCGGCGTATCCAGCGGGCGCAGGGAACGAAGATCGATCACTTCCGCGTCAATGGATTCCCCGGCGAGACGTTCGGCGGCCTGCAAGGTTTTGCCAAGCGTTCCTCCATACGTGATGAGAGTGACGTCTCGCCCGGCGCGGCGCACGGCGGCGCGATTGATATCGGCAATCTCCGCTGCCTCATCCAGTTCCCCTTCCATGGAATATAGGGTCGCGTGCTCGAAGATGAACACGGGATCGGGCTCGCGAAGGGCCCCAAGCAACATTCCGTAAGCGTCGGTAATCGTGGCAGGCGTCAAGACCTTGATGCCGGGAATATGGGCGTACCAGACTTCCAGGCTATTGGAATGTTGCGCCGCCATCTGGCGCCCGCCTCCGGTGGCGATGCGCACGACAAGCGGCACGCGGAACTGGCCGCCGGACATGTAATGCAAGGTCGCGGCGTTATTCAGAATCTGGTCCATGGCCAACAGGCTGAAATTGACCGTCATGATTTCCACGATGGGCCGCATCCCGCCCAGAGCCGCCCCGATTCCCGCGCCCACAAACACGGATTCAGAAAGCGGAGTGTCGCGGATGCGTTCCGGCCCAAAATCATTGAGCAGGCCATGACTCACGCCAAAAGCCCCGCCGTACCGGCCGACGTCCTCCCCCATCAGGAAAACGCGGGAATCAGCTTCGAAGGGCCCGGCGCAATGCCGCGCGCACCGCCTCACGATAAGTCATCTTGGTCACGGTTTCACCTAAGTGGAGACATCTTTGTGCAGGTCCTCGACTGGTTCCTCCGGGCTGGTTTCCGCAAACCGCACAGCCTCGTCGATCTCTGCTTTGATTTCCGACTCGATTCGAGCAGCGTCTGACTCAGTTAGGTATCCCCACGCTTGCAGCCGAGACTGGAAGAGCGAGATCGGGTCGCGCTTTTTCCATTCCTCGATTTCTTCCTTCGTGCGGTACAAGTCGGGATCGGACATCGAATGTGCGCGGAAGCGGTACGTTTGCAGTTCCAGCAAGAAAGGTCCCTTGCCGCTCCGCACGAACTCCGCGGCCTGCTTCGCGACGGCCTCAACCGCCAGCACATCCATCCCGTCGACGGCGCTGGAATCCATGTTGTAAGAGCGCGCCTTCAAGCTGATGTTTGTCTGCGCCTGATGCCGCACCAACGCCGTGCCCATGGCATAGAGATTGTTTTCGCACAGGAAAACCAGCGGAAGCTTCCACAGCGCCGCGAGATTCATGGCCTCGTGAAATTCGCCCTCGGCCACCGCTCCATCTCCGAAGAAACACGCCGTCACTCTTTTCCGGTCCTGCATCTTGTCGGCCAGCGCCAGCCCCACGGCAATTGGCAAGCCGCCGCCGACAATCGCATAGCCGCCATAGAAGCGGCGATTCGCGTCAAAAAAGTGCATCGAGCCGCCATGTCCATGACTGCATCCGGTAGCCTTGCCGTACAGTTCGGCCATTAGGACCGAGGCCTGCATGCCGCGTGCGAGCGCATGGCCATGCTCGCGGTATGTCGCCACAATCGCGTCGTCCGGTGTGAACGCCTGCATGGCTCCCACACCCGTGGCTTCCTCGCCGATATAAAGGTGAAGGAAGCCATGAATCTTCTGCAGGCTGTACATCTCGGCAGACTTCTCTTCGAATCGCCGAATCCGCAGCATTTCTCGGTATAGGAACACGGCGTGTTCGCGATTGACCGGCAAAGTTTCCGAGGCGGTATTCGTTGCCATTTACTCTGGCTCCAGTGTGGAGGTATCCCCTTCGGGAAGGCCGAGTTCTCGCGCTTTCAGCAGACGGCGCATGATCTTGCCGCTCCGCGTTTTCGGCAAGGATTTTACGAACTGGATCTCTTTCGGCGCGACGACAGCCCCTAATCGTGACCGTCGCAAAACCTAGCAATTCTCGCTGTAAACTCTCGCTGGCCTCGTAGCCTCCGCGAAGAACGACAAAGGCCTTCACGATCTCCATCGCCACGGGGTCCGGTTTGCCAATGACTCCGGCTTCAGCGACTGCCTTGTGCTCCATTAAAACGCTCTCGACTTCGAACGGACCTATCAAATGCCCGGAAGTCTTGATCACATCGTCCTTGCGGCCGACAAACCAGAAGTATCCGTCTTTGTCCCGCCTCGCAAGGTCCCCGGTTAGATAGAAGCCTCCCGCAAAGCATTTTTTGTACCGCTCCAGTTCATTCCAGTACGCCCGAAACATCGAGGGCCAGCCCGGACGTAGAGCCAGTTCTCCTTGAACGCCGGGATCCGAGATCTCTTCCACCGAGCCGTCGTCGGTCTTTCGCACAATCGCCGCGTCGATGCCGGGCAAGGGCCGGCCCATCGATCCAGGCCGAATGTCCATCGACGCAAAGTTGGCGATCATGATTCCGCCGGTTTCGGTTTGCCACCAATTGTCGTGGAACGGAAGGCCGAAAACTTCCTTGCTCCATACCACCGCCTCCGGATTCAGAGGCTCTCCCACGCTGGACAGGAAGCGAAGCGAGCCGAGATCATATTTCCGCACGATCTCGGATCCGGCCTTCATCAACATGCGAATGGCCGTGGGCGCGGAATACCAGACGGTTACTTTCTGCGCTTGCAGGATTCCGTACCAGCGCTCCGCGTCGAAGTCTCCTTCGTCCACAATACTCGTAATGCCGTTCGTGAGCGGAGCGATGATGCCGTACGACGTCCCGGTCACCCATCCCGGGTCCGCGGTGCACCAGAAAATATCCTCCTTATGGAAATCGAGCGCAAACTTACCGGTGATGTGATGGGCGACAACAGCCTCGTGGACGTGGACGGCGCCTTTGGGAGTTCCAGTCGTTCCACTCGTGAAATGGAGAAGGGCCATGTCTTCCGGCGCCGTCGGGGAAATGGTGTACGAGTCCCCGGCATTCTCCATCAGACGAAAATAATCCTTCGTGTTGGGCACATCGGTCGGCTGATGGTTTTCCCCGATCAGCACAACATGCTTGAGAAACGGCAAAGAGGGGTGAAGCGCCTTCACCTTACGGCCATAGAGCAACTCGGTGGTGATCAGCACCTTTGCCTGGCCAATCGTCAAGCGTGATCGAATAGGTTCCGGCCCGAATGCCGAAAACAGAGGGACAAAAAACGCTTCCGTGCTTCAGTGTTCCTAAGGCCGCGATATACAATTCCGGAATCCGGCCTGCCAAGATGTAGACGCGGTCTCCTTTGTTTACTCCGAGGCCTTGCAAGGCATTGGCGAACCGGTTCGTGAGAGTTTGCAGCCGGGCGTAACTGTAATCTTCCACTTCCCCGTTCTTGCCAAGCCAGCGGATAGCCAGATGATCGCGACGCGGACCATTCGCATGGCGGTCAATAGCCTCATAGGCGATGTTCAGCCCCTGCCCTCCGGGCAGTCCATCGAGCTCTTTTCGGGCGTCTTCCCAAGTAAATGTCCGCCGGGCTTGCTCGTAGTCTCCGAGGTTGGGATCGAGCGCCCAGTCTCTCTTTGATTTTGCGATTGTTTGCCAGGCCATGCGGGTTTCCTGTCTCCGCCGTTGCGGTGCAACGCGCTCGGCAGGTGAGCCGAAAGAAAACACAGAGATGGGTGACCGTGCCATCACCCGGCTATCGCGTCGGGATTGTATCTCCCATCCTTTCGCGCTCCGGGGCTTCCTCTTGCACGATGAGTTCCGGCTCCAAGATCGTTTTGCTGTTGATGGAGCGGGTGATCAGGCACGTCTTTTCCGCCTTTTCCAGCAAGCGGTTTGCGCGTTCACGATCTTTTTCCTGGGCAATTTTCAGGCGAGGATGCAGATTCACCTGCGCGAATCGCCATCCTCCCTCCTCCTTGTTGAGAAGTCCGCGGACTTCCACATCAAGCGAGAGAAATTCAAACTTGGAGAAATGGGCCATCCCGGAAAAAGTGCTCACAAAGCAACCGGCCACCGATGCCAGGAACAAATGCTCGGGCGTCCACCGTCCTGCTTCTCCCTGAAACTCAGGCGGGGCGCTGAAGGCAATGGGGGGCTGAATCCCGTCGGAAGTTACCACTCCGCTGCGAACATCAATGGATTCCGCCCTTACACGATATGTATATTCTTTTTCCATATCGTCCTCCTTTTCTCCATATCCCAGCTATCTCTATCACTCATATAGACAGATCACGGCGCAGGGAACAGTGATATTCATCACAGTAGGCATTGTTGTGAAATCCCTCCGGGTGTGACCCGGGACACAGCAACTCTTCAATCGACTTTCGTAATTTCTCCGAAGATTCCTGCTCCCGCTTGGCCATCGCAACTTTTCTGTCCCGGCAAGCAGCTTGGAATTCAGATCGCTCGCATCAGGTCATGATATTGTTTGCAGTGGGGGAAACAAAGTTCAGTTGCAGCAATTTGCCGGTGCTTGCCGTGTGTGGATAGAAGAGCAAAATTGTAATGACCAAGACGAGCGATCAACTGCCGGTGCCGCCCGAGGAACTCTACCGGCGCTGTGACATTGCAAAATTCCAATTCAAAAGCACCGCGGAACTCGAAGAATTGTCCGAATCCATTGGCCAGGACCGTGCTCTGGAGGCTGTTCGGTTCGGAGTCGGAATTCGCCGGCAGGGTTTTAATCTTTTTTTGTTGGGACCCGCGGGAACGGGAAAGTATGCCCTTGCGCACGATTTCCTTTTAAAGCAAGCCGCCACGGAAACGACGCCTGAGGATTGGTGCTATATCAATAACTTTGACGGTCCGGAAAAGCCGCGCACTTTGCGGCTTCCCCCCGGACGCGGCGTTCTGCTGCGCGAAGATGTCACGCGCCTGCTTGAAAATCTCAAGTCGGCAATCCCCTCCGCCTTTGAAACCGAGAATTACAGGGCCCGGAAGCACGCCATCGAGCAGGAAGTAAAAGAGCGCCAGGAAAAGGTCTTCGAAGAACTTCAGCAAGAGGCCATCCAAAAAAGTATCGCGGTGATTCGCACCCCCACGGGCTTTGTGCTTGCTCCCACGCGAAACAACGAAGATCATAAATCCCGAGGAATTCGAGAAACTCCCCGAATCGGAACATCGGAAAATAGAATCCTCCATTGCCGAGTTGCAGGAGAAGCTCCACGGCGCCTTGCAAGAGATACCGAGGTATGAGCAGGAGGGCCGGGAGAAGTTGCGCGCGACTGAATAGCGAAGTCGCTATCTTCGCCGTGGGACATTTGATTGGCGAACAGCGAAAGAAATACGCCGATCTTCCGCAAGTGGTGGCCTTTTTCAATGCAGTGCAAAAGGACATCATTGAAAACGTGAACGAGTTCCTTGCCCCGCCGGAAAATCCTCTGGCGGCGATGATGGGCGTTTCCATGCCGCTGGGACCAAAGGACTCAGCACTGTTGCGGCGCTACCAGGTGAATGTGCTCGTCGATCACGGCGAAAATCACGGTGCGCCTGTCGTGTATGAGGATCATCCGACCTACCAGAACCTGATCGGTCAAGTGGAATACATCGCCCAGATGGGCGCGCTTTCCACGGACTTCAATCTGATCCGGTCGGGCGCCCTGCATCGGGCAAACGGCGGTTACTTGATTCTGGATGCCTATAAATTGCTTTTGCAGCCGTATGCCTGGGATGCGCTGAAGCGATCGTTGCGTTCTTCACAGATTCGGATTGAATCACTCGGGCAGATGCTGAGTCTGGTCAGCACGGTTTCCCTGGAACCCGAGCCGATTCCCTTGAACGTCAAGGTCGTTCTGGTTGGCGAGCGATTGATGTACTATCTGCTTTGTTCTTTCGATTCCGAATTCAGTGAACTCTTCAAGGTGGCCGCGGATTTCGAAGAGCACATGGATCGCGGCCCGGACACGGACCTCTTGTACGCACAGTTAATCGGCGCAATCGCGCGCCGGGAAGGACTCCTTCCCTTCGACCGCGGCGCCGTTGGGCGAGCGATCGAGCACAGCTCGCGCATGGCTGGAGATTCGCAAAAAGTCTTGACGCACCGCCGAACTCTTGCGGACTTGCTGCGCGAGGCGGATTACTGGGCCCGCCAGGCCGCTCAGCTCACGGTACGTGCGGAGGATATCCAACGCGCCATCGACGCTCAAATTCACCGCTCTGATCGCATGCGCGAGCGATTCCTGGAAGAAATTTTGCGCGGAACGCTCCTGATTGACACGCAGGGTGAAAAAATCGGCCAAGTGAATGGACTCTCCGTAATCGAGCTGGCTCACTTTGCCTTCGGGCACCCTACACGAATCACGGCGCGTGTCCGGATGGGAAAAGGGGAGGTTATCGATATTGAGCGCGAAGTGGAACTCAGCGGCCCCATCCATTCCAAGGGCGTGCTGATCCTGTCCGGCTTCCTGGGAGCGCGGTATGCCGCCGATCATCCGCTCTCGTTGTCCGCCAGCCTGGTTTTCGAACAGTCTTATGGCGCCGTGGAAGGGGACAGCGCCTCGTCGGCGGAACTGTACACGCTGCTTTCCGCCCTTGCCGGCGTGCCAATCAAGCAATCTTTCGCCGTCACCGGATCCGTTAATCAACACGGGCAGATTCAAGCAATCGGCGGGGTCAACGAGAAAATCGAAGGTTTCTTCGACCTGTGCAAGGCTCGAAATCTGGATGGGCAAGGCGTGATCATTCCGGCTTCCAATGTTCGGCACCTTATGTTGAGGCAGGACGTCGTGGATGCTGTTCGCGCCGGGAAATTCACAATCCATGCGGTGGAAACCATCGACCATGGAATCGAGATTCTGACTGGTGTGCCAGCGGGTGAACGCGACGCTTCCGGGAAGTTTCCGGACGGCAGCGTGAACCAAAAGGTGGAGGCGCGGCTTGTCGATTTTGCCCAGAAAAGGCTGGCCGCCGTTCGCCGAACTCAAACAGAGGGCGAACTATGAGCGAGCCCAATCCCATGTTTGTGATTCGACGAATTCTTGTGGCCCTCGATACCTCTCCGCATAGTTTGGCGGCCCTGGACGCTGCCGTAAATTTGGCGGCGAAGATGAATGCCGAACTACTCGGACTCTTCGTCGAAGACATTGCGCTCTTGCGTCTCGCCGATGTCCCTTGTGCCCGTGAAGTCCTCTATTTTTCGGCCGCGGAAGTTCCGCTGAGCCGGGCGAGCATGGAATCCAGTCTCAGAATCCAGTCCGAGCAGGCCCGAGAGGCGCTGGCGGCGGCAGCACAGCGCGCCCAAGTGGAATGGTCGTTTCGAACCGTGCGCGGCGATGTCTCATCGGAAGTTTTGGCTGCCGCGAGCGACGTTGATCTCCTGGCCATGGGCAAAGGCGGATGGTCCTTGGACCGGATGTTTCGAATGGGTTCCACTGCCCTGGAGCTTTCGGCAAGCTCGATCCCCGTTCTTCTGCTGCCAGAAAGCGGATTGCCCCCCAAAGCATCTTTGGTGGTTTATTACGATGGTTCGCAAGCTGCGAAACGTGGGTTGCTTGCCGCCCTACAGTTGGCAGACTCCGGCATGGACGGTATTACTGTCCTTCTTGACGCGGCAAACCGGGACGACGCGATACTGCTGCAGGACGAAATCGATACCCTGACACGGGGCACAGCCAAGAAGTTTCGCTATCGTCAGATTGATCCGCACGACAAGGCGTCCCTGTTGCGGGCGCTTGAGGCCGAGAGGACAGGAGTTCTTGTGTTGGGAGGCCGGGAATTCCTCAAGAAACTTCCGCCATTGGATGTGCTTCTCCGCGAGACCGACATGTCCTTGCTGCTGCTCGGCAACGAACCAGGTGCAAAAATCGAGTAGAGCCAATAGGGAGTCTAAGATGAAATATCAAAATGGTGGCAAGCTCGGGTGACACCATGCGGCCCATGCCATTGTGCAGTGCCAGAGCGCGGGCCCTGGCAATTGGTCCTATCCTCCCGTCTGAGCAATCCCCTCCGCGACGCGATCAGGAAAATACAGACAGACGGGATCTAAAGTCCAAATCACGCGGATCCCGGGGCGTTCCTCATGCTGAGGATTGTTGACCTCGTGGTCGTCCCGGCACTCGATGCACACAAGTGCCTGGCACAAGCTGCAGGTTTCGATGTGAGCGTCGCAGAAGTTCCGCGAGCACTCGGAGCATTCCCTCCGTCCCTCATGCGAACAGCCGGCAGTCGCGCATTTCATAGATCACATCCTTTGCCCGTGGCAAATACGCAGTTCATTGAAAAGCTCCTCTTAATTCATGAAATTGCCGCCCGTCCGATTTCTAGTGCTGGAACTGTCCGATCAACCTCGGCTTCGCCGAGGATATGGCCTTTCATGGCGCGCTCCAGTTGAGCTTTGCTGGCTCCTGCCTTGAGTTTAATCATGCGGTCCAGCGCGTAGAGTTTGAAGAAATAACGGTGCGGGTTGCCCTTGGGCGGGCACGGCCCATTGTAGCCAATCTTGCCGAAATCATTCCGGCCCTGGCGCGCTCCATCGGGAAGATGGGGATCCTTCGCGATACCCTCGCCTAGCTTGCAAGCGTCGCCGGGAAGATCATAGAGCACCCAATGGACCCACGTGCCTGCCGGGGCGTCAGGATCGTCCAGGATAAGAGCGAAGCTTTTCGTTCCGGCGGGCGATTCGGCCCACTCGAGCGCAGGTGAAATATCCGGCCCGTCGCACGTGAATTTCTTCGGAATGAAGCCGCCGTCTTGAAACGCCGTGGTACTCAGATGAAATGCCATGGTTGCCCTTCTCCATGCCGCGTGGAAGCGCCTGGCCGAAAGAAAGCTGGACGCTGGCCGACTTCTCAGCGATTGAAGATGACCGCAAGTTCGCTTCAGGCGTCCGCCGTCCATCCCCCTCGATCCGTCCCGATGGACTTGGAAATTTCCGCAAGGGTCTTGGCTACAATTCCATTGGGAGCGTGCAGCGCGACGTCGGCCTGCGCGACGATTCCGACACAATGCCCCTGATTGTCCACGACAGGGATCCTCCGGATCTGATGGTGTTGCATCAGTGCTTCGCAGTCCTCCAGAGTGTTCTCGGGCGCGCAGGTCACGGGATTTCGCGTCATCACATCGGCAATCTTTGTCCGTTCAGCGAGTTTTGCCTCCGCAACGACGCTGCAGCACAGATCGCGGTCGGTCACGATCCCCTCGAGATTTGGGTTCAGAATGTCGGTCACGACGGGAAGGGCTCCCACTCGATGCAGCTTCATGCTTCGAGCTGCTGCCTGCGCCGTGTCCGATGGGGTACAGAAAATCACTTTTGTCGACATTACATTTTTCACGAGCATCTTGGTATCCTCCTTGACAACGCTTCCGAATATGAGAGGCCAAACTATCCGGGTTTCGCTTCGTATGTATCTTATGGACCCTGCAGGAACTGCGCGCCGTGACACACGTCACCGATATACGTTTTGCGCGTCACCGCCTGGCGGCCTCTTATTGCGACTTGTCTATAAGCGAGCATCGGCGGCTGATCGGATGGCTTGTCGTTCGGTGAAAAAAATGAAGTTGGCATGCGTCGCTCGATTGCAATCAGCCTTTGACGCAGATTACGGGTACGAGGCGGGCGACTCGCCGCGCCAATTTTGCCTGCTCTGCGGCTATGGCAACAGCACTGACATCTTTGTAGGCGCCGGGCGCTTCTTCGGCAACACCGCGAAAAGACCGGGTGCGAATCAAGATGCCGCGTTCGCGAAGTTCTTCGATGAGTTGGCGACCCGTGCCAGCGCTTGGTCGCCTGGGTTCGGCTCATCGCCCGTCCGGCGCCATGGCAGGCCGAGGAAAACGCCAATTTTTCACTCTGCTTCGTGCCGGCGAGAATATAGGACTCGGTTCCCATCGTCCCGCCGATCAGCACCGGCTGTCCCACTGCTTGGAGCGGAGCCGGCAGGTCGGGATGCCCCGGGCCGAAGCTGCGAGTTGCGCCTTTGCGATGCACGAACAGCTCTCGAAGAGCGCCATCGACGGAATGCTGCTCAATTTTGCAGGTGTTATGAGAAACGTCGTACAGCAAAGTAAGTTTGGCGTCCGGCAAAATCTGGCTAAACGCGCCACGCACAAGATGAGTGATGATTTGCCGGTTTGCCAGGGCGCAATTGGTGGCGGCACGCATCGCCCCCAGATAATTTTGCCCCAGTTGTGAATGAATCGGTGCGCAGGCGAGTTCACGGTCTGGAATGGGGTGATACCCCTGGATTACCATGCTCTTCAGATAGTCCGTGCCGACCTGATGGCCGAGTCCCCGCGATCCGCAATGAATGCTCACGACGATATCGTTTTCGTGCAATCCCATGGCCTCGGCCGCCGCGGCGTCGAAAATTTGCGCGACCCGCTGGACTTCCAGATAGTGATTGCCTGAACCCAGCGTTCCCATCTCTTCGCTTTGACGCTTCTTGGCCTCGCGCGAAACGCACTCGGGCTTCGCGCCAATGGCCTGCCCGCGCTCTTCCGTGCGATCGAGATCCTGCGGGTTTCCGTATCCTTGTCCCACGGCCCACTGCGCGCCGCCGCTAAGCATGTTGTCCATTTCGTGTTCGCTGAGCCGGATCGCGCCGGTGCTGCCAACCCCTGCGGGAACGCTTCTGAACAGCGCATCGGCAAGCTCGGTCTTTTCGGGCTCCAAGTCTTTCGCGGTGAGAGTGGTCTGAAGTGCGCGCACTCCGCAGGAAATATCAAATCCGACGCCTCCCGCGGAAATCACCCCTCCCTCGTTCGGATCAAACGCCGCAACACCGCCGATTGGAAATCCGTAGCCCCAATGGGCGTCCGGCATCGCGTAGGCCGCGCGTTGAATTCCGGGCAACGTGGCGACATTAATCAGCTGCTCGCGAACCTTTTCGTCCATGTCCGTGATCAATTGCTTGTCCGCGTAAATGATTCCAGGCACGCGCATCTGACCGGTGGGCTTGATCCACCATTCAAAATCCGAATAACACAGAAGCGATTGTGGGTCCATAAATACTCCCGCGCGCCATTCAGACATCAATGACGCATTGCGCCAGCCATTGGCCGTCCGGGTCACAATGGACTTTCAGCGCCGTGACCGTCGCGCCTTTTGCTTCGACTGCAACTTGGTGGCGTTCAGGGTCCACTTTTTCTCCGGCGAGTGTGCCCGTCAGCGAGCAGCCATCCAAAACGATTCGGAACACGCCAAACAGCATCTTCCTGACCGCCATTTCGTAAATGATTGCGTTGAGCCAACTGACCAGTAAGAGTTCGATGTCCGGGGCATCGCACCGAACCTCGATCCTCTCTTGCGGCTCAATCGTGGATACGTCCGCTACGACGGCCGTGAGCGCAATGGCCGCTTGTTCGAACGCCTCTTCCACGGAGCTTCCGATCCCGCGAACGCCGATGTCCGAACCATGCGAAAAGTGTTCCCATCTTGCCATACGCATTCCACGCCCGGAGACGAAGAACATCGTCCGGAGAAGCTCCTTTGCGGAGCGGCATCCTCCGCGTTCGCTTCATTCCAGTTATCGCAGCTTTAATTTCCCCTTGATGAACTTGTAGTCCAGTCGTCGATCTTGATGCTGTGATGGGTATCACTTCGCGGAGTGAGCTAGCTCATAGACATCTGAATGGAATAGGGATTAAAATATTTTTGGAAATGGAATTTGCGAGACTCATCGCCCGAAGTTTGCATTTGCCATGTGAGCCACAGGGTTGATGAGCGCAGGGAGGACGATATGAAAAACCAAGCGGAAGTTCAAAATGCAAAAACGGAATGCGCGAGTCACGGATCAGGATTCGGCTTCTTGGTGGCCGGATTAGGGATCGGAGCGGCGCTCAGCGTGTTCCTGGCTCCGCAATCAGGGGAAGAAACGCGCAAATGGATCGCGACAAAGTGCCTGGATGGAGTCGATGCCGCCAATGCGAAGGTCCGACAGACGCGTCTTCGCGTGCATGAATTGGTGGATGAGGGTCAGCGGAAGGTTAGCGAGGCCGTAATGGCAGGGCGTGAAGCGTTTAACGCTGCAAATATGGAAGCGAAAACGGCGCCAAGTCAGGTCGATAAATCGAGCCAGACACCCGGAGAAGGGAAACTTCAGTAGGTCCATAATAAGCGCCTAAGCGTCTAAAGCGGTTTCGGGTAGAAAAGAGGTTTCCTTCCATGCCCAAAAGGAAAACAACGCGCAAGAAGAAAACCACGCATCGCAAGAAAGCTGCGCCGGAGAGACTCGCCCCGAAAGACTGGCGGGTCGTGGAGATCACGGCGGCCGAACCAGGCGGGTCTTGGGCCGGATGCAGCGGGGCAGTCAGGTGACATTGAAGGTTTGTCAACTGTTGCAACTGGGAATTCAGAGAGCGTGGCCGAACTGGTTGAAGAGGGGCAGGACTTGGAGGCTGAAAAGGTAAGTGGGGTCGAAAATGCCCCCGATCCGGATGAGGCGGAAGTCACGACACACCATTACCGGGAATAGGACACTTCATTAAATCCTATTCCCGGTCCGCCTGCGTGCCTTCAGTTTATTGAGAGGGTTTGGATGCCAAGACGAGTAGGCTCGCTTGGCAGGCGGTGAGAATTGCCCGCAATGCCCAAAAAAAGCGCAGGTCTGCTGTTGTATCGCGGAACCGGTCGGCTCGCTGGAAGTGTTGCTGGTGCACCCTGGAGGTCCCTTCTGGGCGAAGAAAGATGATGGAGCTTGGTCTATCCCCAAAGGTGAATTTGATCCGGGCGAGGACCCGCTGGACGCTGCCAAGCGAGAGTTTCGAGAGGAAACAGGCCTAGTCGCTCAGGGAGAATATCGGCCTTTGAGCCCTATTCGCCAAGTAGGCGGAAAGATCGTTCATGCATGGGCAGTGCAATGTGATGTTGACGCTGCGGCGGTCAAAAGCAACACTTTTTCCATGGAATGGCCGCCTAGATCGGGCAAGGATGCGGGAATTTCCGGAAATAGACCGAGCCGAGTGGTTCAAAATCGGCGTGGCAAAACGAAAAATCCTGAAAAGCCAGTTGGGCTTGCTGGAGCAACTCGAAGAAGCCATGGCTTCAGCCCAAGAAAACGTGTCAGGCTTTACTCTCTACTCCGCAGCATCGCTCATCCAGGAAAAATGCAAATCAAGAAGCGCGCCGCAAATAATTGTGAAGATGCTCGGCCTCGGCGGAATTCCGCAAATTGCGGATCACTTGCTTCTCAATCTGCCGGATGCGTTCTCGCGTTAAACCGAGAGTCGCGCCCACTTCTTCCAGGGTATGCTCGTCTCCGTCAAAGCCGAAACGCATGCGGATGATCTGCTCTTCCCGCGGCGTAAAAGCTCTCAGCGCCTGGGCCGCCTTCTCTTGCAGGTCCTTGCTGATCACGGCTTCCGACGGCGACGCAACAGTTTTGTTCTCGATCAGATCGCCCAAATGCGACTCTTCCTCCTCGCCAACCGGCATATCGAGGGAGAGACATTCCTGCGCCGTCTGCATCAGGTCACGGACCTTGCCGACGGGAACCCCCATGCGCGCCGCGATTTCTTCCGAAGTGGGTCGCCGGCCCAATTGCTTCGTCAGTTCCTGTTTCATGCGCGCGGCCCGGTTGATCGTCTCGGTCATGTGCACGGGAAGGCGAACCGTACGGGACTGGCCGGCGATCGCTCGGCCGACAGACTGCCAGATCCACCAAGTGGCGTAGGTGGAGAACTTGTAACCGCGGCGCCAGTCGAACTTGTCGACCGCCCGCATCAGGCCGATATTTCCTTCCTGGATCAGGTCGAGAAGATCAAGGCCTCGGTTCTGGTATTTCTTGGCGATCGAAACCACAAGACGCAGGTTTGCTTCCGCCAGATCTTTCTTGGCTTGGCCGGTTTCGGTCTCGCCTCGCTGGATCATTTCGATTGTTCGCTTGAGTCCCTTCAGGCTGGAGCCAGCCGCAGCTTCCATCCGCCTCAATTCCGCGCGGCGCACAGCCAAGGCTTTGTGGACTTCTTGAAGGCGCTGTTGGGAGGCGGATTTGGACCTGCGTTGCAGACCGAGGATTTCATTCTCCAGGGCCAAGATCTTCTGCAAAACTTCGCGAACTTTTGCGGTGAGGCGCGCCTTTTCGGCCGGATTCAACTTGATCGCGCGAACCAGGCGCGAAATCTCAACCCACGTGCGCGCCCGCCGATACCCGATGTGCAGTAAAGCAGCCTTATTTGATTTCGGAATTCGACGGAGATGCCCCGAGTCCCGCAAAATGGACTTGTGAAAGGCTGCGATTTCGCTGGTGACTTGTAGGAGTTTCCGGGTCTGCTTTTCGCGCTGCGCCGGAGTCAGCAGCTCGTCGCCTGCGTCCACGATTTCTTCGATGGAACGCTCCTGGCGACGCACAGTTTCCGCGGCATGCACCAGCTCAGCCCACACAATGGGGGAGCGCGAAAGCGCCTTTTGAGCTCGCATTTGGCCGCGCTCGATCCGCTTCGCCAGGCGTACTTCCCCATCCCGCGTGAGAAGCGGCGTTCGGCCCATCTCGCGAAAGTACATGGTGACCGGGTCGGCCGACTCCGCCAGTGCCTCTACTGTGCGATCATCAAGATCGGCTCCCGCCTCATCGGCGTATTCCGGCATCTCGCTTTGGACGTCACCGGGGACGGAAACGTCCATTTCCTCAGCGGTCTCCGCCCCATGGGCAACTTGGTCAAGTTCCTCGTTTATAGATAACAATAGCTGCTCCCGTTCCCCTGGACGCATGATCGAACCCCGACACGGCTCTCCCCATCCTTTAGTTAAATCTCGCCGGAGAAAGCCGGAATCACTGCCGAAAGGGCCTAGCCTCACTTCGCCAATGTTGGTCCAAGGTGACTATAAATAATAGATGCTCCAGCGCCGCAAAAGACGCAAGTAAACCACTTTTTGGGGAGCGGCAAGGTCATTGGGGCGCTATCACGGTGTCGATAAACTGGCGCATCCGGCGATAGTGGGAACCTTTCCAATAGATCCGTCCACATTGAGGGCAATTGTAAAATTCATGGAAATGCTGCCGCGTCCGCGGCATCAGGCGGTCGCTGATCATCTCCTTTGAAATCGGGCGCAGCATGGCATTGCAATGCATGCACCGGCGAAAAGGCATGATTGCCCGGGCCAGGTCGAAACGCTGCAACAACTCGGCCAGTTGCCGGGCGGGCTCGGTTGCTCGCAGGTAGCAGCCGCGCGTGACCACGGTACGCATGAGCAATCCGCGGTCTCGAGTCAGCAAAATCCTGTCTTCGTCGGCGGAAAATTTGGCCAACTCCTCATCCGCATAATCATTCCGGTAGAGAGTGTCGAAGCCCAGCATTCGAAGGTAAGCTGCCAACCGTCCCAGGTGCGTGTCGGCAACAAACCGCGTCTCGGCTGGAGGCTGCGGGCGCAAATGCGCGTGCGGTGAAATGTCGATGGATTGAAATTCGGGATAGACGCTGATTATGTCGCCATCTTGCACCTGGTAGGTGAAGTCCACTGGTTGCCCGTTGGCAAGGATCAGATCCACTTCCGTGTGTGGCACGCCCAGGGACTCGATCATATCTTTGACCGACCCGCTCACGTGAAAGCTATACGTCATGGTTCGCGCCCTTTTTTCGGGCGGCAGAAAGTCATTCAAATCCGCGTAGAACCGCACGCCAGCCTGTTTCATGGACGCGATCCCTTGGGAGAGCAACAAGCCATATACGGGGTCGCTGTCCAACCCACCAGAGATGAAGCAGTGATCTGTCTTCTATGTGTCGCCATCGGATTAGGCAGGATTTTGTAGCGCCCTCCTTCAGGCCTGCGTGTGATTGACTGCAAAGTGCCCGCCTTCAGGCGGGCGCTACACTCAGGACCAGGTTTTCAGCAGGCCTCGCGGCCCGACCTTCCGGCTTTTCTGCCCGCTACTCGATCGGAATTACAACCGCGTCGCTAATCTCAAATGTTTTGTGAGTCCGGCGAATATATTTCCATGCCACCAAGGTGGCGATGAACAAGAGTCCCAGGGAAATTATCGAAGCCGTTTTCAATCCTCGAATAATTTGAGCGGACGAGTTCCCTGCCAGCGCGCCGAAAATCGCCACGCCAATGGCTCCGCCTGTCTGCCGGGCGGCATTGATAACCGCGGAAGCGGTTCCGGAGCGGCTGCGATCCACGCTGGAAAGCACGGTGGCCGTCATCGCCGGAATGGCAAAGCCCATGCCGGCGGGAATGACGATGAAAGGAAGGAGCATTGTGGCGTAGGAAGTCGCGGGCCCCAGTTGGGAGAGCATCGTGAATCCGGCAAACGTCCCGATCGCTCCCAGGATCATCGGCAGGCGCGGCCCCATTCTGGACCCGACAACGCCGCTGGCCACATTGGAAACGATGAACGTGCACATCAGCGGGAGATAAGCAAGTCCGGTACGCAAGGTTGAATATCCGCGCGCCTGCTCCAGGTAGAGGCTCAGAACAAAAAATATTCCGTAGAAGGAAAGATTCATGAAAGTCCCGAAAATCACGGCCGGGCTGAAATTGGGCAGACGGAAAATTTCAAATGGGAGCATAGGCTCGTTCGATTTTGTTTCCGCGAAGTAAAACGCGATTGCTGCCGAGACGGCGAGAATACCACCTCCGATCACCAGCGGATGGCCGATGCCCAACGGTCGAGTTTCGATCACCGAACAGGTCAAGCCGCCGACGGCCAGGATCGCAAGCAATTGCCCGAGCGGGTCGAGGTGGTGCTTCGCCTTCGCACGAGCGATGGGCGGAACCGAGCGCAGGGTCAAGTAAATGCCGATGGCGCAGAGCGGGAGGTTGACCAGAAAAATACTTCGCCACCCCAGGCTGCTGACCAGCAACCCGCCGGCGACCGGGCCCGCCGCGATGGCCACGCTACCGCCCGCGGTCCAAAGTCCAACGGCGCGAGCCCGCAGGCCGTGATCATTGGCAGCCGCATGATTGAGCAGCGCCAGCGAACTGGGGATCAATAATGCACCGCCCGCGCCTTGCACAGCGCGGGCAGCGATCAGCATCGCGACATTCGACGCCAGCCCGCAGGCGAGCGATGCGGCGGCGAAGATTGCAAGGCCCGCAAGATAGGCACGCCGGGAACCGAACCGGTCGCCCAGCACTCCCGCGGAAAGCATCAGAACCGCAAATGGCAACGTATAGGCGTCAACGACCCACTGCAGCCCGGCAACGTGCACGGACAATCCCGTGGCGATGCGCGACAACGCAACGTTCACGATGGTCACATCGAGCTGCGTTACTACAAAACCAAAACTGGTGGCGGCAATAATCGAGTTGATCCCGGTACCGGCCGTTTCCTGGGTTGTGGTGGTCATGTGATCAGTCAGGCACCACGATCTCGCCGCTCCACTCCTTTGGAAGCGGACGTTCGTCAACCTTCCCGATCTAATGTACAGGAAAATCGGTTGCAGCCGAGGGCTGCGTGGCGCGGGTTTCTTGCTTCAACCAGGATACTGGAGGGTTGCAAGCGCTGCCTGCCTACGGTTTCGCGCTTTTCGGCTGACTATCGCTCACGATTGGATAATAACACTACAGCGCCCAGGCACCGCTTGATTGGTTTGGCTCTTGCGGGGGGTGCCCCATCCTTTCGCGAAGTTGCGAAAGGATGGGTTCTTTAAGAACTCACAGATGAATTACTGGCCTAGACATCTTTCAACCGGCGGATTTGATGTTGGTAGGGGCGGTGGGGATCGAACCCACGACCTTCGGCTTAAAAGGCCGCTGCTCTACCACTGAGCTACGCCCCTGCAAATGAATCAGAACATCTTACACGAAAAAGAGGGAGCGCACATGCGCCGGTTGAGGCCGGCATTGGAAGGGATCATCCCATCCCCCTAACGATCTTGCACCGTATGGGAGATCGGAAAAATCGCCTGCCAGATGCAGGCGCAATGAAACGCTTACGTAATGGAGCGAATCCTGGGGAGTATCATTCCCTGAATCCGGATGGGCGCGAGAAATCAGGGTGAAGTCACCATTCCAAATCGTGCGGCGGATTCGTGCAAAATCGAAGGCGCCTGCGGCGCTGTTGAGCAACACCCCTTGCACAGCGTTGCTTATAATCCATAGGTTGCGTAGGCAAGCCGCAACCCCAAACGAAGCAATTGGTTCGGGGTTGCTCGAGAACTTCAGGCCAACGCTTTCGCGCGTGGCCGCTTGCGCTTCCATTCGTAGTCCTTGCGGAGCAGGGCCATGTGTTTCTTGATCTGCGTTTCGATTTCGGAGAAGGCCGCCTTGACGCTTTTGCGGACGTCGGCCCCTTCCCCGGTAGCGTGCAAAGTTCCGGTCGGAAGCGAAAGATTCAGAGTGAACGAGTAGCTTTCCTTTCGCGGATGCTTCTCGATGTTTCCGTGGAACTGCACCAGATCGGGAGCGTACCGCGTCAAGAGCTTCTTCAGTTTCACGACGTGCTGTTCGGTTTCCTTTTCAATCGGCTCGCGCCATTCCTCATTTCCATTGCGAATTGCAACTTTCATGGGATGACCTTTCCGGGGAAGAATTCGTAGCGGCTTGCAATGGGCGGCACATTTCGTGAATTCATTTGCGATTTCAGAATAGCAATTCCGGAAGGCGGTTGCAAACGGCAGTTCCAGAGTACTTTCCAAGACCTAGAACAAATCCGCCAAAAAAGAACCCAGACTTATTTCTTGAAGAGATTTTCAAACGCCTGGCGCGCATCGAGCGGCCGCGAAACTCTTTCCGGGGAAGCCGATTGACTGGTCAGCGGGCGCCGACGGCGCCGTATCCTTCTCGATGGTGGTGCGAAATTCGTAGAAGGTGCAATCGTTTCGCTGGTCTTTCCGGGCAATGCGCTCGGGCACGGGCTTCATGCACTCGAAACGCGCGGCGGTATCGAAATAGGCGCACTGTTTGCAGGAGTGCAATTCATACCCGCATTTCGGGCACTTGCCTTTGGGGTCAAAGCCCGGCTGCAGGACGGCCCCGCAATTGGAACAGCGCGCGCGCGTAATGGTGCCGACCATTCGCGGCGTGCGCGGCCCGATTTGATCTTGTCTCGGATGGCCTTCCGGCGGCCGTCTCTCTTTTTTCTGGGGCTTGTCGGCACTCATGTAGCCCTGTTGCTTATACTTCCGCTCCAAAGAAAACCTCCAGGGGGATGCTTAGATCATACTCTGAATCGCCGTGCACAACACGTAAATAACGCAATCTTGTAAATATTCTTGTATTTCGTGGCACAACCAGGAACCCGCAATGCGCCTCCGCGAAGACCGCGGCGCGGTCAACTGTGTCGGGCCCACAGCCGCGCCAACCCTTCCGGCTTCAGGTCAGGCTGCAAAAATGTCCGCGGCGTGCCGGCATCGGCCAGAATTGCTTCCGCGGCCAGGTATCCGCTGCGGACCGCCCCTTCCATGGTCGATGGCCAGCCGGTGGACGGTCCAATCTCCCGCAAGAAACAATTTCGCCACGGGACTTTTCTGCGCGGGACGCCACTGGTCCGAGCCGGGCGCGGGCGAAAACGTCGCGCTCATTTCCTTGACGACGGTTCCCTTCACCAGGGTGGCCTCGCGCGTTGCGGGAAGCACTCCGCGGAGTTCTCCCAGGCACAGCGCGATGATTTCCTGGCGCGAACGCTGGGTCAAACTGTAGGACGCGCTGATCACCAACTGCAGATATTGTCCGCTGTTTTCTCCGCCTTCGCCATATAGCTGCGTCTTATTGAATACCCACTGCGTCGTGGTATCGACCAGCGTGAGAAACGGCTCGTGCATCACGGTCCGGTCAAACCAGAGATGCACTCCGGTGATCGGAGAGGCCCGCAATTTTTTCAAATTTGAGAACACCGGCTCGCGCTCGGCCACGTCCGGCGGCAGCAGTTCGGGCAAGACATCTTGCGGCACCGCCGCCAGATAGTAGTCGGCCGTTTCGACGGAACCATCGTCCCTCAACACGCCTTCGACGCCGCCATTTGCCACGAGAAAACCGCGCACGCCGGCCCGCAAAATCACTTCCCCGCCCCGCTTTGTAATGGCTTCCTTGCAGCCGTCGTACAAATTGCCGAGCGGCACGCGCGGGATGCCGATGCGATATCCGCGACGTGTCGAAAGAAACGCCTTCCAGAACACATCGATGCCGTACTGCGCGTCGATGCGGTCCAGCTCTTCATCGAGCGCGCTGACCAGAATGACTTCCCAAAATCGCCGGATCGCGCGATCGGTCTGCCGGTGTTTCTGAAGCCAGGCCAGCATCGAGATGCCGGTTCCGGCACTGGAAGCGTCCGCCGGACGCCCGCCGCTGCGCGCGATTGCCAGGAGCGCCCCGGCGATGGCGCGCTTGTCGGCCCAGCCGAGCAACGGAAACTTCAGGAAAGAAGGCGCCATGTGCAAGGGCGCGGGCAGCGCGGCCGCCTTCATCGAGCCGCGGCGTCCGTCCGGGGCGGCAAAATACAGCCGGTCGAAAAATCGAATCTTGTCCGCCGCGCCGGCCCTTCGGTAGAAATCTTCCAGGTTCGTGCAGCATCCCAGCGTCACGTGCTGGCAATTGTCCACATGCTCGCCGCCGGGCAACACGTAGGACGCGGCGCGGCCGCCCAAATGGGGCCGCTGTTCGAGCAAACGCACGCGGAAGCCGGCTTCAGCCAGCGCGACGCCCGAGGAAAGTCCCGCCAGGCCGCCGCCGATCACGATCACGTTTTTCAAGGACATTATCCCGGGTAAGCCGCGCGAAGCGCGCGCGGGCAATGAACAGCATTTTTTCCGCTTTACTCAGACGGACGCGCTCGCCGAACACCGCAAAGTCGACCGATTCCATGCGGGCAAGCAGGGCGCTGTACGTGTGCACCAGGAGCCAGAGCGCGCCGCGGCTGTCCGCGTCCACCAGATCGAATAGTTCAGAGGATTCTTCGTAAATCCGCCAGGCGCGATCGGCTTCGAAGCGCAGAAGCTCGCGGACACCGAGCGTGGCTTCGTTGCGCGAAAAATCTTCCGGCGAAACGCCGTACCGCGCGAGATCCTCCTCGGGGATGTAAACGCGGCCGAGGGCGGCATCTTCATGGACATCACGAATGATGTTCGTAAGCTGAAACGCCAGGCCAAGTCTCTCGGCGAGGTCGAGGGCCCGGGGATCACTATAACCAAAAACATGCGTGCAGGTGAGTCCCACAGTTCCGGCAACGCGGTAGCAATACTCGCGGAGTCGGTCAAAGGTCGCATAGGACTTGACGGTGAGGTCCATTTCCGCGCCGGAGATCAAATCATGCAGATAGCGCGCAGGCATGTTGTAGCGGCGCATGGTATCGACCAAAGCCGGCAGGACTTCCCTTTCACCGCAAAGAGTTTCCCCAGGCAGGGGCTTGGCGGCCGCGCCATCGAAAACCTGGGAACGCCCGGTGACCGCTTCATCAAACGCCGCGCGCCACTTGGCGAGTCCGCGCTGTTTGGTTTCGAGATCTTCGCCTTCGTCGGCGACGTCATCGACCAGGCGCATGAAAGCGTAGAGTGCGGCAAGGCCATCGCGCTTGGATTTCGGGAGCAGATAGAATGCGTAATAGAAATTGCTGCGGGCGGCGCGAGCGATCCGGTGGCAATTCTCGTACGACCGCGCGACCTCGTTCGTCATGCCAAGCGGACCCGCGACCGCATGGGAAGGCAGACATCCACCTTCGACAATGGCGGGTCGCAGCGGCGCGGCAGAGGGCGAAGGCGCGGGCGCATGGTCGCGAACAAACAGGTGTTGAATGAGAGCGCGCGCAAGCAACAGCGCCTGCTTTGATTTTGGAATCGACGGCCGGCGCTGCAGCGTGTTGTAACCGGCGGCCTCGATGGCGTCCAGCACGGCCAGCCCGCCGCGGCTGAACATCTCGATGTCCACGCGCATTGCGGAATCGATGGTGCGGGCCAGCGGCAGGCCTTGGTCGAACAATTCGCGCGTGCGTGAAATTAAATCCTTCATCAGCGAAACGTACCGCGCATCGAAGCGGCGCGCGACAATGTCATCTTCCGTGAGGCCGTGCGCCGCGAGCGTTTCCAGGGGAATATAAATGCGGCCCTTCTCAAGATCGCGGGACACATCCTGCCAAAAATTCGCCAGTTGCAGCGCCGTGCAGGTCGCGTCGGAAAGTTTCTGCCGCTCGGCATCGCGATACCCGCACAAATACAAGACCAGACGGCCGACCGGATTCGCGGAATAGCGGCAATACTCGAGCACTCCATTCCAGGTGGCGTAGCGGTGAACGGTCTGGTCCTGGCGAAACGCGACGAGCAGATCCGAGAACGGCTCGATAGGAATATCGCACGCGGCAATGGTGCCGCTGCAGCGCGATGAACACGGGGTGCGACGCCCGGCCCGCGTAGCAGTCGCGAAGTTCCTGTTCCCACTCACCCAGCAATTCGAGCGCCCTCGCGGGATCGGAAACTTCGTCTCCCAGATCGTCCGCCCAGCGGCAATAGGAATAGAGATTATAAAAATGCTGGTGGAGGCGTTTGGGAAGCAGCCAGGAAACCACGTTGAAATTTTCGTAGTGGTGAGTGGCCAGCCAGCGCGTGTAGCGCTCGGCCTCCGCGACCGTGCAGCCGGACGCAGGCGCATTCCGGGCAATTTCGAGTTCAGCAGGATTTTGCATGTTGCTCGACCGGCCGCCGGAGAGCCCGGCGCGGCCCGAACGATCCCGTGCGGACGCGGGCTGCTACGGGATCACCGCGACTTTCATTTCGCCGTTGCGATGCTTCATGTGCTCGAACATTTTGGGAAGTTCGGTGAGCGGAATTTCGGCGTTCACAAAATCACTCGAACGAATTTCGCCGCGCGACACCGATTCCAGAGCTTCCCGGATGAACTGCGGCGTGTGATGGAACGTGGACTTGATCGTGATTTCCGAATAGTGGAGCGTGTTCGGGTCCACCGGCACGAGCGTGCCCCGCGGGCAGCCGCCAAACAGATTGACGGTGCCGCCGCGGCGCACCATCTGCAGCGCCCATTCCCACGTTTGCGAGGTTCCCACCGCCTCAATCACCGAATCGGCGCCGCGCCCGTGCTCGGTCAGTTCGCGAACGGTTTTGATCGGGTCGGAAAGATCCGGCGCGATAAAGGCGGCGCGCGCGCCGGCCTTCTCGGCGGCGCGAACCTGATTCGGTTCTCTTGCCGAGCGCGATCACCTTCACGCCCCGGCCGGACAAAATGCGAATGAATTTCAGGCCGATCGGCCCGCAGCCGATCACAATCGTGGTGTCGCCCGGCTGTATGCCGGTCTCGTGAATTCCGCGAAGCACGCAGGCCAGCGGCTCAACCATCGCGGCATCCTGAAAGGAAACGTGTTCCGGGATCACCAGCATGTTCTGGCGGACGATGCGGCCCGGGATGCGCATGTATTCGGCGTAGGCGCCGTTGTTGAACAGCAAATCCTCGCACAGATTGCTTTGCCCCTTGCGGCAAAACAGGCAGATGTTGCAGGGCGCCGAATTCGATGGCACCACGCGAGCGCCGACGGCAAGGCCGCCGATCACGTCGGAACCCAGTTGTTCGACGACGCCGGCAAGTTCGTGCCCGAAGACGGCGGGCGGCGTAATCATTCGCGCGTGGTATCCGCGTTTCCAGACTTTCAGGTCGGTGCCGCACGTCAGGGCTACCTTGACGCGGAGCAACGCTTCATCCGCCGCGAGTCTGGGGATGTCCACGCTCTCTATTTTGAGATTCTCGCTGCCATAGAGAACCGCAGCGGTCATGTGACCGTTGCGCCCGCTCTTCTTTTCGCTTCGTAACTCTTCGGTTCGCATCAAGGATGCATCACCACTTTCAAGGAATCTCCTACCGGCCGGGCGGCCAGTTGCAACGCCCGGTCCATATCTTCCAACGAAAAACGATGTGAGATCAATTCGCGCACCGGCAACTGCCGCGAAAAGATCAGCCGGGCGGATTCCTCCTGGCGGTCCACCGCGGCGCTATAGCTTCCCAGAATTTCCTTCTCTTCGACGCCCACCGCGGCCGCCGGAAACTCGATCTTCATCTGCGGATCGTTTTGGGCGAACAGCAGAACGCGCCCTCCGGGCCGGGCCAAGGCCAGGGCATCGGTCAACGCGGAAGGAATCGGCACGGCAACCAGCACGACGTCGGCGCCGCGCCCTCCGGTCTGTGCACGAATTTCGTCCGCAAGCAGGCCGTCGCGCGGATTCAAAGCCAGATCGGCGCCCAGCGACTCGCTCTTCGCGCGGCGCTCCGGCATCGGATCGCTGCCGATAACGGAAGCGCCCCGAAGCTTCGAAAGCATCATCAGGAGCAAGCCAATCGGCCCAAGCCCCATCACCAGGACGGTCTCTCCCGCTTCCACGCGAGCCTTTTCCACGGCCTTAATGCACGTATTGACGGGCTCGATAAACGTGGCTTCATCGAAGCTGATATTTTCCGGAATGGCCACCATCCCGCGCTCGGCGACCCACGGCATGGCCCGCACAAACTGCGCAAACCCGCCGCCATTGGGATCGAAGCCCGCCGTCAATCCCACTTTCTTGTAGCCGGGGCATTGCGAATACAATCGCCGGGCGCAGTAAAAACACGCGCCGCACGGAACGTGATGAAAGCTCATGACGCGGTCGCCCAGCTTCCATTTTGTCACGCCGGCGCCCACGGCCACCACGGTTCCCGAAACTTCGTGCCCGAAAATTTGAGGGGCGGCCACAAATCCATGCTCGATCTTTTTGATATCGGTGCCGCAAATTCCGCAGGCCGCCACGCGGATCAGCACTTCCCCATCCGCGATCACCGGCACGGGAACGGTTTCGACGACGACGCGTCCCTTGCCGCGGTACACGGCCGCGCGCATCGTGGCCGGCACCAGCGGCGGCGTAAACGAAGTTTCGAGTATGGTTCCCCACTGGCTCATCGCACGGCCACCGTATCCTGCTCGATCGGAATGAGTCGATCGGCAAGGGTTCCCGTAAAAACGTCCAGGAAATTCGAAAGCTGGTTGGATGCCGCCCGGCAATCGCGCGCCAGAGCGAGCAGCGCCGGCAAACCGAACGGGCGGCGCAACACCTGAGCGACCACTCCGCCCACGCGAATCTGGCCGCGCGCATCGCGCACGCTCTCAAAATCGTATGGCATATCGAACTCGGCGGTGTCGCTGATCGCGCGCACGGCGAGCGCAGGCACTCCGTAGCGCGCCGCTTCCGCCAGAATCGTGTAACTTTCCATTTCCACGGCTTCCGCCTGGCTTCCCAGCTTGCGTTTATGTTCCGCGCGGGCCACCAGCGTTCGCGACGTCGCGAAGCGCTCGACTTGGCGCGCGCCGCAATCCACGGCCGTTGAAAGCAACTCGCGATGGCTGGCTACCGCTACCGGTTCGCCCACTTCACTTACCAGGCGCGCCGCCAGGATGTCCCCCGGACGATATCCGTTTTGCAATGCGCCCGCCAGCCCGGTCGATATGCAAATGTCGGGCCTCGACGGAAGCACCTGCCGGATCGCTTCCAGCGCATGGGATTGTCCCATGCCCGTCAGA
Source organism: Terriglobia bacterium (assembly GCA_963781055.1). Classification (GTDB taxonomy): domain Bacteria; phylum Acidobacteriota; class Terriglobia; order Acidiferrales; family UBA7541; genus Palsa-360. Next base: position 37,942 of record CAWAEW010000031.1, read on the forward strand.
ATAGCGCGGACCCGGGCGCCGCCAAACTGAGATTCGAAGACAGGCCAGTCCCCCGGCAGGCGGCGAAATTTCCTGCGCCGCTGCCACGGCGAAAATTCCGCCTGGACCGCGAATGTCACCAATATATTCATGGCCACGGACACTCAACTACGCCGCATGGGCGCGTGCGACAGGTTGCGCCCCCCTGGCAGCGATATACCCGTTCGATTCATACCAACGCGCCGCGCGTTCCATCGCGGCCTCGATCGGCCCGGGCGCGAAACCAAGCTCCCGCCCGGCCTTGGACGCATCCACAAACATTTTGTGCCGCGCCATGCGCACGCCTTCCAGCGGAATCCGCGGCTCGCGCCCCAGCATTCGCGACACCGCCGTATCCACGCATCCTGCAGCATATGCCAAAGCGTGGGGAAATTTCCATTGCGGCGCGCGCCGCCCGGTGATCCCGGCGAGAATGTCGAGCATGCCCTTCAGCGTCAGATTGACGCCTCCGAGGATATACCGCTCGCCGATGCGGCCGCGTTCGGCGGCGAGCAGGTGTCCCCGCGCGCAATCTTCCACCGGAACAAAGTTCAATCCCGTATCCACGTAGCCCGGCATGCGCCCGTTCATAAAATCGACGATGATCTTTCCGGTCGGCGTGGGTTTCCAGTCTCCCGGTCCCACGGGCGTTGTCGGGTTGACGATGACCACCGGCAGCCCCGCTCCCGCCGCGCGCAAGGCGCATTCTTCGGCCATGAATTTCGATCGCTTGTAGTGGCCAATCATTTCATCGACCGAAGACTGCGTTGCTTCGTTCGGCAATTCTCCCTTGCGGGGAACGGCCACCGTCGCGACGGTGCTCGTATAAACGAACTTTTCAACTCCCGCACGCCGCGCGGCTTCCAGCAGATTCTGCGTGCCGGTCACATTCGATTCGTAAATCTCTCGCGGGTCGCGCGCCCAAAGCCTGTAATCGGCAGCTACATGATAGATGCGCGTAACACCCGCAAGGGCACGTTCCAGCGACGCGACATCCCGCAAATCCCCGGTAACGCGCTCTGCCCCGAGCCCTTCGAGAGCGCGAACGTCGCTCGACGGCCTGGCCAGTACGCGGACATCTTCCCCCCGATCAACCAGTTGGCGGGCAACGTGGCTTCCCAGGAAGCCGGTCGCCCCTGTAACCAGCGTCTTCATAGCACTCGTAATCTGCCGTCCGAAGAAACCAGGTCCGGTGTCGACGGCGGTGGAGGCATCAGCGTGGAACCTCCCCCGGTAGAGCCGCCGGTGGGACTAATGCTTCCGGCTTTTTCAGGATGGCCGCCCATCTTCCCCGAAAGCTGCCATTTCAGCATGGTCCAGGTATCGCCCAAATTCCGCTTCGCGCCCAGCACCGGCGTGGTTTCAAATCCCACGTGCATCATGCAATCGGCGCAGCGCGGATCATTTCCCGGCCCGTAATTTTCCCAAGGTGTTTGATTCACCATCTCGCGGTACGATTCATGATGGTTATCGGTGATGACGTAGCAGGGACCTTTCCACCCGCGCGGGTTATACGTAGGGCGTTCCCCAGGCCGTGCACTCCAGTTCGCGCTCTCCCCGCAAAAAGTCGAGATAAATGGGGGAAACCATCAGGTTGTGTTTATCGAGCAGGGACACCGCTTCGCGGAATTTTTCGCGAATGTCCGCGCGCGACATGAAAATGTCCGTCGTCTGCACCGCCGCGTAGCCGTACGCCGGCGCGAGCATGAATCCATCCACGCCCAGCGTGTCCAGATAGGCGTACAGGTCGGAAATCTCGTTCAGGTCCGTCTCCTTGTAGATCGTGGTGTTCGAGCAGACCAGGAATCCGGCGGCCTTGGCGGCCTTGATTCCCTCGATGGCCTCGCGGAACACGCCGTCCCTCTCCACGCAAAGATCGTGCGTCCTCTCCAGCCCATCCAGGTGGACGTTGAAGAAGAAGCTGGAGGTCGGCTTGAATTCATGGAGCCGTTTGCGGATAAACATGCCATTGGTGCACAAAATAATGTGGCGCCCGCGGTCCAGAATTTCCCGCGTCAGCCTGCCGATTTCCGGATAAATCATGGGTTCGCCGCCGCAAATCGAGACCACCGGCGCTCCGCATTCATCCGAAGCGGCAACGCACTGCTCGACCGGCATGACTTCGCTGATCGTGGACTTATACTCGCGGATCCTGCCGCATCCGGTGCACGTCAAGTTGCACGAGTGCAACGGCTCCAGCATCAATACCATCGGAAACTTTTGCGCGCCTCGGAAACGTTGCGTGGCCACATATTTTGCGAGGTTCGCGGTCATTTTCAGCGGATATCTCAATTCACTCTCCTAAGCCTTCTGCCGCTCGAATTCCTCGGGCCGCAACTGCAACCCGCAGAATTGAGCGGTCCTGTTTGCCGTGTTGCGATACCGCGCGAGCGCGTATAACGGAAAATAATTGCGGTACAAATGATATTTCAGATAAAAAACACAAGGAAATCCAGTGCCCGTAAACTCATTCTCCGCCCAGGAACCATTGGCTTCCTGCTGCTCGACCAGATGGTTCACCGCCCGAGCGATCGCCGGGTCCTCCGAATCGCCGGCCGCCAGCAATCCAATCAGCCCCCACGCCGTCTGGGAAGCCGTGCTGGCGCCTTTGCCTTTCAGCGCGGGATCATAGTAAGACGCGATTGATTCTCCAAATCCACCGTCGGGATTTTGCACAGCACGAAGCCATCCGACCGCTCGCTGGCAGTATTCGCGGGCCGTCAAGGCCACCGTTTCCAGGGCGCGCAGCACTCCACTGGTCCCATAGACGTAATTCACTCCCCAGCGCCCGAACCACGGCCCTTCCGCAGTTTGATCTTTCAGCAGGAATTGTACCGCACGCCGGATCACCGGATGGCTTGCGGGCCAACCATGACGCCCCAGACATTCCACGACGCGCGCCGTGACATCCGCGGTCGAGGGATCGATCATCGCGTTGTGGTCGGCAAACGGAATGTGGCACAGAAAATGCCTGTCGTTATTATGGTCGAAAGCGCCCCAGCCGCCGTCGCGGTTCTGCATGGCCAGCAGCCATTCGAGGCCGCGCCGCGTCGCGGCTTGCATCCGCGCCTTGTCCGGATAATCCACGCGCTGCAGCGCCATTAAGACAAACGCGGTATCGTCGACGTCCGGATAAAAATCGTTGCGAAACTCAAACGCCCAGCCCCCCGGCATCACGCCCGGAGTCTTGACCATCCAGTCGCCCGATCCAACAATCTGATTTTCAAGCAGCCAGTCCGCCGCCTCGACCAAGGCCGGATGATCCGGCGGCAAACCCGCTTCCTCCAGCGCCACCATGGCGATGGCCGTGTCCCAAACCGGCGAAACGCACGGCTGCACGCGGATGGTGTCTCCCTGCTCGATCTCGAATCGCGAGAACTCTCCAATTTCGCGCGCGGTGAGCGGATCGTCCGGCGAATGGCCCAGCGCCAGAAGCGCAAAAATGGAGTTCATCATGGCCGGATAAATCGCGGCCAATCCCTCGGTTCGTTCCAGGTGCTCCAGCAGCCATTCGCGCGCCTGGCGCAGCGCCCGTTGCCGCAAGGGCTTCCAGGGCACGCGTTCATAGAGCTTGAGGCCGCGATCCAGCGCCAGAAAGAAATTCCGCCAGCTGAAAAGTTGCTTATCCCATTCCAGGCCGAGCGCCTTGCGCGAAGGGTCCCGGTACAATGTTTCCACGGAAATGCCATCCGGCACGTCGAATCGGGGCTTGTGCGCGTACAGGATCGTCAGGGGAATTACAATTCCGCGCGTCCACGACGACATCTCGTAAATATTGATCGCAAACCAATTCGGGAGGAGCATCAATTCGGGCGGCACCGCCGGCACCATGTTCCAGCCGACCGCGCCTACCAGCGCCAGATAAAGCCGCGTGTAGGAATTCGACGCCTCGAGGCCTCCGAGTTCGTGTACACGAGCGCGGGCGCGAAGCAGATATTCGGATTCCGCCGGATCGCCCGCGAGCCTCAGCGCCACGTACGCTTTGATCGTTGCATTCAGCTCGGACGGCCCGCCGAAATAAATGTTCCAGCCCCCATCCTCCAGTTGCCGCCGCCTCACGTAGTTAGCAAGCTTTGCAATCCGGTCGGGCCGCGCCTTGCCGATCACGTGCAAATAAAAAATGTAGTCGGATTCAAGGGTTGTGTCGGCTTCGAGTTCGCCGAGCCAGTATCCCTCAGACGCCTGCAGGGAAAGGAGATAATTCGCACCGCGATCGATCGCTTCGGAAAGGCGCTCTGCCAAAGCCGGAAAGACACCCGAAGATCGAGCGCCGCCGGACTCTTCAAATTGTACTCGCGTTCCTAATGCCATGGCTTATGCCCAAACCTCAACCATATGTGATGCAGTTCCATCAAGGAACGTTCGTCTGAATACACCAAATCTTCTGCCCTCAGTGACGTTTAGTATGCCTTGGGATTTTTATCTCATTTGCCCGGATAGACGTATCCATCCGCCTCAAGAAAGACCCCGGAACCCCCGGTGCCTATTATCTTCAGTATTTAAACGCGGGTCAACAGGGATTGCGTTTGGTGTCAAATGAGTAGATAGCACGTTTCTTTCCAATTCCTTAGCGGCTCTTGGGGCTGCCCGTTTCATTGCCTTTTTCGAGGTTCCGGATACGTTTGGCAAGTTCCGGCAAACGGCTGAACCAGGCAAATTGCTCCTTGAACTTATCCAAAGGCCGTGCGGGTGTCCCCCAAACGATCTGCCCGCTGCGAACAATTTTACCTGGCAGGATTCCTGCTTGTCCGCCAATCACGGCGCCGTCTTCGATCTCGCAATGGTCTCCCAAGCCGGCCTGCCCGCCAAAAGCCACATTACGCCCAATGATGGCCGAACCGGAAATGCCCGTTTGCGCCGCAATCACCGTATTTTCGCCAATGCGCACGTTATGCGCAATGTGAACAAGGTTGTCCAATTTTGAACCAGCGCCAATTTCCGTCCGATCGAGCGATCCGCGGTCGATGGTCGTATTCGCCCCGATTTCCACGTCATCATGGATCTCAACTTCTCCCACCTGTGGAAATTTCCAGCGTTTCCCGCCGGCTTCGACGTACCCAAACCCGTCCGATCCGATCACTGCGCCGGAATGCAGGATCACGCGGTTGGCGAGACGCGCCCCTGCGTAGAGCGTCACGCGGGGATACAGCCTGCATTGTTCGCCGATCGTGGCGGCGCGGCCCACGAAACAAAATGCGCCAATTTCGGTGTTCGCGCCGATTGTCACTCCGTCCTCGATCACCGCGTAAGGCCCCACGGCAACTCCATTCGCAAGCCGTGCCGTGGGCGAAATAACGGCGGTCGGGTGAATCCCCGCCGCAATCGGAGCCGGAGGCAGGAGCCATTCCGCCGCGCGGGCAAAGGTGAGTTTCGGATTCTCCGAGCGAAGCAGTGTCTTTCCGGCAAGCGCCAGGCCCTGCGGAATCACGACGCACCGGGCGGCCGAGGCCGCGGCCCGCTCCAGATGCTTGGAAGTCTCCACATAAATCAGGTCCGAGGCGCGTGCCGAAGCAGGCGCGGCAACGCCGGAGAGTGCCGTCGAGCCGTCGCCTTCCATCGTGCAGCCCAGAAATTGCGCGAGTTCGCTTGCAGTGCGTGTCATAGCGCGTCTCTCCTTCATGAAATGCTTTCCAATCGTGTCATTTTGGCGACGGATAGGCCTGTGACTCGCCGAGCGGACGGGATTTCCACCGGCGATGCAGCCAAAGCCATTGATCCGGGTAGCGGCGCACGTAATTTTCGATCACGCGCGTGAACTGCTGCGTATTTTCTAAAATGTCCCTTGCGTCGTCACCCGTGCGAGTCAGTTTCACAGCAGGCTCAAAGCATAGCCTGTATTTTCGCAACGCCGCGTCCCAATGCAAGAATCCGGGCACGACGGCGGCATCGGTGTGCAGCGCAAACCTCGCAAGGCCCGCCGTGGTGCAGGCCGGGATGCCGAAAAAATCGACGAATACGCCCTCGGCGTGCAAGGTATTGTGATCGGCCAGAATTCCAACCGTGCCGCCCTCGGCCAGGACTTTCAACACCGCCCGCGCCGATTGATTTTTTTCGATGGGCAAGTTTCCGCTGAGGCAGCGGTACCGCGTCACGAGCGCATCCACGAGCGGGTTATCGATGCCGCGCGCCAGGAAATGCAGCGGGTGGCCAAACAGCGCCTGGGCAAACGGTGCGACCTCCCACGCGCTCATGTGGCCGGTGAGAAACAGGACCCCTTTGCCGCGCACCTGCGCCGCCGCAAAATTCTCAAAACCGTCCAGAAGAACTATCCGGTCAATATTTTGTTTCGTGTATTTGGGAAAATGGGCAAATTCCGCCGCCATCCATCCCAACTGCCGCACCATGCCGCGAATAGCCGCGCGACGCTGCTTCTTGTCCCAATCCGGGAAGGCAAGGCGCAAGTTCTCGTCTGCCGCGCGCCGCAATCCCGGCCGCAGCCACAATAGAAATGCGGCCTTGCCCGCGCCCACAAATCTTGCAATGGGACGCGGCATCGCGCCAAGCGTCTTGAGCAGCAGCCACGCCACTGCATATTCCGCACGTTCTCGCACCCGGGGATTATACCGGGTGCGGGCTCTGCTTGGTGCCCGCATCATAAAAGTGCGGGGAATACTTTCGCCGCGTTACTGAAAACTCTGCCCGCCAATGCTAGACTCACTCGCTTGGATTCTGCCGCCCCAATTCGATCGCGCGCCGCCGAAGAAGGCAATTTCGAGATTCCCCTTTGGAGCGTGCCACTCATTCTCGTCGTACTCTACGTGTGTTTATTCAGCGGGCTGGGCGCGCTGGGCCTGGTGGGCCCGGACGAACCGCGTTACGCCGCGATTGCCCGGGCCATGGCCGAAACGCGCGACTGGGTAACGCCCCGGCTGTGGGGGACGCCTTGGTTCGAGAAGCCGGTGCTGTATTACTGGGCCGCCGGAATTTCCATTCGCATTTTTGGCGTAAGCGAATTCGCCGCGCGCCTGCCTTCGGCTCTTGCCGCATTGCTCGCCGTCGTTGCCGTGGCGTGGACTGCCCTGCGATCGTTCGGCGCGCGCGCTGCGTGGTTCTCTCTGCTGATGCTGCCTACGTCGGTCGCCATGATTGGCTTCTCGCGCGCCGCGAGCCCCGACATGCTGTTTGCCGGGCTTCTGACCGCCGCAATGGCTGTCGCCGCCGAAATATTGCAGAAACCCCGCCCAGGGCCGATTTTGCGTATCGCATTCGGATTTTTCCTCGGCGCTGCCGTGCTTGCAAAAGGCCCCGCCGCCGTGATCCTTGCCGGCGGCGCGACGCTGCTTTGGGCAGCGATTTCGCGCGAGTGGCGCGCGCCGTTTCGCTTCCTGCACCCTCTAATTATCGTTGTCTTCTGCGCGACATCATTGCCGTGGTACGTCCTGTGTGCGCTGCGCAATCCTGATTTTCTCCGAGTTTTCATCCTGCAGCATAATTTTGAGCGCTACCTCACTCCCGTCTTCGAGCACCGCCAGCCGTTTTGGTTTTATGTGCCGATCCTGTGCGTGGCGACCATGCCTTGGATTGTTGCGCTCGTCCGCGCTTTCTATCGGAAATGGAATGGGGAGGGGTGGCGGCATTCTCTATCGCTTTTCGCTTTTTGCTGGGCCATTTTCCCGCTGCTCTTTTTCAGTTTTTCGCAGTCCAAGCTGCCCGGCTACATCCTTCCAGCGATTCCTCCTCTGTTTCTTTTCATGAGCCGCGCCGTGGAGCGCCTGTTTGCGTCGAGTAACCGGGGAGCGGCCGTTTTCACTGGAATCACTGGAGCGTTATTTATCGCAGCGGCCATCTTTTCGGAAAAAGCCCTGCTCCGAACCGGCCATTTTTTCAATATTTCCACTGGCCGTATAATTTTTCTGCTGCTCCTCATCGGGGTTGGCGGATTGATCGCCGCCGGCCTCAGTGTGTGGAAACGGCCCAGGGCCGCGCTCACTGCGCTCGTTTTGGTCGTCGCTTCAATTTTAGTTTTTCTGAACTTTGGAGTCCTTCCCGCCGCTGACGCACGTATCTCCGCGCGCCCCGCCGCGCTCGACGCTTTGCGGCTGGACCCTGCCGGCCAAAATATCGCGTTCAGCGACCTCAAAAGAGATTGGCACTACGGGCTGAATTATTATTTCGGGCGTGAGTTGCCGGAATGGACTCGCGGCGCGCCGCTGCCGGAATGGTTGTTTACATCGGAGAAAAACGCCAACGAACTCGAGCGGCGGGGAGACGGCGTCCGCGAAGCGAGCCGCGTGGGCGCGCCGTTCGTCGTCCTGCTTCACATCTCGCTGGACGTCCGGAACTCGCCTTAACAAAAGCGTTAAGGATTGCCCGCGGGCGGCAAATTCGCCAGGAAAAAACTCACGATGCGGTTTTCGTATTCGCGCTTTTCATCGTCCAGCATCCCCGCGTAATTTCCGTGCGCCAGGGTCACCAGCTCGTGCGGCGCGGGCGAAGCCTGGAACAATTCACGGGTGCTCGCGGCGAGAATCGGCTCTTCCGGCGTTTGCATATAGAGCTGCGCGACACCCGCCAGCTTCTGGATGCGCAGATTCAGCGGCGGCGCGTTTCGATACTCGGGATTCAGCCAGTCAAATCCCAGCCTTACCATGCGGATAATAATAGGAAACGAACCAAGTCCCATCCGGTTGGCGAGCAGAGCGGCCATATCTTTGGGACGGTTGTAAGGGGATTCCGCCGCGACCGCGCGCACCCGCGGGTCTCCCTCGGCTTCCGATAGCGCCACGTACGCGCCCAGGTTGGCGCCCCACAGGCCGAAATGTTCGGCGTCCACATCGCCGCGGTTTGCGACCGCGTTCATGGCCGCACGCAGCTCGGCGACTTCGTGAAACCCCAGCGTGGACCGGCCGCCACTTGCTCCCTGCGCCGAAAAATCAATGAGCAGCACGTTGTACTGGTGATCCTGCAGCGCCGAAGCCAGCGTGAGCAACTCTCCTCGGCTCGATTCGTAGCCTGGGCAGAGAATTACGGAAGGAGCCGATTTCAAGCCCGGGAAAAACCAGGCGTCGCGCTGCCCTTCGCCCGCCACGCTATAGGACATGACCTGGGGATGACCCGGAAGATTCTGCAAATCAATCTCGGAGTGGCTTTGCGCCGGCAAAACGATCTGGTACACCACATACCCGGAGATCGCCGCAGCCGCCAGGAACCCGAAAAAAGCGAGCGCCAAAATGGCGATGACGAGCTTGGAGTACCATGCCGTGGGATATCGCAGTTGGGAAATGAAGCCCATGCGCTCGGAATCGTGGCCAGAGGGCGAAGCTGAGCCCAGCCGGTCCAGACGCTGGGGCGCACGACGCGACGCTCGGCTGGCGCATGTTAACACAGTTGGCGGCGCGCCGTGGCCGGATGGTCTCTTCAATGTTTCTGAAATACACCGGGTCGTCACTATGGTAAAAAGGATTATGTGCGCCGCGACCCAAAGGCTGGAAACCTTCCCCATGCAGATCGTTGATCTGCGCCAATTGTCTTCCCGGCAGCTGGAACCGTTGCTGGCCGAGGAGGCCAGGCAATGGAAGGAAGAACTCCGCTGGGATTATCAGGCTTCGGTTGAACTGATCAAGAAATTCGTGGACGCGCGATCTCTTACCGGCTCCGCGATCCTGGAAAACGGGCGTCCGGTGGGATACGCGTTTTATGTTCTGGAAGAGCACAAAGGATTGGTGGGGGGGCTGTTTGTCTCTCCGCGTTACTCGCAGCAGGAGTTGAGCCATCGGCTCCTGACCGACACGCTCACTACTTTGAACGGCATTCCAAAACTCGATCGCGTGGAAGCCCAACTGATTCCCTTCGGTTATGCGCTCGACCAAGTCCTTGCCGATTACGGATTCCGCCTCTACCAGCGGCAATTCATGATCGCGCCGCTGGCCCCGGCCAACAACATGGAGGCCATCGACGTCCTCCCCGGGCTGATTCGCGAGGGGCCGGGCGAGGGCCTGATCCTGGATCGCTGGGATCACCGCTATTTCGAGCCCTGCGCGCGATTGATCCAGCTCGCGTACGCCAATCACGTCGACGGCGAAATCAACGATCAGTACCGCAGCGAATCCGGCGCGCTGCGCTTCTTGAAAAACATTATTATTCTGCCCGGCTGCGGACAATTCCAGCCCGAAGCCTCCTTCGTGCTGCGCCCGCCCCATGCCGGTTATCTCGCCGGAGTCATTTTAACTTCGCGCGTATCCGAAGGCGTGGGCCACACCACGCAAATCTGCGCCATGCCCGGATATCAGGGACGCGGCTTGGGCCGCCGCCTGATGGAAGCCTCCATGCAAGCGCTGCGCGTGCGCGGGTTCACCGCCGTTTCGCTGACGGTCACGTCCGGCAATGAACGCGCCGTCCGCCTGTACGAAAAACTTGGATTCGCAACCGTAAAGAAATTCGCGGCTGGTGTGTGGACCGCCTATTAAATTTTGGCGTGTCTGCCCGGAGCGTTTCAAACTTGAGAGCCGGCGAGCATTCCTTGCAAGGCGGAAGGTTGTGGAGGACAGGGGGCCGGTGGCAGGTGGAAGGTCGTGGATGACAGATGGCAGGTGGTTGGGTTTAGGTTTGCAATTTCAAATCTCAAATTTCAAATCTCACATTTCG
>CAWAEW010000032.1:0-81428 GCA_963781055.1 Terriglobia bacterium
GACGCCCATGCGCAGGGCCTCTTCAAACGTTTTTGCGCCCAGGGGCATGACCATGAATTCCTGCAGGTCCACGGAATTGTCCGCGTGCGCGCCGCCGTTCAAAATGTTCATCATCGGCACGGGAAGCGTGTTGCCGGAAGGATCGCTCGATAGCGCGCCAGATATTTGTAAAGAGGCATGCGCTCCGCCGCGGCGGCCGCGCGCGCCGCGGCCATGGAGACGGCGAGAATCGCGTTCGCGCCGAGTTTGCCCTTGTTAGGCGAGCCGTCGGCTTCGATCATGCGGCGGTCGAGCGCGCGCTGGTCGGCGGCATCGAGCCCGGCGACCGCGCGGGCGAGCGCGCCGTTCACGTTCGCGACGGCCTTGAGCACGCCTTTGCCGAGGTAGCGCGATTTGTCGCCGTCGCGCAGCTCGATGGCTTCGTGTTCGCCCGTGGACGCGCCGGAGGGCACCGCGGCGCGTCCCAGCGCGCCGCCTTCGAGGATGACGTCCGCCTCAACCGTGGGATTGCCGCGCGAATCGAGAATTTGCCTGCCGTGCACGCGAGCGATCTTCGTCGACATGCCGCCTCCGAAAGAAAAGCAAGATTGAACACGTATGATGAAACACGGATTGAACAGTTAAATCGCGGAGAGTTGACAGTTAAGAGCAGATTTCGCTCTGGACGTCCGAGCTCTCAACTGTCGACTGTCAACTGTCAACGCCCTTCTCATTCCGGCTCCTCGATCATGGATTCTTCCCGGACGACCACAACCACGCCGCTTTCGGTGACGTGATAGCGCTGGCGGTCGGCTTCGAGGTCGTAGCCGATTTCGGCGCGCTCGGGGATCGTGACATGGCGGTCGATGATGGCGTTGCGGATGCGGGCATGGCGTCCGATGTTCACATGGTTGAACAGGATGGAGTTTTCGACCTCGCTGTAGCTGTTGATGCGCACGTCGTAGCCAACCACCGAGCGATTCACGCGGCCGCCCGAAATGATCGAGCCGCCGGCCACGATCGAATCCAGCGCCGCGCCCATGCGCTTCGGGGTCGGCAAAGACCGTTTTCACCGGCGGATACTGCTGCTGCCAGGTGCGCAGCGGCCAGGTTTTGTCGTAAAGATTGAAATCGGGCGAAACGGAGACCAGGTCCATGTTGGCCTCGTAGTAGGCCTCGATGGTGCCGACGTCGCGCCAATACTGCGGGCCGACTTTGTTCTCGTCGATGAAGTTGTAGGCGTAGACGCGGTATTTCGAAAAAATGCGCGGCAGGATGTCCGTCCGAAATCATGCGTCGAATTCGGATCCTCGGCGTCGGCAAGCAGAGCCGGAATCAGGAGCTGGGTGTTGAAAACATAGACGCCCATGGAGGCGTTGACCATGTCCGGGTGCAGGTGCGAGCGCTTCGGATTCGCGGGTTTTTCCTCGAACCCGATGATGCGCCAGTTCGCGTCGGTTTCGATGACGCCGAAGCGGCGCGCCGCTTCCTCGAGGCGCGATTTCCAGCGTGGCGACGGTCACGTCGGCTCCGGAGTCCACGTGCTGCTGGAGCATCTTCTGATAATTCATCTTGTAGATGTGGTCGCCGGAGAGAATGATGACGTAGCGCGAGTGCTCGCTGCCGATGGAATAGATGTTTTGATAGACGGCGTCGGCGGTGCCCAGATACCAGTTGGTGGAAACGCGCATCTGCGGCGGCAGGACTTCGATGAATTCGCCGAGTCCCAGCAGTTGCGACCAGCCCTGGCGGATGTGGCGGTTCAGCGAGAGCGCTTTGTACTGCGTCAGGACGAATACGCGGCGGAGGTCGCTATTGATGCAATTGGAAAGCGTGATGTCAATAATCCGGTAGACGCCGCCGAAAGGCACGGCGGGCTTGGCGCGGTCGCGCGTCAGCGGCCACAGCCGTTCGCCTTGGCCTCCGGCCAGCAGAACGCCGATCGCATCGCGCATCAGGGACATCGGGCAACTCTCTGCCTGCACCGTATTCCGGGAACAGGCGAAATCTCGCACCGACATTCTATCAGGATACGGCGAAAAGTCCCATACCCAGTGCCTTCCGGGCGACGCAATTTCGCGCCTGGCCCAAAAACAAAGCTTGACTTCGGGGACGGGTCCGCTAGAAGTGAATGCCAATAGGCTGTAATAGATGAAGTGACCTCTCAGAACACTTATGACAAACAGCAATCATTGCCACATGCATCGGAAGGACGGTGATTTTTAAGTGGCTGAAGTAAGCATTCAAGAAGGTGAGTCTCTGGAAAATGCCTTGCGCCGTTTCAAGCGCAAGGTGCAACAAGAAGACATCATCAAGGAAATTAAGAAGCACAGTTATTACATGAAGCCGGGAGAAAAGCGCCGCGCGAAACAGGCGCTTTCGCGCAAGCGTTTGCGCAAGAAGCAGCGGCGGGAACTGGATTAAGCTTCCCCCAAGCCGGCAACATGACCCAGGGGATTTCCTAAGCACCTTCGGCCGAGCCGGAAGCAGGACCCGAGTTCAGCCTCGGCGAACCCGGCGCCATCCGGCTCGGACGAAGATGCTGCGGGCTCCGCAACCAGCGTGGAGCCACGGAGCAGCGTATGGAATACCACGATAAGGTTCTGAAGTGTTCGGAATGCAGTCAGGAGTTTGTTTTCACCGCCGGCGAACAGATGTTCTTCGCCGACAAGGGCTTCAAGAATGAGCCCAAGCGGTGTAAGGACTGCAAAGCCAAGCGCTCTCCGAGCCCGGGCCAAGGCGCGAACAACCAGCGGTCGGAGACCAAAACGACCTGCTCGCAGTGCGGAAAAGAAACCACGGTTCCTTTCCGCCCGACGCAGGGGCGGCCCGTTTTTTGCCGGGAATGCTTCCAGCAGCGGCGGTCCATGGGTTCGCCGGCGTAACGCTGGGGAGACCCGAATCCCGTGTTCGCTCGTCGATCCCTTACTGCGAGGGGCGCGAGTCTTTCTCCTTCGGAACATGGCAGTGTCGTCTCAAATCGTCGTGCGCCGAAATTGACTCTCTAATCTTAACCTAAGCCGGAATCCCACCTATTTCCGTCACGCAAATTCCCCTCCACCTTCCTGTTTGAATGTTCCGCAGCGTGCGTTTAACATAGACGCCGTTCGTTTGGCGGCGTTTTCGGATTTCCGCGGAAGGCTCGATCAATCGCCCGAAGAATGGAACACGATGAAAACCTCACTTTCAGATTCGACTGTTCGCGCTGCGCTCGGGACCCTGGCGGAAGCTAACGGTTCGTTTGCCCGCCGGTATCCCGGCGAAATCGGGCGGCGCCAGCCGGTTCATTCCGTGTATGGCGGCGCGCATCTGTTCCATGCCGGCATGGCCAGGAAACTCGGCGACATCGCGCTCGCCACCCTGGAAATATACGCGCCGGATGCGTTCACGTTCGCGCGCGTAATTGGTTTGTCGGGAGCCGAGACCTTGCCGAAATCCGGCAAACAGGCCGCCGCGGAAAAGCAGTTTGCCAAATCGCCCGAAAAGTTGCGGCAGGAAAATCGGGCGGCGTGGCTGGCGCTGAAGGTTTTCGCCCTCGTGCAGGAAAAGCTGCAGCGGGAGCCGGTCGAGGATTTCCACATCGATTTTGAAGATGGCTACGGCAATCGTCCCGACGCGGAAGAAGACCACCACGCGAAATTTGCCGCCGAGGAAGTGGCGCGCGGGCTGAAAGAAAATTCTCTTCCGCCCTTTATCGGTATCCGCATCAAGCCGTTCTCGCAGGAATTGTCCGCTCGCAGCATCCGCACCCTCGATCTGTTCGTGAGCGCGCTGTGTGAGGCGACGCGCGGGCGCCTGCCGCAAAATTTCGTGGTCACGCTGCCAAAAGTAACGATGCCCGAGCAGGCAGCCGCGCTAGCGAAATTGCTGGAAGCGATGGAACCCGCGCTCGGGCTTGAAAAAGGCTCGCTGAAATTCGAGATCATGATTGAAACCACGCAGGCGATTCTCAATGATCGCGGGGAATCGGCGCTTCCGCTGCTGCTGGACGCTTCTGCGGGGCGTTGCATCGCCGCGATTTTCGGAACGTATGATTACACCGCAAGCTGCAGCATCACGGCCGCGTACCAGACGATGGGCCATCCTGCGTGCGATTTCGCAAAGAACATGATGCAGGTTGCTTTTGCGGGCACTGGAATCTGGCTTTCCGACGGGGCCACCAATATTCTTCCCGCTGCGCCGCATCGCGCCGAAAAGGGCAAGCGGCTTTCGGGCGCGCAAAAGAAAGAAAACCGCGAGGTTGTCCACCGCGCCTGGCGGCTTCACTTTGACGACATACAGCATTCGCTCGCGACCGCGTACTACCAGGGATGGGACCTGCACCCGGCGCAGCTACCCACGCGCTATGCCGCCGTATTTTCATTCTTCCTCGAGGGCCTGGATTCCGCCGCCGCTCGCCTGAAAAATTTTGTCGAGAAGGCGGCCAAGGCCACGCTAGTGGGCGAAGTGTTCGACGACGCCGCGACCGGGCAAGGCCTGCTGAATTATTTTTTGCGCGCCATCAATTGCGGCGCCATCAGCGAGGCCGAAGCGGAACGCTTGACCGGCGTGACTTCGGAGGAACTCCACATGGGATCATTCCTGAGAATTTTGAATAACCGCACGAAGTGACTTTCGATCCATCATCGGAATATTCGCGGGGAGGCGAGTCCCGTCAGGGACGAAAGAACGTAACCCAGCGCGCTAGCGCTGGGTAAGCACAAACGCAGAAATCCAAACCCCATAGGGCGCGGCACAGGGTTAACCTTGTGCCGCGCCCTACGGGGCTGTAAATGGTCGCATTGCGGCCCACACCGTTTCCACGGTGGGCCACGTTGTAACGTCCCTCCGGGACTCCAGGCAACACCAAATCGGACCGCTGGCCTTCGAGAATTAGGCAACGTAAAGTCGTTGCACCACAAAATTCCAGTAGAGGAAATGTTCCGCGGGACAGACTCATCCGCACGTCGGGTGATCTTTCAGGACGGACGACGCATGTCAACTTCCCCGATAGGTGGAATACCCAAACGGGCTGATCAAAAGCGGCACGTGGTAATGCGCTTCGGGGCGGGCGATTTCAAAAACGATTGGAATTTGCGAGTAAAAAGTTTCGGTGTGCTGGTCCTTAAAATAGCTTCCGGCATCGAACAGCAGCCGATACGCGCCGCTCTGCAGCTTCTCGTCTCCCATAAGTGTGCCGCACCGGCCATTGGAGTCGGTGACACCCGCGCCCAGCGGCTCCCACTCCGTGCCGGACTGAATGTGCAGCTCGACTTTAAGTCCGGCCGCCGGGCGTCCGCGGGAGGTATCGAGAACATGCGTGGTGATGGCGCTCATGATGCCGCTCGCTCTCCGGCAAAAAGTTTTTCCAGGCGCAGGCGCAGAATCAATCGCTGTTGTTCCGCCGCGATCGGGAACTCCTGTGCAGCGTCATTCTGCAGGCGTTGATCGAGAAGCGCAAGCATCTCGTCCGCCGTCTTTCCGGTGGCGCACACGATGAAAATGTAGCCGAATTTCTGGAAATATGCGCGATTTCCGCGGGCTAGGCGCGCCTTCACATCTTCGGCGGCGATTTGCGCGCCGGTCTGTTCACCTTCCGACCATCGGCGGTGCGACTCCGATCCGGTGGCGGCCTTTTGGCCGATCTGCGGATGATGGCTGAAGGCTTCGAGAATATCCGCGCGTTCCATCTTTTGCCAGGCCGCATCAGCGGCCGCGTAAAGAGCCTGGACGCTGCCAAACGGGCGCTGGGCCGCGACTTGCCTGGTCCAGCGTGTCGCGCCGCAGCAATCGAGCAGGGCGGCTTCCGCATCGGAAGAAGACAGCGCGTTGAAATCCGCAAGAGTCGTCGTCACGCGCGCCTTTGCGCCAGGCGGCCGAAAATGCGCAGCCGCGCCACGCCGCCATCCGGGTAAATATGAAAGCGGGCGTGCGTCACATCGCCCGCATCCAATATTTCTTTCTGAAAAACGTGCAGGGAATCGGCCTTTAATTTTGACTTCGGCAAAATTTCCTTCCAGGCAAGAGCCGCGAGCACATTTGACTCCGTGACGTTGCGTTCGGCCCTGCAGACTTCGAGCGAGCAGCTATCGGGGAAATTTCCTTTGAAATAGGAAGTATCAACTTCAACGCGGTGAACCGTGCCCGCCGCGCCCAGGCGGATCACGCACCAATCGTGGCCGGGGCCGCGGCGCCGCCGCGTTTCCCAGCCATCATGCATTCCGGTCGAGCGCCCCGGAAGGATCAGATTGTTCCGCGAGCCGAAGAACATGTCGCTCGAATCAATCACCAGGCCGCCACGCTCGACAGCGGCAAGGTCAATTTCACCGCCGGCGCGTTCCAGCGCGGGCCAATCCGGAACCACTTCTCCATGAACGCGCAGCCGCGCCACGCCGCCATCGGGATAAATTTTCAGGCGCAAATGCGTGATCCGGCCAGAGGGCGGAAGCGGGAATCGATTCTGCGAATCGCCCGCAAGCGGTGATTTCGGCAGCAGCGTGTTCCACTTCGTTGAGGGATCCTCGAGTTGCTCGGGGCCGGGATCGCCGTCCACCGCGCACGATTCCAGTTCGCAATGATCCGGATAATTCCCTTTGAAAAAGGAGGTGTCCACAACCACGCCGTGAACAATGCCGGGCAGCCCCAATTTCACGATGCACCAATCGTAGCCCGGAGTGCGGCGACGGCGCGTTTCCCAGCCGTCCATCCACTTGCCCAGGTCCGTGTACTTGTCGGGAATCC
Organism: Terriglobia bacterium; assembly: GCA_963781055.1. Lineage (GTDB taxonomy): Bacteria > Acidobacteriota > Terriglobia > Acidiferrales > UBA7541 > Palsa-360. Next base: position 6,700 of record CAWAEW010000032.1, read on the forward strand.
AGATAGGAGCCGACGCTTTCAGTAGATTTTCTTTTGGGGCGAAAAATTCATCGTTCGCTGCGAGCGCTCGTCCGCCCAGCCGCTCGGCGGCCAGATCGATGTAGTCGGTGAAATCCATCAGCGTTTGCCTCGCCGCAGCAGCGCGCCGCGCGGAGAGCCGAGAAACCTGCCTCGATCATAAATCATCCGGCCTCCGAGAAAAGTCGTTTCCACCACGCCGCGCAGCGTTTCGTTCAAGTATGGCGTCAGTTTGTGGCGGTGCTGGAGCATTCTTGATTTCACGACGAAGCTCTTTTCGGGATTCCAGACCACGATGTCGGCGTCATATCCCGGCGCAATCGCGCCTTTGTGCGAGTCCAGGCCCGCGAGTTGCGCCGGGCCGCTGCACATCCAGCGCACCAGGTGCCGCAGCGAATAATCTTTTTCGCTCAGCTTTGTCCAGATTGCGGGAAGGCCGAGTTGCAGCGAGGAGATTCCTCCCCACGCCCGGAAAAAATCGCCGGTCTTCAGGCATTTCATGGAGGGCGGGGAAGGCGAGTGATCGGAGACGACGAAATCGATGGCTCCTTCGCCGAGAGCCTTCCAAAGTTTCCGGTTATTTTCCGCATCGCGAATGGGCGGGGCGCACTTGAACTGCGTCTTGCCGTCTCCGATGGAGCTCGCCGCGAAAAATAGATAATGCGGGCAGGTTTCCGTGGTGAAGGGAAGGCCTTCGTTCTTCGCGCGCAGAATCAGCGGAACGGAAACCTCCGAGGAAACGTGGACGACGTGAATGTGCGGCTTGAATTCTCGCGCGAGCCGAATGAGCATCTCGATGGCTTTGGTTTCCGCGCCGGCGGGCCGTGAACGCAACCACGTCTCATACTTTTTAGGGTCGGATTTTTGGAGTTTCGCGGCCGCTCTCTCAAGGGGTTCCGGAAGTTCCGCATGAACGAGCAAAGGCGAATTCATCGCGGCGAGCACAGGCAGGGCCTCGCGCAGATCGGATTCGTTCACATTTGCAAATTCCGGCACGCCCGAAGGCACGAGGAAACACTTAAATCCGAATACGCCTGCACGATCGAGAGCGCGCAACTCGCTCGTGTTTCCAGGCGCCACGCCACCCCAGAAACCAACGTTCACCCAGCATTTCTTGTGCGCCGCCGCGCGTTTTTTTTTCAGTGCCGCTGCGGTCGTGGTCGCCGGAACGCTGTTCAGGGGCATGTCGATCAGAGTGGTAACGCCGCCCGCCGCCGCCGCACGAGTCGCCGAACCAAAACCCTCCCAATCGGTGCGCCCCGGCTCGTTGATGTGGACATGCGTGTCCACCACCCCCGGCATGACCACGGAATCCCCAGCGTCATGGATATTCTTGGCAGAAAGAAATTCGTTGTGGCCGGTGATCGACGTAACGATGCCATTGCGGATATGCACCGTTGCCGCGACGAGCCCCTCCGGCGTCATGACGCGCTTGCTGCGGATCGCTTGAATGGTGTTCATTGGGCGAGCTGCTTCAGGAATTCTTCGAGCAGATTGTGCGCGACGCGTAGGCGGTAACGCGCGGTCGAGCGAATGTCGTCGATCGGCGCAATTTCACGCGCCAGAGCATCCTTCGCTCCGGCGATGGCTTCCGGAGTGATCTTTTTTCCGCGGAGCGCCGCTTCCGTTTTCACGGCGCGCAGCACGATGGGCGCGACGCTGCCGAGCGCGATGCGAACGTCGCGAACGGTTTTTTCTTCGATCCGCGCCGCTCCCGCAAAACACACTTTGGAAATCGCCTGCGCCTTGCGCGTCCCAACCTTCCGGTAATATTGCTTCCAGGGTTTCGCGCGGCGCGGCAGGCGGATGGCGCGCAACAATTCATCGGGCGCAAGCTGCATTGTTTTGTAGCCGGTGTGAAACCCCTGGTACGGCAGCCTCCGCACGCCGTGCTCGGATATGAGTTCGATTTCCGCATCGTAGACCAGCAGCGCGGGAGGGGAATCGGCCGCGGGCGAGGCGTTCACGATGTTGCCGCCCAGCGTGCCGCGATTCTGCGTGGCCATGCTGCCGGTTTCGCGCGCCGCCGTGCACAGCAGCGGAAATTCCGCATGCAGCACGGGATGCTGCTGGACTTCGGTGTACGTCGTGAGCGCGCCCAGAATCACGGCGCCGGAAGTTACTTCGATGCCGTGCAATTCAGACAGCTTTGCCAGGCTCAGAAATCGCTTGTGGGAAAGCTTGCCGGCCTCGAGCAGCACCATTAGATCGGTGCCGCCCGCAAACGGCTGCCAAACGCCCGGTTCGCGAGCGAACAGAGCCAGTGCTTCCGACAGGCTCCCGGGTACACGCAAATCGTAAGCAGGGACGTAGGCTCTCATGGGTTCCCCGGCGTTTTCCCGCCGCTGGTTTCGCAAGCGCGTACTACCGAGGCAAAAATTTTCTGATAGCCGGTGCAGCGGCAGAGATTTCCGGCAAGTCCCTCGCGAATTTCCGCGTCGCCGGGATGCGGATGCCGGGCCAGCAGAGCCACCGCGGCGATGACCATGCCGGGCGTGCAAATGCCGCATTGCGCGCCGCCGCATTCCAGAAACGCCGACTGCACCGCGCTCAACTGATCTGCGCTGGCGACGCCCTCGATGGTGCGAATTTCCGATCCGTCCGCATCGGCCGCGGGAACCAGGCAACTATTGACGATCTCGCCGTTCATCAGCACGGCGCAGGCGCCGCATTCACCTTCGCCGCAGCCTTCTTTCGTGCCCGTCAGATGCATCTGTTCGCGCAGCACGTCCAGCAACCGCGCCATGGGATATGCCTGGACGTGGCGCCGCGCGCCGTTCACCATGCACGCGATACTGATTGTTTCGATGATTTCAGCCAAGCGCGCCCGCTTTCTCCGGCGTCGCTTCCATCAACATTTCCGGGGTCGCCGGAATTTCGCGCAGGCAGATGCCGGTCGCATTTTCGATTGCGTTCAGGATCGCGGGCGCCGGCCCGTCCATCGGCAATTCACCGATCCCTTTTGCTCCATGAGGGCCGAACGGATACGGCTGTTCCTCAAAAAACACGCGGATGGGAGGAATGTCCGCCGCGGTCGGCATGATGTAGTTGGTCATCTGGCCGTTGGCCATGCGGCCTTCGCGCCAGACGACGTTTTCATAGAGCGCCATTCCGATGGCCTGCGCCACGCCGCCCTCGATTTGTCCCGCGGCCAGCACCGGATGAATCACTTTGCCGACTTCCTGCACCGCGACAAAATCGGTGACCCGCGCTTCGTACGTGACCGTGTCCACGGCGACTTCCGCGACGTACACGGCCCACGCGTACGCGCCGTAGGCGTCTCCGCTGTACGTGGCGTCGTCCCAGTGCAAGCCGGGCGGCGGCTCGTATTGGCTTCGGAAGCTCAGTGGGCCACGCGTCTCGATGTAGCGCTTGCAGGCGCGCACAAATTCATCCTCGGTGCATGCGTCGCAGAGCAGGCCGCCTTCCACAAGCGCATGTTTCAGGCCGAGCGCGGCTTCTTCCACCAATTTCCCCACGACCATCGACGTGCGCGAAGCGACAGTTGGCCCGCTATTCGGCACGGCCGCGGTATCGGGCCGAGCGATTTCGATCCGATCGTAGCCGATGCCCAGGGCGTCGGCGGCAATCTGCGAAAAAATCGTGTTCGTGCCCTGTCCAATTTCGGTGCTGGAAGACAGAATGCGGACCGAGCCTTCGGGCGTTGCCTCGGCTTCGACGACGGACGCGAGATATACCTCGCCGGACCCTGTAAACCCCGCACCGTGCATGAACGACGAGAGGCCGATTCCGCGTTTCACGGTTGCGCCGGGATTTTCTCTCTCGAATCGTTTGCGCTTGGCGTGATAATCGCTTTCCTTGAGCGCGCGATCGAGCAGGCCGTCGAAGTCCACGTCCTCGTGGATCACTTGGCCGGTCGCGGTGGTCTGGTTTTTATGGATAAAGTTCCTGCGGCGCAGCTCTTCCGGCGTCAGATTCACGGCGCACGCGACTTGATCGAGATGGCGTTCGAGGGCAAAGATGCTCTGCGGCGCGCCAAATCCGCGAAACGCGCCGTGCGGCGGCGCGTTTGTCGCCACGGCCCGCGAACGAATGCGGACATTGGGGCAAAAATAAGGTCCAGCGGCATGAATCGTTGCGCGCGAAAGCACCACGGAAGAAAGCGTGGCATACGCGCCGCCATCGAGCACGAGATCAATTCCCATGGCGACCAGCTTGCCATCGCGCGTGACTCCGGTGCGGTGTCGCGTGCGTGACGGATGGCGCTTGGTCGTCGCCACCATGTCCTCCGCGCGGTCGTACACGATTTTCACGCGTTTCCCCGACTTCCACGCCAGCAGCGCGGCGTGCGCCGCGATCATCGAGGGATATTCTTCCTTGCCGCCAAATCCCCCGCCGGTGTCCGCCTGAATGATGCGAATTTTTTCGGCCGGCAAGCCGAACAAAACGACCAGGGCCTTGTGCACGTAATAAGGGCATTGCATCGATCCCCACACGGTCACGCCGTCGGCGGGATTTGCAACGGCGATCATGCCCTGATTTTCGATGTAGAGTTGTTCCTGAGCGCCGGTCCGGTATTCGCCTTCGACAATCATATCGGCGCCGGCCCACGCACTTTCCACGTCTCCTTTATCCACGCGGTAGGACTTCAATATATTGTCCTCACCCCAAATGATCGCGCGTTTTGCCAGCGAGTCCTCGATCGTGAAGACCCCGGGCAAGGGTTCGACGTCGATCTGTACCGCTCGACGAGCTTCCTCCAGAAGATACTTATCGGGATGAGCGAGCAGAACGACAGGCTCCTCCGGATGGTTGATGAATTCGGAGGCCAGGCACGGCTGGTCATGCAAAATCAGCGCGACTTCATTCGCGCCGGGAATATCCTTCGCCGTAACTATCGTGAATTCGTTCCAGGGAATCCCCTCGCCAAAGCGAATCCCCAGGATCCGGCCCCGCGCGATGCTGCTGCGCACGGTGACTCCATGGATCATGTCCGGAAAGGCGAGGTCGTCCACATACTGGGCGCGGCCGGTGACTTTTTCCCGCCCTTCTTTGCGTAGGACGGAATGTCCGAAGAATTTTTCTTCCATTTGTGAAGACCTTGCGCGAGCCGATTTTTCTCCAGACCTCAGTATGGGATACGGTCGTCTTTTTGCTTCCACACGCGAAACGGTTCCAGGCCTGCCTCGCGCATCATCGCCTCAAACGGTATCCGCCGCTCCGAATGCGGGCGTTTCAATTCTTCATAGATGAAGGAATCATCGAAGCCGGCGTCGGAGGCGTCGCTCGCGGTGGCGGCAAAATAGATGCGATCAGGTCGCGCCCAATAGATTGCACCGAGGCACATGGGACACGGTTCGCAACTGGTGTAGAGTTCGCAGCCGGTCAGTTGGAAGGCGTTCAAGGCTCGGCAGGCCTCGCGAATCGCGATCACTTCCGCGTGCGCCGTGGGGTCGTTTGTCGAAGTGACGCAATTCGATCCGATTGCGACTACCCGCCCTTCCTTCACGACCAGAGCGGCGAACGGCCCGCCTCGCCCTGAGCGGACGTTCTCCACTGCTTGGCGGATCGCTTCATGCATGAAAGCGTTGTCCATCGTTCGTACCCTGCTTTCCCGACAGGCACTCCGAATTGTACCGGAAAAGCACACTTTGGCGTTTGCCGTTTTCCGATGCGTCACATCGCGTCTTCGTATTACGAACTTGGATTGGACTTTACGGAATTTGCATGTAAGATTGCTTTTTCTGCTGGGCCGTTCTGCGGGAAACGGAATGAATGGATGCGACGCGACGGTGCCGTTGGTTTGGGGTCTGAAGCGTCTTTTGCGCGGATTCCATTTATTCCCTGGCGTGACCCTCTCGAACGAAACTCTCGAAATTGGGTACGTTGAGCCATTCGTCTCGGATTTTTGATGCTGCGTGTGTGCCGCGCGGCCCGTGTCAAAGGGAGGCAGGTTCATGATCGTTGGTGTTCCCCGAGAAACCTATCCGGGGGAACGGCGCGTGGCGCTGGTACCCGCTGTCATCCCCAATCTTGCAAAGGCTGGAATCGAAGTCGTGATCGAAGCCGGCGCGGGCGTCGAGGCGGGCTTTCCGGACGCCGAGTATGCCGCGAAAGGCGCCAAGGTCCTCAGCAGTCGCGCCGAAGTTTTCGGCGCGGCGGACATTGTGATTCAGGTGCTCTGCTACGGGTCCAATGACCAGACGGGCAAGGCCGATCTCCCCCTTCTGCGGCGCAACCATGTGCTGATTGGATTTCTCCGGCCCCTGGGGTCGATTGAAACAATTCGGGAAATCGCCGCGACCGGCGTGACTTCCTTCTCGGTGGAACTGGTGCCGAGAACCACTCGCGCTCAGAGCATGGACGCGCTCTCTTCCATGGGCACGATTTGCGGATACAAGGCTGTTCTGATCGCCGCGGAAACCCTCCCCAAGATTTTTCCCATGTTGACCACGGCTGCGGGCACCATCACGCCCGCGAAAGTGCTGGTCATCGGCGCCGGCGTGGCCGGGCTGCAGGCCATCGCCACGGCGCGCAGGCTGGGGGCGGTCGTCTCCGCATACGATTTGCGGCCCGCGGCCAAGGAACAGGTCCAAAGCCTGGGCGGGCGTTTTGTGGAACTTCCGATTGAGGCCAAGGATGCGCAGGACGCCGGGCGGTTACGCCAAAGCGCAGGACGAAGATTTTTATCGCAGGCAGCGCGAATTGCTGGCCAAGGTCATTTCCGAAAGCGATGTCGTAATTACGGCCGCCGTGGTTCCGGGCAAGAAGTCGCCCGTGCTAGTGACAAAAGAAATGGTGGCCGGCATGGCTCCGGGGTCGGTGGTCATCGATCTTGCCGCGGAGCGCGGTGGAAACTGCGAACTCACCAAGCCCGGCGAAGTCACCGTCGAACATGGCGTCACGATCATCGGCTATTTCAACTTTGCGTCCACCGTGCCGTACCATGCCAGCCAGATGTACGCGCGCAATATTGCCGCGTTCCTTCAGTTGATGGTCAAGGACGCAAAGCTGCAGATCAATTTCGAGGACGACATCATCCGGAGCACCCTGGTGACGCAGGGCGGGGAAGTCGTCAACGCCCGGATTCGCGAATTTTTCTCGCTGCCGCCTCTGGTGGCCAAGAGTTAAGGAGGAGTGGATGCCCCCGGATTTTATTTCCAGCCTGTTCGTATTTATTCTGGCTGCTTTTTTGGGGATTGAGGTCATCAAACGCGTTTCGCCGCTGCTGCACACGCCGCTGATGTCCCTGACCAACGCGCTGGACGCCATCGTGGTGATTGCGGCCATCATCATCGCCGGAAGGCATGAGAGCCGAATTTCCGTCATTCTCGGGTTTGTGGCGGTGGCCGCCTCCTTCAGCAACATGGTCGGAGGCTTTGTTATCACCGATCGCATGCTGCACATGTTCAAGACCGGCAAGGCAAAGAAGCCATGAACCCGATCATGGCGCAGCAACTCATCGATTTCACTTATATTCTGGCGGCAATCGGTTTTATTTTGGCGCTGAAATGGCTGAGCTCGCCGGTTTCGGCCATGCGCGGCGTCCTGATCGGCGAAATTGCCTCGGCCCTTGCCGTCGCGGCCACACTGTTCGATCCCCAGGTCATCCAGTACAAATGGATCTTGATTGCCCTGATTATCGGCGCGGGCGTGGGCGTGCCGCTGGGCCTCGTGAAGATGACCGCCGTGCCGCAGCGGACCGCGCTGAGCCACGCTTTCGGCGCGCTATCGGCGGCCTTGATCGGCATCGCGGAGTATTACGTGTCGGCTCCCCGGGTTCCGAAGTTCGAGATGGCGGAAATCGGGCTCGAGGTGATTATCGGTTCGCTCACGTTCACCGGCAGCTTGATCGCCGCAGGGAAACTTCAGGAAATTCTGCCGCAGCGGCCGATCACATACAAAGGACAGAACTACGTCAGCCTATCGGTGCTCGGCGCGGCGGTTGCGCTAATGGTGACGCTCGTGCTGCATCCGGAATTTACGCATCTGTTCCCGGTGATGATCGGAGTGGCGCTGGTGTTTGGCATCATGCTGGTTACTCCCATCGGCGGCGCGGACATGCCGACGGTGATATCGCTTTTGAACTCGTATGCTGGTTTCTCCGCGGCGCTGCTGGGCTTCGTACTGAACAGCAAGGTGCTGGTGGTTGCCGGCGCGCTGGACGGGGCATCCGGCTTCATCCTGTCGGTGGTCATGTGCAAGGCCATGAACCGCTCGTTCACCAACGTTCTGTTCGGCGGGTTCGGGCAAGTTCATAAAGCGGCGGCGGGCGCAAAGGAAGAGCGTCCGGTGAGAAGCGCGACGCCGGAAGAAGCGGCTGCCATTCTTACCGCGGCGAGCAAAGTGGTGATTGTTCCCGGTTACGGCATGGCCGTGGCGCAGGCGCAGCACAAGGTGCGCGAACTCTACGACATTCTGACCAAGCGCGGGATCGACGTGAAATTCGGAATTCATCCGGTCGCGGGGCGCATGCCCGGCCACATGAACGTGCTGCTGGCCGAGGCGGACATTCCTTACGATAAGATGCTCGACATGGATGAAATTAACGGCGAGTTCGCGCAAACCGACGTGGCCCTGATCATCGGCGCCAACGACGTGACCAACCCCGCCGCCCGCACCGACTCCACGAGTCCCATCTTCGGCATGCCCATTCTCGACGTGGACAAAGCGCGCACCGTGATGGTCATCAAACGCAGCATGGGCGCCGGCTTTGCCGGAATCGAGAACCCGCTCTATTACCTCGATAAGACGCTGATGCTTTTCGGCGATGCTAAAAATTTCGTCGGATCCATCGTCCGTGAACTCTCCGGCGGCGGCAGCCACTGAACTTTTTCCGCAGCCTGTGAAGCCGTGCCCTACAAAGTTTTGCCCACTGTCACGCAGGCTCTGAAGCCTGTCCTGCCGGTATTCGCGCGAAATGACTGCTAATTGGCAACGGAAGTTTTTTCGGGGAAGCCGCTCATTCGGTGCCTGCTGACCGAGGCGCCCGCCTCCGGCTTGAGGCTGAAGCAATCGATCGTGGCCACGCCCACCAGGATAGCCACGAAAATGAATGCTCCGTGAAACTCCTTCGTCGTGGGGGTTCCGCTGGTATTTCCCGTCACCATCGAACTCAAACGCAGCGCAATGGCGCCCGCGGCGACGCCCATTCCCATCGCCATCTGCGTCATCATGCTGAAAAAGCTGGTAGCCGTGCCAAAATCCGATTTCGGGACATCCGCGAAGGCAAGCGTGCTCAGGCTGGTAAACTGCATCGAGCGGCACAATCCGTTTAAAAACAGGATGGCAATGATCGCGGATCGCGGCGTCTGCGGAAATATGGCTGCGCAAGCCAGCATCAGGACCGCCGTCAGCATCCCGTTGACGATGAGCACCGAGCGAAATCCGAATCGCCGGAGCACCGGAGTCGTGACCGTTTTCATCCCAAGATTTCCCGCAAACAGGCCCAGCATCAGCAATCCCGACTGAAACGCATTCAACCCAAATCCCACCTGAAACATGAGAGGAAGCAGGAATGGCGACACGCTAATGGAAATGCGGAACAACGATCCGCCGGCGACGGTGATGGCGAAAGTTCTGATCTTGAGCAAATTTAGATTCAGCAGGGGTGCCCGCGCCCGTCGGAAGTGAAACACCGACAGGGCCCCCAGCACGCATCCCGATGCCAGGTACAGCGTGGTCGTCAGCCACTGGGTTCCTTCGCGGCCGACCAGTTCCAGGCCATACATAAACGAAACACACGCCGTGCTGCTGAGCGCGAAGCCGGTCCAATCGAACGGTTTTATTTCGTCCGCTTTCAGATTCTTGATCAATAGAAGCGTCAGCCCAAGGCCAATCACCCCGAGCGGCACGTTCAGAAAAAAAATCCAGTGCCAGGAAACATACGTGGTGATGAAGCCTCCCAGAGGCGGCCCTACAACCGGCGCCACCAGGCCCGGCCAGGTGATATAGGCAATCGCTTCCATCAAATTGTGTTTCTCGGTAGTGCGCAGCACTACCAGCCGCCCCACCGGAACCATCATCGCGCCGCCGATGCCCTGAACGATTCGCGCGGCGGTGAATTCCCACATCCCGTTGCTCAGCCCGCAAAGCACCGAAGATGCCGTGAAGATGGCGATCGCCGAGGCAAACACGGTCCGGGCGCCGATGCGGTCTGCCACCCATCCGCTGATCGGGATGAATACGGCCAGCATCAATAAATAGGCGGTCATCCCGATATTGAGATCGACAGGGCTTACGTGGAAGGACTTGCCCATCTGCGGCAGCGCCGTCGCGATGACGGTGCCGTCCAGGTTTTCCATGAAAAATGCCACGGCAACCAGGATGGCGATGGTCGTCGATTTTCCGACCGGTTGTGGTATTTCCCTCTGTGCTTCCGGCAACTGGCTCCCCTAAGCTTGGAAACAAAGAGTAAGGATTTTAGACGGTGTGGTCAACAGGACGTCATTTCCGGAGGAGAATCAATTTGGCTGGAAAGTGAAACGGCTGCTCGCCGGAAAAGCGGGCAGCCTTTGGTGCGAATCCTGCGAAACAGTTTTGAAGCGCCCTCTCCGTCCGATGCTTTTCGGAACGGAGAGGGCGCTTTGGCCTCAAAATGAGTCCGTAATGACTTCATTGCTGGACGACAGGGACTCTATCTTTTGCGCTTCGCTTTTCCGCCCTTCCTGACGAAGCAGAGCCGCATAGAATTGCATCGTCTGCAGCACGACCGGATCCTTCGCGCCCAGGTTCAGTTTGCGGATTTGCAAAGCCTTCAAGTAAAGAGGTTCTGCGGCATTATACTTGCCCTCGCAATAGTAGAGCAGGGCCAACCGGCTCGCGTTGTTCGCGACTTCCAGGCTGTTTGGACCAAACTGACGTTCCTTGATTTCCAGCACCTTGGCGAAGTAGGGTTCCGCGGCGTCGTAGTTTCCTTCGGTGCTGTAAATTTCGCCCAATTGGCCCATCGCCGCAATCGTTTCAGCAGTGTCCATTTCTCCGATAAGTTCCTGGGCCGCAAGCGCATGGCTGTACAGCGCCTTGGCTTCGACATCCTTGTTTTCGGCGTGTTTAATATCTCCCAAATGGATAAGGGCGGCAATCGCTTCGGCGTTTTCCATTTTTCCGCTCTTTTCCCAGATGGCCAGCACGCGGGTGTACAACGGCTCCGCATCGGCGTTTCTTTGCTGGGAGCGGTAAATGTCGGCAAGTCCCGCCAGCGTGGCGGCTGCGTCGACGCTATCCGCCTCATTGGTCTTCTCCCAGATTGCCAGCGCGCTCTTATAATCGCCCTCCGCGGCCGCGTCCATATTCTCATCGTGATGCAACTCGGCAAGGTTATTCAGGCACAGCGCCACTTGCGTTTCCTGGCCCTCAACCTTTTCCCAGATCGCCAGCGAACGCTTGTACAGAGGTTCGGCTTCGGTGTACAACGATTGATCCTGGTAGAGGACCGCGAGGTTGTTCAGGCTGGCTGCCATTTCCACGTTTTCAGGGCCCAACGCTTTTTTCTGCATCTCTATGGCCTGCTTATAGAGTGTTTCCGCAATGGAGTATTCGCCTCGCTGGAGTGCGGCGGTGGCAGTGGCCATATCATTGTTCCAGTCCGGCTGTTCCGCGGGCGTATAAAAACTGGAAACGAAGAAGATCAGGGCACAGATGACAACCGGTGCTAGTTTTTTCAGGCTCATATGGGGGCTCTCCCTTTCGTGTGTTCTTGCTGCTTGCAATGCTCAGCTATTGAACATGGCAAGTGTCCCAAGAAGGAACGTCCGGGCCAATGAGTGGTTGGAGCCATTTTTTTTGTTACCCGGGTTCTAGTACCGGTTCTCCCAGTTCTCCTAGGACGCTTCCCTATGACATATATGCAAGTAATTGATACAAAGAGCTTTAGAGGAAAACCTGACTCATCCATCGGCTCGAGATCCGGCATCGATGAGGTTCCTGACATAGGTTTGCGTCCTCCAACACGGCTCGAATTCTAGATGTGTCTTGCGCAAGTCGAGCCCGATTTTTGTGGCGTATCATTACATTCCTAAGCGAAACGAACCCGCGCAACCGCTCCATCTCTTTACATCCACTGGTGGCCGTGGTATGCAGTTCGTGAATTCGACGATGCTCGGGTCATAGAGCGAATAAAAGACATGGAAACTTTCTTTTTATAAGGGGACTCACACGGAGGGCGGCGATGACCAAATCAAACATGCAAGAATCTGGGAAGAACTTGGTGCAGCGGCGTGAATTTCTTGGCGGCGCGGCGACCGTGGCGGGAGCCTCGCTCATCGGGCGCGGTGCGGGATCGCCATGGCTGGGCGATCCCGCGCTTGCGCTGCCGGACCCGCCTCCAAACCCCGTTCCCGCGATGTCCGCCGCTACCGAACGCCGCATGAAACGATGGCAGGAGCAGCGTTGGTTGCTCGACGCAGTGGTTCAGACCGTTGGCATCGAATGGGATCAAGCGCGTATTGCTTATACGCTGGGACCGTGCGGCCCGGATGCGACTCCGGACTTCAACGGGGTGCGCTCTCGCGTGCGCAAATTCAACGACATCTCACGCGAGTATGCGCGCGCCGCGGTTCGCCGGGAGAAGATGGCGCGGCAATTCGAGGCGGAGGGACACCCGATCGCGGCGCGCGAATGTTATTTCATCGCCGCGCTGCTTTATGGAAGCGCGCAGTGGCCCATCTATCAGAACACGCGCGAAAACATCGCGCTGAACGAGAGAAAAGTTTCCTGCTACGCGAAATACATGCAGTCCGCCGACCACGAGATTCGCAAAGTAGAAGTTCCTTTGGGCGGAAATGGCAAATCGCTGCCCGGATATCTGCATCTGCCCTCCAACCGGGCATCCGGCCGGATTCCGGCTGTCTGGGCCATCAGCGGAATGGACAGTTTTAAGGAACTTTCCTGCGCGCTCTATGGGGACAAACTTCTAGAACGCGGCATCGCCGTGCTCGCGCTGGAAGGTCCGGGCCAGGGAGAATGTAACGTTCGCGACATTCATGTAACCGCGACGAATTGGTTGCAGGCCGGCCCGGCCGTCCTGGCGTGGATCCGTTCTCAAACTGAAATTGATCCCGACCGGGTTGCCCTTTCCGGCACGAGCATGGGCTCGTTTTGGGGAACGCAGATTGCTTCCGTGGATGACCGCCTGAAATGCGCCGTGGTACGGTCCGTGTGCCATGAACCCGGCCTCAACACGCTTTTCAACATGGCCTCGCCCACGTTCAAGCTGCGTTTCATGTACATGGCAGGCTTTCAGGATGAAGGGGAATTCGACAAGTTCGCGCAAACGATGTCCTTGAAAGGCGCCGGCGAAACGGTTAAGTGTCCGTACCTGGTCCTTGCGGGTGAGGACGATCACCTCAGCCCGATTGAATTCACCTACGATTTGTTGGATACGATCACATCACCCAAACAATTGCTGCTGTATGAAGGTGCCGATCACGGTCTTGGCGGCTCGCCTGCCTCCGCCCTTGGCCCGAATCCCGCAACGTTTGCGGCCGATTGGATTAAAGATCGCATGGATGGAAAACCGGTGAAAACCATGCACATGAAAGTGGACGCGGCGGGACAGGTCCACGAATCCTCATTCGAGGAGGCGCGCAAGGCGCTGTCGATTCCGATGTTGACGTGAATGCTTGCCGTGATTCTTTGAGTGGGGTTTGCGATAGCAAACGGCGGCGATTGCCTTATTCTTCAACCTTGAATTTTATGGGCTTGATGAACAATTTGTCGCCCTCTTGAAGGGAGACATTGTAATCGCCGGCTTTGACTTGAGGAATCTTGATGACGATCTTTTCCGCGGATTGGTCCACCACGGTGGCCTTGTAATCGTTTTTGTCGTCGGACAGATAGACCGCGGACACGCCCGGCTTATCCAAATTCGTCCCCGCCACAGTCGCCGTATCATTCACCTTGCCCGAGGTGGGATCGATGCCCGTTACCTGTGGTGTATTCTGGGCGAAGACAATCGGGGAAAGGAAAATCGCGGCGGCAAGAAACATCCATCGATGCCGCGCTCCATTTAGGCGCATGGCCCTCGCTTCAGTTCTGGCGGTAAAAACGGAAGCGCGCTTGACGATGCCAAAGCCCATGGCCGGAATGTTCGCCATCAGTCCACCTCGCGTTACGATGTCATGGTTCGGTTTCCCACACGTTCCTGCGCTGGACCTTACTGCACCCGCCTTGCCGTGTCAATCTCTTACGCGAGATTCGCTTCGGTCTCGGGGCGTTACCGTGCCTGCGCCTGTTCCTGTTGCTGAACTTGCTGCTTCAATGTTTGCAAATCTTTCTCGCTGCGAAACGTCATGCGCGCCACGCGCCTCGTTCTCGAGTACGGAATAATCACTTGCATCGATCCGTTGTGTTCGAGCAGCGAAACGTATCGCGCCTCCGCGCCCAGCGTCGGCAATGGATACTCGGTCCATTGGGAAGTCTTCGGATCAAATTTGATGACTTCATCCGAATTCATCAGGTTGATCCATACATTGTGGTTCTTATCCACCTGGGCTTGATACGGTTCCTGGACCGCGGCCCGGGGCAGAGGGATGATCATCACTTTTAATGTGCGGGTGTCGATCTTGGCAAGATTGCCGCCCCACCAGTCGCATACCCAAACGATGTGGTCCTTCTTGTCCGCGCCCAGCCGCCGCGGCCCTTCCGCCCAAGGCATGGCCGCATTCCACGTGTTCCCGGCGGCATCGTACATTTTTTGTTCTTCCGGACTAAAAATGGCTCTCACTCCGGGGACGGGAGCAATCTTGATCTCGGAGACTTTTCCGGTCTCGATGTCGCTCTTGGCCACCATGTCGATATTCATTTCGACCCACCAGCCGTTGCCGTCGCCGTCAGCAGTCAGTCCATACGTGTTTCCGATGCCCTCGGCATTTTGAAACGTGGGGGACTTGAATTCCGTGAATTCCTTGGTCACCGGATCAAAGCGCGAGGCTCCATGAAACGTCGAGGCCCAGATTTTTCCCTTGCCGTCGACATCCACGGTTCCGGCGACGAAGGTCGGGCCTTCCATTGTTTTCGGCGGGGTATAGACCTGAAGCGTCTGCGTGGCGGGATCGATTTCAATCAATCGTCCGGGGCCGTTTTTTTCGGCAGGACTAATATTCAGCCATAGGTGCCCCTGTTCATCTCTCGCGGTTCCGTGTCCATGAGCCGCCAGCCCGTTTATGCCCTCCACGCGAAAGAACTTGACCTCGCCCGTCTTCGCGTCCACCCGCCCCAGGCTGGCGTATGGATTTTCCACGTTATAGGAGAACCAGATGTTGCCGTCGAAATCGGCTTGCGCGTCATGCACTCCATGGGCCCCGAACATTCCTGACGGTGTTCCCGTGGACCAATCGCTTCCGTTGTTCAGAACATATTCGGGAGCAGCGCCCGGCGGCCCAGCCATCGGCACGTCGTATTCGGTGAACACGACTCGCGCCGCATCTCCGGCGGGCCGGGGCCGCAGTTGAAATTTCATCGAGCTGGGTTCCGGACCACGGGCCCGAGCCAGGTACGCCGCGAGTTCCTTCTCGTGGAATGCAATCGGCGGTATGGCCTCGCTGTCCGGCCCCAGATATCCGCCGGCCACGTTGAAATGCTCCATCGCCCGGAAAATGGCCGTCCAGCCCTTTTCGTCGAATTTGTTTTGCAGAATGTAGTTGGGCTGGTGGCAGCTCGTGCAGCTGTTGCGGAACACGCGCTTCATCCGTTTGTCATCCGGGGTCTGGTCGGGCAGCGACGCAAGAATCTGGTCGCCCGTCAATTGCCGCTCGAAATCCTTCATCGGCGTCAAGACGAAATCCAGATGTTGCGTCGCGTCCAGATTGACGCTGCCGCGCGCCGTCTCAAAGCTGTCCGCTTGCGCCCAGACCTTATAGGGGCCCGCCTCCATCGCAGGAAAATAGTAGGCGCCGTCCGCGTCGGTGAAAACGGACGTGGTAATGGGCTTCCCCTCGGCCTGCGCGGACACCGTGACTCCGCCCATCTTCGCGCCCGACAATGTTTTGATGGTTCCCGTTAGCAAGTTGTCATTCGGAGCGGCGCGGACAATTCGGGGCAGGATCGTAGTGAGTGCCAAAACCGCAACCGCCAGGCCAACGTATGCGGGCAAGGAATCGGAATCAGTTCGCGTGCCGTTCATCGCCAAGTCTCCTTTTCACAGATCCATCGGGCCCTTGGGGGCATTCACCGGCGCCGTGCTCTTTGGTGGTTTCGGCACCGTTTTCAAATACTCGATGATGGCGTCAATCTCGGAGGTCTTCATCCCGAACTGGAATCCGGGCATCCGGGCTGAACCCTCCAGAATGATTTGGCGGATCGCGTCTTCGTTTCCTTCCACAAGGCCTTTGTACAAAATCGGACCATACGTCGGGAACGCCGGGGCGACCACCGAGTGGCAGACTCCGCATCGCTGCTGGAAAATTCGTTGCCCTGTTTTCTGCGCGGCGTTGAGAGGCTGCTGCGTCTCCGTTTGCTGCGCGCCCGCCGCAAGCGGGAAAAAGACAAGGAAGGCCAGGAAAATCCATCGATGGCGATTCATGCAGGGGACTCCTTGGCGAGACTTTACCATGAAGGGAGTTCGATTCAACAGGAACTTCCGTTCAGCACGCATTGACTGCGAACAACCCTCGCCTGCCCGCTCCAGATCCCGCGGCAATTTTTCGGCACACTGCTTGCGGGATCATTTTGCCGGCAGTATCCTATTTCAGGGTTGTGATCCTTGATTATGTCGTCCCGGCGCAGTGGTTTGACGGGAGGTCACATGATACGAGGAAGGAAGTTTGTCGTCTTCGGCGCGTTTTTTTTGTTTTGCTCTCCCCTTGTTGCGCAAAACCAGCCCGTGCGGCCTGATCCGGTCCTGAACGGGGTCATCTCCAAGATAATTGCTCGCGAGAATCAGGAAATGGCTGTCATTCGCCAGCACTCTCCCGTGGTGGAGACCTATATCCAGAAGGTCAGGAATACAGAGAATGATGGTAGCTGGACGCCGGACGGCGACCATTACTTTATCGGCCGCGCGGAATTTTCCGATGGGCTCGGCCTTGTGCCTCTTTCCACGCCAGATGACGATTCCGTGCGTCACGCGGCGGTCCACCTAGCTCATCTTTTCAATTTCGGCACGGAGTTCTTGCCGAAAGGCTTCCTGCAAATGATTTTCCTCGATAACAACGGCCTTGACACGCGGAACTACAACTTTGACTACGTTCGCCGGGAATTTTTGGGGGAAGTTCGCACGCTCGTTTTTGACGTGACTCCCACGAAGAAGGCTGGAAAGGGCCGATTTATCGGGCGCATCTGGGTCGAAGACGAGGGCTTTACGATCGTTCGGTTTAACGGCTCCTATTCCGGCCGCGACTATTCGTACCTCAAATTCCATTTCGATAGCTGGCGCGTCAATACCGGGCCCAATCTCTGGCTGCCCGCGTTTATTTACAGCGAGGAAGATGCTCCGCGTTACGCGGTTGCCAAGGACGAGATTTACAAGGCTCAGACAAGACTTTGGGGATACAACGCCGACAGTGCCCGACAGGAACAAGAACTCAGCAAGATCCTGATTGAATCCAAAACGCCGGTAATTGACCAGTCCCGGCAAGGCAACGATCTTTCTCCCGTGCAGCAAGCGCGTGCCTGGGACCAGCAGGCGGAAGACAACATCATCGACAAGTTGCAAAGGGAAGGACTCGTCGCTCCGAAGGGCGACGTCGATAAGATATTGGACACGGTCGTGAACAATTTGGAAATCACCAACAATCTCGAATTCAACTCCGAGATCCAGTGCCGCTTGCTGACGACGTCAACCATCGAATCCTTCACCGTTGGGCATACCATCGTCTTGAGCCGGGGTCTAATCGACGTTTTGCCCGATGAAGCCAGCCTGGCCGCGATGCTGGCTAAGGAATTGGCCTACATTTTGATTGATCCGAGGAACGTGGATACCCAGTTCGCTTTTTTTGATCGCATGCAATTCGATCCGAAAAAAACGTTTCAGCACTTTGATTTCGATCGCCGGCCGGAAGTTGATGCCGCCGCAAACGCGAAGGCCGCCGAAATTCTGGAGAAATCGCCCTATAAGGACCAGTTGGGCACGGCGGAAATGTTCATGGCCGAGTTACGCGACCGGTCCCGGGAGATACCGAATTTGATTAGCCCGCGCCTGGGGGATGCCAAATTGCTGCAACTTCCCCTTGCGGCCAAGACAAACGAGGAAGCCAATGCCGGCCACATCGTCGCGCTGCCATTGGGCGGCCGCATCAAGATGAATCCCTGGGACGATACGCTGCAACTGCTGAAGGCCCAAGCCGTGGGAACGCTCCCAGATCGCGAAAAAATGCCGTTCGAGATTACACCCTTCATGATTTATCTGACCCGTGTGGATAACGAGAGTTCCAAGTCTTCCGAGTTCATCACGCCGCATCCCGGTCCGCGGATGGCAACGCCTTGACTCGATCGCCAAATTTCAATCAAGCTTTCTTGCGGCCAATCATCGAAAGCGCTAACGTTCAATGGGAATGCTCTCGGATGATGCAATTCGCGCTGAAACGCGCGGCCTGGGACTCAGGATAAAGAGAAACAACCTGATCGCTGCCTCCCTGTCCGGGGCTATTTTTGCGCTCATATCCCTGATGCACTTTCCCCATTCCGCGGCCGGCATCCTGGCGGGCCTGGCGGCAGGCCTCGTTTATGCCAACGGATTTGAATATGTTCTGCACCGGTTCCTGTTGCATTCGGGCCGCGGAATCTTCGCGCGGCAACACATGGTGCACCACACCACGATGAATGCTCCGGAAGGGGCGCGGTACGTCAACTTCTCCAGCAACCCCTGGGGCGTGGTGGCGCTATTTTGCGCGAACTCGATTCCGGTTTTCTTTCTGCAGTGGGTCTTCCGCGGCGGGTGGGGCGCTGGAGTGTTCGCGAGCTTTGCGATCTACTACATTGCGTTTGAAGAGATTCACTGGCGCTCGCACATGGGCGGATGGCTGCCGAAGTGGCTCCGTCCGGCGGCGCGGCATCACCTGCTGCATCACGCGCGCGACACGCATCGCTTCAACGTCTTCTTCCCTCTGTTTGACTGGCTCCTGCAGCCCGCATCGCTGGCGTGGAATTTTCACCACAAGAAGGAAAATCACCGACTCTAAAGAGACAGGCTACAAAAATCTTCATTTGCAATCATGAACTCCGAGGCGGCGAACTGCTGTAGCCCGGCTCTTCAGACCCGGGGATTTTCGCGCCATGTGGATGGATTGTCCAGGAACGCGGAATTACGGCTGGTCCGATGCCGCTGCAACCAGGGCCTTTTCTTTTTCCTGCAGGAGCGGGCAATCGGGCGGCAAGAGCGCGAGCTTTTTCTGAATGATCTGGTCCGAGTATTTCGCCAGGTAGTGGACGATGGTTTCGATGCGGATGCGGATGCTGCCGGCCGGCTTGGTGGAATCCAGATCGCCGAACTTGAAAAACAGCGTGCCCGTGGCTTCGACGATTTTCTGCGTGGGCGTATAGGTGGGCTGGTCCATGCCGCACTCATAACTCGACAATCGCAGAACGCAGGTAATCCACGGAAACCTCGTGGCGAACTTTGCTCCCCATAAAATTTCATTCGTGTTGCTGCTGTTGGAGGAAGTCCACACATCCGAAATATCCAGCGGAGACCTGATTTTTTTCGCCTGGATCTCTTCGCCGAAAATCCAGCCCAGCAAGTCATCATCGATGGGCAGATATTGCAGCCACACGATAGGATAGCCGTGCGCCTGCAAATCGGATTCGATCTCGTGCCCGATTCCCGGGTCCATGTGATACGGCCGGCCGAGCACCAGCACGCACGGCTTGTTCTCGCGGGCGCACCAGGTCAGGATTTCCCGGGAGGCGTCACGCATCTTCTGATTGAAGGCGCGAAGTTCCCGGTAGCCGGCTTCCACGGCGTGTTGCGTCTCGGCATAATCCACGTCCAGCACATCCTTCAGGCAATCGTACATTTGCTTGGGGACCACATCGGGTTCGGCCATGCTGAGAAAGGGAGAAGCGTACCGGATGCCGTTGTCGGCGAACACGTCGCTTTCCTTCATGAATCCGGCCCTGATGTTCTCCGGGCCGGCCATCACGCGCGTGCATGCCAGCGTTTCCGACACGTGCCCGCGCATGAAAGAAGGCAGCGAATAAATCATGGGGCTCAGAATGATGTGGACTTTTTTCTTGAGGCCGAAGATCAGCTCTCCGTAATGCCCGCTCATGGCTTTTACCGGATAGCAGCAGTCCACCGTGCCGCGCCCTTTTCCAAACTCGCGGCCCTGCTCCTCGGACGTATCCGAGCTGAACACGATATTTTCCGACTGGATCCCAAGGTCGCGCAGAAATCCCACCCAGAACTGGGAGGTGCTCCACACGTTCAGCACCTTGGGAATCCCGACGCGGATTTCCGACCGGTCCTTACGCGGAGGCGGAGACGCGCCGGAATCCTTCTTTGCGAACCATGTCTGCAATGTTGGGAAACGCATTCTTGGTCTTTTCGATTTCAGTCTTGATGACTCTCATTTCGTTCACGTCTTCGACAAGCCCCTTGGGGCACGAATTGTTGACGATCACGCGCTCCCAGCCTTGGGAAATCGGGACCTTGCTCCACTCGCGGCCGGCGCCTCCAGGCAACTCCACGTCGATAAAGCTGCGCTGGCACGTCACCGGGCACCAGTTGCAGATTGTTTCCTTGGATGTGGTTGTCGTGTAGGTCAGTTTTTCAATGGTGTCAAATCCGCGGAACGTGGACTTGCCGCCCTTTTCCCACCAGTCCAGCGAAACCATGGCCGCGCCGATTGCGCCGGCCTCGCCCGAGTATGGATGCACCACCACTTCAGCGTCCGGCACCTTCGAGCGGATGAAATCGACCTGCGTTTTTACAACGGCCAGATTCTTGTGCGTCCCGCCCTGCAGAATATATTTTTTCCCCACCTGCGCGAGGTTGTTCATTCCGCCGGCGTAAATCCAGACATTCAGGGGAAGGATGGAGCACAGCGCCGCGAGAATTTCCTCGGCCTGCCAGCCCTTGCGCTGCTGGTTGACGATATCGCTCTGCAGGAAAACGCCGCATCCCATGGAAAGCTGCGGCATGGCCTGCGCGCGGAAGGCTCCGTCGGCGATCTCGCTGAGTGGAATGCCGAATCGTTCCGCGACGCCCTGAAGGAAAGCGCCATTGCCCGAGGAGCATTGCGAGTTCAAGCGGAAATCGCTCACCGCGCCGTTTTTCAAAATCATGATCTTGACGTCCACGCCGCCGACATCGCAGATGCAATCGGCATCGGGGAAGTAGTGCAAGCCCGCGGAAGCATGCGCGATGGTCTCGACCACGCCGCAGTCCGCGCCCAGAATGCCTTTCAGCAAGTCTTTTCCGTAGCCGGTGATCCCCAGGCCAAGAATCTCGCCGTCGCCGATCACCTCGCGAAGCTGGCGGAACAAGCTGCGCGCGTCTTCGATCGGATTTCCCTTGCTGAGCGCGTAGCAGGAAAAGAGCAACTCGCGGTCCGGCGAAAGGCATACGGCCTTCGCCGTGGTCGATCCGAAATCGCAGCCCACCACGACGCGATCCAGTTTCTTCACCGGTACGGAGGCATCTACTGTTTTCGCAACGGCATTTCCCGGAGCGGTGGCGTCCATCTTGGAATAGGAATCGATGAACGCCTTCAAATTATCTTCGCTGTCGCACAGTCCGCCGCGGCCCTGCTTCTTTTTCTCTTCGTACTGGCCTTCTTCAATCCACCAGTGCAGTTGCTTCACGCCCTGGTACAGGCCGACGTGCGCGGGCTCGCCCATCGCGACTTCGATGCAGCCCAGCGCCGCGTAGTACAGCGCGTCCGCTGGCACGGTGATATAGGATTCCGGTTCCTTGCCATTCGGCATCTGAACTTTTCTTTCCTTCCAGATGCGCGTAAGGTGCAGCCGCCAGGCCTCTTGCAATCCCTTGAAGAACAGATTCGGCCCGCCCAACAGAAGCACTTCCGGCGAAGGCGTATTGCCGCGCGTCAGCGTGGCCAGATTCTGGTAGACGACGGCCTCGAACAGCGAAGCAATGATCTCGTCGACGGTTACGCCGGCCTTGAGCAGCGTATTGGCGTCGGCCTCGGCGAAGATTCCGCATTTGCTGCTGATCTTGTGCAGCGTGTGCCCGGTATAGTGCATCTCGGAAAGCTGCTCCGGCGGAATCTGCAGCTTGCGAGCCGTTTTCTCGATGAACGTCCCGGTGCCGCCCGAGCAAGCGCTTTGCATCAGGACCTGCTTGCTCTTGGTTTTTTCGTTTCCGTTGAAGAAGATCGTCTTCATATCTTCTCCGCCGATTTCGCTGACGAAGCGCACACCGGGATGCAGCCGCTCGACGCTGGCCGCGACCGCCACCACTTCCTGAATCACTTTGGCGCCCGCCAGCGGAGCGATGAGGCCTGCTCCGGATCCGGTGAAGAAGACGCGATCACGTTTCGGCGTCAGGCCATGTTGCGCCTCAAGCCGCGCCAGGAACTGCAGGACTTTTTCCGCTTGTTTGGTATTGTGTCGCTCGTAGGCCTGGGAGATCACTTCTCCCGTCGCGGATGCGAGAACGTACTTGCACGTGGTGCTTCCGACGTCGATGCCGCAGATCTGCGCGCCATTCGTGCTGGGCTGCAGCTTCTCCGGCGTCTTGATTTCCATCAAGCCCGGCTCACGCATCAACGGCGCGATCTGTACGAAATTCCCGTCAGACATTGAGGACTCCTCGCTGCTCCGGGTGATCGCAACTTCTGCGAAAAACCAAAC
Organism: Terriglobia bacterium; assembly: GCA_963781055.1. GTDB lineage: Bacteria > Acidobacteriota > Terriglobia > Acidiferrales > UBA7541 > Palsa-360. The sequence continues at coordinate 29,431 of CAWAEW010000032.1, forward strand.
TATTGTCATTCCGAGCGGGGCGAGGAATTCCTCCTCGATTTCAACCCCGGAGAGATTCCTCGTCCCGCTCGGAATGACGCCAAAAACCTATGCCACTCGCAGGGTAATCGTGACGCCCCTGCTTAAACCGACGCCACGGATTTTGCGCCCGCCAAATGCATCACATAATTCGCCGCCGTGGACGCATACCCGAGGTGCGGGATGCGATACGTCGCCTTTTTCAGCTCCGGCCGCTTTTGCTCGATCTCCCGCACTTTTTCGATGCTCATTCCGGTTCGCGCCATCGCTTCCACGAACTCGGATTGCGCGCGCTTTTTCGCTTCCGTCAGGATCATCTGGCAGCGGGAAAGCGCGTGAACCTCTGCGTCTCCCTTGATTTCGATGGGAGCGTAAAGCAGTTCGGGGTATCTCCCCTGCACGTTAGCCATGGCGCCCTGGGACATCGTGTTCGGCATGCAGGAATAGGGAGAGAGTTCGCACGTCATGTTGGCATGTTTGTGAAGATGCGCATAGATCGCCTTGCCGACGAGCATGTGTCCTTCGCCGCCGCGCAATTCATAATGGAAAAACGGGGATGCCAGATTCTTCAATTCTTCCTGGTCCGGCAGCTCGTACGGCACATTCCCCAGCGCTTTCCGGAAGCGGTTGTAGGTGCCGACGTACAGGCGCTCCATCCCGCGCACCATCGCAATTTTCATGCGCACTTTCCGGTCGACGACGGCCTTCTTCTGCAAGCGCCAGATCGGAGTGTGCAGCAGGTAGCCCAGCCACACGGCCACCGGCGGCGGCATCACCTCCGAGCCTTCCTGCTCGAGCCAGTGCTTGATGTTGTAATTGCCGTCTCCTTCGTGCGTTTGCAGCCAGAATTCGCCCGTGATCTTGATCTTCGGCTTCACTTGCAGGCGATCCACTTCGATGGCGTCGAATTTCTTCCTCACCACGCGCAGCGCATCCGCGAAATAGCTGGAAATAAAGTGCCACGCCAGCAGGCCCCACTTCTTTCCGTGAATCGGCCGCTTCTGGAAGACCTCAAAAAGATAGTCCGCGCTTTCCTTCATCACCCGGTCGGTTTCCCCGGGCGTCACTTCGTAAGGACGCGTCTGGTACTCCATGTCCGTGAGCATGTCGCCGCAGAGGATGGCCCAGACGATGCCCAGGCTGAGCGGCATGTTGATTTCCAGGCCGCCGCCTTTTTCGGGCGCCTGGTCGAGCTGGTCCTGGGCCAGCAGGAAGAGGCGGAAATCCTTCAGCCCCATCCCGTCGAGCGCCATTTCGTAGGATTCATGGTATTGGCCGAACCGGCAGGGCCCGCATGCGCCGGCCGTCAGGAAGACGTAGTCGTCCAGCGTCTTCTGCTTGCCGCTTTCGGCGACTTCGGTCTTCAGGAAATTGACCAGGCTGCCCGTCGTAAAAATCGTGGGGCAGCAGGCGCCCACGTCGATCAATTCCTTGCCGGCATCCAGGTCCGCGCGCGTGATATTCGGCAGTGGTTTCGCTTTGTAGTTTAGATTGTTGAAGACGCCCTGAACCAAGCGTTCGTGTTTCCAGGTAAGACCACCGAAGAGGATGGTGGTCGTGTCGCGCTGTTCCCGTGTGAACGGTCGCGCTTTATAAGCCGAGTAATGAGTCACTGCGGTCGCCATTCGATGCCTCCTCACTTCTTCAGACTTTGTTGCCGCGGGCCCCTGGCCATCCAGTTCACTTTCATGCATATAACTGATGCTTGGACTCCCCGAACCGTTTCCCAAAGGTTAAAAGATTGCTCGTTGTCATCCAAAATCGTGTTTCTATAAAGAAAAAATAATGGGCGTTTTAATTGAAATCCATAAGCGCCGCAGGATATAGCGTGCGGCCATTTCGGTTTGTCGGAAAGGGGGATGGTCTTAGAGTGATTCCGGACGTTCCGCGGGCGATCGGTAAGCTGCGCGGGATATGTGGACCGGCACCCGGCCCAAAATTATACACCACACCGCTCTCCACACCTTTGAGGACGTTCGTATAACTCATGACCCAATCTCCATGAGGTCATCGGCTCAAATCCGGGCAGGTGAGGTACCCCGGCAATGAACCGGACCATCTGCTTATAACAAAATATACGTGTAAAAGCCATACTGGGCTTCTGCCCCGTTATCAGGATTTGCAGTGTACGGAAACGAGGGTTTTGAACGTCTTGAGTTTTTCCGGAACCCGTCCAGCGGGCAGGCCACGGACTGGACGCAGGGCCTTGATTGCCGGCAAACTCGTTTTCTGCCTGATCGGAGCAACCTACGATTGACAATGCTCACTGAGGCATGGAAGATACGTTGGTTTGAAATCGAGGTTAATCCAGGTGCCTATGCCACGACAAACAAGGAACTATTTTCTGCGCGGAATTTTGATGATGCTCGCGATCGGAATCTCTCTTTGCTTGGCGGGCATTGGCGCCGGTTTGGCGAAGGCCCAGGGCGCGCCCCAGCAGACCTCGACAACGTCGGACAAGGTCCTGCACACGGACGACCTGCAGCGTTCCTACCGCCTGGATCACTACAAGCTCCTCGCCGATAGCGGCGCCTCTCGCGGCGAAAATATTTATTTCTTTAAATGCTGGATGTGCCACAACAAATACGCAAAGACCGGGCCCTACCTCAAGAGTCTCTATAAACACGAGACCATGATGTCCGGCGATCCTGTCAACGATCAGAACGTCATCGCAAAAATCCGGGAAGGCGGACCCGGAATGCCCTCCTTCGGCACCACTATGTCCGATTCCGATATGCAGGATGTGGCGACCTATATCCGCGAAGGCAAGTGCTGCGTCGAAGGCGAAAATCCTCCTGCGAATCCTCTGTATACCGCCGAAACCAATAAGTGGCCCGTGCAGAGCGGCCTCAGGGGCGGCGCAACGGGAACTGTTCGCGTAACCAGCGGAGACTCGCCGGAAGGAATCGGCGTGCAACTGGTCGCGCCCAATGGCGTCCGCACGACCGTGTATACGAATGAGACAGGGCATTACGAGTTTCCCAAAATGCAGGCGGGAGACTACATCTTGCGGATCCCCACTCCCCGTGAGTTCGAGCCGTACCGCATTGACTCCGTTCATATTGATGGAGCCACGAAGCTCGATGACATCGTTCTGGAACGAGTTTCCAAAAGCGACGGTTTTCCTGCCACGCCGGAGATGGAAAGCGAGTTAAGCGGCGCGGAGTTGCTGTGGAACATTCCGGGTACGGGCCAGGAAAAAGCGCTTTTCCAGAAGAATTGTTCCGCCTGCCATTCCTGGCAGCAGGTTTTTCGAAACCGGTACGACGAGCGAAGCTGGGCTCTGATCGTCGACCGCATGACGCACTATTCCGGCACCTCGCTCGTCATTCGCATCAAGGGAACAACCACCACCGGCGGCGGAAATAATTCCGTGACCCGCCAGGATGGAACTACCGACGAAGAGGCCAACATTCTCACCAAATGGCTGGCAAGAGTTCGCGGCCCGGAAGCGAAGGATGAACCGCTGCACGTATTCCCGCGTCCCCGCGGAGAGGCCACGCGAGTCGTCATCACGGAATACCAATTGCCCCAGGAATTGCTCGCCCTTCACGATGCGCAAGGCGATTCCAAAGGAAACATCTGGTTTAGCAGCCACAAGACGCAAGTCGTCGGCCAACTGGATCCGCGCACGGGAATCGTGAAGGAGTACACAATTCCCCTCACGCCAGGCGCCATGCCCGGCACGCACGCCGTCAGGTTGGACAAGAACGACATTCCCTGGTTCTCCGAAAATTGGGGACACAATCTGAATAAGCTCGATCCGCAGACGGGCAAAGTCACTCAAGTCAGAATCGAAGACACCGTTCCGCTGAATGCCCCGGGTTTCGGCAATTTTAGTATGACCGATGACGGCTACGTCTGGGATAGCCGCGACTTTTTCTTGCGCAAGATCGATCCCAAGACAGGCAGGGTCGTGCAGCGCTGGCCGATTCAGGTGAGCTTCAGCTACGACAACCTGATCTCCAAGGACGGCAAATATTATGGAGGCGGCGGCTTGCCCGCCTGGGGAAATACCGCCGAGCGCATGGATCTTAAAACCGGGCAGTGGATCAATCAAGACTACCGGGAATCACATGGCCACCGCCAAAAGAGGCGGATTCGATCCTTACGATAATCCGTGGTTTGGCGGCGGCGATGGCGCCCTGGTGGAGCTAAACGCGAAAACCGGACACATCGATGAGTATTATCCTCCCACCGCTCCCAGCCCGCTGACCGATTTCTACGAAGCCATGCCCGACAACAATGGCGAAGTCTGGGCCGGCGTCCTGCACGGACGGCAAATGGTGCGCCTGGATCCGAAAACAGGCCGCTGGATTGTCTACGAGTTGCCCGAGCCTTTTTCCTATGATCGCCGCACGTATATCGACAGCTCCACCAAAGCCGGTAACGGTATGGTATGTCGATTACAATGGATATCTGGTCCGAGTTCAGCCGCTGGATTAGGCGCGATTAACGCGGTGCTTGCAGCTTCGTTCTCTGCTCGTTCAAGGCGCGCTCGGTACCTTCGGCGTAATCGTGATTTTGCGAGCGCGGACAATGAATCGCTCTGGAGCCGCTCCGACATAGTAAAACGGAAAGCACGTAACCAACGTCAGCGCCGGTTTGCTCGTCGGCTGGATCACCCGCACCGCGGTCGGAGGCACGATGGCAGTCCATTCCACTTGGTACTGGAACTCGCGATCCGGCGTCCTTAATGTGATTAAGTCGCCTGGCCGGACGTTGCGTAACGGCCGGAAAATCCCGTCGCGATGCCCTGCCAACGCGACATTTCCCGGTTCGCCCGGCAGCGCGGTTTCCGGCAGATGCCCCACCGCGCGCCGCAACAGCTTCTCCGAATCGCCCTGAACAACAATCGCTTTCAACCCCAGGCGCGGCACCTCGATCTCGCCGATCACGCTGCCATCGGCCACGGGAATCGGTTCGATAGCGCGCGGTTCGGCATGGGCGCTGACCGCCTCAAACTTGGAAGTCTCAACACCTTGATACCAGTAATCGGCCAGCACGGCATAGCCCGCATAGGTGAGCGCAATGATCCCCACCCACAGAAACACGTAGTAAGCGGCGCAAAGCAGTTGGCGTGTTCGTTCTCCCCCTTGTTGTCCAGTAGCGATCGTCACTCTCATGGCTGGCCCTTGCCGGTTCCGGCCCCGGTCCGATTTTCTTGCGAGGCAAAACACCCGGAGCGCGTCCTTACCTGCAATTTGCCGCGTCCTGGGGCTCTCACTTCCACACGAATCTTGCGGAATGAATCATCGAGTCGCTTCTCCGGGGCGAATCCAATCGTGTATTGCTTGCGAAGATCGCGCGCGATGCCGCGGAAGCCGAATATGCCGGCTGGAGGATAAGCGCATAGACTGCAACCCAGCACAAAAGCATGACCGTGGGGAGAACATCCAGGCTGCCACACGTCTAGGTTGCGGGATGGCCTGGCAAGATTCACGCAAGAACCTCCTTGCGCCGTGGGCTGGAGCAGCAACTCTTGCCCGCGGCGCATTGGAGTTTCCATGCGTTCATGATGCTTAGCTCATGAATCGCTTCAGGACAAACGCGAAGCTGACGGACAGTGTCCCCAAAAGCGCGATCAGCGGAATCTGGCTGGCCGTCTTTGGCAGGACCGGAGCCGGTGATATTGCCCCGGCCTCGCGACCCGGGAGCGGGATGAACTCCGCGATTGTAGTTTCCTTCTTCTCAGGGGTCTCCGCCACGATTGTCTGGCTCTTAAGTTCCTCGAGAGGTGCGGGTTCGGTTTCAATCGCCGGGATAGTCTCTTGCGTTATCTGAGCGAGTTCCACCGCGCGCGCCTTCGGGTAGACGAATTCCTGGCCAAAGTTGTCGCCAGGATAGAACCAGGCCTTCAGTGCGTTCGGTTCATTACCGGACCGCTCCGAGAACTTCATCACGTTGTCTTCGGTTGGTGTTAAGCGCTCGTTCGGAATCGCCAGCACCGTGGCGATCAGTTTGGACCGGTCGGCATTGTAAATCCGTACGATATGGCGGTTGCCAAAACTCTCGTACAGTTCGATCGTGTAGGTGCCCGCGGGAAGAACTTGGCCGGGGACTTCCACGGGTTGGGTAAACGTGACCACGGTTCGCTTGTTGAACCCCGTATCACCTCGAGCGCCCGGTACAAACGTCGCCACGAGCAATAGAACTGCAAATATCGCTAGGATTACCCTCACAATTTTCATTTCGGTGCCTCCTCAAGGTGACGACATACACCCACTCCGATGTTCGGCATCTTCTTTTCTTCCTTGCATCGGCTCCGTCCTCACCCTGTATATCTTTACTCGTGTCCCGTTTGTGTGTAAGTGACCGCGCTCACTGCTGCACATCTCCTGCGTCACCACGCTAATTTGCGGCTATTCCGCGGGGCTTTGAAGTTTACCTCCGCTACATTCCTGAGAACTTCTTTCTTCTCCGGCATCTCCGCCACGAGCCGCTTGAGTTCCGCGACATCGAATTCTGATTTCGAACCAGAAAATCGGATTTACAAGTTGAATCTTTGCGCGACAAAGCTATATTTCGCCAGTTTGTAAGAGACGGTCCGCGTCATCCCAAGAGGCGGCATGAAGATTTCAAAAAGATTGTCTTCAGTTTTCACGGTGATCTCTGCCGCTGCGTTGATCTTAGCCTTGCCGGCTGTCTTTCACGCGCAGCAGCGCGCTGCGGACGATCGCCATCGATCCTGACGACATCGCCGGCGTAGTTACCAGCGCCAACGGGCCCGAAGCGGGCGTCTGGGTGATCGCCGAAACCTCCGATTTTCAAACCCGATTTGCCAAAATCGTTGTCACCGATGACCGCGGGCGGTACCTGATTCCTCAACTTCCGGAAGCCAACTACAGTTTGTGGGTGCGCGGCTACGGGCTTGCCGACTCGGCGAAGGTCAATGCCAAGCGCGGCTCGCACGTCAATCTAACCGCGGTGGTGGCGCCCAGCCCTGCGGTTGCGGCCAAAGTTTACCCGGCCATCGCCTGGTTCTCGATGATGCATTTGCCGACCCAAACCGAGGTTGCCGATATCCAGGGCGGCATGGACCGGTATCTTTCCACCATGAAGAGCGATGCCTGCGTCGGATGCCACCAGCTCGGCGATGAATATACCCGCACGATTCCCAAGGCCCTGGGCACGTTTTCATCTTCCAAGCAGGCCTGGATACGCCGGCTTCAGTCAGGACAGGTGGGCGAGCAAATGACCGGGCTCGCGGCCGCGACTCTCGAAGGCTTGCCTTACAAGTATCTTTCGGATTGGACTGACCGCATCGCGGCGGGTGAGCTTCCGACTTATAAGCCGCCGCGGCCCATGGGCCTCGAACGCAATGTGGTCATCACGGTGCGGGACTGGGCCAGTCCCTCGACGTACCTTCACGACTTGACCTCGACCGATTGGCGCCATCCGACCGTCAACGCGAACGGACCTCTCTACGGCTCTCCCGAACTCAGCACCGACGAGTTTCCGATCCTCGATCCGGTCAAGAATGTTGCCACTACATTTCATGTTCCGGTTCGCGATCCCGATACTCCCATTGCCGCGGGCAAGGTTTTCGCCCCTTCGCCTGTCTGGGGCAACCAGGCGATCTGGGATAGCCGCGCCAACTCGCACAATCCGATCATGGATCAGGACGGGCGCGTTTGGTACACCGCGGTAATTCGCGCCTCCAAGAACGAGCCTGCGTTTTGCAAGAAGGGTTCCGACAATCCCTCGGCGAAGTTATTTCCGCTTGCCAGTTCCGGCCGCCAGGTCGGCGTGTACGATCCAAAAACCAAGAAGTACACGTTCATCGATACCTGCTTTTCCACACATCATCTGCGATTCGCCGAAGACGCCAACAACACGCTGTGGTTCAGCAACGATCGCAACGCCCAAGTGGCCGAGGCCATCGGCTGGATCAATACCAAGATGTTCAACGAAACCGGAGACGCCGAGAAGTCGCAGGGCTGGACGGCGCTGGTTCTCGATACCAACGGCAATGGCAAGCGCGATGCCTATGTCGAACCAGATCAGCCAGTGGATCCGAAACTCGATAAGCGCATCGTTTCCGACTTTTATGCCATCATGCCGAATCCGGCCGATGGTTCCATCTGGGGAGCAACCCGGACGTTTCCGGACCGCCCCGAGCAGGTCGCGGCCCTAGTCCGGTCTGAATCCGGGGCCTAATCCGCCGGAGACGGCACTGGCCGAAATCTACAATGTTCCGCCACCCGGCTTTGGCGTCCGCGGCGCCGATATTGACCGCAACGGCGTCGTATGGGTGTCGCTGGCAAGCGGCCATTTGGGTGAATTCGACCGGAGAAAGTGCAAAGGGCCGCTCAACGGCCCGAAGGCCACCGGCAATCAATGCCCCGAGGGCTGGACGCTTCACCGGTTTCCGGGCCCGGGCTTTCCGGAACTGCCGCAGTTCAGCGCGGAGTCGAGCTATTACACGTTTGTCGATCAGCAGAACACTTTGGGTCTCGGCGCCAACGTGCCCATCGCCACCGCGAATCTATTCGGCGGGGTACATGCTTTCGTAAATGGAAAATTCGTTACTCTTCGATTGCCGTATCCTCTCGGCTTCTTCAGCAAGGGTCTGGAGGGCCGCATCGATGACCCGAAGGCCGGCTGGAAGGGCCGCGGCCTGTGGATTACGAGCGGCGACCGCACGCCCTGGCACATGGAGGGCGGCAAGGGAACAAAGCCTCTGGTCCTGCACGTCCAGATGAGGCCGGATCCGTTAGCAAAATAGGGCCTGCATTTTTTTGGCTGATTCACGAAGATATGGGGGAATCAATGGCAACGCAATTCATCGTGCACGACAAGATCGATAATGTGGGAGTGGTGGTGGTGGAAGACGTGCAACCCGGCATGGATCTTGACGGGCTGGATCATGCAGACCGATGAGACCATCAAGCTGAAAGCATTGGATGCGGTGCCGCTGGGGCACAAGATCGCTTTGCAGGATTTGAAGACCGGCGACACGGTGCTGAAGTACGGGCATGACGTCGGACGAATCGTGGCCGATGCCGGCAAGGGTCACCACGTACATGTACACAATATGAAGACCAAGAGGTGGTAACGATGGGCCGCTATGATTTTTATGGATACCGCCGTGAGAACGGCCGGGTGGGAATTCGCAATCATGTAGTCATTTTGCCGCTGGACGATCTATCCAATGCGGCGTGCGAGGCGGTTGCCAACAACATCAAGGGCACGCTGGCGCTGCCGCACCCGTACGGACGGCTGCAGTTCGGAGAAGATCTGGAGCTGCATTTCCGGACGCTGATCGGGACCGGGTCGAGCCCGAACGTGGCGGCGTGCATCGTGATCGGGATCGAGCCGGAATGGACGGGTCGAGTGGTGAAGGGAATTGCCGAGACGGGCAAGCCCGTGGCGGGATTCTCGATTGAGCTGAACGGGGACATCAACACGATCGCGGCGGCCTCGCGCAAGGCGCGGGAGTTCGTGCAAGCGGCCACGGAAAAGCAGCGCGAGCTGTGCACGATCCAGGAGCTGTTCGTCTCGACCAAATGCGGGGAGAGCGATACGACGTCGGGGTTGGCGTCGTGCCCCACGGTGGGCAACCTGATCGACAAGCTGGATCCGCTGGGCGCGACGACCTGCTTCGGGGAAACGTCGGAGTTGACCGGGGCCGAAGTGGTGTGCGCCAGCCGCGCGGCCAGCAAGGCGGTCGGGGACGAATTCATGAAGGTTTTCAATGCTTACCAGGAAGTAATCGAGCGGCACAAGACCAGCGACCTGTCGGATTCGCAGCCGACCAAGGGCAATATCGCCGGAGGGCTGACCACGATCGAGGAGAAGGCGTTCGGCAACCTGCAGAAGATCGGGCGAAAGACGAAGTACATCGACGTGCTGAAGCCGGCGGAAGCTCCGGGCAAGGGACACGGTCTGTATTACATGGATACATCATCGGCGGCGGCGGAATGCATCACGCTGCAGGCGGCGGCGGGATTCGTCGTGCACCTGTTTCCGACCGGGCAAGGCAACGTGATCGGCAACCCGATCGAACCGGTGATCAAGTTGACGGCCAATCCGAGGACGGCGCGCACGATGGTCGAGCACATCGACCTGGACGTCTCGGGAATCCTGCGGCGGGAAATGACGCTGGACCAGGCAGGCGACAAGCTGATCGACATCATGATCCGCACGTGCAACGGCCGGCTGACCTGCGCCGAAGCGATGGGACATCGCGAGTTCGTGTTTACCAAGCTGTACCAGTCGGCGTGATGCGCCGAAGTCGGTTGGCAACCCTGCCCGGAGCCGGTGGCGAAAATTGGTGAATACAAATTGGCTCTGTCGGGTCCAATAAAAAGCCCCAGCACTTCAAGCCGAAGCAGCGTATTGCGGATCGATTGGTTCAGGTGTAGATTGTCTGCCACCCGAGAAGCTGTAAGGACGAAAGTCCAGGTCGAGCTATTCCCAACTTGCTTCTATCCATGCGAATTAACAGATCAAGATGAAGGGAGAATGCCATGAAACGGTGCATTGCGAATGGAATGGTGATTGGGCTCCTGTGTGGTGGTGTGATACTTGCGCTGGGAACTCCCAAGGTCGCGACGGCTGCCGATGACGCAGTGGTTCAAGCGGACCGCACGCTGGTAAGCGACCTGGAAAAGGGCAACTGGCCCGCTGCCGAGAGACTTCTCGACAAGGATTTTACCTGGATCGATTCGCAAGGAATCATGTGGGAGGAAGACGAAGCGTCGGCGGCCAAACTCAAACCTCTGATTCCCGACGCCAGCGTGGCGCAGATTACCGAGCACAAGTACGGCAAGGTCGTATGGATTCAGGAAAATGTGGGAAACGATTATGTCGCGCACTTTTGGGTGCAGCGTCCGGCGGGATGGCGGCTTCTTCACACGAACGAAATCGCGGTAGACAAGTCACTGGCGGTTAAGGAAGTAAGGCCTAACTTCCCGGTACCTTGCATGAATCCATGCCAGATGATTCCCTACAAGCCGCTGACGGCGAATGAAAAAGCCGCGCTCGAGGGCTGGCTCGATCAGGAATCCGGCACCGGGCATCATGACGAGCACCTAGGCGATAACCTGCGCTCGGTCCATTCCGAGAATGGAGTGCAACCGCCCAAGTCCGTGCGAATGGCCAACACGGCCAAGGCCATGGCGGACCCGGAGATTCGCAATCGTCCCCCGGTCGGAGTCGCCCCGGTTTTGTGGATGCGCTCCTGGGATTTCGGGGATGCGGTTGTTTCCATCATGCTGCAGCCGACCTACGGCGGCAAAGCGTATTGGTCGAGCCGCGTGTTCGGAAACCACAACGGGTTCTGGATGATGGAGGAGAGCTATCACACCACGATCCAGGCTTCGCCCATGATGACCGCGCTGCCCGGCGGGAAAGGTCCGATGGGGAGCTCAGTACCTACGGAGTAGGGAATCCACCGATGCTCACTTTTCAAAAGCTCTGGAAGAAAGTATTCGCACTTCCGCTCGCCCTTTGCTGCGTGTTGGCGCTGCCGGCATTTTCGCAAGCGCAGGCCGCGCCACACTACAAATTCGATCCCGACTGGCCCAAACTGCCCCTGCCCAACAAGTGGTGGATGATGGGGGTCACGGGATTGGCCGTGGATAAGGACGATAACGTCTGGGTGTTGGATCGTCCGCGTGACATCGACGCCACGCAGAACTATGCAATGTTGAATCCGCCCACCGCCGATTGCTGCGTTGCGCCGCCATCGATGATTCATATCGACAAGGGCGGCAACGTCCTTGGTTTCTTCGACCCGCCGGAAGGGCACGGCATGGCCGTGGACAGCAAAGGGTTCGTCTACATCGGAAACGCCGTCAAAGGCATGAACACCGTCCGCAAATACGATCCGAAAACCGGGGCGCTTCTCATGGAAATTCCTCGCGTGCCGGACAAGGAACCAGGCGGCGGGGGTGGAGACGGCGCTGCGGCACCTACGGCACTAGCGCCGGGAGGAGCCGGAGCGGTTGCTTCGGCGCGGGCTCCAGCGGGCAACCGCCTGAGTCCCGAGGAACGCGCGGCAGCGATGGCGGCGTTCCGCGCCAAGTATCCTCCGACCACGCCGATGATCGTCGGCCAGATCGAAGAGGTCCGGCTCGACGAACCGGCTCGCGAAATTTACTGCTCGGACAGTTACCTGGGTGGCCGCGTAATGGTGTTTGATCTGGACACTTTTGCGTTCAAGCGCGGCTGGGGCGCTTATGGACATACTCTGTCCGAAATCAGCACCGATCCCAAGGACCGTGAATATACTCCCGGCGGGCCGGAGCCCAAGGAGTTCCGGAACCACCTCACGTTGAATATTTCCAACGACGGTTTGGTCTACGCTGCCGATCGCGGGGCCAACCGAATTGACGTCACCACCAAGCAAGGCAAGTTCGTGAAGGAGTTTCTCCTGGCCGTCGAGACCGGCAATCGCGGCTCCGCCGGCGGCGTGGCCTTCTCGGCCGATCCCAAGCAGCGTTTTCTGTTTATTTCGGATATTTCGAACAACACCATCTGGATCCTCAACCGGGAGGACGGAAAAGTGCTGGGCCGAATCGGGAGTGCGGGCGATAACGGAGGCCAGTTCCACGGTCTTCACATGATTGCCACGGACTCGAAAGGCAACATCTATACCGGCGAGGTGCAGGCCGGGGAACGCGTCCAGAGGTTTGTTCCGGTCAAGTGAAAATGGTCCGTCGGGAGTTGTTTCCCGGTCGCGGTCAGTACGTCGCAGCCAGGAACTGAGAGAAAAATCCAGCGCAAGCCAATTAACGGGGAGGCGGGAAATACCGCCTCCTTCATTCGGCGCCGGAGATTTACGCGCGGACATCTCACGTAACGCAGAGGAAACGCAAATGACTCGGAAGTTTTCAGTTGCGGTAGTCTTTACTTTCCTGGTTCTGCTCGGCTCATTCTTCGCAGCGGCGCAGCAGGTTCCCACGCAGCAACATCCCATGACCTTCTTCGTCACCAGCGTGAATATCGGGAATGGAGGAAACCTCGGCGGCTTGGCCGGAGCCGATGCGCACTGCCAGGCGCTGGCTACCGCGGTCGGAGCAGGCAACCACACCTGGTATGCCTATATGAGCACGCAGGCGCGTGGCGATCAGCCCGCCATCAATGCGCGCGACCGCATCGGACAAGGTCCCTGGTACAACGCCAAAGGCGAGATGATCGCCCACGGCCTCGCAGACCTTCACGGTGACACACTGGAACTGGCGCGCCTCGGCAATAACGTGAACAAGCTGACCGCGCTGACCGAGAAAGGCGACATCGTTCCCGGCTTGAACGATAATCCCGATCCGGAAGACCGGAAATGGGCCTATGCCTCCACGCATCCCAACTCCGACCGGCACGAAATGTTGACCGGCTCGCATACCGATGGCCGCGCCTATACCGATGCCAATGATCACACCTGTAACAACTGGACGAGCAGCGCTTCGGGAAACGGACAGACCATCCAGGGCAATACCGGCCCTGCAGCACAGATCGGTCTTTCCGACCGCAATGGTGGCCGCAACGGGTCGTGGAATTCATCACACCCGACGCGCGGATGCAGCCAGGATGATTTGGCATTTTCGCATGGCGTGGGCCTGTTCTACTGCTTCGCCGTCAACTGAATCCGATGAGACTGAGGAGCTTTGAATGACGAGGATTCGATCCGCCGCTCTGCCTTTCGTCCTGACGATTCTTTGTGGTTCGTGCCTGCTGCTGGCGCAGCAAGCGCCCGCGCAGCGATTCGCCGGGCCAGGCTCCATGACGTTCTTCGTCACCAGCGTTGGTATGGGCCAAGGTGGCGACCTGGGTGGTCTGGCCGGAGCCGATGCGCACTGCTTGGCCTTGGCCACTGCTGTGGGGGCCGGCAATCACACCTGGCACGCCTACCTGAGCACACAGGCCCGCGGCGACCAGCACGCCATCAATGCCCGCGACCGCATCGGAACAGGCCCCTGGTACAACTCCAAAGGCGAATTTATCGCGCAGGGCCTTGCCGATCTTCACGGAGATACCATTGAGCTCGCCCGTCAAGGCACCAATCTTTTTAAGCAAACAGCACTGAACGAAAAGGGCCAGGTCGTCAACGGCGCGGGCGATACCCCGAACGTTCATGACATGTTGACCGGTTCGCAAACAGATGGCCGCGCCTATACCGATGACAAGGATCACACCTGCAATAACTGGACCAGCAGCGGCGCAGGGTCCGCTCAGGTCGGCCATTCCGACCGCATCGGCGGCGGCAATGCGTCCTGGAACTCTTCCCATGCGACCAAGGGCTGCAGCCAGGAGGATCTGGCGAGCACGGGCGGCGCCGGGCTTTTTTATTGTTTCGCCTCGAATTGAGCGGATTTTCATTCGGCGGGTTTTGAGAAGTTCTAGCAGATCGAAAGAGGGCGCGCATTCGAGAAGCGCCCTGCAGGAAAGGGAAATCACAAATGGGGTTTACGAGCAAGCGTCTCTGCGCGCGCACGGCTGGGTATAGGAATGCTATTTTATTAGTTATAGTACCTTTGCTGTTACTTATCGGGGATTCCGCGCGGGCCCAAGGACAGCCTCCTTCCAATCCGGATGGCGCGATCGGCGGCCTCAAGGCCAGCTTTACCGACGTCAAGGGCGTCCGAACGCGGTATTACGAACTGGGGCAGGGTGAGCCGCTATTGTTGCTGCATGGAGGCGGCTTGAACGGCCGCTCCAGCGCGAATGTCTGGTCGAAGAACATCCCCGGACTGGCGAAGCGCTTCCATGTATTTGCTCCCGACCGGGTCGGCTCGGGGCTTACGGACAATCCGATCGAGGATAAGGACTACAATATCCAGGGTGAAATCGAATTTCTCCGCAATTTTTTGGAAAAGATGAATATCCGCCAAGTGAATTTGGTCGGCCACTCCGCCGGCGGCGCTTTGGCCTTCTACTTCAGCATTGCGCATCCGGAAATGGTCAAGACGCTTATTATCGTGGCTCCCGGCGGCGAAGTCCCGGCGGACGGCGTGCAGAAGGAAGAAGCGTTTTTCGTGAATTGCCCGAAGGAGCCTGCGACCGCGGCGTGGAAGTGCCGCATACGCGCGCAAACCTTGAAGCCCGACGTAGCATTCGACAACGATGACTACTGGCAATCGGGCTACTCCATGATGGGCGCGCCTAGCAGGCTGCTGAAAAACCACAAAAGTTTGTAACGAAGCAACGCAGAGCACGTCCAATGGCGCATGAGAGGAACCGATCAGCAGCAGGGTCACGTGTTCAGCTACATTTCTCCAGAGCAGCGGGTGCGCAAGGACCATCCGCTGCGGCCGATCCGCACGATGGTGGACAATATCCTGAAGCAGTTGTCGCCGCAGTTCCAAAAGATGTACGCGAAGGTGGGGCGCCCGTCGATTCCACCGGAGCAGTTGTTGCGCGCGCAGCTGTTGCAGATGTTGTATTCGGTGCGCAGCGAACGGCTCTTGATGGAAGAGATGGACTACAACATTTTGTTTCGCTGGTTTGTGGGGCTGAATTTGGATGATGGGGTGTGGGACGCGACAGTGTTCACCAAGAACCGCGACCGGTTGCTGGAGGCCGAGGTGGCCAAGGAATTTCTGGTGCGGGTCGTGGGGCAAGCGCGAGAGCAGGGATGGGCTTCGGACGAGCACTTCAGCGTGGACGGTACGCTGCTGGAAGCGTGGGCCAGCGTGAAGAGTTTTCAGCCCAAGGACCAGAAGGGTTCGCCACCGCCGGACGATCCGGGAAATCCCACGGTGAACTTTCGCGGCCAGAAGCGCTCGAACCAGACGCACGCATCGAAAACCGATCCTGACGCGTTGCTGGCGCGCAAAGGCCGAGGCAAGGAGGCCAAGTTGAGCTATAGCGGAAATCTGCTGGTAGAGAATCGCAACGGATTGATCGTTTCGAGCCTGGTGTGGGAAGCGACGGGCACAGCCGAGCGGGATGCAGCGATGGCCATGTTGCAGGATGTTCCCGGAAGCGAGCGTGTGACTGTGGGTGGCGACAAGGGATTCGACACGGCGGAGTTTGTGCGCGAGTGCCGCCACATGCGGGTGACGCCGCACGTGGCGCAAAACCTGGCGCGGCCCGGGGGCAGCGCCATTGATGGACGCACCACGCAACACGAAAGCTACCGCATCAGCCAGAAGAAAAGGAAGCGCATCGAAGAGTGCTTCGGCTGGCTGAAGATGATTGCACTCCTGCGCAAGGTGCGGCATCGCGGGACCCTGCTGGTGGATTGGCTGTTTACCTTCGCCTGCGCGGCTTACAATCTGGTGCGCATGCGAAATCTGATGCGCAGCACAGTTCCGGTGCAGTAAGTTCGGGCCGTGGTGTCTTTAAACGGGGCAACAACGCCCACTTCGGACCTTCGCCAGCACGGGAAACCACGCGAAAAGCCACTCACAACTCACAAATAACTCAAACTAGGACAGCATTTCCCCGCTCATCTCAATTTTTCAGCAGCCTGCTAAAGCCAAGGTGACCGCCGCAAAGCTAAAGGCCGGCGCCGGAGAACCCTTGCGCACCGAACAAGCCGCGGCCTGGCGGCAGTCCATGATGGATCGAGTAACGAAGGAAGGCGTTTTGCAGATGCCGGTCTTGCTTTATTGGGGCAGGCAGGATCCCACGGACTGGGCCATCAACGACCCGGTATCGAAGATGCAACAGGGGCTGGCCCTCTTTGACGCGATTGGCGCAAAAGATTCGAGGGTTCAGATGATCGTTCTCAACGATGCGGGCCACTACATGTATCGGGAGTATCCGGAATTATTCAACGCAGAGATTACCGGGTTCATCGATTACTGGAATCGCCATCCTGCCAAAACATCGGGGAATTCGCCGGCCACGCCGCGCTAAGCCATACGCATCGCTTGGCGCGGCCGCGCGGGGCATCGCTGCGGCCGCGCCCGGTTCAATCCAATTTTTTTCTGCTCGCAAGTCACCGCCCGGCGTTTTCTTATTCAAGCCGGGGAACGCGTCGAGCTGCTTGCCATCCGCAAGCACCACGGTCGTCAGCCGCAGGAAAGTAGTTTTCTTCTTGGACTGGTAACCGTTCAGAGTGACTTTGTCGCCGGGCTTGATGATTTGGCTGTTCCATCCGGCACGGTGCAGAACGAGCGCGTTCGACAATTCGCCATTCCAATTTTGAACGTTGCCCTTGTCGTCTTTCACGTCCACGTAGATTTGCGCGTGAGGATTTATGAACTGGAAGTCGGTTACGATTCCCGTGACCGTGACAAGGTGCGAGGTATCTTCACCGGCAGTTCCATGGTGGGCGAACGCGGGAACGACTAGCAGTAGAAGACCTACAACAAGAACTGCGGAAAGGGCCCCAAGTTTCTGTGTCATGGAGAAGCCTCCAGAGTCAGTATTTTAGACCGCGTTCATTTGGATCGCCCGCAGCCCCTTGAATGAACCCTTGATTGTGCGGAACGAGTCACTTGGCACCAGTCTAGCATATCTCAGCCATTCAAAGAGCCCCGCTGTCATCGCGCAATTTTTTCCCATCTGATTTGCAAATCCATGCGCGGCTAAAGCGAGCCGAGATACGCCACGATCGAGATTATGTCATCGGTGTTCAGCTTCTTCACGATGGGTTGCATGAGCGCGCTCTTGCGAGTGCCCTGATGGAAGTTGTAAAGCTGCCTCATGGTATAGCTGAGG
This sequence comes from Terriglobia bacterium, assembly GCA_963781055.1. Lineage (GTDB taxonomy): Bacteria > Acidobacteriota > Terriglobia > Acidiferrales > UBA7541 > Palsa-360. Next base: position 47,062 of record CAWAEW010000032.1, read on the forward strand.
GTGCGGCCCGCGATCGGGGGCACGTCCCCCATACCCAGCAGATCCGCTCCGTGGCATGTGGCGCAGGCGATCGTCTTGCCTGCTCCGCCGGTGGTGACAATTTCCTTGCCTTTCGCGATGCTGCCGATGGGCACGTAGGCGACGAATCCCGAGTGCGGGTCGCGCAGCCGTTCGGTCAGATCAGTGTCTTGCGGCACTTCAATGACGCGCTCCCCAAGCGGCTCGGTTTGCCCATCGCCCAACGACAGGAACATTCCCGCCGGAGTCTGGCGCGTCTTGGGCGCCGTGTCGCTCTCGATCACCTTCACCCAAGGGCTTCTCCACTTCAGAGAGGAATAATATTCCGCGGCTTGCTGTGTTTCCTCGTCGGTCATGAACCTGGCGATCTGGGTCATTTCGTTCGCGTTGGCCTTTCTCGGGTCGGCGGGTTTGCGGCCGCCGCTCTTAAATAGGGCCATCTGCTGCAGAATGTAGTTCAGCGGCAGGGCCGCGGGGGAGGCGTTTTCCGGTTTTCCCATCCCGTTGAAATAGTGGCAGTGGCCGCAGGCGCGCAAATGTTCATCCTCATGCCCGTATTTCACGATGTCGGGCGCCGGCGGATGTTCGTTCGGAAACCAGTCGGCGGGAGCCCAAAAAGATTGAACTTGACTGATGGTAAAGGTTTGGTCGCTCCCCGGAAGGTGGAGAAGTTTGCCATCATCGGGCCAGGGGCGTCCTGGCCTGGAGCAGTCGTGCGGCTTGGTTTCTGGTGTGCAGGGAGGTGCGACAGGGTCGGGCCCGGGCGTAACGAATCCATACGCCCACGAGACCGGATCGGGGCCCTTGTCTTGTCCAACCAAAAGCGTTGCTCCGACCCCGAGCGATACCAGCGCGAAGGCCAGCACTCCCGCGTATTTCCTCATCTCGCCTCCACCAGGCTCAATATTTCGGGTGTATCCGACAACGGCCCGCACCATCTCACGCAAAATTCAATTTGGCTTGCTGCGGTTCCCCAACCCCATTTCAAAATGAGACCTTGTACAACGGATTTTACATTTTATCAACAGACAGAGTACGTCGACCGCGCGAGACCCATCCGGCTTCATCCTGTGGTGCACGGAACTCTACGGCAAAATAGGATCTCTTGCTGCTCAAGCCGAACCGGCCGCGTTGGCCCGTTTCAGCAGTTCCTGGTAAAGCGGATCGGGCACGGCAATGCCGGATGCGGTGATTCTCTTGCGGTTCGTGAATCGCCGCGCGCCCGGCAGGCGTGCTCCGGGATCTTCCTCGATGGCCTGGCAAAGGGTTTCGATACGCTCCAGTACGGCGTCGCCGCCGAACGTCTGGATGTCAAACATCAGGAAAAGCTGGCCGATTCCCGGCGGCCCGCCCTTGGCGTCGAAAAAAGAACTGGCTTCAAAGCCGAAGTGCGACCGCGTCAGCGCGGCGGAAAGCAACTCAACCATCAAGGCCAATGCCGCGCCCTTGGCGCCGCCAATCGGCACCATGGTGCCGGTGAGTGCTTCGCGCGGATCGGTTGTGGGTTTGCCGGAAGCATCGAGCGCCCAGCCCTCGGGAATGGATTCGTTCCGGTTGGCTGCCTGCATGATCTTGCCGCGCGCCACAACGCTCATCGCCAGGTCGATCACCAACGGCTCTTGGTTGCGCCGGGGGCAAGCGAGCGCGATTGGATTGGTGCCGAACACGCCCTGCGTGCCGCCCCATGGGGCTATGGCCGCGGGCGTGTTCGAAAAGGCCAGAGCCAGCACATTGTGTTTAGCCAGGGATTCCACGTGACGTCCAAGTACTCCGCAGTGGTGGGAATTTCCAATCGCTATCGCCACCACGCCTGTCTCACGCACGATGGGCAGGGCCATCTTGATTCCGGCGGCGATCGCCGGGAAGGCGAAGCCGTGGCGGGCATCCACGCTCACCACGGCCGAGGCCGTACGGCTCACTTCCGGGTTCGCCAGCCCGTCAATCTTCCCGCTGGCCAACTGATCGGCGTACGCCGGCAGGCGCGAAAGGCCGTGAGAACTGATTCCATCGATTTCCGCGTCGATCAGTGCGCCGGCGACGATGCCCGCGTTCAACGGGCTTGCGCCCGCGCCGACGAGAACTCGCGTCGCAAGCTCGTGCCATTCACTGGAAGAGCGCAGGGTCATAGAAAAATTTGGATCAAGTGCACCGAATGATCTGCCCGGGCGGATGAGCCAGGACGAATAATAAAATTATTCTACAACAAGCGGGACTCATTCGGCCCTCCTATCTCCGGTTCACTGAAATATCAGCGCTACGCTCCAAGCACGCGATCCACCCGACCTCTCCGCGCGATTGGTTTTTCAGAGGCGATGGAAACGACACACAAACTCTTGATCGCTCTGGGGCGGCGTAGTAGTGTCTGTTGACTCTTATCAGAACATGGTCTTGGGAAACGCCCAATCAACTTTCAAGAAGGGGGCGCACAAGGTTGGCTACAGACGCCAAGAATCGACCAAAGAATGTAGGGAAATACTTTGGCATATCGCTGCCCATTTGGGTGCTCATTTTCCTTGCTGTCGGGCTAGCCGTAGGTTTGCTCTTTCCCAAAAACCGTTTTGCCGGCGCGGCATATATCAGTGGCTCGTGGTTTCCGAAGGGCGTCGTAACATTCGCCGGGCCGCTGATTTTTGCGCTTCTCGCCGCGGCCACGGCAAAGCTGATGCTTCTCCACGGGCGGCGCGCGCGGCGTCTATTTGGTTTGATCGTTGCTCTCTACTTAGTTTTGGGCGTGGCATCGCTGGTCTTCGTCACCGCCTGGATTCCCCTGCTGACCAAGTTGCCCTTTGTCGCGTCCGATGCGGGCGTGATGGGACCCGGCATGTGGCTCGGACAATTCGCCAGCACGTTCGCCTCATTTCTCGCCACACAGCCGCTCATCCAGGCCCTAATCGGCGCCATGCTCGTTGGATATCTTTCCGCCGTCGTTCCTGCGCTGCGCCCCGTGGCAAGCGGATTGGTCCGGAGCAGCGACGCCATTCTGTGGCTCTTCAGCAACCTGCTTTGGTACTACCCGATCATGATCGGATGTCTGGCGATCGGCATCCCGCTGAAGTTCGGTGCGAAGGGAATGAGCGCCTACGGCCAGACGATTCTTTGGACCGCGATCGTCACGGTATCCTTTTCGGTTGTGATGATCGTTCTGACGTTTTGGACCACCAAGCGGACCGCCAAGCAGGTCTTCTCCTATTTTGCGGCCGTTTGGCCCACCGGCTTCGGCACGGGCGGTTCGTACGAGACGTTGGCGGTGAACATCGTTTCGGCCGAGCATGACCTCGGCCTGCGCCGCGAAATCGCCGAGGTCTCCATCGTATTTGGGACGGTGCTCAACAAGAGTTGCGCCGGCATGTCCATGCTGCTGATTACGATCTCGGCGACGCGCCTGCTGCATATCCCGATTTCCATGACTGACATCCTTTTGCTTCTTCCGCCGATGTTGATTCTGGGACTGGTGTCGCCCGGAATTCCGGGCGGCGCTGGATTTTTCATGTCGCCCATCGTCGCGATTCTCTTGCACGTGCATGACGCGGATACGTTCGTGACCACGTTCGTGGCCATGTACGCCGGACTGATTCCCATGCTGTCCACGGCCGGCAACACCACGAACGATGGCCTGGTGGGCGCGTTGCTCAATGATCGATTCGCCAACTACCTCGGGCTGGAAGAATCCTCCGAGGCTGCAAGGAACCTCAAGCAGTCACCGAGCGCGGGTGCGGGAACCGAATCGGTAATCGGCAAGGTCGTTGGCTGGGTTGCGCTGCTAGCGGGCACCTGGATGTTGGTCTCGCCGCAGGCTCTGCTCGGTCTCAACCAGTTGAAGTGGATGCACGACTACGCGTTTGCAGGCGAGGTCCCTCTGGGGATGCTGATCCTGAGCGTTTCGCTTTATCTGCTGGGTGGCCGCAAGATTCCGGACAACGCGGCGTCGAGCGAAAAAAGTGTCGCTGCGGGTTCGGCCAAAGACGCCATCCAACACTGATCCGGGCCGAAGCGGGCCGCGCAGAAAAATTGCCGGCGTCCGCGCCCGTTAACACCCCTTAGCGTTTGAACACCGCCCTACTTGTGTCCCGCGTACATCATCTCCGCACAGATGAATTCGCCAATGTCCCAGTCCGGCCTCAGCTGGAACGTCAGCTGCGCGTTCCACGGCTTGGTGTAGGCTTTCGGATCATCAATCGTCATATCGTCCTGCAGAGTGTCGTGGTCGATGCGCCGGAAGCGCTCGACGAGGTGCAGTTGATTGCTGTGCGGATGCCCGACCCGGTCGAGCCAGGTCTTGTCGTTGAAGCCGATCGTGTCGACGACGAGCGTATCCCCCTCATAATGGCCGATTGCGTGTCCCATCCACGTCGCCTCCAGGCCTTCGGGATGCGGGCGCCCGTCCGTGTAAATTTCGCGCACGAAGTGGTCGTATTCGAAATACATGATCACGCGGCCCGGCGCCTGGATGATCTCGAACGGATGTGGCCGGAAATAGATATAGGGAACACCCGGCGGCAAGCAGTTGTAATCCGGGGAATTGGAATCTTCCACCGCGACGGCTTTGGGCCCAAAGGTTGGTTTCGCTTCGTGGTATTTGGCCTCCGCCCAGGGCGTCATGGGTGGCTCATCCTTGATGAATTCGTAACCGGAATAGGCGCGGGCGCTGGCCGGCGCGTGTTGCCGCCAGACTCCGGACAAGTCCGGCACCTGGCTGGACGCGGCAGGCGGATTTGTTGCGGCCGGCGGTTCAGGAGACTGCCCGAATAATGCTGATGAAAATATCAGAGCCGCAATCAGTGAAACTCCTGGCGCGATGAATCTGTTTCGCATGGTTCCCCCCATTCCGATTCTGGCCTTTGACCGTCCAAGGCCGCCCTGGCACCCAATTTCAAAAGGATTGCGATAACAACGCGCGCACCAAGCGTAACGCTTCGCATGCACGTCGAGAGAGCCTCCCAACCGCGTCAGGGAAAATTTCTTAATGACGCCTATATCACCGGAGGCAAATGCGTGTCAATCAATAATCTCCTGAACGGCGAGCATCGGATGATACCGTGCCGCGCTGGAAACGATCGATGCGTGGCCTGGCCGCAAGCTGGACAAGGTTCAAAGCTAAAGATATCGCCGCGCGACGATTTCTGCCGCGCGGGAAGAATCGTTTGCCCGGGGGCGATCCGCGAGAATTTGCCGCGCTTTGGATGTGAATTCGCACTCACTTTCCTGTCCAGCGTCGCCGTGCGTTTTTAAAAAATTCAAAAAATAACTTGACAACGGATGTAACTAGGTCTACAAGCGCACCAGTTATTGACGTAGGTCGGGACTTGGTTGGGAGGTCTCGACTTGGGGTTTGTCCGAAAGAATTGCGTAAAAGTGGAATAGTTTCATGGTGGCAGCTGCGAGGGTGAGCCGCGTCTCTCGGTTCGTTCTGTGGCTGGCATTTGGTTGGATTTCCGCGGGGGCTCCTGTGTTCAAAATTCACTTTGCAAGGGGTGCTGAGATGAATGGGTCGTCGGTCATTGGGAAGACATTTCTCCAACAGATGTGCTTGGATGGCGTTGAGCGGCTGCTGGCGGTCGCATTGGTTGTGCTCCTGGCTTGCGTTTCGTCTTTCTCGCAAGCGAACCTCGGCCGCATTGCCGGTACAATCACGGACCAGACCGGCGGCGCCATGTCCGGTGTCACGGTCACGGTCACCGACACGGAAAGAGGCGTGTCTCGCGCACTAACCACCGACGAAGCCGGAGCCTACAACGCCCCGAACCTTACGCCCGGAAGTTATACGGTCCGTGCTGAAGCTAAAGGCTTCAAGACTGCCGCGCGCGCAGGTATTTTGCTCGAAACCGGCAGGGAGCTCCGCGTCGACCTTTCACTTCAGCCTGGCGAGCAGGCACAAACGATTGTTGTCACCAGCGAAACGCCCATGGTGGAAACCACCAACGCCACTCTTGGCGGGACCTTGAGCAATGAAACCATTAACGAATTGCCATTGAACGGCCGGAATTACCAGAATCTCCTCAGCCTGCGCCCCGGTGTCATGCTCTTCCCGGGTGGCGGCGCCTATACACAATCCGCCAACGGCTCGCGCGCTGAAGATATCGGCTACTTGCTTGACGGTCTGAGGGGCGACGAAGCCTATACCGGCCAAAGCGTGCTCAACGCGCCCATCGCCGCGGGTGATGCGTCAACCTCTCTGCCCATCGACGCTATCCAAGAGTTTAATACCGAGGAAAACCCCAAGGCCGAATTTGGCTGGAAGCCCGGCGCCATCGTGAATGCGGGCCTCAAATCAGGCACCAACACCATTCACGGTTCGGCGTTCGCTTTCGGCCGGGATACCGCTCTGGATGCTCGCAACTTCTTCGACCAGTCGCCGCTGCCCAAGGCCCCGGTATCCTTGGAGCAGTTCGGGAGCAGTCTTGGCGGGGCCATCAAGAAAGACAAACTGTTCTATTTTGTGGCCTACGAAGGTCAGCGCTATTCGGTGGGGAGCACCTACCAGACAACGACGCCGGTCACCTGCGCCGGCGGGTCTGCGGGATGCGGACTCACATCTAACAACACGGGTAAGAGCCTCGTGGACGCTTGCAACTCCATAAACAATGCGCACATCGCGAATTCGTCAGCGCCTCCGGTTTCGCTCTTGAGCGCTCAGATTTCAGGCCTCACGTTTTCGGCCTCGCCAAATAGTTGCGCGATACGTCCTCCTAATTACTCACCCGGTCCATCCGAATCCTTTTTCCCTGCAAATATGGGAACCAGTCCAGTTGGCGGACCAACGACAGTAATCCTGGGATTAGTAAGCAATAATCATCAAGATAATGGCGTTGCGAAGATCGATTATCATATCAATGAAAAACAGACGCTCAGCGGTATGTACTTCAAGGGCGAAGGCGGCGGAATCTGGAATGATGGTGCGTATGAAGTCGGTCTTCCGGGTTCCAGCAATTCGCCCTGGATGTCCAATCTGTTTGGAAGTATTCAGATGGCCTCAGGTGCCTGGACTTGGACTCCCAATTCCACCTTAGTCAACGAATTCCGCGTCGGCTACGACCACTTTAACCAGCAATACGTTTCCGTGGACAGCAATGTGCCAGCGACCGCATACGGCATCAATACAGGGGTGACGGATCCGAAGTATTACGGTTTCCCTTTCGTTCGGTTCGTCGGTTTCAACGTCCGTCTGGGCGGCAATTGGCCCAAGTTCCGGGGGCCGGATGGCAGCCTGCAGATTTTGGAACACGTTTCGGTTTTGCGCGGCAAACATGCCTTCAAGTTCGGCGGCGAAATTATTCAAAATACCGCCGTGCCATTTGTCACGGCGAGCGGAAAAGGCACCATTCGATTCAAGAATTTGACCGGCTTCGTGGCGGGCCAGCCTAGAACAAACGGCACAGAATCCGCCCTCCTCGCCGGCGAGCCTCTGCGCCATTATTCCAATGAACAGTACGCAGCCTTCCTTCAAGATGACTGGCGGATCACCCCGCGACTAACCATGAACCTGGGCGTCCGCTACGAAATCATCACCGTGCTGAAGGAGGCCAACAATCAGCTTGGAAACTTCGATCCGGTGAAAGGACTCATTCAGGTCGGCTACGGAGAAACTGCGGCCTACAGCGGCGATCACAACAATTTTTCCCCGCGTCTGGGGTTAGCCTGGGATGTACAGGGCAACGGGAAGACCGTCATTCGGGCCGGCGGCAGCGTCATGTATGAGCAGCTACCCTTTAACGTTTTTGACAACGTCGCCAACGTCCTCGGATTGAGTCAGGTTCCCACAGGCGCGTCGATCGTCGTCAATGGGGTCACGACACCGGGGATTGGCAACATGCAGGTGGCCACGATCACAGTTAGCGGCAACAACATGAACTTCAGCGGATCGTCGTTAACTCCAGCATTTGGAGGGACTGGAACCACGACCGTCTACTCTTCCAGTGCTCTCTCGGTGCAGTGCGGCGATGGCAGCCTAAATTCCGTTGGTATTCCTGCGACTCCTTGCAACACGGAGTCCATAGCCCCGAATTTTCGTACTCCCTACGTTGACACCTGGACCCTGAACGTGCAGCGCGCCCTCACGAATAGTCTCTCCCTTGAGGTCGCTTACGTGGGAACCCACGGAACCAAGTTGCTGGGATTCACCGACATCAATCAGCCTGCTCTAGGCGCCGGATACACGGATCTCACCACGGGGGATCCATCGACGGTTAGCGCATCGCTGGAACAGGCAGCTAGACCCTTCAATTCCAGGTTTCCGTACTTGGCCCAGATTGACCAACTATCGAACCTCGATAACTCAAATTATAATGGCTTGCAAGTTACTCTCACGCAACGCCCTTGGCACGGCATCTCCTACAATGCGGGCTACACCTATTCGCATTCGATCGACCAAGCGTCGAGCAACTGGAACGCGAATCCGCTCCCTCCCAACAGCTATGCCCCTGGACTTCAACGCGGGAACAGCGACTTCGACCTGCGGCACCGCTTCACGCTTGGGATTACCTACAACGTGCCGGGCATAAACGCACCCGGACAGATGCTCCAGGGTTGGGCCATCAATTCCAGGGTCACGCTGCAGAGCGGCTTGCCCTGGACCGCGCAGGATACTAGCAACGACTTCGCGGGGAACGGCCAAGTCAACGAACTGAATAGTTTTGGCCAGCTGTGGAACTTCAGTGGCAATCCAGGAGACTTCTCGTCTGGTCCTCAGGCAATCCCATGTTACGGCAACACGCTCTGCGGGAATGGCACGAGCATTCCGGCTGCTTGTATCACTGCCGCAACGAACATGGGCGGCAACACCCTCGCGGCATTAAATGCTGTCGGCGGGTGCTACATGCAGGGTAGCTCAGTCCTGATTCCTCCAGCCCTGGGAACCATAGGGAATGCGGGTCGCAATATTTTCCGCGACTCAGGCTTTAAGAACTGGGATCTGTCGGTGACTAAAGTGTGGAAGATTAAAGAACGACTGACCACCCAGTTCCGCGCCGAGTTCTTCAATGTTCTCAACCACGCCGACTTTGCGAATCCCGGAGGACCGGCGGGTGCTGGTTACAACGATCCTTCTTCACCTTCCAGCTTCGGCTGCGGCTGCAACACGCCCGACCAAGTGGCTCCCAACCCCGTGCTTGGATCGGGCGGCAGCCGGTCCATCCAGTTGGGCTTGAAGCTGCTCTGGTAATATTTGCGGTTCGAGGATTCCGGCCGACAGGCGCCCTGTGGCGCCTGTCGGCCCCTCGACTGCAATTGCACCAAGACTTCCTGCTTGGTTTCCTCGGCGTCTTCTTGCTGCCCGCGAACCTTCCTGCCGAAGGAAAAACACAGCTTTTTTGCAGGATGGCCAAATATTTCTGAAAGTGGGCTTTATCGTTCTTAGGGACGCCAGGCAAAGCGTAAGCATCAAGCGAAACGGGGGGAACGACATGACGAAACAAATGCAGTCTTTTAGTACGGCCATGATTTTCTTGCTGGTGGGAGCCTTCGGAGTCGTGGCGCCAAACGCCAGCGCCCAGGGCAGCGAGAAACTGCCGCTCGATAAGGCGGTGATCTCGAGTGACGCAGCCGCTCATGCTTTGACGAGGGACGAAATCTCCGTGGATACGGCCGAAAAGATCGGCAAGGCTTGCGTGGATTTCGCCAAGCAGCACGCAATGGCCATCACCGTCTTCATCATCAGCCCATCCGGAAACATCGTGTACAGCTATCGCATGGATGGACAAAGACCGACGAACATCGACACAGCCCTGTATAAAGCGCAAACCGCGCTTTACAACCGCGCCTCCACACACGAATTGGTCGACCGCACAGACGTGGAAGGCCGCGTGACGCGCATCCGGATGAACAATTACTATGTGTCGGGAGGCCTGCCGATCATCGTAGACAAAGTGTTGATCGGAGCGATCGGCGTCGGCGGCAGCGGAATGGACGAGGAATGCGCAAACGCCGGTCTGACGGCCGCCCTGGGACCTCAGCCTGCCTTGCGGCCGCGCCAAGCAGCGCCCGGGGAAGCGGGAGCAGCCCGGCAACCCCAACGATAACGTCGCCGGAATCACGCGTACGCCACATCACTTGAGCTGCATGTCAGTCCCATACCCCCGCCGTTCCGCTGCGGAACTGAACGATGGGCATTGGCGCCGGATCCCGAGCATGAGCGCGATATTTCTCTCAGGCCTGCCGAACATTCTGGCCGTAAAATGTGTCACAATCCTGAGCGAACATGCAGCATTCGACCTTAGTTGCGATGGGTGTCCGGTGGCTTAGCAGGCAGTGCTCGGTGGTGCTGTACGAGTTTGCCACGGAAGCCGACGAGAACCCCGACGTAATCGGATGGGCTCCCGGGGCGGGCTCGGTCCTCATCGAATGCAAGTTGACTCGCTCGGATTTCGTAAAAGACGCAGCGAAGTCTGTCCGCAGGAATCCGCGCGCCGGAATGGGCCACCGCCGCTATTATTTGTGTCCGCCGGATTTGATCCAGGTGAAGGACCTTCCTCCGAAGTGGGGCCTGCTCTGGGCCGCCAAGGGACAGATCATCGTGAAGCGCGAGGCGCGGGGACATTCGGAGAGAAACCTTGTGGCCGAAGTCCGGTTCCTGAGTTCGATGCTCAGGCGCGCGCAAATACGCATTGGTTCGCGGCCGCTCTCGGAATGGCTGAGAGGCGAGAATCGGTTTGAGGCAAAACGCGGCATCCCGCCCATCCGAGGCCGCGCAATTCGGAAAACGAATGCCGCACATGTATTGAGCAAGGATTTGACTTGAAACTATTTGCCATAATAAATCCAGCATGAAATCGGCCGAATGAACGGGGCCCGCGTTGCGAGTAGCGGAGCAGGCGTTCCTTGCCGATTCCAAGTCGTTGAGTGGCTTCTGCGCTTCTTCGCATTGTCAACGCCCCATATCCCGCGCGATAATCATGTCCATGACCTCGACCACAGCGTTTTCCAAAGGGCAGTTTGCCTCGTCACCTGAATTTGAACAAAACCTCGATCGTCTGGCGAATGTCGCGGTGCACGCCGGACTGGGACTTGCGCCCGGACAAGAACTGGTGATGACCGCGACGCTGGATGCGGTTCCACTTGTGCGCCGCATTACGGAACATGCTTATAAAGCGGGCGCCTCGCTGGTCACCACGTTGTTCACGGACGAGCAGACGGCCCTGCTTCGTTATCGCTACGGTTCCGACGCCGGCTTCGACGCTGCCGCATCGTGGCTCTATGAGGGAATGGCCCAGGCATTCCGGAATGGCGCGGCGCGGCTGGCGATCACCGGCGGCGATCCTTCGCTGCTCTCGAAGGAAGATCCGGAAAAGGTGAGCCGCGCGAATCGCGCAATGTCGAAGGCATACCGCCCCGCTCTGGAACTGATTACGCGCCACGACATCAACTGGACCATCGTGGCCAGCGCCACTCCCGCGTGGGCTGCGGCAGTATTCCCCGATTTGCCGCAGGACCAGGCGCTGCCCCGGCTTTGGAGCGCCATCTTTGCCGCGTCCCGCGCCGACCAACTCGATCCCGTGGCCGCGTGGAAAGCCCATGATGCGAATCTTCATGCTCGCGCCAGCCGGCTGAACGAAAAGCGATATTCGACGCTGCACTTCCGCGGCCCGGGAACGGATCTCCGCGTCGGTCTTGCCGACGATCACCTGTGGCTGGGCGGAGGCACAACGGCGGGAAACGGACGCTACTGCATTCCCAATATGCCGACCGAGGAAGTCTTCACCACGCCGCACAAGGATCGCGTGGAAGGACACGTGACCAGCACCAAACCGCTATCCTATCAGGGCACAATGATCGAGGAGATTTCCGTGCGGTTTCAGGCCGGAAAAATTGTGGAGGCTCGCGCCGCCTGCGGCAACCAGGTCTTGCAGCGGATGATCGAGACCGACGAAGGGGCGCGGCGTTTAGGAGAAGTGTCATTGGTGCCGCACTCATCGCCGATTGCGGCAAGCGGATTGCTTTTCATGAACACTCTTTTCGACGAAAACGCCGCGTGCCACATCGCCCTGGGGCAGGCCTACAGTACATGCTTGAAAAATGGCGACACCCTCACTCCGGAAGAATTGGCGTCGCGCGGCGCAAACAGCAGCCTGATCCATGTCGACTGGATGATCGGATCGAATCACGTCGATGTAGACGGCATCAGCGCTGCGGGCGATTCAGAACCGGTGATGCGCGCCGGAGAATGGGTCTAGAAGTCGTCCCAGGCCGCTTCCTTGCGTAAGTAGGTACGTACCAGTCCGGCAAATCGCGAAACATGCTTTTCTTGCTCGTTTTTCGAGGCCTTGCAACCTGCAAATCGTATCGCATGTTTATGTTCAGGATTTTGGTGGGCCCGCCAGGATTTGAACCTGGGACCGACGGATTATGAGTCCGCTGCTCTAACCGCTGAGCTACAGGCCCGCATCGTTACTATAAGCGAAAACAAAACCCGCTGCACCGGAGAATGAGTTTGTTGGCCATGGTGATCCTGGCAGAGTGTGCTTACATGAATGGTTTAGGCCGCCGCTACGCATGTACTGGGATAGGTTGATTGACTTCACCTTCAACTCAGGTATGGGCAGCGGGCCAGTTTGCCTTCCACGGGAGAACTTCACTTAACAACGCCGAGGTGTTTAAGAAGCTCATAGAAAAATACTATTGCGAAATTTAAGCAAGGAAGGAATCCAATCATCCGCACCTTCTGCCTGAGAATAAATGCAAGGAAAACTGTGATCGGATAGGACCATACGCAACCGACGAACAGATACGCCCCGAAGCTTGGGCCGGCATCGAATGCCATGAGGGACAAAGGAGCGAACGGCACCCACGGCACCAAGAGTATTATCCAAAATACATACAAAGCAGTGTAACGTTTTTGGGTCATCAGGTTCTCCACTAGCCAGCCTGCTCTCCGAGCGCTTTCCGGATAAGCCCTTTGTCAATCCGCTTCGTGGCGGATGCCATCTCACGCGAGCAAGCGCAATTGTGGAATCGTCCCGAGTCTGTTTGTCCGGAGTGTAACTTTTGCGGGTGACTCCCGGTGTCAGTTGGTTTTCCTACCCCAGGTCGCGCCCCTAAAGCGGACATTTCACGTGCTAATCTAACCGGACATTTCACGTGCTACTGACAGCTACTGACATTCCTGTTGACACCGTATTCGAGCTGATGTATCAGTCAGCCTTCATGTCAATCTCCAAAGAGGCCCGGACGCGCCAATCCCTAAACTAAATGGGTCTTGGCCGTTCGTTGGTATGGTCTGCATTTTTAGAGCGAGCGGTACTAACATTCCATTTGAGGAGGATTGAGAAATGGCATCGAACCATGAGCCGTACAAACGGTCGACGCGTAGAGACTTTCTCAAAGTGGCCGGGGGAGTTGCGGGTGCCGCTGCGGGGGCCGCTATTGCCGCGCCTTACGCGTTCGCGCATCATCATCCCCGGCCCACTCCCCAGAGCCTGACCTACCTGGATCAGCGCATCTATTTGAACAACATGGAGATCGTCGCGCATATCCCCGGCCCTGGGCGAGCGGGCGGCGCTCAGATCATGTCCGCATCCGGCGGGCAGCGTCTTCTATTTCAGGGGAACACCGTGTTTGACGTGACCGACCCCAGAAACCCCAAGGCGATCAATAGCGGCAATTCCGTCGGCGGCCAGCTTGCCTACAATAAGGATTTGAAGAAGTGGATTCTGATCCAAGCTTCCCAAGTACCGTACTTCACGATCGGCCCGGGGCTTTCCGCCGAGGGCAAGTATGGAGATCCGAAAATCCTCGAAATGTTCAAGAAGTGGGATGGCCTTCGCGGCATCCGCATCTATGACGTCACCGATCCCGAGAAGCAGGTCAAGATTTCCGAGTATACAACCGGAAAGACCGGCTCGGGCGTCCACGGAGATTCGTTCTTTTATGACGGAGGCAAGTACGCGTACCTCGACGTTGCGCCCGACGATACGTATACAGGGTTGCTACACAACCTTACCCCATATTCCAACAGCTTGATGATCGTGGACGTTTCCGATCCCTCCAATGTGAAGGAAGTGTCGCGGTGGCACGTTCCCGGACAGCGCGCGGGAGCGCCGGGCGAAACCCAGATCCTCAAGAAGTGGAAAATCCTCGAGGGACGCGGCGCCGAGAAAATTCCGGATAAGCCCCTGACCATGGAGGATGCCCGCCAATACTTCAAAGAGCTGAAATTTCCCGCGCTCGACCGGCTGCCGTACAGCATGTCGCATCTTCCTCTTTATGTGCCGAAGAGGGTCGAGGACGGAGGCACGCTGGGTTACGGAACCTGGGCCGCTTTCGGGTTCATCATTCACGACCTTTCGGACATCAAGAATCCCAAAGCAATCGGCCGGTTCGATCCCACTCCGACCTACGGCCTGGATGGCATTCCATTTCACTCTGCCTGGCTCGGCATGCTCGACCGCGGATTCGTGATCACGAATCCCGAATCGATGAATCCGGACTGCAATGAGTCGTATTTGCCTTCTTGGGTCATTGATGTGCGCGACCCGAAGAACCCGGTCGCGATCGCGCAACTTCCGCGTCCGAAACCCCCGGCCGATGCGCCGTTTGACGACTTCTGCTTTGCGCGCGGCCGTTTCAGCCCGCACATCTGCCCGGCGCTCACCGCGCCGGGGCGACCCTCGCAAACCGCCCATGTGCTTTCCTGGTTCAATGCCGGGATTCGCGTATTCGACCTCAGCAATCCGTTCAGCCCGAAAGAATCCGCGTACTTTGTGGCGCCTCACGGCGGCGAACTCAGCCCCGAATGCGTTTCCCCAACGTCCGGTGAAGGCAGGCTGCTGGAAGGCGAACTTGCCAAGCAGTGCGACGACCAGGCGAACAGCTACAACCGGCCCACCGATCAATGTTTCGTCGAATGGGACCGGAACCTCATCTACGCGGGCACGACAACAGGGTTGTACATCCTGTCGACTCCGGCGCTGGGCAAGCCTGTGTTGGGTGCCATGCCGGTGCGGGAATGGTCGCTGCCGCAGTTGAACGTTGGCGCGCAGACCTGATGCAACAGCCGTATCCGGACACGATCGTCCGATTTTTGAGGGAATACCACTCCGGGGGTGTTACCGAGGCGGACTGTCGCGCGTGCTCTTCCCCGTGCTGCAGTCTCGGCGGATTCGCCATTCTGGAAAATGTGATTCAGATCCACGAACTCTACCGGCAGGGCGGACTCCGCAGAGCCGACTACGAATACGAGCCTGGCCTCAATTTTGCGGACTTCGTTTTTAAATATTTCGACGTTTACAAGAAAAAAGTACCGCTGGAAAGCGGCGAGGCGACGCTCCTGCTGTTTCACATGAGGTCGCTCTCGCAGGAAGGCAATCTGATCAGCATTCCGGCGGGCGGCGATTACTGGGAGTTTCGGGCGGAGCTGTTTCAACTGAATCCATGGCTTAATCGGGGTTGCGTGTTCCTGAGCCACAAAGTAGGGAACTGGCCCGAAGATGACCGGGATGCGAGCCGCCACTGCATTCTGCATACGCCGATGAGTGGCTCCCACGTCACCGCCAAGCCGATTGACTGCGTGTTCTACACGTGTAACAAGCCGATCGAAGGGCGCGTGCCAACCGAAGAACAATCTGCAAATTGGTTCCGCCTGCTCGTTACGAACTTCCCGAACAGCCTGGAGCGATTTGAAGCATTGATTCGGGACGATCTGGCGGACGAGTAATGGATTGCCAGTTGGGGGGATGAGCTTGGGTCGAAACCTTCGGAATTGTCTGCCATCAACTTTGCTTGATTTCGGCCATTCCTTGCTCGCGAATTAGATGCCTTATGGACTCGTGCATGTCCGGTAGATGCCACGCAAAAATTCCCGCGCCGGCTAAGGATGTGAGCCCGCCGAGCGCAACAGTCCACGGCGCCCCCGCCTTTGCAGCAATCAATCCCGCCAGCAATGCGCCCACCGGCGCCATGCCCACAAACATCATCGAGAAAAGGCCCATCACTCGTCCGCGAAACCTGTCCGGCACCATCACCTGCAGCAGCGTATTCGTCGAGCCCATGGTAACGATCATGCAATAGCCGGCCGGGGCGATCAGCAGCATGGACAGCCACATGTGCCGCGAACTGGAGAACGCGATCAAGCTGACGCCAAGTCCTCCCGCGGCGAAGCATACCCAGCGTTCCAGGCCTTCGACGGCGTGCTTGGTCGCCAGCGTAATCGCGCCGAAGAATGCGCCAAAGCCGGTCGCGCCCATCAGCAGGCCAAGGGCTCGCGAATTTCCGTGCAAAATCCTGCCGGCAAAAATCGGCATCAGCACGGTGCTGGACATGGACGTCAAGCTGATCAAGCCCAGCAACAACAGCAGAGCGCGAATCGGCGCGGTCTTGCGCGCCAAATGCACCCCTTCGAGCAAACTCTGCATGGGCGATTCGCTGTGGCGAACCTTGGGCTTGCTGACCAGGCGGATCGCCACCAGGCCGGCGATCACCGCGATATAGCTGACGCCGTTCGCGAAGAAGCACCAGCCTTCGCCAATCCACGCGATCAAGATCCCCGCGATAGCCGGACCAAAAACGCGCGCGCCGTGGAATACCGACGAGTTCAGTGCGATCCCGTTGAGCAAATCCTCGCGGCCCACCAGGTCCATCAGAAACGCCTGGCGCGTGGGAATATCAAATGCCGAGGCCACGCCCAACAACGTGGCCAGCACCATGATCTCCCATACATGGATTCTCTTTGTCAGCGTCAGCGCCGCGAGAATCAGCGCCAAGATCATCATCGCCGACTGCGTAATAATCACGATGACGCGCCGGTTAAATCGGTCGGCAACGATGCCCGCCACGGGCGATAGGATCGCAACCGGAATCTGGCCCAAAAAGCCGACCGTGCCTAGCAGCACGGACGATCCGGTCAACCGGTAGACCAGCCAGTCCTGCGCGATGTTCTGCATCCATGTGCCGATCATGGAGATGAACTGCCCGCTCAGAAATAATTGGAAATTGCGGTGGCGCAGGGCCCGCAGCGAAGCCTTCAGGCCGGGCCGCGCCAGGCGAGGCGCCGGTTTACCCGGCTGGCTATCTTGTTGCGATGTGAGAGCGGTTTCGGACACGGTTCCTTTCACGGATTCAGGCTTGGCTCAATCCTGCGACCCTGCGCGCGATCGGAATTTCGTCAACTCCGAAAGGCCGAACACATCCAGAACGCCTTCTTGAATCTGGCCGGTGAACTGATTAAGCCTGGAAACAAAATCACCGGTGACTCCCACGTCCGTGCGGAGAGGACGCTTACCCGCGGGAGTTTCGATTAATTTCAAAACCGCGTCGGCGATCTCCTGCGGATCTTTCCGTTTGCCAAGGTTCGCCAGCAGCATTTTGGGAATTTCGCTGCCCGGGCCATAACTTTCTTCTCTCGTCTGGTCGGCGGCTTTGTCGGCATTTTGGCCGATCGATGTCGCGTAGGCGCCCGGCTGCACCAGAACGCAATCGATGCCCTGTCCGGCTAATTCGTAGTGATAGCTTTCGACCAGCGTTTCCAGTGCAGCCTTGCTCGCGCTGTACATGCCGAGGCCGGGAAGCACCAAGCGCCCAGCCTGACTGCTGATGTGAATCAGCAGGCCCGTGCCGCGTTCGCGCATGTGCGGGAGCACCGCCCGGTTCATCCTCTGGACGGCAAAGACGTTGGTCTCGAAGATTCGCCGTGTCTGTTCGACGGTCACGGCTTCGGCAAGCCCTCGAATCGTAAGGCCCGCATTGTTGATAAGCACATCGATTTGCCCGGCCGCTCGAATCACTTCCGATACGGCGCGGTCCACGGAGGCGTCGTCGTTCACATCGAGTTCAATCGGGCTGAGCGCCAGCGATTCTTTCTCCGCAAGCGCCTGAACCTGGCGGGCGTTTGAAGCGTTGCGGCCCTGGATGTCGCGCATCCCTGCAAATACGGGGTACCCGGCTCGCGCGAGCGTTTCCGCCGTCACGCGGCCGAAACCAGAACTGCAGCCTGTAATTAAAATAACTTTTCCAGCGGGCACATGGCTCTCCTGAGCGGCGGTTTATTATGCCATTTTGGGCGTGCGGATATACAGCGCATGAAAATGCGGCATGGCGAAAAAAGCCGGCGTTCGCGGGGCTTCTTGCTGCGCGGATTGAAGATCGGGAGTGGTTGCGTGTGCGCAGTGGCAATGGCCGCGAATGCTAAGACAGCAGTCAAGAGAAATTGAAGCCGCAGTTCGTGCCCTCTTTTTTTTTTTTTTTATTTTTTATCGTGCCAACATAAGCCGGAATTGCGTTCCGTTCATTTTATGGCTAAAGCATGCACGCCGCCAGTTTACGCAGGCGGACCGGCGGCATCAGGCGGCGGCATCAGGGGCGGCGTCATTCCCTGCGCGGCGACGAGTTCGCGCGCCGGGGCACGCATGGCGGGCCATTCGCGGTAAAAGATTGCGCCGCCAACGACGCTTGCCGCGCCTCCGATTGCGACCGTGATGGGCGCGCCGATATGTTCCGCAATCGTTCCGGCAAGCAGCGAACCGATCGGCATCATGCCCAGAAACATCATCGAGTACAGCGACATCACGCGCCCGCGAAGTTTGTCGGGCACCATGGCCTGAATCAGCGTGTTGGTCGCCGTAAACTGCATCATCATCGTGAACCCGGTGAGCACCAGAATCACCCATGAGGCCCAATACCAGCGCGACGCGCTAAAAAGGACCAGGGAAATGCCCATTCCCATCGCGCAGTACGCCACCACATTTCCCAGTCCGCGCAATTGCTGCCGCATGGCGATGGCCAGCGCGCCGAACATCGCGCCCACTCCCACCGCGCCCATCAGCGTGCCGTAAGCCGATGCGCCCCCGCCAAAAACCTTTCCCGCAAAAATCGGCATCAGCACCGTGAAGGGCAGCGCCATGAAACTCACCAGTCCCAGCAGCAGCAGCAACGCGCGTATCGGCAGCGTCCGGCGCGCGAAGCGCAGCCCCTCGCGCAGTTTTTCAAACGGCGCGGCGCCATCGTGCAGCACCGGAGATTGCCCGATGCGCATCATGAGCAGGCCCGCAATCACGGCCAGGTAGCTCATGCCGTTGAGCAGGAAACACCAGCCTTCGCCGACCCAGGCCACCAGCAGGCCGGCAATCGCCGGGCCGGCCACGCGCGCGCCGTTGAACATCGAGGAATTCAGCGCAATCGCGTTCAGCAAATCCTCCCGCCCCACCATCTCGATCAGGAACGATTGCCGCGCCGGAATATCAAACGCGTTCACCGTGCCCAGCAACGTCGCCAGGCCGATGATTTCCCACACGCGTATGCGTCCGGTCAGCGTCAGCGCCGCCAGCGTGAACGCCAGCAGCATGGAAGTGGTTTGCGTCGCGATCACCGTGCGATGCCGCGGCCAGCGGTCCGCCGCCAGTCCGGCCACGGGCGAAAGCAGAAAGATCGGAATCTGGCTTACGAAACCGAGCACGCCGAGCAGGGCCGACGATCCCGTCAGGCGATAGACCAGCCACGCTTCCGCGACCGTCTGCATCCACGTGCCCACCAGCGAAATAAGCTGCCCGCTAAAAAAGAGCTGGAAATTGCGATGCTTCAGCGCGCGGAAAAGCGTCCCGGCGCGCCCTTGCCTGCTGGGAGCGGGCGCCGGACTTGCCACTGGTTGGCCTTCGGTAGTCGCTGGAACAAAATCCGCCATATCGGGTGAAGCCAAACGCTATTGTAGCTTACGTTTCCACCATCCCGCGCCCGCGTTGTTCGCTGGCCGCACCGTGCGTGCCGGGCTTGCCTCCCAGTCCGGCAAGTGCTCCGAATCGGATCCTGCTGACTGGGGAACGCACTGCTCCACGCCAAGGCGAATTGGTGTATATTGCTGGCCAGTCAGGCATTCACATAGGAAATCTTGTGATTCCGCCGCCGTTTTTCCCTAGGGCGCGCGTCGGCAGGAACGCCGGGCCGTCTGAACATTTATGAATTTCAGTCCAAGAGGGAACCATGCGAATTAAGAGTTTCTCGCTGATGTTGGCAGTAAGCCTGATTTCGCCGCCTTTTATCGCGCCAGGTCCCGCGCATTGCGGCGGAGGCGCTGGGTCCGGCCGCGCTGGCCGGGCAAGTGTCCTCGCAAGAAGAAGGTCCCATGGAAGGCGTCGTGGTCAGCGCCAAAAAAGACGGCTCCACGATCACGGTCAGCGTCATCAGCGACGACAAGGGGCATTACAGTTTTCCCGCGAACCGGCTCGATCCCGGCCATTACACGCTGAAAATTCGCGCCGTCGGCTATAACCTCGCGGCTGCCGCCGCGGCCGACCTCGCCGCACAAAAAACCACGACGGCGGACCTCAAGCTTGTAAAGACCAAGAATCTTGTTCCACAACTCACCAACGCGGAATGGCTCTTGAGCATGCCCGGCACAGATGAACAGAAGGCCTATCTGCTGAATTGCGTCGGCTGCCATACGCTGGAGCGCATCGTCCGCTCGACGCACGACGCCGACGAGTTTACGCAGGTTATCTATCGAATGATGGGTTACGCGCAGGTAAGCCAGCCGATCAAGCCGCAGCGGCGCATGGAGCCGAACCGGGGCGGATCTCCCGAACTGTATCGCAAGCAGGCCGAATTTCTGGCGACCGTCAATCTGAGCGCGGTCACGCAATGGCAGTACCCGCTCAAGACGTTGCCGCGGCCCACGGGCAGGGCCACGCACGTGATTATCACCGAGTACGATTTGCCGCGCCCCACGATCGAGCCGCATGACGTCATTGTCGACGAGCACGGCATGGTCTGGTACACCGATTTCGGCGAAGAATTCATCGGCAAGCTCGATCCCAAAACCGGCAGCCTCAAGGAATATCCCATGCTGGTACTCAAGCCCGGCTACCCGCAGGGCTTGCTCGACATTGAAGAAGACAAGGCCGGGAATTTCTGGGCCAGCATGATGTACCAGGGAGCTATCGCGAAGTTCGATCCGAAGACCGAGCAGCTCAAGACCTACCCTCTGCCTCCGGAGCTCAATGACGACGAGGCGCAGCCCAACATGCTGGGAATGCGATATAACGTGGACGGCAAAATGTGGGCCGACAGCCCCGGACACTACGACATTTTCCGGCTCGACGTCAAAACCGGCGCCTACGAGCGGTTCGAGCCCATGAAGAGTCTCCCCGATAGCCGCCCCGGCACGATTTACGGCGTCGCTTCGGACTCGCACAACAATCTTTATTTTACCGACTACGCCACCGATTATATCGGCCGCATCGACGCCGAAACCACGAAGCTCTCGTGGTTTCAAACGCCGACTCACCAGTCTCGTCCCCGCCGCATCGCTGCTGACCCGCAGGACCGCATGTACTTCGGCGAATATCAGGGCAACCGCATCGGAATGCTGGACACCAAGACAGGCAAGTTTACCGAATGGCCGATATCGACTCCCTGGTCCGGTCCGTATTACGTGGACTGGGACAAGAACGGATTGTTATATACCGGAGGCATGACCACGGACCGCCTCGTGCGCCTTGATCCCAAGACGGGCGAGGATATCGAATACTTGATGCCCAGGGACACGAACATGCGCCGCGTGTTCGTGGACAATTCCACGACGCCCGCAACGATCTGGACGGGAAGCAATCACGGCGCCGCCATCGTCAAAGTGGAACCGCTCGATTAATCTCGATTTTTCGCGGCCGCGCGCGAGAAGCGAACCTTGCCTCGGAGTTTACGCAAGCGAGCGTAGGCCTGCGATGCCGCAACCAGCTGCAACCCGGTACCAATGGTCTGTGTCATACCCGCGCCGCTGGCGTGTTGCGCCTTCTTGAGCAGCTCTTCCGCTATTCAGGGCAGGCTTTAGCTGATCTTGCGGTTCAGGGTTCTTGAATTTAATTTCTTTACGCGGAGCAGCGCGATCCTGCAGTCTATTCCGTGAACACAATCCCCACGGCCGTGCGGTCTTTCTCCGCTTCCTGTTCGATGCGCACGACGTAACCCCGCAGGCGCAGAGGGCTGTTCGACGCGCCGCCGATTCCCGGATTTTCCAGCTGCACTTGCAGTTCGGACTGCAGCTTCGGGCTGTGGCCCAGGTAGATGAGCGCGCCGTGCAAGGTCAGATCGCTGATCACGGTCTCTTCCTCGAAGGCGCGGCCTGAATCGGTGAGGCCGGTCACTCGCGCGCGGAAATGCGCGTCTCGCCGGAGTCCTTCGCGCACCGTCGGAATGACGACGTCCAGATTCTCCTGGCCCATCGTCATCACCATGCCTTCGGCGGCGGCCCACACGTTGGCAAACTTTTCTCGCGCGTCGCGCAAGATCACGTCCACGGATTTGTCCGTGGAATCGGGATCATGATGGAACAGCACGAGATTCTTCACGCCGGCTTCTTCCGCGATTTTCACGCCGTGCAGCCAGGAAGAGTGGCCCCATCCCTTGCGCGTTGTCGCCAGTTGTTCGGGCGTAAATTGCGCGTCGTTGATGAAAATATCGGCTCCGGCGGCAAGTTCCAAAAGGCTTTGGTCGAGCTTCGGATTGCCCGGTTCGTTATCCGTGGCGTAAACGACGGTCCCGACGGAGGTCTCAAACCGGAAGCCGAGGCAGCCCTGCGGATGGTTCAGCCACCGCGCCGTCACGCGCGCGCCCGGCACCTGAAACTGGTCCCCGCCGCTGACTTCGGTGAATTCCCGCTGCGCCGACATGGCGCTGAGATTCACCGGAAAATACGGATACGCCATCTGCGCCTCGAACACGCGCTTCAGGCTATCCGCGCCCAGGTATTCCGAACGAAAACTATAAAAATGCAGGCGATTTTGTTCCGCGTATAAGGGAGAAAAAAACGGAATCCCCTGAATGTGGTCCCAGTGATAGTGCGTCACGAAAATGTGCGGCTCGATTTTTTCCGCATCCGGCGACGCTTCCAAATGTCGCCCCAGCATTCGCAGGCCGGTGCCGCAATCCAGAATCACCCTCGCTCCCGCGGGAGTCGTCAGCTCCACGCAGGCGGTGTTGCCGCCGTAGCGCCAGGTCGCTCTGTCCACGGTTGGAGTCGACCCGCGCACGCCCCAGAAACGCAGCTTGGCGACGCGGTCTGCAGCAACCTTTTGGGAGGGCTTGGCCATTGGTTCGGCCGCGATGGAGTGGGTGGATGGCACAGGGGCTCGAAGTATCGCCAATTTTCATACTAGGCAGCGCATGAGACTAAGTCAATTATCTTCCCGCGAACATGTGCGTGAATCGAACGCGTCACCATTAGGCGGCAAAACAAGGTTCACCTGTCCATTTCCATGCGTCTCCCGGTACAATGGACTTCGATGCACGCTCACGCGCATGGCCATGATCACGCGGCCGGCCATTCGCACGCCTCCGCGGGCATGGGCAGCGGAGTGCTTGCCGGAGCGGTGGCCGCGACTTTGCTGCTGGTTACCGCCGAACTTTTGGGCGGCTACCTGGGCCATTCCATCTCCCTGGTCAGCGACGCCCTCCACAATCTTTCCGACATTCCCACCCTGCTCATCTCGTGGTTCGCGCTGCACTGGGCCGCGCGTCCGGCGGATCATGAGCGCACTTACGGCTACCAGCGCGCCGGCGTTTTGGCCGCATTCACCAATGCCATCCTGCTGATTTTAGTTGCCCTCGGGCTTTTCTATGAGGCGTTCGAACGCTTCCGCCATCCGGTCGCCGTCCACGAAAGCTGGATGATCTGGGTCTCGCTGCTGGCCCTGGCCGTCAACGGCGGCATTACGCTGGCTCTCGTTCGCAGCCGCCGCGATATCAATCTCCGCAGCTTGTTCCTGCACAATTTCGGCGACGCGATTTCGAACATCGGCATTCTGGTGGGAGCCCTGGCGATTCGCATGACCGGCGCGCAATGGATTGATCCGGCGATCGGCGTCGTCATCGCCGCAATGGTTCTCTGGTCCACCAACGGACTTCTCCGCGAGGCCGGCAACATCCTGCTGGAAGGTCTCCCGAAGAACATTCGATTGGAGTCCGTGGCGCGTTCCATCCTGTCGGTTCCCGGCGTCCAGGAAGTTCACGACATCCACATCTGGACGATTGGCACCGACCTCGTGGCTCTCTCCTGCCACGTGCGCATCCCGGACATGCACATGGATGAAAGCGAAAAAATTCTGCAAACCATCCGCGAGCGGCTGGAAACGGATTTCCACATCACCCACACCACCGTTCAATTCGAGCGCGCGGGCTTGCCGCACGACGCCGTCTACCATATGCCGGCTCCTCTCCGGTCATCAAAATAAGCGGCGCGGTCTTCCCGGATTGCGCAGATTTCTTGGTGTCATTCGGCTCTGTTGACATCCTTAATAATCCGAACCCGGTTGCTGTAGCCCGCCTCTTCAGACGCGGGGATTTTCCCCGCCAATGGCGATCAAATCCTCGCCTCTGAAGAGGCGAGCTACAGCAACCTGCCCCCTAATTTGAGGATGTCAACAGAGCCGTGTCATTCCGAGTCCCGGAAGGGACTTGGATAAACTCCGCGAGGAATCTCTCCGGGTTTCCAATTTTCAGTTGTTTAGTTAATTTGTACCGTGGTTCCGCGGGCTTCGTTCATCTGTTGCGTGGCGTCGGAATCCAGTTCCGTCACTGGAAACTTGCGCAGGATTCCTTCCGGCGTGACGTAGCGCAATTGGCCTGCGACCACCGAAAATGCGGTCGCGAACAGCACGCGCCCATCCTTGCGAATCAGGATTAATTCTCCCACGTTCGGCACGGGCGCTTCCGGAGCAGGCGAGGAGACCTGCGAAGATTGACCGGCGCCGGTTCCCGAATCCGCTTCCTGCGGGGAAGGAGCCGGTTGCGCGGCCGCGGCCGGGACAGGCTGCTCAATCACGATTATCTGCGGCTGTGGCTGCGGTTGATACTGCTGCTCCGGCTGATCGTAGTCGAGCGAATCATCAAAGTAATAAGGGTATCCCCCGAAAAAAATAGGCACGATATAGCCTTGCCCTTGATATCTTCCTCGCTGGAAACCTCGACGCGCACCGCTCTCGCAGAGCTCCGCTGATTGCGGCCAGGTGGGGGTAGTCAAATCCCAATCCCGGAACGCCGATCCCGGATCCGTAGCCAATTGAATTCGTGAGTGGAACGAAACTGGAGATCACATGGCCGCCCGGTGAAATCCGAAACGCCGTGGCTGGCCGGACCGCCGCGGACCTTGCCGCGAATCCAGTCGAAGAAGAACCCGAAATTCTTGCCGCGGGCCTGACGGCTGCGGAAGACATTCGAGCCGAAACTCCCCCGCCATGTGTTTGGGCCCCGGCCAGAGAGACAGCCAGAATCGATCCCAGAACCGCGGCGACTAGGCGGAGTTTTCTAATCATAAAGCCGTCCTTACTATAGAAGATGCTCGGAGCGCGGCTGCGGTTGCAATTGCTGTTCCCCAAGCTGGAGGAGAGAAGCGCATCGCGCCATGGCAATTCGATACTCCGCAAGCATGCGGCACACTGCGGCTCGTAGCCGGATGTCTGCCTGAAGAGTACGCCGGTTGCCGTCCTGGTTGCAATCTCGAGCGCACGGACGCCCTTGAGTGACAGCAAAGCGCGGCTCTTCCCGCTCTTCCCACCTCTGGCCGCATGTGTTATAACCATCCGGCCGTGGGTATTTCCAGCAATGCGCGCACTGCTCCGGATGGCTCGGGTTCTGACGAGCAGAAGCAAAGCGTGGAGCATCCCATTAGTTTCTGTCCGGTATGTTCCCAGCGGCTGGAGCCAAAGCGGTGCAAGCTTGTCTGTACGGAGTGCGGATATTACCTGTCGTGCTCGGATTATTATTGAGGCGGCCTAGGGGCGGCGAAGGCGAATCAAGTTCACACGAGAGATCTCATCAGGAGGAAGGCCAGTGGCTCTGAAAATTACGGACCGTGTGGTGGATGGGGTGGCTGTGGAAGTACTCGAAGGGCGTATTGTCCTGGGGGAAGAGAGCAACTCCCTGCGGGAGAAAGTAAAGTCGTTGCTGGCTTCGGGCCAGAAAAAGATTGTGTTCAACATGGACAACGTCACGTACATCGACAGCTCGGGGCTGGGCGCATTGGTCGCAGCGCATACCAGCGCCAGGGCGCAGGGCGCGTTTCTGAAGATCTGCAATCTGGGCTCGAAATTTCAGGAAATCCTGCAGGTCACCAAGCTGGTAACCGTGTTTGAAGTGCTGCCCACGGAATCGGCGGCCATCGCCAGCTTCGCGAAGTAAATTTGTTTCCAAAAATTGCAACGGCATCGCCGGTTCCAAGCCGGCGATGCCGTTTCTTATGCTCGACGTGAAGCCGTGTCCGCTCCCCTCGGCTGCCAAACTCTCACCACGAGGTTTTCCGAATCGCAATCACGAGTCACGAAATCACTACTTCAGCCGATACATCGTAATCCCGCTCATCAGCTTCGGAAAAAAGTCCGTCGATTTCTGCGGCAACACTTCTCCGGCCATGGCCATTTCCGCCACGGTTTCCACGCTCACCGAATTCAGCAGGAAACAAATTTGCGCCCGCCCCTGGTCCACTTCGGCGATCGCCGTGTCCATCTCTCTTTCGTAGGTGAGGTTCTTTTCCGTTTTCACCGCATCGGGCGTGATTCCCAGGCCGCGCTCGAGGATCAACCGGTGCAGCAGCACCACGTCCAGTTGCCTTTGCGCCGGTGAGACGCCCGGCAAAAGGGCTTCCAGATTCGCTCCCTTCTTGAGCACGAAAATCATGAATGCTCCGCCGCCTGCGTATACGCCGATCGCTCGTTGTTCCTTGCCGCGTTCGCAAGTCGCGCCGGAATGTTTCGTATGCTTTCGGACGATCACTGGCCGTTGCAAACGGATACGACTGCGAATCGAAGATGTCCGCGAGCGCCGCGCGGAACGAGTCCCGTGAAAATCCCGGAACGTTGGCAACCACGCGGTGCGTCGGCAGAATGGTCAGGCCCTTTCCCGCCGTATTGAAAAGCGTCATCATGACTTTTTCGTATGGCGCGTTCGGGTCCGCGTGTCCCGCGCGCGCCCGGCACTCGTCCCGGTACGCCATGGCCGTTTCGTAGCGATGATGCCCGTCGGCAATCACCAGTTTTTTGTCCGCCAATTCGCGCTGAATGGTTTCGATCGTCCGCGCATCGGTCACCGGCCACAAGCGGTGGACCACGTCGTACTCGTCGCGGATTTCCACGTCTGGTTTGCCGCGCCCGGCCGCATCCAGCAGCGCGTCGACGCGTCCGGCCGGATCGTTGTACAGCATGAAAAGCTGGCCCGTGTGCGTCTGCGTGTGGCGCAACAGTTCCATGCGGTCCGCCTTCGGGCCGGACAATGTTTGCTCGTGGCGGAATACCACTCCCGCCGAATAATCCTCGATGCGCCCGGCCGCGATGAATCCCTTGCGTACCCGCCGCTCGCTCGTTCCCGGCACGGTATATTCCTGAAAGTAGGCGTAGAGCGAAGGCGCCGCATCCTGCACCAGCACTCCGTCGCGAATCCAATCCTCCAGCGCTTTCGCGGCGCGCGTATATACATTATTTGCCGGCGAATCCCCCGGCAGCGTCTTTCCTTTCTCCACCGGGATCAGGTTATAAGGGCTTGCCGCCGCATATTTCTCGGCCATGGCGGGAGTAATCTTGTCATAGGGCTGCGTCAGTACCTTCGCCGGATCCACGCGGGCCGCGTTGTACCGGTATGCTCGAAACGGAAAAATCTCTGCCATTCGCACTTCCTCCAGTTAGAAAAACTTTTTGATTGCCTGCAGTCCCGATTCAAACACCTCGGTGACTTTGCTCTGAGAGATTGCAACCCACTATATTACAATTAAAGTTTCACGGAGGACCGCACAACATTCCATGAGGGAACCATCGGCCCGTTTTTCTGAAGTGCGCGCACTGATCTTCGATCTGGACGGCACGCTGATTGATTCAAAGCTCGACCTGGCCCTGGCGGTCAACGCGGCCCTGGAGGAACTCGGCCGCGCCCCGCTGCCGCACGAAACGATTTTCAGTTACGTCGGGCGTGGAGCTCCCACCTTAATCGCCCAGGCTCTGGGAGAGGGCGCCACCGAAGAGGATTGCCTGCGCGGCCTCGAATTCTTCATCAAGTATTATTCCGTGCACAAGCTCGACAACACCTCGTTGTATCCCGGCGTCCGCGAAACTCTCGACACCCTGAAAGGGATGCCCATGGCCGTGCTCACCAACAAGCCGGTCGGCGCCAGCCGCGGCATTCTCCAGGGCCTGGGCCTGACCGGCCACTTCCGCTTCGTATACGGCGGCAACAGCTTCGAGCGCAAGAAGCCCGATCCCATGGGCGTCGAAAGCATTCTGCGTGAATTCGGAGCCGCTCCCGCACAGGTGATGTTCGTCGGCGATTCCGAAATCGATGTGCTCACCGCGCGCAACGCCGGCACCTGGGTCTGCGGAGTGACTTACGGGTTCGGCAGCCACCGCCTCGCCGAATATCCTCCCGACCTGCTCGTCGACAGTCTCACCGAGTTGCTGCCGCACTTGTCCGGCAATCCGGTCGGCAGGCCCCGTTAGGCGCTCCGGCTGGCCGAAAACCAATCCCACGTCCGCTTCAATCCTTCTTCAAATCCGAGGCGTGGTTCATATCCCAGCACATTTTTTGCGAGGGCGATATCCGCCTGGGAATCGCGGATGTCTCCTTCGCGCGGCGCGGCATAGTTCGCCTTGGCGGGCCGGCCGGTAATTTTCTCGAGCAGCGCGAGCGTCTGGTTCAGCGTGATCCGGTTCCCCGTGCCGATGTTGATGATGTGTCCCGGCGCATTTTTCGCTTCCGCGGCCAGCACATTTGCTTCCGCGACGTTCCCGACATAGACGAAGTCGCGGGATTGCTCGCCGTCGCCATACACGGTCGGCTGCGTTCCCTCCATAACGGCTGCGTTAAACAGCGACAGCACGCCCGAATACGGAGAGCCGGGATCCTGCCTCGGCCCGAACACGTTGAAATACCGCAGCGCCACAAATTCGAGCCCGTATATCTGCTGAAATACCGGCCGTAGAGTTCTCCGGCCAGCTTCGAAACGCCGTAAGGAGAAATCGGGGCTGGGGAAACGGTTTCCCGAATGGGCAGAACCGGCGTTTTCCCGTATACGGCGCAGGAACTGGCGAACACCACGCGCTTCACTTTCGCATCGCGCGCCGCGACCAGCACGTTCAGCGTTCCGTTCCCATTGATGAGATTGGTTTCGATCGGGTCGTTTCACCGAGCGCGGCACGGAGGTTTGCGCGGCCAGATGGATCACGCAATCCACGCCGCGGCACGCTTGGCGAACCCCATCCAGATTCGTAACGCTTGCCTGCACAAACTCGATTTTCGATCGTACGCTGCGCAAGATTCTCGGCCTTGCCGGTCGAAAGGTCATCCAGCACGGTGACGCCGTGTCCGCGGCGAACCAGTTCTTCCACCGTGTGCGAGCCGATGAATCCCGCCCCTCCGGTTACCAGGTAACGCATCATCGCTCTTCTTTCCGAGGGATTTTCTCTCCACAGACCCGCAGGCAATCCGAGTCAGGCTTCTGATGAAAGCATTTCCGCGACATGGCTGGTTTCCGCGCCACTTTTTTTGTACTCTGAATATAGCGTGCCCGCTCGGCGATGTCATCGTTTCTGAGTTTGATCCTGGAACGGTCCGGCCATCGGGTCGTTCATTGCCTTTATGTTGTTTCGCCCTATTTTCGGAATCCGCCGGTCCGTCGCCGCGGTGACGCTGCTGGCCGCGGCCCTATTGTTCGTGCCATGGGCCTCAGCGCAGAAACCCAAGCATTCCAAGTCTCGAGCCAAACCCCCTGCAGCCCCGGCGGCTGCCCCCGTTCCGTTTCGGCCGGGTGAAACCCTCGAGTATCGCGTCTTGTTCTCGAAGTACGCCGTCAATGCTGCAAAGATCCAAACATCCGTCATCGAAGAGCGCGATTTCTTCGGGCGCCTGGCTTGGCATTTCCGCGCCGTCGCGCACACGATGGATACCACGCGGATGCTCTTTGCGATTGACGACCAGTTCGATTCCTACACTTCCGCCGCCAGCCTGTTTTCCCTGCAGTACGAAATGTATCTGCACGAGCAGGGAAAGGATCAAACCTCGCTATACCGCATGACCACCGACGCCGATCCTGCGCCGCCGGACGTTACCGCGCTTCGCGTCGTTCCCGGCACCCGCGACGCCATCAGTTTTCTCTACACTCTTCGCGCGGCCGATTGGCAGCGCACGCCGGAACTCCGCGTCCCGGTTTTCGACGGCCGGCGACTCTATGACGTTGTCGCTCGCGTGGACATGCCGCAAGGGATGATCACGGTTCCCGCCGGAACTTTTCCCGCCTTCCGCATCTCTCTCCAGCTGTTCGACCACGGAAAGGAACTCACCGATACGCGGCTATGGGTCTGGATTGCCAAGGATGCGGCGCACACGCCTGTTCTTATCGAAGCCGATATTCCGTTCGGTACCGCGCGGATTGAACTCACGCATTTGCCCTGAGAGCGAACGCAGGAGTGCCTCCTGCGGGCGGAAGGCCGCAAATTTCTGCCGGCTTTTTATACGAGAACGATTTTATTGCGATGCCGCGCAATGCGCCGAGTGGCGTTGCGCGTATCGACCACGAGTTGCGAGGACTCGACGATCATCGGGTAGTCATAGCTGGTGTGATCGGTGGCAATCAGCACGCAGTCGTATCCCGCCAGCACTTTCGCGTCGATCGGCACCGATTTCATTCCTTGAAAATTGTAGTGCCGCAGCTTGGGTATTTCCGGGAAGTAGGGATCGTTATAATCGACTTTTGCGCCGCGCGCCGTCAGCAGTTCGATGATCTTCAGGGAAGGCGATTCCCGCATGTCGTCCACGTCCTTCTTGTAGGCCACGCCCAGCACCAGAATCCGCGATCCCTTCAGCGCTTTTTGCCGGTCATTCATCGCCGAGGCCACCGAATCCACCACGTGGTAGGGCATCGAGGTGTTCACTTCTCCGGCCAGTTCGATGAAGCGCGTCGCGAAATCGTACTCCTTCGCCTTCCACGACAAATAAAATGGATCGACCGGAATGCAGTGCCCGCCAAGTCCCGGCCCCGGATAAAACGGCATGAACCCGAACGGCTTGGTGGCCGCCGCGTCGATCACTTCCCAGATGTCGATTCCCATGCGCTGGCCCAGAAGTTTCAGTTCGTTCACCAGCGCGATGTTCACGCAACGGAAAATGTTCTCCAGCAGTTTGGCCATTTCCGCCGAGCGCGTCGAACTGACCGGCACCACGCGAGACACGATCTGCGCGTACAGCGAAACCGCCGCGCGGCCCGACGGCGGATTGATGCCGCCCACCACTTTCGGAATCTGCGCCAATCCGTACTGCTTGTTCCCCGGATCTTCGCGCTCGGGCGAAAACGCCAGGAAAAAATCCGTTGCGATCTGTTCGTTGTCCGGCCCCTGGGCGATCGGGCACTTCATTCCCGTCTCTTCCAGAATCGGCAACACCAGTTCCTCGGTCGTGCCCGGATAGGTCGTCGATTCCAGGACCACGAGTTGCCCGCGCTGCAGGTGCGGACGAATCGATTGCGCCGTCTGCTCGACGTAGGAAAGGTCCGGCTCGCGCCGCTGATCCAGCGGCGTGGGCACGCAGATGATGATCGCGTCCATTTCCGCGAGGCGCGTAAAATCGGTGGTCGCGCCAAAATGCTTGGATTGCACGAACTGCTGAATCTTCGTCTGCGGGATATGCTGGATGTACGTTTGCCCGCGGTTCAACTTCTCGATCTTTACCGGGTCGGTGTCAAATCCCGTGACGCGGTGTCCGGCCTCGGCAAACCGGAGTCCCAGCGGAAGTCCCACGTATCCAAGCCCAATAATTCCAACGCGGAGTTGCGAGCCCTTGAAGTATTCCGGCCTTCGATCTGTCGCCATTGATGTGGGTTCCAATCCTTTCGAATTTTACTTCCTATCCGACATGAATCGTGCGGGCCTCAACCAGAACCCGCGCCCGTCGCCGACTATAGCAATATTCCGCTCCGCACAATACCCGCTCCGCGCACCGTTGTGCTCCAGTCGCCAATCGGAGGATCGGAGGCTGGGCCTGGGGCCCGCATAGATCCAGATACGCGATCCATGGGAAGGGGCTTGGCCAGGCAAGACGGGGCAGGGAGGACCGCGTCACGGTGTAGCGCTGCGCTTCTGGTAACAAAGCAAGATCAGATCGGCCCGCCGGCGCACTCCAAATTTACTGAGCAAATTCGAGACGTGAAATTTTACGGTTCGCTCGGAAATATTGAGCTTGTTCCCAATCTCTTTGTTTGCCAGGTTTTCCAGCAGGCAATTCAGAACTTCCTGCTCTCGCCGGCTCAAGGTGGCCGTGGTATCCGCTTTCAGGCGGCGGCTGTGCGTGCCTCCCAGAATCGAATCGACGAATCCCGAAAGCACCGCGCGGGGAACCCAGAATCCGCCCTCGGCCACCAGGGGAAGCGCCCGGGGAAGTTGTTCGCGCGCTTCGGTATAGCTGAGCAGCCCTTTGGCGCCCATTTGCAGCAGCGAATAGCTTTCCGAGGAGTCGAATTTTTCGGCCACCACGATGATGCGGGCCTCCGCATGCCTTTCGAGAATATTCGTAAGCAGCGCGCCGGCGGCCGGCCGCGCCACATGAGCGTCCACCACGTACACGACCGCGTTCGGGACCTCTATGTGGCGAAGGTCCGGCCCCAGCGCCGATTCCAAGTGCATTGAAATCAGCTTGAACGCGGGATTTGTCAGCACGCGTTCAAATTCGCTCAGCACCAGCGGGTGCGGCGAAAGCAGGCATACCTGAAGGGCATTTTTCTTGGCCGCTTTTTTCACAGGATTTTAGGCTATCCGAACCCTGAACAGGGAGCAAGACTTGGTCAACAGGGAGTTGCGGAGTCGCTAACAGCAGACAAGGCAAATGTAGTACTCGCCCGCGGGAAGCAAGGCCCCGCCTTCTAAAACCTAACTGGGCTGATTCGATGACGTTGTCGGCTCCTTTCTTCCGAGCCTTTGGCGTCCTAACAGCTACCAAGCCTATTCGCTCGAAGGCAGCCGAGGCAGTTATAGGATCAAAACACCGGTATCGTAACTCACAGTTGACTTATGGGAGTGGTATGATTCGACGGTGCAGCGAGGCGAAAAGAGCAGAGGCCTGATTGGATAAGAACGAAGGCTCCTATCGCGATCCGAGTAGACTTTGGGTTGGAGGACCAGAACCCTCGGAAGGAAAGGAGCCTTCGATGGTGCTTATTGGATGTGATTTTCACCCGAGTTGGCAACAAGTTTGTTGGGTGGATACCGAGACCGGAGAAATGCAGGAATCGAAGCTGGTGCATGCCGCGGGAGAAGCAGAGAAGTTTTACCGGAAGTTTTCAGCACCGGCACGGATCGGCATGGAGGCAACCGGTAATTGCCAGTGGTTCGTGGAGATGCTGGCGGGGCTGGGACATGAAGTGTGGATCGGAGACGCAGCGAAGATTCGCGCCAGCGATGTGCGGCAGCAGAAGCATGATCGGCGAGATGCCGCGCTGCTGTTGCGGTTGATGATGGAAGGGCGGTTTCCGCGCATCTGGACACCGTCAAGCGAGCAGAAGGATCTGCGGCAACTGCTGATTCATCGCTACAAGCTAGTGCGGTTACGGGCGCAGGCCAAAAATGGATTGCAACACTTGGCGATGAACCAAGGGCTGCAGAAGAAAAATCGCCTGTGGAGCAAAGCAGGACAGCAGGCGCTACGAGAGTTGTCATTGCAACACTGGGCCAGTCGTCGGCGAGAAGACCTGTTGAATGTGTTAGCGATGTTCGATCAACAGATTGAGTCATTGGATCTGGCGGTGAAACAAGCAGCCGAGCAAAACGAAAATGCCAAGCTGCTGATGAGCCAACCGGGAATCGGGCCGGTAACATCGCTGGCGTTCGTGCTGACCATGGGCGATGTGTCGCGTTTCCCGCGAGGCAAACAGGTGGCCAGCTATCTCGGACTGATTCCGCGAGAGTACAGTTCGGGCGGACAGCAACGATTGGGACCGATCAGCAAGCAAGGCAACCGGTTTATGAGGATGTTGTTGGTGGAAGCGGCGCAGGTCGCGGTGCGTTGCGATCCGCAACTGCGGCGAGAATATTTACAGCGTTGTCATCAGGACAAGCCGAAAGGCGTGGCCAAGGTGGCAGCGGCAAGAAAATTGGCAGTGCGACTCTACTGGATGCTGCGCACGCAAAAGCCGTATCCGGAGATCGTTCATGTCGAGAGCAGCTCGCGGGTGGCCCTGGACGGCTAACGCCAGTCCGAAGGCTTGATTGGGCGCTCTCGTCCCGATGCAAATCGGGATTCGGATAGAAGAATCATGGCCGATGTTTCGGTCGTATCGATGGTTGGCGGAACGATTCGCCGGGAAATGATTCACCGTGAGACTTCCAGAGTCTTGGTCCTCCACCTTCTCTGGCAACCACGCGGTGCGAAATCACTGCTCAGAAAAAGTGTGCCTTGACAACGCCTTCGTTCTTATCGAG
>CAWAEW010000033.1:0-72085 GCA_963781055.1 Terriglobia bacterium
CCTGCCGATCTTCCGCGGCTCGTCTACACGGACAGGGTGCTCAGGGAATCGATGCCGCATGTATCCGCCGGTCTGGATCATCGGGCGCCGGGCGCTCGCGCCATTTCGGCTGGGCGAGTACGAATTGCCGGCGCAAACGAATGTTTTGATGTCGCAGCTCATCCTGCACCAGGACGCCAGATATTTTCCGGTTCCCGGCGTTTCACCGGATCGCTGGCGATCATATTATCCGCGTTGCGTCGTTGCCGCGATTCGCATATTTTCCGTTGGGCGGCGGGCCTCGCGTGTGCATCGGAGCAGGATCTGCGACGATGGAGGCGGTCCTGCTGCTGGCGACAATCGCGCAGCAATTTCAGGTCAACCTGATTCCCGGCCAGAACGTCGAAATGCTGCCTTCGGTCACGCTGCGCCCGAAGAGCGGGATTCGCGTAACGCTGAAGCGGCGTTAAGTTGGACTAGCGGCATATTTCCAATTTTCGAAAAACCCCAAAACAGTGTCATTCCGAGCGAAGCGAGGAATCTCTCTGAGGTTTCAATCTTCAATCGAAGAGGGATTCCTCGCTTCGCTCGGAATGACAAGCAAAAGCGCATTTTCCCGCAAGTTGCGGAGTTATTTTCTACCGACCGGCAATCGTGCGTCCCGGAACCAAATAATTCACCACGTAATCCCGCACGGCGTCCTGCAGCGAAGTAATCGGCCGGTCGTAGCCGGTGGAGAGAAGTTTCCGTATGTCCGCCTGCGTCGAGTATTGATATTTTTCGCGGATGGATTCCGGCATATCGATGTATTCGATGCGCGGCTCGCGGCCGAGCGCGGCAAAAACGGCGCGGGCCAGTTCATTCCACGTATGCACTTGCCCTGACCCGATATTGATAATTCCGTTTGCGGCGGGATTCGCGGCCACGTGCAGCGTCATGGCGACGGCGTCCTTGACGTAAAGAAAATCGCGGCGCTGCTCGCCGTCCTGGAATTCGTGACGGTAGCTTTTGAAGAGACGAATCACCCGGTTTCCATCACCTGCGCGTAGCTCTTGCAGACCACGCTGCACATGTCGCCCTTGTGATTTTCGTTGGGGCCGAAAACGTTGAAATATTTCAGCCCGGCAATCTGGTCGAGCCAGCCGTGCCTCCAGGCGTGCAGGTCCATCCAGTGCTTGGATAGGCCGTACAGATTCAGCGGCTGCAGGAGTTCGAGTTGCAGCGGGTCGGTATCCTCCATGCCCGCGTCGCCGTCGCCGTAGGTCGCGGCGGAAGAAGCGTATACAAAACGCACGCCCTCGCCGAGCGCCCATTGCGCCAGGTCGCGCGAATACTCGAAATTATTTTCGCGCAGATATTTCTCGTTGGTTTCCGTCGTGGAAGAGCACGCGCCCAGGTGGAAAACACAGTCGAATTTTTCCAGCGAGCCCGCCGTAAGCCGCGCCAGCAATTCGTGCGGTTCGACATATTCGGAATAGCGCAATCCGGCTAGATTTTTTTGTTTTTCGCCCAGCGCCGGAAAATCCGCGATCACGATATCGGTGCATCCCCGCCGGTTGAGTTCCCAGACCAGAACGCTGCCGATAAATCCGGCGCCGCCGGTCACGATGGCGCGCTTGTCTTTCCAATTTTCATTTGCCAAAGTCATAGGGGTAATCAAAGGTTGCCACGCGAGCGCCTTATTAGCAATTCCGATTCTGTGTGATCCGCGGAATTTACCTTCGGCAGCTTGAGGTTTCCAATCCCTGAGCTAGAGTAGCCGCTTCCAATCCGTATGTAGGACAGGCTTCAGCCTGTCCGCTTTTTTCGCCGCGCCGAATGGAAAACCCGACAGGCTGAAGCCTGTCCTACAACACCGGAGGTGGTTCTCAGTGCATGGTCATGGACAGGAGCACCTGAAAGTCCTTTTGCGAAGCAGCGCCATACAAAAACGCGTTCGCGAGATGGGCGCTCAGATTTCGAAGGATTACAAAGGGCAGCGCGTGCACCTGATCGGAGTCCTGAAGGGCGCGGCGATTTTTATGTCCGATTTAGTTCGCCAGATTCGCGTCGACGTGTCGCTGGATTTCATGTCCGTTTCCAGTTACGGGCACGGCAGCGAGACTTCCGGGCAGGTGCGCTTGATGAAGGACCTGGACACCAGCATCGAGGGCCTCAACGTAATTGTGGTCGAGGACATACTGGACACGGGGCTCACCCTCGGATATCTGCTGCGCGTGCTGCAGCAAAGAAAACCCGCTTCGCTGAAGATCGCCGCCTTGCTCGATAAGCCGGAGCGCCGCATCAAGAAAGATGTGAAGGCGGACTACGTCGGATTTCAGATTCCGAATGAATTCGTCGTCGGGTACGGGCTTGACTACGCCGAGCGCTACCGCAATCTCAAGGATGTGTGCATTCTTTCGCTTCCGCCGTCGTAGAGGGTTTGCATAATGCGGGTAAAGTTGCCATTCCGGGCGAAGCGAGGAATCGCTCTTCATTTTGAATCCAAAGAAAGAGGGATTCCTCGCTGCGCTCGGAATGACGGGGCTTTTTTTGTGACATGTTTGATCCGTACGGAATAGGCCGTCCTGGAATAACGATTCGGAATTTCACCCCTTCTTCACCCATATGAAGCCCGTCATCACAGCCGCGGATCTCGAGCGCGTCGCGCAAAACGGTGAAGTTGCCGTTACGGCGGAGACGCTCATCACTCCGCTGGCGCGCGAGATGGCCGAGCAGCGCGGGATTACGTTTCGCATTGCCGCGCCTCCTGCGCCCGGCACTTCGGGCGAGGCGGCGTCCGCGCCCGCCGCTGCCGAATCGCCCGGGCGCATCGTGGCGATCGGCGCCGATCACGGCGGCTTCGAGCTGAAAGAGCGATTGAAGGGCTATCTTCGCGATTGGGGCTACCAAGTTCTCGATCTCGGGACCAGCAGTTCGGACGCGGTGGATTATCCGGACTTCGCCGAGGCCGTCGGGAACGCGGTTGCGCGGGGAGATGCGTGGCTCGGCGTCGTGCTCGATAGCGCGGGGATCGGCAGCTCGATTGCCGCCAACAAGGTGCCGGGAGTGCGCGCGGCGCTGTGCTATGATCGCGCGACGGCGCGCAATTCCCGCGAGCACAACGACGCAAACGTGCTGACGCTGGGGGCCAAATTGATTTCCGAGGAGGCCGCGCGGGAAATTCTCGCGGTTTGGCTTGCGACTCCCTTTGCCGGAGGCCGCCACCAGCGACGCGTGGACAAGATTCTGGGCATCGAGGCGCGGCACACGAAAAAGTGAAGAGGCCCGCTTTCCGGGCATTGCGCTAATAGAATCTGCGTGAGACCTTTGTCTTGGCCGATGAAGCGCCCGCCTGAAGGCGCGCGCTACATAGGCTCGTCAAAGCAGGCCTCTCGCACATTCCGATAAGGCTGGGCCAGTGGATCCGAGCGAATTCGAACAAGTTGTCCGCGCCGTCACCGAGGAAGTCGTGCGCTATCTCAGCGCGTCGAGCACGTTGCTGCTTGCCGGGACCCAGCGCGACGACGAAATCTGCCCCGACTGCGACCAGAATTGCGCCGAGAAATGCGCGCGCAAAACACGCGCCGTTGTCGAGGCCGGGGCCGACCGCATTTCCTGCGGGCCTACCGTGGTGCAGTTGGACGCCGGATTTGCCGGCCTGATCGATCACACCCTGCTCAAGCCGGAAGCCTCCCGCAACGAAATAAAAAAACTGTGCGAGGAAGCGGCGCGTTTTGGTTTCGCATCCGTGTGCATCAATCCGTGGAACGTGCCGCTGGCGGCGGAATGTCTGCGCGGCACAAACGTCAAAGTTTGCACCGTGGTCGGATTTCCGCTTGGCGCCACGCTTCCCCAGGTAAAAATTCAGGAAGCCGAAGAGGCGATTAAACTGGGCGCGCAGGAAATCGACATGGTCATCAACATCGGCGCTCTGAAATCCGGCCAGGACGACGTGGTGGAATCGGACATCCGCGGCGTGGTGGAGGCGAGCCACCGCGGTGGCGCGATCTGCAAAGTGATTTTCGAAACCGCGCTGCTGACCACCGAGGAAAAAGTGCGCGCCGCGATCGCCTCCAAAAATGCGGGCGCCGATTTCGTGAAAACCTCGACGGGTTTCAGCACGGCGGGCGCCACGGCCGAAGATGTGGCATTAATGCGCGCCATCGTGGGTTCGGAAATAGGAGTGAAGGCCGCGGGCGGCGTGCGCAGCCTCGACGACTTGAAGAAAATGGTCTGCGCCGGGGCTACGCGCATCGGCGCCAGCGCCAGCGTGAAAATCATGGAACAGGCTGCGGGCCAGGCGGCGCTTCCCGCGGCGTCCAGCGCGCAGCCAGCGAAGGCGCAAGCAGGAACGCAGTATTGACATTTTCAATTCGGCGAAGGGAATTTCTCGCCATCCCAAAACCGGTTCATGCGTTTTTCACAGGGCCGTAATCGCCACCTGCTATACTAGGGTGCGAGTTCCATTTGGAGCCCGCTCAAGTATAGAGTCTTGGGGAGCCGCGCGTGGATTACACGCATTCGGAGCGCGGCGCGAATCAAACTTTATGGATCCTGTACAGGCACATTCGCCGCTCAATATGCCCGCGGAGGTTCTCGCGACGCTGGTCGAGCTCAGCGAGGAAATCAACTCCTCGCTCAATCTCGACGAAGTGTTGCAGAAGACCGCGACGATCGTGAAGCGCCTGATCGACTACGAAATTTTCGGCGTGATGCTGCTGGACGAAAGCACGCAGCGCCTGTATCACCGCTTCACCATCGGATACGGGGAAGAGGCCAGCAAGGATTGGCAGATTCCCGTCGGGCAGGGAATTACGGGCACGGCGGCGGCAACGGGCCGCGCGGTCCGCGTGGCCGATGTCCGCGAAGATCCCCGCTATATCAACATCATCGATTCGGTCCGGTCCGAGCTGGTGGTTCCCCTGGTGGTGAAGGGACAATCGATCGGCGTGCTCGACATTCAAAGCCGGCAAGTGGATTACTTCACGCGCGACCAGCAAAGCATCCTGACGCTGATGGCCAGCCGCCTGGCCATCGCCATCGAAAATGCGCGCCTGTTTGAGCGCGTGCGCACGCAGGCCGATACGCTGCTGGTCCTCAACGAAGTGGCCCGCGAGGCCAATTCCATCCTCGTGGTCGAGGAATTGCTGCGCCGCGCCGCGGAACTGGTCAAGCGCGTCATCGATTACCAGATTTTGGGCATTTTGCTTTACGACCCGAAGACGAATCATGTTTCGCCACCGCCTGGACGTGAAATACGGACAGAGCGCGCAGGGAAAATTGCGCGTCACGGCCAACGAGGGAATCGTGGGCGCGGCCGTTTCCAGCGGGCATCCCGTCCGCGATCCCGGACGTGACCCTGGATTCGCGCTACATCATGGTGAATCCGGAGACGCGGTCCGAACTGGCGATTCCCATGATTCACAAGGGCACGGTGGTGGGCGTGCTCGATCTGGAGAGCCCGCAAACCAATTACTTCACCGAAGACCACGTGCAGACGCTCACGATTTTGGCGGCGCATCTGGCGGTTTCGCTCGAAAACGCGCGCCTCTACGAGAGGCTGGCGCGCGACGAAGCCCGCATGGAGCGCGAACTTACGGCCGCGCAACGCCTGCAAAACGCGCTGCTGCGTCCCGTGCCCAGCATCGATTTCGGACTCGACATCACGGCGCGGATTCTTTCCGCTCGCGAAGTCTGCGGCGATTTGTACGATTTTCTATCCTACGGCACGCAGCAGTTGGGCGTCGCCCTGGGAGACGTCAGCGGCAAGGGAAGCGCGGCGGCGCTCTACGGCGCGGTGGCGACGGGCATTCTCCGCAGCCTCTCTCCGCACAAGCTGCAGCCCTCGGAGCTTCTCCGCCAGCTCAATCAACTGGTGTGCGACCGGCGCGTCGATGGCCGCTACATGACCATCTGCTTCGCCACTTGGCAAAAGTCACGGCGCAGACTTCGCGTGGCCAATGCCGGCCAGTCGCAGCCGCTGCTCTGGAAAGACGGCCGCGTCGAGCAGCTCAACCTCACGGGGTTTCCCATCGGCATTTTCGACGATGCGACGTACGACGAGTGGAGCGTCAAGCTGAATTCCGGCGACATTCTTCTTTTCTATTCGGACGGGATTACGGAAGCGAGCAACCGGGAAGGGAAATTTTTCGGCGGCGACCGTCTGAAGTCTCTGCTGGCGGCGAACACGCATCTTTCCTCGGCCGACTTGGCCGACCGCATCCTCGAAGAAGTCCAGGAATACACGCAGGGAGGCGCCATCACGGACGATCGGACCCTGGTCGTGATGAAGGTCAAGTGAGCGCGGCGTCCTCCCCTTCGCGAAGTTCGCGTCCCGCGGGTGTTGTCGATCCCGTCCGCTATACGGACGGGATTTTCGTATCGAGGATCGCGGCTCTTCTGTGAAGGCGTCGCGGTGGAAGAAATAGCCGAGCGGATCGGAACGCCCGCGTATGTGTACAGCCGGGCAAGCATCGAGCAGGCCTACCGCCGCATGGACCGGGCATTCGGGAAACTTCCGCACACGATCTGCTACGCGGTGAAAGCCAATTCAAATCTGGGAATATTGCGCGTTTTTGCGGCGCTGGGCAGCGGATTTGACATCGTTTCGGGCGGGGAACTCTATCGCTTGCGGCGCATCGGCGTGCCGGGCAACCGCATCGTTTTTTCGGGAGTGGGCAAATCGCGCGAGGAAATTCGCGAGGCGCTGCGCGCGCGCATTCTGCTGTTTAACGTGGAATCGGCGGCCGAACTCGACCTGCTTGCGGCGGAGGCGTCGCGTCTTCGTGTGCGGGCATCGGCGTCGATCCGCGTCAATCCGGACGTTGCGGCCGGCGGCCACCCGCACATTTCCACCGGGCACCACCGCCATAAATTCGGCATCGACTGGGAAGCGGCGAGAAAGCTGTACCTGGCGCACCGCGATTCGCGCTGGATCGAGTGGCAGGGAATCAGCGCGCACATCGGCTCGCAAATCCTGACGCTTGGGCCGTACCGCCGCGCCGTGTCCCGCCTGGCGGGATTTTTCCGCGACCTGGGCCGCGCGGGAATCGCGCTCCGGTATCTGGATTGCGGCGGCGGCCTGGGCATTCGCTACACGGCGGAACAGCCGCCGGACAAGGCCGCGTACGCCGCGGAACTCGCGGCGCATCGTGCGGCCGCTCGGGTGCCACCTGTTGATCGAGCCCGGGCGCTCGCTGATCGGCCCGGCGGGCGTGATCCTGATGCGCGTGCTGTACACCAAGGAAAATCGGGGGAAGGATTTCGTGATCGTGGACGCCGCGATGAACGATTTCATGCGCCCCGCGCTGTATGGCGCGACGCACCCGGTCACGCGCGCGCGCCGCGCCTCCGGAAAAATCACGCGCGCCGATGTTGTCGGGCCGGTATGCGAATCCGGCGATTGCTTCGTTCAGGATTGGCCGCTGGGAAAAGTGGCTTCGGGCGACTTGCTGGTTCTGTGGGGAACCGGGGCGTATGGTTTCGTCGAGGCGTCGAATTACAATACGCGCCCGCGTCCCGCGGAAGTGCTCGTCAGCGGCCGCCGCGTCCAGGTGATCCGGCGGCGGGAGTCCCTGGCGGACCTGGTTCGCGGGGAATAGGAAAAGCAACGGCGCTGGAACCACGGATACACACGGAGGAACACGGATTAGAACGAAGAGCAAGAACGGCAAGAACTGGAATTTCAAATTTCAAACTTGATATTTCAAATTAGGATTCATGGATCGGGAGGCCGGGACAATGTTTTTGAAGTCCGACGTTCCGGAATAACGATCCGAAAACCTGAAACGTAAAATTCGGCATCTGACCTTTGCTATTTGAAATCTGCAATCTCAAATCTGAAATTCAAGAATCCTTGATTTTAAGAATGAGTTTTATCCGTGTTAATCCGTGTGCATCCGTGGTTGCAAAAGCGGTTTACCGTTCGCCCCACTTCAGCTTGCTGCGCA
The DNA here is from genome assembly GCA_963781055.1 of Terriglobia bacterium. Classification (GTDB taxonomy): domain Bacteria; phylum Acidobacteriota; class Terriglobia; order Acidiferrales; family UBA7541; genus Palsa-360. The sequence continues at coordinate 7,911 of CAWAEW010000033.1, forward strand.
GGATTTCGAAATAGGTCTTCTTGGCCGGGCGCACCAGAAACAGCTTTTCCGGCGCCTTGCGGATCTGAATCTGATCATTTCTCGCCAGCTCGATTCCCACTTGCCCGTCGAGCGTGAGAAAAACCGCGTCGTCCTCGGATTTGAATTCAATTTCAATATTTACGGAGTCGGGAACCACCAGCGGCCGGTTGGTCAGCGTGTGCGGGCAAATCGGCGTGATCACGAAGGCTTCGACGATGGGATAGACGATGGGGCCGCCGGCCGCCAGCGAGTAGGCGGTGGACCCGGTCGGGGTCGAGAGAATCAATCCGTCGGCTTTGTACGTGGTGACGTATTCGCCGTTGACGCGCAATTCCAAATCCATGATGCGGGCCAGCGCCGCTTTGTTCAGCACCGCGTCGTTCAGCGCAATCTGCCGGCGAATGACGTTCCCGCCGCGAACAATTTCCGCCTCGAGCATGACGCGCTCGCTGATGCGGTGCTTGCCCGAAAAAATTTCCTCGAGAATGTGGTAGAGCTCGTCGATCGATACGGTGGTCAGAAAGCCGAGCCCGCCGAGATTGACGGCCAGGATCGGCACTTTTCGCGGCGCGGCCTGCCGGGCCGCGGAAAGCAATGTGCCGTCGCCGCCAAGCACGATCAGCAGGTCGGCGCACCCGGGAAGATCCTCGCGCCGCAGCGTTTCTCCCGCCAGGGCGCCGATGCATTCTCTGGTCTCGGAGTCGCAGATAACCTTCACATTATGCTCATGCAGCCAAGCGATAAGCGGCGGCACGACGCGCGCGATGTCTTCGCGGCGGGGGCGCGAGATAATTCCGACCGTTCGAATCATTTTGGTGTCAGGTGGCATGGGTTTCAGGCGGATTCTACTCTAGCATTTATCGCCGGGATTTTTTCCGGCATTTCCTCGGGGTGCCGTGTTCCGTCCAGCGAAAGCGTGCGGAGCCCGCAATCGTGCTCTAGTCCGACATTTCTCATGCGATGGCGTGGCCGCAATTCGCGCCCTTAGTTTGTGCGATACCAGAGCGCACGGCCAGGGCAGTTAAGTGGCACAGGCTTCAGCCTGTGCGGTTTTGATTTTCATCCGCTGGGCACCGCGCACAGGCTGAAGCCTGTGCCACCAAAAACACCTCCGATTTACAACGAACGGCGGATCCAATTCATGCTAGGAGAAAAATGCAGGTCAGTCCCCCGCGATGAATTCGGTGCGCTGCTTCGCCCAGGCATGCAGGAAGAATTCCTGATTGCCTTCGGCTCCGGCCAATTTGCTCGGGCGCACATCGCCGACGGTCAATCCGGCCGCGATCGCCGCTTCGCGCACGCGCTCGACCGCTTTGTTGTGCAGGGAAGCGTCGCGCACGATGCCGCCCGCGCCGATATCTCTGCGGTCGAGTTCAAATTGCGGCTTGACCAGAATCAGGTATTCCGCGCCGGGCCCCGCGGCCGCCACCACGGCGGGAAGGACCTTGGCCGCGGAAATAAAAGAAACATCCAGAGTCACCAGGTCGGCGGGTTCCGGAATTTGTCCGGGGCGAAGATTGCGCGCATTTTCTTTTATTTGTGTCACGCGCGGGTCTTGTTGCAGCCGCCAGGCCATTTGCTGGGGCGTTACGTCGACCGCATAGACCCGCCGCGCTCCGTGCTGCAGCAGGCAATCCGTGAAGCCGCCGGTGGATGAGCCGATATCGAGGCACGTTTTCCCCGCGGCATCGACGCCGAAATCCTCGAGCGCGCCCTCCAGCTTGAATCCCGCGCGGCTCGCATATTTCGCCGAGGCTCCGCTGATTTCGATTCGCGCGTCGGCCGCGATTTGCGTTCCCGCTTTTTCGCTTCGCGCGCCGTTCGACGCGCACTTCTCCGGCCAGGATCATGGCTTGCGCCTTTTCGCGCGATTCCGCGAGGCCTCGTTCGACCACCAGCACGTCCAGCCTCTTTTTCCCGGATTTTGGTTTGGAGGGCACGGCGATCCATCAATACTAGCGATCATCGAACGATTATTGTTGTAACTCGTCCGCGGCGGCGGACGGGGATTTTCTGCCTGCGACGAGATAAACCTCGCCTCTGAAGAGGCGAGCTACAAAAGGCAAAATCGCCGCTTCATGCGCGGCGATGGACGATGAGTTCCGCGAGTTCCTTCAGCCGGGCAGCGCGCGGGCCGTAGGGCGTGAGCTCCGCCATCGCGCTGGTTTCGAGTTGCGCGGCGAATTGGCGCGATTTTTCCAGGCCATAGAGCGCGGGATACGTCGCTTTTTTTTGCGCGGCGTCTTTTCCCGCCGTCTTACCCAGCGTCGCGGAGGTTTCTTCCACGTCGAGGATGTCGTCGACTACCTGAAAGGCCCATCCGATGGTTTCGCCGAAGCGCCGCAGGCGCGCCACATTTTCATCGTCCGCGCCGCCGCCGATGGCTCCCGCCACGACGGAGGCGCGAATCAGCGCGGCCGTTTTCGAGCGGTGAATATATTCGAGTTCCTCGGGCCGGATGTCGCGCCCTTCGGCTTCCAGGTCGGCGACTTGCCCGCCGACCATGCCGTTCACGGTGCCGGCCGACGCGGCGACGTGAGAGAGGATGGCCACGCGCCGCGCCGGCTCGATGGGCGCATTCGCCAGCGTCTCGAACGCCAGCGTCAGCAGCGCATCGCCGGCGAGAATCGCGGTCGCCTCTCCGAATTTCTTGTGGCAAGTGGGTTTGCCGCGGCGCAAATCGTCGTTGTCCAGCGCGGGCAGGTCGTCGTGAATCAGCGAGTAGGTGTGGATGAATTCGAGGGCGCAGGCAATCGGCAGAACCGGCGCGAGGTCCGCGGAAAAAATTCGCGCGGCCTCCAGGCACAAAATCGGGCGGACGCGCTTGCCTCCCGCCTGCACGCTGTAGCGCATGGCGGTGTGGACGGACGCGGGAACCGCGTTTTCCCCGGGCATCAGCCGGTCCAGGGCAGCGTCCACCGCCGCGCGGTCTTCTTCGAAAAATGTCGGAAGGTTCATCAGATGCAGGGTGGCTCGGACGCGCCCATGAAAGGCGGCCGGCTAGGAATCTTCCTCGGCTTCGGGATTAAACGGCTCGGCGGCTATTTCGCTGCCGGCTTTCTTGAGCAGGATTTCCACTTTGCCCTCGGCCTGTTCCAGATATTTCTGGCAATCGCGCGAAAGCTGCACGCCTTCTTCAAACAGCTTCATGGCGTCGTCGAGCGATAGATTCGCGTTTTCGAGTTTGCCGACGATTTCTTCCAGACGCGCCAGGGCGAACTCGAAATCCGGCTTCTTCCCGGCGTCCTGTCCTTTTGTCGATGCTGGATTCACGGTAGCCATGATTCGCGATTGCAGGCAATGGGAGCAAAAAACGCCTGCTTGATCCTCCCGCCGAAGCGCCGCGCGGATTGCGAAAATCGGACGGCGGATCGAGGACACATTCTAATGCACGCGCAAGAACGGAAACAACCGCTTAATGAAGGCGGCGGATTTTCCCGGCCGTGAGCCTATCACCGCGCCGCAGGGGACTCCGCTGCGCGCGCCATTCGGCAGCGAAGCAGTTTGCCCGCGGCGGCTGCGCAATCCATCGTGCGGTGTTGCTTGGGCCGGGGTGCCGAGGCTGCTAGAATTGGGCGCCAGGAGAGCCATTGCGTTGATCGCGCTGCGACTACTCGGATTGTTTGCGCTCGTGGCCGTGAATGGATTTTTTGCCGCGGTCGAATTTTCGCTGGTGGCTGTGCGTCTCTCGCGCGTGCGGCAACTGGTGGAGCAGGGGCGCGGACGCGCGAAAATCGTTTTGGATTTGACCGGCCGGCTGGATCGCGTGGTCTCCGGAGTGCAAGTCGGAATGACGATGACGAGCCTGGCTCTCGGCGCGCTGGGAGAATCGACGCTGGCGACGTTGCTCACCCCTGCTGTGGCGAATTTTCCGGGATGGCATACCGCGGTGCTGGTGCACGGGGTTTCGCTGGCGCTCGCGTTTCTCCTGCTCACGGTCATGCACGTTGTGCTGGGAGAACTCGTCCCGAAAAGTATCAGCTTGCAGCGCGCCGGGACTTGTCGCGTTGCTGGTGGCGCGCCCATTCCAGTGGTATCTCGAAGTGTTCAGCCCCGCCATTAGCCTGCTCGACGGAGCCAGCCGCTGGATTTTGAGCGGGCTGGGGTTTTCCGGAGGGCCCAGCCACACGCAGGTCCATTCCGCCGAGGAACTTCAGATCCAAATGCAGCAGGCGCGCGAGCGCGGCCTGATTGGCGCGGAAGAAGAAAAGGTCATCGTCGGCGCGTTGGAGTTGGACCGCACGCAGGCACGCGAGCTGATGGTGCCGCGCCCGGACATGCATTGGGTGACGGCCGACGCCACGCTGGACGACGTCATGCGCGTTTTCGTGACCACGCAGCGCTCGCGGCTGCCGGTGTTTGAAGGCGCCGGCGACCACGTCCTCGGATACATTCATATCAAGGACATTGTGTGGGTGCTGCTGGACAGGGAACGCCGCGCCGAGGAAGGCTGGTCCGCGCCGGAATTCAATTTGCGGCGCATGCTGCACGAAATCGTGATCGTGCCGGAGACCAAGCCCGCCAATGAACTGCTGCTTGAGTTGCGAACGCGCCATGGCGGGATGGCCATGGTCGTCGACGAATTCGGCACCATCCTGGGACTCGTGACGCTCGAGGATATTTTGGAACAGCTGGTCGGCGAAATTCATGATGAATTCGATGTGGTCGAAAGGCCGCTTATTGTTGGGCAGGGCGCCGAGGCGGCCATGATTTTCGATGCCTCGCTCAGCATCCGCGACCTCGAATCGCAGTACAACATTATCCTCCCGGAAGATCCTTCCTACGCCACCGTGGGAGGATTTGTTCTCGCGCAACTCGGGTTTATCCCCAAGGGCGGCGAGAATTTTGAGTTTGGCGGGTATCGCTTCACCGTCGTGGAAATGGACCGACGTCGCGTGGCGCGCGTCAAGATTCAGCGGCTCAAGCCGGCCGGCGAGGCGCCGCCTTCCGCGCCCGGCGCGAATCCCGTCGCCGAGAATGCGCGGAAACCCGAATGATCCGGCATATTCTTCTCCGCATTCTGTACACGTTGCCGGCGCTGTGGCTCATCCTCACGATGGTTTTTCTCCTGATTCATATCGTGCCGGGCGATCCTGTTTTGCAAATGCTGGGCCAGGATGCGCGCGCCGAAGACCTCGCGCAGCTTCGCCATTCGCTCGGCCTGGACCAGCCGCTCGGCGTGCAGTATGCGCACTATCTCGAGGGTCTCGCCCGCGGCGATTGGGGCCGCTCGATTCGCTATTCCGGACCCGGTTCTCCCGATTGTGGCGCAGCGTTTTCCCGCGACGCTGGAATTGTCCCTGGCCGCCCTGCTGGTTTGCATCGCCATCGCCATTCCCGCGGGAGTATTCTCCGCGTGGCGCCGCGGCAGCCGGGCCGACCGCGCGACTTCTTTCTTCACGCTGCTGGGCCTTTCCGTGCCTAACTTCGCGCTGGGTCCCATTCTGATTCTCGTTTTTTCCGTGATCATCGGATGGCTGCCTGTTTCTGGGAGGGGCGGGCTGAGCCATCTGATCCTGCCGGCGGCCACGCTGGGCGCGGCGCTCGCGGCGATTCTGACGCGCATGGTTCGCGGATCGATGATCGAGGAGCTTTCCAGCGACTACGTGCGCACGGCGCGCGCCAAGGGAATTCCGGAAACGTCGGTGCTGTTCCGGCACGCGTTTCCGAACGCCTTGATTCCGGTCATTACCATCGTGGGCTTGCAGTTCGGATCGCTGCTGGCGGGAACGATCATCACCGAATCGATTTTTTCCTGGCCGGGAATCGGGCGGCTCGCCGTTCAGGCCATTTCGGCGCGGGATTATCCGTTGCTGCAGGGGTGCATTCTGGTGATCGCGCTCTCGTATGTTGTAGTGAATTTGCTCACGGATTTGGTTTACGCCGTCGTGGACCCGCGTGTGCGCTTGCAGTGAAATTGTGGGAGCAATTGCGCGCGCGCCGACGTGCTGTAGCCCGCCTCTTCAGAGGCGGGGGTTTAGATTCGGCGGCCGCGAAAACCCCCGCCTCTGAAGAGGCGGGCTACAGCAGGGTATTGCGGCTAGGTTTTCGGTGTAGCAAAAAAATATGAAATCGACATCGCAGATCCGTCAATTTCTTCGCACCAGCGGGCTGGGTCGCTGGGGCCTCGCGGTGAGCCTGCTGCTGGTTTTGACGGCTCTTTTTGCGCCGTGGATCGCGCCGCAGAATCCCTCCGCGCAGAGCCTGCCGGAGCGCTTGCTTTCGCCGAGCGCGCACCACTGGATGGGAACCGATGAACTGGGCCGCGACGTTCTCTCGCGGACGATCTACGGCGCACGCGTATCGCTGCTAGTCGGAGTGTCGGTGGTGCTCGGCGCGGGAATTGTGGGCTTGGCGCTCGGATCGCTGGCGGGATATTTCGGCGGGGCGTTCGACCGCTTCGTGAACATCGTTCTGATCAATTCGTTTCTCTCTTTTCCGGGAATCCTTTTGGCGATTGCGTTCGCGGCATTTCTGGGGCCCGGACTGGACAAGGTTATTTTTGCGCTGACGATTACCGGGTGGGCGGGCTATGCGCGGCTGGCGCGCGCGCAGGTGCTGAAGGTCCGCGAAATGGAATTCATTCTCGCGGCGAGGTCGCTGGGCGCATCGCACGCGCGCATTTTGCTGCGGCACTTGCTGCCGAACACGCTGCAGCCTGTGTTGATCCAGGCCACGATCGGAATGGCGGGAGCGATCCTGTCGGAATCGACGCTGAGTTTTCTGGGGCTGGGGGTGATCGCGCCTACGCCCAGCTGGGGCGCGATGCTCAACGACGCGCGCAATCATCTGTTTGACGCGCCGCACCTGGTGGTGTTTCCCGCGCTGGGGATCATGGCGGCGGTGCTGGCGTTCAATCTGCTGGGAGACGCCTTGCGCGATTGGCTCGACCCGCGCACGCGCGCATTCTTGATGACCATGGATTTGCCGCGCTGATTCCGTTAGGTGGGACAGGTTTTTGGTGGCGCAGGCTTCAGCCTGTGCGGTTTTGATGCTTACATCGCAACATCGCACAGGCTGAGGCCTATGCCACCAACACCCGAACTGCGAGCATTATCTCGACATTCCGGGCAGTGAAAATGTTTCCGTCACCGGACCGGAGAATCGAGACTAGTTTGTTAGGAAGAACTAGGCAAGATCGAGCGTAACTTCCGCGCCGCGGTTTACGCCCAGCGTGCGCGCGGCGTTGCCGCGGTTCACGGCAATCTCCAGAAAGCCCGCGGAGCCGAACAGCGCGACCGGCTCTCCGGGCGCTCCCAATCCAAACGTCTGCACGAATTTTCCGACTTCTTTTCCGTTGACCGCGAGTTTGATGGCGCCGGAGGCGGCCATCGACGCCGGAACGTCTTCGGTCGTGAGGTTGGTCATCAGGTTCCCGAACGCATCGACGCGCAACACGACGCCTTTGATCGCGTGTCCGGACGGCTTCGCTTTCGGCATCGTGAATCGCACGAAATCCGTGATTTCCTCGCCGAAAGCTTCGGTCTGAAAGGCTTTTGCGAGCCACGCGGCGGTGGGCGCGAAAATATCGCGGCCGTGAAACGTGGCGCTGACGGGATTCAGGAAATAATGTTCCGAGGAAATATGCCGCACGGTGCAGGATTCGCGCTCGTAAATCAGGGAGAGGACGCCGTTGTCCGGCGCGATGAAATATTGTTTTTCGGCGCTGACCAGAAGCGGGCGGCGCTGCGTGCCGACCCCCGGGTCCACGACGATCACATGAATGGTGCGCGGCGGAAAATATTTATACGTATTCGCGATCGAGAGCGCCCCGTCGAGAATATCGAACGGCGCGACGCCGTGATTGATGTCCACGATGCGGGCGGCGGGATTGATGTTCAGGATGACGCCCTTCATGGAGCCGACCAGATGGTCGCTGGTGCCGAAATCGGTGGTCAGTGTGATGATGGGGTCGGACAAAAAGGTCTCCCGTTCCAGGATCGCGCGGGAAATATGCGCGCGAATACGGCGATCATTGCTCCTTTGGCAAGTTATCGGAGGGGAATTCGCGTGTCAAGGCAAGGTGCCCGAGTGGCTACGATGGTTGTGTAGGACAGGCATGTTGCCTGTCCCGCACAATTTGAGTAAGCCTTACAGGGACAGGCAAGAGTGCCTGCCTAAGGCCTACAAGGGCCAATTGCCCGTCTTCCTGCAACCACGTATAATCAAAAGTTTAGACAGGCGTCGCGGATGGCGCTGGGAGCAGGTTCGCGTGCCCAATAGACTGGAAAGCACCCCGGAACGATGCAGCGGCGGGTCCGGGAGTGGACATCCCCGAACAGGAAGTGATTCGTGTGCGCGGCGCGCGCGTGCACAATTTAAAAAACATCAGCTTCGATATTCCGCACAACGCGATCACGCTGGTCACGGGAGTTTCCGGATCGGGCAAGTCGAGCCTGGCGTTTGACACGATCTACGCCGAAGGGCAGCGGCGCTACATCGAATCGCTTTCGGCCTACGCGCGGCAGTTTCTCGAGCGGATCGAGAAGCCCGACGTGGACGAAATCACGGGCATCGCCCCGGCCATCGCCATCAAGCAGAAGAACTCGACGCGCAACCCGCGCTCGACGGTGGCCACGGCCACGGAAATATACGATTACCTGCGCCTGCTCTATGCGCGCGCCGGGCGCACGTTCTGCACGAATTGCGGCCACGAAGTCCGCAAGGATACGATGGACGAAATCGCCGCGCGCGTGCTGGCGTTGCCGCAAGGGCGGCGATTTTACGTGCTCTACCGTCTGGAAATCGCCGCGCCTCCGGCCGCCACTGCGCCGCGCAAAGCCGCGCCGAAAAAACAGGCGAAAATTTCTCCCGAAGCCGTGCGGCTGGCTCTCGGCGCGTTGCAGCGGCGCGGGTTTCAGCGGCTCTACCAGGCGGGCCGCGTTCATGAATTCTCGTCCCCGGAAACGTTGCTGGACGTGGATTTCTCGCAGCCGGTCTACGTCGTCGTGGATCGCTTGGCAATCGATTCCGAGATGCGTTCGCGGCTGGTGGATTCGGTCGAAATTTGTTATCGCGAGGGGCGTGGCGAGACGATCCTCGAATTTGTTCCGGAGACTCCGGACGGCGCGGCCGAACGCATGGTGTTTAACGAGCGCTTCGAGTGCAAGACTTGCGGCGCCGCGTACCAGGAACCCGAACCGCGACTATTTTCCTTCAATAATCCGTACGGGGCCTGCCCGCGCTGCCAGGGCTTCGGCAACACGGTCGATTTCGACATCGATCGGGTGATTCCCGACAAGAGCAAATCGCTGAACGAGGGCGCGATCCAGCCATGGACCAAGCCGAGGTACCGCGTGTTGCTGGCCGAGCTGAAAAAATTCGCTCGCGCGAATGGCATTTCGCTCGATGCGCCGTTTCGGAGCCTCACTGCGGCGCAGCAAGAGTTGGTGATCGAAGGCGATCCGAAATCCGACTATCACGGCGTGAACGGATTTTTCCATTGGCTCGAGCGGAAAAAATATAAACTCCACGTGCGCGTTTTCCTGAGCCGTTACCGGGGCTATGCGATTTGCCCGGAATGCCACGGAGCGCGGCTGCGCGCGGAAGCGCGCGCGGTGCGCGTCTCGGGCAAATCGATTACGGAAGTTTGCGCGATGACCGTGGCCGAGGTCCGGCAATTCATGGACAGCCTGGAATTGAGCGCGGAGCAGGCCGCCATCGCCGACAAAATTCTCGAGGAAATCCGCCAGCGCCTGTTGTTTCTCGACCAGGTAGGGCCTGGAATATCTGTCGCTGGATCGCCTGGCCTCGACGCTTTCCGGCGGCGAGGCGCAGCGCATTCAACTTGCGACTTCGCTGGGCTCGCATCTGGTCGGCGCGCTCTACGTGCTGGACGAGCCATCGATCGGGCTGCACCCGCGCGATACGCACCGCCTGATCGACATCCTGAAAAGCTTGCGCGACCTCGGCAATACCATTCTGGTCGTCGAGCACGATCCCGACACGATTGCCGCCGCCGACTACGTGATCGATCTGGGTCCGGGAGCGGGCGAGCATGGCGGGGAACTTCTGTTCATCGGCCCGCGCGCCGAACTGTTAAACAGCAGCGAGTCGCTCACCGCGCGATACCTGAACGGCGAACTGCGCATCCCCGTTCCTTCCGCGCGTCGCAAGCCGAGCGGCCGCTTTTTGCGTATCTACGGCGCCCGCGCGCACAATCTGAAAAATATCGATCTGATGATTCCCCTGCGAATGCTCGTGGCGATTACGGGCGTGTCGGGGTCGGGCAAATCCACGCTCGTGCACGAAGTGATTTACAAGGCGCTGGCGGCGCGCCGTGTCGGCGGAACCTTCAAGGAATTGTGCGACCGGATCGAGGGCGACCATTTTCTGGAAAGCGTGGTCCTGGTCGACCAGTCGCCGATCGGCCGGACGCCGCGGTCCAACCCCTCGACCTACATGAAAGCGTTCGATTCGATCCGCGAAGTGTTTGCCGCGACGCCGGAAGCGAAAAAACGCGGCTACTCCGCGGGCCATTTCTCGTTCAATATCCCGGGAGGGCGCTGCGAAGCGTGCCAGGGCGAAGGAACGGTGACGGTGGAAATGCAGTTCCTGGCGGACGTCGAACTGATCTGCGAGGAATGCCGCGGCACTAGATTCAAGAGCGGCGTGCTCGAAGTGCGCTACCGCGAAAAAAATGTGCACGAAGTCCTGCAGCTCACGGTTCGCGAGGCGCTGGCTTTTTTTGCGGGCGTCCCGAAAATCACCTCGAAGCTCAGAATTCTCGACGAAGTGGGGCTCGGCTATCTTCGCCTGGGACAATCCGCGACAACGCTTTCCGGCGGCGAAGCGCAACGCCTGAAGCTCGCCGCGCATCTCACCACGCAGGCGAACGAGGGCGTCTTGTACATCTTCGACGAACCCACAACCGGACTGCATTTCGACGACATTCAGAAACTCCTGACCGCGTTCCGCAAATTGATCGACACCGGAGCTTCCATTCTGGTCATCGAGCACAACCTGGACATCATGAAATCCGCGGACTGGATCATCGACTTGGGGCCGGAAGGCGGCGAGCAAGGCGGCCGCGTGGTCGCCACGGGAACGCCCGAGCAGGTCGCGCGAAATTCGCATTCGTTCACGGGCAAATTTTTGGCCGGGGCGCTTAATCCGCAATTGAATCATGGGAATCACAGCCAACCGGTTGCGAAATCCGCCCGTCCGCCAAAATCACCAAAATGAATCTCAGCCGGAATGGCAAGCCCGCTTCACTACTTTATGCGATGGATGTTGGTGTGGCTTTTCGTGAATGCAGCGTCTTTGCACGCGCAGTCGCAGCGAAAATCTCCGCCGAACCCGTCGGCCCATCTGCTTCCAAGAGCAAGGAAGATCCGTTGGCGCCGCTGCTGCGTCAGGCGACCGAAGCGATCGATAAAATGGATTTCGCGGCGGCTCTGGATCCGCTTCAAAAATACATTGCCGAGAGGCCGGACGACTCCTACGCGCATTTTCAGCTTGGGTATGCGTACTCGGGACTGAAGCGTTTCGCGGATGCCAAAACGGAATTCTCGCGCGCGGTGGAGCTGGACCCGAAGATGGCCGCCGCGTACTTGAACCTTGGCCTGGTGCTGATGGATAGCGACCCAGCAGGCGCCGCCGAAGCCTTTCGCCACGCCGTCGACTTGCTGCCTTCACAAAGCCGCCCGCGATTCCTGGAAGGTTTTTCGCTCGAACATGCCGGGAAACTTCCCGAGGCCATCGAACTGTATCGCGGCGCGCTGGCGCTTGATCCCAACGATTATGAGATTCATTTCGCGCTGGGCCGCGCGCTGCTGCGAACCAAGGATGCGCCCGGAGCGGAAGCGCAATTCCGGGATGCCGTTGCCCTGCGCGCGGACGCCGCGCCGGCTCGATTGGGCCTGGCGAACTCCCTGCAGGATCAAAAGAAATATGAAGCCGCGAGCGACGCGTTCGCCGAATATTTGAAACTGAAACCGGAGGACCGGGCCGCGCATTTCGACCGCGCCTTCGCGCTGCTCGATCTCAACCGGCTCGACGATGCGCTGGCCGAACTCGATCGCGCCGATGCGGGCGCCTCGCCCTCGCCCGAATCGCTGAAGATGCGCGGCGAAATTTACATGCAACAAAAGAAATGGAAAGAGGCGGGAGAGACGCTGACGCAAGCCGTGAAACTTTCCTCGAACGATCCGGAGCTGGCTTACTGGCTGGGCCACGTGGATATCGAGCTGCGCGAGTATCCCGCGGCCATCGGTATTTTAGGCCAGGTCTACGCGCAAAATCCGCAGTCTGCCGATGCCTTGCGCGATTTGGCGAGCGCATTGTTTCTGCATGAAGATTACGCCGAGGCGCTCGGCGCCATGGACCGGCTTGATAAATTGGAACCACCCAAGCCGGGTTCTTGGTTTGTTCGCGCGATCTGTTACGATAAACTTTCTCGTAAGGCCGAGGCCGTCGATGCGTACCAGAAGTTTCTCGACCAGGATAACGGGCAGCATGACACGCAGGATTTTCAGGCGCGCCATCGAATTATTACGCTGCAGAACGAACTCAGGCAGTCGCGGAAGAAGTAGAAAAAATGAGGCAAGGAGAGTCCGCGCGATGGGAAAAATCCTGACCGCCGCGCTCTCGATTCTGGCTCTCTGCGCCCCGCTTGCCGCGCAGGATCCCCTGGCCGCGGCGCTGGCTCAGTACCAGCATGAGACCGACCCGGTCCGCAAGGCCCGCGAACTGGCGAAATTCGGCGACCAGCAGGTCGAATTGGCCAGGAAGCAACTGAAATCCGGGGACGACGTCGGCTCCCTGCACGCTTTGGAACAATACCGCGATGAAGTCCGGGAAACGGTCGAAGCGCTGAAGGCCTCGGGAATCGACGCGGAGAAAAAGCCCGCGGGATTCAAGGAGCTTCAGATCAGCCTGCGAGAAACGGTCCGGCACATCGACGATTTAATTTTCACGCTTCCCGTGGACAAGCGGCCATTTTTCCGCGAGGTTCGCGCCGATCTGGTGACGGCGCAAAACGATCTGATTGACGCGCTCTTCCCCAGGAGGCCGGCTCAAAAGTCCAAGAAGCCGAATCCGTGAGGAGTTCCATGCGAGCGACCACTACAACCGGGGCACTTTTTCTGCTCGCCGCCATTCTCGGCGCCGCGCCCGCGGCGATGTCCGCTCCCCCGCAGAAGAAGGAATATTTGAGCGATGCGGAGGCGGACAAGATTCGCGACGCGGGAATCACCGGGCCGCGCATCGTGCTCTATGCGGGTTTCGCCGCGGACCGCATCAAGAAACTCCAGTATGAATTCGCGCACATGGATCCCAAGGACGAGAAACGCACCGACCGCCTGAACGACCTGATCAACAGCTATTCCGGCTGCATCGACGATGCCGCCGACCTGATCGACCTCGGCATCGAGAAGCAGCAGGACATTCGCGAAGGCGTGAAAGTGTTGGGGGCGCGGCTCAAGGAGTTTTTGCCGTACCTGCAGGACCTTTCCGCGAACGGCCCGGAACACGAAACCTATAAGGAGAATCTGGACGACGCCATCGAAGCCACGCAGGACGCCGCCAAGGAAGTGGAGAAGGCCGCGAAAGAAATGGCGCCGCCTCCGGTGCGGCGAAAACCGTCGTGAACCTATTTGACACGACAATCACGGAGCCCCGGCGGCCCTCCCAGCTTCCGGGAGGGGACCGCATTTTTCAGCGCATCTTTACGCGCCTGGGATGCCAGGGACGCCCGCCCGCTTTCATCGTGGAATTGTATCCGTACGCGAATCTGGCGCACACCATGCGCCTCAGGGATGACGTCGCCCGCGTGCGGCTCTCCGATATTCTGCGCGAAGCCCCCGTGGCGGTGATCGAAGCCGCCGCGGCCATCCTGCTGGCGAAAATGTATCGCCTGCCGCGTGCCGCGCGAGTTGCGCGATCTCTACCGGCAATACGCGCTGGCGCATTCCACGCGGCGGCACATCGCGCAGGTCCGCCTGCAAGCGCGCGCGCCGCATCCCGCACAGTCCGAACGGCGCGTCCCATGACCTCGAGCCGATGTTCGCGGCGCTCAACCAGGAATATTTCGGAGGACAACTGCCGCGACCGCGCCTCGGCTGGAGCAAGCGGGCCTGGACTTCGCAGTTCGGATGTTTCGATCCCTCACTCAATCAAATTGTGATGAACCGACGGCTGGATTCGCCCGATGTGCCTTCCTATGCCGTGGAATTAATCCTGTATCACGAAATGCTGCACGTGAAGCATCCCCTGCGCGCGACCGCCTGCGGGCTCCAGGCGCATTCGCCCGAATTTCGCGCCGAGGAAAAGCGATTCAGGGAATACGCGCGCGCCCGGAAATATCTGGAGCATTTCCGGTGATATGGATTCTTACAGGCGCGAGGTGGACAGGCTTCGAAGCCTGTGTGATTACTCAAATTTGAACAGGCCAGCGGCTAAAGCCGCGCTCTTTTTGCTGTGTTTATGTCGTGGCTAAAGCCACGACCCACAAAGATTCAGAAATTGTCACACAGGCTCTGAAGCTTGTCCTACTGGTCCTTGCGAGCAATCCGGATTAATGCGGGCTATTCGGATTAATGGGGTTTTGCTGGAAAAGGTTTAAAAAAGCGGGCTAATGCGCGGCGGCCTTGGTGGATTCCTTGTCGACTTTTTCTTCCAGCTGGGCAACGCGCTTCTGCACTTTCTTGGCGTCCTCGGCTGTCGGAAGAAGTTCCAGATATTTTTTGTAGGATTCGATGGCGCTGGGGTACGCGCCTTTCTTTTCGTAGGCTTCGCCCAGGAGCCTATAGGGCTTTGCCAGCGAAGGCTCGTAATGGGCCGCTTCCACGAAGCGGTCGATCGCCGCATCCACCTTCCCAGTCCTCAGGTAGAACGTGCCGACGTCCACGCTGCGTTCCGCATGCAGCGGATCAAAGACGGGTTCCGAGGGAGCCGCTGACGCGTCGGGCGCATCGGCCGATGGAGGCGGAGGGGGCGTCGAGGGATCGATCGGCTGCGCGGCCGGCGCCGCTGCGGACGGTGGGGCGGCGTGGCCGTATCGATCGGATGGGCGGCGGGCGCTTCGGGTGGAGGCGGAGGCGGCGGGCGTGGCCGGATTAATCTGCTGCGCGCTCAGCGATTGAGCCGCCGCAAGCAACAAAGCGCCAATTAGGATATTTTTTCGCATTCTCGGGGCATTCTCAGGTTCCGCGCAGAGTAAGATTCACTTTGCTATCATGGATGTTGCCTCTGGGCGCGCGGGCAGCCGCATTCTTATTCTACTCCTGCGATGGACCTCGCACAAAAAGCCGATCTTCTCCCCGCCGACGCCGGGGTGTATCTGTTCAAGGACGCGCTCGGCACGATTCTCTATGTGGGCAAATCGCGATCCTTGCGCAACCGCGTGAAGTCCTACTTTCTGGAATCCCGCTGGACGGATGCGAAGACCGGCTCGCTGGTCCGCGAAATCGCGGACATCGACTACATCGTGGTGGACAACGAGCGCGAAGCCCTGGCGCTGGAAAACAGCCTCATCAAGCAGCACAAGCCCAAGTTCAATATTTTGTTGCGCGACGACAAAACGTATCCTTACATCCGTTACACGGCGTTTGAGAAATATCCCCGCGTCTACGTGACGCGCCGCCTGGTGAAGGACGGCTCGATCTACTTCGGGCCGTATTTTCCGCACAGCCTCGCTTACCGGATCGTCCACTTCATCCACAAGACGTTCCGCGTGCCGTCCTGCACGGTCGATCTGACGCGCGCGCACCCGCGTCCCTGCCTGCAGTATTACATCCGCCGCTGCCACGGGCCGTGCGTGCCGGGGCTGACCACGGATGAAAAATACGCCGAGGCCGTTCGCGACACCCGGATGTTCCTCGAAGGGCGCCGCGGGGACCTGATGCAGAGCCTCGAATCGCGCATGCTCGACGCTTCCGAGTCCGAGCGGTACGAGCAGGCCGCGTCCTACCGCGATCTGCTGCGCACGCTGGCGGAAATCGAGGAGCGCCAGAAAATCGCCGCCGCCGAGGGCGACGACATCGACGTCCTCGCCTGGCATGCCGAGCCTCCGCTGGTGGCCGTGAATCTGTTCCACCTGCGCGGCGGGCGCGTCGTGGACCGGCGCGATTTTTACTGGGAGGATCTGGACGAATTCGAGCCCGCCGAATTTTTGTCCTCGCTGCTGAAGCAGCTCTATCTCGACGCCGCGTACCTGCCGCGCGCCATCCACGTTCCCATGGACTTCGAGGATCGCGAACTGCTCGAGGAGATCCTGACCGAGCGCGGAGCGCATCTGGAACCGCCGCGCAGCCGCGTCGAAATCCTGATGCCGCAGCGAGGCGCGAAACACGCATTCCTGGAGCTGGTCGAGAAGAACGCGCGCCACTCCTTCGAGCAGCGCTTCCGCGTATTGAAGCCCACGTCGAAAGCGATTGTCGAGGCGCTGGAGCAGGCGCTCGGCCTGCCGGAACCTCCTCGGCGAATTGAAAGCTTCGATATCTCCCACCTGCAAGGCTCGGATACGGTTGCGTCGATGGTGGTCTGGGAAGACGGCCGGATGAAAAAATCGGACTATCGCAAATTTATCATTCGCGGCGAATGGGGAAACGACGATTTCGCCAGCATGAGGGAAGTCATCGAGCGGCGTTACCGGCGCCTGCTGGAAGAAAAAAAGCCCTTTCCCAGCCTGATCCTCATCGACGGCGGCCTTGGGCAGCTGCACGCGGCGGCAGCGTCGCTGGAAAAACTGGAAGTCATCAATCAGGCCGTCGCCAGCATCGCCAAGCAGGAGGAAATTATCTATGTGCTCGGGCAGGAAGATCAGCCGATTCGCCTGGAGCGCCATTCGCCGATCCTGCATCTGATCCAGCAGATTCGCGACGAAACCCATCGATTTGCCGTGGGTTTTCACCGGCAGCGCCGCGCCAAGCGCACGATCCAGACGGGCCTGGAGAATATCCCCGGGGTCGGCCCGCGCACCGCGCAAAAACTGCTTGCGGCGATTCGGCAGCATCACGCAATTGCGCTCGGCAAGCGTCGAACAAATCGCCAGGGTCGTATCCAAGCCACTGGCGGAACGCGTTTCCGCGCACCTGGCGGGGACGAATGGAACAAAGTTGCCGGGTGCGAAATCCACCTGATTGCTTCTGCCACAACCCTGTGCTACTTTCGAGGCAGTAAAGCGGGCGCGGGCTCCGCGTTTTGATTCCTGAATCCGGAAGGGGAGCCTGGCGCGAAGGAGTATGCCATGTCAGACAATGCTGGATCCAAAATCAGTTTTTTCCTGGTAGGGTTGGGAATCGGCGCATTAGTTGGAATCCTGTTCGCGCCGAAGTCGGGCGAGGAAACGCGCGAATACCTTTCGCAGAAGGCCGATGAAGGCCGCGAGTACGCGCAGCGCAAAGCGCAAGAACTTCGCGAGCGCGCCGATGACCTGGTCGAGCGAGGCAAGAACGTAGCGGTTCGCCAGAAGGAAACGATTGCCGCCGCGGTCGATGCCGGCCGTGACGCCTATCAAAAAGCGAAAGCACAGTAGCCGCGTCGAGGGGAATGCATGGAAAGCTGGATGCCGTATTTCGTGATTGTGACCGCGCTTGCTGTGCTGTTGCAGGCGGTCATCCTGATTGCTATATTTCTCCACATCCGCCGCACCGCCGCGCGCATTGAGCAAGCTATTACGGAAATCAACACCCGAGTTGCCCCGATTCTTTCCCGCGTGCAAATTCTGGTCGAGGACATCTCCCCGCGGATCTCGGGCATCGTTGCGGACGCTTCCGAACTGACGCGCATGGCGCGGGGCCAGGCGCAGAAAGTGGATCGCATCCTGAGCGAAACCCTGGAGCGGGTGCGCTTGCAGCTGATCCATATCGATCAAATTCTGACCGGCGCGATGGAAACCGTGGAAGAGGCGGGAACGCGCTTGAGAGAAACCGTCTTGGGACCCGTCATGAAGGCGACCGCGTTGATTCGCGGAATCCAGGCCGGACTCGAATTCTTCCGCACCTCTCGCCACAGGCGCGACCACGTGGAACCACCCGTCGAGCGCCGAACAGCAGGACGAAGGAATGTTTATTTAGCCTGCGTATTTTCGCTGCATAACGAAGAGAAATCAAGAATCTCGCGCGGCATTTAGTGGCACAGGCTTTAGCCTGTGCGGTTTCGATTTCTAACTGTCCGGAACAGCGCACAGGCTGAAGCCTGTGCCACCAGAAGCTGCCTCGCATCGCATGCGACGCTATGCGATCGAGTGGCGATCAGAGCGGCAAGTCCGATCCGCGTTCTGAATATTTATCTATTGGGGCCTTACCGAATCCATCCGCCGCCTAGCACGACGTCTCCCGAATAAAATACGGCGGCCTGTCCCGGAGTGATGGCGCGCTGCGGCTCGTCGAATTTAATCCGCGCGCTCGTGGCATTCACCGGCTCGATCGTGGCTGCGGCGGGATCATGCCGGTGGCGAATCTTCACGGCCGCGCGCACCGGCGCTTCGAGAACCGCCATCGAAATCCAATTGATGTTCTGCACGTCGCATTCGTCCGAACGCAATTCGGCGTCGTCGCCGACAATCACGCGATTCGCCGCGCGGTCCAGTTCCACCACATACAGCGGCCGCCCGGCCGCGACTCCCAGCCCCTTGCGTTGCCCCAGCGTGTAATGGTGCACTCCGCGGTGGCGCCCAATCACTTCTCCCGAAGTCGTGACAAGTTCGCCCTCTTCCTCGGGCAGCGATTCGCCGCGCTCGCCCAAATACGCGTCGATAAACTTGACGTAATTTCCCGACGGCACGAAGCAAATCTCCTGGCTTTCGGGCTTTTCCGCCACGGGCAGCGCGGCGCGGCGCGCGATTTCCCGCACGGCGGCCTTGTCCAGTTCGCCGAGAGGAAAATCCGTGCGCGACATCTGCTCTTGCGTGAGGCCAAAGAGAAAATAAGTCTGGTCCTTGGCGGCGTCCACGGCGCGCAGCAGTTCGTATCGCCCCGTCGCATCATTGCGGCGAATCCGCGCGTAGTGGCCCGTCGCCAGGCGATCTGCCCCGATTTGCCGCGAGGTCACCAGCAGAGGGATCGAACTTCACGTGGTTATTGCACAGGGTGCAGGGAATCGGCGTGCGGCCCGAGAGATATTCCTCGACGAACGGGCGCACCACGGTGTCCTCGAATCGCTGCTCGTAGTTCACCACGTAATGCGGCATGCCCAGGTGCTGCGCTACGCGCTTGGCGTCATAGACATCGTCGATCGAGCAGCAGCGCTGGCCGTGCGCGCCGTCGCGATCCAGTTCCGGCAAGCGCCGCTGGTTCCAAAGCTGCATCGTCAGGCCGACGACCGGAGATCCTTGCTCGACTAGAATCGCGGCCACGGCGGAACTATCCACGCCGCCGCTCATGGCAACGGCGGTCAGGGGACCCGGATTGGAATTTAAATTCGTCACAATTTACATTTCATCGTGCAAGTGCTGCATGTAGTGGTAGCATCCGCCTCGGCGGACAGCGCCCCTGCAAGGCGGCCCTTAATAGTAGCATCCCATCAAGCGTTCATCGGTTTCTTGTAGGTCGGGGAAAGCTGGCGAAGCCGCTCGATCACAGCGGGGATCGTTTCAAGCGCAAAGTCGATTTCCTCCTGGGTATTCTGGTGTCCCAGGCTCAAGCGCAGAGTGGCGCGCGCATCTTCCGGAGCCAGGCCGATCGCCGTCAGCACGTGAGACGGCTCCACGGCTCCCGACGAGCACGCCGCGCCAGTCGAGCACGCGATCCCCTTCAGGTCCAGGGCGATCACCATGGCCTCTCCCTCGACAAACGGGAAGGTCATATTCGTCGTATTGGGCGTTCGCGGCGCTCGCGCGCCGTTGACCCAGCAATGCGGAACGCGCTCGAGCAGGCCTTTTTCCAGGCGGTCCCGCAGCGCCCCTAAACGCGCGCTTTCCTCCTGCATGTTCGTCAACGCAAGTTCCGCCGCTTTTCCTGTACCGGCGATGGCGGCGACGTCCTCGGTTCCGGGGCGGCGGTCCCGTTCGGAATGGCCTCCAAACAGGATCGGCTTCAGCTGCGTCCCTTTCCGGACATATAGTGCGCCCACGCCTTTCGGGCCGTAAAATTTGTGGGCCGAAATCGAAAGCAGATGAACGCCGAGTCGCGTGACGTCGATGGGTATCTTGCCCGCGGCCTGCACGGCATCGGTATGGAATACGATCCCATTTTCCGCGGCGATTTTGCCGATCTCTTCGATGGGCTCGATGGTTCCCAATTCATTATTCGCGAGCATCACGGTGATCAGCGCGGTGTCCGGGCGGATCGCGCGGCGAACGTCTTCCGGATTTACGAGCCCGTCGCGATCCACGGGAAGGATGGTCAGGTCCACTCCGCGTTTCGCCAGCTCCTTGCAGGGGTCGAGGACCGCGACGTGTTCGATGGCGGAGGTAATCACGTGCCGCCCGGCTTCCGGAGCGCTTCCCAGAACGCCAAAAATGGCCTGATTGTTTGACTCCGTGCCGCCGCTCGAAAACGTGATTTCCGATGATTGCGCCCCCAGCAGGGCCGCCACGGACGAACGAGCGCGCTCCACCGCTCCACGCGCGGCCTGCCCGAACGCGTGGATCGAACTCGCATTGCCGTACACGTCGCCAAGGTACGGCAACATGGCGGCAAGAACTTCCGGAGCCACCGGCGTGGTCGCGTTGTGGTCGAAATAAACGCGCTTCATTTGCAGTCTTTCCATAAGCGGAAGCGAAAAGTCGATTGACGCATTGAGAATACCGTCCGGGCAAGGGGCGGTCAAGACAACGGCGGGTTTTGTGCCCCTGGTCACGCGGGTCCGTGATTTTCATCACTGTGCGTTTTCGGGCGCTTTGCGTAAATGTCCCAAAGCACGACTGGCCGTAATTTCCCCGGAAAGTTGTGTGTGGAAATAAATTCGATCCAGGCAGCCGAGAGGAGTTCGAGCATGACCCATTCCACGCATCCCGACATTCATATCCCCGGCACCTACATGTTCGACGGCAGGGCGGCCATGAAGGGATATGCCCTGAACAAGATGTGCTACTCGTTCAACCACAAGGAGAATCGCGAAGCGTTTCTGCGGGACGAGGACGCGTACTGCACGAAATACGGCCTGAACGCGGAACAGCGCGCCGCGGTCAAGGCGCGCAACGTTCTGGCGTTGATCCATGCCGGCGGATGCATCTATTATCTGGCGAAATTTGCGGGAATTTTCGGGCTGAGCGTGCAGGACGTCGGCGCGCAGCAGACCGGCATGACGGTGGAAGAGTTCAAGAAGAAGATCAAATCACAGGGGGAATAACGCATGGCTCGCATCATTGGCGGACTGACGACGTCTCACATTCCCTCGATCGGGAATGCCGTGCCCAAGGAAGACGAATTGCTCAACGACCCGTATTGGAAGCCTTTTTTTGCGGGCTACCCTCCGGCGCGGCAATGGATTCAAAAAATGAAGCCGGACGTGGCCGTCGTGATCTACAACGATCACGGGCTGAATTTCTTCCTCGACAAAATGCCCACGTTCGCGATCGGAGCGGCAGCGGAATATACTCATGCCGACGAAGGATGGGGCATCCCCACGATTCCGCCATTTAAGGGCGACCCGGATTTTTCCTGGCACATCATCGAGTCCGTGGTCGAAGACGAATTTGACGTGACCACTTGCCAGGAGATGCTGGTGGATCACGGTTTCACGGTCCCGATGTCCCTGTTTTGGAAAGGGAACACCTACTCCGACGTGAAGGTGGTTCCTGTCTGCATCAACACCGTGCAGCATCCGCTTCCTTCGCCCGCGCGTTGCTATAAGTTCGGGCAGGCGATTGGCCGCGCGATTGAATCTTATCCCAAGGACCTCAAGGTCGTGGTGATCGGCACCGGCGGGCTATCTCATCAGCTCGATGGAGAGCGCGCCGGCTTCATCAATAAAAAGTTCGACCTGCTGTGCATGGACAAAATCGTCAATGAGCCCGAAGCCCTGACGCGATACTCGATTCCAGAACTTGTCGAACTTTCCGGAGCGCAAGGCGCGGAGTTCATTCTCTGGCTGGCCATGCGCGGCGCTTTGGGAAAGCACGTTTCGAAGATTCACAGCAACTATCACGTGGCCATTTCCAATACGGCCACGGCCATGATGGTGCTGGAAAAAGCCGCGTAGTCTCACTTCAGTGCCGGCGCACAGCCGGACTGCCAGCCGCGCGCCTTTGTTTGCAATAGGCGCATCCTTCGCCGGAAATTGTCTCCCCGCTTGCCTCGCAAGTGCCAATCTGTATACTTCTTTCCGAGGCGAAATATGGCATCCTTCGAACGCATCATCTGGATCGTGCTGGACAGCGTGGGGATTGGCGAATTGCCCGATGCCGCGGACTACGAAGACGTGGGCCGCAATACGCTCGGGCCACATCGCGAAATCGCGGCCACTGGCGCTGCCGAATCTGGTCCGCCTGGGCCTTGCCAACATCGCGCCACTCGATCACCTGACGCCTCCCGCGAGCCCGGAAGGCTGCTACGGCAAGGGCGCCACACATTCGCCGGGGAAAGACACGACCACCGGCCATTGGGAGATGGCGGGCATCTGGCTGCCGCAGGCGTTTCCCGTTTACAAGCACGGCTTCCCGCGGGAATTGATCGAACAGTTCGAACAAGCCATCGGCCGCAAGACGCTCGGCAACAAACCCGCTTCCGGCACGGAAATCATCAAGGAACTCGGCGAGGAGCACATGCGAACCGGATTCCCGATCGTTTACACGTCCGGCGACAGCGTGTTTCAGATTGCCACGCACGAGGACGTGATCCCGATTGCCGAGCTGTACCGGATGTGCGAAATCGCCCGGAAAATGCTGGACGGGCCGCACAAAGTCGGACGCGTGATTGCGCGGCCGTTTACCGGCGCGCCGGGAAATTTCCGCCGCACCGAGCGGCGCCACGATTACGCCGTCGAGCCGCCGCGTCCGATGCTGATGGATGTTCTGGTCGAGCGCAAGGTCCCGATCTTCGGCATCGGAAAAATTCACGACATCTACAACGGCCGCGGCGTCGACCGCTACGTCACTACCAGGAACAATGCGGACGGCATGGAAAAAATTCATGCGACGCTGGGCGAGCAGAAGGCCGGCCTCATCTTCGCAAACCTGGTTGATTTTGACATGCTCTACGGACACCGGAAAGACGTGGAAGGATTCGCGAAGTCACTCGAGGAGTTCGATCTTCTGCTTGCTCCGTTGCTGAAAGCTCTCGCGCCGCGCGACCTGCTGATGATCACCGCCGATCATGGCTGCGATCCCGATCCGGCCTGGCCGACCACGGATCATTCCCGCGAATACGTTCCCATCGTGACCTACAGCCCGGAAGGGAAGCGCGGAGTCAACCTCGGCATCCGCGACACGCTGGCGGACATGGGCCAGACGATCGCCGAAAATTTCGGCGGCGTAATTCCTCACGGAAAAAGTTTTCTGCCGCTGATTGCCGGAAATTAGCCTGAATTTTCCAGTGCCGTGGCGAATCAGGAAAAGCGCGGCGGGGTTTTAGTGGCACAGGCTTCAGCCTGTGCGCTGTTCCGGACAGTTAGAAATCGAACCCGCACAGGCTTAAGCCTGTGCCACCAAGACGGAAAGCCGAATGCCACTTCTGATTGTATTGGAAAAAGTTTTTCACGAATCACGAGTCGCGAGCTATCACGACTCCCGAATTGCAGCCCAATCAGTTTCCCGAGGACGGCGAGCGCGGAGCGAAGTATCCGGTTCGCGTGCGCACGGTGAGTTTTCCCGCGCCGCGCGGGGGAATGACCTCGACCTGCACGGACCGGAAAGAGCCGTCGCGCGCGGTGTTGGTTGGATAATAAGCCATGGTGTACTGGTTGCGGATGTCACGAGCGATCTGAGTGCAGATAGCCTCGGTGTCTTCGACATTTTCCGGAAAAAAGGCCAGGCCGCCCGTGGCGTTGGCAAGTTGACTTAATGCCGTGCGGGCCCTTTTCATGGCCCGGTGATCGTGCTTGATATCGTCGTCGCTGAACAAGCCAACCGCGTAGATGAGGGCGTTGCTTCGCTGGGCCTGCTCGACCGCATTTTCCAGCGAGTGGCGGCTGGCGTTGTCCTCGCCATCGGTCACCACGAGAATCACTTTTTTATCGCGCGTCCCTTTTTTGAGGTGATCGAGCGAGCCGATCACGGCGTCGAACAGCGCCGTGCTGCCGCGCGCATCGATGCGTTCCAGCGCCGTCTTCATTTCCGCCAGGTCGCTGGTGAAGTCGTGCTCGGTATCGAGGTAATAGTCGTCGTTAAAATTGACGACGAAACCCTCGTCCTGCGGATTGGACGTCTTGACGAACGTCAGGGCCGCGGCGTTTACCTGCGGACGCTTGGCCCTCATGCTGCCGCTGTTATCCACGACCAGGCCGAAGCTGACGGGCACGTCTTCCTGCTTGAATACGGAAAGTTTCTGCTCGACCTTGTCTTCGAAGACCTTGAAATTTTCCTCTTTCAAACCCGGCACAAACGCGCTGCGGTCATTCAGCACGGACGCATGCAGGACGACCAGGTTGACCTGCGTCTTAATCCTATAAGCATCCTGCGAAGCCTCTTGCGCGGGAGCGCTCGGCGCGGCCGGCTTGCTGGACGGCGAAACGGGCGATTGCTGTTGCTGCGCGAATGCCACGCCCGCCAGGCACACCCCGGCACACGCCAGAAAAAGAGTGAGCAGGAAAGGCGTCAGGCGGCTATTGCGCCGGCGCGTAGTAGCCGGTCTTCGCGTAGACCGTAAGGGGAGGGAGTCCTCTGGGGGGGCGCAACTTGACCTTGATTTTTCTCCAGGTGCCGTTGTGTGCTGCGTTGCTCGGTTTATATCCCAGGACATATTGGTTCCTCAGCTCCATTCCGATTTTCGCGGCGATATCGGGCAGTTCGCCAATGTTTCCGACCGGGAAGGTTCGTCCTCCGGTCATCTCCGTCATTTCGGAAAGCAGCGAGGGGCCGTTCAGTTCTTCGGCTGTTCGAGAGCGAATACCGATATCATCGTAGATGCCGATGGCATAGAGCTGGCAGTCGGCCTCTTTCAGAAAGTTCCGAACATCGTTCTCGCTGTACCGGCTATGATTATCTCCCCCGTCCGATATGATGAGCAAGGCCCGTTTGGCGTTATGTGCACCCCTCATCTGGCTGAGCCCGAGATAGACGGCATCCAGCAGGGCGGTGCGCCCGCGGGAGGCGGTGAACATCATGCGGTTCTGCAACTCGTCCACGCTGCTGGTAAATCCGCTGGTCAATTCGGCGCGATCGTTGAAGCTCACCAGGAAAAACTGATCGAGCGGATTTGCCGTGCGCATGAATTGCACGGCGGCCTGGCGCGCCTTGTCGACTTTATCCGACATGCTGCCGCTCATATCGAAAATCAGGCCGATGGATATCGGGAACGTCTTCGCTCGACATGGTGACGATTTCCTGCTCGACGCCGTCTTCAAATACGCGGAAATTTTCCTTCTCCAGGCCGGTGACCAGCCGGTTGAGCGGATCGGTAACCGTCACGTTGACCAGGGCCAGGTTGACGTCGACGTGGATTCCTTCTCCCGGTTTTATCTTTAGTTCATCGGACTTCTTCGGGGGCTGGACGGGGCCTTTGTCCTGGCTGAAGACGGGGGCCGCAAGGAGAGCGCACACAACAAAAGCGAGTGCACATAGACGAGCGCGATTTCGTTCTGCCATCACCGCTTTGCCTGCCTTTGCCGGCGCTGCCCGGGCGGTTGCGGCTGTTCCGACATCCAACCTGAGCCTATTCTACCACCCGGCAATACCCGCGCAAGGCCCGCCGATACTTTTTAATCATTCGTAATTTGAATGCGGATGCATTTCCCGCAACAACGCAGTGGGAAGAAATAATCGTCTTGCGCAGCGATGGGTTGCGGCGTGTGATAGCATCTTTAGTATTCTGGCGCGCGCATCGCCGATCGGCAATCAAAAATGCGCCGCGAAAAAACTTTATGGCTATCGCCGTGATTCCCGCTCGCTATGCCGCCACCCGGTTGCCGGGCAAGCCCCTGGTTTCTCTCGCCGGAAAATCCATGATCGAGCGCGTTTGGGAACGCACGCGGCGCGCGAAAAAAATATCCCGCGTAATTATCGCCACCGATGACGAACGCATCCTGAAAGCAGTGGCCGGCTTTGGAGGCGAAGCGGCCATGACGCGATCCGAGCATCGTTCCGGCACCGAACGCGTCGCCGAAGTGGCTGCGGGCATGGCCCGAAACGACGCGGAAATTTTCGTGAACGTGCAAGGCGACGAGCCGCTGATCGATCCGGACGCGATCGACGCCGCGGTCGAAGCGATCGAGTCGGACGAAAGCGTGATGGTTTCGACGCTCATGGTTCCGATCGCGAAAGCGGCCGACATCATGGACCCCAACATCGTCAAGGTCGTTCTGGATTTCGACGGCAATGCGCTCTATTTTTCCCGCGCGCCGATTCCCTGGGTGCGCGACCGTGAGTCTCCCGTTCACGTGCAGCACATGAAGCATCTCGGCCTGTATGCGTTTCGCAGCGCCGCGCTGCTGGATTTTCCGACGCTGCCGCTGGGAGACCTCGAGCGCGTCGAACAGCTCGAACAACTGCGCTGGATGGAGAACGGCTACAAGATCCGCGTCGCCGAAACCGCGCACGATTCGGTGAGCGTGGACGTGCCGGAAGATGTCGCGCGCGTCGAGCAACTGCTTCGCGAAGCGCGATCCGCGTAGGGCCCGTCGGTTTTTCTCGTAATCCAATAAAATCCGGGAACTTAACCCATATTTCTCACCACGCAACCACTAAAATCGTTTCCCATCTCTCTGGAGAGGCTAGGAAGCCGCTGGGATGGCTTTTGGTGGCACAGGCTTCAGCCTGTGCGATGTTTGCGATGTAAGAAAATCAAAACCGCACAGGCTGAAGCCTGTGCCACCAAGGCCTCTCAAGGGTTTTCGTCCGATTCTTACAAGCTTTGGAAAGATTGCACTCAGGGGGTTGTGAGAATTGCGGGTTAAATTTGAAATTTTAAATTGAAGAGAGATGTCTCCAGCCCCGCGAGGCCAAAAGCGCCGTAGTTCCGCCCGAAACAGCAGCCTGTTTTCCTGCAATTTTAAAACTGCCGGAAGAGCGATCCGATTGCCGGGAGACCCGCGTCGATCCGGATCAGGATGAGTTGTTGCGCCGGAAGGGTCTGCGGAGAATTAATTACGTATACGGCGTAATTGCGCGTCTGGTTCAAGGGGTTGGGCAGAGTCAGCGTGAGCGTGCCGCGCTCGGCCGAGGAAGATGCGGAATACGCGCCCGTCAGCGTTACGCCGGGCGAGAGCGTTCCGCCCGTATTCACGTCAAAGGTCCCGGACGTGACGCTCCCCGCGCCATTGGCCGCCAGTTCGCCGGTGACGGTTTCCACGGATGACCCTGAAAGGCCGCTGGTGCCGATGGCGTAGTTGCCCGCGATCAGGGCTTGCGAAAATGCGGCGCTCTGCTGCTGCGCGAGGATGCCATCGCTTGTTGGATGGATCGAATCGGTTTCCTGGAAAACGGCGTTCCCCACCGATCCAAGATAAAACACGTACGCCCGGCCCCCGGTAAAAGAAGCCGTGCCCCGCCCGTTCGGAAGCGACGGTATAAGCGCCGTTAAAGGCAGCGTTCGCGTTGAGCGTTCCGCTGGAGTTTTCATCCAGCACGCCGCTGGAAATGCCGCCATTTCCGTCCGCTGAAAAACTTCCGGCTGCGGCAAACGTGCTGCCGGAGCGGGAATTGGCCAGCAGAAAGGCAATATTTCCACTGAGCGAAGAGGTATTGAACGTCGCATTGGGAGTCTGCTGGGAAGCGACGCCCGCAACTTGTTGCGTCGTGTCGGTTCCCACGAATGTCCGCCGCCCCGCGCGAAACGACGTAGAAACTCAGGTGGAAGGTCGCGCTGGAGGTGACGAGGGTAGCGGTCCCGCGGCCGGTGCTGGAATTCACGGAATACGTTCCGCCGGTGATGGAGATTTGCGGGGTGGCCACGCCGCCGTCGCATGCTGTCCATCAGGCCGCCGGTTATTATGCCCGCGCCGTTGGCGGTGAATTCACCGATCTGCGAAAGGCCGTTCGATCCCTGCACGCCGGCGAAATCGAATACGTAGGTTCCGGACAGAGCCGCGTTGCTGAATGCCGTGACATCGCGCGCGGTCGCTTGTCCGCTGGCCGTGCCGGAATTGTCGAAGCCGGTGATCTGCAATTGATTGCCATTGACTAAAACAAAATTAATCGTTGCGGGCGCGTGGCCGTCGTCAAATTGCAAACTGCCGCGCCCATCGGAGGTGACCGAATACGTGCCGATGAAAGACAATCCGGAGGTGACTCCGGAAGTTTCATTGATGTCTTCCAGGCCGCCGGTCAAATTTCCGGCTCCATCCGCGGTAAAGGCGCCCGCGCGGAAGAAGGGCCCCGACGCAATCTGGCCGGACATGGAGAAGGCAAACTGTCCCTGCAGGGAAGAAGTGGAGTAACCCGAAATCGTGACGGCGGCGCTGGCCGTGGAGAGAGGATAGTCGCGCGAAATGGCGGTGACGATGACGTTCGCGCCCAAGGGCGGCGTGCGTGGAGCGGAGTAAACGCCGTTTGCATTGATCGTTCCCAGCGTGGCATTGCCGCCCAGTACGGGGTTGGTTCCCAGCGGCTCCCACGTACCAGTCCTCGTTGGTGGTCGCGGCGCCGGTGACGGTCGAAATAAAGGTTTTTGTGTTTGCCGTTCCCGCCGGCATGCGTCCAGGAAGTGGGAGAAATCGTCACGACCGGTGGCGGGGTGATGGTCGCCGAGGCCGTGGCGGAAACATTCGCGTCTTCGAAGGAAGTGGCAGTGATCGTGACGGTGGTGGGATTGGGAGGCGTATTCGGCGCATGGTAGAGTCCGCTCGAATCGATCAGCCCCACCGTGTCGTTACCCCCGATAACGTTATTCACCTTCCAGGTGATGATCGAATTTGTGCCGCCCGAAGCGAACGCCGAAAATTGAGTGGTGGTGACGACGTTCACGGAGATGGAAACCGGCGAAATCGTGACGGAAATTCCGGTTACCGGGTCGGTGCACGATGAAGAAGAGGCGGAGCTGGCTGTCGTGGAGGTAGTGGTCGTGCAGGTCACCGCCGTGCTCGCGGGCGCCGCGCCACAGGAGGACAAGCTGACTGCAGCAAGGATCAAGAGGAACAGGGAAAGACGTTTCACCGCGCAACTCTTTTCCGCTGCGTGGGCTTCCGCTGCATGGGCGTGGATTCCAGCGATACTCGGCTCGTGTGGTTCTCTCTCAACCCGCTTCTCCAAAACTCGAAATTAAATCTCAACCCTGCTGCGGCGCCGACCCCTCGGCCGGTACGCGCCGCGCCCGGACCATGCACCGGGAGCCAATTCGCTAGAATTGCTGATAAAGCGAGCCAAGGGCTACGCCCGTGGGATCCGTGCTCATGACAAACAGCTGCGTCGGGCTCACAAGATACAGCACGAAGTTCCGAGTGGAGCCTGAGGAATTCAGAACCATCGTGGAGCGGCTGCCTGCTGTCATCGCGCCCGAAGTGAGCGCAACCGTTTGCGTGACGCCAGGATTATTGGGATCGGAATTATTGATGTCGAGCGAGCCGAACGATCCCGCCGCGTTGGCTACCAGGCTGCCGGTGCTGCCCACATTGAATTGTCCCACCAGGTCTTCTCGCGTGGCGTTTGCGCCCGCTGCATTGGTTCCCGCCAGGTTGAGCGCGAAGCTGCTCAAGGGTTCCAGCGCGACCGATCCGCTTTGCGGTTGGATCAGAAGCCCGTGGCCCACAACGCCCGCGGTGGTTTCCTGGATGACCGCGGAGGGCGTCGCGGAGGCCGTCGAAATCATGTAGAAGACATAGGAGTGAGTTGCCGGGCTGCCCAGGGATAACGTTCCTCTTCCGCAAGCGCCTGCGGTGGAATCGATGTTGTAGGCGCCCCCGAGGGAAGTTCCGGACGTCACGGTCCCGGCATTGTTTTCATCGTTGGATCCAGCCGCGGCGGTACCCGTCCCGTTGGCCGTGAAACGGATCAAATCCGTAACATTGCCGCTTGCGCTTCGGCCCGAGGTTTCCAGGATGGTGGCCCCATTCAGCAAATTCGTGCCCCACGTGCACGTATTCGTCTGCTGTTTAATGCGTCTCCCACCAACACCGCATTGCCATCGGACTCAATGAACACCGAGCGGCTCGCCGAAACGATATAAATGGCGAACGTCAGGCTCGGAAAATTTGGGTCGTTGGTGAGCACGGTCGCCGTGCCCTGGCCGTTGGAATTGATGGAATAGGTGGAGGTTCCGGAAATCTGCGCCTGGCTCAGGGTTCCGCCGTTGTTGATGTCCATGATTCCGGGAATCGTGGAAATAACGGACGTGGAAATCGCGCCGCGGCCGTCGGTACTGAACTCCCCGACCGTCGACAGCGGCGTGGAGCCGGTTAAAATTCCCGAGAAATCGAAGGAATAGGCTCCGGTCATTCCGGACGTTTTCAGAACGGAAGAGTCCTGAGAGATCATCAAGCCGCTTGCGGTTCGCGCCGCGACCGAGCCTGTCGGCGGGCTGAACTCAACGATCTGGACCTGCTGCGCGGAAATGACGACGACCCGGAAGAAAACAGTGGCAGCCGAGGCGGTACAGGAACTCGCGCTGGTATCTTCGCAAAATTCCATTATCCCGCGGCCGTCGGGTCCGATGTTGTAGCTTCCCAAAAAGGTGTGCTGCGCTCCGCCGCCCTGTCCCACCTCATTGTAGGTCTCGAGTCCGCCCGTGAGATTGCCGGCGCCCGCCGTGAAGCGGCCCGCGCGAGCGAAAAACGCGTTCGTCGAAATGACTCGCCCAGCTGGTGGAAAATGCGTAGGCGCCCTGCAGGGAGGCATTTCCAAAGGCCAAAGTTACCGTTACGCAAAGCGTTTGAGTGGAGTCCACCGCCGAGACGGCGGTAAGCGCGATCGCTCCCCCGGGTGGAGGGATCAGCGGCGCCGTGTAAATTCCCTGATTGGTCATTTGGCCGTAACGGGTAGGTGTTCTGGCTGTTCACAAGCACAAGGCCGTTGGCATACCCGAGGGTGGAACTGCACGTGGGGCTATCATTGATGTACCAGTTGACGCCGTTTCCCGTGCCGCTGGAAAACGTTGCGGTAAATGTCGCTGCGCGCCGGCGATCACTGGTAGTGGCTGGAGCCTGGGTAATCCCGGTAATCGTGGCAGGCGGCTCGATGGTCACGTTGGCCGTTGCCGTAAGGCTGGTTTGCGCCTGCGCGATCGCCGTGATCACAACCACGTTATTAGTGGGAGGCGTTGGCGGAGCTGTGTACAAGCCGTTCGTGTCGATCGAACCGTAGGTCGCGAGGTTGCCGCCGATGACGCCATTGACTTCCCAATTCACCAGCGTGCTGCTCAAGTTCGTAATGGTCGCGGTGAATTGCACAGTGCCATTGACGCTCACCGTGCCGTACTCGCCGGTTACCGAGATCGTCGGTGTGGCGGCTGTGGAACTCCCGCAGGAATTCAATGCGGCCAGCGCCGGCAGCAGCGCGAAAAACAGGAATAAACGTTGCCAGCGCGCCTTCCGGAGATGAAGATCGATATTCGAATGAAGCACTAGAAGTCCCCCCGCCCATTATTCGGCGGGCTCCAAGTGAAGCCCGCGCCCGTACGACGATGAATTACCGGAGAAAGCCCGTGAAAAAAACAATCCATGTTGCCGCGGGCTCCGCATCCCGATCCTGATCGGGACGTTCAGCATAAATGTAGATCCCGCGCCCGATTTCCGCAGCCGCTGCTACCCGAATCAGCACACCAGCAACAGCCCGGTTGCATGGCGCTGGAATGCTGGTAGGTTCACTTCCCCCGCGAGGCATAGATGCGGACTCGCATCATTGTGTCGCCTGCACTGTGCGGAGTGAAACATTAGATCGTTCACCCGCGATAAAGTCAAAAGAAATTTGAGGTTCTTCACGCCGCTCGAGTCCGATCCGGAGTTCGAGCGTCAATCAATGTACCCTAAAATGAAGAAGTTTTCTCCCCCGGGCGTCCGCCCGAGGGAACTGTGTTCAGCGCCCCGCGGGGCCTGCGGAAGAAAGAATAAAATTCAGGGTGATTTTGAGCAACCCGGCGAAAAGACTGGCTCTGCCGGGGCGCGCAATGACACAAAAAACTTAATCCAGGGGCTATTCGTGTGGCGTCCCGGAATTTCGCGCCATGAATTGCGGCAGCATCAAGGGCTAAAGCCCAGTTGTTTTCAATCGCGTATGTCAGAGCTGAAGCCCTGCCCCACAACCCTGGTATTGCAACCTATTTCCGGGAGAGAACACTTAGGATGGCGGCAGGCGAAATGCCAGCAACTCGCCCGGGTAATCCTTGCCGCTGATGGCGACGACGATGTACTGCTGGCCGTTGACCATGTAGGTCATCGGCGAGCCGGTCTGCGGAGCGGGCATATAAACCGCGCCGACCTCGTTGCCGGTGGCTTTGTCGTATGCGCGCAGCATCGCCCCTTTCTTTCCGGAAGGCGTGGTAAAGAAGCCGGCCTCGCCGGCGATGACCAGCGTTTTGGTCGTCAGCACACCGATGATCCCTGAACGGCCCGTTCGCGGAATCGTCAAGCCTTTGAGCGCGGGATTGTTGCGGACGTTGTCGGGCGTCTCTCCGTGCGCGATCTGCCAGACGATTTCGCCCCGGTCCAGATTGATCGCCGTAATGCGCCCATACGGCGGCTTCAACAGCGGCATGCCCTGGACGGTTAAACCAGCGGCAATTGGCTCCCCTGCGGGGCTGCGCAAGGGGGCGGGAACCGGGGCCGCGCCCATGGGCCTAGTGGGGCGAGGCATTTCCCCCGCGGTCCCCTGGACGTACTCCATGTCTGAAATATTTGCATTGGGGGAGGGGATGAGACCCAGGATTGCGATGGCGGTTTGTGAAAACAAATACACGGTGTGGGTATCGGGATCGTACGATCCGCCCGGCCAGTTCGCTCCGCCGGTTGCGCCCGGAGAGACAATCGTGCCAAGCGGCCCGCCGATCTTGCTAACCGACGGCGGCGTAAATAATGGTCCGATGCGATATTTTTCGACAATTCTTTCGGCTTCCGCCCGCAGCTCCGGCGTGAAATTGATCAGGGAGTCGCTGGAGACGCCCTGATTGTCGTAGGCGGGCGGTTTAGTTGGAAATGGCTGCGTGGGCGAATACCACTCCCCGGGCACATCCCCTTGCGGCACGGGCCGCTCCACGATGGGCCAGATGGGCTCTCCGGTTTCGCGATTGAAAACATAAAGGAAGGATTGCTTGGTCGGCTGCGCCAGGGCCTTCACCGTCTTGCCGTTAATGGTGATGTCGGCCAGAATCGGCGCGCAAGGGATGTCCATGTCCCACAGGCCGTGGTGGACGAGTTGATAGTGCCATTTCCGCTTGCCTGTCTGTAAATCCACGGCGACGATGCTCTCGCCAAACAATCCTTTTCCCGGGCGGTCGCCTCCGAAGTAGTCGCCAGTGGGCAACTCGACCGGCAAATAGACGAGGCCAAGATCTTCATCCACGGAGATTTGTCCCCAGACGCCTGTATTTCCCGTGTAGGCTAGCGAATCCTTTTCCCAGGTGTCGCTTCCGTATTCGCCGGGGAGCGGGATGGTATGGAAAATCCAGAGACGCTTGCCCGTGCGCACGTCGAATCCGCGGACATAGCCTTTTACGTTTTTCTTGCTCTTGGGAACTCCGCCGTTCAGGTGCGCCGCGCCGACGATCACGACATTCTTGGCCACAACGGGCGTGGAGTGCAGGCCCACTTCGCCCGTGATCAGATCGATGTCCTGATCATCGTCGAGCTTCAGATCGACGACGCCATCCTTGCCGAAACTCGGAACTCGCACGCCGGTCTTGGCGTCAAGCGCGATGAGCCTGTAGCCCGGCGTGACGTACAAGATCCGTTCGTCCTTGCCGTCGGTCCAGTAGGCCAATCCGTGACCCGAAAGCTGCCTCGGCGCATTCGTGCCGCGTGCTCCTTCGTTCTCGCTGTGCATCCACAGCATTTCGCCCGTGGCGGCATCCAGCGCCACCACCGCCCGCCGCGATCCAGCCGTCGTGTAGAGCACTCCGTGAACCATCAACGGAGTTGACTCGAACTGAAATTCCGGGCGCGGGCCGAAGGAATCGGTTCCGAATCGCCATGCCACTTCGAGCTTATTGAAATTGTCGGCCTTAATCTGGTCGAGCGGCGCGTAGCGTGTGCTGGCGAGGTCTCCTCCGTAGGTCGTCCACTCCCCGTTTTTCGCGCCCGTTTGCGCGCGCGCCGGGATATTCGCCAAAAATAATAGAAGAAATGCGACCGGAGCGGAAAGCGCAATCCACCGAGAATGCGTTCGCATCAGATTCCTCCATGCATCGGACAGCCTGGCCTTGCCGGCGGTTCCAGTTGTCTTTGCCAGTGAATGTAAATTTCAATTCCGGGATCGTATACGGCGGTTTATCCTAGCCGCCCTACCGTGTCAAGCTGTCTTCGCTAAGGACTGCGCGGTATCGCTGCATTGACACCCAACGCCCATTCCCCGTAGAATGCGTTGTACGCCAACATCTTCCTGGAGGTTTTACCAGTTCTGTAACCCGTAATTTTTTTGCGGACGGAACTGAGCGGATGGGGCCGAAGTATATATTTGTTACCGGTGGTGTTGTATCTTCCCTTGGCAAAGGCGTGGCAGCGGCGTCGATTGGCTGCTTGCTCGAAAGCCGAGGTCTCCGAGTTACCCTCCAAAAGTGCGATCCCTATTTGAACGTGGATCCGGGCACGATGAGCCCGTATCAGCACGGCGAAGTGTACGTCACCGACGACGGCGCCGAGACGGACCTCGACCTGGGGCACTACGAGCGGTTCACCAACGCCAAGCTGACGCGCGATAATAACTGGACCACCGGAAGAATTTACGAATCCATCATCTCGAAAGAGCGCCGCGGCGATTATCTCGGCAAAACCGTGCAGGTCATCCCGCACGTGACCGATGAAATCAAGGCGGCGTTTCGCAAGATCGCCACTGATACCGACGTGGTCATCGTGGAAATCGGCGGCACGGTCGGCGACATCGAATCGCTTCCGTTTCTGGAAGCGGTCCGCCAATTCCGCCTCGAAGTCGGCCCCGAAAATTCCGTGCTGGTGCACGTCACGCTGGTGCCGTTCATTCCCACGGCCGGCGAATTGAAAACCAAGCCGACGCAGCACTCCGTGAAGGAACTGCTTTCGATCGGGATTCAGCCGGACTTGCTGCTATGCCGCAGCGACCGCTACCTGCCGCAGGACTTGAAAAACAAAATCGCGTTGTTCTGCAACATGCCGGAATCGCGCGTCATTTCCATGCGCGATATGGACACGATTTACGGCGTTCCGGTGGCGCTGGCCGACGAGGGCCTGGACGACGAAATTCTGCGGCTGCTGCATTTGCAGGCGTACGAGCGGGACATGAGCGCCTGGTTCGAGCTTCTCGACACGCGTCCGGAATCCGCAGGGCGAAGTGCGCATCGCGGTGGTCGGGAAATATGTGCAGCTCGAGGACGCTTATAAAAGTTTGCGCGAAGCCCTGGTCCACGCCGGCCTGGCGCACAAGCAGCGCACGGTGATCGAGTGGGTGGAGGCGGAAGAACTCGATTCGCCGGAGACGGCGGCGGCGCGCCTGGGCCACGCGGACGGCATCCTGGTGCCCGGCGGATTCGGCAAACGCGGCATTCAGGGAATGGTCTACGCCATCCAGTTTGCGCGCACGCACAAGATTCCGTTTTTCGGCATTTGCCTGGGCATGCAGTGCGCGACGATTGAATACGCCCGCGATGTTTCCGGCCTCGCCGGAGCCGACAGCACCGAATTTAATCCGCAGACGCCGCATCGCGTGATCTACAAACTGCGCGAACTGCTGGGCGTGGACGAAATGGGCGGCACCATGCGCCTGGGCGCGTGGCCCTGCAAGATCGAAAAAGATTCCACGGCCTTCCGCGCCTACGGCACCACCGACATCAGCGAACGCCACCGTCACCGCTACGAATTCAACTGCGAATACGAAAAGACGCTGACCGACGCCGGATTCCGCATCACCGGGCGCTCTCCCGACGGCAAGTACGTGGAAATTGTCGAGGCGCCGGACCACCCGTGGTTTCTGGGATGCCAGTTCCATCCGGAATTCAAATCGAAGCCGCTCGCGCCGCACCCGCTTTTCTTCGCGTTCGTCGGCGCGGCGCTGGCGCATCAGCAGAAGTCCGGCGGCGCCGCTGCCGGAAATGCAAACGCCGCGTCCATGGCGGCCAAGCCTTCTCCCGCGAATTAGTGAAACGCGGTTTCGCCGCCCCTGCCGTTGCAAATCTTCACGGTCCCGCATAGGCTATGAACCGCCATCATGATTTAGAGTGAACTGGACATGCAGATCGCGCGAGAAATCTCGATTGGAAATATCCGCATCGGCGGGAACCAGCCGCTGGTGCTGGTCGCCGGACCATGCGTGATTGAGAGCGAGAAGCATGCGCTGATGATGGCCGAGCATCTGGTGGATATTGCCGCGCACGCCAAGGTGCCGTTCATTTTCAAGGCGTCATACGACAAAGCGAATCGCTCGTCCGGGCAGTCCTATCGAGGGCCTGGGCTCACCGAAGGATTGCGCATCCTGAAAAAAATCAAGGACGCTTTTTTCGTGCCCATCCTGACGGATATTCATGAGGCGTCTCATGCCGCGCCGGCGGCGGAAGTCGCCGACGTGCTGCAGATTCCCGCGTTCCTTTCGCGGCAGACGGATTTGCTGGTGGCTGCGGGAAAAACCGGGCGCGTCGTGAATTTGAAGAAAGGGCAATTTCTTTCGCCGTGGGAAATGGCCAACGCCGTGGAAAAGGTGAACAAGGCGGGAAACGATCGCGTCATTCTCACCGAGCGCGGCGCTTCGTTCGGCTACCAGAATCTGGTTGTGGACATGCGCTCGTTTCCCATCCTGCGCAAGACGGGCTGCCCCGTGATTTTCGACGTCACGCACTCGGTGCAGTTGCCGGGCGGCGAGGGCAAATCGAGCGGAGGGCAGCCGGAATTCATCGAGCCTCTGGCGCGCGCGGGAGTTGCGGTGGGCGTGGACGGAGTTTTTCTGGAAGTTCATGAGAATCCCGCGAAAGCGCTTTCCGACGGAACCAACGCGTTGCCGCTGGCCGAACTTCCCGCCTTGCTGGGAAAACTCAAACAGATCAGCGCGCTGGTTCGCGGCTGGAGCGTACAGTGAGTCTCGATACCGCGCGGCGCGTTCTCCGCATCGAAGCCGAGGCCATTGGCGAGCTTCTCCAGCGGCTGGACGCGCGCTTCGAGCAGGCCGTCGATCTGCTGCTGGCCTGCAAGGGCCGCGTGGTCGTTACCGGCATGGGGAAGTCAGGGCTAATCGGCCGGAAAATTGCCGCCACGTTTTCCAGCACGGGAACTCCCGCGATTTTTTTGCATCCGGCCGAGGCCGTGCACGGCGATCTGGGCATGTTGATGCGCGACGACGTGGCGCTGGCGGTCAGCTATGGCGGCGAGACCGAAGAAATCATCGCGCTGCTGGAAACGATCAAGCGGCTGGGCCTGCGCATGATTGCGCTGACCGGAAATCCGCGATCGACCATCGCCACGGCGAGTGACGTCGTGGTGGACGTCAGCGTGAAGGAAGAGGCGTGCTCGCTCAATCTGGCGCCGACGGCCTCGACGACGGCGGCCATGGCCATGGGCGACGCGCTGGCCGTCGCGCTGCTCGACCGCAGGGGATTTAGTTCCCGGGATTTTGCCGCGCTGCATCCGGGCGGACGCCTGGGCAAGAAACTTTTGCGCGTCGAGGATTTGATGCACGCCGGGGAAAACCTGCCGCGCGTTTCCGTGTCGGCGAAGATGCCGGACGTCATCTACGAAATCAGCAAGAAGGGCCTGGGCATGACGACGGTGGTCGGCGCGGACGGCCGCCTGGCCGGAGTGTTGACGGACGGCGATTTGCGGCGGCTGATGCAGCAGCGCGGCGCGGCGGCGATTGACCTGGTGGTCGGCGACTGCATGACCAAGAATCCGCAGACTATCGCTCCCGGTGAACTGGCCGGCAGTGCGCTGCGCATCATGGAAGAGCGAAAGATCACGTCGCTGGTGGTGATCGATGCCGACCGAAAACCGCACGGCGTAGTGCACTTGCACGATTTGTGGACGCTGGAACTGTTTTAATTTCCCGCATGTCATTTCCGCGGGTAATGCGAGGCGACGCGCGTGGCGCAAAAATCAGGACAAAGGAATACGGGAAAAATTTCGCCGGGTGTTGCCGCGCGCGCGAAAAAAATTCGAGTGCTGCTCATGGACGTGGACGGAGTGCTGACCGACGGCCACGTCTGGCTGCTCTCGCGCGGAGACGGCACAGCCAGCGAACTCAAGGGTTTCAGCGCGTATGACGGCGCGGGGCTGAAGATCGCGCGCGTGGCGGGGCTGCGCACGGGAGTCATCACGGGGCGGGAATCGTCCGCGGTCACGCAGCGCGCCCGGGAATGCGAAATCGAATTTGTGTACCAGAAGCGCGCGACAAAGACGGGCGCGCTGGAGGAGATTTTGCGCGCAACCGGCGCGGACGAAATGGAAGTCGCCTACGTCGGCGATGATCTTCCGGACTTGTGCGTATTGCAGCGCGTCGGTTTTGCGGTGGCCGTGGCCAATGCCGCTCCGGAAGTGAAGCACGCGGCCCACTACGTCACGTCGCGTTGTGGCGGCGATGGCGCCGTGCGCGAAGTGATCGAATTGATCGTGAAGGCGCAGGGGAAATGGGCCGAAGCGTCGCAAAACGCGAAGGCCTGAAACGCGTTGCATAACCTCGCAGAAAGCCCCGCCTCTTAAGAGGCGGGCTACAAAAACCTCACCATCGCCCATGCGAATGCTGTAGCCCGGGTCTTCAGACCCGGGGATTTTCCGCGGCGGTCGAGAATCCCATTCCTGAAAATGAGGAAGTTATCTCACGGAATCCGCAACAAATAGATTTCAAGTTGGATTATCCAGCCCCTTCCAGATTCTTGTCCGGGATAAGAGGGATAAGAAAAACTGGGAGCGCTCGCCGTGGCGAGCGCTCCGTAGTTAAGTCGTTCATGCCGCAGGCAATCGAAAAGTTTAGAAATCCAAAACTCTAATCGATTGCGGTTGGTTTGACGCCCGTGTAATAGAGCACGACGTAAGCCTTGATGGTGCCGTCCGGCTGAGGCAATCCGTTCACCTCCACGGGCGTGCCCGAAATCAGGCTGGTGGTAACGGCGGTCTGGCCGGCCGAGGTGGTGATGTCTTCGGGAGTAACGGTTACGGTGGCGCCGGTTCGAGACACCTGGTAGACCAGCGTTGCCGATCCTGCAACGGTGCTCATATCGACGGTCACGGCCTTTGCGCCCAAGGGCACAGTGATGGTAATGGTGCCGTTCGGGCTGCCGTTACTGTAGCCCTGCGCGGTGGTTGCCAGTTGGATCGGAGTGGGGACAAGCACGGTCGAGGGCACTGACCAGCCAGTGGCAGCGGCCGGGTCACCCCAATCGCATAGCTTTCGCCTGAGGCGGTGATCGGGGGCGCGGTGCCAAGAAAACTTACAGTCGTGCCGCCGGTTGCGTTGACGAAATCATTGATGGCGGTAGCGTCGGTCCCTCCGGCCGCGTCGCTGTCAACGATCGTGGGGAAAGTGAAATTCCACCACTTGAAACCCGTAATCGGATTGCCGCATCGCGTGCGCTTGCTCGCCACGATTGCCCTTTCATGCGCATTGTGATACACGTCAGACTAGGTTCGGCCTACGTAGTGATTATTAGTTGTTCAATCGAGGTGATCACGATCCGCAGGTTCTTCCAGGAGGAAACTAATGCTTCGCACGGTTTTTACGATCATTGCGACTGCCATAGTTGTTAGCGTAATTTTTTTCCTGTACGGCAACCACATTGTTCCCATACAGGGGGCGGCACTGCCTGGAACAGGCTTCGCGGCCGTTCCGGGGACGATAGGTGGCCAGGACACATGGGGACCGTACGAAGTGGTCCCGGACTGGCCGAAACCCCTAAGCTCCATGAAGGGACATGATCCAACCTGGAGTTGGGGATCGGCCGAGGGCATTTACGCCGAGAGCCCTAACCGAATATACCTGTTCGAGCGTGGCGAGTTGCCGGTTTTGGAAAGGCCGAGGAACACAGCGGTCCCCGAATTTGGACCGAGCCTTTCATTCCCCGTAAACGAAGTCCCATTTCGGAATGCTTCTCAAGGCCCCGTGGCTGCCCTGCCGGGAGAGGGCGGAGACAACACCAGATACACGGAAGGCCCGGTCGAGGGATGGACCGGCCATATCGGAGTAGATGCCCGATGGGAAAACTGCCTGCTCGTGGTGGATGGCGATGGCAACGTGATCGAGGACTGGTCGCAATGGGACAAAATTTTTCGGCGGCCGCATGCCGTGTTCATTAACCCATACGATCCGGACAAAGCCGTCTGGGCAGTGGATGATGCGAGGCACGCGATCTTCAAGTTCTCGCATGATGGGAAGGAGCTGTTGCAGACACTGGGCACGCCCAACGTGTCCGGCTCGGATGCGACACACTTTAACAGGCCTACGTTCCTGGCCTGGCTGCCCGACAGCACGCTGTTCGTGGCCGATGGCTATGCCAATACGCGCGTGGCGAAATTTGACAAGGACGGGCACTTCCTGCTGGACTGGGGGCAGAAAGGCAATCCGCCGAATGAAATGCGCCCGTCCTATTTCAACACCGTGCATGGGATCGTTGTCGATCCTGTAACGCGCCGCGTGTATGTGAACGACCGGGCTAATCGCCGCATACAGGTCTTCGACGAAAACGGGAAATTCCTGGATATGTGGAGCACTGGCCCGACCGGGACGGCGATGATTTACTCTCTGTATATGCCGAGCGATCGGTCGCTGTGGGCTTCGGATTCCAGGACGTCAAAAATCATCAAATATGACCTAGAGGGGCACCTGCTGTATGCCTGGGGGAGCGGACTGGGCGTGTATCCCGGTTCGATGTTTGGGGCCCACCAAATCAGCAGCGATACCGACGGAAACTTTTACACCGCGGAGGTTTCCGGCGGGAGGTTTGAAAAGTTCCGGCCCAGGAAAGGCGCGAATCCGGACTTCCTGGTCGCGGCGCCGGTTCGCTCGGCTTGGAAATAGGGCGCGCCCTGTCCGAGCGTCACAAAATCGAGTGGGCGACATTTCTCAGGTCAGCCAAAAGCCGCCGCGGTTTTGCGCCGCGGCGGCGCTCGATGGACGTTCGTGCTTTCCTTGTTTGTCCGTTGCCACCGCGGGAAAATGTTTCTACACGCCGCAAAATCCCCGGGTCTGAAGACCCGGGCTACAGCACTGCCTCACCCCGGAATTCAACATCCCTTTACGCGTAGGCCAGAACCACGGCGCCCGCGAAAATAAATGCTCCGCCGACGTAGTGATGCCAGGTCAGGTGCTCGCGCAGAAAAATTGCCGCCAGTGCAATGGCGATAACCACGCTGAGTTTATCGACGGGGGCGACGCGGGAAACCTGGCCAAGCTGCAAAGCCCTGAAATAGCAAAGCCACGAGAGGCAGGTGGCGATTCCCGACAAGATCAAGAAAATCCAGGTACGTTTCGCGACGGCGGAGAGCGGCTGGTGATCGGTAACCAGCGCGACCGACCAGGCAAAAACGAGAATTACGACGGTGCGGATCGCGGTGGCCATATTGGAATCAATCTCTTGAACGCCGACTTTCGCAAGGACCGCCGTAAGGCCCGCGAAGAAAGCGGAAAGCAACGCCCATACAAACCAACTCATTGGGTAGGAACCTCCTGACCAATTGTGTTCCCCATGAACGGTATAGCCTCGAACGCAAATCCGCGCACCTAAAAACAGGAAGCCGTGGCGGCGCAGCCACGGCTTCGTGAAGCTTCAATCCATGCGTTCTGCAAAACACGGGAAAGATGCTCGAAACACGTCCCGGAATTTAAACCGCGTCAATCCTTCCAGGCCACATATTCCGGCTTGCTGATGAGCTTGGCCTGTGTCCCACTGAATTCGAGGATTCTATTTTAATCTTCCGACTGAGCGATAACGTACACCCAACCCTGGCGCCCGCAATGCTCCACCCTGATTTTTGAGCGCACAGCACTCGACATTTTAAGGTCCGCAAGGGAAGTTCAAAATCGGAATTCCGCACATGGATACCGGGAGCCAACGAAGTGCATGATTTTCACGGACTGCACTAGCGGATGCCGGGAATGTTCACGTGGATTTTGTAGACGCTGGTGCGGGCCGCGATATATAGAGTCTTGTTGTCGGCGCCGCCAAACGCGAGGTTGGCCACTAATTCAGGGACCAGGATCGTGCCCAGGTGTTTGCCCTCCGGGGAAATGATCCATACGCCGCGCGGGCCCGATTCGTAAACATTTCCTTGCGTGTCCACTTTCATCCCGTCGGTGATTCCACCGGCGGTGTCCGAGCTCATGTCGATGAACATCTGGCTATTGGTGAGCGTGTCGTCGGGCTGCACGTCGTAGCGGCGGACGTATTTATTCCCGCTGCCGTTTGCGTATAGATACTTTTCGTCGGGCGAAAAGGCGAGGCCATTCGGCGTGGGGATGTCCTTGATCGCCAAGGTCACTTTGCCGTCTTTCCACATGAAAATTCCGGCAAAATCCAATTCCTTGCCGGGATCCTTGTCCCTGCCGCGCAGCCCGCCGAAGCCGTCGGTAAAATAAATCGCTCCGTCCTTCTTCACGACCAGGTCGTTTGTGCCGCCGAATCGTTTGCCATCGTAACGGTCGGCAAGAATGGTGCGCTTGCCGTCTTTTTCGATGCGGTCGATGGAGCGGCCAGACCACGTGGCGATCAGCAATCGGCCCTGGCGATCGAGCGCCAGGCCGTTGGATCCGATCA
The DNA here is from genome assembly GCA_963781055.1 of Terriglobia bacterium. GTDB lineage: Bacteria > Acidobacteriota > Terriglobia > Acidiferrales > UBA7541 > Palsa-360. The sequence goes on from CAWAEW010000033.1 coordinate 50,750, forward strand.
TGAAGAAAGCGTCCTTGCGGTTCGCGTCCGGCTGGGGCATGCCCACGCGCCAGATGTCGTATCCGGTGTAGCCGCTATGGTCGAGATACAGGGAAACTTGCCCCTCGGGCGTGAGCTTGTAGATTACGTTCGCGTACATGTCGCTGAGAAGCAGGTAACTGTTCTTGCCCCGGTCGACCCACACAATGCCTTCGGTGAATCCAAAACCGCTTTTTACCAGGTCGAGTTTGGCGTCGGACGAGATGATGGCGTCGAGCGAGGGGTCCAGTTGGACGACGGGTTTTGTGTCCGGCGCCTGCGCTCGCAGCAAGCCAGCCGAAAAGAAAATAAGGAGCACGGCAAGCAGATTAGATTTTTTCATTTCATACCCCGGCCGGACGGAAATGCGTCACGCACGGCGTGAGCGGTGCCGAGATGATGAACTCCGGACCTAAAGGATGTCAAGCGGAATTGGACTGGATGCCTCGGAGCTGACGTGTGAATTGGCCGTGGAAAACAGTCAAAGGGAAACGTTTCAGTAATCCGCAAATACCGCCGAACAGGACAAGTTTTCTGCACGCCGCAAAAAATCCCCGGGTCTGAAGACCCGGGCTACAACACTGGATCGGCCCGGAATACGATCGGAGATTGCTGTAGCCCGCCTCTTCAGAGGCGGGGATTTTTCTCTCTGCGCAGATCACAATTTCCAGGATTAGCGCTTTTGCGGAGCAGCCTTACGGCCGGCAAAAGGAACATGGAAGTCGGAGTTTGCACCTTTCGATTGACGTACCAGCAGGGCGCGTAGCCGTAATGGGGAAAAATGGAATGGACGCAGGGCTCGGACATCATCGGCGATTGCGCGTCCAGGGCGTATTCGACGCGATTGCCCTTCTGGGGAATCTCCAGCAGGTGCGGGTAAGTCACCACGTCGAACGGGTCGCCCTGCTTCTGCGCGGCCATGCGATGCCGGACGGAAAGATAGTCATAGGCATAGACCACGGCGAGCAACACGGCGGCAGCGATCAATATTCGTTGCAGGTTCAAAGGCATTCGGTGGACTCATGGGTGCAAGCGCTCATTCAAATGGTTAGACGAGTATAAGGGATCGCTCGTTTCACCGCCAGAAATGAGACGCCGATCGTCTTCAAATCCTCGCGGGAAAATAAAAGCCCCGCCGGGAGTTTTACTCCCGGCGGGGGGTTTGTTGCTTGCGGTGGCATTTGCGGCCTCGCTGACGGGTCCCGCAAACGGCGGTCTGCTTACTTGGATATGCCGATGAACATCGTGTTGCCTTGCCGGTTCACGAGCAGCAGTATACTCGATCCCGACTTGCGGATCGCTTCTTCCGCTTGGGCAACATTCTTCACCGACTGGTGGTTAACTTCCTGGATCAAGTCACCTCGGCGCAAGCCCGAAGCGGCAAACGGACTGGACGGGCTGATATCCGAGACCACCGCGCCCTCCGCGGATGCCGGCAATCCGAGCTGCTTGGCCGTATTCGCATCGAGGTCTTGCAGAGTCACTCCATCCAGAGCTCCCTGAGAACCACCATCGTCGGTTTTCGCTTGTTCCTGCGAGGTCGGAAGTTCGCCCAGCTTGACGGTTGCGTCAGTCGGAGTGCCGTTACGCAGGAGTTTCAGATTCACGGTTGTATCCGGATTCATCATCGAGATGGTCATGCGCAGCGTGCGGCTGTCGGGCATGGGTTTCCCGTTGACTTCGAGGATGACGTCCCCTCTTTGGATCCCGCTCTTCTGCGCCGGGCCGGACGGGCTGACGTCTCCCACCAGAACGCCCTGCATGTCCTTGAGTCCCATCGCCTGGGCTATTGCCGGGGTAACGTCCTGGACCATAATTCCCAGATACGCGCGATTGACCTTGCCGTGATCCAGGATTTGACCCATCACTGCACGGGCGAGATTCACGGGAACAGCAAACCCGATGCCTTGATTGCCGCCCGATCCACCCGAGAGGATGGCCGTATTGATTCCGATCAGTTCGCCGCGATCGTTCACCAGCGCGCCGCCGGAATTGCCCGGATTAATCGGCGCATCGGTTTGAATGAAATCTTCGTAATCCTCGATGCCCAAATTGCCGCGGTTCATGGCGCTTACGATTCCCATGGTGACGGTCTGCCCGACGCCGAAAGGATCACCGATGGCCAGGGCGTAGTCTCCGACCTGCACCTTCGAGGAATCTCCGATGGTGATGGTGGGCAAGTTGCTTCCTTCGATCTTCAAAACGGCGATATCCGTTTTTGGATCGGTGCCCACGACCTTCGCCTTCAATTGGCGCTTATCGGCAAGCGTGACGCGGACATCAGTGGCGCCGTCCACGACGTGGTTATTCGTCAGAATGTAGCCGTCGGGGCTCACGATCACGCCCGAACCAAGGCTATCTTCGCGCTGGTCCTGCTGCCTGGGCGGCTGGTTTCCAGGATTCATCCCCGGAAACTGCTGGCCGAAGAATTGCTGGAAAAACGGGGGGATCTCATCTTGTTGACCTTCTTGACCCGAAAATTGATCCGATGCGCGAACCACTTTCGACGTGGAAATATTGACGACGTCCGGCAGGATTCCCTTTACTACCGGAGCGAATCCGGTCCTGCTGGGCCCTTCGGCAGGGTCCGCCAGCTTCAGTGCAGCATGTAAGCCGGGCGAAAACAAATTCTGGCTGGCACGAGCCATGCCAAGTCCCGCCACTCCCGCTAGAAGAAGCATCGCAACAATGATTGCTTGCGGTTTTCTCCAAAATTTCCTGGAATTCATAGTTTCTCCTTCGCCACCATGCAATTTCGATGTTCTGGCCCAAGCCGTGCCAGTCTTGTGCTACACGAGATAAGACGGACGGAAATGCGGATGGTTAGCCTGCAGGTTCCAACGCGAAAGCGCACCCCCCGGGTCTGAAGACCCTGGCTACATCAATCTTTCATGTTCAAATGGTGTTTGCTGTAGCCCGCCTCTTCAGAGGCGGGGGTTTGTGTGCGGCTTTACAAAGACCGTCCTGCGGCAGCGCCCGAAGCCCAGGCCCACTGAAAGTTGAAGCCGCCCAGGTGGCCCGTAACATCGACCACTTCGCCGATGAAAAATAGTCCCGGGACGCTTCGAGCTTCCATCGTTTTGCTCGATAGTTCGTCCGTGTCCACTCCGCCGACGGTAACTTCCGCCTTTTCGTATCCTTCCGTGCCGGCAGGTTCGATGATCCAATTGTGCGCCTGGCGTTCCAGCTGACTTAAGTCCTGGTTGGCCCAAGTTTGCGGGACGTGCAAATCCATCCAGCGCGTGGCAAGTCGTTTTGGAAGAATGGTTTGCAGAGCGGCCCGGGCAGCGGCGATATTCCTGGCCTTGGCCTGGCGAATCGCGGCGGAGACTTCCCGGTCTGGCGCCAGATCGATTTGGATCGGCCGCTTTTCCTCCCAATAGGACGAAATCTGCAGGATGGCCGGACCGCTGAGTCCGCGGTGCGTGATCAGCATTTTCTCCCGGAACGATTGATGGCCGGTGGAGGCAATCACTTCCGCGGAGACTCCCGCCAAATCGCAATAGTCCGCGCGGTCCTTGGTTCCCAGAACAAGAGGGACCAGGCCGGGTTTGGTTGGCTGAATGTTCAATCCAAATTGACGCGCCAGGTCATATCCCAGAGAAGTTGCTCCCATCTTCGGAATCGACAGCCCACCCGTGGCCACCACCAGGACCGGGGCGTGAAACTCAGCGGAATCGGTGCGGGCAATAAACTTGTCCGCGCGCCGGACGCCGGCGGATGTCGCAGTCCAGGACGATTTGCACTCCCGCGGCCAGGCATTCCGTTTCGAGCATCTTCACGATATCGCCCGCGGAATGATCGCAGAAGAGCTGGCCGAGCGTTTTTTCGTGATAGGGAATGTGGTGTTTCTCGACGAGGGCGATGAAATCCGATGGAGTGTATCGGGCCAACGCGGATTTTGCGAAGTGCGGATTGCAGGAGATAAAATTCCCGGGATGGCAATGCAGATTCGTGAAATTGCAGCGGCCGCCGCCGGAGATTAAAACTTTCTTGCCGGGGCGCTCGGCCCGTTCGAGGACAGCGACGCGCCGTCCGCGCTTTCCGGCTTCGATGGCGCACATCAACCCCGCCGCTCCTGCTCCCAGAATTAAGGCGTCGAATTTGTGGACGATAGTGGTCAATGAGATCCGGCCCGGCGAACGGCTGTCAATTATTGCATCGAAACGCTTTGTCCGCGCAGCGCTCTTGCCCGGCGAGAAACTGTTTTTCTCCAACCTTGCGAGTTCCAAGCAATTGCTATTGCCCGGATAGATTTTGTCGATTGGACATTCATAGAGACGCGAGCGACAGTATTCTCGGCTGTTCCCGGATGGACTGAGCGGACACCGGGATACGACCATCGGCGTTCGACCGTTTTTAGCCAATGTGCGGATCGAATGCGAAGGGCCGCGGGCCTCGACGTCTCCTGGGACTCCGATCAACAAGCCGAAGCGCCGATAAGTGTTTGCGAATGGAATAGTTTTAGAAACCAAGGGGAAATTGATGGTGCCAACTGCTCCCGGATCAAAAATGGAATGAACAGGAATTATCCCCCGCGATGCAACACGCGCCATTGGGCGCGGATTTGCACGTTTTGACGCTGGAAGAAATCGGCAATCTGGCGGCGGCAGGCGGCAAGCCGGCGGAAACGCTCATGAATGTGGTCGCGCTCATCGCGAACCGTTTCCAGACGGATGTGTGCTCGGCGTATCTGCTGGAACCGGATCGCGCAAATCTTATCCTGGCCGCGACGCTCGGTCTGCGTCCGCAGTGCGTGGGCACCTTGCGAATGGCGCTGCATGAAGGCCTTGCGGGCCTGGTTGCCGAACATGTGCAACCTGTCGCCGTGGAGCAGGTCAAAAATCATCCCCGCTTCAAGTATTTCAGCGAGTCGGGCGAAGAGGCCTACCAGTCGTTCCTTGGAGTTCCGCTCATTGAAAGCGGCGTCTTGCAGGGAGTTCTTGTAGTGCAGACGCGCGAGGCGCGAGTCTTCCAGGACGGCGAAATCAAGATGCTGGCCGAGGCGGCGGCGCAACTTGCTCCCGTGATCAGCGAAGCGCGCACGCTGGATCGATTCGTTGCGCCGGTTCAAGAGCGGCTGTGGTCGCTGGCGCGAAATTTGTGGTGGAGCTGGGATTCTGATTCCACAAGTTTATTCCATGATCTTGACCCTTTGCGGTGGCGGCAGCTCAATCACAACCCGATCGCCTTGCTCAGCGAGATTCCCCTCGCCAGGATCGAAAGCCGCGCGCGTGAACTGGTCCTGCACGGGCGCATCAACTACGCTTACCGCCGCCAGCGGGAATATCTGCATGCGGATCGGACCTGGGGAGCCAGGCACGCGGGCATTCTGCGGCCGCGTCCGGTTGCTTATTTCTCGGCCGAGTTTGGTTTGCACGAATCCATTCCCATATATTCGGGAGGATTGGGCGTTCTTGCCGGAGACCATATTAAGAGCGCCTCCGACCTGGGCATTCCGCTGGTGGGAATCGGATTGTTCTACGGCCAGGGTTACTTCCGCCAGCGATTGGATAAGAACGGCTGGCAGCAAGAGGAATATCTGCAGACGGACGTCACGCAGATGCCCATGGAGCCAGCCATCGGCGCCAAGGGCGAGCCGGTGACCGTGCAGATCGAGACGCGCAGCGGGTCGATCCGGGCCAAGGTGTGGCGCGTGAAAGTGGGACGCTGCGCCCTGCTCCTTCTCGATTCAAACGTGGATGGAAATGCCCCGGAGGACAGGGAACTCACTTCGCGGCTCTACGGCGGCGACGGGCGCGTGCGTATCCGCCAGGAATTATTGCTGGGTGTGGGAGGATTCCGCGCGCTGAGGGCGATGGGCATCACGCCCAGCGTCCTTCACCTGAACGAAGGGCACAGCGGATTTGCCGTGCTGGAAGCAATTCGCTGCCGCATGGAGGAAGAGGGCCTGAACTTCGACCAGGCCGTGCCGCGCGTGTGCCGCGAAGTTGTATTCACGACGCACACGCCGGTTCCCGCGGGCCACGACCGCTTCGACGCGGGCTTGATGGAAGAACATCTGGGGCCTCTGCGCGATTCGCTCGGCCTTTCGCATGAAAGAATGATGTCGCTCGGACGCGAGTACCCGATCAACAACGAGGAAGCGTTTTGCATGACGGTGCTGGGCCTGAAACTTTCGCGCCGCGCCAACGCCGTGTCGGCCCTGCACGGGGAAGTGTCACGCGCGATGTGGACTGGACTGTACCCGGACCGGTCGGAGGAAGCGGTCCCCATACGCCACATCACCAACGGCGTGCACGTGCCCACGTGGCTGGCGCCGCAAATGTTCCGTCTCTACGATCGCCACCTGGGAACGGGCTGGCATGAGCACAGCGGGGAGCCGCAAATCTGGGAAGGTATCGAGAACGTGGACGACGGGGAATTGTGGGAAACGCATCTCGGTTTGAAATCGCGGCTGCTGGAATTTGTGCGCATGCGGGCCGTGGAACAAGCCGAGCGCCGCGGGGAATCTCCCAAAAGTTTTGCAGAATCTCGGACGTTTGCTGAGTCCGGACGCGCTGACCATCGGGTTTGCCCGCCGCTTTGCCACTTATAAGAGGGCAAATCTCATTTTGAAAGATATCGAAATGCTGGCGACGATGGTGAACGATCCCAAGCGCCCGGTGCAATTTGTGTTCGCGGGCAAAGCGCATCCGCTCGATACTCCCGGCAAGGAAGTGCTGCAGCAAATCGCGGAGCTCCGGCGCGACAAGCAGTTCGCCAACAAATTCGTGTTTATCGAGGACTATGACATCAACGTGGGCCGCCATTTTGTGCAGGGCGTTGACGTGTGGCTGAACAATCCCCGGCGCCCCCTGGAGGCCTCCGGCACCAGCGGGCAGAAGGTTGTGCTCAATGGCGGCCTCAATCTTTCCGTCCTGGATGGCTGGTGGGCCGAGGCCTATGACGGATTAAACGGATTTGCGATCGGAACCGGAAGAACGCACACCAACATGGACGTCCACGATACGCGGGACGGAGAAGATCTGTACCGCGTTCTTCGCGAGGAAGTGATTCCCCTGTATTACCATCGCGACCGTGACGGCCTGCCGCGCGGCTGGATCAAACGCATGAAGCGCACCATTCGCACGCTGGGCTGGAGGTTTAACGCCGCCCGCATGGTCATGGATTACACGCGGAAATGCTATGTCCCGGCGGCGGGCGGCCAATCCAGCGATATGCGGGCTACGGGAGTGTAATTCGGCCGGGCAAGCAGGTTCTTTCTGATTGCAGGTGCGGTCGTGCATCTCATTGGAGAAACAAGCTGTTTTCTTCGCTCTGCCGCTTACCTTTCCTGGACCGCGTGTCATCCGCGCCGCATGGCTCCCTCTTGTAGGCTCCGCGATATTCCTCAAACCCGGAAATCGCCATGTGCCTTGCGTCACACATGAATGTTCCCACCGTCACAGCAATCCCGGCTCGATCGGACTATCGTAATTGTGGTGAGAGGGAACAGTGAAAGGAGGGCGTCATGCTCGGACAAGATTATCTATTCATGGCGTTGCTCATCTTGGGCCTCCTGTTCTTTATGCATTGGGGAGGTATCCACCACTTTCGACATTAAGACGCAAGGAAGCGCCCTTCGTTGAGATGAATGGAATGAATTGTGGCGGGGAGGCCTGTGGACTAAGAAGAGGACTTGCGACGTCGGCCGAGCATTCGGTTTGATGGCACCAATGTATGTCGCATAGCCGATCCGAGCGTATCTAGCCGCATCGGGATGTCTCTTATGGCTACGGTTGCCACTGGGGCAAAAGATGAAAATCGTTAAGAGTCTGGGGATTCTCATCAAGATGGCGCTGGCTGCGTTTTTGCTTTCCGGCGGACTGGCGCTGGCTCAGGCAAAGCCCCCGGCCAAGCAACAGACGCAGAAAGAAAAAGAGTATGAGAGCCTGATCTATTCGGTAAAAGGCCCGGACTTGTATCGCGCCCACTGTGCGGCTTGCCACGGTTCCGATGGCAAAGGCGACGGCCCGGTCGCCCCGGCATTGAAGGAGAAGCCCACCGACCTGACCGTCCTGGCCAAAAACAATGGAGGAAGATTTCCCGAGGACCGCGTGCGCAAGTTTATTTCCGGGGAAGAAGTTTCAGCTTCGCATGGCTCGCGCGAAATGCCGGTCTGGGGCCCCATCTTCCATCAGATCGAGGATGACCAGGATTTCGGCAACGTCCGCTTGCAGAATTTGGTGAAGTACCTGGAATCGGTGCAGCAGAAATAGGCGACCCGAAGCATCTCCCTCTAAGGACTTGAATTTCGGGCGCCGGGCACTGCTTGCTTGAAGGCAGACGCTGCAAAACTAATGGGCAGCGGAGTCGCTCCGGCATGGCTTCGGGAGCATCGGCGGGCGCGGGGCCGACGCGCTCGATGATCACGTGTTGGATATGCACCGGTGTGAGCGGCGTATCGCCCGGGTCGCGCGGCACGCCCGAGATCGCTTTCACCACGTCCGCATTTTCGCACTGTCCCCAGATCGTGTATTTTCCATTCAACGATGGATAGGGCGTCTCGGTAATGAAGAAGTGCGTGTCGTTGGTGTCCGGGCCGCTATTGGCCATGGCTAGGCGTCCCGGCACGTCAAATTTGAGCGATGGCGATAATTTCGCTCTTGTACGGAAAGCCCGGGCCCTCGGGATGTCCCACGCCGGTGCCCAGCAAATCGCCGCCTTGAATGAGCGCTCCCGGAATCACGCGGTCAAACATGAGGCCGTCGAAAAATTTGTTGCGCATCACTTTTTTAGTTTCCGGATGCACGTAGGAAATTTTTCCAATCGCCAGCCCCACCATTGTGCGCACGGTAACGGGCGCTTCGGCCTCGAATAATTTGCAGGTGATCTTTCCCTTGTCGGTTTCCATCGTCCAGTAGAGGCCGGGCTTGCGTTTATCGGCCCGCGAAGCAGGCGAGCCTGCCGCATCCAGCAGCGGCGCGGAGACGGATAATACGCCGATCATGAGAGTCGCCAGAAACGCGCAGGATATTTGTCCCCGGTTGCGTGTTTTCATATGCTTTCTCCTCCGTGTTCTCCGTGGCTATATTCCAGCGAGGAGCAAGTAGAGCCGTGCCTGCTCTGTTGAAAATCCGAAAAGTGCAGCATAGCGCCTACCGAGTATCACAGAGGACCCCCGAGAAAATCAAAAGGACTTTGAAGAGGAATAGGGAATTGAAAACGCGTATTCTATGCACTTGACAATGCCGCCAGGGGGATATTTTGAACCCAGATGTGAAATATAGCGTGACGCCAAATCAACTCAGATTCACTTTCACTGGCCGTTTATGGCATTGTCGTGGATCCGTGCCGAATTTCATGGATGATCACCTGCAAGGGAGGCGCCTGAATTTTGGTTTCCAGCTGCGGCTGCAAACGCGCTTGCGGACATAATGCTGCAAAGAAGGAGGAAGGCATGAGCGGAGTGCGATTGCTGGTGGGCACGCGCAAAGGCGCGTTTGTCATGACCTCGGACGCCAAGCGCGAAAAGTGGGAGATCAGCGGCCCTCATTTTGGCGGCTGGGAGATTTATCATGTGAAGGGATCGCCGGTTGATCCGAACCGCTTGTACGCGTCGCAATCGAGCAGTTGGTTCGGGCAGGTAATTCAGCGTTCGAACGACGGCGGCAAGACCTGGGAGCCGGTAGGAAATAAATTTGTCTACGACGGCACGCCCGGCACGCACCAGTGGTATGACGGCAAGCCGCACCCCTGGGAGTTCAAGCGCGTCTGGCACCTGGAGCCGTCGCTCGACGATCCGGACACGGTCTATGCCGGCGTCGAAGACGCCGCGCTGTTTCGCACCACCGATGGCGGGCAGAACTGGGAGGAACTTTCCGGCCTGCGCGGCCACGGCACCGGACCGCGCTGGCAGCCCGGCGCGGGCGGCATGTGCCTGCACACCATTCTGCTGGACCAGAATGTCCCGGGACGAATGTTCATCGCTATCTCGGCGGCGGGCGCCTTCCGCACCGACGACGCCGGCAAGACGTGGCGGCCCATCAATCAGGGATTAAATTCCAAATATCTTCCCGATCCCACCGCCGAAGTCGGCCACTGCGTTCACCGCATCGCGATGCACAAGGCGCGCCCCGGCGTGCTGTTCATGCAGAAGCACTGGGACGTCATGCGCAGCGACAACGCAGGAGACATGTGGCGCGAAGTCAGCGGCAACCTGCCGACCGATTTCGGTTTCGTGATCGACGTCCACGCGCACGAGCCGGAAACCATCTATGTTGTCCCGATCAAGAGCGACTCGGAGCATTATCCGCTCGACGGAAAGTTGAGCGTGTACCGCAGCCGCACGGGAGGAAACGAGTGGGAGGAACTCACCAAGGGCCTGCCCGAGCGCAACTGCTACGTCAACGTGTTGCGCGACGCGATGGCGGTCGACTCGCTCGACAAATGCGGCGTGTATTTCGGCACCACGGGCGGCCAGGTATATGTCTCGGCCGACGCGGGAGACTCGTGGTCGGCTATTGTTCAGAATCTGCCGGGCGTGCTGTCGGTCGAGGTCCAGACGTTGCTGTGAGGTGCGCTGGAACCAGAACGACGAATAGAGCGACGACCAGAGCCACGGCCAAAGTGATGACGAAAGCCCATGACTAGAGCGGCGATTCGCGTCGAGCTTCCCGCGCATCTGCGGACGCTCGCAGGAGTCGGCGCCGAAGTCACGGTCGAAGTCCCGCTTACCGCCGATGGGCGCGTAACGCCGCGCGCCATACTCGACGCGCTGGAAGCGCGATATCCCATGCTGAGCGGCACGATCCGCGATCACGTCACGCACGAGCGTCGCGCGTTCCTGCGATTTTTTGCCTGCGAGGAAGATTGGTCGCACGAATCGCCGGACGCGCCTCTTCCCGACGAAGTCGCGTCCGGGAAAGAGCCGTTCCTGATCATTGGCGCAATTGCCGGCGGGTAAGGAATTGCAGAGACATCGGTAGAAATTGTTTTTGTAGCGACTTGCCGTCATTCGTGTCTCTTGATCAGCCGGGTGGAAGCGATTCGCCTTGCTCGCTGCCTGGCTCTGCGGGACAAACTGACATGCCAACCAAAATTGCCGGCATATCTCGATCGGCGCGGAAGAGATATATACTGCTGTTACCATTAGATTGAGGAGTTCTGCGTATGCAGAAAATTATGCAAAAACGTACTGCACATTTCCTGTCCCTGATCGTTCTGGGGGTCGCGTTGTTCGCGTCGTCCGCGGTTCTCCATGCGGAAACATCGAACCGGTTGGCCGACGTGATCCAGACATCGCAAGGGGACTTGAAAATCATGCCGATTTATCACGGCAGCGTGATGTTTGAATTCGGCGGGAAGGTGATTTATGTCGATCCCTGGAGCCGGGGGGATTTCACGGGTCTGCCGCAGGCGGATTTGATCGTGATCACGCACACGCACGCCGACCATCTGGATCTCGCCATGGTCAATAAGCTGAAGAAGCCGGAGACGATCATTGTCGGGCCTCCGGCCGTCATCGACACGCTGAACTGTTTTCCGGCGTGCGGGCAGGCGGAAACCATCAGCGATTCGGAAAAGAAAATGGTGATGGGCATCCTTATCGAAGGGGTGCCGATGTACAACCTGGTGCAGGGATCGGCGCCGGGAATGCCGTATCACCACAAGGGGATTGGGAGCGGGTACATTTTGAATTTTGGCGATACGCGCGTTTATCTTTCGGGCGACACGGAATGCACGCCGGAGATGAAGGCACTGAAAAACATAAGCGTCGCGTTCCTGGCGATGAATCCTCCGCGAACCGAGTCCACGCTGGAGGCGGCGGGGTGCGCGAAAGCATTCAAGCCGAAAATTGTGTACCCGTATCATTATCGCGGATCAAAGCCGGAAGAGTTTGCCGAGGCGCTGAAGGATACGCCGGGAGTCGAGGTTCGCATCCGGAAACTGGAAGGGGAGCAGTAGGGATTGGGAAAGCGCGAAAAGCGGCAAATCCATGAGGAATGCAGGCTAACAGCGCTTCGTGAGTCCGAACGATTCGGCGAGGAGTTCGTAGGAATGCACTCTTGCTTGGTGGTCGTGTATCACCGTGAGAATCATCAATTCTTCCGCCTGTAATTCGCGGGCCATGGCTTGCAGCGTGCCGCGGACCTTTTCCGCGTCGCCCACAATGTAGCGTGGCCATTCGCTCGCGTCCCAGGCGAGCGGATCGGCATCGGCGCCCAGGCTTTCCAATTCCTTGATCGCTTCCTCCGGCGTCGGCACGGGGCGCCGCTCGCCGCCAAGGCGAATGCGCCGAATCAGCAATTTCGTGCTGGCCGCCAGGCGCTCCGCTTCGGCATTGGTATCGGCGCAAACCACGCCCAGCGTGACGATGGCGCGGGGCGCGCGCAGGAAATTCGAGGGCATGAAGTGCTCGCGGTAATGCGCGAGCGCCGCCACGGTTTGTTCGGGGCCGATGAAATGCGCGAAGGCATACGGCAGGCCGAATTGCGCGGCGACTGCCGCGCTCCACGTGCTCGACCCCAGGAGCCATACATCCGGCGCTCCCGGCATTTCCGGCGAAACTTTGATCCGGCTGAAGGGATGCTCGGGCGGGAAGTCGTGATGAAGAAATGCCAGAAGCTCCGTTAATTGCTCGGGGAAATCCGAGGCCTGCTGGCGCTTGCTTCGTTCCCTCTGCAGAGCGAACGCTTCCAGTCCGCCGCTTCCGGGCGCGCGGCCGACGCCGAGGTCGATTCGATCCGGGTACAACGCGTGCAACATGCGGAACACTTCGGCTACCTTCAGCGGGCTGTAGTGCGGCAGCAGCACGCCGCCGGAGCCGACGCGGATTCCGGAGGTTTCCGCGGCCACTCGCGCGATCAGAATTTCCGGCGCCGGGCTGGCCAGCGTTTCAATGGCGTGATGCTCGGCGATCCAATAGCGCTCGTAGCCCAAGGCATCGGCCACGCGCGCCAGTTGGATCGTGTTCTGCAACGCATCGCCCGGCGTGAATCCCGCGGGGACCGGTGACTGGTCGAGGATGGAAAGCTTCATTTCTCCCTTTCGTTTCGGCTTGCTCATTCGATCCTATTTTTATCCGGGGAATTTACAGAATGGCATTGGCGCGGTTTTGCACGGCCCTCGGCCATTATGGCTGACGCTTGATGATCTTCTCAAATTCCGGACGGGCTTGACGGCAATTGTTGCGTGGGGCCACGATGGCGCGCAAACACGCCTTTTGCCGGTGATCCGGCAAACCAATCCGGCTAAGACTCGCATCCATATACTGGAGCGGGGTTGACAAGCCGGACACTCATCCGGATTTTTGTGAACGGAAGGGCCTCGGAACCCTTTAGTCTAAGGCTGGCAGGAAAGCGGTCACTCTTAATCCATGTGAATTTCCTACGGCAGTCGAACGCGCTATTAAGTCAAAATCAAGCTGGAGCATTGCTTGCCGGGACTCGCCGATGTATATTGGCAGCCCAATAGAGGTACAGTAAGAAAGCTTCGGCTTAGAAGGAACTCTCGCAGAACTTGGAAATAGCGGATCTGCGGGCACTTGCGAATGATCGAATCGAAGTTTTCATGCTTTTGGGACGGGCCGGGGTTTAGCCGGAATTATCTGACCGGCGTTTCACTTCACGGGCACACCAATCGTTCCAGGGAAGCTTTGGATTTTATTCCGCAATTGGCGCAGCGACTTCCGATGCTCCATGCGGCACTGGAAAAGCAGTGCAAAAAGTCCACCATCCCCGTGGATTTCACATAAGGCTTTTTGGACTCCGCCTCTAACTCCCATGCGGGCCTACGAGACCGAGAGGGATCAGGTCGAGGACGTGCTCGGACTAGCCAGCCTGGTCTCGCTTACCGACCACGATACGATCGAGGCGCCTAGCCTGTTGCGAACGGTGGCGGAGACCTCGCAGATTCCCTTGGCGCTGGAGTGGAGCGTTCCTTTCCGGGGAACGACGTTTCATTTGGGCGTGCACAATCTGCCGAGCGCCAGCGCGCAGGCGATTGTGGCCGACCTCAATGAGTGCACGCGGAATCCGGTCGAACGGCGTATTTGTGAACTTCTGGCCATGCTCGATCAGATTCCGGACGCGCTTGTCGTTTTCAATCATCCCCTCTGGAACCAATCCTGCACCGGTGAAGGGCGGGACGGTGAAGTCCTCGACCGGTTCCTGCGTCAAACGGTCGATTTCCTGCACGCCTTTGAATTTAACGCCACGCGCAGTTCAAAAGAAAACAAGCAAGTCATCAAGTTGGCCGAACGCTGGGAGCGTCCGCTGGTTTCCGGAGGAGACCGGCACGGGTGCGAACCGAGCGGCGCCCTGAATCTGACTCGCTGCGAAACCTTTTCCGAATTTGTCGATGAAATTCGGCGCCAGCAGCGCAGCCACATTCTTCTGATGCCGCAGTACGCCGAGCCCGCCGTCATCCGCACGACGCGCACGCTGCTTGACGTGATTCGCGAATATCCGGAATACCCGGACGGCTCGCGCCGATGGGACAACCGCATCTTTCATCCCGATGCCGTCGGCGGCGCTGACCGGCCGATCTCCGCGCTTTGGAATGCTCCTCCCGCCTACGTCGAAAGAACCTTCGCCTGCATACGCATCCTGGAAAACGCCGCCGTGCAGCGGGTTTTGCGGCGGATGTTCCGGGGAGGAGTCAGCTCGTACACGCCTTCGGAGATTTCGCCGGAGGCCGCTTCGTGAACCGGGAAAGTCCGCGGGTCGCCCTCTTCCCGTGTGTTTACCACGAAGTAGACGGGGTGGCCAGCACGAGCCGCCAGTTTGAGTCCTTCGCCAGGCGTCGCGGGCTCCCTTTGCTCATGGTTCATGCCGGTCCGCGGGACGCCGTGGCCACCGCCGGATCGGTCACGCACATCGAATTGCGCCGGAGCCGCCTGAAATTTCCCATCGACCGGGCTCATTATTACGATCTGCTTTTCTGGAGACATTACCGGAAGCTGGAATCGCTGGTTCGAGACTTTCGTCCCGATCTGGTGCAAATCACCGGCCCAAGCGATGTCGGCATGTTGGGGGCGCTGGTTGCTCACCGCCTGAAAATCCCGCTGGCGGCCACCTGGCAAACCAACGTGCATCAATACGCGCGAAGCCGCGCGGCGGCGCTGGTGTCGTTTCTTCCTTCCGAGGTAGCCGCGAAACTTCTGGATGCGGTGCAGCGCTCAAGTTTTCGCGCCGCGGCGCGTTTCTATAAAATTCCGCGGCTGCTGTTCGCGCCGAACCAGGAAATGATCCAGGCGCTGGAAGCGGCCACGGGCAAACCGTGCTACTTGATGTCGCACGCCGTGGATACGGACGCTTTCAGCCCCGAGTTTCGCAACCGGCAGGGAGGCGCGTTCCGGATCGGCTACGTCGGACGGCTCACGGCGGAGAAGAACGTGCGAATGCTGGCGCGGCTCGAGCAAGCTCTATTGGCCATGGGGCATCGGGATTTTCGAATTGTGGTGGTGGGGCAGGGCGCGGAAGAGAAGTGGCTTCGCGAAAATATGAAACATGCGGAGTTCACCGGCCTGTTGACGGGACGCGAGCTGTCACAGGCGTTTGCCAATCTCGATCTGCTGGCATTTCCGTCGGAGACTGATACGTTTGGCCTGGTCGTTCTGGAAGCCTTTGCTTCGGGGGTGCCCGCCGTGGTCACCGGCGGCGGCGGGCCGAAATTTACCGTTCGACACGGACACACGGGATACGCCGCGTACACGTTTGATGACTTCGCGTCGTTCACGTCGCTGCTGATGTCCCGACCCGATGTGCATTCCGCCATGCGCGCGGCGGCTCGCGAACAAGCCCTGGCCACTTCCTGGGATCGCATCTTCGAGGGCATGTACGAGGCTTACGAAATCGGCTTGTTCCCGGCCGATGCCGCCGAACACCCTGTTTTCGATACGGCTACAACCTGACGAAATGCGCGCACCAGCTTACTTGCAACCGTGATATTTTAAGAAAATGAGACCATTGCCGCGTCTTGAAAGAGTGCTATCCACGATGATACGCAAGCGAGCATTTCCGGCGGTTATTTTCGCGTTTGTTCGGCGGCCTGTTGTTTTCGGCAAACGCCGGATTTGCGCAGGACCCGGCGCAAGGACCCAGCCAGCCGAGCCAGCCGCGGCTGACTCTGCCGGAGGTCGTGGAACGCCTCACGGAAATGAACGCCGAGCGTGCCGCGGCCCTGACCGGTTATCGGAGCCAGCGCACCTACCAGATCGACTACAAAGGCATTCCCGGCGGCATGCATGCCGAGATGGTCGTGGAGTTGACCTACAACGCGCCCTCCAGCGAGGAATTCAAGGTGGTCTCGCAAAGCGGTTCCAAGCTGTTGATTGATCTGGTCCTGAAGCGGTTGCTGGAATCGGAGCGCGAATCCCACGAAGACAAGAATCGCGACGGAGTGCAGATCACCAGCCGAGAATTACAATTTCACCATGCTCGATTCGCAGGATGTCGTGGACGGGTGCTCTTACGTTCTGGGCGTCGAACCGAAGGTGCCGAGCAAGTTTCTGTTTCGGGGACGCATCTGGGTGGATGACAAGGATTTCGCCGTCTGCCGGATCGAAGCAGAACCGGCCAAGAACCCTTCCTTCTGGATCAAGAAAACCGAGATCCATCACTCCTTCATGAAGGTGGGAGATTTCTGGCTCCCGGCGCAGAATACTTCCGTGTCGCGCATCCGCCTGGACGGCCGCGCCACGCTGACGATCAAGTACGGAAACTACGAACTCGAGACGACGCACGCGCTCAACCTGCATACCCCCGCGCCGTGACGCCGCGGCCCGTCCGCATTTCCCGCGATGCAACCTCGGAAGCCCGCGCCATTGGCGCCGCTTGCGCGTGTTTTGACCGTTTTTCTTGCGCTTGAAATCAGCCCTTCACCGTTTCCGCGGCTGCATTTCTGCCCGCGATGCGGCCCTGCACCGCGCACCTTGCCAAACCGTGCAAGCTGAATCCGCCCGCCGATTCGCCTCCGCAGTACAGGCCCGGAATGACGTTCGCCGTTCAGATCCATGACCTGGCACTTCGCGTTGATGCGGAGTCCGGAGCGCGTGTCGTGGACCACCGGCGTCGCCCACGCGGCATGGAAGGGAGGCGTCTGGATCTTGATATTTCGGAGCGGGCTTTCCGAAGTCCTCATCCTTGCCTGCGTCCACAAACGAGTTGTAGCGCGTCACGGTTTCCTGCAAGGCATCGGGCGGCATCGGGTACGCGCTGGTACTTGTTCGTAATCTTGCCGGCCAATTCCGCGATCGTATCGGCGGAAAAGAAATACCCGCGCGCGGTGTCCACGTAAGGCGGCGTGACTTTCCATCCTTCGCGGGCCGCCGCGTCGGAATCGAAGATCGCCCAGATTGGACCGCCTCCGCCGTGCGTGTCGCCGATTCCCGCCATCGCCGCGTCCAGGAAATTGGGCGGCGCATATTTGACATTCGCGGCGTTGAGGTAGCTTCCCGGAACGTAGTTCTTGACCGAATTATAGTTGTTCGCCGGAAACTGCCCCGCCGTCTCATCGTAAAATCGCTTGCCCACCAGGTTCACCAGGATCGTATCCTGATAATTCTTCACGAACAGGCCCGATGCGCCCGCCTTGGCAAACATGGGGCTATCCGGCTGCCAGGAAAGATTCACATAGCCGTACTGACAACCGATCCAGCCCGCCTTGGTCACATTCTGGCCAAATTCCCCGGATTGATTGTAGGCGCCCCAGAGCGATGCGCCGACGGCCATGCCCGCGATCTCTCCACTGGCATCCTGGTAGGAGTACGGCTCGCCCGCCACTTGATACTCCTCGGTGAGGCGCGGATCGAAGATTCTGCGGAAGTTTACGTTGCTGCTGTGTCCGCCCGTGCCGATGATGACGCCTTTCCGCGCGCGAATGTTCAGAGTCTTGCCCTGGGTCGATGCCGAAATTCCCAAAACCCTCCCCGAAGTTGGATTCTCGCGAACCAGGCCTGTCATCTTGTGCTGCAACAGAATCTGCACTCCCAATTTTCTGGCCGCGGCTTCCAGCGGCCGGATCAGGCCGACGCCCGAGGAAGTGGTTGATCCCTTATCGCCCGGCAGCGGTCCGCCGTTCTGAATCAGCGCCCATCCCAGTGGCGCGGCATGGCTCTCCCTCGGCGCGGAATTGCCGCAGGCGTGCCCGCCAGCCGTGTCCGGAGCCTTGTCGATAAACGTGACGCCATGTTCGACCAGCCACTCGTAGGTCTTGGCGCTTTCGTCGGCAAAGGCGCGGATGACTTCCTTGTCGTTGTACCGGTAATCGGGAAACCCGTTGGACTCGACGATGGACCAATCCGTCAGGTCCGAGAACAAAATATCCGGCGAGTCGACCACTCCGTATTTTTTTTGCCTGCTGGTGCCGCCGCCCAGAGCCACGTTTCCGCCGCTCAAAATCGCGTGGCCGCCAACATCCGTATTCGCTTCGATCAGAATGACCGATGCGCCGCCTTCAGCCGCTTGAATCGCCGCGGGCAGCCCCGTGGCTCCCGCGCCGATGACGACGACATCCGCTTCCTTATCCCAGTGCGCGGGGCGCCCCTCGGCCTTCGCTGCCTCCACGCCAAGCCCGGTCAGCGCGGCCGCGCCGGCTCCCGTGGCCGTCGTCTTGATGAAATCCCTGCGGGAAAATTTGTTCTGATCCTGCTTGTCTCGTTTCATTCGGAGTCACCCATGGATGGGAATGTAATTTCGTCCTCGCGCAAGAACATATGCCGGGTGTTGATTCGTGTCAACTTGAGATCGGGTTGCGTGCCACGTGCGTGTGCTGCCTTGCACCGCATAATTGTAATGCGCGAACATCGCGAAAAAAAGTCAGGATTAGCGCCGGACCGGGTCGTTACTTTGCGAGCAAACATCGGTGACGCAGGCTTCACTGTCTGCGCCACTTAGCCTCGAACTAACGTTCCGAGGGGAGCGGCTTCAGGGGTGTCTCTCCCCCTTTAGCGGGTTCCTCGGCGGTGTTGGCCAGCATGGCTACCGATGCGTAGGTTCCGCTGACCATGATCAGGTCAACCACCTGCTGCTCGGTGAACATCTCCCGCGCCCGCTTGAATGTGGCGTCACTGACGAAATGTTTGGTGGAAGCTTCCATGCACAGATCATAAACCACGGCTTCGTCCGGCTTCATGTCCGCGGGGCGTTTTCCTTCCTTGAGATCGGCGGCTACGGATTCGGAAAGTCCCGCTTTGATCGCCAGGGGATAGTGCGCAACCCATTCGATCTGCGAAGTCCAGAGCCGCCCCTGGATCAGGATGGCGAACTCGTTCAGTCTTCGCGGCACGCTGGTGTTGAACCGCAGGTAATCGAGCAGCTTGATCATGCGGTCGGCCAAGATCGGGCTGCGCAGCAGCGGATTGTACGGGCCGCTGATTCCCACGCTGGAAACTTTCAGGATTTCATCGGCCACGGGACGTTGCTGGTCGTTGAGCTCTTCCACTTTCAGCTGGGGGAAGCGGGGCTCCTTCTGCGAAGAAAAAGCCACGGGAGTCGAAATAACGACCATGGCCACGGCGCCGGCAAGCGTCACGCACATTACAAGCAGGGCCAACTCTTTCATGGATGGTTCCTCCTGGAAGATGCTTGTACCACTTTTTCAGCGATGTAGTTTAGCCTAACTGCCTGCCATCCTTGCGTCATGGTTTTTACTTCGTTTTAACGGGCAGGACACGCTCGATTAACGTAAGATGTCGCGGGATAACCTGCTTTTCGGGTGCGGGCTGTACTTGCAGCCCGCAGGAAAAAAAGTCCGGGCTGTACTTGCAGTCCGCCGAAAAAAAGTCCGGGCTGTACTTGCAGCCCGTCAAAATTACAACCGCCGGCTGAATGGGAGAGCGACCGTGGACGAATACAAATATTTGCTATCAGAACGCGACTTGCCGAAGAGCTGGTACAACGTCGTCCCGGACCTGCCGCAGCCGATGTCCCCGCCCTTGCATCCCGGGACGGGGCAACCTGGTGGGCCCCAGCGACCTCGAAGCAATTTTTCCGCACGCCTTGATCGAGCAGGAAGTTTCTTCCGAGCCGCAGATTCCGATCCCGGATCCCGTGCAGGATATGCTCCGGCTTTGGAGGCCCACGCCGCTGCACCGGGCCCGCCGCCTCGAAAAGGCGCTGGGAACGCCGGCGAAAATTTTTTACAAGAACGAGTCCGTATCTCCGGCGGGCAGCCACAAGCTGAATACGTCCATCGCCCAGGCGTATTACAACAAAGCGGAAGGCATCAAGCGGCTTGCCACCGAGACCGGAGCGGGCCAATGGGGCAGCGCTCTTTCATTTGCCTGCCAGGTGTTCGGCCTCGAATGCTTCGTGTACATGGTGAAATGCAGTTACTTCCAGAAACCTCATCGCCGCACCCTGATGGAATGCTGGGGAGCGAATTGCATTCCCTCGCCGAGTGACCGGACCGCTGCCGGCCGCAAAATCCTGGCCGAGGATCCCGATTGCCCTGGGAGCCTCGGCATCGCCATCAGCGAGGCGGTGGAGGACGCGGCGCAGCGCGCGGACACGAATTACGCGCTCGGCAGCGTGTTGAACCACGTTCTGCTGCACCAGACGGTGATCGGGCAGGAAGCCCTGGCGCAACTCAAGCTTGCCGGGGCTTTTCCGGATGTCGTGATTGGCTGCTGCGGAGGCGGCAGCAATTTTGCGGGAATCGCGTTCCCGTTCGTGCCTCTGAAAGCGGGTGGCAAGCAGGTTCGGCTGGTGGCTGTTGAACCCGCGGCTTGCCCGACCATGACCAAAGGCGTCTACGCTTATGATTTCGGGGATAAGAGCGGCATGACGCCGCTGTTGAAAATGGATACGCTCGGCCATGATTTCATTCCTCCGGGAATCCATGCGGGAGGCCTGCGCTATCACGGGATGGCGCCGCTGGTCAGCTTGCTGCATCGCGCGGGCGTGGTCGAAGCCGTTAGCTACCCGCAATTGAAGTGCTTTGAAGCGGCGATCACGTTCGCGAAAAGCGAAGGCATCATCGTCGCGCCGGAAACTTCACACGCCGTCTGCGGCGCGATCGAAGAAGCCCGCAAGGCCAAGGAAGAAGGGAAGGAAAGGACGATCCTTTTCAACTTGAGCGGCCATGGCCACTTCGACATGGCGGCGTACGAAAAATACTTTGCCGGCGAACTCACCGATTACGAATACCCCGCCGAAAAAGTCAAGGAAGCGCTGGCGCATTTGCCGAAGACGTTCGCCGGGGCTTAATCATCGGCCTGAGGTTTCGTCCTAATCGATATCAAATGAAGCAGGCTCCAAGCGGAGCCTGTACCCTCGAACAGCGAAGGTCTTGTCAGCGTGGACTATTTGAAACGCCTAGCCGATAATGTAACGCTGTCGGCAGATTCCGCTGCCGGCGTGACCATTGCTG
>CAWAEW010000034.1:0-57657 GCA_963781055.1 Terriglobia bacterium
GTGTTGGACTTCGGTTTGGCGAAAGCATTCGAGGGCGACCCGTCGAGCGTAGACATGAGCAACTCACCGACGCTGAGCATGGCAGCGACGATGCAGGGCGTGATTCTGGGCACGGCGGCCTACATGTCACCGGAGCAGGCGCGGGGGAAATCCGTTGATAAGCGCACGGACATCTGGGCCTTCGGCTGCGTGCTCTACGAACTGCTCACCGCAAAACAGGCATTCCACGGCGAGGACATTACCGACATCCTGGCCACCGTGGTCCGGGCGGAGCCGGACTGGCAAGCATTGCCTGCCGCCACACCGCAGAGAATCCGAAGTCTCTTGCGGCGCTGCTTGCAGAAGGACAGGCGCCAGCGCATGCACGATGCGGGCGATGTGCGAATCGAGATCGAAGAGGCGCTGGCTGCGCCGCCTGATGCAGAAAGGACCGCCGTTGCTCTCCCGGCGCGAGGTCGCGAACGATTGGGTTGGCCCGCAGCAACGGGCGTGCTCGCGATAATCGCGGTTTCTTTCGCCGTGGGCTTTATGCTGCGCACGCCGAAGCCAGCGCAGCCCAAACAAACGATGCGCCTGACCGCGGACATCGGCGCGGACGCAACGCTGTACACTGCTCTCGGCCCCGGCGCGGTTCTCTCACCAGACGGCACGCGGGTCGCATTCCTGGCCAGCCCTGCCGATCAGAAGCGGCGCATCTATACCCGCACGCTCGATCAGGCGCAGAGCGTCGCGCTTTCCGGCACGGAGGATGCCTCCTACCATTTCTTCTCTCCCGATGGCCAATGGATCGGCTTTTTCGCCGATGGCAAGCTGAAGAAAATTTCCGTGCAGGGGGGAGCGGCCATCACGCTTTGCGACGCACTGAATGGACGCGGCGGAAGTTGGGGCGATGATGGCACCATCGTGTTCACTCCAGATATCCTGGGCGGATTATCAAGAGTATCCTCGGCGGGAGGCGCCCCCGAACCGCTCACCAAGCTCGATTTGCAATCGGGGGAAGTCACGCACCACTGGCCGCAAATCCTGCCCGGAAGCAAGACGGTATTGTTTTCCGCAAGCAACAATACGTTCGACTACGACAACGCGGACATTGTCGCGTACACGATCGCCACAGGACAGCGAAAGACGGTCCTGCACGGCGGCTTTTATGCACGCTATCTCCCCGGCGGATACATGGTTTATGTGAACGAAGGCTCGTTGTTTGCCGTGCCGTTCGATCTGCAGCGTCTGGAGACGACCGGCCAGCCCGTGCCGATCCTGGAAGGCGTGCTTACCGGAGCGGGCAGTCAGGGGGCGCAGTTCGCCTTCTCCGATAACGGGGAACTTGTGTATGTAGCGGGTCATGGCACAATTCAGGCCGAATCCATCGACTGGATGGACCGCGAAGGAAAACTCACACCCTTGCGCGAAACTCCGGGCAATTATTTCAATCCCGCATTTTCCCCGGACGGCAAGCGATTGGCCCTGGAAATTAATGACGGCAAGAGGAACGATATCTGGGTGTACGAAATGGAACGCGACACTCTTACGCGTCTGACCTTTGGAGGTGAGACAAACCGTGTCCCGATCTGGACTCCGGACGGCAAACGAATTGTCTATTCCTCCCAGGAGAAAGTCGGCGCGCTGAACCTCTGGTGGATACGCTCCGACGGTGGCGGGGATGCCCAGCGTCTTACCGGAGGCAACGCGCGGCAACTCCCCGATTCCTGGAGCCCCGACGGCAAGACCCTTCTGTTCGACCAAGTCAACCCCGGGGGGAATACGGCCGTGATGACGCTTCCCATGGAAAGTGATGGGAAATCCGGCTGGAAGGCAGGAACGCCGGCCGTCTTTGTGAAAAGTGGTTACAACTATGAGGCTGCCTTCTCACCGGATGGCCGCTGGCTTGCTTACTCGTCCAATGATTCGGGCAGCTTTGAAATCTTCGTCCGGCCGTTTCCCGGTCCCGGAGGCAAGTGGCAGATTTCCACCGGCGGCGGCACCTTTCCGAAGTGGTCGCGCGACGGCAAGGAGCTTTTTTACCGCTCCCCTGAAAACAAAATCATGGCGGTCACCTACACCGCTTCCGGCGATTCCTTCCGTGCGGACAAGCCGCAACTCTGGTCGCCCGGCCAGCTGACTAACGTTGGCGCGGGCATCTCTAGTTTTGACTTGCATCCCGACGGCAAGCGATTCGCGGTTTTGAGGGTCGCTGATACGGGGCAAGCCACAACGGCGAGTAAAGTCAGCTTTATTCTCAATTTTTCCGATGAGATTAGAGGGAAATTCCAAGCGGGAAAATGAACGCACGGGCGGCAAGTGTACTTTGCGCACAACCGGGTTGAAGTGTTGAAGCAGAACGTTCCAGTGGAGGGAAAGTATTGGTACTAGCCTCCGGCACAAAACTCGGCTCATACGAAATCCTCTCGCAGATTGGCGCGGGCGGAATGGGCGAAGTGTATCAGGCGCACGACACCAAGCTCGGGCGCGACGTGGCGATCAAAGTGTTGCCCGAGCAGTTCGCCCGCGACTCTGAACGGCTGGCGCGATGTCAGCGTGAAGCCAATTAGGCCGTCGGTCGGGAGCAATCGCCTGCTGCCAAAAGACTATGGCGTCAGCGTCCTGGCTGAAGCGTTGTTGCATGGTTGCAGGGCTGACTGTATCCTATCGGCCATCGATGAAGTGAAGACGGAAAGCACGAAGAAATACCCACGAAAGGGGGTGATCTCGATGGCTGACAATATTGAATTGGTTCCTGAGAGCATGAGGTGGGAGATTGCAACGAATGGATTGACCGGCGCGTACATTGCAATTTCCAATGCCTTAATCCGCGCGGTCGGACAGAAGAAATTTGAAGAGTTCAACGGGCCCCTCTGGCATGAAGCAGCGAAGGGCGCCAAGGAATTTGCCAAAGGCCTGGGATTAGCCAGTGAAACCCCTGCTGACGTCGAAGCGGTCATTCATCTCCTTGCCAAGACGTCCATGGGGCCAGAATTTAAGTTCGAAATTGTTGAATCAACCAAAGACAGATGTGTGGGAAAAACCACTGAGTGTCCCTGGCATAAGAGGTGGAAGGAGCAAGGCGCTGGTTTTGATACTTGCGGCGCGGGGCATCAAAACTGGGGCGCCGGAGCTACCGAAAGTTTGAACCCGAATTTTACTTTCAAACTTACCAGGAACATGCTCCACGGCGACTCGCATTGCGAGTGGGTAGTAGAGCGGAAAAAGTAGGGATAACTAGGAACGACAACGTCTTTGTTGGTTGAGGGGGCGGCCTCTCGGGTCGCCCTTGCGTTTCGTGAAGGGTTAGCGGGTCTCGCCCTTGATCCAAGCTAACACCACTGAGCAACCATCACTTCCAGGACCGAACCTATACCTCAACGGCTTGCGGGATAATCTCCAGCAAAACGTTTTGTGCTTCCCGGGAAGTGCTGCGCGGATAGTTCATGTATTGTCGGCAAACCGGAAGTTATCCTCGGACTCCATTCCCTCAGGGAATTTCCATGCCTCGCATGAATCACCTCATCGCTGGTCGGCCAAGTCCTATCGAGAATCAATCTGTACGGCAGGACTCAATCAGAACCTAAACTGAGCTTTTGTTTTGTTTGAATTGATGCCCGCGAACGAAATCGGCCTACTGGACTCCTACAAGAGGACATTGAGCAATTGTTGCATCGACCCATTGAGACCACCGCGTTTATCAGGCACTATCCTGATAGAATCCCCGCTAACCCGAGGAGGGCTGTATGAAAACGCGGCTTCGTCCAGATAACGTGCACGCTCGATTCGGCAAAAATGGAATGCTGAAAGTAGCGCTGCTGCCAGCAGATAAAGATGCAGGGGACTTCGTCCTTCTAGAAGGAAACAAAGCAGCATATGAGTATCTTGGACGGCTTTTCTTGGCCCATGCGAAGGCTCAGGATTGCGGTTTTCAAATCTCCCCAAATGGAGCTGGCTCAGCCTTGTTCAAGAAGGGTTCTACGCTGGGTCTCTATTTGCACCGGCTTCCTTGCAAAGAAAAGCGGAGGCGCTCACGATAGCCACATTCCAAGAATCCCGTTTCTCAGGACTCGCGCAGGCTGGGTGTCTCAGATGAATTAGTGT
This sequence comes from Terriglobia bacterium, assembly GCA_963781055.1. Classification (GTDB taxonomy): domain Bacteria; phylum Acidobacteriota; class Terriglobia; order Acidiferrales; family UBA7541; genus Palsa-360. Next base: position 4,084 of record CAWAEW010000034.1, read on the forward strand.
AGTTGCTTATTTTGAATCATTCAGTCGGATTTCAACATTTTCTCCATGAATGATGAATCGCGCGACATGGCCCCATTGCTCGTTTAGCTCCGATTCGACGATTTGGCTGACGGTTGCCGGAATCGGACGCTTACCATAGAAACTCCACTGCTTATCAGCTACGGTAGACTTGAGCCAGAAAAGAAAGACGGCTCCGTCACTCAATCTTATGAAAATCAGTGATGTGTAGCCGCCAACATGAAGTTGGGAGACATCCATTAGAAGAAAGCCATCCCTCTTCTCAATGGCACCGCAGCCAGAAAAGCCCATATGTTCTCGGTACGCCCGATAATCGCCATCAAGAATCTTTCTCAGTGAAGTCAAGAGCACTCGCTGTTGCAGTAGCCCATTGCTACAGGGATATGTCCCCACGTATTTGGCTAGGTCGCGGGTACTCGTAAGGCGTGTGGGATGGGCTTGTGGTTGAGGTGTCTGTGCACCAAGTGTGTTACACAGAAAAATGGCTAGCAGCGTAGCGGCAATCTTGTTCATAGCCAGCAATCTACGCCGATGCCCTACTTGTTGCCAAGTCCCGAGAAGTCGTCTTACCGGAATGTGGCTTTTTGGCCTGCCCGCTCAGGAATCCACAAGCAGCGGGGACAATGCACGAAAAAAGGCGGATCTTCGATTGGTTTGACCGATGCCTACCCGCCGCCCACCATGTGAACGATCTCGAAGCGGTCGCCTGGCTGCACCGCCGTGGCAAGCCATTGCGAACGGGGAAGGATTTCCAGATTGCGTTCGATGGCCACGCGGTCCGCGGGCAAACCAAGATGCGCCAGCAGGCCGGTTACATGCAGCCCGGCCGGAACCTCGCGCGCTTCTCCATTGACCACGATTCGGATTTCCGGCGTCATTTCGAAACCGCGGCGGGAGCCGGTCCGGGCTGCTTCGGCTTTGAGCCGGAACCTCAACTCGCCATACAGGGATCCGTCGGTCGCGCGAATCACCAGCGAGGCGCCGTCGCTGGCCGTCGAAGGCATCGGAAATTTAAGAGTCGCCTTGCCGCGAGCATCGGTTTGCGCAACCAGGCAATGGATGCGCTCCTTTTCGCGTTCCACGAACGCTTCGACTTCCGCGTCTTCCACTTCCTCGCCGGATTTTCTTCGGCGCAATTCGATTTCGAGAGTCACGGTTCCGGACTCGAACCAGGTTTTTGGGTTCGCCAAGCGAACATCCAGCCCGTCGGCCGATTCTTCGTCTCCTGGGGCTCCGCGGGGATTTTCTCTTTCCCGCGTAGAGCGAGGGTTCCGGCTTCCAGCTGGGCAATCACGTCGCGATGCTGCTGCGCGAGCCGCTCGTGAAGTTGCTGCTCCAGGCTCGCGCCATCCTTAGCGGCTGCGGCTGCAAAATCCGCGTAACTCGTGCTCTGTTTGTAAACCACGCGTCCCGCCTCGTACACGACCGTATCGAGAAAGGGATGCGAAGGACCGCGGTCCTCGGTCTGGACATGATAGAGGGCCTCGGCAACGCGCACATTCGAGTTAAAACCAAAGTTCATGCGATGGACCGCCTTCCGGGCTGGGATTGGATGACGAACCAGCTTTTACGCAAGTGGGCTCCGCGCTTCACTTGAAACGTCCAGCTTAAAAGTTGAGCCCACAACCAATAACCTATTCAAGGCCGATGCCGATCTATTTTTCGAGCGCAATTGACCGCTTGGCGCTTCATCGTTATTATAGCTTGTGCTTCGATGATGGGAAACGATCTACAAAGTTACGCGCCGCTACTTTTATACCTCGTCCTGGCCATGGCGCTTTCAGGTGTTCTCCTCCTGCTTTCTTCCCTGGTGGGTTGGAGAAGGCCGTCCAAGGTCAAAAACCAGGCCTATGAATGCGGCATCACGCCCACGGGCGACGCCCGCGAGCCGTTTTCCGTAAAATTTTATCTGGTAGCCATGGTATTTATTTTATTCGATGTGGAAGCCATCTTCCTGTACCCCTGGGCCTATATTTTTCGCCAACTGCGGTGGTTCGGGTTCGTGGAAATGCTCCTCTATATCGGGATTTTGCTGGTGGGGTATTTCTATCTTTGGAAGAAAGGGGCGTTGGACTGGAACCGCCCAGCCGTACGCCGGGACCGCGCTTCGTGACGGAAACCCCCGACCTGGAAAAAAATCCGGCCATCGCGAGAATCCGCGCCTGGCAGCCCAGCGCCATTGCCGGGTTGATCTCCTTTCGCGGGGAGCTCACCGTGCTGGTGTCTCGCGAACACTTGCGGCCCCTTGCCGAGTTTCTTGCCGGCGATAAAGAGCTGGCGTTCACCTACCTTTCCGATGTGACCGCCGTGGACCGATTTCCCATCGAGCCTCGCTTCGAATTGAATTATCATTTGCTGTCGATTCCCCGCCGGGATTCCCTGCGCCTGCGCGTCAGCCTGCCGGGGGATGCTCCCGTGATCGAGACGGTCGTGCCCGTATGGCCGACGGCCAATTGGCACGAACGCGAAATTTTCGATTTGTTTGGCATACGCTTCGAGGGGCACCCGAACTTGCGGCGCATGCTCTTGCCCGATGACTGGGAAGGCCATCCTCTCCGCAAGGATTACCCAACGGAGGGTCCCCGCTGACCGGCAATCTTGAGCCGAGCGAGCCCGCACAATGACAACCGTCCAGACAGCCACCGGCGCCGAGCAAACCATGGTCCTGAACATGGGCCCGCAGCACCCGTCCACGCACGGGGTGCTGCGCGTCTTGCTGGAACTGGATGGAGAAAACGTCCTCAAAGCGGACGTGGACATCGGATATCTGCACACGGGAATCGAAAAAACCGCCGAGGCGCTTACCTATTCCCAGGCCATCACGATCACCGACCGGATGGATTATCTCGCTCCCCTGTCGAACAATCTGGCCTATTGCCTGGCGGTCGAAAAATTGCTTGGACTCGAAGTTCCCAAGCGCGCGCAATATATCCGCGTGCTGCTCACCGAACTGACGCGCATCGGCTCGCACCTGGTCTGGCTCGGAACCCATGCCATCGATCTGGGCGCGATGTCCGTGTTCCTTTACTGTTTCCGCGAGCGCGAAGAACTGCTCAAGATTTTCGAGATGGTCAGCGGGCAGCGCATGATGACCAGCTATTTCCGCATCGGCGGGCTCGCGCTCGAGCCTCCCACCGGCTGGACCGACCGCGTCGAGAATGTTGTCCGTACATTCCCTTCCCGCTTTGACGAGTACGAAGACCTGCTGACGAAGAACCGCATTTGGATGGCGCGCACGCAGGGCGTGGGCATGTTGAGCGCCGCAGGACGCGATCGCGCTCGGCGTTTCCGGGCCCGTCGCTGCGCGGCTCCGGCGTCGATTACGACGTCCGCAAGTATTTCCCGTATTCCAGCTACGACGAATTCGATTTCCAGGTGCCGGTGCGCACCGAAGGCGATTGCTACGCGCGGTACATGTGCCGCGTGGCGGAAATGCGCGAAAGCATGAAAATTGTCCGCCAGGCGCTCGATAAAATTCCCGCCGAAGGCCCCATCAAGGCGGACGCGCCCGGCATCGTTGCGCCGCAGCGCGAGAAAATGAAGACCGAGATGGAAGCGCTGATCTACCACTTCAAGATTTACACCGAGGGTTTCGCGCCGCCTCCCGGCGAAGTCTACCAGCGCGTGGAATCGCCGCGCGGCGAATTGGGCTGCTTCGTCGCCAGCGACGGTTCGCCGAAGCCCTATCGCATGAGGATGCGCACGCCGTCGTTCGTGAATTTGCAGGCGCTGCAGAAAATGGTCGAAGGCCGTTTGATCGCCGACGTGATTGCGTCCATCGGCACGCTGGACATCGTGCTCGGGGAGATCGACCGCTGATGAATCTGCCGCCGCAACTGGAATCCAAGTTTCAAACGCTCGAGACCCGCTATCCGGTGAAGCGTTCGGCGCTGATCCCCATGCTGATGTACGCCCAGGACCAGTTCGGCTACGTCAGCGACGACATGATCGAGGAAATTGCGCGCCGCCTCGGCTTGAACACGCTGCAAGTCACCGAAACCATGGCGTACTACTCCATGCTGCGCCGCCAGCGCGCCGGAAAATTTCACGTCCAGGTCTGCACCAACGTCTCCTGCATGTTGCGCGGCGGCAACAAACTGTACGACTTCGTCCAGAAAAAACTCGAGATCGGACACAAGGAAACCACCGAGGACGGCGTGTTTTCGCTGGAAGAAGTCGAATGCATCGGCGCGTGCACCGGCGCTCCCGCCATGCAGGTGAACTACGACTTCTACGAAAACCTCACGATCGAGCGCACCACGCAGATTTTCGAGGCGCTGGAAATCGGGCGGACAGCCGGAAACCTCGACGCCGATTTCGGGCTCCGTGAAACCGCGGCATCCCGCCGAAGTCCCCGTCATCAGCCGCCTGTTTGGCGTCAAGGATTCGCACAAGCTGGACGTGTATGTCGCCAATGACGGCTACAAGGGCATGGAGCGCGCCCTGAAGGAATTGACGCCCGAGCAGGTCGTCGACGAAGTAAAGAAATCGAATCTGCGCGGGCGCGGCGGCGCGGGCTTTCCCACCGGAATGAAGTGGAGCTTCGTGCCGAAGGATTCGCCGAAGCCGAAATACATTCTCTGCAACGCCGATGAGAGCGAGCCGGGCACGTGCAAGGACCGCCCGCTGATGGAAATGATGCCGCACCAGTTGATCGAAGGCATCGTGATTGCCGGCCGCGCCGTCGGCTCGCACCAGGGATACATTTACATCCGCGGCGAGTATCGCTACGTCCTGGACATCATGGACGGCGCCATCGCCGAAGCCTACAAGGCCGGATACCTCGGCAAAAATATTCTTGGCAGCGGATACGATTTCGATCTGGTCACGCACACGGGCGCGGGCGCCTACGAATGCGGCGAGGAATCGGCGTTGATGGAGTCGCTCGAAGGCAAGCGCGGCTATCCGCGCATCCGGCCGCCGTTTCCCGCCGTCGTCGGGCTCTATGGCTCGCCGACCGTCATCAATAACGTCGAGACGCTTTCCTCGGCTCCGGAAATTCTGCGGCGCGGCGGAGAATGGTATGCGGGCCTGGGCACGCCGAAAAACGGCGGCACGCGCATGTTCTGCATCTCCGGCCACGTCAATAAGCCCGGCATTTACGAATTGCCGATGGGCTTTTCGCTGCGCCGCATGATCGAAGACGTTGCCGGCGGCATGTTGAACGGGAAGAAACTCAAGGCCGTAATTCCCGGCGGAAGTTCCTGTCCGCTGCTCACCGCGGATGAAATCGACATCAACATGGACTACGATTCGGTGGCCAAGGCAGGCTCGATGCTCGGATCGGGCGGCTTGGTCGTCATCGACGAAGAGACCTGCATGGTGGATCTGGCGCGGCGCATCATGCACTTCTACGCGCATGAATCCTGCGGCTGGTGCATCCCCTGCCGCGAGGGCACGGGCTGGCTGCGCAAGATGCTCGACCGTTTCCATTCCGGCGCGGGCCGCGCGGAAGACATTCCGATGGTGGGCGAACTCGCCAAGAACATGCTCGGCAAGACGTTTTGCCCGCTGGGCGACGCCGCCGCGATGCCGATCATCAGCATCGTCAAGAAGTGGCGGCACGAGTTCGAAGAACACCTGTCGGGCAAGTGTCCGTACAGACCGGCCGATATATTCGCAGCGGTCCGCTAAGGAACCTGGAACAACATGGCAGATTCGAAAGACATCACGCTGAAGATTGACGACCGCGACGTCACCGTCCCGCCGGGCACCCTGGTGATCGAGGCCGCGCGGCGCATGGGCATCGAAGTCCCGTCGTTCTGTTACTTCCCCGGACTGTCGCTGCAGGCGGCCTGCCGCATGTGCCTGGTGGAAGTCGAAAAAGCGCCGAAGCTGCAAACCGCGTGCACGCTTGGTCGCAATGCCGGGCATGATCGTGCGCACGAACACGCAGCAAGTGCATGACGCGCGCAAGGGGATGCTCGAATTCCTGCTCGCCAACCATCCGCTGGATTGCCCGGTGTGCGACAAGGGCGGCGAATGCGAATTGCAGGACATGGTCTTCACCTACGGCGCCGACAAGAGCCGCTTCGCCGAGGAAAAGCGGCACCAGCCGGAACAGAAATGGTCGGAAGCGGTTTATTACGACGCGCCGCGGTGCATCCTGTGCTTCCGCTGCGTGCGCGTGTGCGACGAGGGCATGGACGTCAAAGCGCTCGGCGTGGGACAGCGCGGCTCGAATTCCACGATCATTCCGAACGGCGAGGATCACCTGGACTGCGAAGAGTGCGGCATGTGCATCGATATCTGCCCGGTCGGCGCGCTGACCAGCGGCACCTATCGCTACAAGACGCGCCCGTGGGAGATGACCTACGTCTCCACCGTCTGCACGCACTGTTCGAACGGCTGCAAGACCACGCTCAGCGTCCGCAACAATGAAATTCTCCGCGCCAACAATCGCGATCTCTCCGGCTTCAACAAGGATTTTCTCTGCGTGAAGGGCCGCTTCGGTTTCGATTTCACCAAGCACGCCGAACGCCTGAAGCTGCCGCTGGTGCGCCGCGACGGAAAACTCGCGCCCTCAAGCTGGGAAGACGCCTTGGCGGAAGTCTCCCGGCGCCTCGCCGATATCCATGAGAAATCCGGCCCGGACGCGATCGGATTCATCGGCTCGAACCGCACCACCAATGAGGACAATTACTTGCTCGGGCGCATCGCGCGCGCGTCCATCGGCACAAACAATATCGACCATCATCGCACCGCCGATTACGCCAGCCTGATCGCGGCGCTTGGCGCGCAAGCCTCCGCCGCGAGCGCCACCATGACGCAGCTCTACGAGGCGGACGCGGTGCTGCTGATCGGCGACGATCCGACCGAACAGAGCCCGCTGGTCGCCTGGCAGATTCGTTCGGCCATTCGGCATCGCGCGTCGCGCCTCTACGTCATCAATTCGAAATCGATCAAGCTGCTCCGCAAAGCGAAGGGGTTCGCGGAAGTTCCCGCGGGCGGCGAAGCCTCCGCTGTGCGCTGGCTCGCGGGCGGCGACACGCAGATGGACGCGGGCGTGGCCGAAAGGCTGGGCGCGCTCAAAGCGGACCTCGAAAAGGAATCGAACGTCGTCATCGTCTTTGGCGCGGAATTGACGGGCGCGGCCGTGCAGGATCTGGTGAAATTCGGCTCTTCCCTGCCCGGCCAGACGCGGTACATCGCGCTCGGCGATTACGCGAATTCGCGCGGCGCTTCCGACATGGGCATGCTCCCGGGAATGCTTCCCGGCTACGCGGGCGTCGGCGACATGAAAGCGCGCGACATCTTTGGCAAACTTTGGGGCGCGAAATTGCCGGAAAAGCCCGGCATGGACGCCCGAGCAATGCTGGCGGCCGCGGCAAATGGAAAATTGAACGCGCTGTACGTGGTTGGCGCAAATCCGGTGAAAACGTTCGGCGTGGCGGCAAAAGATCGCCTCGGCAAACTCGATCTTCTTATCGTTCAGGATATGTTCCTCACCGAGACCGCGCAACTCGCGGACATTGTGCTGCCGGCCGCCTCGGCCTACGAGAAAAACGGCACCATGACGAACACGGCCGGCGAGGTGCAACTGGTCCGCAAGGGCGGCGACGTCATGGGCACGCGCTCCGATTTCGATATCCTGCGCATTCTTTCGCATCAACTGGCCAAGCAAGGCCTGGGACCCGCGATTTCCTTGCGCACGCCCGACGCCGCGTTCGATGAAATTCGCCAGTCGGTCGCCGGATACGGCGTTTCCATGCCCACCTTGCTGCTCGGCGAAGCGGAGCGAACCTCTCCGTTCTCGACCGCCAACGGCAACGCGAAATTCGATGTTCCCGCGGGCGCGATTTTTTCCTCGCACGACACGCTGTTCACCAGCGGAAGCCTGGGGCGCTACTGCTCGACCATTCTTTCTCTTCCCGAAGCCGCGGAAGAGGCGGAAGTGGAGGCGCGCCCGTGAACGAGTTTGCCGCGCAGCATCCGATCTTGATGGTCGTGCTGCCGAAAGTCGTGGTGCTGCTTTTCGTTCTCCTCACGGCGCTTGCTTACCTGACCTGGTTTGAGCGCAAAGTCGTCGCGCACATCCAGTCGCGATGGGGGCCATACCGCGTGGGGCCGCACGGGTTGATGCAGCCGCTGGCCGACGGCGTAAAGTTCCTGTTCAAGGAAGACGTGACTCCGGCCGGCGCGGATAAATTCGCATATTTCCTCGCTCCGTTTGTGGCGCTGACGCTGGCGATTACGTCGATCGCCGTGATTCCCTTCGGGCCGAAGGAAATCACCATCTTCGGCCAACCAACGCCGCTGGCAATCACGAATCTGAACATCGGCCTGCTGATCCTTTTTGCGATTACGTCGATGGGAGTTTACGGCGTAGTGCTGGCCGGGTGGGCTTCCAACAGCAAGTATCCGCTGCTGGGCGGGCTGCGCAGTTCGGCGCAGATGATCAGCTATGAACTGTCGCTCACCATGTCGGTTGTGGGCGTGATCCTCATGGCCGGCACATTCAATCTCAGCGACATCGTCACCTCGCAGCAGGGTTTTCACTGGGGATTCCTGCCCCGCTGGAATCTCATCGGCGCGCCGATGCCGCAGGTGCTGGGCTTTCTTCTGTTTTTTACTTCCGCCGTCGCCGAAACCAATCGCTCGCCCTTCGATCTGGCCGAGGCGGAATCCGAACTGGTCGCCGGATTTCACACCGAGTATTCGAGCTTCAAATTTGCGATGTTTTTCATGGCCGAATACGCGAGCATGATCACGGTATCCTGCCTGGCCACGATTTTGTTTTTCGGCGGATGGCTGTCGCCTTTCCCGCAAACGCATATGTTCGCCTGGACGCACTACATCCCCGCCGCTGCGTTTGCGCTGGCTGGCCTGGCGCTGATCATTCACGGCGTGCGCTATCTGACGATGTTCGGGCGCGTGGCGCTGCCCGCCATCGGCTTGGTTTTGTGCGCGCTCGGCTTGCTTTGCAGCCGGCCCGGAATCATCGATTTCGTTCAGGGCCCTTTCTGGTTCCTGCTGAAAATCGCGATTTTTCTTTTCATTTACGTTTGGGTGCGCGGCACGCTTCCGCGCTTCCGCTACGACCAGTTGATGGGCTTCGGCTGGAAGTTCCTGTTGCCGCTTTCCATCGTCAACGTGGTCATCACGAGTTTGGCGATTGTATTGACGCAAAAATGAATGAAGTTGATGTGAAATGAGTTCGAGCGGAGATAAGTTGGCCGGGCGATGAGATTCATGAACAGAGGAACGAGACCATGACGCCGCAGATCGCGGTGTTCCTGGTGCTGGCGGCGGTGACCGTGGCGGGCGCGATCAGCCTGATCCTGCAGCGCCACCCGATTCACAGCGCGTTGTCGCTGATCACCGTCATGGTCGCGCTGGCGGGGCTCTACCTGTTGCAGGGCGCCGATTTCATCGCGGCCGTGCAGATCATCGTCTACGGCGGCGCGATCATGGTGCTATTTGTTTTCGTGATCATGCTGCTGAACGCCGGAGAAGAAGAACGCACGAACGTGAGCCGCATGGCGCGATTTGTGGGCGTGCCGCTCGGGGTGGTGTTCCTGATCGAGGTCGCGTACTGGATCGGACGCGCGACGCTGCATCTGAGCGCGGCCCCGGCAGAAGCGGTTTCGACCCGGGACCTGTCCACGCTGTTGTTTCGCGAATATGTTTTCCCGTTTGAATTGACGTCGTTTCTCATTTTGATTGCACTGCTTGGCGCGCTGGTCCTGGCCCGCCGGGAAGATTCCGATTAGACAGTGCGACTGGAGAAGCATGGAAATGATCGCTGCGATCGGCGAGAGAAGCCTCGGGTCTGAAGACCCGAGCTACAGCATTCATGGAGGGCGATCGCCAATCACTGTAGCCCGCCTCTTCAGAGGCGGGGGGTTGCACGACCAAGCATCAAGACCCGATGTCCTTAGTTGTAGGAGTTTCTGGGGGAGAAGTGGTACCGACTTCATACTATCTGGTGCTGAGCGCCATCTTGTTCGGGCTGGGCGTCATTGCGTTTGTCTTCAAGCGCAATATCCTCACGATTTTCATGTCCATCGAGCTGATGCTGAACGCCGTCAATCTGGCGTTTGTCACCTTCAGCCGGGCTCTGGGGCAGTTGCAGGGGCAGGTGTTCGTTTTCTTCGTCATCGTCGTGGCCGCGGCCGAAGCCGCGGTGGGACTCGCCATTATCATCCTGATTCATCGGAACCGGGGAACGCTCAACGTGGAACGCGTGGATTCGCTCAAAGACTGATGCCGGCCCTAACTTATCTGTGGATCATTCCGCTGCTGCCGCTGCTGGGCGCGGCCGCCAACGGCATTTTCGGCCGCCGCTGGCCGCACAAAATCGTCACGGGCGTCGCGCTTTCCTCCACCACGCTCGCCTTTCTGGCCGCGCTCGAAGTCGTGCGCGAATTCTTTACGCTTTCCCCGGAACAAATCCCTTGGATACATTCCTATTTCACGTGGATTTCCGCGGGCGGTTTCCGAGCCGATTTCGCGCTGCAGGTGGATCAGCTCACCGTGATCATGCTGCTGGTCGTCACCGGCGTGGGCTGGGTGATTCACATCTACTCGACCGGATACATGCACGACGACCCCGGCTATCGCCGCTATTTCTCGTATCTGAATCTGTTCATGTTTTTCATGCTCGTGCTGATTCTCGCGGCGAACTATTTGCTCATGTTTGTCGGCTGGGAAGGCGTGGGCCTGTGCAGCTACCTGCTGATCGGTTTCTTCTTCCTGAAGAAATCCGCCACCAACGCGGGCAATAAGGCGTTCTGGGTGAACCGCATCGGCGATTTCGGATTCATCCTGGGCGTGCTTCTGATTTTCCGCACGTTCGGCTCGCTGGATTTCGCAACGCGTGCTGCCGCAAGCCGCGGCAATGCCTGCTGATCCCGCCGGGCACATCGGGACGCTCACGGCGATCGCGCTTCTGCTGTTCGTCGGCGCGACCGGAAAATCGGCGCAGCTTCCTCTCTACGTCTGGCTGCCGGACGCGATGGAGGGCCCGACGCCGGTCAGCGCGCTGATCCACGCGGCGACCATGGTCACGGCGGGCGTGTACATGGTGGCGCGGTCGCACGCGATCTTCCTGAATGCGCCGATGGCGATGCAAGTGGTTGGAATCGTGGGATGCCTCACCGCGCTCTTCGCGGCAACCATCGGCCTGGTGCAAACCGACATCAAGAAAGTTCTGGCCTACTCGACCGTCTCCCAGCTCGGCTACATGTTTCTGGCCTGCGGCGTGGGCGCGTTCGGCGCGGGCATTTTTCACCTGATGACGCACGCATTCTTCAAGGGCCTGCTTTTTCTTGCGGCCGGCAGCGTGATTCACGCCATGGGCGGCGAGCAGGACATGCGCAAAATGGGCGGCCTGCGAAAGAAAATTCCGGTCACCTACTGGACCATGCTCATGGCCACGCTGGCGATTTCCGGCGCGCCGGGTTTCTCCGGATATTTCAGCAAGGACGAAATTCTCGAAGCGTCGCGGCACGCAAGCCCCGTGCTCTGGGCTCTGGGAGTCTTGACCGCCGGCCTCACTGCGTTCTACATGTTCCGCCTGCTGTTCCTCACGTTCTTCGGCGCCGAGCGCTATGACGAGCACCACGTCCACGTGCACGAATCGCCGAAGAACATGCTTGTGCCTCTGGTCATCCTCGCGATTCTTTCCGTGTGCGGCGGATGGATGGCCGCGCCGCAGCTTTGGGGCGGCGTGAACCATTTCCAGCATTTCCTTGCGCCCGTGTTGGGTGACGGCTGTCCGAACCGGTTGCTGCGGCGGCGGAATCTGCGCTCAACGGCGGCGTGGAAATGTCTTCAGTCTTTGTTCGGCGCGCCCGTGATCGCGGGCCTGCTCGGCTTTCTGCTGGCGTGGTGGATGTATATCAAGAGCCCGGAAACGCCGAAGAAAGTGGGCGGCTTCGCTCTCGGCTCCGTACAAGCTTCTCTATGGAAAATATTTTGTCGATGAATTGTACGCGGCCGTGGTCGTGCGTCCCCTGGTCTGGATTTCGGACAAAGTGCTGTGGCACGTGGTCGATGAAGGCGCGATTGACGGCGCGGTGAACGGCGTGGCGACCGTCTCCCGCGAATCCGGCGACCGCCTGCGCCATGTTACCTCCGGCAACGTGCGCAGCTACGCCACGTGGATCGTCGTCGGGGCGCTGGTTTTTACTTCCCTGCTGCTCTGGATGGTGAGCTGACGTGCAGCAAACTTACTTGCTAACGGTCCTTACGTTCCTGCCGGTCGCGGGCACGCTGGCTCTGTTGCTGCTGCGTGACGACGATCATGTATGGATCCGCCGCCTGGCCATGACCACGGCGGTCGCGGAATTCGCCATTTCCCTGCTGCTCTTCCGCGGATTTAATTCGCAGGTCGCCGGGTATCAGTGGGAAGAATTTCACAATTGGATCCCGCAGCCTCCCATTCATTATCACCTGGGCATCGACGGGATCAGCCTGTTCCTCGTCGTTCTGACCACGCTGCTGACGCCGATTTCGATTTTGGCGTCGTGGAAATCGATCGACCAGCGCGTAAAAGGTTTCTTCATTTGCCTGCTGGTGCTCGAGACCGGCGTGATCGGCGTCTTCGTTTCGCTGGACTTGTTCCTGTTCTTCTTGTTCTGGGAAGTGATGCTGATCCCGATGTATTTCCTGATCGGCGTCTGGGGCCACGAGCGGCGCATTTACGCGGCGCTCAAATTCGTGCTCTACACGATGCTCGGATCGATCCTGATGCTGGTGGCGATCCTGTGGCTCTACCGGCTGACGGTCGCCGCCGGGTACCCGACCTTCGATATACCGCAAATCCAGTCGATGCTTTCCGGACGGCACGATTACGCTGCCGATGCGCACGGAAATGCTGCTGTTCGGCGCATTTTTCCTGGCGTTTGCCATCAAGGTGCCGCTGTTCCCGCTGCATACCTGGCTGCCGGACGCGCACACCGATGCCCCGACGGCGGGCTCCGTGATGCTCGCGGGCGTTCTGCTCAAGATGGGCACATACGGTATGTTGCGTTTTTGCCTGCCGATGTTCCCGGACGCCGCGCACCGGTTTGCTCCGGCGATTGCCGTGCTCGCGATCATCGGCATTATTTACGGCGCGCTGGTCGCCATGGTGCAGGTGGACTTGAAGCGCCTGGTGGCCTACTCCTCGGTCAGCCATCTGGGATTCGTCGTTCTCGGAATTTTCGCGTTCCACGTGATTTCGATCCAGGGCGCCGTCTTCCAGATGCTCGCGCACGGCATTTCCACCGGCGCGCTGTTCCTCGGCGTCGGGATGCTCTACGACCGCCGCCACACGCATCTGATCAAGGAATTCGGCGGCCTGGCGACGCCCATGCCGGTGCTCGCGGCGCTGTATTTATTTACGTGTTTTGCCTCGGCGGGCCTGCCGATGCTGAATGGCTTCGTCGGCGAGTTCCTGATTCTCGCGGGAACCTTCCAGAGGCACGCGGCGTGGGCGTCCTGGGCCGCGCTGGGCGTCATTTTCTCGGCGGTGTATCTGCTGTGGTCTTACCAGCGCGTCTTTTTCGGGGTCGTAACCAAGGATAAGAACGCCGCGCTGCCGGACGCGGACCTGCGCGAACGCGGGATCCTGTTCCTGATGGCCGCGATCATTCTGTGGATGGGCATCGGCTCTCCGTTTTTCACGCGGCGGACCGAAGCCTCGGCCCAAAACGTATTGCTGCAAATGCAGCGCCCGCAGGCGGCTTACAATGCCGGCGTAATTCGCGACCATGACATGAACAGCATGAACCTGAATCATTCCGCCATTCCGGCAGCCGGCGCGAACTCCGCGGCGCCCGGAAACACGGCGGACACGGCGGACACGGTGAATTCGAAATAAATGTTCCCACCACTTCAAGACCTGTACCGGATCGCTCCTGAACTCGTGCTCTGCGGGTTCGGAATGCTGGTCATGTTGCTCGCCCCGATTGTGCCCAAGGCGCGGCACGCGTCTCTGGCGTTCGTTTCCCTGCTGGGCGCGGTCCTGGCCCTGGCCTCAACGCGATATCTGGCGCTGTATCCCGGCGCCGCGTACTCGGGGCTGATCCGGGCGGACGCTTTCAGCGTTGTTCGTCCACCTGATCGTCATCGGCGTGGCTTTCCTGGCGATTCTGGGCTCGATCAATTACCTGAAGCGCGAGGATCTGGATGCCGGAGAATTCTGCGCCCTGATTCTCTTCGCCACCGCCGGGATGGGCGTGATGGCCGGGGCCCATGAACTGCTGACGGCGTTCATCGGCCTGGAAATGAGTTCCATCTCCTCCTACATTCTGGCCACCTATAGGCGCGACGCCCCACGTTCGAACGAAGCGGCCATGAAGTATTTTCTGCTGGGCTCGTTCGCCACGGCCTTTTTCCTGTACGGCATCGCGCTGTCGTTCGGCGCGACCGGATCGACGCATCTCGATCTGATGACGCCGCTCGCCAACGATTCCTCCCACGCGCTGCTGAAGATCGGCCTGGGATTCATTTTCATCGGCCTCGCGTTCAAGGTCGCCGCTGCTCCGTTCCAGATGTGGACTCCGGACGTGTACGAAGGCGCGCCCGCGCCGGTCACGGCGCTGCTTTCGACCGGCCCCAAGGCCGCCGCGTTTGCTCTGGCGCTGCGCATATTGGCGAGCGTCGATGCCGCGGCCCCGGTATGGTTCTGGGCGCTGTGGGTTGCCGCCGTGCTCAGCATGTTTGCGGGCAATTTGTCGGCGCTGGTGCAGACCAGCCTGAAGCGCATGCTGGCCTACAGTTCGATCGCGCACGCCGGATACATTCTGGTCGCGCTCGCCGCCGCGGCCGCCACCGATCATATGGAAGCCGGAATTGCCGCGGCGCTGTTTTACCTGGTGGCCTACGCGCTGGTGAAGCTGGGCGCGTTCCTGATCGTCGCGCACCTGGGCGGCGAGGGTGAAGCCCACGTCAACATCGAGGACTTCACGGGCCTGGCGCGGCGCCAGCCGGCCATGGCCGCGTGCTTGTCGGTCTTCCTGCTTTCGCTGCTGGGATTGCCGGTTACGGCGGGTTTTCTCGGGAAATTCTACGTCTTCAACGCCGCGCTGGAATCGAACCTGATCTGGCTGGCCGTCCTGCTGGGCCTGAACAGCGTGATCGGCGCGTATTATTATTTGCGCGTGATCGTCGCGATGTACATGCGCGAACCGGAACGCGAAATCGCGGCCGTGCCCGTGCCGTGGACGCTCTCCATCGTGCTGTGGATCACGGTCGCCGGCACGATCTACGCGGGGTTATTCCCCGCTCGAATTATCGGCTACGCCACCAAAGCCGCCCTCAATATCCGGTAGTTCCCAAACGTAAGATTCCGCAGTTCCCAAACGCAGGATTTCGTGGCATAGGCTTCCGCCTGTGCATTCCGCCGTTATACTCTTGAAAACCACACAGGCTAAAGCCTGTGTCACCCAAAACAAAACGGCATGCCCTCGAACGTTCGAGGGCATGCCGCCGGGAACAAAATCGAGATCTCTTACTTGACCTTCAGGAAAATGATGGCGAACGTGTAGAGCGCCATCGACTCGATCAGCACGAGCGCCAGAACAAGCGCGAAACGAATCGCCGCGGCCGCGCCCGGGTTGCGCGCCAGGCCTTCGCAGGCCGACGAGGCCGCGCGGCCCTGAGCAATTCCGCAGAATGCCGAAGCAATGGCCATGGCAAAGCCTGAAGTGATGGCCACCCAGTTGGTCGATTCAGGCATTGCCCCGCGCCAGTCTGGGCAAACGCCGCCGGAGCGACAAATGCCACCGCCAGCAGTGCGAACAAAATCATTGAAAACTTCTTCATCGAGTTTCTCCTTCGTTAAGAATTAGCCGCTCGGAGGTGGTTCCCGGACATCCTCGTGCAGCCGGGCTCACGCGAGACGGCGGATCATGCCGGTATGATTAGGCCAAATCTAGTGCTCTTCCCCTACCGCTCCGCCCACGATAAATGACGGGCAGAAGGGTGAAAACAAACGCCTGCACAGAATCCCACAAAATATGAAGCACAATAAAAAGGCATGGCACGAGCAAGCGGAATCGGCGCCGAGCACGTAACCCAGCCGCGTTCAGTTTCCCGACGAACAGGAACAGCGCCAAGCGTCAGCCCCAGAAAAGTGACGTAGAGCAGCTCGCTGACCAGCATGTTGACCCAAAGACGAACCGTGAGCGAGAGCAGCCGCGCCAGGTGGCTAACAATTTCGATCGAGCAGCATGATGGGCGACATAGCCGGCACGAAGGACCCAGGAAATGCTTGCCGTATCCAGAGGGTCCGTGATGCGCGATGCCGCACCAGTTGTAATAGAGAAACACGACAATCGGCGCATCCCAGCGGCACGGAATTCTCCGCCGTGGGAGAAGAAAATCCGGGAACCACGCTGATCATGTTGCTCATCAGGACGAACATGCCGATGCTGCCGATCATCGGCAGATATTTTTCGCCGCCGTGTCCGGCGATATCCTCCAGCAGATCGCGCGCGCCCACGCCCATCGAGTTCGTCAGCAGCGCTTCCATGCACTGCTGCGTGCCGCCGGGATTTTCCACCGACAGCCGCCCCTTCAGCCACGTGAAAAACACGATGGCGACGAGAAAAACGACCAGCTCCATCGCGATGTGGTTGGGAATCGGATACTCGGAATTCTGCGACGTGAATATGCAGCGCCGCGAGCAACGCCAACGCGGGCTTGCCGAGCAGCGCATTGACCAGTTTGGTCACACCCAAGATTTGCTCTTCCATTTATCCTGTTTACCCCGGGATCGAGCCCTCGTGAGAATCGGCTCTAAATGTGTGTTTCCGTTCCCCGCTTGCCGCGGAGCAACTGAAAAATCAGTTCCAGCATGACCGCACCCACCAGCGCAAACAACCCTGCCAGGACTGCTGCAATCGGCAAAATCGATCGCGAAAGAATAACATAGACCACCCCCAGCAGCAACGCGAAGCGCCCAAAGAACTTAAAGTACACGCTTCGCGGCACGCGGGCGTGTTCCGACCCGGCCTGCGCGGTCGAAACCGCCACCAAGGCCCCGACACCCTGCTTCAGCCACCGGAAATTCAACCAGGTCAGCAGCGCGCCCAGCGCCACTCCCGCTCCGGCGCGCCATTCCCAGCGGAGGGCTGCAAACACCGCCGCCACAAAGCCCAGCCCCAAGCGTGAGCCACTCGATGCGCCGCTCGGCCGCCCCGTAAAATGAGTCAGGGCCCGCCATCGCCTCTCGCTATCCTTCGAAAGCCGGCGCACCAATTGGATCATACCGGCCGCAAAACCGAGAAATCCCAGCATCAACGTCAAAACAGGCGAGGTATGAAACCGCGCGTCGAGGAAATAGCCAAGTCCCCCGCCGATCGCGATGCAGGCCACCAGCGTAATCGGGAGTTCCATGACGTCTGAAATTTGGCGTGCCGCGGTAGCGGGCCGTTTTCGCGGCGCGGGTGAGTGGGGCGAGTTTGGTTCCTCAGTGGCCAATGAACGTCGTCGGGAAAAACAGCGAATACGTCGCCAGGCGCACAAACGGCTCCGGATAAATGCCGGCGGCGACGGTCACGAAGCACAGCGCGGCGAAGGCGATCTTTTGCCCGAGCGTGATGATCGGCGAGGGCGCGTTGCCCGGCTCATGCAGGTACGCGTGCGCGACGACGCGGAAATAATAGTACAGCGCCGGAACGATGTAGAGCGCTCCGAACAGCGCCAGGTGCAAATGGCCGGTCTCAATCAGCGACTGCAGAATGAAATACTTCCCGATGAAGCCCGCCAGCGGCGGAATCCCCGCCAGCGACAGCATGAAAATCAGCAGCACCGCCGCCGAGAGCGGGCTGCGGCGGTACAATCCGTTCAGGTCGTCCAGTTCGTCGCCGATAATTCCCTGCCGCTGCAGCACGATGAGCACGGCGAACGCGCCAATGGTCATGAATCCGTAGACGAACAGGTAAAACGCCACGCCCTTCATGCCGGTCATGAACCCGAGCGTGCTCGATGTCGCCGCCACGATTCCCAGCAGGATGTATCCCACATGGGAAATCGAGGAATACGCCAACATGCGCTTGACGTTGGTTTGCGTGATCGCCGCAAAGTTTCCGATCGTCAGGGACGCGATGGCCACTCCGGCCACCAGCATGGCCCAATCGACGCGGATAGGCCAGAACACGGTGAGCAGCAACCGCAGCAACAGGGCGAAGCTCGCGGTCTTCGAAGCCACGCTGATATAGGCCGTAATCGGCGTGGGAGCGCCTTCATACACGTCCGGCGCCCACTGGTGGAACGGCACCGCGGCAACCTTGAAGAAGAGTCCGGAGATCACCGTAACCAGCGCCAGGATCACCAGAAGGTCGCCATGGCCGCGAACCTCAATCGCCGCCTGAATCACGTCCAGATTCGTCCTGGGTGGCAAGGGACCTTCCACCGAGCTCAGGTTGGCCGTTGCCCCGATCCCATACAGAATCGAGAATCCATAGGCCAAAATCGCCGAACTGAACGCGCCCAGCAGGAGGTATTTCACCGCGCCTTCGTTCGAACGCTTGTCGCGCCGCAGAAAACCGGCCAGCACGTAAAAGCTCAGGGCCATCGTCTCCAGGCCCAGGAATTGAACGATCAGGTCGTAGCCCGAGGCCATGAACATCATGCCGACCGTGGCAAACAGCATCAGCGCGTAATATTCGCCGTGATTTTCGTCTTCAATTTCCAGGTAGCGCACCGAAAGCAGGATCACCAGCGCGGTGGCGATCAGGAAGATGAATCCGAAAAACAGGAAGAACGGATCCACCAGCAGCGACCTGCTGAACCCGAGCGCGCCGCCCGCGGCAACGCGGCGCAACTGCCAAAGCGAAATGGCGCTGAAGATCACGCCCAGCATGGCCATCAGGGCGTTGAAAAATTTGTCGCGGGTCTCGAGCAAGTAATCGGTGAGCAGGATGCCCATGGCGAACAGGACGAGCATCATCTCCGGCAGGAGCAGCCCGCCGCCGCCTTGCTGCATGAACGATTGGAACGCGTGAAGGATACTCATCGTTTCGTCCAGGCCGGCCTAAGGCCGCTTCCCTTCCGAAGGAGCCGCGGGAGGCATGCCGGGCATCGCCGGCATTTGACTGTTGCCGTCCTGCGGATTCGCCACCTCGCCCGCCCCCGGCATGCTCATGCCCGGCATCGCAGTCGCTTCCGGCATTTGCGCGGGGGCCAGAGCGCCGCTCGCCGCCGGAAGTGCCGCACGCTCGGCGCCGTAATATCCAGGATTCACTTGCTCGACGATCTGCTGCACGGGCCGGTCGAGCACGCGGAACAGCGGCTTCGGATAAATGCCGATCCAGAACACCAGAAGGACCAGCGGAATCAGCGTGGCATATTCGCGCATGTTCAGGTCCTGCAAATGCTCGTTCGCGGGATTGGTCACCGGGCCGAACATCACGCGCTGGTAGAGCCACAGCAAATACGCGGCGCCGAGAACGATGCCGATCACGGCCCACGCCGTGTACTTGATGCTCACTTCAAACGTGCCGCGCAGGATGGTGAACTCTCCGATGAATCCGTTGAGCAGCGGCAAGCCCAGCGAGCTGAGCGTGGCGATCATGTAGATCGCGGCGAAATTCGGCATGGGCGTCGATAGCCCGCCGAATTCCGAAATCAAGCGCGTGTGCCGCCGCTCGTACAGCACGCCGATCAGCAAGGAACAACGCGCCGGTGGAAATTCCGTGGTTGATCTGCTGGATCACGCTGCCGGAAAGCCCGTGCGGCGTCAGCGCAAAAATGCCCAGCGTGCAGAAGCCCAGGTGGCTCACCGAGCTGTAGGCGATCAGCTTCTTCATGTCTTTCTGCATCATGCAGACCAGCGCGCCGTACAGGATGCCGATCACGGAAACGACCAGCATGATGGTGACAATTTTGTGCCGCGCCGCGGGATCCTGCGGCAACAGCGGCAGCGAGAAGCGGATGAATCCGTACGTGCCCATCTTCAACAAAACGCCGGCCAGGATGACCGAGCCGGCCGTGGGCGCTTCGGTGTGCGCGTCGGGCAGCCAGGTGTGGAACGGGAACATCGGCACCTTGATCGCAAACGCGAAGAAGAACGCCCAGAACAGGAGCACTTGCGCAGCCGGTGTCGAACTTCGAGGCCTGGGCCAGCAGCGTGGGAATGTCAAATGTGGTCGCCGCCCGCCTTGAAATACAGCGCCAGGATTCCCAGCAGCATGATCACCGAGCCAACCAGGGTATACAGGAAAAACTTGATCGCGGCGTACAGGCGGCGGTCGCTGCCCCACACGCCGATCAGGAAATACATCGGCACGAGCATCACTTCCCAGAACATGTAGAACAGGAAGAAATCGAGCGACATGAAAACGCCGAGCATGCCCACCTGAAGCAGCAGGAAGAGAATGTAATATTCCTTCCTGCGCATCTTGATCGCGCTCCAGGACGAAAGGATCGAAATCGCGCCCAGCAGCGTCGTCAGGATCACCAGCAGCAGGCTGATGCCGTCGATCCCCAGCGTATAGTGCGCGCCGATCGAAGGAATCCAGTCGTGATTTTCCATGAACTGGAATCGGTCCGCGGTGGGGCTCAGGCTGAATCGCCAGATCAGCGGGAGAGAGACGATCAGCCCGAGGAAGGCGAATAGATTGCCGATGACGCGGTGCGCGTTTTCGCTGTCGCGCGGCACGAACAGCAGCAACAACGCCCCCACCAGCGGTGTGAACAGCACCACCGTCAGGATATGAGTATTGTAAAATTCCATCTGCCTGCCTCGCCTTCTTCTATTGTGCTGCCCGCCAATTTCGTTCAAGAAATTCGCGGCAGCTTCAGGGGCTAAAGCCCCTTTTTCCTACCCGTTCTTGTCAGGGCTGAAGCCCTGACCCACAAACCTAAGTCCGTACGCGTTATGGAAGCAATTTTCCAAAACTGATTCCCGAGGAATGCAAATAATATCCCAGGAAAATCAGCACGCCGAGCAGCATGAACAAGGCATACCGCGATACGCGCCCGGTCTGCAGCATCCGCACCGGAAAACTCAAAACCCAGACGATGCGCGCCGCCAGATTTACCAGGCCGTCCACAATCCACGAGTCCCACACCATCGAGATGCGCGAGGTCACGCGCGTGAGCCAGCCGGAGCCGTCCACGCCGAGGCCGTTGATCACGCCGACGTCGAACGATCCCAGCGTCAGCGCAAGGTCCTTCATGCGATTCACGAACATGGCGTCGTAAATCTGGTCCACGTAATATTTGTTGTAGAGCAAGCGGTACAAAAACGGGCTTGCCGCGGCCATTTTCCCGGGAACTTCGGGACGCTGGATGTACCAGCGATACGCCAGCCAGATGCCTCCGCATGCAATCAGCACCGACAACAGCATCAGAATATATTCCATCGAGGCGCCGGACGCGGCATGAGAAGCGGCTGCCTCGGCTCCTTCTTCCGCGTGCTTTGCCATCACGGGTTCCAGGAATTTGGCGAAGCGGTCGCTGCCGCCGAGCGATTCCGGCCAGCCGACCCAGCCGCCGACGATCGAAAGCACGGCCAGGATCATCAGCGGAACGGTCATCGAGCTGGGCGATTCATGAATGTGGTGCTCGACTTCATGATCGACGCGCGACGTCCCGAAGAACGTCATATTCACGAGGCGGAACATGTAAAACGCCGTCATCCCCGCGGTGATGAATCCGATCACCCACAACGATGTTATTGTGCTCGAACGCGGCGCCCAAAATCGCGTCCTTGCTGAAAAATGCCAGCCAGCGGCGGGAGTCCCGAAATCGCGATCGACGCGATCACAAACGTTTTTGCCGTGGTCGGAATCTTGCCCCACAACCCGCCCATCTTGCGCATGTCCTGCTCGCCGGACAGCGCGTGGATCACGCTGCCCGATCCGAGGAACAGCAAGGCCTTGAAGAACGCGTGCGTCATCAGGTGAAACACGCCGGCGGTGAACGCGCCCACGCCGCACGCCAGGAACATGTAGCCCAGCTGCGAGACGGTGGAATAGGCCAGCACGCGCTTGATGTCGTTCTGCACCAGGCCCATCGTCGCCGCGAAAAGCGAGGTTACGCCGCCGACGACCGCCACGACCGCCAGCGCCTTCGGCGCCATCGAAAACACGGCGTTGGTTCGCGCGATCATGTACACGCCGGCGGTGACCATCGTCGCCGCGTGGATCAACGCGCTGACCGGCGTGGGGCCTTCCATCGCGTCCGGCAGCCAAACATAGAGAGGAAGCTGCGCCGATTTCCCGGTCGCGCCGACAAACAGGAGCAGCGCAATCGCCGTCAGCGTGGCGTCGCCCATCGCGAAATGTCCGGCGGCAATGGCCGGGCCGATTTCCGTGAATTGAATCGTGCCGAGCGTCCCGAGCATCAGGAACAGCCCGAGCAGGAAGCCCGCATCGCCAATGCGGTTGACGATGAACGCTTTCTTCCCCGCGTCCGACGCCGACTTGCGCAAAAAGTAAAACCCGATCAGCAGGTAGCTGCAGAGCCCCACGCCTTCCCATCCGACGAACAGCAGCAGCAAATTGTTCGCCAGGACCAGCGTGAGCATCGAGAACATGAACAGATTCAGGTAGCCGAAGAAGCGGTAATAGCCGCCCTCGTGCGCCATGTATCCGGTCGAATACACGTGAATGAGGAACCCGACACCGGTGACGACCAGCAGCATCACGGCGGTCAGCGGGTCCATCAGCACGCCCCAGGGCACGTTGAAATTCATGACGCTGCCCGGCGTTCGTGTGCATCGCGCCGGCGGGAACCCAGTCAAACAGGTTGAAGCTGACCACGCGCTCGGCAACGGGCCGGGCAATCAATTGCCAGATGGCGCCGAACGCGAAGCACATCGAAAGAAACACGCTGCCGACGCAAACAACGCTCACACCGGCATTGGGCAAACGCCGGCCGATGAAAAGCATCAGCGCCGCGCCCGCCAGGGGAAACAGCGGGATCAGCCAGATGTGCGCCAGAAAGTATTCAGTCGGCATCATAATTTTAAAGCTTCTAAGAACCGCTACTAACGCATGTCCGCGTGCCAACTCGTCGACTCTGCACCCTAACCAGTCAACCGGTCACCAGTCACCAGTCACAGTCGCCCCGCCTACCACTTCAGCAAATCCATCTCGTCGCCGAGCAAGGTCTCGCGATTCCGGAAAAACGAAATGATAATGCCCAGGCCCACGGCGGCTTCCGCGGCCGCATCGGTGATAATGAAAATCGCGAACACATGGCCTTCGGCCGAGCCCACCAGCCGCGAAAAGGCCACCAGATTGATGTTCACGGCGTTCAGCATCAGCTCGATGGACATCAGGATGATGATGACGTTCCGCCGGGTCACGACGCCGATGATCGCCGATCGTGAACAATCCCAGGCTCAGAAATAAATAATGGCTTGTCGGAATCATCTCCATCGCTCTCATCGTCAGAAGCCCGCTTTCAAACTTTCTTTTTCGCCATGACGACGGCGCCGATCATGGCCACCAGCAGCAGGATCGACGCCATCTCAAACGGAAGCATGTACTCGCTGAACAGGACTTTGCCCACCAGTTGCGTGCTGGGTTCGAGCATGCTTGCGGGCGCCGGCTCGCCAAGGGCAAAGCCGAGCGGCCCACGGCGATCGCCAGGACCAACTGCGCGCCCACCACCAGCGCCAGCAACAGCCCGAGCCACCATTGCCGGTTGTACTGCGGCTGGTGCATCGAAACGTCCAGATTGACCAGCATGATGACGAACACGAACAGCACCATGATGCCGCCCGCGTACAAAATCACCTGCACGATGAACAGAAATTCCGCATGCAATTGCAGAAAGATGCCCGCCGTCGCCAGCAGCGCGGTGATCAGAAAAATCGCGCTCTGCACCACGTTGCGGCGCGTCACCACCAGGACCGCGGAAATCACGGCCAGCGCGGCGAAAAAATAAAATACGATCTGATCGAGCATATTTCTTTAATCCCCGTCCGATATAACCAGTTCCCTAACGGCGCACAGGCAAGAGTGCCTATGCTACGAGAACCCGTTTCCTACGACTCGCCCACAAATACGTGCTCTTTATCCTTCTTCTCGCCGGCCCATCCCAGCCATCCGGCCACCGCCAGCGTCAAGATCGTCGTCAGCGGAAACGCCGTCCAGTGGCTCCATCCCCATTGCCGGTGCAGCACCAGCGCCAAGCCGATTCCCATCACGTTGACAATCGAAAGCGGAATCAGGAACTGCCATCCGAGGCGCATCAACTGGTCAAACCGGTAACGCGGAAACGTGAATCGCAGCCACATGAACAGATAGATATACGAGCCCGACTTTCAGCAGGAACCAGAACGCGCCGTGCAATCCGGGCTTCAATCCGGGAAGCATTTCGTTCACGCGGCCGATCAGCGGCGCCGCCAGAATCGCCGCGGCCGCAAAGAACGCCAGCCCCAAACCCATCATGAACATTTGCTGCACTTTCACCGGCTGCTTGGGCGCGCGATAGAAGCAATACGCGCCGACAAAAAGCATCAATGCCGACGGGAAATAATCCAGGAAATTAAATGCGGGCGTGCCGGCAAACGGCCGCAGCCATCCGCCCAGAAACAGCGTCGTTGCGATCGAAGCCACGACGACCATGTTCGTGTATTCGGCCAGGAAATACAGCGCCCAGCGGAACCCGCTGTATTCGGTCATGTAGCCGGCAACGAGTTCCGATTCCGCTTCCGGCAAATCAAACGGCGCGCGATTGGTTTCCGCGATGGACGCCACCACATAAATAAAAAATCCCACGGGCGCGGCAAAAATGAACCAGGTTCCGTAGTCGCCCTGCGCGGCGACAATCTCGCGCGTCGAAAGCGTTCCGGCCAGCAACAGCGCGCCGACAATCGCCATTCCCGCCGCGGTTTCGTAGCTCACCAGTTGCGCCGCGCTGCGCAGCGCTCCCAGCAGCGAGTAATGGCTGTTGGAGGACCATCCGCCCAGAACAATTCCGAAAATGCCCAGCGCGCTGATCCCCACGATGAACAGCAATCCCGACGTTCAAATCCGCGATCTGGAACCACGGGCCGATCGCCAGCGCCGACATCGCCAGCATTCCGGCCGTCACCGAAATCAGCGGCGCGATCCAGAAAATCGCTTTGTCGGCCTCGTCCGGGATGATGTCTTCCTTGATGAGAAGCTTTACGGCGTCCGCGATCGGCTGCAGCAAGCCGTGAGGCCCCACGCGCATCGGCCCCAGCCGCGCCTGCATGTCGGCCATGACCTTGCGCTCCATCAGCACGATGTATCCGGTGACGAGCGGAAGCACCCCCACGATGACCAGCGCGCAAACCAGCGGCACCCAATGCGAAATCACGTATTGGATCACGGCATGCATCGCGCTACCGGTCCACTTCTCCCAGAACAATATCCAGCGTCCCGATGATCGCCACCACGTCCGCCACCAGGTGCCCGCGAATCATCTTGTCAAACGCTTCCAAATTGATGAGTGACGGCGGACGAATGCGCACGCGGTACGGCTGCGTGGTGCCGTCGCTCACAATGTAATATCCGAGTTCGCCCTTGGGCGCTTCGATCGCGTGATACACCTCGCCCGGAGGCGGCTTGAGCACTTTGCCCACCTTGCCCATGATCGGCCCGGCCGGAATATTCTCAATGGCCTGCAGGCAGATCAGGCGCGACTGGCGCATTTCTTCCAGCCGCACGATGTACCGGTCGTAGGTGTCGCCATTCTTGCCCGTCGGAATCTCGAATTTGTACAGGTCGTAGGCGGCATACGGCATCGCCTTGCGGATGTCCCACTTGACGCCGCTCGCGCGGATGACCGGGCCGGAAGCGCCGTAGTCGATGGCTTCCTTGGCGGTCAGGATGCCGATGCCCTTCGTGCGTCCCACCCAGATGCGATTTTCGGTGAGCAGCGATTCGTATTCGTCCACGCGCTTGTCAAACGGCGTGCAGAACCGCTCGACGTCCTTTTCCAGTTCGTCGTAGGCCTCGTATTGCAGGCCGCCGATGCGGAACGCGTGCGTGGTCAGGCGCGCGCCGCAATACTTCTCGAAAATTTTCAGGATTTCTTCCCGCTCGCGCAGGCAATAAAACAGCGGCGTCAGCGCGCCGATATCGAGCGCGTGCGTCCCCAGCCAGAACAAGTGGCTGGCGATGCGCTGCAGTTCGGTGAGAATCATGCGAATCACGCGCGCGCGCAGCGGCGCTTCCGCGCCCAGCAGCTTTTCGACCGCCTCGCAATAGCCCAGGCCGTTCGAGACCGCCGCGACGTAATCCATGCGGTCCACATACGGCGCGAACTGCTGATAGCTGCGGTGCTCGGCGATTTTCTCGACGCCGCGATGCAGGTAGCCGATCACGCACTCCGAGCCGATCACCTTTTCGCCGTCCAGGCGCAGCTTCACGCGCAACACGCCGTGCGTGGACGGGTGCTGCGGCCCCATGTTCAGGATGATTTCATCCGCCCCGAGCACGGTGGACTCGGCGTGTGTGGCAAACGGTATGCGTTCGTCGGCCATCGGTTACTGTCCGCTCTCGATGCCCAGGTTTTCGCGCACCCAGGCCGTATCCTGCGTCAGAATGTCGTAGTCCTTGCGCAACGGGTATCCCTGCCACTCATCGGGCAGCAGAATCCGCTTCAAGTCGGGATGGCCTTCAAACACCACGCCGAACATGTCGTACACTTCGCGCTCCATCCAATTCGCCGTGGCCCAGACTCCCTGCACGCTGGGAACATGCTCGTCGGCGGATGCCTGCACCTTCAGGCGCAGCCGCTCATTCTTTTCGAACGAATACATGTTCAGCACGATGTCGAACCGCTTTTCGCGCTTCGGCCAATCCAGGGCTGTCAGGTCGCTCAGCCAATCGAATTTTTCGTCGTCGCGGCTGTACAGCGCGATTTCCGCGAGCAGTTCGCGCGCGACCACCAGAATGGCCTGTTTGCGGTCGACCCAAGCCTCCAGAATCGCCGGCCCGAATTTCTCCTTGTAGCGTTTGACGAGGTCGTTATCGAGAGCGACGGGGCCTTCTTTGGGAGGCGCCGGCGGCCGTGGCGGAGCGGCGGCGGCCGGAGGTTTCGCCGCGGGAGCCGCGGGAGGAGCAGGCGGTTTGGATACAGGTTCGCCCCCTGCGGCTGGTGGTTTCGCCCCAGACGGCTCGCTCGGTGAGTTTGCAGAAGGCTGCTTTTCTTCCGGGTCGTTTGCCATGAATTAGGAATAGACCAGGCCGCAAGTACAGGGCGCACCCGATAGTAAGCTGTAGCTTTTAGCACACGGCGGAAAACAGAGTCAACCTCTTCCGCCACAAAGTCACGATCGCCCGCCGCATCAAATCCGGGCATAAAAAAATCCCGGCCGTTCTCTGCGGTCGGGACTCCACTTCCGAAAAACTATGCGCCGCTTACACCCATTCGAGGGCGCCCTTCCGGTACAACCAAACATACCCGACGATCAAAATGCCGAGAAACACAAACATGCTCGCCAGAGCGAAAACCGGCTCCAGACGAAACCCTTCGTCGCGCGTGGAAAACAGCACCGCCCAGGGAAACAGGAACGTGGTCTCCACATCAAAGATTACGAAAAGGATGGCCACGATGTAAAACCGCACCGAATAGCGGCCGCGCGTGTCTCCTTCCGCTTCGACGCCGCACTCGTACGGTTTCAATTTCGCTCCCACTGCAACTGGAGTTGGGCGAATAAGCCGGAAAAGTACCAGCGTGACCGCTGGAAAGGCCGCGGCAAGCACGGCAAAAATCAAAATCGGGATGTATTGCGTCGGCATATCAATTTCGCTGGAAATCCTAACACAGCAGTCAAGAGGTAACCAGTGCCGAGCAATGCGTCAGACGATGGTTTGCTGGGATATAGTCCCAAATGAGATTTCCTCCCAACTACTCGATGCCCTTCCATTGATCTAACTGACTTACAAGCTTGGCGATTTGCTTGCCGCCCCATGGCCGAAACCGATCACGGGTTGCCAATGACACGTAAGGTAAATGCCGTGAGGCTTTGGGCAAGCAGGCAGGCGAATGGGACATTGTCTGATGTGAACGCGGATAAAATTAATCCTGTCCCATTTTGGAACAGGGCCGCATTGGAGGGTCATCTCATGAGACGATTCGTCTATTTAGTTGGATTGAGCCTATTGCTAGCGGTTTCCGCAGCCGCTCAAGGGCCGGCAGGAGTTGGCTCAAATCCGCGTGAGAGCTCTCATACATTCTCCAGCCCGGATTTTGCTACCTGGCAAGTTTCAGTCGGCTACCAGTATAATCGAGTCAATTTGCTAGGTACTCCATTCAATACAAATGGGTTAAATGCAAGCATCGCCCGGTATTTCGGCAGGTGGTTTGGGGTGGAGGGGCAATTGGGGGTCGGGTTCGGAAATACGGGCGCCACAACGACGCCGACTGACTTGAACGTGCAATCGCTTTTCGTTGGGGGCGGACCCCGCCTGGCTTTCCGCAATCGAGGACGAATCGAACCATGGCTGCACTTCGTCGTTGGGGAAGAACATTTCCGGTTTAATCAAACCGCCGGCGTACTGGGGAGCAATACGGCGCTGGCAGGTGCGGCGGGCGGCGGCGTGGACTACCTGCTGGGAACCCACACGGCGGTCCGTGTGGAAGCGGATTTCATCGGGTCGCGTTTCTTCTCCACCAATCAAAGACATTTCCAGGCGGTAAGCGGCCTGGTCTTTAACTTCTGACCGTGAGACTCCCATACGGCTGCCTCGCTCCTAGGGACTCGGCTTGCCGGGGCGGCGGCGATCCCTCGCGGAATCCCCGAGCCGCGCGTCACATTTTGGCGGCCTCCGCCTCGGTATTGCAAATCTTCCGTTTGCATAAGATAATCAGCGGGTCTGCTAAGCGTTGGGGAAAATTCACGCTCGGTAGAAATTTCGATTCGTTTATTCTGAAAAAACTAGTGAGGTGCTGGAATGCCCGCATGGCTACCTTTGTGGGTTTATAATTTCGCCCAGTGGCTGGACAAAACACCGTTCGGAAAGTATATGCGCGAGTCGCTTTATTCTTTCCCGATCGTGGAGACCTTGCATATCTTCGGCATCGTCTTTCTTCTCACGTCCGCCTTTTTGCTGGACCTGCGCCTGTTCGGCGTCGGCCCGATGCGGGACGAACCAGTCTCGAAACTGGCGCGGTGGATCTTGCCTTGGGTGTGGTGGGGCTTTACCATCCAGCTGGTGACCGGCTCGCTGATGTTTTCGGCCGAGGCCACTCGATCCGCTCTGAATTCCCTGTTTTGGGTGAAGATGTTCATGATTATCGTGGCGGGCGTGAATGCGCTCATCTTTCACACGACCATGTATAAGTCCGTGGAATCATGGCAGAACGACCGCGTTGCGCCCTTGGGCGCCAGAGTTTATGGCGTCATATCGGTTTGCTCCTGGTTCCTGGTCGTAGGCTTGGGACGCTGGTTCTCGTTCCATTTGACGTAGGCTGTAGGGGCACGGCAACGCCTTGCCCCTATCATTGGGACGCCCTTGAAGTGAAGCTGTATTTACAGAGATTCGCGGGTGATATTCGGCAGATTAGCCGGAAGTTCGGGCTACGGTTCCAGAATCAATTCCTTGGCGCGCTGAGTGGCCTTCATCACCGCTTTGATCAGCGTGACGCGCACTTTCCCGTCTTCCAGTTCCAGAATGCCGTCCATGGTGGAGCCGGCCGGCGTGGTGACCGCGTCTTTCAGCAGCGCGGGATGATCGCCGGTATCGAGAACCATGCGCGCTGCGCCCATCATGGTCTGCGCGGCAAGCAGCGTGGAAACATCGCGGGGCAAGCCCACCTTCACGCCGCCTTCGGCGAGCGATTCCAGAATAATATAAATAAACGCGGTACCGCTGGCGGATAGCCCGGTCACGGCATCGATCTGTTTTTCGTCCACGACGACCACGCGCCCCACGGCCTCGAACATGGCTTGCGCGATTTCCAGGTGCTCGTTCGACGCGTGAACGCCCTTGGCAAGCCCGGTCATCCCGCATCCGATCGCGCAGGGCGTATTCGGCATGGCGCGCACCACGGGCAAATCCAGGCCGAGAATTTTCTCCATGAGTTGCGTCGACGCGGACGCCACCACCGAAACGATGAGCTTCCCCGCCTTCATCTCCGGCTTGATTTCCTCGAGGACATCGCGCAAGGCCTGGGGCTTAACCGCCAGCAACACAATATCCGCATCGTGCACGGCCGCGCGATTGTCGGTCGATGCCGTGATGCCCAACTGCTTGGCGAGCGAGCGCGCCTTTTCCGCGTGCCGCACGGTGGCGTGCACGTTTTTCGGCTGCACGAGCTTCTGCTCCAGAAATGCGCGCAGCAGGATTCCGCCGATTTTTCCCGCGCCCAGCACGGCCAGCCGCTTGTTTGCCAGTTTGCTCGACTTTGTTGTTTTCATAGTGCCTGCATTGTTGACGACGAAAAGCCGCGCGTCAACCTTGTTCCTCGCCATCGGTTTTGAATCCACGTTTTTAGCCCGCCTCTTAGAGGCGGGGTCTTTGCCGGCCTCAGAGAAAAACCCCGCCTCTAAAGAGGCGGGCTACAAAATGCGCGGCTTGTTACCTTGATGCCAAATGTGAGGATGAATAACCCCGGCTAATCGTGTCGCGCGCCGTGCAGAACTTCCAGCGCGTGCGGCAGAAGTTCCGCGACGGCGTCGAGCGACTCGACCGCGCCTCGCGGGCTTCCCGGCAAATTGACGATCAGGGTTGCGCCTCGCACTCCGGCAACGGCGCGGGAAAGTGCCGCGCGCGGATTCTTTTTCCGGCCGTATTCGCGCATAACTTCGGGGATTCCGGGCACGAGCTTCTGGCACGCCTGCGTGGTGGCTTCGGGAGTGGAATCCCGCGGCCCAATTCCGGTTCCGCCGGTCGTGAGAATCAGGTCCACATCGCCGCCATCCGCCAGGGTCGTGAGCCGGTCCCGGACAAAAGCAGGGTCGTCCGGCAGCACGGTTTCGGAAACAACCTCCCAACCCAGCCCGCGGCAACGCTCGCTCACGGCAGGTCCGGAAGCGTCCTCACGGACACCACGAGAGACGGAATCGCTGATCGTAATGATGGCTACTCGCATTCGGTTGGGTTAGCTTTCCACGATTTGGTTGGCTTCGTCCATCAAGCGCATCGCTTCCATGAGCAGGCCGGTGGTGGAATGCGTGGTCGTCTCGCGGTCCGAGGTTGCGCCAAAATCGATTTCAAATTCGCCGTCGGTCCAGTTCACGGCCTGATACACGACGGCGTCGCCCTCGGCGCCGCCCAATTGCGCGTGCTTGCATTGTCCCGCGGTGAAAAACAATTGCGCCTCTTCCCCGCCGTGGCGCAGCGTCAGCCGGCACGACTTTTGCCCCATTTCGAGCGACTGCATCAATTCGGTGACGCTCATTTCTTCCAGCCGCCCTTGAATCACTCCGGGGCGCGAGGCCTGTTTCTGCATTTTTTCCAGGTGCAGGCGGTCGACGATTTTCTTCGTTTGCCGCACCAGGTCGGCAATGAAAAACGGCTTGGGAATAAACTCCTCGACCCCGCCGCCCACCGAAGGGCGCAGCTTCTCCTCGATATCCCCGCGGCTGGCCACGAACACGAAAGGAATATTGCGCGTATTTTCGCGGCCGCGCAATTTCTCGATACAGTTGCCGCCCGTCCAGGCCGGGCATGCGGAAATCGGAGATGATCAAATCGGGCGGGCTGTCGATGGATTTCAGCAGCGCGTCGGCGCCGTCGGCGGCGGGGATCACGGTGCAGTGCGCCTGCATCCCGCGGCACATCAGGTCGCGGATGAGGGGATTGTCATCGACAATCAGCACCTGCACGTCATGTGAGGAAGTCTTCATCGACAGTTCTTCAAGGGGCGCTACTTTTTCCGGCGCAGGTAATGGCCGCTCTTGCCGCCGATTTTCTCCACCAGAACGATGTCGGTAATTTCCATGCCCTTATCCAGGGCCTTGCACATATCGTAAACGGTCAAGGCCGCCGCCGACACTCCCACGAGCGCTTCCATCTCGACACCGGTGCGCGCCGTCGCCGTCACGCGCGAAGTGATCTCCACGCCATTCTTGCATAGCCGAGCGGTCACATCAATGTGCGTCAGGGGCAGAGGGTGACAAAGAGGTATCCATTCCGCCGTGCGCTTCACCGCCGCAATTCCTGCAATTCGAGCAATTTCCAGGGGATTGCCCTTGGGCAGCTTCTGCTGGCGCAGGGCGCGCAAGACCGCCGGCGACATGCGCACAAACCCGCGCGCCAGCGCCGTGCGCTCGGTCACGGCTTTCGCCGTCACGTCGACCATGGCCACTTCGCCGCGCTTCCGGAAATGCGTCAGTTTTGGCATTGCGCCTGTTTTTTCGATCCGCAGGGGCACGGTATACCGTGCCCCTAAACTCCAAAAATGCGAATTAAATCGCGCCGCGCCGGGGCAGCACATCCACCAATTCACCGGCGGCAATCTCAGGTCGCTCGGGACCGACCACCAGGAATCCATTGGCCAGCGCCAGCGCAACGATATCCCCGGAGCCCTGCCAGGGCAACTGCGTGACCCTCGCCTCCCGGCCCTGCCACTCGATCCGCGCGGGCAGGAAATGGGCCATGGAGCCCTTCTCGCGGACCGGCGTCGCAAGTTTGGCGCGAAAAATCGGCAGCGGGCGCGGCACCGCTCCACTCAACAAATCAATCGCCGGCAGCACGAACAGTTCAAACGTCACCATCGTCGATACCGGATTTCCCGGCAGACCGAAAACGAGTTTATCGCGGCACGTCGCGAATACCGCGGGCCGCCCGGGACGAATTTCAACGCCGGTAAAATGAAACTCCGCGCCCAAATCGGCAAGGACCTGCTTCGACCAGATCATACTTCCCCATCGACACGCCGCCGGAAAGAACCAGGATGTCCTGCTTCCAGGCCGCGTTCGATCTTGGCGCGGAGCGCGCCTTTTTCGTCCGGCGCATTCCCAAGCTGGATCGGCTCAGCGCCTGCCGGTGCGCGCCAAAATTTCGATGGAGATCCCGTTGCTGTTTCGGACTTGCAAAGGCCCCGGCGTTGATCGCGCGTCCACCACTTCATCACCCGTGGAAAGGATCGCCACGCGCGGGCGCGCGAACACTTCGAGACGCGTGGCGCCCGCTTGCGCCGCCAGCGCCATTTCCGCATAGCCCATGCGCGTCTTCACGCGGAACCAGCAGCGCGCCGGCGCGCGCTTCATTGCCGCGCGGAACAATGTGGTCGCCGGCCTTCGCCGCGCGGTCGAGCGTGATGGTCCGGCCCTCGCGTTCGGTGTGCTCGATCATCACGACGGCGTCCGCGCCTTTCGGCATGCCCGCGCCCGTCATGATCTCAACGCACTGGCCCGGTCCCACAACCCCTTCAAAGCTGCCGCCCGCGTCGAACTTCACCCACGCAATCCAGGCGCGCGCCCGGCGCGGCCGCGTCCGCCGAGCGCACGGCGAATCCATCGCGCGTGGAACGATCGAAGGGAGGATAATCGCGGTCGGCGAGCACCTGCCCCGCCAGGATGCGGCCAAACGCTTGCTCGATTTCGATGGTTTCGCGCAGCAGCGGCCGCCGGATGGATCTCCGGCGACGTCCACTACTTTTTGCCGCGCGTCAGTGTAGGACAGCATGGAATTTGCAATCGGATCCCAGTCAGAATCCCAATTAGATCCAGGTGGCGAGTTGCGTGCCGGCGCAAACGATGGTGGCGTCGCGCTCGGGCCCGGTGGAAATCATGCCAATTTCGACGCCCAGAAAATCGGAGATGAATTTCAGGTAGTCGATGGCCGCGCGCGGAAGCTTTGCCGCATCTTGCACGCCGTAGGTGTCCGACTGCCAGCCCGGCAGCGTGCGATATTCCGGCGTGACTTCCGCCAAATCCTCGGCGGACGCGGGCATTTCCTTCACCGGCGAGCCCTTGTAGCGATATCCGGTGCAAACTTGAATTTCCTTTTGCGTGTCGAACACGTCCAGCTTCGTGACCACCAGCGACGAGATCCCGTTGATGCGCACGGCGTAGTGCAGCACGGCCAGGTCCAGCCAGCCGCAGCGCCGGGGCCGGCCGGTAACCGCGCCATATTCTTTTCCGCGGTCGCGCAGTTCGGTGGCCTCGAGGTCGGGCATTTCCGTCGGAAAAGGACCGCTGCCGACGCGCGTCGTGTAGGCCTTGGTCACTCCGGCTACGGCGTTGATTCGCGTGGGGCCCACGCCAAGTCCCGTGCAGGCGCCGCCGGAAATCGCGTTCGAAGACGTCACGTACGGGTAAGTTCCGAAATCGATGTCCAGCATCGTGCCCTGCGCGCCCTCGAACAGGACCGACTTTCCGGCGTCCAGAGCGTCATTGATCAGCGCCGAGGCATCGCCGATGAGGGGACGTATGCGCTCGCCCAGCGCCAGATATTGTTCCGCCAGCCCCGCCGTATCGAGAGGCACGCCGTACGTGGCGCGGCACACGGCATCTTTCTCGGAAATCACGCGCTCCAGTTTTTCGCGGAATCGCTCGGGATTCAGCAAGTCGCCGACGCGAATTCCGTGGCGCGCCATTTTGTCTTCGTACGCCGGGCCGATCCCGCGCGACGTCGTGCCGATTTTCCCCGCTCCGCGCGCCGCTTCGGCGGCCTTTTCCATCTGCCGGTGATACGGGAAAATCAGGTGCGCGCGGCTGGAAAGGTGCAGGCGCCCAGTGACGTCGATTCCGGACTTTGCGAGCGTGTCGAGCTCCGCCACCAGCGCCGCGGGATCCACCACGACGCCCGAGCCGATCACGGCGTGCTTTCCCGGGCGCAAAATTCCGCACGGAATCAGTTGCAGGACGAAACGGTTATCCGTTGTAGATCACCGTGTGCCCCGCGTTGTGCCCGCCCGCGCACCGCGCGATGTAATCGAACGATGCCGCAAGGTAGTCCACTACCTTGCCCTTGCCTTCGTCGCCCCACTGCGCGCCTACGACTACGATTGACTTCATCAGCTAGTCTCTCCTGCCACGCGTTATCGAAAATTCCCCAGGTCTAAAGACCCGGGCTACAGCGGCACGCGCATCACGTGCGTTTTTGTAGCCCGCCTCTTTAGAGGCGAGGTTCTTTCCTTGTCTTGCGCGGGCTTCCACCCACACGCCTCCGCGCCTCTCCAAAACAACGGATTCAAAAGGAGGGATTAACGGTATCGCGGAGTACCTATGCTACATGGGGTAATCGGAGAAGGCAAGACCACTCACCCATGTCTTAATTTAAACCTGATAATGAACTAATCTCTTATGATGCGGGCTTAGGCTTTGATTTTGCCGCGTGCAGGACCAGCGTATTTCCCCCCATCAACACCGCATCGGAAACTAGTTCCGCCGTCCAGCGCTCGCGGCGCTTGCGTTCGGGCTTGAGCCAGGCGAAGAACCGAATCATCGCGACCAGCGGCCAGTAGAGCCAGATGTTGGGCTTGGGCTTATCGCGATAGGCGCCGCAAAGTTCAAAACCGTATTTTTCCAGGATGTAGCGCAGCTCCGTGTACGCGATGGGATTGATGTGCAGGACGACTTCTTCCTTTTCGCCCCACTGTTCGTGCCTCATGCGCAGGTGCTCTTCGGAGATCGGTTTGAAGTGCGATGTGTAGCCATTAAAGAGCCACTTCACGCGCTCTTCAATATTCAAAATGTTGGGGACGCTGATCACGAGTTGCCCGCCCGGCGCGAGAAGCCGCGCGAATTCGCGAATCGCCTGGTGGGGATTTTCGATATGCTCCAGGCCTTCCAGACACGTGATGTACTGAAATTCCGCGTCCGCGTAGGGGAGCACGCCGGAAAGGTCGCCGCGCCGCACATCGATATCCGGCACCCTGAAAATTTCCGGATACAGGTCGCAGGCTTGCACCTCGAAGCCCGCTTCGGACAGACGCAGCGAAAGCGCTCCCTCGCCCGGAGGGAACATCGAGAAGCTTTCCGCGGGGAAATGGATCGAGAATCCGCGCTACGGTTTCGTGGATTTCCGGTCGCGCAATCGGCACCGGCGCGCGGTCCGCGTGGCCCGGCGGGCGAGCCGCTCGATTGTCTTCCGCCGACCTCAAAGGATTCGCATTCACGATTGTGGACGATAACACGATTTCGGTGCGCGGCGCGATTTCTAGCGGCGTCAATGAACTCTCCGCGCCCTCTGTGTACTCCGTGTTCTCCGTGTTAAATCCTTTTTCCGCGGACCGAAAAGGCTTTAACACAGAGTAAAGACGCCTTAGACGCGCACACCCCGCTTTTCGTCATGGCAACGCATCATGACTTCGCTCAGTGCCCAGGGACACCGCGCCGGGACGTCGCGCGTGCGGGCTCTAGTGGAAGCCCGCCGCGGCGCTATTTCGATCTTGCTTGGAACGATTACACGAGGTGGCGCTGAACGGCTTTCTCGATCGCGTCGCGAGGGACCGCGCCGACCACCTGCTCGGCGACCTGTCCGCCCTTGAAGATGAGCAACGTCGGGATGCCGCGGATGTTGAATTTGCCCGCGGAATTGCTGTTTTCATCGACGTTCAATTTCACAACCTTAATTTTTCCCGCGTAGGCGTTTGCAATCTCCGCCACCGTGGGCGCCAACATCAGGCAAGGCCTGCACCACTCCGCCCAAAAATCGACCATGACCGGCTGGGTCTTGCTCGCATCGATGACCTCGGCCTGAAACGTGCTGTCCGTCACACTGCTTACGTTATCTGCCATGAGAACCCTTTCCTATGGGAACTGCCGGGGATATCTTAGCCGACTTTACCCCGGCTTTATTGGATGATGTTGCGGCGATTCGGTTTCTGGATTTCCAGGCCACCTCGTACAGCCTGGCATATTCTATCGCGGATGCCTGCCATGAGAAATCCTTGCCCATGCCGTTGGTCTGAATCCGCCGCCAAGCCGCCGGGTCGTTCCGGAACACCGCCAGCGCCTGACGGATCGCCTCCAGCAACGCCGCTCCATCATACGCCTGAAACTTGAAGCCCGTGCCGCTTCCCGTGGCCGGATCATAAGCTTCAATCGTGTCGTCCAACCCGCCGGTCGCTCGCACCACGGGCACGGTGCCGTACTTCAAGCTGTAGATCTGATTCAGGCCGCAGGGCTCGTAATGCGAGGGCATCAGAAAAATGTCCGCTCCCGCTTCGATCTTGTGGGCGAGGATATTGTCGTACGTGATTTTGACGCTGAATTTTTCCGGGTAAGCGATTTGCAGATCACGCAGCAGCTTTTCGTATTTCGCGCTCGCCCGCCCCCAGGGCCACGATGGCCAGATCTTCGGCCAGCAGATCCGGCGCGATTTTCTCGATCAGGTCGAAGCCCTTTTGCCCCGCGAACCGGGAGACGATGCCGATCACGGGCTTGTTCAGGGTATCGGCGGGCAATCCGAACAACTTCGATGAGATTTTTCTTGCAGGCAAGTTTGCCCGATAAATCCTTCGGCGAATATCGCGCGGCGATGAGCTTGTCTTTTTCCGGATTCCACGCGGCGTAGTCCGCGCCGTTCAGAATTCCGGCGAGGCTGGCGGCGCGATTGCGCACCACGCCGTCGAGGCCGTGGCCGTATTCGGGCGTCTGAATTTCTTCGGCGTATTTGGGGCTGACGGTCGTCAAGTAGTCGGAATAAATCAGCGCGCCTTTCAAGAAATTGATGCGCCCGAAAAATTCCATCGCGTCGATCGTGAACAGGCTTTCCGGCAAACCAATTTTCTTCAATTGCTTCCCGCGGAAACGTGCCTTGATAGCCCATGTTGTGAATCGTGAAGACCACCGGCAGGTGCTGCACGGCGGGGTCCTTGGCATACTCGGTCCGCAGAAGCACCGGCACCAGGCCCGCTTGCCAGTCGTGGCAGTGAATCAAATCGGGCATCCACACGCGCTTGCAAAACTCGATGGCCGCGCGGGCAAATTCGCCGAAGCGTTCCGCGTTGTCCGGATAATCTTTTCCCGCCGGGCCATAGAGTTGATCGCGGTCGAAATATTCCGGATCGTCCACGAAATAGTAGCCGACTCCGTGCAGGCGCCCGCCCTCGGCAATCGCAGGGAAACGCATGCCGCCGCCCATGGGAATCGTAAGGCTGGGCACGGCAACCTTATCCGCGCGGGTATTGCGGTACCGGGGAAGCAACACGGCGACGTCATGGCCGCGGGCCGCCAGCGCCCTGGGCAGCGCTTCGATGACGTCCGCCAAACCGCCCGTTTTCGAAAATGGCAACCCTTCGGTGCGACAATAAGTATTTTCATGTCCCTTTCAAAGCTTCCACCGTACTGAAAGCATTGGACTGCGTCAAGGACGCTCCGTAAGGCTTGCAGCGCGCGAACGCATCGGTCTTGGTACACTTGCCTGCCATGTCACCTGAGAAACTGGGGCAGCATTTCCTGGCCGACGCAAGCTGGCAGGAGCGGATCGCGAGCGCGTTTCGAATCGACGATGGCGTGTGGGTCGAAATCGGCGCGGGCCACGGAGAAATGACGGCGCGTCTGGCGCAGCGCGCGCGCAAGGTATTCGCCATCGAACTCGACCCGCGCCTTGCCGGGCGCCTGCGCCAAGCAATGGCGGCCTTTCCGAACGTGGAAGTGATCGAAAGCGACGTGCTGGCCGTGGATTTTGGGAAGCTGGCCGGAGGCGCGCGTTTTTCCGTTTATGGAAGCCTGCCTTACTACATCACATCGCCGATTTTGCACCGCCTGTTCGAACATGCGGACCGGATCGACGCGATCCATATCGTGATTCAACTCGAAGTCGCGGCGCGCATCGTCGCCGCCCCGGGACGCCGCGATTATGGATATCTCTCGGTGGTTTCGCAGTGGTTCGGCCGCCCGGAAATCGCGTTTCGGATTCCGCCGGGAGCGTTCCGGCCACCGCCAAAGGTCGATTCCGCGCTGGTGAGTTTCCGCATGCCGGGGGAACGCGTGAAGATTCCCCTCGATGACGAAACGGCGTTCCTGGATTTTGTGAAGGAATGTTTCGCGCAGAAGAGGAAGACGCTGCGCAACAATCTTCGCGCACGGCTCGGGGCGCGGACCGAGGACGTGCTGCAGGAAGCGGGATTAGCGCCGGGAGCGCGCGCCGAGCAGCTTACGGTGGCCCAGTTTGCGGGGCTGTTTGGAGTGGTGCGAGGGGCAAACATTTAAAACCAAAGATTTAACACAGAGAACACAGAGGGCACAGAGTTCACAGAGAAAGACAGAGACTTTGAAGGAAAAATAAGACGTACAAGCAGGGACCTTAATTAGTTTCCAAATCGATTGGTTTTCTCTGTGTTCTCTGTGCCCTCTGTGTTCTCCGTGTTGAGTTTTTGTCCGGCGCTCCGAGAGCAAGACTCGATCTGTCACCCGCCGCTTTCGCGTATCACGCGGACCAGCCGGTCCGGATAATCCGTCATGATGCCGTCCACGCCCGCGTCCATCAGGCGGCGCATTTGCTCCGGTTCGTTGATCGTCCAGGCAACCACTTGCAAACCTGCGGCGTGAGCTTTTTTCACCAGGTCCGGCGTAATCAGGTCGCCGCGCGGCGCTAGTTGCCGCGCTCCGAGCCGAACGGCCCGCTCGACCAAATCGTTCGAGGGATGCTCGCACAGGAATCCCGTCATCATGGTCTCGTCGAGCCGGTACACGGAATCGAGGGTGCCCGGATCAAACGACAGGATCACGACGCGCGCGGAAGCGCCCGAATCGCGCACCGCGCCGACCACCGCGTGCTCCACTCCCCAGGCCGACCCGGATTTGATTTCGAGATAGAAATTGACGTCGTGTTCCCGCGAAAAGGAAAGAATTTCGGCAAGCATGGGGACGCGTTCGCCGGCATAGGAAACCGGCGCGCGCGAACCAAACCAAGCGCCCGCGTCCAACGCGCGGATTTCCTCGAGCGTTTGCATGTGGACCGGGCCGTGGCCGTTTGTCGTGCGGTCCAGGGTCGCGTCGTGGATGGCGACCACCCGCGCGTCCCGGGTCAGCTGCAGGTCGGTCTCAATAAAACGCGCGCCCATTTCGACGGCGCTTCGAAACGCCGCCAGCGTATTTTCTGGCGCGTGCCCGGAAGCCCCGCGATGCGCTACGACCCAAACAGACACTCAGCTCTCCAGCAAGCCCGTCTTGGGCCGGAAAAATATCCAATCCCTTTGCCATCCTAGCAGACTTGGGCAGAGGGGCTGCAGGGCTTCGGGAATGCCTGTTTCCAAGCTGCCTTTCCCTATTTGACAGCATCTAATTGACCGAAGAACAAATGCGGACAGGGAGGACGTACGCTGAAAGGAGATTTGTATGAGAATTTCATCTCGCGCAGTTAGAACAATTTCCCTGGCGGGAGCGCTGGCTCTGGCCGGCTTGGTTTTTGGAGTTCGGGGGGCCCGCGCCGGAACCGTAACGACACCCGACTCCGCGACCATCAGCAGTCAGGTCCGCCACGAACTGGTTATGCTGCCTTGGTACAACTTGTTCGACAATCTGGAGTACCAGGTCAACAGCAGTGAAGTGATCCTGAGCGGGCAAGTGACCAGCGAACACAGCCAGACCAAGTACGATGCCGAGAATGCCGTGAAACGCATTCCCGGCGTGACCAAAGTGGTCAACAACATCGAAGTTTTGCCGCCCTCCCAATTTGACAATCAAATCCGGCGGGCCGAGTACCGCGCCATCTTTTCCAAGTCCGACCTGGGGCGGTACACGATGGGAGCAGTCCCGCAGTTTCACATCATCGTGAAAAACGGGCATGTAACTCTCGAAGGCGTGGTCATGAATCAGATGGATAAGACCATCGCGGGGATCGCGGCAAAAACCGTCCCGAACGTATTTTCGGTAACCAACAACTTGCGGATCGGCTAAGGTTCGCCTCCCCTGTTTGCATCGCCGTGGGCCCGGGAAAGTACGGGCCCACCGGCGTTTTCCCGGTCTTTCTCGCTGGCCAGCCCGCTTTGCCTTGCTGATTTATTTCTTCGCGCGGTCTTTCAGCAGGCCTTTTAATTCGGACATGAATTCCTTGACGTCCTTGAAATCGAGATAGACCGAGGCGAAACGCACGTAGGCGACCTTGTCGATTTTCTTGATGCGGTTCATCAGGAGTTCGCCGATCTCGCTGGTTTTGCGCTCGCGATCGGGAGCTTCGTGGACAAATCGCTCGACCTCATCCACCAGGGCTTCCAGCTTCGCCGTGGGCACGGGGCGCTTTTCGCACGATTTCAGCAATCCCTGCAAAATCTTCTGGCGGTCAAAGCGCTCGCGGCGGCCGTCCTTCTTGATCACCATGTAGGGGATCTCGTCGATCCGTTCGTAGGTCGTATACCGGCGGCCGCACTTCAGGCATTCGCGGCGGCGGCGAATCAGATCCCCGGCGCGGCCCTTCGCGCGAGTCAATGACTTTGTCTTCCATGGCCGTGCAAAATGGGCATTTCACCGCGACGAATCTCTCCGTGCTTTCTCTTTCGTTTCACTGGAAACCGGTGTTCCATCGGTCCCCGGAACCCCGATGTGCTTGCCAACCTCTTCCGCAGCGGCTTCGGCGCGCGCCAACTGGCGCAGCTCGCCGACCGACATGCCTTCGTGAATCAAGAGAGGTATTCCCACCAGCGTGCAACCAGCGAAAGTAATCAGCCAGAGCACTACGGCAATGGCGATGGCAGGCTCCTGTTCGACGCCGAAGATCGCGGTCAATCCCACGATGCTGGCGATCTGCGCGCCGCCGCCAATCCCCGGCAACTGCAATACCGAACCGACCAGAGTGACCGCCAGCAGCAGCATGGCTCCTGAAAAATTCATGTCGGAATGAATAAAGGCGCTGGGGAAAGCTTTCGCAACCCACAAATAAATGAGCGAGGCAAGCACCCAATGCGCGGCCGTATAGCCGATGGCGGCCCATAAGTCGGGCAAGGTTCGAATGGCCTGCAACCCTTCGCTGATTCCGGTCAGAAACGCAGCCAGACGCGTGCGTATCCCGCCCGCGCCGCGCCATCGATCCAGGGCCCGGTCGACTGCCCCCGCGCCGTGCACCCGGTAATACACCAGGATTCCGATCAGGCCGACCATGGCCGCGAACAGCAGCCATCCGCCACGCTGGGCGTGTGCCACCCAGGTCATGTCGGCACCCGCATCGGAGAGCCGCCCGGGAAACACGAGCAAGCTGAGGCATGCCAGCGCGGCAGCGGCAGCAAAGTCGCAGAAGCGCTCCAGAAAGAAAATTCCAAACATGCTGGCAACCGGCAGGCGATCCTTGCGCGCCAGCAGCATCGGCCGGATGGGTTCTCCGGCGCGCCCCAGAACAAAAATAGAAGCAAAGCCCATCAGCGTCCCGGCATAGGTATTTCGAAAAGTGGTTGGGCCCACGTACCGGCAGAAACGCTGCCAGCGAACCGCCCGGATCGCATAGCACCCGTAGATCGACACCAAAGCCAGGAGAAGCAGCCAGACGTTGGCTTGGCCAACGCTGACTATGAATTTTCTCCAGGTAAAATCGGTCAGGTGGATCTTATGGCGGGATTGATAGGCGAGAGCGACCAGGCCCGCCAGAATGATAAGCGCGATGAATAGCCTTCGAAGAGTTCCACGCATCCGCACGCGAGGTTACCCGCTGCAATGACTGAGTGTCAAGAAAGGAGGTGCGTCCGCGTTCTAATTTGTGCCTTCCCCGATTCGCGCAAGATGAACGATTTGTAACAAAAACAGAAGGTGAGCAGGAACAAACGGGGCGCCTAACAGAAAAAAACCTTAACACAGAGAACACGGAGGGCACAGAGAGCACAGAGAAAACCAAAAACTCTGGCGACAATAAACAAACAGGCCGGCGACAGGATTGGCTTCTTAACCCGCATTTCTCATAACGCAACCACTGAAATCGTTTTCATCTCACCGGAGAGGCTAGAAAGCCGCTGGGATGGCTTTTGGTGGCACAGACTTCAGCCTGTGCGATGTTGCGATGTAAGAAAATCAAAATCGCACAGGCTGAAGCCTGTGCCACCAGGGCCTCTCAAGGGTTTTCGTCCGATTCTTACAACCTTTGGAAAGGTTGTATTCAGGAGTTTGTGAGAATTGCGGGCTAATTCATTTTGTTTTTCTCTGTGCCCTCTGTGTTAAATCTTTTCCCGGCGCCATTCCATGCGGCCCCGCAATCTCAGTGCGGGCCATTATCGCTCGACCAGACGTTCGAGCGTCGCGAAAAAGTCCGGATAGGAAACTCCGGCGCATTCGGCGTCGCGAATCACGGTTTCGCCTTCCGCTCCCAGCGCCGCGACCGCGAACGCCATGGCCATGCGGTGATCGCCGCGCGGCTCAATCTCGGCGCCGTGCAAACGGCCGGCCGAACGCCCCTCGACGCGCAGGCCGTCGGGGCGCTCTTCGACCTTCGCGCCCATGCGGCGGAGATTCTCGGCCAGCGCGGCGATGCGGTCGCTCTCTTTGACGCGCAGCTCGGCCGCGTTGCGGATTTCAATTCCCTGCTCGGTGTAAGGCCCCAGCACGGCGATGGCGGGAAGCTCGTCGATAAGCTGGGCGATCATGTCGCCTTCCAGGACTCCCCCTCGCAGCGGTTCGTGGCGCACGGCGACGTCGCCGACCAGTTCCCCGTGAGCGCTGCGTACCGAGATCAGGCTGATGGCCGCGCCCATGGACCCTAAAACGTCGAGCACGGCGGAACGCGTCGGATTCAAGCCCACGTTGTGAATGACGATGTTCGATTCCGGAAGCACCAGCGCCGCGGCCAGAAAGAAAACGGCGGACGAAAGATCGCCAGGAACCGCCAGAGGGCGCGCTTCCAGGCGCGGGCGTCCGTGAATGCGGACGGCGCGGCCCTCGTGTTCGATGCGCGCGCCGAACTCGGCCAGTGCCAGCTCGGTATGATCGCGCGTGCGGACCGGCTCGACGACCGACGTCACGCCGTCCGCGAATAATCCGGCGAGCAGAACCGCGGATTTCACCTGCGCGCTCGGCACCGGAAGCGTGTATTCGATGGGAGAGAGGCGCGTGCCCTCGATCTTGAGCGGAGCGTAGCCGCCTTCGCGCGCCGTAATCCGCGCGCCCATGCGCGTCAGCGGATCGATCACGCGGCGCATGGGCCGCCGCCGCAGCGAGGCGTCCCCATCGATGGTCGAGCGAAATTCCTGGCCGGAGAGAATTCCGGTGAGCAGGCGCATGGTCGTGCCGGAATTTCCGGCGTCGAGCGAGCGGCGCGATTTGCGCAATCCCGCAAGGCCCGCGCCCGGTGATGCGGACGCGGCCGTCCCGGGTTTCCACCTTGGCGCCAAG
Organism: Terriglobia bacterium; assembly: GCA_963781055.1. Lineage (GTDB taxonomy): Bacteria > Acidobacteriota > Terriglobia > Acidiferrales > UBA7541 > Palsa-360. Next base: position 48,173 of record CAWAEW010000034.1, read on the forward strand.
GCGCGCGAGGCAGTCCAGCGTGCTGCGGCAATCGGCCGCCGCGGAAAAATGCGTGATTTCGCTGGGGCCTTCGGCCAGCGCCGCCAGCATGGCGTAACGATGCGAAATGGATTTATCGCCGGGAACTTCCAGTGAGCCGCTGATGGTGCGCGCGGGATGGATGATCTGTTTTGTCACGCCGAGATTCTAACATGCGAATTCGCGGCGCGGAGGAAACGCCTCGGCAGAAAATTTTTCGGGAAAGCCGCGAAATGCCTCATACTAGTGCGCGAGGGCCAAAGCAGATGCAGTTTGAATCGGATTCGCTGAGGACAAGAATTGACGAATTGAACGGCAAGAGAAAGCCGTTGTCCGAGCAATTCGAGAAAAATCCGGACAATACCCGCCTGGCCCTGGAACTGAGAATCATTGACGACCAGATCGCGGAATGCAATGTGCAAATACAAGAGGACAGGAGAAAGCGGAAGTGACCAAGATACCGTTTCTCACAACACGAAACCGTGAACCGCGCGGGAAGCAGGGCCCCCAATGTTGACCGGCGGTGTGTGGGCCGAAGTCGAAGTCAATGGCGAGCACCTGCGCCTCTTTTCCGAGCACAATGCCATCGGCATTCAAGTTTCCGTTTACAATGTGAAAACAAAAACCTGGATCGCGCCTTCCGAAACGGTGGACGACATCGAGGAAGGCAAGGACCGCGCGGCGGCCTACGCGAACGCCTACCTGCAGCGCGCCGCCGGCCTGGAATTGCCGCCTTTGCAATGGAAAAAATCCCGCTCCCGGTAACAGTGACTGGTGATCGGTGACTGGTGAAAAAGTAATTACCAGCGGCCTCTAGACAGGAACACGCACGCTTGCCTGTGCGGGTTGTTTTGCGGCGATGAAAATCTAAACCGGACAGGCAGGAGTGCCTGTCCTACCAATCAGGATCTATGTCACCGGACCGAAAATCGCAGGCTCAGCAATATTTCCAGGAAGCATTCAACGCGCAGATGGAGGGTGACTACGACCGCGCCGTCGAGCTGTATCAGGGAGCCATTGCGCTGTATCCCACCGCCGAGGCTCACACGTTTCTTGGCTGGACCTACCACATGCAGGGAAAAGTCCCGGAGGCGATCGCCGAATGCAAACGTGCGATCGAGCTCGACCCGGAATTCGGCAATCCCTACAACGATATCGGCGCCTACCTCATCGACCTCGAACGCTATGACGAAGCGATTCCCTGGCTGGAGCAGGCGATCTCGGCTAAGCGTTACGATCCGCGCCACTTTCCCTACTTCAATCTGGGGCGGGTTTATATGGCCAAAGGTCTGCTCAACCGCGCGCGGGAACTGTTTCGGAAATCGATCGAAATTGAACCGCGCTACACGCTGGCGCGCCAGGCACTTGAAAATCTTCGCCGCATGGTGAATTGACGTCCGCCGTGCCGGCTTGCTCGCCTGGAAAATTTTGATCTGCGCGTTATTTCGCACGGCCCGGCGCGTAGAATAGGTGTGTGGAATTAACCGCAGCGAGGATCTAAATCATGAACCATCCAAAGAGTTCTTTTGATCGCTATTTTGGGAATGATTTCGCTCGCCCTTCCTTTTTCCGCGCCAAACCTTGCGGCGCAACAACAGCAATCGCCACCGAAGCAGCAGCAACAGCCCGCCGCCAATTCCGGACAGATGCAGGACATGCCGGGAATGGACCAGGATATGCCCGGCATGAAGATGGGCCAGGGCGCCGAAGAGAAAGATCCGCAGGCCGAGCACGGCGCCATGGACGCCATGAGCCATATGCACCATCACCAGATGGGGCCGCATATGTACATGACCAAGCTGCGCCCCTCCAATCCGCAGGATTGGGCCAAGGCCGACGAGATTGTTAAGGAATTGCGCGAGTCGATCAAGAAATACAAGGACTACCACGTGGCGCTGGCCGACGGCTTCCGCATTTTCATGCCGAACGTTCCGCAAGCCGAATATCACTTCACGAATTATTACTACGCGTATCTGGAATCGTTCAGCTTCGATCCCACTCGGCCCACTTCCCTGCTCTACAAAAAAACAAAAACGGGTTACGACCTGATCGGGGCGATGTACACCATGCCGAAACGCGTGAGCGAGGAGCAGTTGAACGAACGCGTCCCTCTGAGCGTGGCCCAGTGGCACCTTCATACCAAGCTCTGCATGCCGCCCAGAGGGAGAGCGCGGACATGCGGACCTGACCCGCTTCGGCCTGACCGGTTCGATTATTACGAAAGAGGCCTGCACCAAGGCCGGCGGCACATTCTATCCCGTGATTTTCGGCTGGATGGTGCACGTCTATCCGTTCGAGGATACGCGCGAAAAAATTTGGGCGCAGTAGCAGAGGAACCAGCATCGAACTTCCGGCCCAGGAATTAACCCGCAATTCTCACAAACTATTGAGTGCAACCTTTCCAAAGCTTGTAAGAATCGGACGAAAATCCTTGAGAGGCCCTGGTGGCACAGGCTTCAGCCTGTGCGGTTTTGATTTTCTTACATCGCAACATCGCACAGGCTGAAGCCTGTGCCGCCAAAAGCCATCCCAGCGGCTTTCTAGCCTCTCCGGAGAGATTGAAAACCATTTCAGTGGTTGCGTGGTAAGAAATACGGGTTAAGACAGGCGACTGCGGCATCGCCCATTTACTTAATTTCCGCATTCACTGAAATCGCAAGTAGCCATAAGACTTTGACTAGGGCAAAATTACGTTCATGAAAATTTCATCCCTAATGGCAACAGCACTCCTGACGGCGGGCATGATGCTCACAGGAAGCGCCCGCGCACAACAAACTCCCGCGGCAAATCCTGCGCCGCGCTGCCTGCAAAGCCTAAGCCCGCGGCAAAAGCTCCCGCAGCGTCCTCTGCCAAGACCGGAAAAACTCCGGCGGCGGCCGCGAAATCTCCCGCGGCAAAAAGCCAATCCACCGTGACGCTCGATTCGCCCAAGGCCAAGGCCAGCTATGCCATCGGATTGAATATCGGGAAAGGCATGAACAAGAGTTCCGTGGACGTGGATCCGAACATCCTGTTGCAGGGCTTAAAAGACGGACTTTCCGGGGGCAAGGCCCTGATGACCGACGACGAAGTCAAGGCCGTGCTGACCGATCTGCAAGCCCATCTGCGCCAAGTGGCGGAAGAGAAAGCGAAGGAACTCGGAGAGGCGAACAAGAAAGAAGGCGAAGCCTTCCTGGCTGCCAATAAAGAGAAAGAGGGCGTCATCACTCTTCCCGACGGCCTCGAATACAAGATCTTGACCGCCGGAACAGGACCTAAACCCACGGCCAATGACATGGTTGTATGCAATTACAGGGGAACTGCTTATTAACGGAACGGAATTTGACAGCTCCTACAAGCGCGGACAGCCGGCGACGTTCGCGGTCGGCCAGGTAATCCGCGGTTGGGCGGAAGCGCTTCAACTCATGCCCGTGGGCTCCAAGTGGGAACTGTTTATTCCGGCTGAGATGGCCTACGGCCCGCGCGGAGCAGGCCCCGATATCGGACCCAACGCCACGCTCATCTTTGAGGTTGAATTGCTTTCGATTCAGGCGAAGCCGGCAGCGGCCGCGCCCGGGGCGCCGCCGTCTCCAGCCGGCAAGCAGTAACCCGATTTGAACCGGGGCGGGCACGAATGGCTCCAATTTGCCGCCCCACTTTACCCCGCAGCCGATTGATTCCAGCGATAGCTCCGCGTATCATACAAAAGTAGGAGCGTGGCCAAAATGCAGTCCGCTACACTGTTTTCGCATTCCCTGAAACGCCTCTTGTTCACTGCTGTTTTCCTGCTCCTGGCCGTGCCTTCGCTGTTTGCCGCGGACCCTGAGATTTTCCCCCTTTCACAAGTCAAGCCCGGGATGAAGGGCGAAGCCCTGACCATTTTTGCCGGAGATCAGATCGAGAAATTCGATCTGGTGGTGATCGGCGTGATGCCGAATTTCCTGGCCCCCAAGGAATCGATCATCCTGGTGCAACTCGTGGGTCCGAAAGTGGAACATACCGGCGTGGTCGCCGGTATGAGCGGAAGCCCAGTCTATATCGATGGGAAACTCGCTGGAGCGCTTTCCCTGAAACTCGGCTTGTTCGCAAAGGAACCCCTGGCGGGAGTCACACCGATCGAAAATATGCTCAGCCTGCCCAAGGGGCAACCCTCTTCGATCCGAACCGGGAATCCTCCGGAGCAAACACTTGCGCAAGACGCGGCGGCATGGCCCAGGGTCGGAGCAAAATTTGAACTGCCGAACGAATGGGCGGCCCGCTCGGGACTATCCGGCGGAAATTTTCTCCAGCCGATTGATTCCCCGCTGGTGTTTTCCGGATTCAGCGGCGCGGCAATTCGCCAATACCAAAGCGCATTCGCGGGATTCGGGATGATGGCGACGCAAGGGGGCAACGTCTGACGCGCGGCCCGACGATCGGGACATCAAGCCCGGAGACATGGTGAGCGCCGTGCTGATGGAGGGCGATTTGTCGCTGAACGCCTCGTGCACGGTCACGGCCATCGTGGATGGACGCGTGTATGTGTGCGGGCATCCGTTGTTCGGGTTCGGTTCGGTGGAAATGCCCATGGCGCGCGGCGCGCGTGCTGACTACGCTGAGTTCCGATTTCGAGTCCACCAAGATCGTCAACGCCGGCGGGACGATCGGTTCGTTCAGCCAGGACCGCGTCACCGCCGTCGTGGGAAGCTTGGGGGCGGCGCCGAAATTGATCCCCATCGACATGACCGTGGCGACGCCGGACGGAGACCAGCATCTTTCTTTTCGGATGATGTCGAATCCGAAAATTACGCCGATCTTAATGGGCCTTGCGACGCTCAACGGACTGGTCCAAAACAGCGTCTATGGCGAAGGAACGACGTTGCATCTGTCCGGCGGAATCGAAATCGCCGGCCACGCCACCGTGACGCTGGAAAATTTTTTCGCGCCCACCGATTCGTTCATTCCGGACGGAAGTTCGGTGGCCGGCGCGGTCGAGAACGTGTTCCAGAGAATTTTTGGCAACCCCTATGAAACCGCGGACATTCAGCGCGTGACGCTGCGTTTGGAGGCGTTGCCGGAGCGCCGCCAGACAACGATCGAGGGCGCGTGGCTGGACAAGCCCGAAGCCCAGCCAGGCGACACCGTTACCGTAAAAGTGGAAATGCGGCCGTACCGCGGCTCCCCGGTGATTCGCGACGTGCGCATCACGATTCCGCCGCAGGCCACTCGCGGCACGTCGATGCAGATCCTGGCCAGCGATTCGGCCACCTTGAACCGCATGAACTTCGTATCGGGTTCGCAGGCGCGCCTGCAGACCCTCGATCAGATGATCTCGGTATTAAACCGCGAAAGGCGAAACAATCGGCTGTACGTTACGCTGGTCGATCCTTCGCCCACCATGGTGGTGCAGGACAAAGTGATGCCCAATGTCCCGGCGTCGCAAATTAATCTTCTCGACCAGCGCGGCGGCCCCACCAGCTCGCTTGTCGTGCGGGAATCGGCGGCCGGAGAATGGTCCGTGCCGCTCGATCAGATCGTTCAAGGATCCACAACCATTACGATTCAAATCAAGTAAGCAGCCGCGTGTCGCGCGGCGCATGGCCCCTGAGGAGTCACATGGCGATTTCTTGTTCGAACGGCCGCAAAATACGCGGCGCAAAGACAACCGCGTGGGTTCGCGCCCTGGCGTTGCTCGCCGCCACCGTAGCTGCGGCAGCCGCACCGGCGCTCGCCGAACACACGCGCTGGTGGCGCCAGGATTCCTTCGAGGATTTCGACAAAGGGACAGCCAAGGGCGTGGCCTTGCGCAGCGACGGCAAATTATTTCTTGCTCCTCGATTTGCCGAATTTGCCGACGCCAATCTCGCCTTCCTCCTGGCGTTGCGCGCGGATACTAAGGGTAATCTCTACGCGGCGGGCGGTTCGAACGCGAAAGTGCTGCGCCTGGACGCGAACGGCAAGGCCACGAGTGTGTTCGAATCCTCGGAACTTGCGGCGCAAGCCCTGGCCATCGACTCCGCCGGAAACTTGTTCGTGGGCACTTCGCCGGACGGAAAGGTCTACAAGGTAACGCCATCCGGGCAATCCTCCGTGTTCTTCGATCCCAAGACGAAATACATCTGGGACCTGGCCGTGGACAAAGATGGAACCGTGTACGTCGCGACCGGAGATACGGGCAAGATTTTTTCCGTCGCCCCGGACGGCAAGGGACAATTGTTTTATTCCAGCGGGGAAACTCATATCCGCTCGCTGGCGCTGGATTCCAGCGGCAATCTGCTTGCCGGCACCGAACCCAGCGGCCGGGTTTTGCGCATCCCCAAGACGCCCAATTCCCGCGCGTTCGTTTTGTACGAGACCCCCAAAAGGGAAATTACGGCGTTGCTGCAGGATGCCGCAGGCAATCTCTACGTCGCGGCCGTGGGTGAGAAGATTGCTGTTCCCCCTGTGCAGCAGCCCCGTCCGCAGCCGTCAGAAACGGCGCCTTCCCAGAGCTTCACGATTTCCATCGGCCCCACGGGAAACGCGGTTGGAACAGCGCCGCAAGCGCAACCTAGCCCGTTCATGCCCTTCCGCATCGTAAACTCAAGCTCGGTCTATCAAATCTCTCCCGACGGTTCTCCGAACGAGCTATGGAGTTCTCGCGATGAAGTCGTCTACGCACTGGCGCTACTTCCCAACGGAAAATTGATCTTCGGAACGGGCAATGATGGCGCGGTCATTGAACTCGAGGGCAATCACGTTTATTCACGACTAGTGAAGGCCGCGTCCCATCAGGTTACCTCGATCGCATCGGGGCCCGGCGGAAAGGTGTATCTCGCCGCGGCGAATCCCGGAAAGGTTTTCTCCCTGGGACCCGACAATGAACCGGAAGGAACGTTTGAATCGCAGCCGTTCGACGCTCATATTTTTTCCCGTTGGGGACGCACCGAATGGTGGGGAGAAAATGATGCTGCCGGCAAAGGCGCGGGCGGCGCGCGAATTGAATTTTACGCGCGCTCGGGAAACACTTCCAATCCGGAAAGCGACTGGAGCGCGTGGGCCGGCCCGTATTCGAACGTGTCCGGCGACAAGCTCGATTGTCCGCCGGCCCGGTTTGTGCAATGGAAAGCGGTGCTTCGCGGCGGCACTGCGGACCCGGCTCCGGAGATTGATTGGGTGAGCGTCGCTTACCTGCCGAAGAATGTTCCTCCGGAGGTGACCGCGATTGCCCTGCAAGCTCCCGGTGTGCGCGTTCAGGGCATCACCGTGCAGGGTGCGGGAGCAGCGGCGGTTCCGGTGCAACTCCGCCTGCCGCAGCCGCCAGGCTCCGTCGTCATCCGGCAATTCCGCATTCTCAGGAGGGCAGGGCTCGGGCGTGGCGACTTCCCCCGCTGCGACCCATTTCGACGTCACGCCGCAGGCATCCTCTCAAAAAGGCTACCAATCCGTCCTGTGGACCGCCGACGATGACAACGACGACCAGCTCGAATATGCGATCTATTTTCGCGCCGAAAATGACACCAACTGGATGCTGCTGAAGGATCACCTGGATTCCAAGTTTTATTCGTGGGATACAACCACGATGCCCGACGGGGCCTACTACTTGAAGATTGTCGCCAGTGACGCGCCCTCCAATCCCGCCGGCGAAGGGCTCACCGCGGAACGCGAATCCGACCGGTTCGTGGTGGACAATACGCCGCCGGTGATTGCGCAGTTGACCGCCGAATTAGCGGGAGCCTCGGGGGAAGGCGCGGGAACCGTGCGCGTGCGGTTTCAAGCTAATGCTTCGGCGAGCTTCGTCACGCGCGCCGAATACAGCCTGGATGCCGGAGATTGGATGCTCGTTTCTCCCACCGGAGGATTGAGCGACGCACAGCGCGAGAATTATGACTTTCCGCTGCGAAAGGTTGCCGCGGGAGAGCACACCATCACGGTGCGAGTCTTCGACCAGTTTGAAAACGTCTCCAGCGCCAAGGCGACCATTCGCATTCCCACCGAGCGGAAACTGAACTCGCAGCCGATTGCCGGCCGCCGAATCGCCGGCCTGGATGTTCAGCTTGCCCAGCGTTCCCCTGCCGAGGCTCTTGCCTCGTAGCGTTCAATGTGCAGCCCGACTCCCGTCTTGCTTTTCCCGGCGCGAATTGCTGCGTACGTGGACCACGCGGGCCACGCACCTCACGTCGCTCCAGAATTTCCCGGACGGTTCCTGCGGCATTCGCATGGATACTTCCAGCGGCGTGCCAACCTTGAGAGGAACGGCCGTCTCAAAATAAATTCCCCGTTGTGAAATATTTTCCGATTCGGCGGATATGTTCGGGCGAACTCGGATTATCGAGCCTGCGAAATTGCAAAGGCACTCGGACATTCACGCGTATATCGATACGACGTTCGTTGGAACCCATGGTTTCCTCCCCGCTTGCAGGAATGCGCGCGGTTCTCAAGATAAATTCGGAAGGGGTGAAATCGATTTTACGCCATGCGCCGAGCGAGTGCAAGTGAAAAACACGTATTTTTTCGAGGACCGATCCAAGCCGGGTCAAGCTGTGCCATAATGCACCGCGACTTAAGAGCTTTCTCATTGAGCGATTCGAGCGTCCATCCTCCGACGGGCCCCGACCTTCAGGCAATCTGTGAGGCGCAGCGGCGCATTGCCCCGTACATCGAGCACACGCAAGTCATGATTTCCTATCCGCTCGATGAACTCGCGGGCGCGCTGCTGTTTTTTAAGTGCGAAAATCTGCAGCTTTCCGGATCGTTCAAGATTCGCGGCGCGGCCAATGCCGTCTTCTCGCTCAGCGAAGCCGAGGCGGCGCGGGGCGTGGTCACGCATTCGTCGGGAAATCACGGCGCGGCGCTGGCGCTGGCGGCGCAGTTGCGCGGCATCCGGTCGTGGGTGGTGATGCCGCGAAACGCGCCAAAGGTCAAGGTTCGCGCCGTCGAAGCCTACGGAGCGGAAATCACGTTTTGCGAGCCGACGCTGGAGGCGCGCGAAGCCGCGGCCGCGCGGCTGATGCACGAGACCGGGGCGACCCTGATCCATCCGTACGATGACGACCGCGTGATCGCCGGGCAAGGCACGGCGGCGCTGGAATTTCTCGAGGAAATTCCGGACCTCGACATGATTTGCGCGCCGGTATCCGGCGGAGGATTGCTTTCCGGCACGGCCATCGCGGCGAAATCGCTGCGGCCGGAAATCCAGATTGTCGGCTGCGAGCCGGCCAACGCGGACGACGCGGCGCGCTCGCTCGCCTCCGGGCGCATCGAGCCCGCCTCTCCCCTGTTTACGATCGCGGACGGCTTGCGGGCGACGCTTTCGCCGCGCACGTTCGCGATCTTGCGCGAGCGCGTGGACCGCATCTATCTGGTCAGCGAGGCCGAAATCGTGCGTTCGATGCAACTCATCACGGAACATTTGCGATGCACGGTCGAGCCTTCCGGCGCGGTCGCGGCTTCCCCGGCGCTGCACCGGCAGATCGCCGGAGATTCCGAGGACATGCGGATCGGAATTATTCTGTCGGGCGGGAATCTGG
>CAWAEW010000035.1:0-147396 GCA_963781055.1 Terriglobia bacterium
CTTTATCGTCCTTCACGCCTCCAATCACCGCCAGATCGATGGTGTCCTTGTCTTCCGCACGCGAGGCGAGCGCGCCGTAGAGGATGGCTTGGTCCGGGGTAATTCCGTTCACGGTCAAGGGATCGCCCAATGTCAGCTTGTTCTGGGTCAGGGTGCCGGTCTTGTCCGAGCACAGCACATCCACACCGGCTAGCTCCTCGATCGCGGACAACCGCGTCACGATTGCTTCTTTTTTCGCCAGCAGACGCGCGCCGACCGCCATCGTCACAGAGAGCACCGTAGGCATCGCCACAGGAATCGCGGCCACCAGAAGCACCAGGCAGAATTCCAAAGTTGTGAGAACCTTGTCGCCACGGAATAGCGCTACGAGCAATATCAACACGACCAGAGTCACCGCGAGGACAATCAGGTAGTCGCCGATCTTCAACACGGCTCGCTGGAAATGACTGACCGTGTGAGCCGATTCCACCAGTTGAGCGGTTTTGCCGAAGTAGGTGTTTTCGCCCGTGGCGTACACCATCGCGTCGATTTCTCCCTGACGGATAATTGACCCCGAAAACACCGCACCGCCGGGTTTGACCGTGACGGGTAAAGATTCGCCTGTCAACGCCGACTGGTCCACTTCAATCGAATCGCCCGCCAGCAAGCGCGCATCCGCCGGCACAATGTCGCCCAGTCGCAGGCGGACGACGTCGCCAGGTACCACGTCGGATGCATTCGGGTTGACCCACTTCCCATCACGCTTCACCGTGGCCTTGACCGCCAGCTTGGCCCTGAGTGCGGCGATGGCGTTGCCCGCCTGGTGTTCTTCCCAGAATCCGATTACCGCATTGGAACAAAGAAGAAGAAGGATGATAAAAAAATCCAGCCAGTGCCGGACCAACCCCGAAAGAATCACCGCCGATTCGATCATCCACGGGATGGGACCCCAGAAATAAGTAAGGAATTTCAGGAAGGGATTGGTTTTCTTTTCTTCAATCTTATTAGGGCCGTATTGAGTAAGACGTTTCTGCGCTTCGGCTTGACTGAGGCCGTCCGGCGATGACCCCAATTTTTTCTCCACTTCCGGCAGGGGCAGCGATTTCAAGCCGTCTTTCGCATCAGGCTTAGATCCCGGCTTCGATTGGGGAGGCTTGGGCGGGTCGGCGCTGGGTTTCATAATTGGAATTCCTTTCCGTTCTTGCTATGGCGCGGATTTCGTAAGTTGCGGGGCGCTTGCCGTCATGCTCGTATCGTTATGCATTGCGGCATTGTATTCGCCACGGCGCGCAGGCAGGCTGAAGTTGGTGCGATGATGCAAAGTTTTTTCTGCCGCCAACACGTGTGCCTGCCCGCCTTGCCGAATCTCCAAAGCCGGTTGATGGATGGCGCGGCTAAGATTCGGAATCAGTACATCGGCGAGGGTAGTATGGATTTGAACGCCCCTGCTGTGACTAGAATCACAGCTTGCGGGGAGACCCGTCATGACGATGGGGATTACGAAGCCCTCGCCTCCTTCACGTACCGGGCAATTTCGCGCAGGAGAGGCCGCGCCGATTCCGGGGCGGGAACTTTGCCATTGAGAATCTCGCGGCGGTTCACGGCATCTCCGTACATGGCGCGATCTCCGCTTTTGTCGGTCTGTACGACGGCGCCATCCAGACTGACTCCGGCAAAAATGCCTTTTGCGCGCGAATAAGACAGGATCTCCGCACTCATTCTAATGTCCGTGCCGGCGGCCGTATGCCTGCCTACGGGTCCGGCCGCAACGGTGGCGTCGGCGCCAAGCTTAAATTTGTCGCCTAGAAGACTTTGCAGCGCGTGATCGTTCATGAAGATCATGACGAGGTCGGTCGAGGAGCCGCCAATCTGGTAGCCAACGCTGCCGCCTTCGACGGCCAGAAACATCGGAGCGCTCCAGCCATGCTGGGTTTGGCAGGTTGCCAACCCACGGCCATAGTTGCCGCCGAATATGAATGCGAACTTTTTGTCTCCCGGAATGATGGCGATGCATTTTGCCGATTCCAGAATCTCATTGGGAATACCGTTGTCCGGAGCGTTCATGATCTCCTGGAAGACCCGGGTGGCATTCTGAATTCGACTTACATCGTCATCTCGGTCTGAAGCGGAGACGGTGGCGGGCAGCGTCAAAAGCAGGGACACCACGGAAATCATAAAAAGATTTTTCGCCATAACTATTTGTTCCTCCAAGAAAGGATTGGTTTCGATCGTTTGGATCAATTTTCGGTTTCAAGAATGCATGCCAAGAGCGAACCGCCATCTTTCCTCATGCGCCCGCTTGCCGCAGAGACGGAAGATATTTGACGCTCCGTGGGGTTGCCGATTCGCCGGGCGGCAAGCCATGCGCCGGGAGGAGCCGCAAGCGCCTTCGCCCCATGCGCCGCAAATCAAAAACGCGGGGCGTCAAACCGGGCGAAAAACGAGACTAGCGGTGAGGTCTCATGAAGATCAATTCATACAAGGGCATAGCTCGCGGTATCACCTTGGATGTAGCCACGCGGATTTCGAATTCAGTCACGGCGCATGAACCTTCGGATGTCTATCGTTATCTGTATTGGTGCGGGTTTAATCGTGATGAGGCCTTTCGGAGGAGTACAACCCGGATCGGAACGGCGGGAGTCCCGGGCCTTGGGATTTCTGGCAGCGATCGAAAAACTCTGCGCTCACCGTTGGTACCTACGGGCCCGGTCCGGCGATCCTCCTGGACGCCCCGAGGCATGGCACAACCAAATCAAGTGGCTGGAACATCCTTTCCAAGCAGCGATACGGGCAAGGAGGCTACTCGGATGAAAGCTCCAATGAAAGAATTACATGGTGTGGAAAATGGCGCTCATTTCCTGCAAAAGTTAGAATTTGCCGTCGTGGGAGACCTGTTATAGCATCAGAGCGTTTTCGGATCTTGATTTGTGACGGTTTTCCAAGGGAGGCCATCCGGGCGAAGAAGGAGCGTTGCAAGGCGCTTTTACCAGAAGTGGCTTGGGTACGGTTTCAAAATCCACGGAACTCCAAGTTAGCCCTGATTGCATTCCCTTACGCTCTTTCTTCAGCCGCAGACAGAGGCGCAACTGGCTGTTGGAGCGAAATCAGGTTGCCCGCTGAGCCGTATAATCTGAGTACTAGGTCGTCGCGGATGTAATTTATGACACCTCTCGCCAAGCGGATTCTCATATCGGCAATGCAGGGTGCGGCGTTGCTCGTTCTGAGTTATTTCGTGGACGAGTATTTCACCTACCGCCATATTCCTCTTGTTGGGACTGTCCTGGACAATCTGGCCATCGGCGCTTTCGGAGGGATTCTAGCTTTTGTTTGGGCAACTCGAATAACCGAAAAGGAATCCGCTATCCGAAGGATGGAACTAGAGAAATATGCCGCGGTGGTGGAGGAACGCAATCGTCTGGCGCGGGAAATTCACGATACCTGCGCACAGGGTTTTACGGGAATTGCCATCCAGCTGGAAGCCGCGGAAGAAACTCTCTTGCAGAATCCCGAAGGGGCACTGGACCATATCATTTTGGCCCGCACGCTGGCTCGCGAGAGCCTTATGGAAGTGCGGGAATCGGTATGGAAACTCCGCCCACATGCGCTGGAAGGAACCAGCCTCCCGGGAGCGATCGAAGGTCTTGCCAAAAAAGTCTTGTCTGGCGTTCCAATGGACGTGCATGTGTCCTTAATAGGAACCATGAAAGAATTAGACCCGGAAATCGAAGTCAATCTCCTGCATATCAGCCAAGAAGCGATTACCAATGCCATCAAGCATGCAAAGGCAAGTCAGATTCGAGTGGAACTGTCGTACGAGCCCGGCCAGATTCAATTGTGCGTCAAAGATGACGGGATGGGCTTTGTCCCCGATTCACCCCGACCACAAAGCGGGTTTGGACTAACCAGCATGAAGGAGCGGGCTAGAAGTGTGGGCGGCCACTGGACGATTTGCAGCGCCCCAGGACAAGGAACACAGATTCAAGTGGTTGTGCCGGTTCAAGCACGGGACCAGGGAGCGCAAGGGCAAAAATATGAAACGGCCTAAGCCGATCCGTATCCTGATTGCCGACGATCACCCCGTGGTGCGCGAAGGGTTAAGCGCGCTCATCCGCCTTCAGCCGGACATGGAAGTGGTCGCCGAAGCCGGCAGCGGCCTCGAAGCTGCCGAAAAGTTCCGCAAGCATCTTCCCGACGTCACGCTGCTGGACCTGCGAATGCCGGACCGGGATGGCGCGATTACGGTCACCGACATCCGAAGCCGATTCCCTGACGCAAAAATTGTGATCATGAGCGCCTACGAGGGCGAAGAAGAAATCTACCGGGCTCTGGTGGCTGGGACGGAAGGATACTTGCCAAAGGATTCTCCCCGTGAACAATTGATGGATTGCATTCGAGAGGTGTACGCAGGCCGAAAATGGATTCCGTCGCAGATTGCGTCGAAGCTGGCGCATCGATTGGCCAGCCCAGACCTGAGCGAGCGGGAAGCGGAAGTTCTGAAGCTCCTGGCCGCCGGCAAAAGCAATAAAGAAATCGGGGCTGCCTTGCATGTGACCGAAGGAACCATCAAGGTTCACGTCAACCACATTCTCGCAAAGCTCGGCGTGGCGGGACGCACCGCAGCGATTTCGGAAGCCGCCAAGCGCGGCATCGTATACATGAGGTGAGGTCCAAGGGCGTGAGGCTATCGAAAGTTATAGGTCCGGTTATTTCCTCTGGCCAATTGAATCCCCGCAAGCGGAAGTGCAATTATCTGCGCCAGGCCAGTTGGACTCATCGGAAAGTTCGTCCAGATTCGATCGGGCAATTCGGCGGCGCATCAATTGTGGACGCCAAGGCACGTTCAGGTAGGTGTCCAAGCGAGCGGCAGGCGCTTCATTTCGGGCACGCGGATTGGACCGGATCCACAGCACGGGAGTGCTGAGAGCATCCAATTTGCAGGGCCCCAGGGAAAAGGGGGCCGGTTCCAGTTGCCGTTCTGGTTCCGGCCCGGGAGATGCAAGAACTTAAAGATGAAATGAAATCGTACAAGCCAATCCGTATCCTGATTGCCGACGACCATCCCGTGGTGCGCGAAGGATTAAGCGCAATTCTCAATGGCCAGCCGGACATGGAAGTTGTCACCGAAGCCGGCAACGGCGCCGAGGCAGCCGAACAATTCGTTCGTCATCTACCGGACATCACCCTGCTGGACCTGCGAATGCCGGGCTTGGACGGGATCGCCACAGTTTCCAAAATCCGGAGCCGGTTCCCTGCCGCAAAAATTGTGATCCTGAGCGCCTACGAGGGCGAAGAAGAAGTGTGCAACGCAATCCTTGCGGGGGTGGAAGGATTCATGTCTAAGGATTCTCCGCGGAAACTATTGATGGAATGCATTCGACAGGTGCACGCAGGCGGGAAATGGATCCCTTCGGCGATCGCATCGAGGCTGGCGCACCGGGTGGCGACCCCCGAGCTCGAGCGAACGGGAGTCGGAGGTTCTAAACCTGCTGGCGACCGGCAAAAACGGCAAAGAAATTGGAGCGGCGTTGCATGTGACCGAAGAAACCATCAAACTCCACGTCAGCGACATTCTCGCGAAGTTCGGCGTGACGGGGCGATCCGAAGCCATCGCGGAAGCCGCCAAGCGCGGCCTCGAATATCTGCGGTAACACTCGAAGCCGAGTTCCTTTATCTCCGGCGCGCGGCCGACATTTTCCGGACTTCACTCCTCTCCCTGGCATACGACTAAATCCATAGGCGGGCATTCCACTAAAGTTATGGTTGCGGATTAACCTCGTTATATATGCGGATTCTGCCCGTAAGTGGAATTGACCCGACTCCATCCCCTCGGTAGCATCACGATGAGATTTGACCGAGTATTCATGCTCGGCGAGGGAGTGAAGGAGGCATTGATGAGACTGTTCAAAGTATTAGCGCCGCTGTGTTGCGCGTTTCTGCTGATCGCGGCCTTGCAGGTGCAAACGGCCAAGGCCGATGTATTTAACAAGAAGACGATTTTCACGTTTAGTGCTCCTATTGAAATTCCCGGATCCAATGGGCCGATGGTTCTCCCCGCGGGGACTTACGTGTTCAAGCTCTTGGATTCCCTTGGCAATCGCCACATCGTGCAGGTTTTCAACAAGGATGAAAACCACATATACGCTACAATCCTGGCTATCCCAAATTATCGATTAGAGCCGACGGAAACCACGGTCATCAAGTTTAAGGAGAGCGCCTCCGGCGCACCGGCCGCCGTCAAGGCATGGTTCTATCCCGGCGATAATTTCGGCCAGGAATTCGTTTATCCGAAGTCCAGGGCCGTCGAACTTGCCAAGAGCACGGGTGAACCGGTGCTCTCAATGCCTGAGGAAACGGCGGCAAATATCAGCAAGCCTGCCAGTTCCGCCAAGGCACCGTCTGTAGTGGCCATGGAGAAAGCCCCCGTCAAGGCAGAGCAGCCCACTGGAGAAGAGGTTGAAATGGCCGAGGTTATAACGCCCCAGCCACCGGCTGCTGCGCAGACAACAACTGCTAAAAGGCTGCCGAAAACCGCCAGCGATCTGCCGCTTCTGGCGCTGTACGGTATGCTGATGGCCGGAGTTGGGCTCGGACTCCGCTTGCTTTCCAAGCGAATGGTCTGACCTGATCTTTTGGCTGGAAGAGAGTACCATCAAGTAAAGCCAGGACGGGAGGCGGGTAGGAGTCTGTGGGGTGCGTAACGTGACGTCAAAACCCGGGTTACTGCTCGCGCTCCCATTCCTGCTGTTGCTCGGGTTGCGCCCTTCGGGGCTCCCCCGCCTCCAAGCTCCGCCGCCGAATGAAGGAACTCAACACGCAATCTCCAAAGAGGTTGACCTGGTCGTTTTGCCAGTCACGGTGACGGATCGCAAGGGGCAAAATGTTCCCGGGCTTACGCAAGATAACTTTCAGGTATATGAAGACGGGCAGCTGCAGAAGATCTCGGAATTCAGCCACGACGATGTTCCGCTGACAGTGGGCCTGGTTGTGGACGGCAGCGGAAGCATGCAGCCGAACCGGCCCGAGGCGGTGACAGCCTCGACGGATTTTTTGCGCTCGAGCAACCCACAGGATGAAGTTTTTGTCGTCAATTTCAACGAGGTTACTTCGCTCGGACTTCCGCAGGATCTTCCTTTTACCAGCAACGTTAAACAGCTGGAAGAGGCCGTGTTGCGAGGCCCGTTGGTCGGGAAGACCGCGCTGTACGACGCGGTCTACCTGGGTCTGGAACATCTGCAGACCGGGACGCGGGATAAAAAAGCCCTGGTGATCATCAGCGATGGCGGTGATAACGCGAGCCACCATGACTTCCACCAAATCTTAACCATAGCGCTGCACGACAACGCCCTCATTTATGCGATCGGAATTATCAGCGACATCGAATCGGACGTCGATCCCAAAGTGCTCCGAAAACTCGCGAGCGACACGGGAGGGCAAGCCTATTTCCCGCATTCCGCCGCGGACGTGCCCGGGATTTGCCAGGAGATCGCCCGGGTCCTTCGCGAACAGTACACACTCGCCTATGTACCGGCGAACGGGCTGCAGGGCGGCGGGTATCGCACAATCCGCGTGGCGGTAAATGCCCCGGGACGCGGCAAACTATTGGCCCACACCCGGGCGGGCTATTTTGCGCCGGGAGCGGCAGGGACCACTCAGAAATAGCAGGACCCGGAACCATGGACAAACTCACATCAACGGGAACACCGTTCAAGCGATCCAGGCCGATTCTGCGATGGGTGTCGAATCTGCTCCTGGTTGTCGGCATAGCTGCGCTGGCGATCAGTTGTTATGTATGGACGGAGGCACGCGTGTTTCAGGCCCGGGCGATCCGGCAATTAAACTTGGAGGTAAATGCGTCGGCGGCGCACGTGCTGCCTGGCGAGGGATCTCCGGTTCCCGAGAAATTAATAACCGCAAGCAAGCCTGTCAAAAGCGATGCTCTGATCGGGAGACTCAAAATCGACCGGTTGGGAGTCTCCGTGATTGTTCTCCAGGGCGTGGAAGATAATACATTGCGGATTGCGGCGGGGCACGTTCCGGACACCGCGCTTCCCGGACCTTCAGGGAACGTGGCCATTGCGGCGCATCGGGACACGTTCTTCCGACCGCTGCGAAACATCCGAAAGAATGATGTGATCACACTGGAGACTCCGGCGGGATCCTATCAATACAAAGTGGAAGCCACCTGGATCGTTAATCCGGAGCGAGTTGAGGTTTTGAATCCGACTCCCTATCCGGCGCTGACATTGATCACCTGCTATCCGTTTTAT
This sequence comes from Terriglobia bacterium, assembly GCA_963781055.1. GTDB lineage: Bacteria > Acidobacteriota > Terriglobia > Acidiferrales > UBA7541 > Palsa-360. Next base: position 8,247 of record CAWAEW010000035.1, read on the forward strand.
TTCGTGGGCAACGCCCCGGACCGATTCATCGTTCGGGCGCGCCAGATCACGCCCGTTGCAGATTCCCGCCTCATATCCAAAGATGTACGGCGAAATCCCACCAAAGATTAATAGAATTACATTGTGAGGAGATGAATCATGGACGCCACTGGAACGAAGACGCGGATTTCCATCAAGAATATTTTGTATCCGACAGACTTTTCACCCGCTGCAGAAGCTGCTTTACCCTATGCGATTGGGCTCGCAACGCGATATGGAGCCAAGGTGCACGCCCTGCATGCCATCGAGGCCACTCAAGAACAAGCGAAGTTAGAGGCTCAGCAACTGCACAAGATGTTGGCCACTATTCCGCACGAAGTATCGATTTGTGAAGGCGATATTTGGCCGTTGGTCAACGACATGGTGGAGAAACAGAAGATCGACATGATCGTAATCGGCACGAGCGGCCGGACCGGGATCAGCAGGGCCATGCATGGCTCGGTGTCGGAAGAGATCTTTCGGAGGGCTTCATGTGCCGTACTCACCGTGGGCCCACACATTTCCGGGGAAATGGAGCGCCGTCTTGATATGAAGGAGATTCTCTACGCGACGGATTTTTCATCGGAGGCTCTCGCCGCGCTGCCATATGCGATCTCCATGGCGCAGGAGCATCAAGCGCGGCTGACGTTGCTGCACGTGGTTGGGGAATCGAAGACCTACGTGCATCTCTACGGTGCGGCCCCCGGAGAGATCGTGCAGGAGAAGCACTATGCGGATTCGGTTCGACATTGGCTCCACGAATTGATGCCGCCCGAGTCGGAACCTTGGTGCGAGCCGAAGTACATGGTGCTACACGGTCCCGAGGCGGATAAGATCATCGAAGCCGCCACTACGGTTGGCGCCGATCTGATCGTTCTCGGTGTCCGGGGGGCGGAAAGTAAAATGACCGTGGCGACACATCTGGGGCGACCGATCGCGCATCGAGTCGTTACGCAAGCCCGATGCCCGGTCCTTACCGTCCGCGTTTGAGGTGCTACCGAGGCACATGTGATTGATGCGCGGATCGCGACGGGACTTCCCGGAGTTGAGGTGAGGTGCGAGGTAAGAAACGGCTAGCAGGCAACCTGAGCTAGAGGAGAGATGAATCGATGACAACTGATTCTGATTCGAAACTGGCAGGGCCTGCGAAACAGAAGTCGGGATGGTTCGGAATTGGAATCTTCCTGATCATCGTGGTCACGGCAGGATTGTTTTTTCTGATCGGCACAAGGGTAATGCTTCACCGCTACCATCGAGGCAACTTCCTCAACCAGCCTGCAACCGCGCCGCCTCCGTCCATACATAACAACTGACTTTAGTCATGGTTCTGAAGGACGGGAAGACGCCGAATACGCGCCTGCCAAAGAACGCACGGGCGCTCATCACGCAAATCGTGCGTTAGAATCCCGCTGGAACTCAAACTCGCATCGCTTGGGATGCGTCCCTGGCCGGTTCGATGCGATTGGGAGAATATTTGATCATTGCGAACTTGCCGCACGTTCCGGCGACCCAGTGATACCATGGCGCGAGCCAGTGCGGGCTGCGCGCCATTACGTCGCGCTCAAGCCCAATGATGCCAGGGCCGGCTTCGCCAAGTGGATTCGCCCTGAGGATCGAGCACAGGAGCACAAGTCCCTGCCCCGCAGTGAGAGACCGGAGCGGAAGAGTCTTGGACAATGGAACCAGTTGGGAGTATGTAGGACGAAGACGTTTACTGGAGGACTGTGATGGACCAACGTCGCCCCAACCCTCAACCAAATAAACAAGGTTTGCCCCCGGCGCAATGGGCCTCGTGGATTTGGTTTCTGCTCATGACGCTTGCCATGGTGTGGTTCTGGCAAGAGGGACCTCGCCAAGTGGGCACGCGTACGATTCCGTACAGTCAGTTCAAAGACTATTTGCACAATGGAGAGGTGACCGATTGCACGGTCCAGCAGACGGAAATTGAAGGGAACATTCAACCAAAACCCGCGCCGATTTCAAAGCAGGCAGAACCCGCCGCCGCTTCAGAAGCGAAGGCCGCCCCGGCAGCGGCTCCGGAGACGAAGCCCAAGCCGGAAGCCGCCGCCGAGGCCAAGGTTATAAAACCCGGCGCCGCATCCGAAACCAAAACCATCCCCGAGACTGCTCCCGAAGCCAAGAAGAGCGCCGAAGTTACGAACAAGTCCACAACACAAGCGAATGAAAAGGAGAAGGAGAACCAGCCCGCTCCCGAGAAGGCCTTCGCCTTTCGCACCGTGCGCGTGGACGATCCCGACTTGGTCTCCGACTTGGAAAAAGCGGGGGTAAAATTCACGGGCGTCGCGCCCAGCTTTCTTTCGGAGTTCTTGTGGGCATGGATCTTGCCGATTGGTTTGATGGTTTTGTTGTGGGTATACCTATCCCGGCGGATGGGCGGAATCGGGAAATCGGTGATGAGCATCGGGTCAAGCCATGCGAAGTTGGTGGCCGAAAACGATATCAAGGTCGCCTTCAACGATGTGGCGGGTTGCGAGGAAGCCAAGTACGAGCTGCAGGAAGTAGTGATGTTCCTGAAGCAACCCGAGCGCTACCAGTCACTGGGTGCGAAGATCCCGAAGGGGATCTTGCTGGTCGGACCGCCCGGCACGGGCAAGACACTGCTGGCGCGCGCGGTGGCGGGCGAGGCGAAAGTGCCGTTCTTCTCGATCAGTGGAAGCGAGTTTGTGGAAATGTTCGTGGGCGTCGGAGCGGCTCGCGTCCGCGACTTGTTCGAGCAAGCGAAAGCACATGCGCCCTGCATTGTCTTCATCGACGAACTGGACGCGGTGGGGCGGCAGCGCGGCGTTCGCATGGGCATGGTAAACGACGAGCGGGAACAAACCCTCAATCAGTTGCTCGTCGGACTGGATGGGTTTGAGCCCAACCTCGGCGTAGTCGTCCTGGCTGCCACGAACCGGCCCGAGATCTTGGATCATGCACTGCTGCGGCCTGGCCGGTTTGACCGCCAGGTGGTGCTGGATTCTCCTGATCTGGAAGGGCGCGACGCCATCCTCAAGATCCATGCGCGCGGCAAGCCCCTTGCGCCGGAAGTCGACTTGCGGAGAATCGCCCAAGAGACTCCCGGCTTTTCAGGCGCTGATCTTGCCAACGTCCTTAACGAGGCGGCGCTGCTCACCGCCCGGCATGAGGGATCAAAGATCGGCCAAAAAGATCTGGAGGAGGCGGTGGAAAAAGTGGTGGCCGGTCCGGAGCGCAAGAGTCGCCGGCTGACCAAGGAGGACAAACGCCGGGTAGCCTATCACGAAGTGGGTCATGCGTTGGTGGCGGCTTACAGCAAGCACGCCGATGAGGTCCGCAAAATCAGCATCATTCCACGGGGCCACGCCGCGCTCGGCTACACGCTTCAATTACCCGAAGCCGACCAATACCTGCTGAGTCAAGCCGACCTGACCGACAAGATCAAGGGCCTGCTCGGCGGACGCGCATCCGAGGAGACCGTGTTCGGCGAAATCACCACGGGCGCGGAGAATGACCTCGAACATGCCACCGCCTTGGCCCGTCAGATGGTCTGCATGTACGGGATGAGTGATTCGGTAGGCCTGGTGTACTGCGCCCAACCCGTGAATTCGTTCCTGGGCGCTCAAGGGGAGGGCCCGCTGCAGCGCGATTGCAGCGAACAAACCGCGCGTGAAATCGACGAAGAGGTGAAGAAGCTTTTGGACACGGCTTACGCGGAAGCAAAACAGATTTTGCAGCAGCATCGTGCCCAACTCGATTTGGTGGCGAACGAACTGCTGAAGCGCGAGACGCTGGATGCGCAGACGTTCAAGGAACTGATCAACCAAGCGACGCCCATTGCTCAGTGAAGGGGCTGGAATCCCTGCGCGACCTCACACGCTTAGAACGGGGACGTGAGATTCGCGGATGATTCCATAGCCGGTGGCCCGCAGCCGGCCGCTGGACGGGCGGCCGACAACCAACACGTCCGCGCTGGTTTGTTTTGCTGCAGAACTCAACAGCTTGAGCACGTTGCCGCTCCCGATGAACACCTCAGCCTTGGTGCCAAGCTCCTGCTGAAGAGCCGCGAGCTGTGTGCCTGCGGATTTCGTCATGGCCTCCGTCCAAGAGGGATCCGACTGGTATGCCCCGGGACCATAGACTTCCATTCCGGCAGTGATATGGGCAATCGTCAGCCGGGCGCCAAATTCGGCGGCCATCTGCGCGGCCCACTGGACGGTCTGGGAGCTATGGGCGCTCAAATCCACCGCGCATAGGACATTGCGAATTGAGAATTCGCGTGCGGGCTCTTCTTCCTGATGGGCTGCGGTCCACACGGGGCAATCGCTATCGTGAAGCACCTTCGCCGCGACCGAACCCAGCAGGAAACGCCGAAACGCGCCGTAGCCATGCGTCGGCATGGCAATCAAGTCGGCTTTTTCAGTGCGAGCTGTTTGCACGATGGTGAGCGCCGGATCCCCTTCGAGCAGCACGCGCTTGACGGCAAGGCCATTCAGCTCGGGCGTCAGTGCCTGATCCAATTGTTTCCGGGCCTGGGCGATGAATTCACTGTAGAGATCGTCCATGTTGGCGGGCATATATCCGCCTTCGAGCATGGTCGCGGAATACGTTAGCGGCACCACCACGTGCAGCAATACGACCTCGGAATGGAAATGGCGGCCCAGAACCGCGGCCTGATGAACCACGCGCTTCGAGGTGTCTTGAAAATCGATCGGGAGAAGAATCCTGCCAATTTTTAGCATCGCGCAGCCTCCGAAAATTCAATTTCCGGATCATCGGGACGCCCACGGAGGTAATCCCCCAAGCGCCGTGAGTATATACCAAGCATCCGGGCACTCGGTGGCCTGCGTCACGGTCTGCCGGCATGTGACCGGGTTCACACGAGGCTGTGACGCGCTTCACTGAGCCTTGCCTCTTCAAGTGCTCCAATAAGTTAAAAGCGAAGAAGAACGTGAGGTGCCCTCATGATCTTTGCGAATCGAACAGAAGCTGGCCAAGAGTTGGCGCTGCAGTTGAAACAATATGCAAACCGCGACGATGTAATTGTATTGGGAGCGCCGCGCGGAGGCGTTCCAGTTGCTTTCGAAGTAGCCACGGACCTTCAGGGCCCCACTGGATGTTTTTGTCTTGCGCAAACTCGGTGTTCCAGGCCGCGAGGAGTTGGCATTCGGAGCCATTGCGAGCGGAGGAGTTCGGATTCTTGACCGGGATACTGTTGAAGGCTTGGGAATCACGGGGTTGGATATCGAGCGAGTGACACGGGCAGAAAAACAAGAACTGGAACGCCGCGAACAGGCATATCGGGGCGGGAGACCTCCGCTGGACGTGAGTGGACTGACCGTCATTCTCGTCGATGACGGTATCGCCACTGGGTCCAGTATGCGGGCTGCCATTCGTGCGCTTACGGCAAATGAAGCCTGCGCGGATAGTGATCGCGGTTCCCGTGGCGCCGCCTTCCACCTGCAGTCGACTCCAATCCGAGGTAGACGAACTCGTGTGCTTGGAGATGCCGGAGCCGTTTTACGGAGTCGGACAATTCTACGACGACTTTTCGCAAGTATCAGACGAGGAAGTAAAAGAACTGCTCGATACGGGCTTCGCGGCAGCGGCGTGAACCGCGGTATCAGGATGCGCAGGCCACGGCGAGAGGAACACGGCAATGATTACCGGCCGAGTGTTCCGCAGGCGATGCTATTGAAAATGCGGCCCCATCGAAGTTTTTAGCGCGCTTGCCGAGAACCGAGGTGTCAAAATGGTTGCTAAACACGAACACGATCTTATTCAACGCGATTCGCCAATCGGCGCATCCGCTGACGGGAGAAACCACCGATTTTGATCCTTTGCTTAAAATGATTGGTGACTCCCGTTTCGTTCTGATCGGAGAAGCTTCGCATGGAACCCACGAGTTCTATCGCCTGCGCGCGCAGATCACCAAGCGCTTGATCGCGGAAAAGGGGTTTACCGCAGTCGCTGTGGAAGCAGACTGGCCGGACGCCTATCGCATTAATCAATTTGTCCGGTTTGAAGGTGAAGACGAAGAAGCGGTCGATGCACTTGCAGGCTTCCGAAGATTTCCTGCGTGGATGTGGCGCAATGCCGATGTTCTCGATTTTGTCGGGTGGCTGCGCAATTACAACGAGCACCGGCATTCCAAGCGGGCTGGTTTCTACGGGCTGGACCTCTACAGCTTGCATGCCTCCATGCGAGCAGTGCTGGATTTCCTGGACAAAGTCGATCCTGAGGCGGCACGCCGCGCGCGGTATCGCTACGCCTGCTTCGACAACTTTGGCGAAGACACCCAGGCTTACGGTTATGCCGCCAGCTTCGGCCTGAGCAAGAGCTGCGAGAACGAAGTCGTCAGCCAGTGGATGGAAATGCGGCAGCGCGCCGCGGATCTGGCAAGCCGCGATGGCCGCGTCGCCCGGGATGCATTCTTCTTCGCGGAACAGAATGCCCGCCTGGTGAAAAATGCCGAGGAGTATTACCGCTCGATGTTCCACGAACGAATTTCCTCCTGGAATCTGCGGGACAGCCATATGGCCGAGACGCTGGACGCATTGACGCACCACCTCGGCGCCAAGTGCAAAAATCGTCGTCTGGGCGCACAACTCTCATCTGGGCGATGCTCGCGCCACCGAGATGGGACAACGGGGCGAACTGAATCTCGGACAACTCGTGCGCCAGCGATATGGAAAAGAAGCGACGCTCGTCGGATTCACAACGTACACCGGCACGGTCACCGCGGCGTCAGGGTGGGATGCTCCCGCGGAACGGAAACATGTTCGACCAGCGCTGCCGGCGAGTTACGAGGCGCTTTTCCACGAAACCGGAATTCCGAATTTCCTGCTTCCGCTCGGCCCTAAGGAAAAAGCCGCTTCCCTTTTGCGGGAGCCGCGCCTGGAGCGGGCAATTGGCGTCATCTATCTTCCGCGATCCGAGCGCGCCAGCCATTATTTCCACGCCCAGCTTCCGGACCAATTCGACGCCATTCTGCATTTCGATGAGACTCGCGCCGTGGAGCCTCTCGAGCGAACCGCGGCTTGGGAGACTGGCGAGGTTCCCGAGACGTATCCTTCAATGCTGTAGAGAATGAGCATCAATGATGGGTTCCCGCGGAATTACGGTGCGGGCGACAACCGACTTCAAGTGCAAACCTTTTCCGAGCGGCTCGCGCAAGCGCTTCAGCCTTAGAATATGGGATTGCCAGCGCCCACGCCACGGTTGCGATATAACCGACAGGACAGTCCGTGAGCCGCGTCACAGTTGTTGGCGCGAAGGGCGACCAATATAGCGGATAGGGCGGAAGGGCGGACTCATGAAACGCATCGCGATCGTGACAAGCGGAGGAGACGCTCCCGGAATGAACGCGGCGGTGCGAGCAGCCACGCGCACGGCAATTGATAAAGGCTGGGAAGTCTTCGGAGTCCGCCATGGCTATGCAGGCCTCGCGAACAATGAATTTCTCCCCTTAGGGCGCCGGGATGTGGGCGGAATTATCGAACGGGGCGGGACGATGCTGGGGAGCAGGCGGTTTCCGGAATTCCAAACCGATGAGCCGCAACGGAAAGCTATTTCGTTTCTCCGCGAGCGGGAGATCGATGCCTTGATCATCATCGGAGGCAACGGATCGCAAGCCGGCGCTCTTGCCCTTTCGCGCAAAGGGTTCTCCGTTGTAGGCGTCGCATCCACGATCGACAACGACCTCTGCGGCTCCGACATCACCATTGGAGCCGACACCGCATTGAATGTAGCTCTCGAGGCGATCGACCGTATCAAGGTTACCGCTTCTTCGCACGAGCGGGCGTTTCTGGTCGAAGTCATGGGCCGCGATTGCGGTTACCTGGCGCTGATCTCGGGAATCGCGGGAGGCGCCGAATGCATCGTGCTACCCGAGGTGGCCACCGATCCCGAAACTTTGGCCTGCGACATACGCGCCGCCTATGAGCGCGGCAAAACACATGCCATCGTTGTCGTCGCCGAGGGAGCCGAGTACAACGCGGAAAAGCTCGTCCACTATTTCAAGGAGCACCGCGAACGGCTCTGCTTTGAATTGCGTCTGGTGAAGCTGGGGCACGTGCAGCGAGGCGGCGCGCCGGGAGTGTTTGACAGGCTGCTCGCCACCCGGTTGGGGGCGGCTGCCACCGAGTGCATCGCGCGCAACGAATTCGGCGTCCTTGTGGGCCTGATCAAAGGCGAAATCGCAACCACGCCGCTGGCCGAAGTGGTAGGCAAGACGAAGACACTGGACCCATATTTGCTGAATTTAGCGATCATTCTTGCGAAATAAATCCAGCCGCCACGAGCGCCCGATCAACAGGTGGATGCGCCAAGATCGATACCTCGAATCCTGGGCCCCAGGGACCAGCAAATGAGGCGTGCCATGCGCCGGCACGGTCAGCGCGGAATTCCGGTGGCGTGGTGCTATAGTTCTGAACGCCCCACACGCCGCCCCCCGCACGGCTGAAACCTCATTCCGCAGAATCTCCTTGAACATGTTGGGAGTCGCCATGGTGAGCTCTGTTCCTCGGTGGCCAGAACAACGGACTTCCCTGCTGATCCAGGTGGTTTTCGCGCCCGGGCTGCGGCATCCACCTGGCGAATAGAGTAAACCAAAGGAGACGGCCTGTGAATCGGAGAAGGCAGGAGAGACTCTTGGTCCGCAGTTGTTCTTCCTGAAAAGCGCGCCCCAGAAAATCAGCGCTAGCTTGACCGAGTTGCGGGATTGAGCGAGACTCAACCCTCCCGACTGAGGGATGCGCCAGGTTCCTCTGGTATGAGGGTCATTTCCATTCGCTGCACGAACCGATGTCAGGCGATTTCTTTTGGTGATCCATGAAAGCCAGAGCCAGACGGTCGAAGAAGAAACGCAAGGTCACAGCGGGCCAGCGCCCCGTCAGGAAGAAAGTGGCGCGGGAACGCTCTTTCCCCATTGTGGGCATCGGCGCTTCGGCCGGCGGCCTGGAAGCGTTCGAGCGATTGCTGCGGCATCTCCCGTCCAACACAGGGATGGCATTTCTGATCGTGCAGCACCTCGACCCCAGGCACGAGAGCCAGTTGACGGAACTTTTGGCCCATCACACGTCGATGCCCGTCAACGAAGTGAAGGACGGGATGCGGGTCGCGCCCAATCGCATTTTTATTATCCCGCCGAACGCAAACATGTCCGTCCGGGAAACAACGCTTCACTTGGAACCGCGAAATGACTCGACAGCGCAGCACATGCCGGTGAATTTCCTGTTTCGGTCGCTGGCCGATGAGAAAAAGCACAATGCCATCGGAGTCATACTTTCCGGCACGGCTTCCGATGGCGTCGAGGGAATGAAAGCGATCAAAGCCGCCGGAGGAATCACCTTCGCCCAGGATGAAGGCTCGGCCAAGTATTTCGGGATGCCGCACAGCTCGATTGTCGCGGGCGTCGTGGATTTCATTCTTCCTCCGGAAGAAATCGCCGCAGCCATCGCCAAACTAGGAAAAAATCCCTACCTGAAACTTGCGGAAATCGCCGAAGCGCGGGAGGCCGCCCAACCGCAAGGAGCGGGGGAGGCTCACAATGAACTTTTCACGTTGCTGAGGACAAACTTCGGCGTGGATTTTGGCGGCTATAAACACTCGACGATCGACCGGCGGATCAAACGCCGCATGGTTTTATGTTCCATCGACAATCTTCGGGATTATTTGAAGTACGTGCGGAAAAACAGGGGCGAGCTGGAGAAACTGTATCAAGATATGTTCATCGGAGTTACCCGCTTCTTCCGGGAACCCGAAGCCTTCACCGCCCTGCAGCGAGAAGTATTCCCCCGCATTCGCAAGCAGGCTTCCTCGGATTCGCCGATTCGCATCTGGGTGCCCGGCTGCTCCACGGGAGAGGAAGTGTATTCAATCGCCATCGCCTTGACGGAATATTTGGGAGATCAGGCCGGCAGCATTCCGATACAGATTTTCGGCTCCGACATCAATGAAGAAGCGGTGCGAAAGGCCCGCCTGGCCAAGTATCCGGACGACATCGCGCAGGACATTAGCCGCGCGCGGCTGCAGAGATTTTTTATCAAGACGTCCGAAGGCTATCAGGTCAGCAAGGCCATTCGAGATCTGTGCACGTTCGCAAAACATGACCTGATGCGGGATCCTCCCTTTTCACGACTCGACCTGCTTAGCTGCCGCAATGTCCTAATCTATCTGGGACCCGAATCGCAGCAAAAATTGGTTCCCCTTTTCCATTACGCGCTCAAGCCCACGGGCTTTCTGCTTCTGGGCTCGGCCGAAACCATTGGGACATTATCCGAACTGTTCAACCTGGTGGATCGCAAGCAGAAGATTTACATGAAAAAATCCGTCATCGTGCGTCACCCGATTACTTTGGGAACCTCAAATCTTCTGAAGCCGGCTGCGGCGCAAGGCCGCGAGCAACTCCCAGCACCTGGAAGCAATTTGACCCTGCAGAAAGACGCCGCGGACTTGTTTCTGCTGAACGAATATGCGCCTCCGAGCGTCCTGGTAAATGAAAATATGGAGATCTTGCATTTCCGCGGCCACACCGGGCCTTACCTGGAGCCTGCGCCGGGAATGGCCAGCCTGAATTTGCTGAAAATGGCGCGGGAAGGCCTGTTGGCCGGGCTGCAAACGGCTTTTAATTCCGCGCGCAAAAAGGGCGTCGCGGCTCGCGCGGACGGCATCCGCATCGACTTCGATGGGCAGGAGAAGATCGTCAATCTTCACGTGGTGCCGGTCAAAGCCCCGGGCCAAAAAGATCGAACCTACTTGGTGGTGTTCAATGACGTGACCCGCCCCGAACAGGTCCTTCCTGCAATGGGAAAGGTTCGGCCCGGGAAAGGTGCGGCAGAAAGAAGGAACGAAGACCGGGTGTTGCAATTGAAGCAGAGAGCTGACGACAACCAAAGCCTATCTGCAATCCCTGGTCGAGAACCAGGAAGCGAGTAACGAAGAGCTTCGCTCCATGAACGAGGAAATCATGTCCTCGAACGAGGAGTTGCAGAGCACGACCGAGGAGCTGGAGACGGCCAACGAGGAGTTGCAATCCGCCAATGAAGAGCTGACCACGCTGAATGAGGAACTTCAGAACCGGAACGACCAATTGGCCCAGTCCAACAACGACATTCTGAACCTGCTGGGCAGCGTGAACCTGAGCATGGTCCTTCTGGACCCGGACCTGCGCATCCGGCGTTTCACGCCGACCGCCCAGAAAGTGCTGAATATCGCGTCCACCGACTTGGGGCGTCCTCTCACCGATATCCAGCTTCCCGTGGCGATCCCGGATTTGAAGCGGCACATCGTGGAGACGATGAATACCCTGAAACCCATGCAAGCGGAGGTACAGGGCAAGGATGGCCGCTGGTATGCGTTGCAAGTCCATGCCTATATCACCGAGAAAAAACAGATGGAGGGCGCGGTCCTCGCGTTAACGGATATTTCGGAGTTAACCCAGCGGACCGCCGATCTGGCAATTGCGAGCGAGCGTCTGCGAGGGGAGCAGACCAAGCGCGCGGGCGCCGAAGAAGCCTTGCATGTGGGGGAAACGTACTTTCGAATCGTTGCGGATTCGCTGCCCGAGTTGATCTGCTACATCGACGCGGAGGGCCGCTATCAATTCAATAACAAAGCTTATGAAAAACTGTACGGCATTCCCGTGCAAGAATTAAAGGGCCGTTTGTTTCGGGAGGCGATAGGTGAGGAAGGTTACGCAACCATTCAGCCCGTACATTGAGAAGGCCCTCAGAGGCGAGCGGTGCAGCCGTCAGGGATATCTCCCCCACAATTTGGCCGGGCGGCGATACTTCCATATTGACTATGTGCCGGACAAGGACGCCGACGGCAAGGTTCGGGGCGCTTACGTCTTGATCCAGGATCTTACGGAGTTGAAACAGGCCGAGGAAAAATTTCGAGCGTTCGTGGAGGCGGCGCCCGATGCGATGATCATTCACGATGCACAGGGAAAAATCGTCGTGATCAACGCCCAGGCGGAGCGGATGTTTGGGTATTCCCGGCGAGGAACTGATCGGCCAGCCTGTTGAAATCCTGATGCCGGAGCGCTTCCGGCAAACACACGTCAATGAGCGGACAGCCTACATGGAGAAGCCGGTGAGCCGCCCAATGGGAACGGGATTGGAACTCTATGCGCGACGCAAGGATGGTTCTGAGTTTCCCGTCGAAATCAGTTTGAGTCCCGGTCGAGACTTCGGAAGGCATCCTGGTGTCAAGCACCATTCGTGACATCACTGAACGCAAGCAACTCGCGGAACAGATTCGCTGGGCGGCCGTCCTGGAAGAGCGCGCCCGCATGGCCAGGGATGTCCATGACACGCTGGCCCAGGGATTCACAGGGATCATTTTGAATCTGGAAGATGGCCGAAGAGGCTTGTGCGAGTCTGCCGGACGAGGTGAGGAACCGTATCGCGCGTGCACGCGATGTGGCACGCGCGAGTCTGGAGGAAGCGCGCCGGTCCATTCTGGCATTATCGATTCTCCGTCGGTAAACGACGGACTTGACCAGTGCCATTCGCGCATTGGTGGACCGCTACCGATCGAGCACAAAGACCCGCCTGGAGTTTTCCGTCCAAGGAACGGTCGTGCGTCTGGACCGGGCCGTCGAGGAAGACCTCCTGCGCATTGTTCAGCAAGCGGCGGACAATGCGCTGCAGCATGCCCGCGCCAGCTCCATCCGTATCGAGATCGCTTCGGTGAAAAACAAGTGCAACTCAAGATCACGGATGACGGGAAAGGCTTCGACGTTAAAAAGGCTGGCCGAGGGCTGGGTCTAATGGGCATGCGCGAGCGCGCAAAAGAAATCGGCGCGAAGTTCGAGCTGAAAAGCAAGCCCGGAAAGGGCACTCGCGTCGAAGTCGCGATTCCACGTTCCGCACGCGGCCTCCGGCGGCTTCCCGATGAAGAAGAAATCCAAGCTGGCTCGTGGCAAACAGATCCGCGTCATCATTGCGGATGATCATCCCGTGGTCCGCGAAGGGATGGGAGCGCATTGGTTAAGTCCCAGAAAGATATGCGGGTCGTGAGCGAAGCAGCAAATGGCCGGCAGGCGGTTCAACAGTTTCTTCTGCACCGCCCCGACGTCCTCCTTGCTGGACCTCCGCATGCCGGAAATGAACGGAATTGAAGCCATCCACGCGATCCTCGAGAAGGCGCCCAAGGCCAAGATTATCGTGCTCAGCACCTATGATGGCGACGAAGACATCTACCGGGCATTGCAGGCTGGTGCAAGGCATACCTGTTGAAGGATTCTCCTCGCGAGCAGTTGCTCGAATCCATTCGGGGTGTGTACAGCGGGCAACTGAGCATACCTTCAGCCATCGGGGCACGGTTAGCCGCCCACATGCAGGCTCCGAAACTGACGAAACGGGAAACGGACGTCATAAATCTCATGGTGGCCGGGAAGAGCAACAAGGAGATTGGTGCGTGCGCTCGGGGTTACCGAGGGCACCGTGAAGGTCCACACCGGCCACATCTTCAAGAAGCTTGGCGCCGCTGGACGTACGGAGGCAATTCGGATGGCCTTGGAGCGCGGGATTGTGCATCTGAATTCGGACTACGGCATCTGAAGATGTTTTCTGCACGAAGCGGGTAATTGGCCTTCTGCGTATCTTCCAGGCCTTTCGGGCCAGTACTATTACTTAGGTCATACAACGCTCTAGCGCTCTTGTTGAATTGATCTTCACAAGACTTCCGAGGATAATTTCCCTGTGCGAGGAAGTTCTGTCTCCGCGTTTTTGATATCTGCTACACGCAACGGGCCCACATGAGACGACCGAGTGTCAGCCAAGATACTAACAGGACGGAGGACATCATGACTGCGCAATCCGCAACAGCGATGCAAACCACGAAGGGATCGGTACCGGTGAAGCAAGGTCCCGGAGATCTGCTTGGAGCAATTCGACAACATTTATAACTCGATCGCGCGAAGGGCGTTCGAATTGTTTGAAGGCAATGGCCGCTGGCTGGGACGCGATTTGGACGACTGGTTCCGCGCGGAAGAGGAACTGTTGCACCCAGTGCATCTGGAGATGAGAGAGTCGGACGGCAGCTTTACCGTAGCAGGCTGAAGTGCCAGGTTTCACTGCTAAGGATCTTGAGATCAATGTGGAACCGCGCTGCCTGAAGATTGCAGGGAAACGCGAAACCAAGGAAGAAGAGAAGAAGGGCAAAACGATTCGTTCCGAGTGGTGCGCCGACCAGATCCTGCGAGCCGTCGATTTGCCGGCGGATGTCGATACTTCCAAAGTCAGCGCGAGTCTGAAGGACGGCATTCTTACGATCGAACTCCCCAAGGCTGCGCATGCGAAGTCCGTGCGCATCGAACCGAAGAGCGCCTGAATTCAGGCGCGGCGCAAACACACAGCTACAGAGGTTTACTGAACCAAGAAGGATGATTCTCGTAAAGGTGTCTCAATGGCGTCTGCAAGCGCGGTAATTGTTTTCGGCGATCCCGAGGCGCGGCAAGCGCTGGCCAATCTTTTGGTGAAGCAGGGGTTGGTTTGCGTTCCTGCGTCAACGGCCAAAGAGGTGGAGTCCATTCTGGTCCGCGAAGCCGTCTCCCTGATCCTGTGTTCCGAGGAATTGCCGGATGGCGGATTTAGGGACGTCCTTAGGCAGGCCGCGAGAGCCTTGAACAAAGTTCCGGTCATTGTGTTCTCGCGTTTGGCCGACTGGGAGCGCTACCTCAACATCTTGCGAACAGGCGCATTCGACTATGTTCTCTACCCATCGGTTCGAGGGGAAATCGAGCGCATCGTGCGGAATGCGCTGAGTCCCCGCCAACCGGAACCGGAAAGGGCTAAGCAAGTGGCTTCTGCCGCGTGAAGTTTGCCTTTGCAAAATCGCAGAATGGATGCGAACCCGGAGCGTGCTGAAAAACCGGAGGAAGATTCGCCTTCCGGTTGCTGCCAGGCTGAATCCTGGTGTGGTCGAAACACAAAGTACAGACATGCTTCGGGTCCGTCGCGGCGCGCCGCACAAAATAGTGCGCAGCGGCCATCTGCCTGGGCGAGGGGATAGCTAAGGGAGTTGTCAAAGCTCCCGCAAAGCCCCTCGCCCAGTTGAATATCAGGAATCATTCTGACTGGATTGAGAGCGGGAGAGGAGCAATCAATAAACCGGCGCAAAGGAGTGTGGCGACATGCATGGTCCTTACGGTCTAGAACTAAGTGAAAGCTGCCGGAGTTGCATCTTCCGGAGGGACGCATTTTTCTGCAATTCCTCCGCCGACGAATTGAAAAGCTTCGACGCAATCAAGCAGATTTTCATCTATCCGGCAGACGCAATTCTTTTTATGGAAGAGCAGAAGTCGCGGGGAATCTTTCTGCTCTGCCAAGGCCAGGTGAAGCTCTCGTTCACTTCCAGCGAAGGCAGGACCCTGGTCTTGAGAATTGCCAAGCCCGGCGAAGTTCTCGGTCTACTGTCGACGTTGACCGGAAACCCGTATAAATTCACCGCCAAAACCCGTCAACCTTGCCAGGTTGCATTCGTCTCCGGCAATGATTTTAAGAAGTTTCTCCGAAAACATCCGGGCATTTTTCAGAGTGTGGCCCGCCAACTAGGCCGGCAATACGAATCCGCATGTGACCAATTGCGCACGGTCGGCCTTGGCGCTTCGGTATTCGAAAGAATGGCCAAGTTCCTGCTGAATTGGTCCGTAGAACGGGCAGCGGTGGAAAATGGGGCTCCATTCACGTTGCCATTAAGCCATGAAGAAATTGCCGAATACATTGGATCCACGCGCGAATCAGTCACACGAGCGCTGGGTGATTTCAGTAGCTCGGGCCTGATCGAGAGGGATGGCTCGACTTTCGCGATTGTGGATCGCGCAGCCCTCCAGGAGTGTCGCCTCCGCCCGGCAAGTCCTTTGGAAGCGGAGCGCCCCGTACTGTGCGTGACTCCTATTCGGCGGGGCCGGTCGCGCGGGATTCAGCGTCCCACGTGGAAGCGGGCCGTGAACGGAGCGAAGAGCGCGTGACCTTGGAATAGTCGCGCTCGGATCGAACGAGAGTCAGAAAGTGTGAATTCCTATGATCGTTTTGCATCGGAACTCCTTGCTCCATGCGCCGGGGATCGTGAAGCATTCACTTTTGGCATTCATCGCAGCTTGCTGCCTGGGGACGCTTTTGCCGCCTCCCGCGGGGGCTCAAGATCAGCATCCAGCAGTGCCGGGCAGCATCAATTACGTCGAAGGCGAAGCCGCGATCGGGGCGCAAGTGCTCAGTTCCGACTCGGCGGGTTCGGCCAGATTGGACAAAGGCCAGACGTTGACAACCAAAGCCGGCAAGGTGGAGATCCTGCTGACGCCGGGAGTCTTCCTCCGGGTTGCCGACAACAGTTCGGTGAAGATGGTCTCACCCGATCTGGCCAACACGGAAGTCATGCTGGAGAAGGGGCGCGCGTCCGTGGAAGTGCTGGACATTCATAAGGAAAACAACATCCGCATCAATGAAAGCGATGCCAGTACGAAACTTTTGGATAAGGGGTTGTATGACTTCGACGCCGATCATGCCCAGGTCCATGTGTTCAAGGGCAAGGCGGAGGTCTATGCGGGCAGTCAGAAGGTCACTTTGAAAAGCGAACATGAGGCTCTCGTTGAACACGACGGGCAAGCTGAAAGCACAGAATTTTGATACCCGGCAATATGAAGACGATTTCTTCCGCTGGTGCGCTTTGCGGTCCGGATATTTGTCGGAGGCCAGCGTCGACGCCGCGCGCACCTACATTGGCCCAGGGCCCGGCTGGTATGGTCCCGGCTGGTACGGTACGGGTTGGTACTGGGATCCCTGGTTTGGCGGCTGGACGTTTATTCCGGCGGATGGAATCTTTTACAGTCCGTTCGGATGGGGCTTCTATTCGCCGATTTTCGTCTACCGGTCTCCTTTCTTTTTTTACGGTTACTACGGCCACCAACGTCATCGCTTCAACGAGTTCCATTACCCGTACGGACACGGATTTGCGCCGCCTGGAGGATTTCGTGGTGGCGGATTCCACGGCGGGGGCCGCGGCCGGGGTCGCCGCTAGGCCTTGCGCCGGGTGCCTGACGCAAAAAGGACAAGGCGGCGATGAAAACGCCCGCTAGCGTGACGGCACGGCTGAGGAAAATGAGATTGAGGGCACTTCAGGGAGAAGGAGAAAAACGATGAAAGTTCGAGAAGCAATGACGAAATCGCCGGCAAGTTGCAGTCTGAATACAAATCTCGGGGCTGCAACGGAAATCATGTGGACGAGAAACTGCGGATTTCTTCCGGTCCTGGATGCGGAACAAAAAGTCGTCGGGGTAGTCACGGACCGCGATATGTGCATCGCCATGGCGACGCGCAATCGATTGCCTGGCGAAATTACGGTGCAGCAGGTCATATCCGGAGTTATCTATTCCTGTAAGGCGGATGACGACGTCAGCACGGCGCTCGAGACGATGGATGAAAAAGGGGTCCGCCGCCTGCCTGTACTAGATGCCGCGGGCAAACTCGCCGGGGTTCTCTCTATCGATGACCTTGTGCTCAAAGCCGATTCCGAAACTCGCGGCTCGCTTTCGTCCGAGGACGTCGTGCATAGCCTACGGAAACTATATAGCTCGCAACTGGGCGGGACGCGAAGCAAGGCCGCCTCGGCCTGATACCGACTACCCGGTGATCCGGGTGCAAATTGGCTGGAATTCGAGCGCGAAGATCGAAGCTGCAGGTTGCTCCAGAATCGAGCGCTGAACTGTAATCACCGGAGGAATCCATGGAACCCAGGAGAGCGAAAGTCCTGCTGATTGGAGAAAACCCGCAAGGTTTCTCGTACTTGGCGAAGCGCTTGCAGGATCGCGGATGCGAGTGTGCATGTGCAGTATCCTCGCAGGAAGCTTGCTCGCTGCTCAGAACCCAGCAGTTCGACCTGGCGCTTAGCCCCATGAGGCTGCGTGACGGCAGCCTTTTTTCCCTAATTAGCTTGCTCGAGGGATCGGGCATTACGCTATTTTTTTTCCACGCGGTGGAGGACGGTTGCTGGTGGTTGCCCGCGTTGCGGTGCGGTCATGATTGCTTTGGATCTTCGGCGCTGCGCCCTAGCGAATTTGTTGCCGCGCTGGACAAAACCATTGAGGAAATCTGCTTTCCTGCATTAGTGGAAAGAAAAAGTCCGCAATCCGCCGCTCCCCGGTTACCCACCTCATTCGTCACGTTGTCCTCATCACGGGGAGAAACGTCACCTGCGGAGCCGGAGCGGGTCAAAAAGTCCAGAGTTGTTGCGGCCTAGGACGGAGGGAGAGAACGGCTCAAACGCCTAGCAAAGGAGGAAAGGGGCATGAATGTTACCGGCGGAAAGGCTAATCGGAAGGGGGTTGGGCTCATCGTCATTGTTGGGCTTGCTGTCGCCGGACTTTTGTATGTTGGGGCCGTCCGGCTGTCGGGACGGCCAGTCCTCGGCGCCCAGAAGGTTGCGCTGAATATCGCGACCAATACCGCTCCAGTCAGTTTAGGAGAATTCAAGAATGGCTTCGCGTCAGTGATTGAACCTGATTTGCCGGCCGTGGTGAACATCTCCTCGACGATGGTCGTCAAGCAACCAGCAATTTCACCGGATTTATTCAACAACCCGATGTTCCGGCAATTTTTCGGAGATCAGTTTGGTCCTCCCTCTTCGGGCCCACAGACGCAACGCGAGCATAGCCTAGGATCGGGCGTCATCGTCAACTCCGACGGGTACATTCTGACGAACAACCACGTCGTGTCAGGGGCCTCCGATGTCGAAGTCTTCACTCAGGACCGAAAGAAATTTAAGGCAAAAGTGATCGGCACGGACCCTCGGACCGATGTCGCCGTGCTGAAGATCGACGCTTCTGACCTCCCCGTCCTCACGCTTGGTGATTCCTCGAAATTAAAAGTAGGAGACCTGGTATTCGCGATCGGCGATCCGTTTGGAATCGGCGAGACGGCCACGACGGGAATCGTGAGCGCCACGGGACGCGCCCTCGGCGGCGCCATCGAACATTACGAAGACTTCATCCAGACCGACGCCGCGATCAATCCGGGCAATTCCGGCGGCGCCCTGATCGACTTGCACGGACATCTCATCGGGATCAATACAGCGATCATTTCTGGAGGAGGCGGAAATCAGGGCGTTGGCTTCGCCATCCCGATTAACATGGCGCGCAATATTATGGAGCAACTCGTCGAACACGGAAAAGTGATTCGAGGATATTTGGGGGTTATCATTCAACCAGTCAGCGCCGATATGGCCAAAGCCTTTGGCTTAAGTCAAGGCGGCGGCGCATTGGTGGGCGACGTGAGCCCCGATAGCCCGGCCGCAAAAGCGGGAATCCAGAGAGGGGATATCGTCGTGGATCTGAATGGGCAAATGGTGAATGGTCCGGATGATTTGAGTGTTCATGTTTCCGAGATGGCCCCAGGCACGGTTGCCCACCTCAAGATATTCCGCAATGGACAAACTCGAGAGATCGACGTGACTCTTGGCGAGTTTTCCGAGAAGGCCGAAGCCGCTGCAACGGGCGAAGAAGCGCCCACGACGTTGAACGGGTTGCAGGTCCAGAATCTTACGCCTGATGTTGCCAGGCAGCTTGGATTGCCCGCGTCCAGCACCGGCGTGGTCATTACTTCGGTCGACCCGTCGAGTGCGGCGGCGGCCGCGGGCCTGCGCCCGGGCGACGTCATTCAAGAGGTCAACCGCAAAGAAGTCCGCAACATCAACGAATACCGGCAAGCAATAGCCGCAAGCGGGAAACAACCCATCCTCCTGCTGGTGTCGCGCGGAGGGACGACTCTTTTCGTTGTCGTTCAGCCGCAGTGAAGCGATTGAACTGATCCTACGCGGACCGTCTCCCTTTGACGGCCGGTGCGGGCATCAAGTCGCCGTCAAATCGCGAAAACCGTAGCGATAGGTAATGAAAGTGGGATATGGCGGAGAGGGTGGGATTCGAACCCACGGTCGGGTTTCCCCGACACTCGCTTTCGAGGCGAGCTCCTTCAACCGCTCGGACACCTCTCCGCATCGATGGATTCATTCTAACGGACGTGCGCGGACAGGGCAATGATTGTCACTGCTTGGAGCGCAGCCGAAACGGCAGGAACGCGGGGACGCGTTTGCGGTACGCGACGTAGTCCTCGCCAAACCGAGCAGCCAGTTCCCTTTCTTCCATGCGGATCGCAAAGAGCGCGAAGACCCACCAGACCGCAAGAACGGCCCACAAGAGGCGAGTCCCGCACAGCAGCGTGGCGCCCACCACGGCGCAGAACATGCCCGTGTAGCGTGGATGGCGAACGTGCTCGTACAAACCGCCAGTATGCATTTCGCCTGTCCCGGTAAGTTCGGCGTGGCCGATCAGGCGGCGGGTGCCGAGCTCGCGCTCGACGCGCAGGAAAAGATAAACCTCCACTCCGATCAATGCAAAACCCGCGATGATCGCGATCGCAGGCGGCCGTTCAGCGGCCAGCAGAAAATGCCGGAAGACCCACAACACGATGCCCCCGGAGATCCATGCGGTGAGACCCGCGAACCAGAACGCGGCGCGCACTCGAGTTTTCCAGAACGCGTTGAAGGGATGAAGAATCAGCCAGTAAATCGGGATGGGGAGTTCGAAGAAGAGAAAAAATCCCGCCACTGCATGGAGGAACCGCATTCAATTTGCTTTCGTGGTTCTTTTCGGAAGAAATGCGTGCACGGGAGAGTATCCAATCAGCCCCAGGACCAAAAGCAATCCGCCAAGCGCGAGCCAGGACCATTGCGTCCAGCCCGGATCCGCGCCCCACAGGCCCCAGATCGCAATCGCCGCGCCCGCCACAACATAGATAAGCCGCGCAATTCCCCCAACGTTTGGTTCCGCCGGCATTCCTGACCTCGCTTGACGTCTTCCGTTGTCCTAGAAGGCTCCTCTTATGGATTCACGGTAAACAAGTAGAGCCTGCGCCACGCATCTTACCAGATGTTTTGCGTTCTACCCGCCTCGGGCTTTTGGGTGAAAGACGGGATTGACGGCGGCGCAATTTCCGGGGAGGATGCTGCGGCAGTCTTAGTCGGACTTAGGAGGCTTGCATGAGCGCTCTTGAAAAAACTTCCTGGAAAACAGTGGAAGTGGAAAAACTGACCGATCTGCTTTCTCGACAGATGATTTCCGGAGACAATGCGACGATCTCGCAACTGCTGATGAAGCGGGGCGCCGTGGTTCCGCGCCACTCGCATGTGAATGAGCAGTATTCCTGGATACTCTCGGGATCGCTGAAATTCGTGTTCGACGACCGCGAAATTCTGGTCAGCGCGGGGGAAGTTTTGCTGATTCCGGCGCACGAGCCGCACTCGGCGATCGCGCTGGAGGATACGGTGGATGTCGATTTCTTCGCCCCTCGCCGGGAGGATTGGATCCGAAAAGACGATTCGTACCTGCGTGGGTAAATTATCGACCAGCAGGCCGCAAGCAACAGGCCGGGGGCCATCCGCCGGGCGCACGGAAGCTGGGGAAACAATTCGATCCCGCGCGCGTCTAATGGAAATGGTGCGAGGCCCGTCCCTTATCCCGCAAGGCCCATGCGGGTATAATGAGCGGGTAGTTTTGCGCGCCGTGAATTTCCTTGTGAGGCCGGAATGAACCGCCCCTGGAAGAGACTCCATCCACCCGCAATCCTTGCGGGAATTATCCTGGCTCTGGCCGCGATGTTCGCGGCCGCCGCCCGGGCGGACCGGCCGTATGCGCCGAGCCGCGAATACCATTTGCAAAATGTGCGCGTCTCGCTGCATTTCGACATCGATCAGCGCAAGGTGATCGGCGAAGTAACGCACACGCTGTCGGCTTTGCGCGACGGCTTGACGCACCTGGATTTCGATTGCGCCGACCTCACCATCTTGAGCGCGCGCGTCAACGGCAAGGACGCCGCGTTTGCATTGCGCGACAACGATCTCAGCGTCAACCTGGCCGAACCTGCGAAATCCGGCGAGACTTATGAAGTGAACCTGCGCTATGAAGGCAAGCCAACCACCGGCCTGTATTTCATTTTGCCCGACAAGGACGATCCCAACCGCCCCAAGGAAATCTGGACGCAAGGCGAGGCCGAGGACACGCACCATTACATCCCCATTTATGATTATCCGAATGACCGCACGACCACCGAAATGATTTTGACCGTTCCCGGCAATTGGCTCACCGTTTCCAACGGAAAACTTCTCAGCGTCCAGGACGATCCGGATGGTGAAAAAACGTGGACCTGGCGGCAGTCCTTGCCTGTTCCCACGTACCTGATTTCGTTCGTCGCCGGAGAATATGTGGAAAAGAAGGATACCTGGCGCGATATTCCCGTCACGTACAACGTGCCTCGCGGGATGGAAGATACGATCGATCCCACGTTCAGCCACACCAAGCAGATGCTGGATTTCTTTTCCCAGCGATTTGGAGTGGCGTACCCGTGGGCGCAATACGCGCAGACGGCGGTCGAGGATTTCGTGGCGTCCGGCATGGAAAATGTGAGCGCGACGACGCTCGCGGCGCGCGACTTGATTCACGCCGATCTTGCTGGGGAAAAACCGGAAGCCGCCGACGGCCTGATTTCCCACGAAATGACGCACCAGTGGTTCGGCGATCTGGTTACCTGCAAGGACTGGACGAACACGTGGCTGAATGAAGGCTTCGCCACATTCGGCGCGACGTTGTGGGAAGAGCATTATTACGGCGCCGATGCGGCCGCCTACCGCTACTGGCGCGACCAAAATAGCTGGATGCCTTCGCGGGATCTTTTTCCGGTACCGATCGTCACGCGCGACATCGACGATTCGGTCGAATACGTGGGCAACGTATACGACAAATCCGGCTGGGTGCTGCACATGCTCCGCGAGCAGTTGGGAGACGACGCATTTTTCCGCGCCATCAACCACTATCTGGTTGCCAACCGGCTGCAGAACGTCGTCACCGCCGATCTGGTCAAGGCCATCGAGGAATCCACGGGCACGAATGTCGACCAATTTTTCGACCAGTGGATTTACGGCGCGGGCGCGCCGCGCTTCCTGGTGCGGTCTTCCTACGATGCGGCGGAAAAGAAAATCAGCCTCGACGTGATGCAAACGCAAAAAGTGGAAGGCCATGTCGGGTTGTTCCGCGTTCCGGTGGAGATCGCCGTGACCACGGCGAGCGGCGAAAAAGATTTTCCCGTTGAAGTTTCCAAGGCGGATGAGACGTTTTCGTTTCCGGTCGATGGGCCCCCGCTGATGGTGCTGTTCGACAAGGGCGACAAAATTCTGAAATCGCTCGATTTTCAGAAAACGCCGGAAGAATGGATTCGGCAACTGCAAACGGCCGCGGATGTGCCGGACCGCGCCGACGCCGCCGTCGCGCTCGGCAATATCAAGGATAATGAAGACGTCGCCGACGCGCTTGGCAAGGCCGCCCGGCAGGATAAATTCTGGGGCGTGCGGGAAGAAGCGCTGCGGGCGCTCGGCCGCAACAATTCTCCCGCCTCGCGAAAACAAGTGCTGTCCGCGCTCTCGAATGAGCAGCCCTGGGTGCGCCAGGTGGCCGTCGAGCAATTGGGACATTTCCAAAATGACGGTGATGTCGTCAAGCGCCTCGAGAATATCTATAAAGATGACAAGGCCTATTCGGTTCGCGGCGCGGCCCTGCAATCGCTGGCGCAGGACAAGGCAAACGGCGTGGCCGGACTCCTGGAAAAGGCGCTCACTACTTCCTCGCCGGACGATGTTCTCCGCCAAGCTTCGCTTCGCGCCATGGGCTCGCTCGGGGACGACTCCCTGGTTCCTTCGCTCATCGAATGGTCGTCGCCGGGAAAACCGTCCAGGCTTCGAAGCATCGCCATCGGGGCCCTGGGGCGCGTGGACCTAAAGAATCATGACATCACCGCGCGGCTGATCACCTACCTCAACGAACCTTCCTTCGACATTCGATTCGCTTCGATCTTCGCGCTGGGACACCGGGGCGATCCCACGGCCATCGAGCCGCTGGAAGCTCTTCTGAAAAGCGGCCAGTTTTCGATCGGCGTTCCGCATTCCCTGGAAGGTTTGATCGAGCAGTTGAAAAAGAAAAATGAACCGACAGCCCAGAAGAGCGGCGAACCAGCCGCCGCGGCCATCTCCAATCAAGTCGTGCTGGACCGGCTCGACCATCTCGAACACCAGATCACGGAAATGAACGATCGCCTGCGCAGAATTGAAGCCTCCTTGCCGGGAAGCAAAAGCGATTAACGGACAGAACGCCTGCGCACATTCAGTGGCGCAGGCTTCAGCCTGCGGGTTTTGTTGCGACTCAGAAAAACCGCACAGGCTGAAGCCTGTACCACCAGATGGTTTTGCCGAACATACGCTCACTTTCCGGATGGGACCTTGCTCCGTAGCTCGTCAAAAAAATTAAAGATGAAGTCGACTTTGTTTACCGAAGCATTCTGTCCTGCGCCTGGGGCTTTCAACACGGCGATACGTTTGCCGTCTGGGTAGAGGTCAAAGTTGTAGTAAGCCACTAACCCGTTGTTCGTGAACTGGCCCGGCGACCAGAGTTGAGGCTTTTCGGCGTGGAAGGAATCGCCGGAAGCGGTGTAGCCGGCGAACATGATCTTGTTGTTCGGCGTGCGATAAAAAAGTTGCTTGCCGTCGCGCGACCATTTGGGCATGACGCCCCCGCCGGTGGAAATCTGCCATTTGCCGCCCGGTCCCGGGAAAGGCTGAACGTACACCTCGAAGTTGCCGGACTGGTTGGATGCATAAGCGAGCCAGCGACCATCAGGGGAGAAGGCAGGGTCCAGTTCCACGAAGGCGGTATTCACGAATGGTTTCGCCTCCCCGGGCTTCCAGCCGGACTTTTCGTCACCTCCCACAGGAAGTGTCATAACGTCATAGGATGTGTCCGGGTTGATTTCCCAAAAGGAAAGAACCTTGCCATCGGGCCTCCAGGAGGCCGGCGTCTGAATATTCTTGCTTTGGGTAAGGCGCTGGGCATTTCCGGCTCCATCGGCGCGTATCCACCAGAGGTTATACGTGCCGCCCTTTTCCTGGGAGGAATACGTAATTCTTTGGCCGTCGGGCGTCCAAATGGGAACTCTGTTATTCAAGCCGTCAAACGTCAGCCGCGTCAGGCTATCGCGCTCCCAATCGTCTACCCAGATGTCGATCCGTTTGCCGTCGCTCATGTCCAAAGCCAGGCGCTTCCCATCGGGCGAGAACGAAGGATCCATATAATTCCCGGATGCCTCGCGAAGGGGGGTGAATTTGCCCTCGCGATCCATCCAGTCGATGGAAACGTTCTGCCCCTCGCCCCCGAGCCCAGCGATGTACGCGAGGTTCCCAGTTTTGGAAAAGGAGAACTGCGCCCCGCCATTGGCGTTGGGAGTAGCAGACACGCCTTCCAGGATCGGGGTGGGCTGGCCAGTCACCTCCAGACGATTCAGATCGAAGGGCACGGCGAACAGGGTTCCTTCGTGCATATAAACCAGGTTCCCGCTGGGCAGATAGCGGGCATAATACCCGCCGCGCAAGACCGTCTTTTTCGCCCCTGAGGACATGGAGTACACCATGATGTCTGCATTCTCATAGCTGCCGGCAATCGTGCTGGAAGTGAACAACACAGCCTTGTCCCCTGGCAACATCTCGGGCCAGCGATGCGTGGTCTCTCCGGCTTGCTTATCAAGGGCGGTCAGAGGATCGCATGTGCCTCCGCCCGCTGGGACTTTGGAGAGGGCCACCAGATTTGCGGGATTAAACACGATCGTGCCGTCTTCGCTCCAGGCTCCGCCGCGGTCATCGCGGGCATCACAGAGTGTGACTTCCCCTTCGCCTTGGATGGAAATCTTTTTCAGCTTGCCTTCAGCGAAGAAGCCAATCCACTGTCCGTCCGGCGAGAAGAATGGATCGCGGGCGTTCTCCGTCCCCGTCAGGGCTGTAGCTTTCAGTTGATCCAGCGGACGGATGAAGATACGCGAAATCTGGTCGGAGCCAGCGGCAACGAAAGCGAGTCGCGTACCATCCGGAGAAAGAACGACAGAAGATCCGCCGCCAGTCACCAGGCTTGCGTCCGCTCCAATCTCCGCGGCGACATGCACCGGCAGTTGCGGTTTCGGCGCGCTTAGCGCGAAGCCAATGGCGAATGCAATAGCAATCAGCGCGCAAACAGCTGCCGCCGCCCAGGCGAGATGGCCGCGCCAGCCTCGCGCCGCAGCGGCAGGGATTGAACCCATCTCGGTTGCTGGCGCTACCAGCGACTCATGAATTTCGATCCGCGCATCGCCCGCCGACTGCATGCGCTGCGCTTTGTCCTTCTGCAAGCAACGGCGCAAAAGATCGCGAATCTTGAGTGGTGTTGCGGCAGGCAACGCTTCCCATTCCGGCTCGGCCCGAACCACGGCGGCCAGAATGTCGGTCACGTCCTCGCCGTGGAATGCCTGTTTCGCGGTGAGCAGTTCGTAGAGCACGCAGCCGAAGGCCCAGATGTCCGTGCTCTTATCAACGGATTTTCCCCGCGCCTGCTCCGGTGACATGTAGGCCGCCGTGCCGAGAATCACTCCCTGCATCGTCGCGGCCATGCTCAACGTTGGGGAATTGCTCATGTCCACGTTCGACGCATCGCCCTCAAACGCTTTTGCCAGACCAAAGTCCAGCACTTTCACTTTGCCTTCGGGCGTGACCTTCACATTCGCCGGTTTCAGATCGCGGTGAATAATGCTTTTTTCGTGCGCGGCTTCGAGCGCTTCGGCAATCTGCTTCGCAATCGTGAGAGCTTCCTCGACCGGAACCGGCCCTTCGCGCTTAATGCGCTCGGCCAGCGTCGCGCCCGGCACCAACTCCATGACCAGATAACTCGTGCCGCCGGATTGCTCCAGCCCGTAAATCGTTGCAATGTTGGGATGATTCAGCGCCGCCAGCATTTTCGCTTCGCGCTGAAAGCGCGACAGCCGATCCGCATCATGCGCAAACGCTTCGGGCAAAACTTTGATGGCGACGTCGCGCCCGAGCTTGGTGTCGTGCGCTTGATAGACTTCGCCCATGCCGCCTACGCCGATGCGTGCGGTGACCTCGTACGCCCCCAACTTTGTACCCGCTTTCAGCAAGAGATCCCTCGCTTCGCTCGGGATTTCGGCTGGCGGCTTGGACGCCGCCAATGCGCCTCAACTTCGCCCATGCCAGCTGCGCCGATCTGCGCGACGACATCATACGACCCGAGACGCGTACCGGAAGTTAACGCCATTAATTCTTCCCCATAGGAACTTTCTGCTTCAGTTCCTCCACCCAATTCACTACCACCACAAGATGCGAACTGGACTGTACATCTTCCGCGGGCTTGAGCATCAGAAATCGCTGGCCGTCGGGAGAAACATCGTAATCGGGAAAAGACCTCGGAGTCGGCACGTACGGTCCCTCGAACAGTTCCATCGGTTTTCCCGCGGAAAATGTCTGTTGCCCCTCGTATTCCACCGCCATCATTTTCTTGTCCTCGCGATAGAACAGTTCGTGGCCCTTGGGATTCCAGACAGGTTCTGTGCCGCCGTTATCCGAAATCTGCCATTTACCTCCCGGGCCTGGAAAAGGACGCACGTAAATTTCGTTCCGGCCGGACTCGGGCGAGAAATAGGCGATCCAATGCCCGTCCGGCGAAAAACGAGGCGCGGTTTCGTATGGAGGAGGATTCTGTTCGAAGGGACGGACCTTGCGGTCCTTGGGAGAATAAATCCAAAGCTGGCGTCCCCCTGCCACGTCATACGTAAAGACCAAATTCTGACCGTCCGGCGACCATGACCCGGGAACGTTGTTGGTTCCGAGTTTAGCATCCGTCAATTGCTCGGCGGGGGCGCTGCCATCGGCAGGCTGCCAGAACAAGCGATTCAATGTTCCTTTGAACACGATCCGTTTGCCGTCCGGGGTCCATTCGGGATCCACGTTGGGCTTGCCTTGAAACGTCAGCCGCGTCAGGGTGTCGCGGCCGAGGTCGTAAGTCCAGATTTGAGGGTCCGCCTCCTCGATCCCGACGGTCACAAGCCGGCCGTCAGGGGAAATCCTGGGCAGGACGTATGTGTGGGGAGGAGCACTCACCGGCTGCTCGGCTCCCTTGCGGTCCACCCAAACTAGCTTTAACGGCGAATGAAAGTTGCCTGGGATATAAACCAGCGTCCCGGTAGCGGAAACATCGTACTGTGCCCCGGTTCCGGGCGGTCCTTCCAGGATACCCTAAACCATACTGACCGGAGGCCCCGTGACCGCAAGCCGCCTAAGATCAAACGGCGCGGCCATGAGGTTTCCTCCTTGCACGTAAACCAGGTATCCGGATGGGACGTAACGCGGCATCGAGCCGCCCCCCGGAATAAGGTCATGGCGCTCCCCGGATACAAGTGAACGAACCGAAATTTTCGCGCCGCCGGTACCGCTCCCGACATTGCTGACGAAGAGGACCTCCTTTCCTCCAGGCAGAAGCACCGGAGATTCGTTGCCGGCCTCACCTTTATCGAGTTGCAGCAACGGCTGCGGGCTCCCGCCCGATTCCGGAATTTGCTGGAGGGCGGCGAAACTTCCCCCAAACAATATCGTTCCCTGGCTTGTCCAATTGATGCCTCCGTTGCCTTGAGTGGTGCCGAGAGTTACCGCCGCACCTCCGTTCAGCGGAACTTTCATTAGCACCCCACGAGTAAAAAAAGCCAGCCACTTGCCGTCCGGGGAGAAAAAGGGGGCATTACCACCGCCGGTGTCGGGAATGGGCCTAGCCTCAAGGCTGTCAATCGGCCGCAGGTACAATTGGACGGAACTGCTCGAATGGGCTGCTAAGTAGGCAATATTCGTGCCATCCGGAGAAATCGCCACCGTAGAACCCATGACGCCTTCCGACCCCTGATTTACAAATGTCTGCCCTGGAGGCGGCATAATATTGAACCGTGTGACGACCTTGGATGCGGGGGTCGGCGATGGTTTCAGAATCCAAACAGCGAATCCGGCAACTGCGGCACCGGCGAGCAACGCGCCTGCGGCGAGGATCTGGCTGCGCCTCCTTGCTGCGCGACTGCCCTTCGCTGTTTCAAGCGGAGCGACACCGGTTTGCGAGCCGCCTTCGGCGATCCACTTCAACTGCACTTCCAAATCGCGAGCAGTCTGCCAGCGGTCGTCAGGTTCCTTGGCCATACAGCGCTTGACGGTGCGTTCCAGCGCGGGCGGAGTCACCGGTTGCAGTGACATCATGGGCAGCGGATCGGTCTCCAGAATTTTCGCGATCAGGCTGGCCTGGCTCTTGCCCTCGAAGGCCTTCTTCCCTGTCGCCATTTCGTACACCACGGCCCCGAATGCGAAAATATCCGTGCGCGCATCCACTTCCTTGCCTTCCAGTTGCTCCGGCGCCATGTACTGCAACGTGCCGACGATGGCTCCGTGCGCTGTCAGTGGTTCGCTCACGGTGGGAAGTTCCGTCATCTGCGCATCGACGGGAGCGGCTTCCTGCTTCAGCTTCGCCAAGCCGAAATCCAGCAACTTCGTGCCGGTTTTCGTCAGCATGATATTGCCGGGTTTCAGATCGCGGTGCGTGATGCCTTTGCGGTGCGCCTTGTCCAGGGCGTCAGACATTTCAATCGCGTACTGCAGTGTCTGCTCGAGCGGCAGCGGGCCTTTTTGCAACCGGTGCGCGAGCGTTTCGCCTTCCAGATATTCCATCACCAGATAATCGGTGCCGTCCTGACGGCCGATGTCAAAGAGCGTGCAGATGTGCGGATGATTCAGGCTGGCGATGGTCTTTGCCTCGCGCTCGAATCGTTCGCGCAATTCGGAACGATCGGCAAGATGCGTGGGCAAAACCTTGATGGCGACGATGCGTTCGAGCCGCGTGTCTCGCGCTTTGTACACTTCTCCCATCCCGCCCGCTCCGGCAGGAGAGAGAATTTCGTAGGGACCAAATCGAGTTCCGGGATTCACGCTCATTGTTTCCCTCCCGCGGGCACTTTCTGTTTCAATTCTTCAAACCAATTCAGCACGACGTTGATTTGCGCAGGCTGCTCGACAGCCTTGAGCATTAGGAAGCGCTGGCCATCGGCAGAGACGTCGTAGTTAGGGGTGGACTGCGCCGGAAGCATCTGATAATCGCCCTCGAAAAGCGCTTTAGGCGTACCGGCGGAAAAATTCGGCTGCGTGGTGATCGGCACGGCCATCAACTTGCTTCTGTTGCGATAGAACAGCTCTCGTCCATTCCGATTCCATAGAACCTCTCTGCCGCCATCGGTTGAGATTTGCCACTTACCGCCGGGGCCCGGGAAGGGCTGTACGTAAATTTCGTAGCGGCCGGATTCATCCGAAGAATAGGCTATCCATCGGCCATCGGGAGAAAACTGCGGCTCCCGCTCGTTGAATTGTGTCTGTAGGAAA
The DNA here is from genome assembly GCA_963781055.1 of Terriglobia bacterium. GTDB lineage: Bacteria > Acidobacteriota > Terriglobia > Acidiferrales > UBA7541 > Palsa-360. Next base: position 38,562 of record CAWAEW010000035.1, read on the forward strand.
GGCTGGGCTTTGCGGTCGCCCAATCGCAGCACCCAGATATCGAATCCCGTCGCGGCGTTCAAGTCCGTAAAAGCCAGGGATTGCCCATCCGGTGACCATGAGGAGGGAATCTGTAGATCCTGGCTGGTGGACAATCGCTCCAGTCCGCCGCTACCATTAGCGTGTTGCCAGAAAAGATTTCGCGGACCCTCCATGTTCGATACGAACGCGACGCTTTTGCCATCGGGCGTCCAGTAGGGAACGAGATTGTTCTTTCCTTCGAACGTGAATCGGCCCAATGTTCCGCGAGACAGGTCATATATCCAGACTTCGCTGTCTTGTTCCGTTATCCCCACGGCTACCCGCTGGCCATCCGGAGAAATCCTCGGCTGCAGATAGGCATGCACCGGTGCGGCTAACGGCTGCTCCTTCCCGTTGCGATCCACCCAAACCATCGTCGTGAGGGCTATCAGCTGAGGGACGTAGACCAGCGTTCCAGTGTCCGAAACGCTGTATTGAGCATCGCCCCACACCGTGGATTGCATAACGTTGTCCACCACCGGGACCGATGTGCCGTTGACCGTGAGGCGCTGGGCATCGAAGGGTATCGCTTTCAACCCTCCGCCTTGCGCATAGACCAGATGCCCCGAGGGCGCATACCGAGGCTGCATCCCCCCTTGCACTAGATTTTTCCGCTCACCACTCCCGATGGCTTCGACAGCGATTTGGGCATTCGCCCAATTGGCGCTATTCGTGCCAGAGGCAAAAATGACCGCTTTGCCGCCGGGCAAGATCTCCGGCCACGCCTGGACCACCTCTCCTTGTCCCAGATGAGTTAGAGGGCGCGGAGTGCAATCCCCCGCCGAAATTTGAGAGATGACTCCGGACCCGTAGCCCCCTCTGGCTCCTAAGGTCAGCGCGCCCTGTGTGGACCAACTGGCTCCGCCATCTTCACGTGTTGCATCGCAGATTGTCTGCGGTTCCTCACCAGATAGCGAAACCTTTTTCAACTTTCCGTCAGCAAAAAATGCTACCCATTGTCCATCCGGCGAAAAGAAGGGGCGCCCCCCACCTTTCGTGCCAGGGATGGGCTTGGCCTGGAGGCTGTCCATCGAACGCAGATAGATCTGCGAGTTTTCGATGTTGCTGCCCTCCCAGGCGTCATATACAAGGTGTAAGCCATCAGGAGATATAGCTAAAGCGCGACCGGCATCGCCCGATGTCAGGACCCCGAGGTGTTGATCGGGTGGCAACGTGATTGTGAAGCGCGTTACATGTTTTTCCGAAGACTTAGGCGCGGATTTGAGGTTCCACATAACGAGACTGGCAATCGCGGCAGCCAGCAGGAGAGCACCCAGACCTGCGATTAGAGTCCGTGGCCCAAACGGAGGGGTGCGCTTCAATGTAGTCGCCGTGACTGAACCGCTGTGCGATCCACGTTCCGCGATCCATTTCAACTCTGCTTCGAGGTCACGCACGGATTGCCAGCGATCATCTGGATCTTTTGCCAAGCATCGCTTGACGACACGATCCAGGGCCGGCGGCGTCATCGGCGCGAGCGAAGCCATGGGCAGCGGATCGGTCTCCAGAATTTTCGCGATCAGGCTGGCCTGGCTCTTGCCCTCGAAGGCCTTCTTCCCTGTCGCCATTTCGTACACCACGGCCCCGAATGCGAAAATATCCGTGCGCGCATCCACTTCCTTGCCTTCCAGTTGCTCCGGCGCCATGTACTGCAACGTGCCGACGATGGCTCCGTGCGCTGTCAGTGGTTCGCTCACGGTGGGAAGTTCCGTCATCTGCGCATCTACGGGAGCGGCTTCCTGCTTCAGTTTCGCCAATCCAAAATCCAGCAGCTTCGTGCCGGTCTTGGTCAGCATGATGTTGCCGGGCTTCAGATCGCGGTGCGTGATGCCTTTGCGGTGCGCCTTGTCCAGGGCGTCAGACATTTCAACCCCATATTGCAGAGTCTGCTCGAGCGGCAGTGGGCCTTTTTGCAGCCGGTGCGCGAGCGTTTCGCCTTCCAGATATTCCATCACCAGATAATCGGTCCCGTCCTGTCGGCCGATATCGAACAGCGTGCAAATGTGCGGATGATTCAGGCTGGCGATGGTCTTCGCTTCGCGCTCGAAGCGCTCACGCAGTTCGGAACGATCCGCGAGATGCGTGGGCAGAACCTTGATGGCAACGATGCGATCCAGGCGGGTGTCCCGGGCACGGTAGACCTCTCCCATTCCTCCCGCGCCAATCGGGGAGAGAATTTCGTATGGACCAAATCGAGTTCCGGGATTCACACTCATCATTTCCCTCCGGTCGGAACCTTCTGCTTCAGCTCTTCAAACCAGTTCAGGACGATGTTGATTTGCGTCGGCGCGCCCTGCTCTTGTTCGGCGGGCTTGAGCATCAGGAAACGCTGGCCATCGGGAGAGACATCGTAGTCGGGGGTGGAATTTGCGGGCATCGCGTACGTTCCCTCGAAAAGCATCTTCGGCGTGCCTGCGGAAAAGCCCGGCTTCGTGGCGATTTCCACCGCCATCATCTTGGTGCCGTTGCGGTAGAAAAGCTCCCGCCCATTTCTGTTCCACAAGGGTTCCACGCCGCCTTCTGTCGAGATTTGCCACTTCCCGCCCGGCCCCGGATAGGGCTGCACGTAGATTTCGGGACGCCCCGATTCATTCGACGAGTAGGCCAGCCAGTGCCCGTCAGGAGAAAACTGTGGCGCCGCTTCGTTAAATGGGTTCGAAGAAAAGGTTGCGCCTTGCGGTCGCTCATGTGCAGCATCCAGATGTCATATCCCGTAGTGGAATTGACTTCAGAATAGGCCAGCACTTGCCCATCCGGGGACCAGGACCCCGGAACATGGAGGAACTCGCTGGTGGTCAGGCGCTCCAGACCGCCGCTGCCGTCCGATTTTTGCCAGAAAAGATTCCGCGGGCCTTCCTTGTTTGATGTGAAGACGATCCGCTTGCCGTCCGGGGTCCAAAACGGAACAAGGTTGTTATTCCCCTGAAATGTAAACCGGGTCAACGTGTCCCGCGCGAGGTCGTACAGCCAAACTTGCCTCTCTTGTTCCGCGATCCCCACGGCTACCTGCCGGCCGTCGGGGGAAATCCTTGGTTGCACGTACGCGTGTGCTGGAGCGGCCAAAGGCTGCTCTGCCCCATTGCGGCTGACCCATACAAGATTGAGCCGAGGAAACTGAACCGTCCCCGGAATATAGGCCAGCGTTCCCGTACTCGAAAACGAATATTGGGAATCGCCATTTGTTATGGACTGCTGTACACCCTCGACGACGGGAATTGCCGCGCCGGTCACCGTTAGTTTCTGGGGATCGAACGGCACTGCGATAAGCGTCCCCGCCTGCGAATAGATGATGTGCCCGGAGGGCGCGTAATGGGGGTACATCCCGCCTTGGATCAGGGTTCGCCTTTCTCCGGTCCCGATCGATTGGACGGCAACCTGCGCGTTTGTCCAAAGGCTGCCACTGGTGGAAACAGAAAAAAGAACCGCCTTGCCGCCGGACAGAATATCCGGGTAAGCGTGGCTGGTCTCCCCCTTCTCGATACGAGTCAATGGCTGCTGGGCGCCCCCTGCGTCCGACACTTGCATGAGCGGTCCTTGGTAGCTTCCCAATATGATGTTGCCTTGGAGCCCCAACTAGCTCCATAAGGACCGTGACTATCGATGAGATCCAGCGGTGATACCCCGCCGACCGAGACCTTTTTCAACTTGTCTCCGTGTGGCAAAACCCAGCCATTGGCTATCGGCCGAGAAGAAGGGATTGACAGCGCCTTCCGTGCCGGGTATGGGCTTGACTTCCAGGCTATCCATCGCCCGCAAATAAAGCTGCCGGGTGCCGCCCTGTCGGGCCAAATATACGAAATGAGTGCCATCGGGAGACAGGACCACAGCAGGTCCAGCATCCGGAACGGCCAATTGCTGCCCCGGCGGCAGGGTGATCGTGAATCGCGTCACCGCCTTGGATTGCGCAGGCGCGGGCTTGAGATTCCAAATTGCGAAGCCGGTAACGATGGCAACCAACAGCAGTACGCCAACGTTGAGCATCATCCCTCGCCGTCCTACCGCGCGAGTGCCTTTCGCTGCGTCAGCCGACGGCATTCCAACGTTTGACCCTCCTTCCGCAATCCATTTCAATTCCATTTCCAAATCACGCGCCGTTTGCCAGCGATCGTCCGGATCTTTTGCAAGACATCTCTTGACAACACGATCCAGGGCCGGTGGCGTCATCGGCGCGAGGGAAGCCATCGGCTGGGGGTCCGTCTCCAGAATTTTCGCGATCAGGCTGGCCTGGCTCTTGCCCTCGAAGGCCTTCTTCCCCGTGGCCATCTCGTAGACCACTGCGCCGAACGCGAAAATGTCCGTACGCCCGTCGATCTCGTCATTTTTGCCTTCCACCTGCTCCGGGGCCATGTATTGCAACGTGCCCAGGATCGTTCCTTCGCCCGTGATGGCGCTGTTCAATGTCGGAAGCTGTGAATCTGGAATGGCCGGTGCAGCTTCCTGCTTCAACTTCGCCAAACCGAAGTCCAGCAGCTTCGTTCCCGACTTGGTGAGCATGATGTTGCCCGGTTTCAGATCGCGGTGGGTGATGCCTTTGCGGTGGGCTTTGTCGAGCGCGTCCGCAATCTCGATGGAATACTGCAGAACCTGTTGGATCGGCAGCGAACCTTTCACGAGGCGCTGCGCGAGCGTTTCGCCCTCGATATATTCCATCACCAGAAAATCGATATCGTCTTGATGACCTGTGTCGAAGAGCGTGCAGATGTGCGGAATGATTGAGGCTGGCGATGGTCTTTGCTTCGCGCTCGAACCGTTCGCGCGATTCGGAACGATCGGCGAGATGCGTGGGCAAAACTTTGATGGCGACGATGCGGTCAAGGCGCGTGTCACGGGCTTTGTACACTTCGCCCATGCCGCCCGCACCGATCGCGGAGAGAATTTCATAGGGCCCTAGACGTCTGCCGGGAAGTATCGCCATGAAGATCCCCCTCGAATTGTCGTATGCGCAGGCTGCATGCCACAACCCAGTCGGGCCGCCCGACGCAAAAGTAGAGACTACAACTCTTGCATAGGGCCACGCTCCAACCAGAGCACGCACCTTCTTGAAGGCGGGCTCCAAGTAGAGCCCGTACCTTTTTCGGGTGGGCTCCAAGTAGAGCCCGTACCTTTTTCGGGCGGGCTCCAAGTAGAGCCCGTACCTTTTTCGGGCGGGCTCCAAGTAGAGCCCGCACCTTTTTCGGGCGGGCTCCAAGTAGAGCCCGCACCTTTTTCGGGCGGGCTCCAAGTAGAGCCCGCACCCGTACGCCGGGAGTGTATAACGCATCAGGTAGCTATAAAACTTTGTTTTCCTGGCGCATCTGGACAGCCTTTGCGAAGTCAAGAGAGACGGCTACCAGCACCAGTCGAGAGTTAGCAGTTCGGAGCACGCCCTAGTTGTACCTCTTCACTTTATTTGTGCGGCACGGTTTTAAACTCTTAACTCGGGCCGGCAAACCCGTCCTCTCGCGCTGGTCTGCTCGTGCTACAATCCCGGCATCAAGTCGTCTATATGCCCGAATCCCCTATCGCCGGCGAAACTCTCCTGGAGATAATTTCTCCCGATCAATCGCGTCGCGTTGCCCGCGTGACGGAATCGCCGTTTTTCATTGGGCGTGGTGGCGGTACCGGAAATCATCTCCAGCTGGACGACCGCCGCATCTCCCGCGAGTGTGCCGCGCTGATTTCCGAGGGGGATCGCTGGTATCTGGAAGACCGGGGACATCGCCGCGGCCTCTGTCTGAACGGAAAACAAGTAGAGCGTTGCGCGATCGAAGATGGCGACGCCATCAGTTTCGGCCTGGAAAATTCGTATGAACTTATTTTCCGGAGCGCCGCGGCCGACACTTCCATTCAAAATATCCTTAGCCGCATTCAGAGCATCTCCAGCGGCGAGTCTTCTCCCGGCGGCCTGCACAAACTGAATCTGCTGCTGGAAGCGACAATGCTTTTGCATTCGCAGCTTCCCCTGGATTCCGTGCTGGGCACGATGCTCGATCACGCCATCTCGATCACGGATGCGGACCGCGGGCTGCTGCTCGAACCGGACGCGTCCGGAGCGCTGCGCGTTCGGCTGGCCCGTCGCAAAGGCGGCTTGCGCCTCGCGTCCGAGGGCCTTACTCCCAGCCAAACTGCGCTCCGCCAGGCTCTCGAACTAAAGTCCGCGGTCATCACCGAGGACCTCGCGCGTGCGGATGTCGATCTGCAGGCCGCGATGAGCATCGTGGCGCAGCGGCTGCGCGCCGTCGTCGCCATTCCCCTGTATGCGATGTCCCGCGCGAATTCGACGGAAACCGTCATGGATGCCAAACGCGGGCATTTTCTGGGCGTTGTGTATCTGGATTCCCAGCGCCCCGCAGCCTTTTCCCGTCTGGAGCGCCAGATCCTGGACGCGCTGGCCGTCGAAGCCGCCAGCATTTTGGACAACGCGCGCCTGGTGGAATACGAACGCCAGCGCCAGCGCCTCGAACAGGAAATCAGCATCGCCCGGGATATCCAGCAGGCGCTTCTGCCGCGCGGCTTCCGCGACTTCCCGCATCTCGCCGTCAGCGGAATCAATATTCCGTGCCTCTCGGTTGGCGGCGACTACTTCGACGTCTTTCCGCTAAGCGAGGACCGCACGGCCTTCCTGATCGCGGACGTTTCCGGCAAAGGGCTGGGCGCGGCGCTGCTTACAACCATGCTGCAAGGGGCGCTTTCCGGCATGACCATGGGCGCGGACCCCGAGCGCGTATTCAATCACATCAACAATTTTCTGTGCGAACATGCGGAAGTGGGAAAGTACGCCACGCTGTTTTTCGGCATTCTCGGGCGCGATGGCAATCTCGAATACATCAATGCCGGACACCCTTCGCCGCTGCTCCTTCGTGGCGGGGAGCTTGCGGAACCATTTACGGAAGGCTCGTTCCCCGTTGGACTTGTCCCCGGCGCCTACTACAAGACCGCCCATGTAACCCTGGAAACCGGCGACACGCTGGTTCTTTTTAGCGACGGAGTCTCCGAAGCCGCCGATCCTGACGACGAGTTGTACGGCATCCCTCGGTTGCGAGAAGCCCTGGCCGGGCTTCTCGACGCACCCCTCGATCATCTCCAGAAGGCAGTGTTCGATTCGGTCGAGAAATTCACGCGCGGCGCAAGCCAGGCCGACGATATCACGCTCCTGCTGGTCCGGTATCGCGCCGCGGCGCAGGCCGCCGCGCCGTGAACTTGACGCACCTGCAAAAGAAAAATCAGTGTATACTCCCGGCCAAGCCGAGGGTCTTGAGCATGGCGATTCGGTTGAAATACGTTGTTGGGCCCGCCCTGGTATCTTCAATCCTTATTCTTTATCGATAGGGGGAAATCAAATATGGCTTTGAAAATTACTAGCCGCGAAGTGGATGGAGTGGTGGTGCTGGCACTGGACGGCCGCATCGTGCTGGGAGAAGAGACGATTGCGCTGCGTGACAAAGTGAAGGGCTTGCTCGGCGAAGGCAAAAAGAAAATCGTCCTGGACCTGAAGAATGTCACGATGATCGACAGCTCGGGCCTCGGCGCGATGGTCACCGCCCATTCCAGCGCGAAAACGGCCGGAGCAACGCTGCGCCTGTGCAATCTGGGAACCAGGACCAATGAACTTCTCCAGATGACCCGGCTGGTGACGGTCTTCGAGGTTTCGAGCACCGAGGCGGATGCAGTGAGCGCGATGTCGAAATCAGCTTCCGCGGATTGAGCAGGGCTGCGGGGCCAGCGTGACAACTGCGATGCGCTCCGGAAGCTAGAGCTGCTCTCATGCTGCTCCGCTTATGTCCCGGCTAAACAGGCTACAAAAAACAGTTCTGGATTGTCATTCCCAGCGAAGCCAGGAATCTCTCCGGGTTTTATAACCGACAGCCATGAGATGTCTGTCGCTCGGAACGACACAAAAAAGCATTTTCCTCGCAATACCAAATCCTACATTTCTAGACCGCGAGAAGGATGCGGAGATCGCGGAGATTATTTCCGGTGGGTCCGGTCACGACCGAGTCGCCCAGCTTCTGAAAAAACGTGTGGGAATCGCTGCGGCGAAAATAGTCGGCGGAATCGAGTCCTTGTGCTTGCGCGCGGGCCAGCGTTTCGCCGTCCGCGACCGCGCCGGCTGCCGGGCTCGATCCGTCAATCCCATCGGTGCCCAGGCTGAGAACGGCGATTCGGCGGCCCGCGATTTTCCCAACGCAATCGAGGACAAACGCCGAGTTCCGCCCGCCGACGCCGTTGCCGGTCACCGGCGAACTGATTTCGCCGTCCGCAATGACGGCCACGGCCCGGCCGGGATTTGCGCGCTGCAGCGCCGCCAGCTGCTCCAATAGAAAATCCGCCGCTTGGCCAACCGGCCAATTGTCGGTCGTGTTGTCGCACACAGCTATAAATTCCGCGGATTCTGCGGCGCGATGCGCGGGATGAAACAAGTCATGCAGGCCGAGCAAAATCTGAAACTCGGAGCGCGCAAAAGCGAAATTCCCTGCTTTGGGCGTTTCCGGAATTGTCTCCGGATTCTCGAATCGCGTGCGAAACGGCGCGGGAAGTTTCGGAAGCAAATTGTAGCGGCTAATTACGGCGCACGCATCGCGCACGGTGGTCGGATCGGGAAGCGTCGGGCCGGACGCGAGCGCCGACTCCTGCCCTTCGGGAACGTCGGTGACGGCAAAAGTGATCTTCATCGCCGCAGTCGCCGCGACCGCTAGCCGCCCGCCCTTCACCGCCGAAAGATGTTTCCGCACGGCGTTGACTTCATCGATCGAAGCGCCGCAGGTAACCAGGAGCCGATTCAATTCCTGTATGTCTCCGAGAGTGACACCCGGATCGAGCGGCTGTTCGACGAGCGCGGAACCTCCGCCGGACAAGAGAAAGAAAACCAAGTCGCGTTCAGCGGCCGTGGCCAGCAAATCCAGAATTGCGCGGCCCGCCGTGAAGCTGCCTTCATTCGGCAGCGGATGTCCGGCGGCAATAGCGCGGAATCCCGGCGGCGCATTCGCAACGAGGGAGGGCGCAACCACGATGCCCTCGGCGCGGAAGTCCGGCGAAAGCACCTCGACGATCCCACGAGACATCGCCACGGACGCCTTGCCCATGGCGATGACGCAAATGCGTTGGAACAGTGCGAGGTCCAGCTCCGCGCTGTTGACGCGGATGCGCGAGCCTGAGCGGGCAAGCTTGCGCCGCATGGTCGATGGAATATCGATCGCCGCCAAAGTTTCCCGGGCGATGTGAAGCGCAGCTTGTTTGAGGTCAGCCATGAAGTCATTTTTGCAGGGAGAAATCATGCGGCAAGGCCTGCGCGTGTTTTGTTTCGGGAAACTTCCATCACTTCCCGAAGGCAACGACGCCGGCTTGAGCGACTTCAACGTCCTGCTCTTCGGTGCCCGCGCTTACGCCAATCGCGCCCACGCACTCGCCATTTGCTTCCAGCGGAATGCCGCCGCGGATCGGCGTTTGGCGCGCGTGGCTCCCGATCGCCAGGCTGAGCGACACCATCGTGCTCAGTTCGTCGCCGGAACGCGCGGGCCCGGTGGCCTGTCTGCGGATCGCGGCGGCGACAGCCTTGTTCAACGCGATATCGATCGAGGAGAGTTTCGCGCCATCCATTCTGGCAAACGCCATCAAGTGGCCGCCATCATCCACAATCGCGATGTTCATGGGCACGCCGATGCGGCCCGCATGTTCTTTCGCCGCGGTAAGCACGGCTTCCGCGCCTTCCAGCGTCAGTTTGGGATGATTCATCGTCACGTAAGCCATTCCCCCCCCGGAATTACCACTGCTATTTGTGCTTTCGGCTGTAGGGGCACGGCATTGCCGTGCCCCGACGATCCATCTCTGACCACCTAGCCATGAAAAACCGTGCTCGCCGCCTCCAGCTACGCTAATTCCGTGGCCAAACTTCCGGATTCAGAATCGTCGGCGGGCGCTGGCCCGCGAAAAAAGCGACGGCATTGTCGACGGCGATCATGGCCATCTTGGTGCGTGTTTCAACCGAAGCGGACCCGAGATGAGGCGCGAGGACAACGTTATCGCGCCGCAAGCCATCGCTGATCAGGGGCTCGCGCTCAAACACGTCGAGCGCCGCGCCGGCAATCAAGCCTTCGTCCAGCGCATGGACCAACGCCGCTTCCTGCACCACCGGCCCGCGCGTGGTGTTGATCAGAAACGCCGTCCGCTTCATTATTGCGAGTTCAGCAGGCCCGATCAATCCGAGCGTCTTCTGATTGAGCGGAACATGGAGCGATATAAAGTCCGCCTGCTGCAGCACTTGATCCAGCGTCCTATATTCCGCATGCAATTCCTGTTCGATCTCCGCCGGAGCGCGCGACGTGCTGTTGTAAATCACGCTCATGCGAAATCCCGACGCGCGCCGGGCCACGGCGCGGCCGATGCGTCCCAATCCGATGATGCCCAGCGTTTTTCCCCAGATGTCGGTTCCGCACAGCAGATCGAAATTCCATTGGAGCCACTCGCCCGAGCGCGCCAGCCGGTCGCCCTCGACCAGGCGGCGCGCCACGGCCAACAGCAGCGTCCAGGTGAAATCCGCGGTGGTCTCATCGAGAACGCCCGGCGTGTTGCTCACGGCAATTTTCCGCTCCGTGCATGCCGGAACATCGATATTGTCGTAGCCGACCGCCACGTTCGCGACGATCCGCAGGTTTGGCCCGGCCGCGTCGAGCAGTTCCCTATCCACTTTTTCGGTGAGCAGGCAAATGAGCGCATCCTTGCCCGCAACGCGCTGCAACACTTCCGGGCGCGACGGGCGTTCGCTTTCGGTCCAGTATTCGACGTCGAAATGTTCCGCGAGGCGGCGCCGCGGCTCTTCAAACAAAACATGCGTGGAAAATAATTTTGGTTTGCTCACGGCCCGGCCCCGCTCCTAAAATCAACACCGAAGGGTAACACAGCTGCCGCGTGTTGGAGGTAGTTGGAAGGCATTCCTTGGTTGCGCTTTTATTTCGGGAGGGCGCCCATTAGGACAGCAGAGAGTTCACGTTCCGTTCAACCAGGAAGATGAATGACCCGTTTAGGAGTTCTCCATTTGCGCGGACCGAACCACAACGTTACCTTAGCCCCGTGCATGAAGGTGGAACCGGCGAGCACAGGGCTGATCACGCGATAGATGGCCTCCGCATCCGGGCCATACAAATAAAAATATCCATCGCTCCCGTCGGCGGACACATCATGACCTTCATATTTGCCCACGGCCGCATCGGAAATCACATGCCGGATCTGATCCTCCAAGGCATACAAGTGCTGATAGTTCGTGGACCCATACGAAAAGTGCACCTCGACCTCTTGTTCCGGAGGCCCGCCGGCGCACTTTTCTTTTCTCCGAATAGCTTTGAAAGCAGGCCCATCGATTCCCTTCGATCTCCCTGGCGCCGGTTTGCAATGTGTAGCAAACAGGGTAGACCATTCTAATTTGAATATCATCAGGAAGTTGTCGGAATTGGGATACTTCTTTCGGGACGGCGCGCGGCTCGCGTTGACTCCGCACCGAAGCCGCAGACTATAGTGGCCATGGGGCCTTCTAAATATTCCAGATGAATCCACAACTCATCCGCGACCTGATCGCGCTGCTGGGACGCAAGGCGGTCCTGTCCCAGGCGGAAGATTTGATGCTGTACGAGTATGACGGTTCAGTGGAACTGGGATCGCCCAAGTGCATTGTCTTCCCGAGCTCGACTCGCGAGGTATCGGAAATTGTGCGCCTCGCGAATCGCTATGAAGCTCCGCTGGTGGGACGCGGCGCGGGCACGGGGCTTTCGGGGGGAGCGATCGCCCGCGACGGCGGCATCGTCGTGGCGTTTTCGCGGATGAACCGCATATTGGAAATCGACGCGGCGAACTTGCGCGCGGTCGTGCAGCCCGGCGTCGTGAATCTCGATCTCTCGCGCGCGGTCGATCATCTGGGCCTGTATTTCGCTCCCGACCCTTCCAGCCAGAAAGCGTGCACAATCGGCGGAAACGTTTCCGAAAATTCCGGCGGGCCGCACACGCTGGCGTACGGCGTCACGACGAATCACGTGACTGGCCTCGAACTGGTGCTGCCCGACGGCGAAATCGTGCGCATCGGCGGCAAGAACGTGGAGACGTCCGGCTACGACCTTGAACGGGCTGTTCGTCGGCTCGGAAGGAACGCTCGCGCTGGTCACGGAAATCACCGTGCGCCTGATGCGCAAAGCCGAAGCAGTAAAAACGCTTCTCGCGGTCTACGACACGATCGACGATACCACCGAATCCGTCTTCGATATCACCGTGCGGGCCATCACGCCCGCGGCATGCGAGATGCTCGACGGATTCACGCTGCGCGCCGTCGAGGATTACGTCCACGCCGGATTCCCGAAGGATTGCGCCGCGGTGCTGCTGATCGAGGTGGAGGGGCTGACCGAAGCGGTCGAAGCGCAGGCCGCCGAGATCACGGAAGTTTGCCAACTGCATCGCGCGCGGGAAGTGCGCGTGGCGCGCGACGACCGCGAGCGCGCTCTGCTCTGGAAAGGCCGGAAAGAAGCGTTCGGCGCTCTCGGGCGCATCTCGCCGATGTACTACGTGCAGGACGGCGTGATCCCGCGCACGCGCCTGCCGGAAACCCTCCGCCGCATCGCGGAAATCGCCAGGAAATACGATCTGCAGATCGGCAACATTTTTCATGCCGGCGACGGCAACCTGCATCCGCTGATTCTTTTCGACGAGCGCGATCGCGCGCAATTTGAGCGAGTGGTCGCGGCGGGCGGCGAAATCATGCGGCACTGCGTCGAGGTGGGCGGCGCGCTTACCGGCGAGCACGGCATCGGCATGGAAAAAAATGAACTGATGTCGCTGATGTTTTCGCCGGACGACCTGGCGCTGATGGCGCGCGTGCGCGCGGCGTTTAATCCCGCCGGACGATTGAATCCCGGCAAAGTTCTTCCGCTCGGCAAAGGTTGCGGAGAAATCCGCATCACCGCATATTTCCGCTTCCGCGGCAACTCCCGCATGAGCCATCCCGCGCAAACCTCCCTCGCGCGCCTCGAGGAAATCGTCGGCGCCGCGCACGTCCTCACCGAGCCGGAAGAGATTGCTTCGCGCCAGGTCGACGGACTTTCCCCTTCGGCGGTGGTTCGGCCCGCCGATGCCGCGCAAATTGCGGAAGTTCTCCGTTTCGCCGGCGCGGAAAAACTTGCGCGTGATCCCTTGCGGCGGCTGCACGAAACTCGGCATCGGCTCGCCGCCGGCGCGCTACGACATCGCGCTCGATCTTTCGCGCATGAATCGCGTGCTGGCCTACGATCCGCAGGACCTCACGCTCGGGGTCGAGCCCGGCGTGCGCATCGCGGATCTGTTGCGCGTGCTGGCGGAGCAGAAACAATTTCTTCCGCTCGCGGTTCCGTTCCCCGAGCGCGCCACGATTGGCGGCATCGTCGCCGCCAATTCCAGTTCGCCGCTGCGCCATGCCTACGGCGGGGTTCGGGATTTTTGCCTGGGCATGGAATTTGTGACCGGCGAGGGCATTCAGGCGAAAAGCGGCGGGCGCGTGGTGAAAAATGTGACAGGCTACGACCTGCACAAACTGTTGATCGGATCGCTGGGCACGCTCGCGCGTCATCACGCGCGTGAATTTCCGGACGTTTCCCTGCTTCCGGCGCAAGGAACGTTTGTCGCGTCTTTTTCCGATGCCGAGTCGGCTTTCAGCTTCTGCCGTGCCATCGCTCATTCGGTCCTTACGCCGCAGATTGTGGAAGTCGCCGATCCCGGCGCCGCGCATTTGATTTTTTCGGCTGACGCACACGCACGCATCGAACCGCAGCAATGGTCGGTCATCGTACCGCCGCGGGCCAGCCGTCAGTCGTGGATCGCCACGCGCGGGAACTTGGCCACATGGCCAGTGCCGCGAACGCCGATGAGTTTGTGCCGCTCGGTGATGCGGAAGCGCTCGCCGTTTTGGCCCGCATCCGCGAATTCCCGCAGGCTGGTTCTGGAAGCCGCGCCGTCCGCGGCGATTTTTCGCATCGGCGTTTTGCCCACGGCCATGGCGGGTCTTCTGGGCGAACTGAGTGAGCTGGCCGCGCAAGAGAGAGTCGACTTCATTTCTCTCACGCGTGCCTCCGGAATTGTCTACGCCGCATTTCTGCCGAAAGAGGGCGATGCAGCCGCCGATGGCTTCTATCAGCAAAGCCGTCCAGGAAGTGTTTCGCGCCTGCGGCAAATCCGAAATCAACGCTTCGGCGATGCTGGAGTGGTGTCCGGCCGAAGTGAAACGCGCTGCGGGCGGCGTGTGGGGCGCTCCGCGGCAAGATTTCGCGCTGATGCGGCGCGTGAAAAATGTTTTCGATCCGCAAATGGAGTTCTGAGCCCAGGCCGTTTCGCGGGCGGAATTTGATCCCATGACTGAATCGATCGCAAACACGGAGCAGGCCGCGGAAACCCGCGCAGGCCAGCGGATTTTCCGGCGCGGACAAACCCTCATACGACGACTATGCGCGCTGCGTTCATTGCGGCCTGTGTTTGAATCAGTGCCCGACGTACAAACTCTGGGGCCTCGAAGCCGATTCTCCGCGCGGCCGAATCCGCCAGATGGTGCTGGTGGATCAAGGCCGGCTCGCGCTCGGCGAATCCTTCGTGAAGCACATCGACCAGTGCCTGGATTGCCGCGCGTGCGAGACCGCGTGCCCTTCCGGCGTCGAGTACGGCAAACTGGTCGAAGCGGCGCGCGCGCAGATCGAGCAGAATTACCGGCGGCCATTTTTTTCGCGCTTTGCGCGGGATTTTGTGTTTCGCCGCCTGCTGCCCTATCCGAGCCGCATCGCGATCGTCGCGCGCGTCCTCTACCTTTACCAGCGCTCGGGACTGCAATCGCTCGCGCGCGCAACCGGAATTCTCCGCCTGCTCGGGCTTGCGGACCGCGAGCGGCTGCTGCCGCCGATCGACCGCGAATTTTTTTTCTCGCAGCTCGGCCGCACGTATCCTGCCGTGGGCCCTCGCCGCGCCCGCGTGGCGCTGTTTGCCGGGTGCATCGCCCAGGTCAGTTTTTCCGCGCTGCATGACGCCACGATTCGCGTGCTCACGGCGAACGGCTGCGAGGTGGTCGTCCCCGCGGGACAAACCTGCTGCGGCGCGCTTGCGGCGCATGCGGGCGTGCGCGATGCCGCCCGGTCCCTCGCGCGCACAAATCTCGACGTTTTCCTGCGCGATGATTTCGACGCCGTCATCACCAACGCCGCCGGATGCGGCTCGACGCTAAAGGAATACGAGCAACTTTTTGCCGCCGGCACCGAGGAGCATGCCAAGGCGGCCGCATTTCGGAAAAAGATGCGGGACGTCACCGAATTTCTCGCCGACCTGGGATTGAGCGCGCCTCTCGCGAACACTGCCGCTCCGCGTCACGTATCAGGATTCCTGCCATCTGCTGCACGGGCAGAAAATCCGCGAAGCCCCGCGCAAGCTGATCCGCGCCATCCCCGGCGTGGAACTGGTCGAGATGGCCATGGCCGATTATTGCTGCGGCTCGGCGGGCTCCTACAACGTCACCGAGACGCAAACTTCGCTCGAAATACTGGCGGAAAAGATGAAGCACGCGCGCGCAACCGGCGCTCCGGTCATCGTCACCGCAAATCCGGGCTGCCTGTTGCAAATGCGCGCGGGGGCGCGAAATTCACTCCACCGGGCAGGAAGTCTTGCACGTCATCGAACTGTTGGATCGCGCGCTGACGAAGAACCTGTAAGCCGGATTTAACGCCTCCAGAAATCCCGCCTCTGAAGAGGACGAGCTACAGAACTATCCGGTCGCGGCAGCCGGCGATCAATCACATTGTCTGTAGCGCCGAAGGTATTCAGACGCAGCGGATCTCCCGCCGTGCGCTGATTTCTCAAACTTATTTCTCACCGATCAGGTAGCGGCAGCCGCGCGGCCCCATGCGCGCGGAA
Organism: Terriglobia bacterium; assembly: GCA_963781055.1. Classification (GTDB taxonomy): domain Bacteria; phylum Acidobacteriota; class Terriglobia; order Acidiferrales; family UBA7541; genus Palsa-360. The sequence continues at coordinate 54,498 of CAWAEW010000035.1, forward strand.
TGCACCGCGCCGGCGGGCACGTCGCAACGTTCGCCCGCGCCATAGGTTTGCGGTTGAGCCCCCTGCGTCAGCGTCATTTCTCCATCGAGGATGATGTGGGCCGTCTCGTGCGCGTGCGTGTGGTCGGGATAAAACGCGTTCGGCCCATCCTGCCAGACGTAGGTGTGGAGGAATCCTTCGCTATGAAGCTGGCGTTCCAGTGATTTCAAATCCGCGTTCATGATTCTCTCGACCGATGCTCCGAAAGACTCATTTATTTTTCCTCCGGGCGGAACATTCCGCCGGCGATGCGCGTGACCATCCGGCGCGGCACAAACCGCACGGTTTCGGCGCCCAGCCAATTCGTGAAACCGGAAATCACCGAACTCTTCCCCGCCGCAAGCGCCGCAAGTCCCACGTGCGCGACTTTCTCGGCGGTTTCCTGCGGGCGCCGCGTGTGGTTCCGCTGGCCGGCGACCTGAAAAAATTCCGTCTCCGTCGATCCCGGACAAAGCGCGCACACGCGAATTCCGTAGTGGCGCACCTCTTCGGCAAGACCTTCGGCAAATTGCAAATCAAAGGATTTCGTCGCCGCATAGGTGGTGATGTAGGGCACCGGCTGAAACGCCGCCGTGGAAGCAAGGATCAAGATGTCTCCGCCGCGGCGGGCAATCATTCCCGGCAGATAAAGATGCGTCAGGTGCACGACCGCGCTCACATTGACCTGCACCATTTCGATGAGCCGGTCGAGGCGCGCCTTCTGGAATTCACCGTACGCGCCGAAACCCGCGTTGTTCACGAGCAGGTCCACGGCAATATTCTTGCTCTCGGTAAATGAAAAAATCTCCTGCGGGCCCAATGGCTGTGCCAGGTCCGCGACGCACACGAGCGTGCGGATATCATGCTTCGCGCTGAGTTCCCCGGCAAGCCCCGCGAGGCGGTCGCGCCGCCGCGCCGTGAGCACCAGATTCGTTCCGCCCGCGGCCAGTTCCCGCGCCAGCGCCATGCCGATTCCCGCGCTCGCGCCGGTGATCAACGCCCACTTCCCTTGCCACTGGTTCATCTCCGCCTCCAAGAGGATTGTACAAGATGCGGACGCGGTTTAGGACACCGCAATCGGCGCTTGGCGTGAACCCGCGGCACCCATTCCGGCAGCGATTGCCATGCGCGCCAGCGGGCGGCCCTTGCCACGGCCCGCTTTCTCCTGCGCCGCATCAATTTATTGTTTTTTCAGGCAGGGATGCCAGGGTGAGGCTCGCACGCTCTCAAGTCTTGCGGAGGGATTTGGTTTCGTGGACTTGCGCAAGCAGGCGCCGGATGCTTTCGGCGAGATCCCCCAATTCGCCTTCGGCCCGCACGTTCGCGTCGCCTTTATGACCGTCGGCAATCGCTCGGTCAACCGCACGTTTCAGCTTCACCAGGGGCAGGACGACTTCCTTTGGGAGGATAAAGCTGATCCAAATGCTGAGAAGGAACGTGAGGCCGGAAATGATGCTCAGCGTCCATTCGGCTTGATGCAGCAGCCCGCGAGCCTCGCGATGATCTTCCTGAACCGCACTCCAGTTTTGTTCCTCGAGTGCGGAGAGTATTTGCAGGATTTCTTCACTGGAGGATTGCAGATCGGTGGTCACGCTTAAAAGCGCGGGAGCCGTGGCCTGTATGGTCTTGGTAATTTGGTCGTCAAACGAGGACGCCCGGGCGCGCAATTCGTCGATGATCCGGGTTTTATTGACATTCCTTTCGTTGCGAATGAGAGCGTCCAGGCTCTTTTCATAATCCGCGACCACGGATTGAATCTCGCGCGAGGAGATGCTTTTGGAATCCGCTTCTTCCGAGACGAACTTGTGGAACTGGTCCGCGTACGTGTGCGCGGCTGCCAGCGCGCGGTCCACTTCCTCCTTCTCCCCGGGCTGCAGCGCCTGGATCTGGGCCAACGTCTTTTCCACGTTGCCTAACGATTGATCCACATTTCGCACGGAAACGGGATCGTGAGAAAGAAGGAAAGTACGCTCGGCGCGGCGTGCCACCAGCATTTGGATCGACGCCTGCTGGGCCAGCGTCGCCGCCGGAGCATCCTTGCTGACGATGCGGTCGACAATTCTTCCCATTACAAACAGATAGTAGACAGCCAGAAAAATGACGGGAACCAGGATGAGCCGCACGATCGCCAGGCTGTAGGCGATCCTGCGCCTTAGCGACCCGCGCTGCAGATGGGCAAGGATCGAATCTCGAATACGCCGAATCATCGATCACCTATGGATACAACGAGCGGACTTGCTCAACGGGACGTTTCCTGCCCCTGCGTATCGTCATCCTTCCGGGAATTATTTGCAATCCATTCGTCTCGACACGGCCCACACAAAAAGGGATATACGGACATCATAGCGCAATACGATATTGTTGCGTGAGCGGGACAACTGCCAGAGGACCTTCGCTGGACCGCAAAAGGCGAACGGCAATAGTTATTCGCGCAGGGCGAACGTGAACAGGCTGTTCCCCGACGCGTTGGTGATGTATTGCTTGCCGTCGACCCGGCAGGTCATGGGCCGGCGATAATTTCTCCGCCGAGATTTTCCTTCCAGAGCAGCGCGCCGGTGCGGGCGTCCAGGGCCTGGAAATAGCCGCTCTTTAGCGCGGAGGCTTCGGCCACCAGCTCATAAACCCATCCCGGTTCGGCATTTTGACGCGCGGCAAAGACTTGGCATCGAGGACCGCATCGGCCGGAACGATTCCATCGATGGACAGCAGGTACGCGGTCACGGCGTAGACTTCGTCATTGGTCAATGACTCAGGCGAGGTGATCGGCATCGCTCGCCGGACATAGTCAAACAGTGTTGTGGCCACAGGCCAATAACTCGCCGCGGTCTTGACCGGCTTGCTCGTTGCGAGAGTGCCTAGGCCCCCGGTCAGCTGATCCTGCGGCTTGCCCGAGCCTTGCGGTCCGTGGCAAACCTGGCAGTTTTTCGCGTAGACCACTGCGCCGGCCGAAACCGACCCGCTGCCCGGCGGAAGCCCCCGGCCATCGGGCCACACGGTGATGTTCACTTTTTGAATCTCTTCGGGCGTCATCGTGCGACCCAGGTTCGGTCCCTGCGCGCTGCATAGGGCCGGCAGCAAGCAAAACACCACTGCCGGAAACAGAACGCCAAATTTAAACATAGACATTTTTCACCGTCCCGTCGGATTCGATTCCCCAGGCTTGAATGCCGTTGAAGTGATAGATCTGGCCCGGCGCAAATTGCGCCAGCCAGTCCGCACGTTTAGGCTGAACGTCGCCGGTCTCATCGGTGGCCCGGCTCATGAGTGTGGACGCGTGTCCCTCCCAATTCCACGGAAGGCGAAACCGGGTCAGCGCCTTGGGCAACACGGGTCCGGTCAGCGCCGCGAGCGTCCAAGTCTTGCCGCCATCGCTGGAGACTTCCACTTTCGCAATCCGGCCCCCTCCCGACCATGCCAGCCCGGAAATTTCATACAATCCCGACCCTTTGAGATTCATTCCAAAGGACGGTTTCAGGATCAGGGATTTTGCGCCCATGGGAAACATGAATTGGCGCGCCTTCCCGCCGGGCATCAATTCCGTGTAATGCGAAGTCTCATCGCGGGCGTCGACCGGCGCGTCGGTGACGACCAGGCGGCGAATCCACTTCACATTCATGTTGCCTTCAAAGCCCGGCAGCAACAGGCGCATCGGATAGCCTTGTTCCGGGCGGATCGCTTCTCCGTTTTGATACAAAGCAATGACCGCGTCATCCAGGCATTTCTCCAGCGGAATGCTTCTGCTCATGGCGGCCGCATCAGCGCCCTCGGCGATCACCCATTTCGCTCCGCTGGTCACTCCGGCCTCGCCCAGCAGAGTCGCAAGCCGCACGCCGGTCCATTCCGAACCGGAGAGCAGTCCATTCAATTCGGCGGTCGTCGCCTGCGGGGGTTGCGCCTGGTTATATCCACCGCTGTTGCCGGAGCATTCGATGAAGCGGATATGCGTTTCCATGGGATAGCGCATCAATGCATCCACGGAAAAAGCCAGCGGCCTTTCCACCATTCCATGAATGAGCAATTCATGCTGCGCAGGATCAATGTCCGGGACGCCGTTATGGTGCCGCTCAAAGTGCAATCCGGCAGGAGTAATCGTTCCTTCCAACAGCTGCAGGGGCGTTCGCGAAGTTCCTGTGCCGGCGCGTCCCGGCGCGATCGTGTAGACCCGCTGGACCTTTTCCTGCCATTTGGACGGCGTGCCGTAGCCGGAAAACGACCGGCCGGGCGTCTTCATCCATTCCGGCGCGTTCGCGCCAATGTTATCGTCCGCTTGCGCAATACCAACGGTGGCGGCACCGGCCGCGGCGGAAAGCAGCGCGCCCCGCAACACCGCGCGCCGGCCAAGCAGGCCCTTGCGGGCAACAGTTTCTTCCGCCAATTTCGCGGCATCTTTTTTTTCGGTATTTTTCACTTTTGCCCCTGTCTCCGCTCCGCAAGAGAACGGCTGTTAATAGTTTACGAAAATGGCGCGATCGGAAGCCGGTCCGAAACGGTACCAGCGTACAAAAACAGTTTCAATATCTATCTAAACTAATAATGGGAGATGGCGGTGAGGAGAAACTTTGGAGCCAATCCATCCGAAGCCCTGGGGCAGGATGGCGGAGAGGGTGGGATTTGCAACCGGACTCCGCGAAACCATCGAAAAACGAGGCTTTTAGCTGCTAATCCCAGTAAAACCGTATTGCGCCTTAACGTTTTCGCGAGCCTATGAACGCTTTAGACCGCGTAAAACAGCGTTTCCCGTAACCCGCGTAACCGTACCATAGCGCGATTTTGGGAGAAGTATGTATTGCTCCCCTCTAAAACTGGACACCTCCTTTAGGTAGAATCAGGGCCTCCCAAACAGGAGGCAACATGGGTAGGAAACCGCGTGTAGATCGATCCCCGGAAGAGAAGTGGCAGATTATGCAGGAAGGCATCAAGAGCGGGAACATTTCGGAGACGTGTCGGCGTCACGGGATCGCTCCGAGGAAGTTCCTGGCGGCCCTCTCGCTCGGGTGAATCTCCAGATACTTGTTGCTCTCGTATCTGGCGCCGCGGTATGGACGGCAGATCATCGCTTTCCTCGCCGGGCATGGGCACCCTGTCGACGTGGGTATTATCACGGCGCTGTTGGCCGTTTCCATGATGGTGGTTTACCTCTGGCAAGGCAAGAAGAGCAAGTGGGTCAGGAAATTAAGCCAGCCTTTTTTCTGAAAGGTGCAGCCCGCTAATCGTGCAGCACAACGCTCAACAAAGAAGCGTTGATTTGCAGCCCGCCGTTATATTGGATGAAGCCCATCTTCTTGAATTTATTCATGAAAAAATTGACCCGGGAGCGCGTGGTGCCAACCATTTCCGCCAGCGTTTCCTGGGATATTTTGGGAAGCACCCGTTGGGGTTTATCCTGTTTGCCGTAGCGGGCCAGCAGCAAAAGCGCCCGCGCCAGCCGTTTCTCGCTGGAATTGAAAAGCTGGTCGATCAAATCCTCTTCGATCCGCACGTTGCGTTGCAGCATATAGGTGATGAAGCGATCGGAAAATGCGCTTTCCGAATGGAGCACCCGGAACATTTCCTTGTTATCGATCACCAGTGCGCTCACTGGCGCAAGGGCGATTGCGGTTGCCATTCGCATGGGCTGCCCCGCCAGCCCTCCTTCGCCGACAAAATCGCCCGGACCCAACATTCCTACCACGGCTTCTTTGCCGGTTTTGGAGACCACGGAGATCTTTACCCCGCCTTTTTGGATGTACATGATGTTCTTGCAGGGATCTCCCTGGGAGAAGAGAGCCTCATTCTTTGCGAACCCCGTTATGGTTCTCGCCACACGGCCTGAATTCAGAAAAGCGGCGGTGTCAAAAGCGGTTTTTTTCTTTCCGTTGGCTCGAGTGCTCGTTTTCATAAAATTCCTGTCCAATTATTTCGGTCGCTGAATTCCGGGCCTTGGCCTAGATTGGATTACCGGCCTGCTGTGAAAATGCGGAGGTCGTGGATCTCACGGAATCCTTGTCCAGATTACCGCCTGCCGCGCCGGCTTGGAATGAATTCTCGGGTTCCGAGTTCGTGGTGCGGTGCTTTCCATTGATCCTTGCATCCCCCGAAACTGGCCCGGTTATACCATCAATTTTCGGTATCGGTCGGTCACGTACCGGATCAAGGTGGAAAATCCGTCCGGCGTCTCTCACGGTGTAGCTTCCATTACCTTCAACGGCACGACTCTCTCCGATCGCGCAAATGTTCTCCTGACGGATGACGGCGCCACGCATCAGGTTCTAATTATCTTGGGTTAGTGGGGACGCTACTCCTGAAGCTCATCTCGCCACAAGCCCAGTAACAGGGAACTGACAATCCTTGTTTTTCTCTGATCGATCCCTGTTCTGATTCGCCGCGATAGCGTTGTTTTGGGCTAACATGCCCGTTTTTCATTACTTAAGTGGGGAGCGGTGCGACTGAGCGCCCCGTATTCCCTGTATTTTTCCCTGTTAGCAGGGAATTCGGCGGAGAGGAGTTCGCGTGAGACTGTATCCTCCGCCATATCCTTCGTTTTAGACAGGCATTGAAAGCCATTTTGCAAGCTCGTACCGTCTTGGTGTCTATGAAACACGCAAAATAGACACCAAGGACCGGCCCGTGGAACAGCACTCAACGGAAAGCCTCATGCTGTCCCCTCCCAATCGCTCAAGCCTCTTCGGGACCGCAAGGAAGCGCATTCGTGTGATCAAGAAAGTGCGAATTGCGTGCGGGTGTGGAAATTCGTCTCTCTCGATCATGTTGGCAACAGGTATGTGTGGGACAAGCGGGAGGGCTACTATTTCCTTGAATGGTGGGACGGGAAGAAGCGTCACTGAGAGCGGGCGGGGTTAACGCCCAATGAGGCGCTTGAGGCGCAACGCCGGAAGCAACACGAACTTGTTGGCGAACTAATTGCCGGAGGCAAGACTCCTCCACAGCCAGAAGAAGGCACGGCAACTCGGATTCAAAACGCTATCGAGATGTTCCTCGGACACGCGAAGACCCACTCGCCCGCGAAGCCCCTCACCGTCCGTCGGTACGGGGCGGTCTTGGAGCACTTCGAAAGTCTCTTCGGAAAAAAGAAGAAGTATGTAGAGGCAATCACGCGGCCGGACATAGACGATTACAAGATCAGGCGGAGTGAGGAGACGAGCAAGCGGATCGATCATCACATCGCATCCCGCACAATAAACTTCGAGGTGAGCACCCTTCGCACATTCTTCCACTACCTCATAAACGAACGTGCTGTCCCCATGCAAAATCCTTGTGCGCGTTTTAAGCCCTAAAAGGACGAGAAAGAAAAAGCAAGACGCAACCCACAAACCTATAACCGTGATGAACTCAAGCGGCTGTTCGGGAAATGCAACAGCTTTGAGAAAGCTGACTTTGCCACCCTTCTCCTGACCGGCCTTCGCGAGCAGGAGCTATGCTACCTCGACTGGCGTGACGTGGACCTAAAGAAGGAAACAATTCGCATCACCGGCCAGGTCATCGCCACGCCCGGCGCGTTGGCTGCGAATAAAAAATCCGCCAGCCGATGGGGGATTTTCTTCCTCGACATGTCGTGGGCGATTGGGGAGACGCCCCGCCCGAACACATCAAGGAGAACGAGTGGTCACTCCAGCATGGTTTCCGGCTCTTGAGGTCTAGTCTGGTGAGGCAGCTCTTGGGAATGCATGGCTGCTACCCTAATATGACTAAAACCTGATGCGTGGCGCCGTCATCAATCAGTGGAATATTTGTGCGATCGGCTAATTTCTTGCCGTCCAGGCTGACTGAAGCAACGCCGCGGGAAACGCCAGACGGATTGTTTACCCATATCTGATATGTCGCCGAGTGATACCGGAAATTGATGGAGTAGCTTGGCCAGTTTCGGGGGATGCAAGGATCGATGGAGAGCACTGCGCCACGAACTCGGAACCCGAGAATCCATTCCAAGCCGGCGCGATAGAGCCAGCCCGCGGAGCCTGAATACCACGTCCAACCGCCTCTGCCCACATGGGGAGGCTCAGCATAAACATCGCCCGCGAGAACGTAGGGCTCAACTTTGTAACGCTGCAAGGTGGCGCGCGATGAGGTATGAGGGATTGGATTCAGCATCCGGAATAGTTCGCAAGCTTTATCCCCATCGCCAAGCTCTGCAAAGGCAATGACCGCCCATGTAGCGGCGTGGGTATATTGGCCGCCATTTTCGCGGATGCCCGGCACATACGCTTTGATGTAGCCGGGGTCATGCAGTGTGCGGTCAAAGGGCGGCGTGAAGAGAAGAATCAGTCCTTCGGGGCGGCGGATCAACTGTCGATCCAGAGCAGCCATGGCGCGCGCCACGCGGCCCGGATCGGCAGCGCCGCTCATAATTCCCCAGGACTGCGCGATCGAGTCGATTCTGCATTCCGCGTTTTCAGCGGACCCTAGCGGCGTACCATCATCGAAGTATGCGCGGCGATACCATTCGCCGTCCCAGCCATCGCGTTCCAGCGCGGCTTTCAGCGCACTGACATGGAGCCGCCAGGTCTCGGCGCGCTCGTATTCCCCGCGCGAGTTTGCCACTTTGGCAAACTCCCAAAGAATCGTGTGAAGAAACCACCCGAGCCAGACGCTTTCTCCCTTGCCGTGCTCGCCGACGCGATTCATGCCGTCGTTCCAGTCACCTGTGCCCATCAAAGGAAGGCCATGGCTGCCAACGGCGAGACTGCGGTCAAGAGCGCGGGCGCAATGCTCAAACAGCGTCGCGCGAGTTTCCGATTCGGCGGGTTGGAAGTAGGAATCATGCTGGCCTTCGGCCAGGGTTTCTCCCTGCAGGAAAGGTACGACTTCATCGAGCACGGCGAGTTCCCCAGTGGCTTCCAAGAAGTGAACGACGGCGTAAGGCAGCCAAAGCAGGTCATCGGAAATACGCGTTCGCACACCGCGTCCCGAGGGCGGATGCCACCAGTGTTGCACGTCGCCTTCGATGAACTGGCGAGAGGCTGCGCGCAGCAAATGTTCGCGCGCGATCTCGGGATTGGCGACACTCAAAGCCATTCCATCCTGGAGTTGGTCGCGGAAGCCATATGCGCCACTCAACTGGTAGAACGCGGCTCGCGCCCAGATCCGGGACGCCAGCGTCTGATAGAGCAGCCAGCGATTCATGAGAATGTCCATGGCCGGCTCGGGTGTACTGATCTGCACGGTGTTGAGCAGCTCATCCCACTGGCTGGTCACGCTGGAGAGAATCACATTTAAATTCGCGGCGCGATATCGGCGTAGCAATTCGCGCGCCTTCTCCCTATTTTCAGTTTGGCCCAGAAAAAACACGATTTCCGTTGTTGCACCGGGCCTCAGCTCAATGAAAGCTTGCATCGCCGCGCACGGATCGAGCCCTGCTCCCACGCTTCCGGAAAGCGGGCCGCCCTTTTCCAGCGCAGCAGGACGCTCCAGCGTTCCGTTGCGGCCGAGAAATTCTGTGCGGTCGCACGTGAACGAAGTTTGTCTGCCGCCAAGATCCGCAAACGCAACGCGCCCGCCGAATTCTCCGCCCCACATGCTACTGACGAAAACCGCGCCCGTGTTGGAATCGAGTTCGGTAACCAGGCAGGGCGCGGAAACACTGCGTGAACTGCCGAGCACCCATTCCGCATAGGCAGTCACGGAAAGACGCCGCGGGCGGCCGGATTCATTACTCAGAGTGAGCCGGGAAATCTTGATGGGATCCTTGGGCGGCACGAATTGCAGCAGTTCCGTCAGGATTCCGTGAGACCCATGTTGAAATCGGCTATACCCTTGGCCGTGGCGGGCAATGTATGGTGCAACTTCGTCGCGAACCGGAAGCGCCGTGGGACTCCAGACTTCACCGGTGCTTTCGTCACGAATATAGATGGCTTCTCCCGGAGGATCGCTGATGGGATCATTGGACCACGGCGTGAGCTGATTTTCATGACTGTTGAGCGACCAGGTATGGCCGGAGCCGGATTCCGAAACCAGGAAGCCAAACGAAGGATTCGCAATCACGTTGATCCATGGAGCAGGAGTCCTCAAACCTTCACCCAGGACCGTCACATACTCACGGCCCTGATCTGCAAATCCACCCAAGCCGTTGAAGAATTCCAGCGAAGGCACGGGAATCGGTACGTCCTGGCGTTTAGCCTGGCGCCGCACCTTTGAGATGAGAGGCGCTGCAACTTCCGCCCTCTGCGATCGAGTGACTTGCTCGGACAAAGTGCCGCGCCGGCTGAGCAATACGCATCGCGCAACCGTCTGAAGCAATGCCCGCTCCTGCGAAGAAATCAGATCCGCCCGCAAGAGGAAAATGCTGCCCCGCATGTTGTGTGTGTCCGGCGAGAGGCGCAACTTGCTGCCGCGAACCAATTCTTCCAAGGAGATCTGCAGATCCTGCGCGTACGAAGCGGACCTTTCATTGATCACGACCAGATCGGCGGAAAGCTGCTTCGTCCGCCAGTATTCGTGGGCCCGCAACAATTGGCGTACGATTTCTAAATCGCCAGTTTCATCAATACGCACCAGCACAATGGGCAAATCGCCGGAGATTCCGTGTGCCCACAAGGCGGAACGCTCCAGCGTGCTGCGGCCGAGGACATCGGAAGACGGTCGCAGCGAATTGTCGGAGTACAGCACGGAATTGGCGAGCCTCTGAAACAAGTGGGCTTCCTCGAGATCGATGCCCAGGTGATGAAGTTCTACCTGGGCCTGTGTCCAAGCAAGAGCCAGGGTCCGTTCGACGGTGGTAGGACCGCGATACTTGTCGGCAAGTTCCAGCACGTGTTCCCGGGTCGAGGAGAGAATGGTGGAAAAAGCGAGGCGCACCGTGGTTCCGGGAGAGATGCGGACCGTGCGCCTCAGGCTGATCGCTGGGTCAAGAACGGAACCGACTGTACTCGAAAGCGGACGTCCATCGAGGATCGATGCAGCGGTTCGCACATTGTGGCCGCGCCCGAGGAAGCGCGAGCGGTCGGTGTCATATTGCAATTCCCCTGTTGTTTCCCCTTCCACGGCAACCACGTGCGCGGCCCACACCGGGGTCTCTTTATCTGATTGCCGGCGTCGCGTGGCCAGCAGCGCGCCAATTTCAGGGACAAATTCGGTTTGTACAAACAAGTTGGAAAATGCAGGATGCGCGACGTCGGCGGCCTGCGATGCCAGGCAAACCTCCGCATAGGAAGTCACCTGAATCTCGCGCATGCGGATGCCCGAATTGGTGATAGAGACCCGGCGAATTTCCGCGTCATCCTCCGGCGACACGACGACTTCGAGCGTGGTGGTTAGCGAACGGTCACGCCGGATGAATTCCGCGCGGTCCTCGTAGAATGTCACCTCGTAGACGTCGGGTTCGGCGCCGGTTGGCTGGTAAGCGGCCGACCAGACATCGCCCGTCTGCGTGTCGCGAAGGAAAATATAACTTCCATATTGATCGAGAGTGGCATCCTCGCGCCACCGGGTGACGGCGATATCCTGCCAACGGCTGTAACCGGAGCCCGCGGCGGTCAGCATCACGGAGTACTTTCCATTGGAAAGCAGATGCGTTCGCGGGACTGTGCTATGTGGAGTGGTAAACCGGCGCAGAACCGGGGGAATGAGTTCGCGAACCTGGGCTGCCGCGGATACTTCTTCCGCGCGAGGCCGTGCGACTTGCACATCGCGCGGGGTGCGCTCCTGCAGCAGAAGTTCCGTGGCCTGCACCATGGGCTCGGCATGAAAACGGGTGCGCATCGCGCCATCGCTGGTCAGGTTAGCGATGGAGACCAATAACATTCCCTGATGATGGGCAAAGAAGGTGCGCACGATGGCGACGCTCTCCCCTTCCGGCAAACGCGTGCTGGTATAATCTAGGGCTTCATAAAATCCATACGCGCCGCTTCCCCCGGCTTCTTCCAATCGGCGAAAGTTCAGCAAAGCCGCAACCGGATCAATCATGGCCGCGAGTGCGGTCGCATAAGGGGCAATGACAATATCCTCGCTGAGTCCGCGCTTGAGCCCGAGTCCGGGCACGCCAAAACTGGAGTATTGATAATTGAGGTTGAGGTCGCGCGCATTGTAAGCGGATTCCGATACTCCCCAGGGTGTGCCGCGCTCCGCGCCATATTCAATTTGACGGCGCACAACCAGTTCGTGCGTCTGGCTCAACAAGCTTCCTGCCGGAGAACGCATCACCAGCGCGGGCATGAGATATTCAAACATGGAGCCCGACCAGGAGATGAGCGCCGATCCGCGATCCACGGGCGTGAGCGAGCGGCCCAGGTGAAACCAGTGTGAGGCCGGGACTTCGCCTTTGGCGATGGCGACAAAACTCGTCAGGCGCGCTTCCGAGGCCAGCAGGTCATAACAATTTGAATCCAGGCTTCCGTCCGCCACGCGATAACCGATCGAAAAGAGCTTGCGCGTATCATCAAAGAGAAAGGTGAAATCCATCGATTGAAACATTTGCGCCGCCGTCTGAACGACGGCCGAAAGGCAGCGGGTGAGCGCGGCAGCATCCGCGGAGGTAAGCCTGAGAGCTTCGGATAACGCGTCGATTCGCGCGATGGTGTCCGGATCCTGCGTAAGGGCGTTCGTCAAGTGTGCGCGGAGCAAGGAAAGGTCCAGAAGAACGGATTCAAATCGATCCGGCGCATCGGATAGCTTGGGGACGACTCGCAGGGACTTTTCGATCGCCATCCACTCTGGCGCCTTGTCTCGTAGACCCTGGACAAATTCCAGAATATTTTTCGAGCCCAGGCGCGTCCACGGAATCAGGATTTCCGCGTCGCGGATGTGGCTTTCAACGCTGGCCCGGAAGGCGTCGGCCCAGATGCGCAATGCGGGTTCGGGATCTTCCCGATGTTCCTGCGCCAGAGCTTGGGCTATGTCAGCCACGGTCCGGGCGTGAGCCCTCCACTCGTTGAATCGGATGGCCCAATCCAGGGAATCCACAGGCAGCGGAATCAAGCGTAGTTCATCATCGCATCGACTGCATTGCTCAGTTGCCTTCGCGTGACAATGTGTGTGCGCGGCGAGCGGTGGTTTTCGCAAGTGCGGCGCGCAGCAGCCATACGGCATCAAGCAATCCGGTGAGAATGTGCGGTCCGACGGATGATTGATCCATCAGTTCCCGGCAACTGTTGCCAAGCGCCAGCAAATGCCCGGCAAGATTCCCGCTATCCACGGAGGAAACGTACTTAGGTTCGAGCGGATGAAGATCACGCGTGTCATACCAGTTGTAGAGATGTCCGCGGAACAATTCCATCTGGCTCATGGTCGCCAGCGTGGCTTCCAGGCGCTCGACAGTTTCCAGAGTGCCAATCCATCCGAAATCTCGCGCAGCAAACCGTGGAAAGAAGATAGAGCCCTATATTTGTCGGCGAGGTTCGGTGAGCGACGACGGGTTTGGGCGTTTCCTGAAAATTGTCGGGAGGGAGCGCGTGGTCTTCCTGTGAAACAAAAGTCTCGAAGAAGCGCCAAGTGCGGCGGGAAATCAGGCGGAGGGCCTGCGCGTCGGCCGCGGACAATGGACCGGCTCCGCGAGACTTCGGCAGGCGGCTGATCCAGAGCGCTACAGCTGGTGCCGCAGCCCAGAGGACGAGGAAGGGAGCCGCCGCAACCCAAGCCTGGCGGTGTCCAAAAAACAAAGCCAAAATCGAGACAAAGGTGACCGACAACGCCACCGGCCATGCGCCTGTAAATTGCGGGCAGTGTGGAATCGGCCATGAACTTGGACTGTGCTGCCGTCACCCACTCCAGCAATTCCTATGCGTGACGAACAGTCGGCCAAGGGTCCGCAGAATCGCGTCCGTCATCAGCCACGCCTGGTATGTCAAGAATGTGACCACCAAGCCAATCTGACATGCCCCGAGCACCAGGTCGCTGAGCACGCCGCGAAGATGGCTTCGCAGGGAAATTCCTTTGCGACGCGGGATGAGCCCGATGAAAAACGGAAGCAGCGCGGGAATCGCAATGGTTGCGAGAAGAAAGAGCGTCCATACCCAGGGAGAAGCGGGGCGCAGAACCCATCCCGCAACCAACAGTGAGCAACGAAGCGGGCGCCAAAAGCGTGCGGCGCAGGTTGTCGAGAATCTTCCAGCGGCCGATGATTGGAATCCTGACGGGATTCCGTTTCGCCTGTTTTGGAGTGGCTGCGCCCGAAAAGCCAGGGCAGGAGTTGCCAGTCTCCACGGGCCCAGCGATGCTGGCGCGCCGCGATGGCCTCGTAACGCGACGGGAATTCTTCAAACAGCTCGATGTCGGTGGCCAGGGCGACACGTGCGAAAATGCCTTCGAATAGGTCATGGCTCAGTAGGGCGTTCGCCGGAACTTTGCCCGCTAAAGCCGCTTCAAAGGCATCAATGTCGTAAATCCCTTTGCCGGTGTAGGAGCCTTCCTGGAACAGATCCTGGTAAACATCCGAAACGGCCGAGGAATAGGGATCGATGCCGCCGGGGCCGGAAAAAACTTTTTGCGAAAGCGATCCGGGATGGCCAATCGGCAGCGAAGGAGTAATGCGCGGTTGCACGATCGCGTAGCCCTCCACGACGCGCCCCTCTTGCTGGCTGAACCTTGGCCGATTGAGAGGATGCGCCATCGTTCCGACCAGACGAGCGGCAGCGCCCCGCGGCAGGCGCGTGTCCGCATCGAGCGTGATCACGTAGCGAACGCCAGCAAGATTTGCCAGAGGACACTCATCCGATCGACACGAAGGTGGTGCTCGTCGAACCGCGCAAGAGTTGGTTCAGTTCATGCAGCTTTCCCCGCTTGCGCTCCCAGCCCATCCATTTGCCGTCGCACTCGTTCCATACACGCTTGCGATGGAAGAGAAAAAAGCGTTCGCCACCGCCGGGGGCAGGGCCATATTTTTTGTTCAGGCGGGCGATTCCATCAATTGCCACGGCGAGCAGATCCTCGTCACCCGGCAGGATTTCGGACGGCGCGTCCAACCAATCCGAGAGCAGCGCGAAGCGCAGGTCGCCATCCGGAATTTGCCAGATAGTGCACTTCCAGACCGCTCGACATGCTCTGCAATTTCCTCCGGGGTGGTAAGCAGCGTGGGCATGACGACAATCGTTCGCAAGTCCTCGGGGATGCCGTGGCGCAGCTCCATTCGCGGCAGCCTGCGCGGCCCGAGCAAACCCATGACCGCGCGGTTGATCAGTGCGATCGCCAGGTCCGAGGCAGGCACTGCGGCGAGCAAACCGAGCAGCAAGAGGCCTCCTGTCGGTCATGCCTTCCTCGCGAACGTGCAACAGCGGCAGCGCCAGGATCAATGCGGTCACCAAGGCAATGGTGGCCAGATAGCCCGGTGACCGCGGTTCGGACATAGAAACGCAGCAGCCAACGCTTCCAGGAGACGTGAAAACCGAGCTCGCGCTCAAAAGCCGGGCGCCCTCGCGAGATGAGGTGATAGCCGGGCTCGGCTATGCGCTCCGCGCTCACCTTGTCGGAAATCGGCCGACCATTCGCTGCGGATCGTAGCTTGCCTGCTTGCACGCGGCGCACAACACGTTTCGCAACTTCAATTTCCGAGTGGCTCGATCCGCGCGCAAGATTTTCGATGGCATGGCGGTAGTCGTCTCGCGTGGAAAAATCCATGTCGGCAAAGTGGGTGTCCTTGCGGAGAATTTCGTCGACAAGGCTGACGCTCTCAAAAAATTCCTGCCAGTCAAATGCGGAAATCAAGCGCATGCTGGTGATGATGTTGCGCACGGACACGCTCATGGCCCCTTGTTCCTGGTGTTCGGCGCGGACAATTTCATCGGCGGTTGTTCCGGCAACGGCCAGGCGCTGATCGAGCCAAAGCAGAACGGGGCCGACCTTTGGATCCAAATCCCGCAAGCGCTGGACAAGCTGCACGGCAAACGCCGTCTCCAAAGGGAGCTTTCTCAAGCCGTTGAAGGGCCGGAAGAATCGCGGATTGGCCGCCCGGACCGAGCAAGCTATCGGCCAGCGCGTCGGCTTCGCGCCGGGCCGCGCGGCTGCGCACAATCCGCTCCGCAATCCTGCGCAGATTTTCCACCAGCACCACGCGCAGGGTGATGGCCACGGCCCAGAGCTCGCCAATCGTGAGCGGTTGCACCCGCTGATACGCCGCCACGAAACGGCGAGCGCCTCTGGGTCGAACCGGCTATCCGTGTGCGCCACAAATGCCCACGCTACTCCGAACACGCGCGGATAGCCTTGCAAGTGGCCCGAGGCAAGCTTGGGTAGTTTGCGGTAATAGCCTGGGCGGCAAATCGTCCTGAATCTCGCGAAGCTGCTCATCAACGATGTGGAAATTATCGACCAGCCACTCAGCCGCAGGCGTGATCGCGTGCTCTTCCTGAATCGCCCGGGCGATGGCGCGATAGGATATCCAGCAGCACGCGGCCGTTGTCCATGACCCGCGGGATAAGCGGGCGGCCCCGGCTCGGTTTCGTTCGTCGACTACCTGCGCCGCCGCAAGGCTCTCGGCGTGTTGCTCGAGCCGTTCCAGACTGAAGAGTTCGGAGCGTATCGGCTCTTCCGGATTAGGAAGAAGAATGGTCGAAGTTTGATTGCTTATTCATCATGGAAATCAGGGATTGTGATGCGGAAGATGTCTGCGAGTCCCATGGCCTTTCCCCAAAGAGGATAGAGGGCTACCCAGCCAAATTCAGAACGGTTCTCAACAAGCTTAGCAGATGGCCCTAGCAGGCGTGGTGGTGTAATGAATTTCGCTGAGCTGCGTTTTTCCAGATCCAAGTTCGGCAGGATGAGGAGAAAACGCAGCTCAGCAGCTGTGACTATTGGTTCGAAGCCTTTTCTGATTCGTTGTGTGGCGCGTTCTTCTGCAAAACGCGAACGAGGATGGCGTCCCGATGCGGGAACGGCAATCTTGTTTCCCAGCACGATTTCCCTGGCTGTGATCTTGCGTCCATAGACGTCTGCGCTGGCGTCATCGTCTGGGCGAAGCGTGGAGCCCTCAAGGGAAATTCCGGCAAACAGACCACGGGAGCGAGAGTAGCTCAGGATCTCCGCCCGCATGTAGGCATCGGTGTCTGCTGAGGCGTCGCGGCCTTTGGGACCTGCCGCGGCGGATGCATCGGCGCCAATCTTGACCTTGCTGTTGAGAATGGAAGAAGCCCCTTCTCATTCATGACGAGAAGGACGAGATCCGTCGCTTGCCCGCCGAGCTGAAATCCAACACTGGCGCCTTCCAGCGCATACATGGCTGGAGAGCCCCACGGTCCGTTAAAATGCTCGCCCGTCCGGCAAACCATCGCTCCGCGGCCATAGCTGCCGCCGACAACGAATGCAGCCTTCAGAACGGATGGAAAAACGATGATGCACTCGGCTTTTTCCAGGAGTTCTTGCGGGATGTTGTCGGGTACGCCCATCACTTCCTGCATGACGGTTCCGGAATTTTCCAAACGTTTTTGTTCCTTGTTCGCAGCGTAGAGCGAACTCGCAGCAAACATAATGCAGACACCAAAAGCCAATTTACGAAACATCGCTAACCTCCACAATCCGCTTGCTAGTTGATCAACTTCGACTTGCACTAAAACTCTTTACAAACTGCGGCCCTGCTACGCCTTTTGCTTCGCACCGATGGCGAGCAAGACAGCCCCTGCCGCAAAGCCAATCCTCCGACGATGGGTGGGAGAGGGACGTGTTCCTGAGTGTCTGCTGTGGCGTGAATCGGTCCTATATCGAGAACCTTTTCCTGGCGGGTATAGCTAAATCCTTGGTAGACGAGGGCCAGAACCCCCAGAACCGCAAGCAGAATTCCCAGCACGGTGATTGATTTCATATATGTTTGTCTCCGCTGGGTTGCCAGCGGTAATCGTCTTGCTCCAAGTAGAGCCGCACTTCGTCCGGCGGGCTCCAAGCAAAGCCCGCACCCCGTCAACGTCATCGCGCTATGAGATGACGCGGATCAGGACAATCAATCCATAGCCAGGACCAGCAAGATATGGATGAAGCCACCCAGCGTGTACGAGGTGACCAGCCCGAAGAGCCATAACACGATCACGACATTACAAAAATTGTCCAGAGCATTTGCGTTTTCCTTTACACACTTATTTTGTGCATGACAGGAACACATTCGTCTGTTCACTAGTGCACAGTCTGCAAGTTGCTCTGCGTTCAAGGTCACGTATGCGGCAACGAGGCGGCGGGAGAGGGCGATCATGTTGCGCGATGCGGGCCGAGTCCAGATTACCGCCTGGACTCCCGCGTAGCAGAGCGCGAACACTCCAGCGGCTGCCAAACCCAGCAAGAAAAAGGCTCCGGTGAATAGTGCTAGGGATGCCAGAAGTTCGCGGACGTAGTAGGAATAAAGGCCGAGCCCTACAATCACCCCACTGAGACCCACACATGTATTCAATAACTTTAATTTTTTGCAATGAATCCCCTTATCCCTTGGAAAGACATAAATGTTGAGGGCGGCGAGAAGGGATGGAAACCATCCCAAGCCTCGGAACATGGTTCGCTTCGCCTATCTCGCCGTCTGCAGAAGCAACAGGCTAAGCGGAACAAAGGCAGGCGTCTGTTCCATTTTGCTCACACCGCGAAGAGGGTTCACAGGGGGGTGAGTCAAATGATCATGCGAGGAATCGCGGCGGTTAAGCGGTCTTGCTTACGTTCCAAACGTAAAGAAAGCTCTCATCCGTGGCGGTAGCAACGTTGCGTTTGGCGCTGCGAGTGGCGCGGTTCAGCGCGGAACGCACATTTTCCTTGGTATTTCCCAACTCGGCGAGGGGCACGCGCAGGGCGGCGCCCTCTTTCAGCGGTCAAGATCGCGAAGAATCATGGTAACGATGGCCTTGTGTTTGCCGGCCCGTGAATGCGGAACGTCCCCAATGTCCAGAGTCTTGAAATGAGCGGCGATTCGCTTTGCATTCGACTCATCGTTAACCTCCCGCAGTTCAAGCGTATAACTAACGCCATCTAGTAGTATCACGCATGTACGCCCGCGTACAGTTAAATTAATTACCGATGACGAAAGTCTCGCATTCTCCGCTGCACCCGAAACAATAACAACGGATCGCACTAACGAGATTCAAATTCCCCTTAAGGGGGACGCAATTACCGCGAGAAATCATTTTAAAGATTCTCCCCGTATCAGTGGGTGACTGCTACGGTACAAGCAGCCACAAGAGAGGCGAATATGAAGACAAGGAAAACACGATTCGAGCAAGTGCCAATCAAAATTGCGGAGAACGCTCTCCGGTTGCAACCCAGGCAATCCACACATTCCGCATGCGGGCGCCCGGCATTGCGGAATCCACTTCGGAGGCGCGCGGGCAAAAGGCCCCCGTTGCAGAACCTTTTGCTGATTATTTCCAGGAGGACCAAATGACATCCATGATGGAAACAAATTTACCAAGACAAGGGGAAAGCACCAATCCGGGAAGATTTCCCCGGAGAGAAATGGTGTGGATCAAGACACCACGAATGGAGGCCTGGACATGCTGCGCATGCGCATGGGCGTTCCGGCCTTCGGGGCCGCCGGTCGGCGACAGCCTGGAAGAGATGATGCTCAACTACGAACTCCAGCGCAACGCCGAGTATGCGTCTCATGTCTGCGCGATGTGCCCTAGAAACGGGAGCGCGCGAAACGCCTGCTCAATTTCGCGACAGGCCGGCAATCGAATCTAAAGGAAGACCCCGGCAATCGGCGACCGAAATGATTTGATAGGAGCTTTATGAAAACGAACAACCGAGCAAATGGAAAGAAAAAGCCAGCGACTTTCGACACCGAAGCTTTTCTGAATTCAGCCGGCGTGGCGAGAACCATGACGGAGTTCGCAAAGAACGATGCTCTCTTCTCTCAGGGAGACCCCTGCAAGAACATCATGTACATCCAAAAAGGCGGGGTGAAGATCTCCGTGGTCTCCAAAACCGGCAAAGAAGCCGTGGTAGGAATGTTGGGTCCGGGCGATTTTGTCGGCGAAGGAGGGCTGGCGGGGCAGCCCATGCGAATGGCAACCGCAATCGCCCTTGCGCCAGTGAGCGCACTGGTGATCGATGACAAGGAAATGTTCCGGGTGCTCCATTCGGAAAGCGCATTTTCCGATCGCTTCATCACCTATATGCTGCAACGCAACGTGCGGATCGAAGAGGATTTGATCGACCAGCTTTTCAATTCCAGCGAGAAACGGCTGGCGCGGGCGCTTTTGCTGCTGGCCCGCTACGGCAAACAGGATAAACCCCAACGGGTGCTTCCCAAAATATCCCAGGAAACGCTGGCGGAAATGGTCGGCACCACGCGCTCCCGCGTCAATTTTTTCATGAACAAATTCAAGAAATTGGGTTTCATCCATTATAACGGCGGATTGCAAATAAACGCGTCTCTGCTGAGTGTTGTCCTGCACGACTAGCGGATTGCTCGCCTTAAAAAAGTGCCCGCCCCGGGTACGGGCTTTGCATGGAGTCCAGCGGACAATGGTCACGTCGATTGTTCGATCTTAATTCCATGCCAAAAATAAAAAATCACGCCGGCAGTGGCAAGCATGACCACGATGATTCCAACTACAAGGGGATGTCCGTGTTCCGCGATGAACGCGATGATTTGCCGTCCATAACGCGCCGCCAGGTAAGTCAGGATCATGTATCTGGAGGTTCGGCCAAGAGTGAGTGCAGTCAGGAATTTTCTCACCGGATATTGCATGGCGCCCGCCGCAAATAGAAATGGAACCATGGGCAGAGGGGGCGGAAGCAAGGCAGGGATGGCAATGCCTCCGAACCCCCATCGTGCGAAGATCTCGCAAACCTTGTCCACTTTCCGGGGCGGGAACCTGCGTTTGAGCGCTTCTTTCCCTCCTTTGCGAGCGAGCCGGTAGGTGACAAAGCCTCCGATCACCGAACCCGTCGTCGCCATCAGGGCATAGTAAAACCACAACTTCTGCTGGCGCGCGGACAAGACAATCGTTGCCACATCCAGGATGCCCGGGAGCGGAATGGGGGAGTTGTCCAGGAGCCCAAGGGGAATCAGACCAAGGCCGCCCAGTTGAAAGAGCCAGCGCCGCATGCTTCGTGCCGCCGCCGGCAGCGACGCCGCGATTACGTGACCGATGATCATCTTATCTTGTCTTAATTCTGGCGGGCTACATGCTTTGCAAATCAGATAAGCTGCAAAGTGTAGCCCGGACCCGTAAAGTGTTCGGCGGGAAAGCGGAGCCCGCACGAGATGCTCAAAACCAGCGCGGGGTTCCGCATGCCGCCCAAGCGGAACCTTGCGCGCTATATCCCAAGCACTTTCTTCACTTGGCCGATTTTCTTTCGAATTTTTCCGCCGACCTGTTCGCCCTGGCCTTCGGCCTCCAGGTTGGGATTGTTCGTTATTTGTCCAACCTTTTCCTTAACTTTGCCTTTCACTTCGTGAAACTTACCTTTGGCTCTGTCCTTTGTGCTTTGCTTCATGGATTGTTTCTCCTTTGGCGCAATTTAATCTGCGTGGCTTGGCTCCAGTGGTCTACCACCGAAGCATTCTTGTTTCGTTTGGCGAGGTCAACGCAACGCGCCGGCCAGGTATAAGACCACCACGATGAGCAGGATCGTCCCGCCGATCCCCAATCCCCCGCGTGGTCCCCATTTGGAATAACCGTAATAGCCGCCGCCCCCGCCGAACAACAGCAGCAAAACAATAATTAGTAATAGCGTCGAAAGTTCCGCCTCAGTTTGTGAATACCGTTCGTTCGCCAGTTTGGACTTCAAATCTAGCGGCTCAATTCTGAATATATCCCGGCGGCACATCCCGTCAGGACCGATTTCGTCCGGACGAGAGGCCGCCGGTCATTTTTGATGGCATCGCATACGATGAACCGTTAGTTCAGGTAAACGCTGATTGCGATTCGATCCTGGGGATACCTGCGGTTGTACATGTAATAGCCGTCCCCGGAGTAGTCGATATACACATCGTCGTTTTCGTACCAGTTGTTGGACCAGTATTGCGGCCACGGGTCAACGACGCTGAACCAAAAGCCGCCGTACTGGAAGCGGGGATATCCTCCGAAAATTACCAACGGAAGGGTGTTGATGCGGAACCCGTGATTCCGGCCAAAGTAGCGGCCAAATCGGTCGTCAGGAATCCTGTAGCCGTTGTAGCCGCCGCGTTGCCGCCAGTCGCGGTGCTCGGACTGCCAGTTGCGTGAGCGATATCTGAGCCACACGCCGCCCCGGTCACCCGGCTGCACAAAGTTCAGGTAGACGCCGATTGCGATTCGATCCTGGGGATACCTGCGGTTGTACATGTAATAGCCGTCCCCGGAGTAGTCGATGTACACATCGTCGTTTTCATACCAGTTGTTTGGCCAGTATTGCGGCCACGGGTCAACAACACTGAAATATAAACCGCCGTACACGAAGCCGGGATACCCGCCCGCCACCACCACGGGGTTGCTGTAAATCCGGAACGAGTGATTCGGACCGAAGTTGCTGCGATAGCGGTCCTCTGGAATCCGGTCGGCGGTATAGCCGCCGCGTTGCTGCCAGTCGCGGTGCTCGGCCTGCCAATTCGTTGCGCGACGTTCCTGCCAGGCGCCCTGCTGTTGCTGGGCTCGCTGTTGTTGCTGCCTGTTCAGGACTTGCTGCTGTTGCTGGCCCCGCTGTTGCTGCTGCTTGTTTTGCTCCTGCTGCTGTTGCTGAGCCTTTTGTTGCTGTTGCTTGCCCTGCTCCTGCTGCTGCTGAGCCTTCTGTTGCTGTTGTCTGGTCTGCTCCTGTTGCTGTTGCTGTTGCTGAGCCTTCTGCTGTTGCTTGCCCTGCTCCTGCTGCTGCTGAGCCTTCTGTTGCTGTTGTCTGGTCTGCTCCTGTTGCTGTTGCTGAGCCTTTTGTTGCTGTTGCTTGCCCTGCTCCTGCTGCTTTTTGCCTTTTTCCTGCTGCTTCTGATCGTTTTGCTGTTGCTTGTCCTGGTCTTGCTGCTGATTTGCATAAATAGGAGCAGTGATCCCGAGAAGCAAAAGCAAAACTCCAGTGCTGAAAAATCTTATTCGCTTCATGACTGCACCTCCATCATGCATTGCTTCATCTCTATTGCGTTGCTTCATGCGGCGCATCTGCAAAAATCCTGTTCTCGGCTTCAGATCGATCCTCGCCAGGTCAACGCACCCCGCCGAGAAGGTAGACGATCAATACGATGAGCAGAACCGTTCCGACTATTCCCAGGCCGCCGCGACTGCCCCATCTGGAATACCCGTAATAGCCGCCGCCTCCGCCGAACAACAGCAGCAAAACAATGATTAGTAATAGCATCGAAAGTCCCCTCTCAGTTTGAGATTAGCGTTCCTCCGCGAGTTTGGATTCCAAATCTGCCAACGCAACCTTGAATGCATCCCGGTGTCCATCTCGTCATGACGAATTTCTTCAAAACAAGCGGCCGAAGTCTCGATGGCATCGCATTCGATGAACCGTTAGTTTAAGTAGATCTCAATTGCAATCCGATCCTGGGGATACCTACGGTTGTACAGGTAATAGCCGTCTCCGGAGTACTCGATATATACATCATCGTTTTGGTACCAGTCGTCTGACCAGTATTCTGGCCATGGGTCAAGGAGGCTAATCCAATAGCCGCCGTACTGAAAGCTGGGATACCCGCCAAAAAGTACCAAATTGAGGCCAAAGATGCGGAAACCGTGGCTCGGACCAAAGTAGCCACGATAACGGTCATCAGGAATTCGGTAACCGTTGTAGCCGCCGCGTTGCTGCCAGGTGCGGTGCTCGGACTGCCAGTTATGCGCGCGATGCTGCTGCCACACGCTCCGCTGTTCAGCTTGTTGCACACGTTGCCCTTGCTGTGAAGGCCGATTGGCCTGCGGCTGTTGCTGGGCCCGTTGCGGTTGCTGCTTGGCCTGGCCTTGCGGCTGTTGCTGGGCCCGTTGCGGTTGCTGCTTGGCCTGGCCTTGCGGCTGTTGCTGGGCCCGTTGTGGTTGCTGCTTGGCCTGGCCCTGCGGCTGTTGCTGGGCCCGTTGCGGTTGCTGCTTGGCCTGGCCTTGCGGCTGTTGCTGGGCCCGTTGTGGTTGCTGCTTGGCCTGGCCTTGCGGCTGTTGCTGGGCCCGTTGTGGTTGCTGCTTGGTCTGGCCCTGCGGCTGTTGCTGGGCCTTCTGTTGCTGTTGCTTGCCCTGCTCCTGCTGCTTTTTGCCTTTTTCCTGCTGCTTCTGATCGTTTTGCTGTTGCTTGTCCTGGTCTTGCTGCTGATTTGCATAAATAGGAGCAGTGATCCCGAGAAGCAAGAGCAAAATTCCAGTGCTGAAAAATCTGATTCGTTTCATGACTGCACCTCCATCATGCATTGCTTCGTCCCTATTGCTTTGCTTCATTCGGCGCATCTGCAAAAATCCTGTTCTCGGCTTCAGATCGATCCTCGCCAGGTCAACGCACCCCGCCGAGAAGATAGACGATCAACACGATGAGCAGAACCGTTCCGACTATCCCCAAACCCCCGCGACTCCCCCATCTGGAATAGCCGTAATAGCCCCGCCCCCGCCAAACAGAAGTACCAAGAGAATAATTAGTAGTAGCATCGAAGTGTCCTTTCCAATTGCGAGTCAGGATCTCAGTCATAGACTTCAGTCCGTTCGTGCCTCAAAAGCGAAGCGCTAGATCCTTAATCTCTAGTCCGGTCTACGATTTGCCACTCGCCCCTATCACCACCAAAATGACCCCTCCAAGCAACACCAGGCCGCCAAGAATTGGAGGAAGGGGAATATACTCGTGGGTTTTTGTGGCGATGTGCACGGATCCAACGTCAAGGACTCTTTTCTGGCGCGTGTAGCTGATGCCTTGATAGGCGAGAATCAGCACGCCCAGAACGATTAACAAAATCCCGACCCAAACCATCGCTTTCATGTTTATGTCACCTCAATTCCCGACCCGGATCTTCGAGAGGCTGTGAAGTACTCCAAACACATTCAGAAGCCACAGCACCACGGCGATGACCACGACCGCATTCAAGATGGACTTGATCGTTCCCTGCATTGGTATGAAGCGGTTGACCAGCCAAAGCAGAACACCTACCACGATCAGAACTATCAATATTTGAAGTAAAGGCATGTTCGATTGACCTCTCTTTCTTCGTAGGCAGGCTCGCTTAGCCTGCTCCGCGGTATTTCGCCACTGAGCCCTATTTGCCGGACCTGTTTCTCGGGGATCTCTTGTTGAGAGTGGCAAGGAGCAATTTCGCCGAGGCGGGCGCGCGAATCTTGCTATTGATCACGATGTCCTCTGCGCTGACGCCTTTCCCGTAAAGCCTCTCGTTGCCATCGTTATCGGGACGCAGAGTTGAACCTGCCAGCGAGATCCCGGCAAACAATCCTCGCGAACGTGAGTACGACAGAATTTCCGCACGCATGGTGACATCCGTGGAGGCAGAAGCGTTGCGGCCCTTCGGCCCGGCCGCGGCTGCGATGTCGCCGCCGAGCTTGACCTGACTGGTGAGAATCGAACTCGCACCGCGCGGATTCATCACCAACAAGACAAAGTCCGTTGCCTGGCCTCCCAACTGAAAGCCAAAGCTTCCACCTTCGAGCGCCATCATGGAAGGCGCGCTCCAGGGTCCGTTGAAATCCTTGCCGCTCCGGCAAGTCATCACGCCGCGACCGTAACTGCCACCGAATCCGATCGCAAACTTGATCACCGAAGGCAGAACGATGACGCATTCCGCCTTGTCCAGAATATCCGCCGGAATATCGTCGGGAACATTGAGAATCTCAACCATCACTTGGCCGGCATTCTTGATGCGATTGTTTTCATCCTTTTGCGCGTATGCAGGCAAGCCCACCAAAACCATCACGGCCATTAACGACAAGAGTTTTTTCATTGACGTGCTCCTTTCAACCTCGACGGCTCAGATCGCGCAGCGCCTTGGTTGGTCAGTCCTGCTGGACGACGCTCTGCAGTGACTTGTTGACGCGAGGTACGCGCAGGCCGCTGCCGTACTCGATGAAGCCGAGTTTTCTGAATTTGTTCATGAAAAAATTGACTCGGGACCTGGTTGTGCCAACCATCTCCGCGAGCACCTCTTGCGATACGACGGGCAGGACTTCATGAGAATCACCAGGTGCACTGGTGTGCGCGAGCCGCAGCAGAATGTGCGCCAGGCGCTTCTCGCCGGAATTCAAAAGCTGGGTTGTCAGATCCTCATCGACCCGGGATTTTTGCGCCAGCAGATACGCGATGAAACGGTCGGAAAAATCGCGGTCTCCGTGAAGCAGGCGGGCCATCTCGCTTTTCTCAATAAGGAGCAGAGTGCTAGGCGCAATCGCGGTCGCAGTCGCCATGCAAATGGACAAACCCGCAAGGCACCCTTCTCCAAGCAAATCACCCGGCCCCAGAATTGCCACAACGGCTTCTTTGCCGGCCTCATTCATGACAGTAAGCTTCACGCCGCCTTCCTGAATGTACATGACATTCTTCGCGAGATCGCCCTGCCTGAACACAGTCTCACCCACCGCAAACCTGTGCGCCTCTTTCCTTTTTGACGAGAATGTGCTTTTCATCGATTCTCTCCACCAAGGTTTGCCGTGAGTGCAAAGAGCACGGAACCATTGGATCCGTTGGATGAACCGCTTACGGATGCTTCATTATCAAACCCTACTCCAGTCATCTGCTATGATTTGGATCACACATTCAGATGACTAGGGTCACACATTCGTTTAGGTTTGAACTGTTCAATTGTGCACAGTTTTCAGATCGTCGCGGTCGTAGATGCCCACAATTACATCGGCTCTTGCAGAAATTAGATTAGGCCATCCCGCGACGTTCGAAATATTAACGGCAGGTGGGCCGAATACTGAGGTACATTCTTCTCAGGAAGAATTTACTCTTGAGCGGAAATAGCCGCGGCAGGAGAAACCTTGAGCTTCGCCACTTTTGCCTGGCTGGTTGGCTCCATCGCTTCTCCTCTGAAGAGCCTTCTTCAGACCCTCTCTTGTACCGGCCAGATCTGCGCCTCCTCAAATGTGCGAAAAATAGCGTACGTTATCGTTTCTAAACCGGGCAGATATATATAGGGCGAGCTTTAAGTTGGATCGAAGAGAAATCTTGAGCAGAAGTAGGTCTGCTGGTTGATCCGCCAGGCGGGGGAATCATCTTCGCCCGTAAGCCTCTTCAATGGACTCACTGGGCCGGAAAGTCGAAACTGGCTGTCGCTGGTTTCTGCCCAGCAAATTATTGAGCTGCACGTTTGTCCTTAGGACCGCCAAGTTGCGCCTGGATCAGCTCGTCGAATGCGGCCGCCGGTTGGGCGCCACTCAGAAAGCTTCCGTTGATGAAAAAGCCGGGAGTTCCTTCGACTCCGGCCCTGATTCCGTCTTGGACGTCTTCTTCAATTCTCGCCTTATACTTGCCGCTGGATAGGCAGGAATCAAACTGTTTCTCATCGAGCTTCAAATTACGGGTGTGTTCAAATAAACCGTCTCGGTTGAGCTTATCGGGGGTCGCGAAGAGGAGGTCATGGAATTCCCAAAACTTTCCCTGCTCTCCTGCACAGCGTGAAGCTTCCGCCGCCAACTGGGCCTGTGAGTGAATCCCGCGCAGCGGAAAGTCCCGATACGCCAAGCTCACCCGGCCCGCATACTTGGCAACCAGGTTCTCTATGGTGGGCTCGGCTTGCCTGCAGAAACGGCATTGGAAATCGGCAAACTCAACAATGATGATGGGGGCCTGAGGGCTTCCCCGAAGCCGCGCCGGGTCATAGCCGACCTCAACTCTGGGCGGGCGTAGGAGGATAGACACTCCGGCTTGCTTCCGGAGGTGTTCCAAATATTTTTGCCGGGCCTCTTGGAGTTTTTCCTGTTTCAGTGCCTGCTGAAGCTGCGCTTTGACTCGCTCGAAGGGCCGATGCAGGTTATCTTTCTCGCTTTGGTAGGCGGCCATCAGTTCATCTTGTGTAGGTTCAGCCACCTTGGCATCCACTTCTTGCCACAGAAGCTTCCAAACAGCGATGCCCTTTTTCTTGGCCTCGGCTTCCTACAACTTTTGAATCACCAGATACTTGAGGGTCCTGCTTTCCAGTTCATATTCCTGGTTGCGAAGTTGTGCTTGGACGAGAGGTAACAAATCATCGTCATAAATGGTCTCCCCTGCAACCACGGCCACGGGCTTTCGAGTCGTGGTGGGGTTAGAAGCCCGTGCCAAATAGATGGAGGTGGCGAGTACGCAACCAGTAAGCAATATGGCTACAGCGAGAAAACTCACGCGCATGCTTGGTCTCCTGTCCTGGGTGCACGCGTGCGAAGATGCGCCGAAGCGTGGCAGCGCAACCCCGAATTTTGCCATAAGCGGAACATCGCTGACTTGGATCCTTGCGGAAAAAAGCACGCGCGGAGCTTCGGGCGACGGTTTAGCGCCTTATCCAGCAAGCCTACTGGACTGGTGAGTACAGAGCCGCTGCTCAAAGCTGCGGTTTCCTTGCCCAAAACAGAGGGCCGACCTCCGGATCGAGGCCGACCCCTGTTGTTCTTGCTTTCCGGCTTCGTGCATATGTGCGGCGACGGGTGATGCCAGGTAACCGCGGGTCTCGAATTGGTCGAGCGCACCCTTGGTGTTTAACCTAGGAGTTCCCCGGGTGATTGAAATCTAAAACCACTCACCTCCCGCGGTACCAAGACTCTGGCCGTTACTGTCCTGTCAGGTACCCGCGGAGGATTATGTTCGGAGTTGCGAGACCCCCATATACTGGAGCATTAAATGGACCGTCGACGTTAAGGCAGCCCGTTACTGGAATATTCTCAACTGCAATTCCGGTCACTGAGTGAGCCTCCACGAATTCCTGCAGACCAGCACTCGCTTGGCTGGAAGCGTATAATAGGTTGTATTTGGGACCGATCGAGCTTTGCAGAGTACATACTACTGTTTCGCCCGCTTGTAGTCCTTCTCTGGAAGTATCGCTCATTTGGAAGTCTGTGATTACTAGGACTTGATACTTGGGGACAGCTGTAAACGGAGCTGTGGTGCCGTCTGCAAATGTTCTAGTCCAAGCCGTGCAGAATGGGGAAGACAACGGGGTATACGCTGTACAAGTCAGGACCACGTTATCGCGGGTGATCGAATTGTCACGGTCGTTGTCACGGTCGCCAGCTTTCACACGTTGGGACGTGGCAGTCAAGACAACGGCCACCAATGCAAAACCAAATGCAAGTAACACTATTTTGCTGAACTGCTTCATATTCGTTCTCCTTTTTGACGAGATATGGTGCGACGCCGTCCTGAGCTGGGTAGAGGACGTTACCTCGTGTTTAGGATCGGCATCAGACATCTGGAAAAACTCCCCATTCTCCAAGGGCCCAAGGTCTGCGGGCAAATTAACAGCTAGAGATTTGACTGGTCTGTTCAAAACGGAACACTTTTCGCGAAATTCTCGTTTTGAGCTTCCCGTTTGCACGCCTGAGATTTGAAAAAGCTGTACCGTGATGCCGTTCCAAACTCGTAGAAGACATCGACTTCGTGGAAGGGGACGACATCATGCGCGCTAAGTTGTGCTCATGCGGCGCGGAGCGCAATTGTATAGATGAACTAGATAAATTAACTACTTGCTTTGTCTAGCTGATTTGATGAGAAGAAAAAATTTGGGAGCTGGCGGGTACAGGGTGCTAGATCAGGAAACGCAGGCCTACTCTCATGCCGGCCCCTCGGAGTTAGGCTTCCGCCATAGGACTTCCATCAATGTAGGAACCCCGACGTGCACTCCACTGGGGAAGATTTCGCACTGCAGGACTGAAGAGCGCTTGATCGGACGTTCAGTTAACAAGCAGAGCCCACGGCGGTTAATATTCTCAATCCGGCCCCGAACAACTTCTTCATGGTTAGGCGGAAGCCCTGAGAATGAAACGCCTTTCCCCTCGAGCTTCCAGGCAACCGGGTAGCGCCGGCCAGAGCGCCTTTCGGCTGGTCTATGTCTCTTCATTATTGCAGGACATTACCGTTCCTCCAAATCCTAGGCAATGCTACAAATATACTAGACTGCCAAAGGCGACATTCTGAGGAGTCAGGGCTAGCCGGGACGACGAAGAATCCATCCTTATTCATTGCCTTTTGCAGAAGAGAGATTCTTCACGGAGTTTACCTTGGGCCCCTACCGTGGATTGACACTTTTCAACATCCTGTGAGGGCTCCGAAGAAACATCAATCGTGCGGAATATGACCCCCATAATCCCAGAGCGTGTCGAAACTCCCAACCTGAGCATAACGTTCCTCAAGAATGTCCTCACGGTATTGGGGCTGATGTTCATTCGCGCGGCGATCTCTTTGTTGGTGAGACCCTTGACCAAGAACTCCACGGATTCCTTCTCCCGTGCCGTCAGGTTGAAACGCTCACACACATCGGCAACAACCTGTGATGCTGTGCCGCCTCGTTCTAGCAGCACAGCCAGTGCCACCGCGAATGGTCGACCGCCCTGCGATTTAGTCACGGGGAAGGGCCGAGAGATGTACTTCCTCCTGCCAGACACGAATTCTAAATCCGCAGTCGAGAAAGAGTTCTGCTTGGCGAGCAGAGGGAAGATCCTCTTCTGCAGTGCGGTCCATGCAAACTTGAACCCAGCAGAGGTTTCAGGATAGGTCAGTATCCTCTTGGCTTCCGGATTGGCATAGATGAGCTTGTATTTTGCATCCGCCAGGATGAATCCTGCCGCCGCATGGGTCGGGGCGTGCGTCTCTCGATCTAGTCCGTTGGCATGCATTGCACTAGGCTGGTGTCCTTATCTGGAATTCCCGATTTGGACCTCTATTTCGTGTATCGTACGCTTCTCCTGGGCTCACAACAACCAATTTGTCACCAGAGCAAGCCCAGAGGTGCCGAGCATGTTCAACAGCCTGGAGCTGAACTCCAACCAGCACTGTGGATTCGGCATCGATCGCCGTTTTGTGAAACTCGGCACTCAACTATAGCGTAACAATCTCGTCCGAAGTGGACTGTGCAAAAGTGTACAATTACCTGATAGCTGTGGTTCTGTAACCCTGAATCCGACAAACCTATCGGGTCATACGGGCATTCGATCCGGTCGCTGCATGGCGTTCGAGACACCAACTCCAGGTGCGCCGGATGCTGGGGCACATTTTATTTCGGAAGGATTCACTATTGATGAGAAATGGGCGCGGCGGGAGAAACTTTGAGCTTCGCCAGCTCACTTGCAAAGAGCGGGTTCTCCGGAAACTCCGCGACGAGTTCGTTTAGCTGGACGCGGGCTACTTCTGGCTTCTTCTCCCGCAGCGCAGCCATGGCCAGCAGAATCTTCGCGAACGGCCGCAGGTAGCGGCCATGATCGGCGGCGATCTGGAGCTGCTGGATCCCAACTTTCTTGTCACCGTGGATCCCAGCGAAGCCGAGGAAGAACCTCTTGAATCCCGGCAGGCTCCCAATGATGTAATTCGCCGTGCCCAGGCCAAGATAGGCATCCGCGGCATCCGGCGCGATTGCCAGAAGTTTCTTTGCGTACGTATCCGCTTCGCGGATCTTTTTCAGGCTGTCGAGCTGTTTCTTATCGATCAGACTGGCGTAGTCGGCCTGCATACCCACGCTTAGGGCCATGGCGAACAGGGCGTTCGGATTGTTGGGGTTCGATTTTAATTGCAACTGTGCAAGGTCTTGCGCCTGTTGGTCCGCGGCGAAGAAGTCGGCGCGCAGTTCCGGGTCCGGTTTGAGCGGGATTTTGCCCAGAAACCGCTTGTCGTCCAGGAAGAACTCGGAGGTCAGGACGCCCTGCCGATAGCATTCCTCAAACAGATAGCTCGCCGCTTCCGCGGCACTCCCAAGGGGGTCTTCCGGGTGAGACTTCTGCAACGCCTCGAACTGATTGCGGGCTTCCTCGGGCTTGAGTTCGTAGAGAAGGTGAAAGCCGGCGTCGAGTTTCGGCACGTGCAACGCCTCAATCGCAACCTGTCCGGAGGCTGCCGGCGCCGCTAGGACATAAAAGCCCCCCGCCACCAGCGCACTGCATAGAAGCAAACGAATCAGTAATAAGTATGCGCGACGGCCTTCATAGTTCGAAATGATCGACCCAAGTTGCCGTGTTTGGAATTTGGCCGCTCCATGGTGTTCGCCTGGAAATCCAGAAATGTGTGTGATTCGTCCCGAGATCAAATCCAGGAGTTCAAAACGTGAAAATTCTATTCCTACAAGACAACTCTTAGAAAGGATTTATCGACCCACAGCCCTCAACAGCGCCGCACCGTACAAAGCATCTCTGGACCCATCTCTTGCGATACGATGGGAAGCATTTCTTGAGGCCGGCCGTGATCCCCATAACTATCGAGGCCCAGGCCGGGAGCTTCAATTCACGCGGGCATTCATGGCGGCCATGTCTTCTTCCACAGCGAGGATCAAATCTTTTCGGACGTCCATCTCCCATCCGGGCCGGATGCGGACGCGCACGTTGGCAGGCGATTCGCCGACGATCCTGCACGGCATTGGGATATGGCATTGACGGATGACAACAAGCAGAACGACTGGTTTACCGACCCAGTCCGAATACGCGGGCGAAAAATTATTACTTCCCTCGGTGGTCATTTGAATCAGCCTCTCAATCTTCCGGTGGGCCCGGCAATCCGTTGCAATAAAGGTGCGAAGCACTTATATCGCGAGGGAATCATATGTTCTGTTCACTTTTGAACATCTTGCTTGTGGGTACTCAGACAACGCGGGGATAATTCATTCCTGCAAGGCGTGGGTTCTTGAGCTGAAATGAATTACATAAGGCAGGTCGTTGCAAAATTACGAAGGGGCATGCAGGCATCACTAGAGAGAACACGATGCCTGAGATGGACTTTGAACGCGGAACCAGATCGCGCAATGGTCAGGATCGGGTCAAACGGATTTATCCGGCTGTTTCATCTTGTAAAGCGCCCGATCCGCGGCCTGGAACAGGGTTTCGATCGTTGTCCCGTCCTCCGGATAAATCGCAATTCCTACGCTTACAGAAAGCAAAGGTTTCTCTAGATCCCCGGCCAGCCGGTCGCAAATTCTGCGCCCAACCGCGCCGGCGTCGTTGGCGCCGGTCTCGGGCAGAACGATCGCGAATTCATCGCCGCCATACCGCGCGGCTGTGTCAATCGAGCGGCAGGAGAAGCGAAAAATATCGGCTAGGCGGCACAGCGCCCGATTACCGGCCAGATGACCATGGGTGTCGTTTATGCGTTTCATTCCATCCAGATCGAAAATGAGTATGGCAAAGGAGCGTCCGGTTCTTTCGGAACGTTTGATCTCTGATTCCAGTGCCTCGGAAAGTCTGCGGTAGTTTGCCAGCCCCGTCAGGGCATCGGTTGCCGCCAAGTGACGCAGATGGTCTTCCGAAGCGCGCTGCGCAGTGATGTCCTCGGCGATGATCTCGCAACCATCCGGCGCTCCTTCCTCCATGCCCACTTGCCGGCCGCTCAGCCGGACTTTCATGGGCGTTCCGTCCTTTCGCTTCCATTCGACTTCGATTAAGTTGACATGGCCGGTCTTCCGGTAGGACTCGAAGAGTTGCGCGCGTTCCACCGGGTCGCGAATGATGTCCGTCGCCAGATTCACATGGATTAATTCTTCCTTGGAACCGTACCCGAGCATCGCCACGAGCGCAGCGTTCACATCCAGAAACTGGCCGTCCGCGTCAAAACGGCAGATGCCGTAGGTGGGATTTTCGGTGAGAGCGCGATAGTGCGCGTTCGAGTGTTTCAACTCACTCTCCGCAAAAGTACGCTCTTCGTTGCGAGTTTTTTCTTCCACTGCCAGAGCAACGGCCAGCGGCAAGCGATTCAGACGATTCTTATCCACGCAGTCGAATGCGCCTTTACGGAGGAAGGCATCCGTCATGTCCTCGTCCAGAATGCTGGAAACCAGAATGAAAGGAATATCCAGGGTGGACTGACGCAGCAAGTCGAGCGCCTCCATTCCGGTCCAGGCCGGCATGGAGTAATCGCACACAATCAGGTCATACGACTGCGTCCGCAGGCGTTCGGCGAACTCCGCCGAGGTTTGAACCCGATGCATGGAAACTGCAAAATCCATGCGCTTGAGTTCCTGCAGGCAGAGTTCGACGTCGGATTTCTTGTCGTCCACAAATAGGATTCGGACGATCCGCCGCCGGTGGGTCGCAACGCGACGGGCAACAAGACTGTGACGGTTCGAATGCGTTTCGTTCTGGGCTGGGTTTGACATGATAAACCTCCTTCATGTCCTCCAATGCCGCACGAGATCACCCGGCTGGCAAATGGAATAGTTTTCGATTCCCCTGGTATTTACAATGCGCCTAGGAGAATTTAGCGTATGTTTCATTTTGGACAGTCGGCAACTATGTGTCGTTTTGGCATACACCGGGGGCTGATTTCTACTGCTCTGAAGACGGCCAGGCCGCGCAGGCCCCCTCTGCCAACTCAATCGAGGGGGCCTGCCGACTCTGCGCTGGAAATATTACGGACGGGGAGTCAGTGGCAGGTTTTCAGAGATGACCCCAATAGTCGTCCCGATTACGTCGCCGGAGACCACTAACTCTACGCGGCGATTCTTTTGGCGGCCCTCCGCTGTGTCATTAGAAGCCACGGGTTGCGTCTCGCCAAATCCTTGCGACGTCATGGACGCCGCCGGAATGTTCTCTTTTACGAGGTAATCCAGCACCGAGGCAGCCCGTTGTTCGGAAAGCGTCTGGTTCATGGCTGGGCTTCCCACGCTATCGGTGTTGCCTTCGATAGAAAGTCGAAGGTCGGGATAGGCAAGAATGATTCCAGATAATTTGGCGAGCTTCTCGCGCGCTTCGGGGTGCAGAGTGGACTTGCCGGTGTCAAACAGCACATCGGACAAGTTCACGATGAGGCCCCTGGCGGTGTCGCGAGTGGCAAAGATGATGTTGAACTGTTGCAGCAATTTGGCGCGCAGTTCTTCTTGATCTTGAACTGCTTGCTTCAGTTGCTGATCGGAGGTTTCGGCAGCAAGACGGCTTCGAGCTGATTCCGTCTCCGCGTCTTTTTGGGCCTGTTGCGCTTCCGCGGTGGCTTGATTGGCGTCCACGGTGGCAGCGCGATCACGGTCCGACTCTGCCTGGGCGTTCATTTGTCCCTGTTGCGCTTGCGCCGCAGCTTGATCCGCGGCTGCGCGGTCACGATTTGCGTCGGCAGTGGCTGCTTCCGCATTCATGCGGCCCTGCATTTCATTTTTGGTGTCGGCTTCGGCAGTTGCCAGTTTTCCTGCTTCGCGGTTCTTGTCAGCATTCATCTGGTCCGCTTCCATACGCTTCACGGCGATTTCCCGGGAATCATCGGCCGTCTGCACAACCTGGCGCGACACGGAGATGAACGCTTTCCGGTCGAAGTGCTTCCGGGTTCCCATTTCATCGGCCTGCTTCATCTGTCTGGTGGCCTTTTCATAGCTTGGGGCCGCGTAGTTCTCGGCTCCTTCCGACCTGGCAATGCGCACGGCATTGCGCGCTTCAAAGAATTCCAGTGGCAATTTGGAATTCAATACAACCGGGTCAAAGTGATAGCCGGTGGGAATGTAACCGCCCTGGCCGATGAGTTCGTACTTGGCATCCACGGCTTCGCTGGTTCCGACCGTGTCGGGCCGAATCACATTTTCCGCGATCACGACATTGCTCGGTCGGCGGACGGCATAGTAAGGTTCCGCGGTCACGATCAGTGCAAACGCTTGCAGGGTCGGTCGTGACGTCCAGCTTGCTTTCGCGGTCTCCGTCCACAAGCACTTCTCCGAGGTTAACAGCCCGGCCTTCGGGAGAAATCGCCCAAAGGACATAAGTGAGATATTCGGTGCCAAAAGTCGTCGGATTAACGAGGCCTTTGAATTTAGCCTCAATTTTCATGGTACCGCGTTTGCTCTCCACCTTCGCTTCGCCGGATGCGCCGGGCATGAGACTGGTGCCTTCGAAATCAATCTTTGTGGAACCGCTGCGGTGCTCGTAGATTACGGCACGCGTCGTGCGGCTGACTGTGTTTACGCTGTATGCCGGCGCTTGATTGTGTTCTTCGGAATTTGTGGTTTGAGCCTGAGCGAGCGTCGATACGCCCAATACTGCGAGGGCTGCCAAGAGCAATGCAGAACTTTTCACGGTGAGTCTCCTTGAATTGCGGTGAGCCTGCAGTATCGGGGCATGCGGATGCGAATACTGTGCTCTATTGCTCGTTTTGCGAAGATTTCCGGGAATAGAGGCAGGCCCTCGTTTGCGGAGTTGCTTGTGCGCAAGTCCCGCTGAGGTTTCTGTTCTTGATAGGGAGAGATCGCAGTTGCGGATTCTCGGCTACTGTGCCGGCCCGTGTGGCGTTGCCTGTGGCAAATTCACGCGGATCAGCGATTCCACCCGATCCCAAATCACCGGATCGCACTCGATCTGGGTGTGAGATTTCACGAAGATGCGATCATACCAGGGGTATTCGCTGCAGTTGAGCGTGCTCTTCTCGTAGTCAAACCGATAGTTGCCAATAATCCGCGTGCGCGCGGCATCTGCGGCGCGGATATCGCCCTCGCCGTGAACGAGTCCATGCGGCTGATAGAAATTTACTGCCTGAGCCACATTCGCGGGGATGATTTTGTCGTTGCTGCCGAGCCTGGAAACGCTATCCACTTGAATGGTAAGCAGCACTGGAATGCCGTCTTTTTCAAGCGCATCCGCAAGAACGATGGACGCCGAACCTCCCCAGCTGTGCCCGTAAATGATAATGCGGGCATTTTCCTTTTCGACTGACGACAGAGTTCCATCGTGATTCGTGTCCAGCAGGTGCAATATTGTCCGGCGGGCCCTCTTGCCGCGATAACTCTCAAATGTTTCCACACCCACGCCCGTTGGATACTCCTTGCGCAGACGCGCCGCGAGTTGGACTTCGCTGTGAACCGGGTTGTCATGCGCAATGAAACCGCCGACGAACCCAATGACGATGGCCGGCGGCATTGCAGAAATTTCGCCGCCAGCGGGAGGGTGCGCCGAAACAACATGCCGGGCGCCGCAAGCGGTTGCAAAAAGGAAAACAAGAGCGCTTGCCGAAACAAGTATCCCGCGGAGTACATTCGAGTACTTCACGGGAAGCGCATTCTGCTGGGTAATGGAATTGAGGGACCGGGGATTCATTCCGCCTTCACCGCGCGCGTGGCGGCGCTTTCGCCAGGCATGGACGGACCGCTCCGCACATGCCCGTCCGCCGTTGCAGGAACCGGAGTCACCAACTTTAGTTGACCAAGCGATACCAGGACTTTCTGCCAGTGGCCCGCGTCCTTCTTGGTTTCGATGGGAGCGGAGAGGTCGGAATAGAACTGTAAGATATTGTCGCGCAGGTTTGCTGATGTTAGAGCAAATTTCCGATCGGCCAGTTGCCCTAATAACCCGGCATAGGTGTCGTCTGTCAGCGAATATTCCGCTGCCTGCGTCGTGTTCCCCGTGTCAAGATCGCAATTTGGCAGCACGAGCGAATTCGTCCCGACTTCCTTCAGGAATACACGGTACTGATCGACGGTCGAGTTGACGCTCTTGAAATACATTTCCTCGGTCTGCGGCGTCGGATTTTTGAACGCCATGGCCTTGAATGGGCCGATTTTCGGCATGAAATGCAGAAGCACCGACAAGAGTCGCGTACCGAATCCCGGCTTCGGGTAATCCTTACCCCACTCCTTTTCGTATTCCGAGCGCGACAGGCGGTACAGAAACTTGCGCTTCGCGAAACCTGGTGTCTCGCGCATCAGGTCCTTTTTATGGACTCGCAACGCAACCTGTGTCATTTCCGGGATTAAGCGGCTGACGGAATAACGGTAGGACCCGATCGCAAGGTCTTCGTGACCCTGCACGTCCTTTAACTCGATTCCGTATACGACAGGAAAAACGCGGTCCAGCAATGGCTTGGAAACCTGAAATCCGATGAAATCGTGATACTGCTGCGAGGCGTAACGATTCTTCGCCACTTGCACCATGTCGAACCCGAACTCCGTCTTCAAATGCGCGGCGTGGTCTTCCGCGTACCGGACCGAGCTGCCGAATTTCAGCCGCAACTTCGGATATTCGATGGCTACAGCCTGGTTGACGGTTGGATGCCCGGTGATATCGGACGTGTAGTGCGCTAGGGCGCCGAGGGCGAAGGCGTACTCGTTGGCGTCCTGGCTCTCGATCAGCAACTCGTGAACGAAGTCTCCGCTGCGAACGTAATGGACCAGATCGCTGAATTCCGTGCTGCCAAAGGGGTAGTAGCCGAGATCCTGAATCACGGCGCCTCCATAGGCATAGCCGTGCGCCTCCGTGATCTGCTCTTCCGTGAGTGCTGGGAATCGCTGCAGGAGAAGAGGACGGATTTCATCCGTCCAGACGAGATCTATGATTTCCTCGTGGGTGAGCACGGAATAAGCGAACGAGCCGCTCGCGCATAGGAGCACGATCAGAAAAACCAACGCCGCGCGGGCGACCCATCGGCCCCAGCCCAGGCGGCGGGCTTCACATGGGGCCCGCCTTGAGCCGGTATTACCAGATTGAAATAACCGGGAACATATTTTGTTTTCTGACTGGTGTCGCATTTGGATCACTGCGCACGAGAGCGCCTAATTCAGGTAGAAGCTGATCGCAATCCGATCGCCGGGATGGCTGCGGTTGCACAGATAGTATCCGCCCGCGTAGTAATCCACCCACATTTCGTCGGTGTCATACCAATTGTTTGACCAGTATTCCGGCCACGGGTCGACAAGAGCGAACCAATAGCCGCCGTACTGGAAGCGACGTTGTCCGCCCACAAACATCACGGGGAGGCTGAAAATTCGGAATTGATGGTCCTGGCCATAGTAGGCCCGGAAACGATCATCCGTAATACGGTAGCCGGTATAACCGCCGCGCTGTTGCCAGGTGCGATGATCGGACTTCCAGTTGTGCGCACGATCGCCCTGCCAGGCTGCCTGCTGTTGGCGTACCTGTTCAGGGCTCCGCTGCCGGGCCGATGGGATGGTCTGATGCTGTGGCTGTTGCCGCTGCTGTTCTTGGCCGCCCTTGGCTTGTTTCTGGAGTTTCTGATCTTGTGGTCGCATGGTTTGCGGCCGCAC
Source organism: Terriglobia bacterium (assembly GCA_963781055.1). Taxonomy (GTDB): domain Bacteria; phylum Acidobacteriota; class Terriglobia; order Acidiferrales; family UBA7541; genus Palsa-360. The sequence continues at coordinate 93,409 of CAWAEW010000035.1, forward strand.
TTTTGTCGCAGACTTGGTTTGTGACTGGGGCTGTGGGCGCTGTTGCTGATTCTGTTGCCCTTTGGCCTGCTGTTTCTGCTGTTGTTGCGGCCGCTGCTGATCTTGTTGGTGATTGGCCTGCGGTTGGGCTTGCCTTTCAGGCTTGGAGTTCCGTTGCTGCTTTTCGGCAGGTTTGTCCTGCTGTTGATGTCTCTCGTTGTCCTTCGGTTTATCCTGCCGCTCCTGGCGCGAATATGCTGGAACAGTCAGCCCTAGAACTAAGAATACGGCGGTCGTACCGATGAATCGAAATACTTTCATCATATTGTCTCTAATCAAACTTCTGCACTGCGTCCCACACAAATTCCCGCTTCGCACGGGTCATACGTGCGATCATTCATTCTTTTGAGCGGCCCGTTCGCTTTCCTTCAGTTATACCTTTTGATAACCCTGTTAACCGACTCGGACGTGGGACATGGAGTGGAATATTCCGAAGACGTTGCCGAGCCACCACAACACGCCAATGACGACCACCGCGTTCAGAATCGATTTGATGGAATTCGCCATGGGGATGAACTGATTAATCAGCCATAGAACTACCCCAACGATAATCAGAGTGAACAATACTTGAACTAAAGGCATGATCTTGTGACCTCTCTTTGCTGCACACTTTCAAAGCCAACTTGCGTGATGATAGGAGGATTGAACGCAGCAGTCTGTTCACTTATGAACAGAATGGAATATTGATGAACTTGTCCGGCGGATGCGTGAAAAAGTGTGCAAAAGTGAACATCCATGACCGGGCCCTTGATTCATAGTATAAAAATGGATGGATTATACTTAAAGCCGGTTGCGGCACTGAGTGCGCCTGCGATCCATCGCCAGAAGAAGATCAGGTTTCCATCGGGAACTTTATTGAAACGGAAGAAGATCCAGCCGGTGAATTGGGAGTCAATCCTCAAAGAGATTATTGGCGGCAACACAGCCGTGGAGTACAGCGCCAAGCGTAAAATATTCTGGCAAGGCCAGCCTGCGGATTCCCTTTTCTACATCCGGCATGGCAAAGTGAAGCTGGCGGTAACATCCAAACAGGGCAAGGAAGCGATCGTCGCGGTTCTCGGCACCGGCGAATTTTTGGGGGAAGGTTGCCTGGCAGGGCAAGCGCTGCGCATCGCCACGGCTTTTGCGATGTCTGACTGCACCTTGATCCGGATCGAGCGGGCCGTCATGACCCGCATCCTCCATGACCAGCACGACGTTTCGGAATTGTTCGTAACCCACCTGCTTTCGCGAAACATTCGATATGAAGCCGATCTGGTGGACCAACTTTTCAATTCCAGCGAGAAACGCCTGGCTCGAATTCTTTTGTTGCTGGCGCATTTTGGCAAGGAAAGCAGGGCCGAAACAGTCCTCCCCCGCATTAATCAGGAACATCTGGCGCAAATGGTTGGCACAACCCGGTCGCGCGTCAGCCATTTCATGATGAAATTCAAAAAGCTCGGCTTCATCGACTACACCAACGGCCTCACGGTCAATAGCGGTCTGTTGAGCGTCGTTCTGCACGATTAATCTCCTTAGCAACCTCGGTATTTCCGAAACATTCTCAAACGCCTGTTTCCCACGAGATTCGGAATGTGCTGTTTTGCTCAGAGCCATGTGCTGTATTGAACTGACACATAAATTACCCGCGCGTATATATGGTCTGCCTCCATCTGCCAGCGAGAATCTGATCAGAGCAGGCGACCTAGAAGCGAAACAATTGGTCCACCAAAACAAAAGGGACTGAAACGCCCTGGCGTCATGATTTCCGCGCCGCGAAAGAGATTGTGGAACAGAAGCCTAGACCTACTGCGACTTACGAAAGAGGTAACAAAATGAAGCGATTCAGTTTTGTAGCGATAATCTGCTGTTTTGCATTCGTGGCCCTGGCGATTACACCCCGAGCCAAGGCCGATGAGTGGAATAAGAAAACCATAATGACGTTCAGTGAACCCGTCGAAGTGCCGGGCGTGGGCGCCCAGATCCTGCCGGCCGGGACGTATGTCTTCAAGCTGGTGGACGTGCTAGGTGATCGAAATGTCGTCCAAATCACCAACGAAGAAGGAACACACGTCTATACCACGATCCTGGCAATCAACAATTACCGCCTGAAAACCAACTGACAAGACGGTGTTGACGTTCAAAGAGCGAGGCGAGGGTCAACCGGAAGCGATTAAGGCTTGGTTCTATCCCGGCAATGCATTTGGCCAGGAATTTGTTTACCCAAAAATCCGGGCGATCGAACTGGCGAAAGTCGTAAACGAACCCGTTCTTGAGATGCCGATCGAAACCACGGACGTTACGCCCGCGGAAACTTTGAAAAGTGTTCCGGTTGCCGTGGTCAAGCCAACGGGCGAAGAAGTTGCAGTCGCCGAGGAAGTCGAAGCCCCGCCAGCAGCAGTTGCCCCCAAGGCTGCGCCGGTTGCCGTCGTGGCGCAGGCCGAACCTCAGACCTTACCGCACACAGCCAGTTCGATGCCGCTGTTTGCTTTGATCGGTCTGCTTTCGCTGTGCGCAGGCTTTACGCTCCTGATCGTTACGAAGCGAACTGCCTGATTGACGGATGGACGCATTGTGGAGAGGGCAGGTGAATTTGACCTGCCCTCGTGGGCGGTATGGTCCAGGATCCGGTAGTACCGCTCAGATCCCACACAGTACCCGGATCAGCAGGTCGCACCTCATATCGGACAAACTCATGAAACAACGTGCGATTCAAGGATTCTCACAGTTGTCGTTGCTTCTTTTGATCGTCTTGCCGTGTGTCGCCGCGCCCCGGGTGGCAGATCCAGCTGGAACCCGCCAGCTTCAAGACGCCCCTCAACCCAGCCAACTTGGTCCCTATGCGATCCGTTCGAATGTGAACCTGGTCGTCTTACGGGCGACGGTCAGGGACCCTATGGGCGAACCCGTCGCCGGGCTCACCCAGGAAAACTTTCAGGTCTACGAAGATAAGGTTCTTCAATCCATTGAATCTTTTAGCCATGACGATATCCCCGTCACGATAGGTTTGGTGATCGACAGCAGCGGAAGCATGCGCCCTAAGCGTGCCGAAGTGATTGACGCCGCCCTGGCATTTGCGCGTTCCAGTAACGCGGAAGATCAGATGTTCGTGGTCAATTTCAACGAGCATGTTTCGATGGGCCTTCCCGCAAGCACGCCGTTCACGGACAATGCCGCTCAATTGGAAACCGCGCTCTCCAGGCATGCCATTACCGGAATGACGGCACTCTACGACGCCATTGCCGTGGCTCTCGAACATCTTCAAAAGGGCAAATGGGACAAGAAAGTTTTGATCGTGGTCAGCGATGGTGGAGACAACGCCAGCAAACACAACCTGGCTCAAATCATGTCCATGGTAAACCAGTCGAACGCGGTCATATACACGTTGGGTGTATATGACGATACGGACGAGGATCGGAACCCTCGCGTGCTCACGCAACTGTCGCGAGCCTCCGGCGGCGAAGCATTTTTCCCCCAAACCCTTAATGAGATTCTCCCGATTTGCGAACAGATTGCCCACGACATTCGGAGCCAATACACCATTACGTTTGAGCCCACGAACAGGAAAGAAGATGGGGCCTACCGGGCAATTGAAGTGAAGGCGCGCGCGAGTTCCGGCGGCAGACGATTGACCGTCATCACGCGGGCCGGTTATTCCGCGCCCTTGAATCCTGCTGTTTCTGAGGGAAGCCAGGAAAACCGGCCATGAAAGTCCGAATCGCGCAATCTCGTTCGGCGAATATCAATCTTCCGCCATGGCCCTCTGCCGGATTCAGTGTCAGCACTCGCCCTCGGTACCGGCGATTCCTGCATTGGAGCCGCGACGCGTTCTTGGTCGTTGGTGTTCTGGTCCTGGGTTATGCCGGTTTTACATTGCTCGACACAAATCTCTACCAGGCCTACCAAGCTCGCCGTTTTCAGCAGCAACTCAGCAACATTCGTCCTGCGATCGCCACTGCCGGAAGTATGGGCGCTGTGCGAGTCGCTGCGCTCCGCGATGGAGCGCTGGGGAGAATCGAAATTGCCAGAATTGGTGTTTCGGCAATGATAATGGAAGGCATTGATGAGGGAACTTTGCGGCACGCCGTCGGACACATTCCCGGAACGCCACTGCCGGGTCATCAAGGGAATACCGCGATCGCAGGACATCGGGACACATTCTTCCGGGCGCTGCGAAACGTCCGGCATGGCGACGAAATCGCGTTGACGGCACTGGACGGATCGTATCGCTATCTCGTGGATTCGACGCAAGTGGTCGGACCGGACGATACGCAAGTGCTCAACAATTCCGATGACTCGATCCTGACCCTGGTGACCTGTTATCCGTTTTATTTCGTAGGGCCCGCTCCGAAGAGATTTATTGTCCGCGCGCACAAAATTCCCTGAGAAAGAAACAAGATGCACACAGGTGGAATCCTAAGTATGTCGCGCATTTTCATTCTTTTACGACTTCACTTACTACGCTGAAGTGCGTCAAGTTCTCCATTCCGAACGATGATGTCATGGCAACATTCGAGGCGCCACGGTCCGTGGCAATCAGTACGCGGCCATAACGCGGATGATTGCGGCGAGTGTCAAAAGTCCACCAACGGTCTTCTAGGTAGACTTCACACCACGCGCTGAAGTCCATGGGGACCGGCTCAGCAGGTACGCCAATATCGCCTAAATAGCCTGTGGCGCAACGTGCGGAAATGTGTAGAGATCTCGGGTCTTAACGATCCGACTGTCTCAGTTGGATTAGCCCGCTGACCGTCGGGTCGCATAACGAAATGGACTGACGCCCTTTGCTCGCCTCAGTTGAGGTTACTCTGCATCTTCGGAGCCCAACTACTCGGTCGAGGCCCAGAGAAATCTGAGTTCATCCCGGACATTTCTCACATGTGCGGAGAAACTAATTGCTTTCGCGCATGCGGTAGTCGCCGCATTTGGCGCGGCAAAAGCGATTTCTCACGTGGAAATTACTACAGAGAAAGATAAGTGAAGACTGGATGGCGGAGAGGGTGGGATTCGAACCCACGGTTGAGTTTCCCCAACACACGCTTTCCAAGCGTGCTCCTTAAACCGCTCGGACACCTCTCCTCGTGGAGAAAAGCTCAACCAGACTAACAGAAAGTTGGGAGGAGAAGAAGGTCGCCTTTCCAACTCCGATGGACTGATCCCGCCAGTTACGCTACTCTATCTTGGCTCTAATCTTTTCCGGGGTGGTGCAATCGGTAGCACACGGGCCTTTGGAGCCTGGAATCCTGGTTCGAGTCCAGGCCCCGGAACCATTTTTCTTCCTAAGACTAAGAAAACCGATGAATACTCCCGAACTTGCCCTTGGCGCCATCTGGTACATCGTCTTTCTGTTCTCGACCACGTGCCACGAGGCGGCTCACTCACTGGTTGCGAAGCTGGGCGGCGACCTGACCGCGGCCGAAGGCGGGCAGGTGACGCTCAATCCCATCCCGCACATTCGCCGCTCGCCGTTCGGGATGGTGGTGGTGCCGATTTTATCGTTCGCGCTGGGCGGCTGGATGATTGGCTGGGCGAGCGCGCCGTTCGATCCCGCCTGGCAGCAGCGCTACCCGCGGCGCTCGGGCTGGATGGCGCTGGCCGGCCCGGCGGCGAATTTCACGCTTGTGATTCTGGCGGGACTTGCGATTCGCGTGGGGGTCGCCGCGGGCTACTTTCGCGCGCCTCTGTACGTTCGCGGGTATAGCGGGCTGGTTGCCTCGGCGCAATCCGCTGATCCCACTTTTCTTACGTCCGCCTTGAGCATCTTGTTTGTTCTGAATCTTTTGCTTGGCGCGTTTAATCTAATTCCAGTACCGCCATTGGACGGCTATGCGGGGATTATGGTCCTGATGCCCGAAATTGCCGCGCAACGGTATTTGGACTGGATGCGGCGGTCCAGCAGCTACGCCTTGATCGGAATCGTGATCGCATGGCAGATGTTCGACAAAATTTTCGAGCCGGTCTTTTTATTTGCCTTGCATGTGCTGTACGCCGGGATTGCTAAAGGTTAAGCGCCGATCGAAATTCCTCGTATCTCCGACTCGATTCCTTACTCCGACTGTTTCAAATCTGCATCCCCGTGCCAATTTATGCACAGTCAAACGCAATTCCTGCATAACGAATTGGAAACTAAGTCCTTGTTTATCAGTTTCCACAACTCTTGCCCGTCTGGCCCATCGTCTGCAGTAAGGTGAGTCAGGAGATACGGTTCAAATGGACGAATCAGCGAATCTTGATGGCAATTATCGGATTGAAGTTTCGGGCTGGGGTTTCGATAGCAACTTTTTCGTGGAACAGACCGATCTGTTCTGGGACCGAAGCGGCGATAAGAAGGTATTATTGCACCACGCCCCTGCCGAGGGAGGCATTGTTTTTGTTCGGCTACTCTTGCCTGACGCGACGGGCAAGGCGTTACCTGTTGCCTATCAAGTGGCAGCTGTGCGCCGGACAGATTGCAATGGCCAGTCCGAGATACGTCTGAAGCAATTGCACCCTCGCACAAAAGTATCCCAAATGGGAGCACTTGCATCTTATTTAGTAGAGGATAGCAAGAGTACGATGCGAACCGAAGGAAAGTTCGGCGCAGTTGGAACATGAGGAGATCCTCCAATGAAAGCTAGAATCTACAATTCAATCCCTTCAAGACCGCCCGGCCACTTGGGAGGAGATTCGTCGCGCCACGTCTTACACTCCAGATCGCGTGGTGGAACTCTGCTACACGCAGGGAAGTTACTGCGACGTGGATTCCGACCTTGGCGGCGTCATCCGATATCCCGCTGAAGAATTTGAGTTTTTTGCGTATCTCAGCGAGATGGACGACGCGACCTCGAACTAACAGAGCCCGCGTCAGCCGAGGAATTCAGTTTTGGCACATTCGTGCGGCAATTCTCTCCAAATTGGAACGAGATCTCAGTCGTGCGAAGGGCTCGTCGTGTGTGAATTGGCGTCCCAGGCAGAATTAAGACGCCTCTCAGAATCCTGCTGGGCGTCTCTAATTGATTGCCAGGCGCTGACTTAGAAGAAGCGTCCCCCAGCGCTTATCAATCCGCGCAACCTTGTGTGACACAAATCCATGCGAATCGCAATTGTGGCACGGCCCGTGCCCTTGATCCGGCATGACCACAATGACTGCACCTTCCAAAGAAGCGCACCTGGTTCAAGGCAGTTCCGAAGACGCGATGACCGTATGCGTCCTGGACGACGAAATCGGCATGGTCGAGATGCTGCAGGAATCGCTGCGTTGCCTGGGCTTCGCATCGATCGGGACCTGCGACCCGCACTATGCCCTCGAAATGATCGAAAAGGGGCGCGTGCGTGTGGTGATGTCAGACATCAAAATGCCCGGCATGGACGGCCTGCAATTCCTCGAGCAAGCGCTGCATCTGGATCCCGGCATATACGTCATTCTGATGACCGGGTACTACTCGCTTGACAACGCCATCGCGGCCATCAAGCGCGGCGCGTATGACTACATCCCCAAGCCCGTCGACCGTTTGCGCCTAAAGAAATCGCTGGACGAGCTTGCGGAATCCTTCAATCGCCGCAAGCGCATCCGCACCCTCGAACAGCAACTTCTCACCGACCTGGAATTCCACGGAATCGTAGGCCGGAGCCCCGCCATGCTCGAAGTGTTCGAAATGGTCCGAAAGGTGGCGCGCCATTACACGAACATCCTGCTGATTGGGGCCACCGGCTCAGGCAAGGAACTGATCGCGAAGTCGATTCACCAGATGAGCCCGGTCTCGCAGCAGAGGTTTGCCGTTTGCAACTGCTCGGCCATGGTGGATACGCTTCTGGAAAGCCAGTTGTTCGGGCATGTGCGCGGGGCGTTTACCGGAGCGACCGATACTCGCCCGGGCCTGTTCGAATACGCCAACGGCGGCACGGTATTTCTGGACGAAGTCGGAGAAACATCCCTGCCCATGCAGGCCAAGCTGCTCCGGGTGATCCAGAACCGGGAAATCCAGCGCGTGGGCTCTCCGGAAGTCCGCCGCGTGGACGTGCGGCTGATCGCGGCGACCAACCGCGACCTGCGCGCCGAGGTTTTAGCCGGACGTTTCCGCGAGGACCTTTTTTACCGCCTCAGTACGATCCAGATTCGCGTGCCCACCCTGGCCGAGCGTTTGGACGATATTCCCATGCTCATCCAATACTTCCTGAAAAAATACAATGAAGCCTACAGCAAACAGATTCAGGGCCTGACCCGCAGAACCCAGGCCGTCTTGCTGCAGCACGCATGGCCAGGCAATGTCCGCGAACTGGAAAACGTGATTTCCTGCGCCTGCCTGACTTCGGTCAGCGAATTCATCGACGTGGATGACCTGCCCGAGAACCTGCAGAAACCAGCCGCGCAAAACGGCAAAGCGGGCGATCCCTGGCGCCCCCTCCCGCTGGAGGAGATTCGCCGCCAGCACATCCGGCGAGTCCTCGAAGCGTGCGAAGGCAATCGTGTTCGCGCCGCTCAAATGCTGGGGATCGGCCGTACAAGCCTGTACCGGTTCCTCAAGCGGTCCGAAAGGAACACCGCGGAAGCGGCGTCAAGCTAATCTGCCATGGTCTTGGCGATCGCAATCGATAATCAGACGAAAGCGCCGTGTTTCACTGTCGAACAGATTGCAATTTGCGGTACAGCTTCCGTATACATCATTATCTGCAAGTTCTGATTTTATGTCATGAACGTTAAATTTTCTTGGCACGTCATTTGCTCTTCTATTGCGTCATGAGCAAAACATTAACCTTACTGCGAGGCACATCATTGGAGACCGTTTCTGTGGACCGCCGGCAGGAAGAGCGCCTCCGGGTCAATTTACCGGGTGAAATTAAAGTCATCGATAAAACGGGTCACCTGGTCATCGGGGAAATCACGATCGAGGACTGGAGCGATGGCGGATGCCGTTTTGAGGCGGGGATTTCCCTGAAGGCTGGCGACATCGTCGCCATCAAACCACTGGAGCACGGCGGCAATACCCTGGAAGATCAGCACCCCCATCTGTTTGAGATCGCTTGGACCAACCGGAGGGTTGCGTTCTGGGTTGCCGGCGCCATAAAGCTCCAGGGCGAAAAGCTCGCATCGATCAAGTTTCCCCTAAACAACTACGCTTCTGAACGCTCCCCGAAATAGCCTGCCCCAATTCCCCATGCGCCGCGCTGGCCTCCTGCTTGAGCTAACGCGGCGTTCTCCTCAGCCCTGAGCAAGACTCGTTACCAGATCGCGAATTTTGCTTCCGCCGTCCGAACGCCGGGACTCCTGTAAAGGCACAGGTTTTTCTTTGCGGAACACCAGTATGCCGGAAGGTTGGGAAACCATTGGCTTGCCGATACATGCGAAAGATATGTTTGGAATCCCGATTGCATCCTTAAGCATGTAAAGAATCGTGAGAATCGCTTGGAAATGAACCACAAATCAAACGAAGCAGCCCAACCCGAGTGCCGAGGGCGACACGCGGATCGTGGTAAAAGTCCCCGTGGAGATCACGGAAGTGAACGAGGAAGGAAGCCGGATCATGGAACGAACCTATGTCGAAAATGTCAGTGACTTTGGCTGCCGTTTCTCGATTCGAGGACCGATTAAGAAAGGAGACACGGTCGCTGTCCAACTGCTCGCCGAGGATGGACAGAGTCTGTCGGATGAACCTGCCAAGTTCTTTGAGGTCAAGTGGGTCGGTCACAGGACATCAAGCATGCTTGTAGGTGCACGAATCCTGAGCGGAGAAAAACTCAGCAAGGCCAGGTTGCTGCACAATCCCTCCAGCCCGAAACTTGCCGCTAAATAACAGATTGGGAAAAAGACATGCGTTGCGCCAGCCATGACCCGGGCTGACGCAACGCTCCCTTTCTGACAGAAAGCGAATCACACAAAAGCAACGGGATGCTTTTCCGGCGATCCTGGCGCAGAGGAAGACCTTGGTCGCTTAGACGAATCGCGCGGCTATTGCACGTCGCCCTTGCCTGCTTCTCTTGCGACGTTATCCGCTGAGATTCGAGGCAAGCTTACGGTATTGTCCATGCGGACCGATAATCGCGGTTTGCGCCGGCAATTCCACTTCCTTGCCCTTGCGCTCCATGATGTACACGGCGCTTCCCGCCAGGCCGATACCGAAACCCCGCGCCACGTTGCTGAAGACCACGCCCACCAGGGTGCCGCCGCCGGTTCCGATGGTTCCGGCGATGACGTCTCCCTTGATGTCATGCTTGGCTTGCACGACCTGGCCTTCCTCCACTTTGACGTCTTTCCGCGTCTTCCCTGCCTTCTCACCTGATCGATGGGCTCTGCAGGCTGAGAATGCTCATGCGTGCCGGAAAGATGCGGCTGTCAACCTGGAGATCGCGGAACGACAGGTTCATCGCCGCCTGACCGCGAAAAATGGGAAAGTGCCGCGAGTGCATCACTCCGCCAACCGTGCCGTGCACCAGCGCTCCGCTGGGCAGAATCAACTAGCGTCCCGACGTACACGGGCTGCGTGACTTCGGCGATAAACGGATCGCCGCTCTTGGCTACGGCGGTGCTTAAACCGGTGAGCAGTCGCAGGTGCACTTGGGTGCCCTGCAGAAGTTCATGGGATTGCGCGCGCGCTGGGAGCGCGGCAGCGGAAAAACAACACAACGGCGCAGAAAAGATACACTTAGAGAGACAACCATGCGTTTCATTAGGATCCTCCATCCTGCCGAGCCGGCCGAAGATTCGGCCGTACACGGGTTAAGCCTCGTGTCGAGAGGCATTGCGCTGGCGCTGCACGCCCGGCGAGGCTCTGCGGGAGCGTGCCGGACCGGATGCGGAGGTAACGTTCGCAGATATCATACGATGGCGTGTTATTCCCAATTCGACAAAGTGCGGCATCGATGTTTCGAAATCGCCAACTCGGGCGATGGGATTCAAAAAATCGGGAAAATGCTTAACACGGAGTTCACGGGGATAAAGCGGGCTATTTTGGATCGGACGATATCCTCCGGATCTCGCTGAATGCCTAAAACATGTAGAGGATGCCCACTGTGATCGAGGCGGCAGTAGACTCACCGTAGCCCAGAACTGCTCCCTCTGTCCCTGAATAATCACCCTTGTTCCGATGCGGATTCGAGCTCCTCGACCCGAACACTGCGTCCCTGCGGGAGACTTGTCTTCGAGCTTGCCGGGAGTAATGCGCGGAGTTCCAGTCTTCGTCCTCCCACAGCGCTTCAATCCTGCGCCATGATACCCGCTCTTGGCTCTGTCCTCTTTTCTACGCATCCTAATTTTACATCGGCAACAAGATCAAAGTAGCTCAACTATTCCGCACGGCGCTATTCTTTTTTCGAACGCGTCGCTGTGCTAGACTGCCGTGTCAGTCCTTGCCGAGTGGCACGACTGCCGATGCGTGGAACTTCGGGCTCTGTGCGACGAAGTCCCGCGAACCCCGCCAGGCCCGGAAGGGAGCAACGGTACCGGGATCGCTTCGTGCGCCGCGGAGTACCCGAAGTTCCTCTCATCTGCAGCGCGACTAGAATTCGGTGATGCGACACATCGCGATTCCGCGAATCCCGATGTGGAAGTTGTAGCCCGCCTCTTCAGAGGCGGGGAATTTTTCATGTCGCGCGGAAAAACCTCGCCTCTGAAGAGGCGAGCTACAACCCAGCCGCGAATTTTGTTGAGGATCCAAAGGGATGAGTTACCAGGTCATCGCGCGAAAATGGCGGCCGCAGACGTTTGCCGACGTGGTCGGGCAGCAGCACGTCACGCGGACGCTGTCGAACGCCATCCAGTCCGGCCGCGTGGCGCACGCGTACATTTTTTCCGGCGCGCGCGGCGTGGGCAAGACGACCACGGCGCGCATTCTCGCCAAGGCGCTCAACTGCGCGAAGGGCCCCGCCGCCGAACCCTGCAACGAGTGCGACTCGTGCCGCGAAATCAGCGCGGGAAATTCGCTCGACGTCATCGAAATCGACGCGGCATCCAACCGCGGCATCGATCAGATCCGCGAGCTGCGCGAGATGGTGCGCTACGCTCCCGCCGGCGGCCGCTACAAAGTCGTCATCCTCGACGAAGCGCACATGCTCACCGACGAGGCCTCGAACGCGCTGCTGAAAACGCTGGAAGAGCCTCCCGACAAAGTCATTTTCGTCATGGCCACGACCGAGCCGGAAAGTCTCGCCGAGACGATTCGCTCGCGCTCGCAGCATTTCCATTTTCGCGCGCTGTCGTTCGCCGAAATCGTGGACGCGCTCGAACAGATTTGCGTGAAGGAATCCCTGACGGCGGAGCCCGGAGCGCTGGCCGTGATGGCGCGCGCCGCCGAAGGCAGTCTGCGCGACGCGCTTTCCCTGCTCGAACAGGCGCGCGCCTACTGCGGCGCGAACATCACCGACGCGCAGGTGCGCGAATTGCTCGGCGTGGTTCCCGAGGAAATTCTGGAGGAACTGACGGGCGCGATTGAAGCGCGATCCGCGGAGCGCATTCTCACGCTGGTGCACCGGCTGCTCGCGGAAGGGCAAAACCTGCAGCATTTCTGCCGCGAGGCCATCGGCCATTTTCGCAATCTGCTGGTCGCGCGCGTCTGCGGCGCGGATTCCGATTTGATTGCCGCGCCCGCCGAACAGCGTCCGCGCTTGCAGCAGGCCGCCGAATCGTTCACCGAGGAAGACCTCACGCGTTTTTTTCAGATCCTTCTGCACACCGACGACGACCTGCGCCGCAAACCCGACGCGCGCCTGCATCTGGAAATGGGGCTGCTGCGCATGGTGAATGCCGCGCGCCTGGCGCCGCTCGAGGAAATTCTCGCGGAGCTGGAAGGCGGAACGCCCTCCGCCGCTCCTGTCCGAAGCGCAGGCTCGGCGCCGCAAACGACGCCGCCCGCGCGGCATTCCGCGCCCGCGGCTCCGCGCGGCGCATCCGCAACCCTTCCAGGCGGGCCTGCAGGAGTTACCGTTGCGGTTTCCTCCGGCGCGCCCCAGGCTGCCGCCGCCAGAATGCAGACCATCGCTCCGGCGCATTTGGAAACGCCAGCGCCGCCCGCAGTGGCGCGCGAAAACGGGAACGTTGCTCCAGAGCGCGCAAACGGCGCGCCCGCTTCCGCCGAGCCGCCCAGCGCGGTCGCGCGAACCGCATCGGCCGGAGAGGGACTGACGGAAGCGCAAGTCGATTCCATCAAGGCCGCGATCCCCGCGCAGGAAAAATTTCTGGGCGAATTGATCGAGCACGCCTCGCGATGGGAAATGGGCGGCGGCGAAGTGCGATTATTTTTTCCCACCGAGAGCCGCGCGCTCGCCGAGATGTTGCAGGCGCGCGATCCCATGGAACGTTTGCGCAACATTGCCAGCCGCATTCTCGGCCAGACGGTTCGCGTCTGTGTTAAGCTGGAAGCCGTACCGAGTGGGAGCGAGGGAGCGGCGACGCGATCCTCCGGCACTCGTGAATTGCGCGCAAAGTTCGAGCAAGATCCGATCGTGCGCGCGATGATGGAACGGTTCGGCGGCCAAATTTCCGACGTCAAGCGCCGAGGCGAGGAGTAGACCATGGAAGTCAAAGCACTGCAGCAGATTCTCACGCAGTTTCGCCAGATGCAGGAGAACCTGCAGAAGCAGGTCGAAACCGTGCACGTGGAAGCGTCGGCGGGCGGCGGCATGGTCACCGTCAAGATGAACGGACAGAAGCAGGTCACCGAACTTCACGTGGACCCGGAAGTCTTTGCCGGAAAAGATTCGGAATTGTTGCAGGACTTGATCCGCGCCGCAGTCAACGAAGCCGGGCGCCGCGTGGACGAGGAACTCACCAGCCAGATGAAAAGCCTGACCGGCGGCATTCCCGGATTGGCCGGACTGAAAATTCCCGGCCTGTTTTAATTCCCCCCAATGCAACCGAGTGCGCCATTCCAAGCGAAGCGGAGAATTTCTCTGCGCACTGGTCCAGGAGACGGAGGAATTCCTCGGTCGCCGCGGCGGCCTGGGAATGACAATTTTGGGGTAGTTTTAAACATGGGAGATATCTTTTCAGTGCGCCACACTGCATCACGGAAAATCGCTTATGCCTGATTTCGCCGAACCCATCGAGCGTCTGATCGACCAGCTCAAGCATCTGCCCGGCATCGGGGCGAAGACCGCGCAGCGCCTGGCGTTCCACATTCTGCGCATCGAGCCGGAAGCGGCGATGGCCTTGGCCGACGCCATCCGCGACGCCAAGATGAACATGCGATTCTGCTCGGTGTGCAACAACATCACCGACGTGGACCCGTGCTTCTACTGCACCAGCCGACGCGCAACCGGAAAACCATCTGCGTGGTCGAAGAGCCGCACAACATCATGGCCATCGAGAAAACGCGGCAGTACAGCGGCCTGTATCACGTTCTGGGCGGAGCGCTCGCGCCGCTGCGAGGCATCGGCCCCGATCAACTGCACCTGAAAAGCCTGATCGAACGCCTGAAGGGCGGCACGGTCGAGGAAATTATTATCGCGACCAACCCGAACGCCGAGGGCGAAGCCACGGCCATGTATCTCTCGAAACTCATCAAGCCTCTCGGCGTGCGAGTGACGCGCATCGGCGTCGGCATTCCGGTCGGCGCCGACCTGGAATACGCCGACGAAGTCACGATGATGAAGGCCATGGAAGGCCGGCGGGATCTCTGATCAGAAATATTTCGCGTTTCCCTTTCCTATTGCGGCGACATCATCGCTTCGCCCAGCTTTTGACCCGTATCGAATTCCGTCAACGCCTCCGATTTTCTATCCATCTGCGGGCTAGCACTTTCTCCCGGGTATCACAACCGCCGGTCGAAAGTGATAGAGTATTTGAGGAAAAGGATTCTCCATTGGAAACCGAACAACAGAAGCGGCTGCGCGCGGCGCGCCGCGTCGTGATCAAGCTGGGCACCGGAATTGTTACCGTCAACGACGGACAATTTAACGCCGGGCTGCTCGAATCGGTTGCGCGGACGATTTCCGACCTGAAAAAAGGCGGCCGCCAAGTCGTGCTCGTGTCTTCGGGAGCTGTCGGGCTGGGGCGGGGACGCCTGGGGCTTCACCGCGACCGGCTGAACGATCTGGTGATGCGCCAGGCGTGCGCTGCGGTGGGACAAAGCCTGCTGATGCACGAGTACGAAAAATTGTTTCAGGCGCACGGAATTCAACTGGCCCAGGTTCTGCTGACCGAGGGAGATTTCGTCGATCGCACGCGGTATTCCAATCTGCGCGAGACGATGGAATCGCTGTTGAAACTCGGCGTCCTTCCCATCATCAATGAAAACGATACGATTTCCACGGCGGAACTCGATTACCTGAATATTCGCGCGGGCGAACGAATTTTCAGCGACAACGATCGCCTCGCGGCGCTGGTCATGAGCCACATCGACGCGGACGTGCTGGTTCTGCTGACCGACGTGGACGGATTGATGGAATTTGGCCCGTCGGGCGCGAAGAGCGCCGGCGGAACCGTGATTCCCCTGGTCGAGGATATCTCGCCGGAATTGAAGTCGCTGGCGCTTGGCCCTTCCGAAGGCGGGCGCGGCGGGATGCTGACGAAACTCGACGCCGCGGAAATCGCCATGCAATCCGGCGGCATCGCGGTCATCGCGAACGGCAAAAAGCCGGAAACGCTCGGCCGGATTTTTGAGGGCGAGCCGACCGGCACCGTGTTTCTATCGAAGACGCGCATGGCGGGAAAGCGCCGGTGGATCGCGTACGCGGCCGGGGTTCGCGGGCGGGTGATCGTGAACGCGGGGGCGCGCGACGCGCTCACGGGCGGAAAAGCGAGCCTGCTGGCGTCGGGCGTGGTCGGCGTCGAAGGCGAATTCGACGCGGCGGAAGTGGTGAGCATCGTGGACGCCGAAGGGACGGAATTCGCCCGGGGAATTTCGGATTACTCGCGCGGAGACGCGCAAAGCATGATCGGGAACGGAACGGGCGGCGAGAGCGGCAGCCGCGCCAACGGGCGTGCAAGTGTGCTCGTAAAACGCGATAATATTGTTATTCTAGTGGGCTCCAAGTAGAGGCCAGAGCCGATTCGGGCGGGCACGAACTGGAGCCACATCCGATTTACTGGATCGCAAATGAGCGCAACGCAGAATCAACTCGATGTTTCGGAAGTCCGCAAGACGGTTCGGCGGGCGCGGCGGGCGGCGCACGTGCTAGCGGCGCTGTCGGGAGAGCGGCGGAACGAAGCCTTGCTGGCCGCGGCCAACGCGATCGAAGCGCGCTCGGCGGAAATTCTGGCGGCAAACGACAAAGATTGCGCCGTGGCGCAGCGCGCCGTCGAAAGCGGCGAGATGTCGCGCGCGATGTTCGCGCGCTTGCGGACCACCGAGCGCGGCATCGCGGAAATGGCGCTGCGCGTGCGCGAAGTCGCCGATCTTCCCGATCCTCTGCACCGCAGGCTTTCGGCCATGGAGCTGGACGATCATCTGGTTCTCTACAAGGAGACGTGTCCGCTGGGCGTGGTGGGCGTGGTGTTCGAGTCGCGGCCCGACGTCGTCCCTCAAATCGCTTCGCTGGCCCTGAAATCGGGGAATGCCGTGTGCCTGAAAGGTGGCGCCGAAGCCGCCGAAACCAACGCTTTGCTGGTCGCGATCTGGCGCGACGTGCTTTCGGCGTTCCCGGATATTCCCGCCGACTCGGTCGTGTTGTTTCACACGCGCGAGGACGTGGCGCAAATCTTGACGCTGCATGATGAAATCGATTTGATCGTACCGCGCGGCTCGAACGAGTTTGTCCGCTATGTCACCGAGCACAGCCGCATCCCCGTGCTCGGCCACGGCGAAGGAATCTGCCACGTGTACGTCCATGAGGACGCGGACATCCGGAAAGCGTTCGACGTCGCGTTGGATTCCAAGGTGCAATACCCCGCGGTTTGCAACGCCATGGAAACGCTGCTGGTGCACAAGGATATCGCGCCAAGTTTTCTGCCGGGCATGGTCGCGCAATTCCGCGAAGCGGGAGTCGAAGTGCGCGGCTGCCCGCGGACGATGGAATTAGCGCGGGAACAGGGAGTGATTGCCGCGACGGAAGAAGATTGGAAGAAGGAATATTCCGACCTGATCGTCTCGATCAAGGTGGTCGATGGCGTGAATGAAGCGATCGAGCATATCAATCGCTACGGCTCGCGGCATACCGAATCCATCGTGACCGAAAGCCATGACGTCGCGGCGCGGTTCATGGAATTCGTGGATGCGGCCAACGTGTTTCAAAACGCGTCCACGCGATTCTCCGACGGTTTCCGCTACGGCCTGGGCGCGGAAGTCGGGATCAGCACCGGGAAAACTGCACGCGCGCGGGCCTGTGGGCCTCGAGGGACTCACCATCTACAAATACAAACTCTTCGGCGACGGCCAGACCGTCGGCAGCTATAGCAAGGGCCAGCGCACGTTCAAGCATCGCCCGATTTAGCTTGCTCTTCTCGCAACGATAATGGAAAACCCCGCCTCTGAAGAGGCGGGCTACAGCAATGTTTCCGTAATCACGGGTCTTAGATCCGGGAATTTTTTGCCCTAGCTGGAATGTTTATCCATAGCCGCAGCGCTGAATCCCGAGGTTTTCCCAACCCAGGCCTGATGAGCGATTCTATTGAGTGCCGGGTAGAATCCGCTCTGGGTGGGCGTTACCTGCGCAAAATAACGCCGCTGAAACCAGAGCGACACATGCACCAGTCCGAGCAGCGCCGGCACTTCGACCAGTGGGCCGATGACCCCGACGAACGCTTCCCCTGAATTGAGGCCAAAGACGGCCACCGCTACGGCGATCGCCAGCTCAAAATTATTGCTCGCGGCAGTGAAGGAAAGCGTTGCCGTCTTGGAATAGTCCGCGCCAAGCTCGCGCCCCATCCAGAAACTCACCAGGAACATAAGAATAAAATAGACCAGGAGCGGCAACGCGACGCGAAGCACGTCCAGCGGAAGCCGCACGATCAGATCGCCCTTCAGGCTGAACATCACCAGAATCGTGAACAGCAGGGCCACGAGCGTCAGCGGACTGATGCGCGGAATAAACCGGGTCCGGTACCATTCTTCTCCCCTGGCGCGCAAAAGCGCGAAACGCGTGAGAATCCCGCAAGGAACGGCACACCCAGGTAGAAGAAAACGCTCTGGGCGATCTGGCCAATGCCAACATGGACGACGCTCCCCTCCAGCCCAAACCATTTCGGGAGCACGGTGATAAATACCCAGGCATAGACGCTGTAGAAGAGCACCTGAAAAATACTGTTGAACGCAACCAGACCGGCGGCGTAATCGGTATCCCCGGCCGCCAACTCGTTCCAGACGATGACCATCGCGATGCAGCGCGCCAGTCCAATCAGGATCAGGCCGCGCATATACGCAGGCTCGCCGCGAAGGAAAAATATGGCGAGGAAGAACATCAGGACCGGCCCAATCACCCAGTTCTGAAAAAGCGAGAGCGCCAGCACGCGGCGGTTGCGGAAGACCTCGCCGAGTTTTTCGTACCGCACCTTGGCCAATGGCGGATACATCATGATGATCAGCCCGATGGCAATCGGAATATTCGTTGTGCCCACTTGAAAACGCTGCACGAAATTCGCCGTCCGCGGGATGAAATGCCCCAATCCAACGCCGATGATCATTGCCAGAAAAATCCACAGCGTCAGATAGCGGTCCAGGAATGACAGCCGGGCCCGCGGCATTGGGGCACAGACCTGGGCTTGAACGTAGGGAGTCGCCATTATGTTGACCTCGTTGAAAGGGCGGTATTTTTCATTGTCGCCCAATGCGATCGATTTCCTTCTTGATGGCAAGCTGGTCGAGGGTGGAAAGCGGCAGGCACAGAAAGAGCGTGATTCTGCGGTCGAGAATCATGAACGCATCGCGGAATGCCCGTTCGATTTGCTCCGGCGTTCCCTGCACAACGGCGGGATCGGGAACGCCCCAATGAGCGGTCATGGGCTGGCCGGGCCATACCGGGCAGACTTCGTTCGCCGCGTTATCGCAAACGGTGAATACGAAATCCATCTGCGGCGCGCCGGGTTTCGCAAATTCGTCCCAACTCTTGCTGCGAAAATCTTCCGTGGACATGTGGGCGCCCCCAATTTGTTTCAGCGCCTCGGGGCGGACATTTCCCGCGGGGTGGCTGCCGGCGCTATAGGCGACGAAGTTGGGGCGGCCCTTCCGATTGAGGATGGCTTCGGCCATGATGGAGCGAGCCGAATTTCCGGTGCATAGGAACAAAACGTTGTAGCGTTTTTCCATGATTGAAATCTCGCTTTAGTTGCAGCAGGCGGGCCCGCAGCAAGCCTTATCTTTTGAATCGGACGGTTTCACCGCCCGGATGAACGCACTCATGAATTTGCCGTCTACTTGAGGAGCCATGGCGTCCACATCCACGCCTTCGCCCGCCAGAAATTCCCGGGCATCTTCCACGCGATAAATCCGGGTTGGTTCAATCTCCACCTGCTCAAAACCGGCGCCGGCCAGCTTGCCGCGATATTCGTTTTCCTCGAGTGCGCCAGCGATGCAGCCCGCCCACAGCAGAACGCTCTTGCGGATCTCAGGCGGCATTTCGCCGCGAGTGACAACGTCGGAAACAGCCAAACGCCCGCCGGGCTTCAACACGCGAAACGCTTCCCGGAGCACTTGATCTTTGTCCGCGGAAAGATTGATGACGCAGTTCGAGATGATCACGTCCACGGAATTGCCGGGCAGCGGGATGTGTTCGATCTCCCCCTTCAGGAACTCGACGTTATCGACTCCTGCCTTCCGCTTGTTCTGGTCCGCCAGCGCCAGCATTTCATCCGTCATGTCGAGACCGTACGCCTTGCCGCCGGGCCCGACCCGCTTCGCCGACAGCAATACATCGATGCCGCCGCCGCAGCCCAGATCGAGAACAACTTCTCCGGGGTTTAATTTCGCCAGCGCGGTTGGATTCCCGCACCCCAGGGAGGCGAGTACAGCCTCCGCGGGGATTTGATCGGTCTGGGCGGCGCCATAAAGATTGGACGTGATGGGGTCACAACCCGAACCAGAGGCTGGGGCGGCCCCGCAGCAAGCGCTTCCGCCGCGATTCACGCGCAGCGCCGCCTGCCCGTATTTTTCCTTCACTGCATCTTTTATGCTGGGGCCATTCATCTCGCGCCTCCTACTTGCAGATCTGAACGATGTCTTGCGGTTTTACAGCCTTGTTCCGAGTGCAGCATTCCGCGTAGAGGAATTGGAGCAACTCCTGAAGCGCCTCGGTGTTTGCCGTGTAGTGCAAAAACGTGCTTTCGCGCCGCACCTGCACAAGACCTTCATTCTTGAGTTTGTCCAGGTGGTGGGAAAGGGTTGAACTCGGAATTTCCAGTTCAGCCTGAATGTCGCCGACCACGAGGCCTTCCGGATGAGCCGATAATAGGAGTTGCATGATCCGGAGGCGCGGCTCGGTTCCCATGGCCGAGAACATGTCGGCATACTTGGCTACTTGTTCGGTACTCTTCTTGATGGAGGGCAGCGGCATATTTCGATAATTGCAGAAATATGGATTCTTGTCAACCCCCCCTGCCGGTCTCCTGGACCGGGAGACGGCCAAGCCCCTTACCTCATCGTTCTCCTCCTTCCCTCCTGGCCGGCTCCCCCACCCCTGCCCTGCGCCGCTCGGCCGCCGGGCGTAACTATTAAGAAAATGGGCTTATCCGCTCTCGACGCCTGAGTGCCGCAGTGCTAGGATTGCTTTTTAAGCGTGGGGAGATTTGTCAGTGGAATCGAATCTTCATCCTGAGCCAGAGTCGCAGAAGCGGCGGACGACGAGGATTGTCCAAGCCGTGCCGCTTACCGTGACGGGCGTAGACGCCCTGGGCAGGCCCTTTCAGGAACGCACTTCCAGCCTGATCATTAATTGCCATGGTTGCCGGTATCAGTCCAAACATTACGTCTTGAAAAATATGTGGGTCACGTTCGAGGTGCCGCATAATGAATCGGGCCGCGAGCCGCGCACCGTCCGCGCGCGCGTCACCTGGATTCAGCGCCCGCGAACCGTTCGCGAACTGTTTCAGATTGGTGTGGAACTGGAAGTTCCCGGCAACGTTTGGGGCATCGCTTTCCCGCCGTCTGATTGGTTTCCCTTCCCTGAAACATCCTCCAATCTTGAAATTGCGCCGCCTGCCGAAAAGGTCGAGCCTCCCCCGGGAGCGGAATGGGTGGCGGATGAAACTCCCACGCCTCGGGAACAGGAAGAACGGGAGGCCCGGAAGATAATGTTCGCGTCCTGCCGCTGCCGGGCGGCGGCGATGCGTCGCTGCATTTGGCGCGCCAGGTCGCGCGCATGGTCGCCGAAGCGAAACAGCAGGTTCAGTCCGCGATTCGCGAAAGCGCGACCACTGCCGTGGCCGCGGAAACGCGGCCGCTCATGGCCGCGCTGCAGAACCAAATGAAGGAAGCGGCGGAAAAATCGGTGGCCACGGCGGTCGCGGCATACATCGAACGCACGCACCAGGAACAACAGCAGCGGGTGCAAAAGGAGTTGGAGGCAAGCGTGGCGTCGATGCGCGCGGAATGGTCGCGCGAACTGGACCAGCGGATCGCCGATGCCCGCCTGCATGTGGATTCTCAACTCGCGGAAATCGAGAGCATGCGCCAGGCCGATTTTGGAGAGCAGATTCAGAGCCAACTGCAAACCGCAATCGAGAAGCTTCAAAATTTGAGCGGGCACCTGGACGAAAATGCGGACGAAGTCCGCGCCACGATCGAACAGCTGCGGCGCGACTCGGCGGAAGCAGCCGCGAATGAGACGCGCCAATGGCAAGAGCTAATCAGCCAGCGCGCCTCCGACGCCCAGGGACGCCTGGCGCACATGGAACAGGCCGTCAAGCGCCTGGATGACCAGATCACCGAGGTCGCCTCCAAAGCGGAATCAGGCTGGCGCCAACTGCTGGAGGCCGATATAGCAGGGGCAAGCAACCGCTGGAACGCAAAAGTGGAAGCGTCCCTTGAGGATGCGGCGCGCCAGGACGGCCGACCGGTTGGCACAGAATAGCGAAGCCGCGGCCCGGCAGGCTGAGTTGCAACTGCGGGAGCGAATCAGCGCGGTTGAAAGCGAATTTTCTCAAGTGACCTCGGAAGCGGAGAGCAAGCTGGCGAGCCTGCGGGCGTCCCTCAATAGCGAAGCCGCCCAGGGAGCATCGACGATCGCCCAAATGCAGCAGGCGGTCGAGCAAGTGAAGGCGCGGCGCGGGGAGCTTGACGCCCTGCTGCAAAAGACCTTGGATGAATGGGCGCAGCGCAGCGAAGCGGCAGTCGAAGCGCACAGCGTCGAATTGAATCGTCGCGCGGAGTCCACAGTCACCGCAATGGCCGAGCGCTTGCAGCCCGTACTGGAAACCGCGGGAAACGAAACCATCGCGCGGCTGGCTAGTGAACTCAATCAAAAGCTCTCGCCGGAAATCGCCCGCGCAGCCGAAGTGATGAACAAGCTCGCTCTGGACCGCGAACAGTCCGAGAAAGCCATTGCCGAACATCAGCATCGCATCTGGCAGGTATCCGACCGCAGCGTTCAGGATTCGGTGGCCCGCAGCAAGGAACTTCTGGCGCGGGTCGAAAAGGATTTCCTGGAATCCGCGCGCACAACCTCGGCGAAGTGGTTCAGCGAGCTGGAAACCAAGGCCACGGAAACCACGC
Organism: Terriglobia bacterium; assembly: GCA_963781055.1. Taxonomy (GTDB): domain Bacteria; phylum Acidobacteriota; class Terriglobia; order Acidiferrales; family UBA7541; genus Palsa-360. The sequence goes on from CAWAEW010000035.1 coordinate 115,977, forward strand.
ACAGCACGTTTGAAGCCTTATTCAAGTCCGCCGAATGGTACGAGAAAAAAGTCCAGAATCAAATGCAATCGACGCTGGAAAAAGGCCTGGAGCAAGCCACTTCCGGTTTGCGGGATAAGGCCGGGGAAATGTCGGGCCTGTTTGCCAGCGAACTGGATCATTACAGCCGCAGCTACGTGGAACACGCGCAGAACCAGATCCAGGAAAATGCGCGGGAAGCGGCCGAGCACGCGCGTGAACTGATGGCGGAAGCCAGCGCGAAAACTACGGCCAATTTCGCCGAGCGCACCGAACAGATGGGCCGGGAACATCTCGATCTGTACGCCTCGAAAACAGACATCGCGTTCGAACAAAGCGCGGCTCGCATGGAAGCGCATACCGCGCAGGTCCGCTCCAAACTCGAAAGCGATACGCGCGCGTTTGCCGCGGAATATCAGCGCGCCCTTTCGCAGCAAACGCAGCAAAGCCTGACGCAGGGCAAGGAAGAACTGTCCGCCCATATCGAATCGGCCAAGGAAAGCCTGCGCCTGGAAACCCAGGCCATGGACCGCCAATTCCAATCCTCCATCCAATCCCTCGGCGCTCATGCCATGGACGAGCACAAACAGCGCCTGGAAAACGCTTCCAATTCCTGGCTGCTGACCACCGTGACCAAGCTCAATCAGCAGTCCGAGGGCCTGATCGACCAGTTGGCCGCAACGACCGAGAAAAAACTGCGAGCGGTCTGCGGCAACGTTTTCGCCGAAATGGGGGAAACCCTCCGCCAGCGCCTCGCCGGGTTCTCCGCTCCCTTCACCAGCCCGGTCGAGCCTGCCTCTCCGCCAATCTCCGCAAATCCGCCTGAAACAAAATCAGAAGAACCAAAGTAGCGTAGTTTCGCCGTCCGGACCGGTTCGGTCCTGCGCGCAGATGCCTGTATAATATCGCGATGCCCAATCGCGCCTATGCCAGCGTCTGGATTCAGGATTTCAGCGAATCGAACATGCTCTCCCATTTCGAGCATTTTCTGGCGAGCGTGCCGTTGTCCGCCGGGCCACTGGGTTTCACGGAACTCACCGTACGCGCCGTGGACGCTGCCGAAACCCCCGTCGAGGAATTCGATTTGCGGGGGCAGGTAATGACGCCGGCGGAAATCGTTGATCTGGTTCGGGAACATCATTCCGGCGATGTCGCCTACGAAGTTTCCGCGCGATGGGACCTGTGGATTCGCGAGATGGAAACGGCGAGCTGGAAAAAGAAGCCCGAGAAGCTCGAACTTTCCTGTTATGGCCCGGAGTACGATAACGGGGTGTCCGGCGAGTCGGGGCACTTCCTGGCCGACCTCGGATTCGAACATTTGTTTACGGGCCATGCAGGCTTGCTTACGCCGGAAAGCACGCACGTGGCGCAGCCGCAGCATCCGGACGAGGCTCGATTCCTGATGTGGATGTCGCAGCCGCAGAATTTACGCGAATATCAGGAGAAAACGAGAGAGAATATCGAGAAACTCATGGGTTGGATGCGCGCGGTGGAAGAAACCATGCCGGTCGAACGTGTTCGCTTGTGGTCCGAGGGAGAGGAAAACTTTGAAGCGCGTTTGGACGAAATTCTGGCTGTGCGCTAGTCTGGCTCTGGCTGCGCCGGGCTCCTCGGTTCCAGGCGCGCTTTTGGCGGCTGGAAATGCGGCGCAGGCCACCGTGCGCCACACTAATGAAACTCTGCTCGCGGGGCTCAGGCCCGGGCGCGACACCTTTGCCATGGCGGAAAAACGGTTCAAGCCGAAGAATCTGACCGAAGATCGCGATTCGGGCGCTAAAGAGTGGCGCGACGACTGCTCCGGCCGAACCATCCGCCTGGAACTGGATGCGAAGTCCGTCATCCAGAGCATTACGATTACGAGTCTGGGGCCGCAGACCGGCAAATGCAGCGAACGCCGCGCGGAGTTCCTGGACCCGAAAAATTGGGCGACCGGGCTCGGCCTGCGGATCGGCGATTCACAGGATCGCGTCACCAGTTTCTATGGGGAACCGAATTCCAGCGGCCCTGCATCCAAAAATGGCCATGACCTTGCCCTGATGTTTTATCAATTTGACTGGGCCGGCTCGCAAGTGCCACAGGTGATGGAAGTGCTGTGCGCCCGGGACACCGGGCGAGTGGTCGAAATTACTTTGGCGTATCCGAGCCTGTAGCGCCCGAACATAAGGATGCCTATTCGAACATCTCGCGCGGCTCTGGCCTTATTTTTCGGAATGGCGGCGTTTTTATTGGGAGGATGCAATTCCGCACAGCAGGCGTCGTCCACGATCGATCGGCCGAATCCCGAGGTTGCGGAACGTACAGAAACGCAACGAATGGCCGAGGCGGCGCTGGGAAAGCGGGCGGAAGTGCTCGCGCATGGAGACCTCGCGCGGAACGGTTCCGAGCAGATCCTGGCCGTTAACCGCCTGGTGAATGCGCGGCGCGATGCCGCGGGCCCGCATGCCGGAATCTTGATTCTGCGGGCGGCGATTCTGGAAAAGAGCGGCGGCAAGTGGACCGAAGTGCTGCGGTGCGACGAGCGTCTGAAGAATCCGAATGGGTATCTGGCAGGCTCGCCGGCGGCCCGGGTTAGCGGCTGGCGATTGGAATACAATACGGATACAGCGCGAGGCTTGGAGATGAAATTTACTCCAGCCGATAGCGACACGGACGCGCAAGGGCTGGACTCAAGAGAATCGCCAAGACAAAGCGCTGGTAGTGCGATGGAACACAAAAGCGAAACGCTACCAGTCGCTTGACGCGTCTCATGAAAAGTATCTGAACGAAGTCCCAACGTTGGAAACACCATTGTCCATTCTCAAATGAGCGCAGCGGCCCACACTCTCGCAAGTCCCGCGGTGAAGACACCGCCCCGGCACGTTTCCGGATGGGCGCATCTTACCCGTTTGCTTCCCTATGTCGCCCGGCACAAGGTGGAAGTGCTCGATCGGGATGGTGACGCAAATCGGCATGGGAATTACCGGGACGCTGCTGCCGCTGATTCTCGGCGTGATCACGGATTGCATCAAGGGCGCGGAGACGCCTCTGGCGCAGCTTGGGCGGCTCACGCAAATCTCCCTGGGTCCGTTGCTGCCTTATTACCATCCGAAAGATCCGCACACATTGGCTGTCTTTGCTTCGGCGCTGGTGATCGTGTGCGCCGTGCAAGGAGTCTTTTCGTACTGGACGCGGCAAATCCTGATCGGGCTGTCGCGCGATATCGAATACGATTTGCGAAACGACCTGCTGGCGAAACTTGTGCAAATGGAGCCGGAATTTTACGTCCGGAATCGCACGGGCGAGCTGATGTCCCGGTGCACGAACGATCTGAACGCGGTGCGCATGGTGCTGGGTCCCGGCATCATGTACAGCGCCAACACGTTTGCGACCATGGTGCTTGCCGTCATCCTGATGTTTTGGATCTCGGCGAAACTCAGCATTTACGTTTTGCTTCCCGTCCCGGTAGTCGCCGTGACGGTATGGGTCTTTGGCCGCCAGATCCACGCGCTCTACGGCAAGATTCAAGCGTCTCTCGCGGTGCTTTCCGCCAAGGCGCAGGAAAATCTGGCGGGCGTTCGAGTCGTGCGCGCCTACGGCCAGGAAGAAGCCGAGATCCGCGGCTTTGACGCTCCCAATCGCGAATATATCGACCGCAACCTGCGCCTGATTTATTTCTGGAGCCTGTTCATGCCCTTGCTCCAGATGCTGTTCGGGCTCACGTTTATTCTCGTGCTGTGGCAGGGCGGACAACTGGTTATCACCAACCGCATCACGCTGGGCGAACTGATCGCGTTCTACACGTTCATGACGCGGCTGATTTTTCCCATGATCGCGCTGGGATTTGTCACCAACATCTTTCAGCGTGGCGGCGCTTCCATGGGCCGGCTGAACTACATTCTCGATTCCGAGCCCAGGATCAGCGACAGCAAACGCGTCCGTGGCCAAGTCCGAAGAAATTCGCGGCGAAATCGAATTCCGCCACTTGACCTTCACGTATCCGACCGTGCGCAGCGACACGGACGCCGCGAAAACGAATGGTGCGAAGTCGAACGCAAGCCCCGAGGTGAACGCGCCCGTGCTCCAGGATATTTGCCTACATGTGCCGGCCGGCTCGATCCTGGCGATCGTCGGCCCGACCGGCAGCGGAAAGTCCACGCTGGCCGCGCTGATCGCACGGCTCTGGGACGCGCCTCCCGGAACGCTTCTGATCGACGGGCGTCCCATCCGCGAGTGGCCGCTTGAAAAGCTGCGCCGCGCCGTGGGTTACGTGCCGCAGGACACTTTCCTGTTCAGCGAAACCTTGCGCGAAAATGTCGCTTTCGGCGTGGACCGTGCGACCGACGCGCAGATTCAAAACGCCGCCGACGTCGCCAGCATCGCGGCGGAAATCAACGAGTTCCCCGGCCAGTTCAATACCATGGTGGGTGAACGCGGCATCACGCTTTCCGGAGGCCAGAAGCAGCGTACGGCCATTGCCCGCGCGGTGATCCGCGATCCTAAAATTCTGATCCTGGACGATTCCCTTTCCAGCGTGGATACCGGGACCGAGGAGCGAATCCTGAGCCGCCTGGACGCGATTTTGCGGCAACGCACGACCATCCTGATTTCCCACCGCGTCTCCACCGTGCAGCACGCCGACCAGATCGTGGTGCTGCGCGACGGCCGCATCGTCGAGCGCGGCACGCACGCCGAACTGCTGGCGCACGGCGGCTACTACGCCGACCTGTACCAGAAGCAATTGCTGGAAGAGGAGCTGGAACGCGAATGAGCGACTTCCGCGAAGAAGAAGCTCTCGGAAAAGCCTACGACTCGCAGCTCTTGCGGCGGCTGATCACCTATCTGCGGCCGTACAAGTGGATCGTCGTCTTCGCGGTCGTGCTGACGCTGCTGGTCGGGCCGCTCGAAGTGGTGGGTCCTTACCTGTTCGGGTTCGCCGTGGACAAATACATCGTGCCGGGCCTGAATCAAACAATGCCCTGGGCGGCGGCATTGCGCGGCGTCACTTTGATTTCCCTGGTATCGCTCGCGGCGTTGCTTCTGAGCTTCGCGGTGCAGTATTTGCAGGTCCGGATGATGCAGAACGTGGGACAGCAGACGCTCTACGATCTGCGAAAAGAAATCTTCGAGCGTTTGCAGCGCCTGCCGATGAGTTTCTACGACCGCAGCCCGGTGGGACGCCTGGTGACGCGCGTAACCACCGACGTGGACGCGCTCAACGACCTGTTCGCCGCCGGCATTGCGGCCATGGCCAACGATGCCGTCGTCCTGCTGTGCATCGGCGCAGTGATGATGAAAGTGAACTGGCGCCTCGCGCTGGCCACGTTCGCGGTGTTGCCGCTCATCATGGTCGCCACATGGATCTTCCGCGATCGCGTGCGCGACGCCAACCGGCGCATCCGCACGGCCATCGCGCGCATCAACGCCTTCCTGCAGGAACATATCACTGGCATGAGCGTCGTGCAGATCTTCAACCGCGAGAAAAAATCGCAGGAACAGTTCGCGGAACTCAATCGCATCCACATGGAAGCCTATAAGGACGCGATCACGGCCTTCGCCGTTTTCTTCCCGGCCGTCGAGTTGTTCAGCACGACGGCCATCGCCATCGTGTTCTGGTACGGCGGCCTGCTCTCGTTCGGCGGCGCGGTGACCGTCGGCGTGCTGATCATGTTCATGCAGTACGCGCAGCGTTTCTTCCGGCCCATTCAGGATCTGAGCGAAAAATTCAACATCCTGCAATCGGCGATGGCCGCCTGCGAACGCATCTTTAAATTACTGGACGAGCCGCTTCCCGCGCCTCCCGCCGAAGCCCCGCTGCCGCTGGATTCGCCGCGCGGCGAAATCGAATTCCGCAACGTGTGGTTCGCCTATCATGGCGATGCCAATCCCAAGGACGAAGATTGGGTCTTGCGGGACGTTTCGTTCCACATCGCGCCGGGACAAACGCTCGCCATCGTCGGCCACACCGGCGCCGGCAAAACGACGCTGATCCAGCTCCTGCTGCGGTTCTACGAAATTCAGCGCGGAGAGATCCTCCTGGACGGCGTGGACATTCGCCGCTACGACGTCCACCAGCTGCGAAGTCAATTCGGCATCGTGTTGCAGGACCCGTTCCTTTTCACCGGCACACTGGAATCGAACGTGCGCCTGGGGAACGAGGAAATCGACGACGCGCGCGTCGAGGTGGCGCTGCGGGAAGTGGGACTTGGCACCCTTCTGGAAACTTTGCCGGACGGAATCAAGACGAACGTAACCGAGCGCGGCGCTACTTTTTCAGTCGGCCAGCGGCAATTGATCAGCTTTGCGCGGGCGCTGGCGCACAATCCCCGGTTCCTGATCCTCGATGAAGCCACCTCGAGCGTGGACACAAAAACCGAAGTGTTGATCCGCGAGGCGCTGGACCGTTTGCTCGAGGGCCGCACGGCCATGGTCATCGCGCACCGCCTCAGCACGATCCAGCATGCCGACCGTATCCTCGTCTTCCACAAAGGAAAATTGCGCGAGCAGGGCTCGCACCAGCAATTGCTCGCCATACGCGGGATTTACTATCGCCTCTACCAGCTCCAATACAAGGAACAGGAATTGCGCGCGCCGCTGGAAACCGCGGGGAGCGAAGCGGGCACTTCCGTGCCGGGAAACGATTAGTTCGCTCCGCTGCACTTGCGCGAAAAAATGCCTCCCACACAAATCCTGATTTCCGCCGGTGAAGCCTCCGGAGACATGTACGCGGCGCGCCTGGCAACAGCGCTGCGAGCGCGCGCCAACGTCCAGCTGTTCGGCATGGGCGGGCCGCGGATGCGCGAAGCGGGAGTCGATCTGGTAGCCGACTGCTGGGAAGTGTCCCTCGTGGGAATCGTCGAAATCGCGAAAAAATATCCCGCGCTGAAGCGCGTGTGGAAACGGATCCTCGGAGAATCGATCCGGCGAAAGCCGCGCCTCGCGATTCTCACCGATTTCCCCGGGTTTCACCTGCGCCTGGCACGGGCCCTGAAACGCCAGCAGGTTCCCAGCGTCTATTATATATGCCCGCAATTCTGGGCCTGGAGGCCGTGGCGCGCCAACCTGGTGCGGCGGCGATTCGTGCGCGGACTGTGCATTTTCCCGTTCGAACAGGAATGGTACCGCTCGCGCGGCGTGGCCGCGGATTTTATTGGGCATCCGCTGGTGGGCAATGTCGCAGCCGGAAGATCGCGCGCGGAATTTGCGGCGGATTTTGGGCTGGATGCAGCAAAACCCATTGTCACTTTGCTGCCGGGGAGCCGCGCGGGAGAAATCGCGCATCACATGCCACCCCTGGTGCAGGCTTGCCATCTGATTGGTCAGGGCCGCCAGGTCCAGTTCGTTCTGGCGCTGACTCCGGGCATGAGCAAGTCCCAAATTGCCGGATATCTCAGGCCTGACGTTCCAATGCACGTGGTGGAAGACGCAACCTACGACGCGCTGGGGGCGGCGGATTTGGCGATTGTATCCAGCGGAACCGCGACGGTCGAGGCGGCCTTGATGAACGCGCCGATGATCGTGGTCTATCGCTTGGCGCCGCTCACGGCGGCCATCGCGCGCTGGCTGGTACGCACGCCCATGTTTGCGATGGTGAATCTGATCGCCGGCAAGCGGGTTGTGCCGGAACTGGTGCAGAAGGATTTCACTCCGCAGCAAGTGGCCCAGGAAGCGAAGCGTCTTCTCGATTCGCCCGCCGCCCGCGAGGAAATGCAGCGAGGGCTGGCCGATGTCCGAACAAAGCTCGGCCCCCCCGGGGCGATTGATCGCGCGGCCGATATTATCGCCACCATGCTGAAACAGATGGAGGTGAAATCCTAGCGGACCCAGGTAGCGCACGCCTTCAGGCGGACGCTTTCGAGTAGCAAGTACATGCGCCGAGGTTCAAACGGCAACCATTAGTACAAGAGAGTCTGGCAACTAAGCAGGCCGCGTTGGTATCCTATTGATTCGAGTGACCCGGTCTAATAAAGAAAGGCTCCTGAGACTCATGTTGAAGCTTCGATTTCTTGTCCTCCTGGCAGGTCTGGCGGGCTTTGCGGCGAGCGGCTTCGCTCAGTCGCCGGGGCAGCCGCAAGGACCGGGCCGGCCCGTGGCTCCCGTGCAGACGGCGCCTACGGCCGCTTTTCGCGCAACCAATTATGAGATTCGCGCTTCGCTCGACGCCGTTGGGCAGGTGATGAATGCGCAAGCAAAGGTCGACTTCGTCGCGGACGAAGCCGCTCGCGCGGTGGAAGTGGAACTCAACCCAAACCTCAGAGTGAACTCCGTTCTCGATGCCGAAGGCAAGCCGATGTCTTTCGATCGGGATGATGACGCCAGCCAGAAACTAACGATCTCTCTCCCGGACGCGGTCCCTGCCGGGGGAAAAATCACGCTGATATTCAATTACGGCGGACCGCTTTCCAGCCGCATCGCCGATCCAACCGAACAAGTGCGGCTCGCGTACATGAGCAAGGACGGCGGATATTTGCTGCTGCCCGCGCGCTGGTTCCCGCTAACCGGCTTCCCTTCCAACCGGTTTACGGGAATCTTCCAGATCGAAGTGCCCGGAACGATGACCGTCGTGGGCACCGGCGTGTCCCCCGGCCCTCCGGTTTCGGTGACTCCCCGATTAACCCCGGCGCCGGCCCCGGCTCTGGGAAACTCTCGCCCGGCAGCTCCGGTATCGCCACGGAACGCGCCTCCGCCTCCTTCGATGGAGAACGAGCGCATATTGTACACGTTCCGCGTCGATAAGCCGGAAGCGGCGGGAACATTCGTCATATCGCCGCTGCAATTAAGCCCGGAGCGCGCCGAAGGGATGAGTTTTTCGGTCTTCACGCCGCCGGCCGCGGCCAAAACCGCGCAGAGTTACGCGGACACCGTGGCCCACATTCTCGATTTTTACAACGGAGAATTCGGAGCGCTGCCTGAACCCTCGATGAAGATCGCGCAGATTCTGGATGGCACGGTGGACGGGTTTGCCGCACCGGGCCTGCTGCTGGTGAGCGCGCACCAGTGGACCGCGCAACCCAATGCGCGCCTGTTGGCGGATCTGGCGGCGCAGCAGTGGTGGGGCGATCAGGTGATGGCAGCTTCCCCGTCCGACGTTTGGATCACGGACGGGCTGGCGAGATATTCCGAAGGGCTCTACGTCGAGGAAGCCTCCGGCAAGGAAGGCTTGAACAAGGCGCTCGAGGATTTCGCCGTGGGCGCGCTGATGTTCGACGATGCCGCCCCGATCGCTGAGGCCAAGAGACTGGCGCCGGAGAGCGAGGAGTACCGCTCCGTGGTGGTGAATAAAGGCGCGATGGTATTCCACATGTTGCGCGCCATCATCGGCGATGCGAATTTCAGCGCGCTGCTCAAGGATTTCTATTCGCGCTACGCCGGCAAGACGGCCACGATCCGGGATTTCGAGCAACTCGCGGAAGCGCACACAGCGAAGCAAGCTCCGCAAGAATACAAAGGGCTCGGCAACGCGCCTCCCGCGGCCGCGGAGACGACCAGTTTGCGGCCGTTTTTCACGCAATGGCTGCGCTCGACCGGAGTTCCGGAATTCTCCCTGGAATACGTCGTCTACCGCACGAAAAAGGGATTTCGGATTGTCGGCAAGGTAAAGCAGGATCTCGATTTTTTCCGCATGAACGTCGAGATGGAAGTCGAGACCGAAGGCAATCCCGAATTCAAGACGATCCAGATCGCCGGAAAAGAATCTCCGTTCACGGTGGAGACGTTCGGGCGGCCGAAACCCAATGGCATCATTCTCGATCCGCATAATTTCATTTTGAAATCTAGCCAGAAGTTGCGTGTGCGCGGAATCATTGCGCGCGGCGAAATGCTCGCCGAGCAGGGCCGCTACTACGACGCTATCCAGCAATATCAGCGCGCCCTCGAGCAGGATCGCTCGAACGCCCTCGCCGACTTCCGCATGGGCGAGGCGTTCTTTTACCAGAGGAATTACGCCGCCGCGGCGCAATCCTTCCGTGACACGCTCGACGGGGCGACGGACCTGACAACGCGCTGGACCGAAGTCTGGTCGCACATCTACCTGGGAAGAATTTACGACATCCAGGGCGACCGCACGCGCGCGGTCAACGAATACAGCAAGGCGAAACAAACCGGGGACGACACCGGCGGCGCGCAAGCGGAAGCGGAAAAATCCCTGAAGAAAGCATATACGGAAGGAGGGGCCTGAAGTGGAACAGGCTTCAGCCTGTTTGGGTTATGGATTTGTAAACTTAAAAACAGACAGGCTGAAGCCTGTCCGGCTTAATACCCTGACAAGCCCGTGAGTTTCGGCTTCTCGATTCCCTTGTGCTGAATGATGACCTGGAATTTTTCTCCCAGGCCCTCCGGATGAATTAGATTTTTCAGCAGCAGCCGGGCGCGGAGTTTTTCCAATTCCGTCTGGCCGGGTTCGTACAAATCCCCAAATTCATTGGCGCGCCCCAGCGCAACCAAGAATTGCGATTGCGTCACCAGGCCTGTAAGGGCAAGCCCTGCGGGGCGGCCGCAGACGTCCACGGCCGTGAAATTCACGTGCGAAGTCAGGTCCTGCGCGCCGGGCGCATCCAGCAGATCTTCCGTGACCCTGTGATCACGATAGGCCAGCATCGTGCCGCGATTGTGGCGCTCGTCGTACAGCGCCACAGCTTCATGGCCGTAGTCGATGGTCATCAGGAAGCCGCGCTCCAAAGCGCGTCCCGCGTTTTCAACCCACTGGCAGGCTTCCAGACACGCCTCGCCCTGCCAGCCTTCCTGTAATGCAATTCCTTGCTCCTGAAAATATTCATCAAGCTTCCGCGTGGAGGGCTCGCGAAAAACTTCGACGAAATGCTCGCCTTCGATCCCCACATAAATTTCGCGCAACGCGCCATCCTTGATGACCACGCGATGCGTGGGCAAAGCATCGAGCAATTCATTCGAGAAAATGCAGCCGGCGGGGATCGCGAGGGGAATTTCGGCGGAGCTGGAAACACGCCCGGCCGCCGCATGAACCGCGAGCCGCTCGGCATGTTGCGCGCGGCGCGCCGCGGAACGCTCCACGGCCGTGTATTCGAGCGCGGCATAAAATCCGGGAAATTCGCGTGCCGCAAAATCCAGAATATGGCCGGCCAGGCATCCGACGCCCGCTCCCGCCTCGACTACAAGGAAGGGGCGCGGCACCCCCAGAAGCTCCCACATTTCGGCGAGTTGCCGGGCGAGCAATCGCCCGAAAATCGGATGAACGTCCACGCTGGTGTAGTAGTCCCCAAATCGTCCGGCGCTCGCGCGCGAATAATAACCGTGCTCGGGATGATAGAGGCATTCACGCATGTACTCGGCAAAGGGGATGGGGCCATTGCTGCGGATGCGCGCGGCGAGAATGGCACGCAGCGGCGCCTCCGGATCGCTCGCCGGGGAGGGAGATTGCGCGGTCATGCGTCCTGCCGCTGCGGATTGCACGTAAACATCTCGACGATGAAATCGTGCAGGCAATCGTAAAGCTGCTTCTGAAAAATCCAAGGAAACTGGCCGCTTTCAATTTCACGCGGGCGAAGCAGGAAGACGTAGGTGTGCACTTGCGGCTCGGGAGGAGAGTAACGGATGATGACTTCGACGCCCTCGTCGGCGGGACGCGCGTCGAATACGAACAGCGGGTGCTCGTAGAGCGCGAGTTCAGCGCGAACTTTTTCGGCGAGTTTGGTCACGCGTGTTCCCCGGCCGGCGCATCGCCAAATTCACCGCGCGCGTCCATTTCTCTAAAAACCTTCTCGAAGATTTCGAGGGCTCGATCATCAAACAGCACAAAATAAATTCGTTCGAGCGATGTGCGCCCCTTCAAATGCTTGGCCGCCTCGCGCAGCATGATCTGTGCGCATTCGAGGATGGGAAAACCGGCAATGCCCGTGCCCACGGCGGGAAATGCAATCGAATGAAGTTTTTCCCCCTCGGCGATTCGCAGCGCGTGCTCCGTGGAAGTCCGCAGCGCGCGAGCCGTAGTTTCTCCTCCGAGTTGCATGCTCGCGGCATGGATCACAAAGCGGGCGCGCAGGTTGCCGCCTGTCGTGATAGCCGCGCCGCCGACGGGCACGCTGCCGATGGCATCGCATTCCCGTTGAATGGCTTCGCCGCCCTTGCGGCGGATCGCTCCCGCGCCGCCGCCGCCCAGTTGCAGGTCGTTGTTCGCGGCGTTGACGATGGCGTCCACGTCCATTTCGGTGAGATCCCCGTGCTGGAGAATAATTTTTTCACGGATGCTCATGAAATCGTTTCGCCTTCGACCTTCCGATCTTATTTCGCAAGACGATTCAGCGCTTCCTCATCGTAGCCCAGCACAACTTCGGAGCCACGAAGGACTACGGGCCGCCGGATCAAGTTGGGTTCGGCGGCCATGAGTTTCAGGGCCTGGTCGCGTGACGGAGGATTCGTCTTCATCTTTTTCGCACGGTAAAGTTCGTTCCGCGTATTCAGGAACATGCGATGGTCCTGTTTTCCGATGAGCGCGTCGAGTTCCGCGACGGACAGGCGGTCTTTGCCCAAATCGCGCAGATCCAGCTCCACTTTCTTTTTTTCCAGGAAAGCTTTCGCCTTGCGGCACGTCGTGCAGTTCGGCTTGTGCAAAAACTTGATCCTTGCTTTCGCCATGGTTTGCTTTCGCTCCTTAATCGGCGTTTCCCTCGAGCAAATCGCAGCTGCCGCGCGCCGCACAGGCCGACAGGAAAGGCAGGCGCGACTGTAAAGTTGGAATAGTCCTCGGTATCCATGCCACGCGGGAAGTTGGATCAACCTCCGAGTCGCTACGCCGGCAATTTCGCGAGTACCTTGGCAAGCTGCCGGAAATAACGAAGCTTCGGACCGCGGCCGATGGCGTTCTTTGCGCTGGTCGAAGGCAGCACGAACACCTGCGCGCCGTACAAACTATCTTTTTGCAGCCCCAGCTTGCATGGCCGCTGCGCGAAATTTTCGAAGGTGAGTTTGCCGTTAAAGGCGATGACTTGCGGCGCGAACTGCTCCAGCTTCTGGGACAGCACAATGCGCCCCTCGGCAAATTCCTCGCGCCCCAACTCCTCTTCCCCGCGCGTGGGCCGCTTGACCAGGTCGGTCAGGCCGATGCCGAACTCGATCATTCTTTTGTCATCGCGATGCTCGAGCAGTTCCGGCAAGACGCCGGATTCGTAAAGCAGCGGCCAGAACTCGTTCCCGCGTCCGGCATAGTAATGGCCGACGCGAGCCGAGCGGTCGCCGGGGTTGCATCCCACGATGACAAGCTTCATGCCGATGCGAAGATAGTCGGGCAAAGTGCGCATTTGGATGTCCAAATTCCAGCGTCCCTTTGGGTTTTCCTTGCGTGGCCGCAGCCACTCACCCGCAGGGTGTCTTGTCAAAAGAGCAGGAAACGCTCTCAAAACGTTGCAAAAGCGCGACAAGGGCGCTCCAAGCGCACGATTGTATCATTTCGGGGCGCTGGATCGGGCTCGGATGGCCCATGAGTTTCCCATTTGAAAATTGTTCAGAAAACTCTGCATCGTGAGCGGCCCCGCGAGCATCCGAAGATAGGTAAGTCAGAGAAGAGGCGTGGCGACGGAGAATTATGGTACCCTGCCAAAATAATGCGGCCGGAGTTTGTTGTCCGCACCCAGGAGCACTAAGGCTGTTGAGCGCTACAGATCCCAAGCCGCTGCCTTCCACGGTCGTCCGCGATGACGAAGCGAAACTGGTGTCGGCGGCCAAGGCCGGCGACGTTGCCGCTTTTGAAGAACTGGTAAACCGCTACGAACGAAAGATATTCCGCCTGGGCATGAACATCACGCAAAACCGCGAAGACGCCGAAGACGTAATGCAGGAAGCCTTTCTGAAATCCTACACGCATCTGGACCGCTTCCAGGGCGACTCGCGCTTTTACACCTGGCTGGTCCGCATCGCGGTCAATGAAGCCCTGATGAAGCTGCGCAAGCGCCGCCCCAATCAGATATCTCTCGACGAGCCTGTGAATGACGGCGAGGATCCCATCTACAGGGAAATCGAGGACTGGGGGCCGTCGCCGGAGCAAAAATTCGCGCAGACCGAACTCAACGAAATTCTCAATTCCGTCATCGCGGAGCTCGATCCGATTTTCCGCGTGGCCTTCCTGCTGCGCGATGTGGAAGGAATTTCGACCGAAGAAACCTCCCAAATTTTGGGAATCTCGGAGGCGGCAGTGAAATCGCGGCTCTTGCGGGCGCGGTTGAAACTGCGCCAAAAACTGAACAAGTATTTTCGACGGAGTGAACCGCAGTGAACTGCAAGAAAGTAATTGAGGAACTCACCAGTTATCTCGATGGAGTCCTCGACTCCAACATGCGCACCGACCTCGAACTTCATCTCTCCCGGTGCACCGACTGCCGCGTGGTCGTCGACACCACGCGCAAAACCATCCAGATTTTCTGCAACTCCGAACCCGTCCCGCTCCCCGAAGATGTCCGCCAGCGCCTGCACACGGCCCTACTCGAGCGATTCCGGCGGAACGCAAAGACGATTTAGACTGCGCGTTTTTCATAACCGAAGCAGGCCGGAATTGGGAACAATTCCGCCCGGACGGCGATTTTTATTTCATGATGGAAACGCGCCAATTCTCCTCCTTCTCAGACGATCGCCCCACATGGTGTAGAATGTTTTTTTGCGCATCAGGCCCCGTAGCCTGCCGCATGAACGAGGACCCATGGCCCCAATGATTCAAACCATCGGCATCGCCAACGGGGGAGGAGATTGTCCCGGGCTAAACGCCGTGATTCGCGGGGCGGTCCGCAGCGCGATCCTGGGACATGGGTGGCGCGTCATCGGCATCAATGACGGATTCGACGGGCTGATCTGGCCCGAACGAACCGTTCCTCTGACCGTCGAATCGATTGCCGGAATTTTGCCGCGCGGCGGCACCATTCTCGGCACGACCAATCGCGGGAACCCGTTTCGCTACACGATTGAGAAGGACGGACAAAAAGAAACGCACGATTATTCCCTGACGTGCTGCGAGAACGCGAGGAAACTCGGCCTGGACGCACTGATCGTCATTGGCGGCGACGGCACGCTGACCATCGCGCGGGATCTGGGACGCATGGGAATTCCGATCGTGGGAGTGCCCAAAACGATTGACAACGACCTCTCGGCGACGGAAGTCACGTTCGGCTTCGACACCGCGTTGCACGTGGCCACCGATGCCATCGACCGCTTGCACACCACGGCGGAATCGCACGGCCGCGTCATGGTCATTGAGGTCATGGGGCGCGACGCGGGATGGATTGCCTTGCATTCGGGAATCGCCGGCGGCGCCGACGTTATCCTGATCCCGGAGATCCCCTTCACGATCGAAACGGTGTGCGAAAAACTGCGCGAACGGGCCGCCACGGGAAAGAAGTTTTCGCTGGTCGTCGTCGCCGAAGGCGTGAAGCTGCAACCCCTTGACCCCACGGGCAAGCCGTTTCCCGCTCCGCGTCCAGGCCAGGTTGGCATCATCATCGGCGACGCCATCCACACGCTCCTGAAAAGAGACGTTCGCATCACGGTTCTGGGGCACATCCAGCGCGGGGGATCGCCGAGTCCTTTCGATCGCATTTTGGCCACGCGCTTCGGAGTCGAGGCTGTCGAATTGATTGCGCGCGGGGATTTTAACCGCATGGTTTGCCTGCGGGCCGGCGAGATCGAATCCGTTCCCATTGACGAGGCCGTGGGCGGCCCGCGGCTGGTCGATCCTCGAGGCAGCATGGTCCGTGCCGCCCGGGCCGTAGGCATTACGTTCGGAGATCAGGGCTAAAAGGAAAAAAGATAAATGGTCTGGCGAATCCTTCGCAAGGCAGGAGTTATTCCTCTCCTCCTCATCCTTGCCGCTGTCGTCTACTGGAGATTGTATCCGCATTCTCCCAAGGTCATTTCCGTTGCGTATGTGGCCGACCGCGACGTCATCCTTTGGAATTCGCTGGCCCAAGTGAAACAACCCGTCGCCGAACTCCACTACGGCGAACGGGTGGCAGTTGTGCGGACTGAAGGTACATCAATGCAGGTGCGCGAGAGTTCCGGCACGACCGGGTGGCTGCTGGATTCCCGGCAAGTGATGGATGAACAGCTCTGGGAAGAGAGCGCCTCCCTGCTGGCTCGCGCGCGAACTTTGCCCGTGCAAGCGGTGGGTCATACGAAAACCGTCAGCAATGTTCGCATCGAACCCGGCCGGGACGCCAAGCGCATCTATCAATTCACGCGAGGCACGCCCGTCGTCGTTCTAGAGCGTACCGTAGCCGACGCCCCCCAGGCCGCCGAAGACAATTTGCCGGATGAAAAAAGTGCGGCGGCGCCGGAACAAAAACCCAAGCAAGAGGATTGGCTGCTTGTGCTGCGCGCGAAAGATGCAACCCCAGCCGGCATCAATCCTAATTCTGCCCAGAATCCGGCAGCGCCGGCATCCCGGGCTTCTGGCGACCACGTCAGCGGCGGCCCCACAGGTTCTGAAGCGGGCCTTTTGGCGGCGGGCTCCTCTGCGATCCCCATTGCCGGGTGGGTCCTGGCCCGGTTTATTGAGCTTGATATGCCGGGTCCGGTGCGAGACAACGCTAGTTCCGCCGATTTGCACGTGGTGGCCTGGTTCGTGCTGAATCATGTGCCGGATGGCTCGGGAGGCGAAGCGCCGCAATATCTGGTGGCCGGAGCGCGGGGTGGCGAGGGCCAGCCTTGCGATTTCACCCTGCTCCGCGTGTACACCTGGAGCGTCGCGCGCATGAGGTACGAAACCGCCTATGTCGAAAGCAATCTCTGCGGGCGGCTGCCCATCATTGTCTCTCGCGGCGAAAAAGGCCCTGCATTCCACTTTGCGCTGGCAGGCGATACCCCCGGCGACAGGAATTACGTGATGGAGCAGACATCCGTGCGGCTCGTGAAAAACGAATCGGCACGCACGTCTGCTGCCCAGCGGAAAACTCCTTGAGCGGCGCGCGGGCGACTTTCCGGCCGCTCTTTTCTTCCCCAAGAACGATTGTCATTGCCGCTCTCGTCCTTCGCCTGCTCGTGATGGCTTTCGCGTACAAGATTCAATTGGACCCTTCCCGGGATCACTGGGCATTCGGATGGGAGACGGGCAGAGTCGCGCGATCCATCGCCACAGGTCACGGATTCAGCTCGCCCTATTCCGAGCCGACCGGACCCACCGCCTTGATACCTCCCGTATACACCTACTTGGTCGCGGGCGTTTTCAAGCTATTCGGGGTCTACACAGCCGCTTCAGCATTAATCCTCTTGACCCTGAATAACCTCTTCTCATCATTAACTTGCCTGCCCGTATTCCTGATCGCCCGAAGGGTCCTAGGACTTCGGTGGGCCGTTTGGGCCGGCTGGGCGTGGGCCTTTTTCCCCTATTCGATAGGCCTTTCGAACACCGCCATTTGGGAGACGAGCTTAACTACGCTCCTACTGAGCCTATTGGTGCTTGCGACCCTGTATCTGGAGAATTCAAAAAATCTCCTCACATGGATCGGTTATGGGGTGCTGTGGGGCTTCACGGGTCTAGCGAGTCCTACGACCCTTTCTGTCTTGCCGATTCTTGGAGGTTGGATATGGCTTCGGCATTGGCGGCGCGGTGGCAATTGCACTGGAGTTGCGCTGGTCGCTTCCCTGTGTTTTTTCGTCATGATTGCTCCGTGGATCTGGCGTTGCAGCCATGTCTATGGGAGATTTGTGGCATTCCGGAGCAATTTCGGCCTGGAAGTGCTAGTAGGCAACAGCAACGACACAAGCAACGCGGCCAATTGGAATGTCCTGCCCGGGATGAATGCAGCCGAACTGCAGAGCCTGCGCCGGATGGGAGAGCCGGCCTACATGGCCGAAAAGCAGCATGAGGCCAGTGAACTCATCCGGCGGCGCCCCCTTCGATATGCGGGACTGACCATCAGGAGAATCTTGAATACCTGGACCTCCATCTGGAAATTCCCTCCCCCCTGGAATCTGGATAATTCAGGCATGCTTAACGTACTCATGTATACGTTTATCTCCCTATTTGCATTCGCCGGAATTAGAAACGCAATCCGCGACCAAAAGGCGGGGGCGTATCCGCTCGCGATCCTCATTCTGGTCTTTCCCGTTGTCTATTATCTGACTCATTCGGATATGGGCTTTCGCCATCCGATCGACCCGGTCATGACTGTTTTCTTTGTATATGGAATTCCTTCCCTTAGAAGAGACACAAGAATTTCTTAACGGATAGACAACCCCAAAACGAGCCGAAGAATCTGATCATTCTCGGATGAGAGAAAGCATTGTATCGCTCACCGAGATTGATGGATTGCGGGGTGACGTAGTGTCGAAATCGCCTCCGGTTCATGATTTCACTGAGGTTTTCAAGGTATCGCGAAGAAGATGAGAACGGTGGCCTGTATTACGATGCCACCTAGAAATCATGACTAAGCAGCGCGCAGTGGGATCCGGCCCATCGGTTTTGAATATTCGAGGGGAATCCGAGAATCGTGAAACTTAGTGTAGTTTCTCCGACGCTGAATGAGGCCGAGAATGTACCGCGGCTTGTCGAAGAGCTGGGGCAAGCTTTGCGCGATGTGGATTATGAAATCCTCATCGTCGATGATAATTCTCCGGACCTCACCTGGTCGGTGGCGCAAGAAATCGCCTCAACGAATCCGCGCGTCCGAAGCCTTCGCAGGATGCAAAATCCAGGGTTGGGATTGGCGGTGATCGAGGGTTTTTCCGCGGCGGAAGGCGATGTCATTGCCTGCATCGACGCCGATTTGCAACACGATCCATCGATTCTTCCCAAAATGCTGCAGGAATTCGATAAAGGCGCGGACGTCGTCGTCGGCAGCCGCCACGTCGAGGGCGGTAGCACGGGAGACTGGGATCGCTTCCGCCGCCTGCAGTCCTGGTTTGCCACTCGAACCGCCCAATTCTTCCTGGGAATTCGCCTGAAAGATCCGATGTCGGGCTACTTCCTGGTCTCCCGGAAAGACTTCGACGGAGTCAAGGAAGACTTGAATGGAAATGGCTTCAAGATTCTCCTGGAAATTCTCGCAAATCTCCGCGCGGCGCAAGTGATGGAAGTCCCTTATACCTTCCGGTGCCGCACCCGGGGCGAATCCAAACTATCAAACAAGGTAATTTTGCAATACTTCCGGCAAGTCTGGCGGCTGTGCAGTTCGAGCCGGCATCGTTCCATACGCTTCTTGAAATCCATTGCCGGCCGCGGCATCGAAGTTCTGTTGAACCTTGGGTTGATGGCCCTGCTGCTTACCCTGACCAGTCTGCATAACTGGGGAGCCTCGGCCGTGGCCTGCCTGGGGGCCAATGGATTGAATTATTACCTGCATCGAGCGTGGGCCTATGGCGCCGGCGCCCAAAGGGATTTTCGGAACCAGAACAGCTATTTTTCTTACCTGCTGATGTCCTCCGCCGGCTTGGTGCTGGCAACCTTTTCCTATGCGCGACTTTGCCGGAGCTTGGTTCATGCACCGATGTCGCATTTTGGGTACGGCGCACCGCTTTTTTACGCGCGACTGTCGTGCCAATTCGTTGCGGTCCTATTCGGTGCGGGATTCAACTACGCATTAAACCGAATGTTTGACTGGCCGGAACCTGCCCGCCTCAACCTGGAGGCTCCCGCAAAAGCTCCGATCCTTCGTTGATTGCACCTGGCGTTGCAAGTCTCTGGAACGATCCGCTTTGTCGACCTGACTCGCCTAAATTCCGGCGAAATTGTGCTTCGCGAAGCGCATGGTAATATCCTAAACGGACGAATTCAAAAAACAGCCGAGCCCAAATTTCGCACATGACAAAGACCGACCCTTGCCCCGGCCAATGGAAATATCTGCTGCCTCTGATGGCCGCGGCGCTTTTCCTTGCTTCGTGCGGCAAGCAGGTGGACCCGGCGCCGAAACCTCAGGCGCCTCCCCCTTTTGAATTCCTCGGCGCGTGGGGAGATAAAGGCGAAGGTCCTGGGAAACTAGAAGCGCCCGTGGCGTTCGCAACCGATCGCATTGGCCGCGTTTTTATTGCTGATCCGGGCGCAGGTTTCATCGATAAGTTCGAGGCTAAGGGCACTCCCCTGCTTTCGTTCGAGGATGCGCGCGTGCGCCACGCGACGGGCATCGCGGTGGATAGCGGCGGCGCGATTTATCTTGCGGACGCGGAACGCGGCGACATTTTTATATTCTTCCCGGACGGAACATTCCTCCGAGCCCTGCGAGGCGCCCCGCAACGGCATTTCTCGGGCTCTCTGGGGATCAGCGTGGATGACCGGGGAGATCTCTATGTGCCGGATCCCGGCGGCTCTCGCGTCGAGAAGTTCGATGCCCGCGGCCGCTTGGTAAAATCGCTGGCCGCGCCTGGAAAAGTCGCTTCGGAAGAGCGGCCCTCCTGGGTAGCGGCCTCGGAGGACGGCTCCGTTTTCGTGGCATATTTCAAGACCGGAGGCATCGAGAAATATTCTTCCGACGGATCGCTCGTCACGTCGTGGAATGCGGCGGACAACCCCTCTGCGGAATCTCACTCCATCGCCGGATTGGCCGTTGGGGATGGGTATGTGTTGACGATGTCCGCAGCTCCGCCGCAAATTCGAGTCTGGACGCTCGATGGCCAGCACAAACTGGATGCGAATCTCGCCGGGCACGTGGGCGCCATCGCCGCGCCGCAGATCGCGGTTACGCCACATTCCGAACTGCTGATTTTTGATCCGTCCGCGCCGCGCATATTTTTGTTCCACATGCATCTGGACCCCAAGGGGCAACAATGACACTTCTTCTCAACGAAGCTGACGTGCGTTCCCTCCTGACCATGCCGCTCGCGCTGGAAATTGTGGAGGAGTCCCTGCGCCATCAGGGCGAGGGCGAACTGGTCCTCAATCCGCGACGCAGGCTGAGGCTTCCGGAAAACGTGGTCCTGCACTATATGGCGGCGGGCGATCCGGTGCGCGGCTACTTCGGCATGAAACTGTATACGGTCGTTCGCGGCGAGGCGCGTTTCGTTGTGCCGCTGTTCCGATCAACCACCGGGGAAATGGCGGCGCTGATCGAAGCCGACGCCCTCGGCCAGATTCGGACTGGCGCAGCCACCGGCGTGGCCACGAAATACCTTGCGAATGCGAATGCGCGAACGGCTTGCATCATTGGCACCGGATATCAGGCGCGGACACAACTGGAAGGGGTCGCGGCCGTGCGCCGTCTGGAGCGCGTGCGCGCCTACGGGCGCGATCCGGAACGCCGCGCGAAATTTTGCCGCGAGATGAGCGAAAAAATCGGCGTGTCCGTGGAACCCGCGAATTCGAATCAAGAAGCCGTGCGCGGCGCGGAAATCGTGATCACGGCCACCTCCGCGACTCAGGTGGTGCTCGAAGGGTCCTGGATCGAGCCGGGAATGCATATCAACGCGATGGGTGCCAATTGGGCGCAAAAGCGCGAACTGGACGCCGGGGCCGTCGATCGCGCCGACATCATTTTTGTGGACTCCATCGAACAATCGAAGATGGAAGCAGGCGACCTGATCCAGGCGTTCGGCGAAGACCAATCGCGTTGGAACCATGTGCGCGAGCTTTCCGGACTTGTCGCCGGCAAAATTGCCGGCAGAAGCAGGCCCAGCGAGATTACGCTGTTTAAATCGAATGGAATCGCAACATGGGACCTGGCAGCCGCCGTGCGCGTATTCGAGCTTGCAGTCGCGCAAGGCCGGGGACAATCCATTCCCCTCTGGGAACCCACCGGCAAAAATTAGACATTGCGCACGCATACGCGCACTCCGGAATTCGCGGCATAAGCGTTCTGGTAGAATGGCGCGCGACGGGAGACGCCAAAAATGCAATTTCTTGAAAAATTGAAACCCCTGAGCCTTCTTGTGCTGCGTGTGGCTTTAGGGGCCAGCTTCATGTTTCACGGGTATCCTAAACTCAGCGAGCCGGCGCGCTGGCTCAAGGCCTTCCCGGGATTCGGTTTTCCAAGCTACTTCGCCTACATTTCCGGAATCCTCGAATTGTTTGGGGGCGGGCTGCTGGTCATCGGATTGTTCACGCGCGGCACAGCGTTGCTGCTGGCGATTGAGATGGGCCTGGTCTTGGGGCGAACAAAAATTCCGGCGGTGGGTATCTACGCCTTCGGGCAATACGAACTTCCCCTGCTGCTGGGCGCAATGGCCCTGGCGCTGGCGACGACGGGCGCGGGCATAATTTCGATTGACGCCTTCACGTTTGAATCCGGCCGTAAATCTCCGAAGAAATCAAAAAAGAAGGATTGAACTGACGCGGAGTAGGGGTTCCCTCTAGCGGTGAAAAATCCGGGTTAGCGCCTTCGCATGACCAGGCAGCCGGCCAGGATGTCGTGAAGCGCTTGTTTCTTTTCCGTGAATCCGGCAATGATGTAGCCCACAAGAAACGTCAACTCGGAAATTTTTCTGCCGAAATAACGGATCGAAGAACGCCGGAGCGTGATCTTTTCCCCGGCGAGATCGGTGACGTAGAGCCGGAACACCCTTTTGCCCGGCGTGGCCTGCCACGAGGACGTCTCAAAGAAGACGTAATAGGCCCACATGATAACGAACAACAGAATAAATCCCGCCAACGTCACACGTGGAAGCGCCAGCAGGGATTGGCTATTCGGGTCGGGAAAAATAATCAGTTGTGTGGGATAAGCGGTTGCAATGATCGCAAAGAAAAAGGACAGAATAAAAGTGTCAATGGCAAAAGCAAATGCCCTCAACCAGAACCCGGCATACGCCGGACGCACCAGCGCCACCGACGCTACCGGGATGGCCGGGATCGTTTCCGGAGGCTGGGCGCTCTGGGGAACGTAGACGGGGCCAATCTGGGCCACACTTACGGGAGATCCACAGTGCGCGCAGAAGCTGGCCCCTTCCGCAATATCGGTCCCGCATTTTTCGCAAGTCAGAATCGCAATCCTCTCGTGGAGTCCCAAAGAAACCTAACAGCCGATGGTTTGATTAGCAAGGGGTGCAAGGAAGTTTGCTGCAGTGGATCGCCTAGAAGGCCACCAAATCGCGGACAGCGGCGGCCAGATCGCTGGACTGCGGGAGAATTTCATCCTCGAGTTGCGGCTGGTACGCGCAGAACGCGTCCATGGCGGCCACGCGACGCACCGGGGCGTCCAAATCCTCGAAGAGATGGTCCGCGATGCGCGCGGCGATTTCGGCGCCATAGCCCCAGGAAAGCATGTCTTCGTAGGCGACGATCACGCGGTTCGTCTTTCGAACGGTCGCGGCGATCGCCTCCCAATCGAATGGGGAAAGCGAGCGGAGATCGACAATTTCGACGGAGATTCCTTCGCGCTCCAGTTGCGCCGCGGCGACCTCGGCGCGGTGAACGACCGCGCCGAAAGTGATGATGCTGACATCCTTGCCTTCGCGGACGACGCGCGCTCGGCCAAACGGAATCGTGAAATCGGGACCGGGATAAGGGGATCGATTGTAGGGCTGGCGGTACAGATGTTTATGCTCGAGAAACATCACCGGGTCATCGCAGCGGATCGCCGTGCGTAGCAAGCCGCAGAGATCGAGCGCAGTCGACGGCATAACGACGCGAATCCCCGGCGTATGTGTGAACAGCGATTCGCCGCTTTGGCTGTGATAAATCGCTCCGCCGGTCAGGTAGCCGCCGGTGGCCACGCGAATCACGGCGGGCGCCTTGAACGCGCCGTTCGAACGCCAGCGGACCAAGGACAGCTCATTGCGCAACTGCATCATCGCGGGCCAGATGTAGTCGAAGAACTGAATCTCCGCGACGGGCTTCAATCCACGCTCGGCCAAGCCCAGCGCGCTGCCCACGATCAGAGCCTCGGCGATCGGCGTGTTAAAAACGCGATCGTAGCCGAATCGACGCTGCAGCCCAACGGTGGCCTTGAATACGCCGCCCTTGCCTTTCACCAGATTCAGGTCCTCCTCATTGCTGCAATCGGCAACGTCCTCGCCAAACACGGCAATGCGTTCGTCGCGCGCCATTTCGTCAGCCAGGGTGAGGGAAATCATTTCCACCATGGTCCGGGGTTCGCCGGAAAAATGCGGCGCGGATTCGAACTGGGAGGAGGTGGGATCGATGTCGGGAGAATACTGATTGACGAGAACGGATTGCTTGGCGGGCGGCTCCGCCAAGAGGGCCTGGTCGGTGGCCTCGCGGACTTCGCGATCGACTTCCGCTTCGAGCGCCTCTAGTTCCTTCTCATCGAGAATGCCTTCGCGCACCAGGAACAACCCAAACTTGGGAATCGGGTCGCGGTGCGCCTCCTGCTGGCGCAATTCGTCCGTCTTGTAGACTTTTTCGTCGTCGGAAAGCGAATGGGAATAGGGCCGCGTGACGTGCGCATGTACCAGCGCCGGCCCTTTCCGCACCTGGCAGTATTCCGCGGCGCGCCGCATTGCGCCGTAGCTGGCGAGCGGATCGCTGCCGTCGCATTCTTCCACGTGAAGGCCCGGATAATTCGCCACCAGCTTCGAGATGCTTCCGCCCGCCGTCTGGAATTTTACGGGAACCGAAATCGCCCAGCCGTTATCCTCGATCAGGTACAGCAACGGAAGTTTTCTCAGGCAGGCGGCGTTCAATGATTCGAAAAATTCCCCTTCGCTGGTCGAACCGTCCCCTCCGGAAACGTAGACAATCTCATCCGGTTGGTGGCGCACGTCCTGTCCCAGCGGCGCTTTTTGCGCTTGCGCCAGCGCCTTCGGAAAGTGTTCGAAATAGAGCGATGCCTCGGCCATGCCAACGGCCTGCGTATATTGCATCCCCGTGGCGGAGGATCGGGGAAAAATATTCAGCCGGGGAATACCCCAATGGCTGGGCATCTGGCGCCCGCCGGAGTTCGGATCGTCCTTGGCTCCCACCGCCTGGAGAAGCATGTCGAGCGGCGTGACGCCCAGCATGAGACAAAGCGCGCGATCCCGATAATACGGATACACGAAGTCATGGCCCGGCCGGAGGACAAGCCCTGCCGCGGCCTGCACGCCCTCCTGCCCCGCCCCGCTGATCTGAAAAAATGTCTTGTTCTGGCGCTTGAGCTGGATTTCGCGGTCATCGATTCGCCGCGAAAGATACATCGTGCGGTAGATTCGGAGAAGATCCTCCCGGCTCAGGCCCTGGTATTGGGCGGACTCGAATTTCGCCGTATTGGGGCGTGCCTGAACCGGCATGCGGTTTCTCCTCGAGATGCGCCCTGAATGCGCGGCCTGGATGACAACTCATTATATCCAAAGCCGAGCAGACCGCGAAGCCCGTGGCACAGGCCATTGCGGCAAAATTGATAACAGGGCGGAATACGTTTTAGCATGAAACACGAGGGTGGAAGCAAGGAAAAATGGCCACCAAGGCGCGCAGGCGCAGAGCAGGAAGAACTCACCAGATCAGCATGGCCAGACTGGAGCGGGGCGAACAAAAAAATCACGGCGAGCGTTTCACGTCCCAGGGTGTGGTGCTGGGACGGAAACACTCCGCCGCGCTGGATGACGGCGCAACCGGGGGGATAAGCGCCATCATATTGCGAGCGCACAGCATCGCGGCAGCGAAGGTGCGCCTGCAATCTCTTCAAATCTAAAATTGAACACGCGAAACGGCTCGCAGTTCGCCGAAAAACCCTCTTTCCAAATCGCTCGATTCTCGACAAGCGTTACTGCTTCGGCGCCGGCGATTCGGCGATCGAGCCAGCCGACGCGGAGGATGCCGCGCCCATATCGAGCACGAACTGTCCTTCGGTGGCGGACTCGGCCACTAATTGGTTTCCCGCATCACGCGAGCGCAAAGCGGAGAGCGCACCGCCCGTGCCGGGCCATCCATGCGTCCCCAGGATTTCCCGGCATCCGCGAAAGAAACAGCGCACCATTCGTGGAGGAAATGACGATGGCGCTTCGCACCGGGGAAGAAGAGCCCTCCGACCCGGTCGAACCTTAATTTTAAGTTCCGCAGGAATTAGCGCACACTCATGTAATACAGTGCAATCCAAGTTCCTATAAGCAGCTTAACGGGGATGAGGCAAATAAAATGCTGGTCGGAAGTACAGTTTCGGTACGGTGCGATCAGAGGTACGAACGGACAGTCTGGTGGTGATTGCATCTTGCAAATGCTTTGAATTTCATGGTATTTTTTTGGGCTTCAATTTATGTGACGTTAGATAGTACTAGGTCGTTGTCCTATCTCGTAACGTAAACAAATCCAGTGCTATATAGAGTTTACCAAAGCAGGAATTAGTGGAAAGCCGTGCGCGTGGGACCTCAACTTCTATGTACTTATATATCAGTGGTTTGCGGAATTATCGTAGGAATATGAGTTTGGCCTGGATATTGCTTTAACTATTTGTGGTTGCCGTATTACGTTGAGATCAAGGGAGGCGGAAGTTGGGCATTTTAGCCATAGAGGTCTTGGGCATCTGGTCCCTGGTTGCGCTTCTGGCAGGTCTGGCTCTGGGAGCGGCGATCCGCAAAAACGAGCGCGCCCAGATGGACGAGTTTCTGAGCTGCCTATTTTCGACCCTCGAATCGTTGCAGACTCCCCGTTAGCGCAATCTCTGGGCCGGACAATCCGGGCGGACAATGTTCCACCGAAGTGAAGTTCATTCCCCACCAGAACGAATACGATCAATCCAATGATTCAAACAACTCCGAAGTTGCTTTGAACTCCGGGTCGCCGGCACGGACAATTTTTGAACTCATGGTTTTGAACGGCTCTTCCGCTGGAATCCGTTCGAGCCACCGCTGGCTGGAAAGCTTTTCGTGATCGGAAAAATCGAGACGGACAATCAAGCGAATTTGGGCGGACGGTTCAGCTTTTGAATCAGCAGTTTGCCCGGTGTCGCCACCGGATTTCGGCTTGGTCTTGGACTGCCCTTTCGCTTTTGACTCCCCTTTGGCCGCTTTGTGTGACGTTTCGGCAGCGCCCTCGGACGCTGCTGCCGGCTCCTTGCGGTCAAATTTGAGCTCGAGTTTCTTGCCAAGCCGGAAGCCCTGTTTCCATCCGTCAACTTTATGGCGCGCCTGCTGGGCGACGTCTTCATTGCCGCCGAAATCGAATATCAAAAATGAGTGTGCCATGTATTGCATATTGGAGGGCGAAGCCTGCGATGTCAAGATGCTGGGCATATACACGGTTATCTTTGGCGTTGTGTCCGGCAGGGATATCAAGTATCTTACGTGAGGCGGGTATCTCGAATTACGGCAGGTTTTTGTCGGAACCACGGAAAATGTTAAGAAAATTCCTAGCCATTCTTTCGCTCGCTGCGCTGGTTCTGGCGGCTCTCCCGACGCTGGCCGAATCGTTTTCAGCCTCGAATTTGCCCGCTTGCTGCAACACCATGTATTGTCCTATGCGCCATCGCCAAAGCGGAAATCTTCAGCAAGATAAAAGCATTTGCGGCGCGTTAGGCCATGCGGCGGGAAATGATTGCTCGATGCGCGCTTGCGACATGTCGTCAAATCCCATGGTGGGAACCGCACTATTTACGCTGGTGGCGCCGGTGGCCATAGCGTACCGGACCAACACGGAACCTGCGCCAATCCAGGTTTCCGATTTTTTCCCTTTCCATTTGAATCTCCCCTCAACGCCCCCTCCCCGCACGCTTCCGAGTTAGCTCTTCAGCCGTAATACGAAAACAATTTCGATTGTGTGTGGATGCGTCTGCGCGGCAAAACTCGGATTTTCATTTCAAGCGAGGATGAAAATGAATTTCATAATGCATGTAAGGCGTCTAGGAATCATTCTGCTTTTAGCAATAGTTTCGGCCATGATCGGAACTCGTACCGGCACAAGCGGAGATTTTCGGGACCGTGCATGGCGTCGTCCACGATCCGCAGCACCGGCCCATCCAAGGCGCAACGGTGGATCTGAAAGCGAAAAATCCGAATGGGTGCAGCACCAGATCTCGGACGACAACGGAGAATTTGATTTCAGCGCCGTTCCGCTGGGCGAATACACCGTTACCGTCACGGTCGCGAATTTCCAAACCGGAAGAGCAGTCCATCATCGTCGCGTCGGGAACGAGTTCCGTATTGCATTTTCAACTCGCGCTGGCCACGGTAAGTGAAAAAACAGTTGTGACCGGAGAGCCGGTCAGCTGCCACCGCTGGACTCGGTCACTCCCACAACGCTATTGAGCCGACAGGAAATCCAGGAAACTCCCGGAGCCGACCGCACAAACAGCCTGGCCATGATCACGGACTACGTTCCCGGATCGTACATCACCCACGATCAACTGCATATTCGCGGCGGCCACCAGGTGAGCTGGCTGGTCGATGGCGTGCCGGTTCCCAACACCAATATCGCCAGCAACGTGGGGCCGCAATTTGATCCCAAGGATGCCGATTACATCGAAGTCCAACGCGGCAGTTATGACGCGGATTACGGAGATCGAACCTATGGCGTCTTCAACGTGGTGCCGCGGACCGGTTTTGAGCGCGACAATGAATGCGAACTGGTCACCAGCTTCGGAAATTTCTACCAAACCAACGACCAAATCAGTTGCGGCGGGCACACGGAAAGATTTGCCTACTACGGCAGCCCTGAACGGAAATCGAAGCAATCTGGGCCTGCAGCCGCCGGCGCCGGAGATCATCCATGACGCGGAAAACGGCGTTCGGCGGATTCGGTTCGCTGATCTACAACGTGGACCCAAAAGACCAGTTGCGATTCGTCGTTTCTTCCCGGCGAGACTACTACCAAATCCCCTTGTCCAACGGTCAGATCAACGAAGTCGACGGCGTTCCCGGCGCCATCTATGAAACACCCTACCCTGCGGGGACCTTTTTCCAAATGGATGGCGACCATGAAGCCGACACGTTCGTCAATTTCTCCTGGGTGCGAACGATCAGCAAGGATTCCATTCTGACGGTCTCTCCTCTGTTTCATTACAACAGCGCGAATTACAGAAGCAATCCGAACGACTTGCCGACGGCCACGACCGACGATCGCGCCTCCACTTACGCGCGGAGGACAGGTGACTCTGAGCGGAACCGTCGCTCGGAACTCGATGAGCGGCGGGTTTTATGGATTCTGGCAACATGACAACCAGTTGTTCGGCGTCCTGTTCAACGATGCAAGCGCTCCCAATTTCACGGATCGCGAAATCGTGAATGGGGGCCTGGCGGAAGTCTGGTTTGAAGATAAATTCAAGCCGACCTCATGGCTCACGCTGAGCGGCGGCGTGCGGCAATCTCATTTCTGCGGGAAGCATCACCGAAAACGCCACGAGCCCGCGCGCCGGAATTTCGATTCTGGTTCCCAAGGTCAACTGGGTGTTCCACGGATTCTACGGCCGCTTCTATCAGGCTCCTCCCTTGCTCACGTTCGTCGGGCCCCGCCCTGGTGAACGCGGCGAGCGGCCAAGGTTACAGCTTCGGGTCCTTATACGGGGAACGCGACGAAGAATATCAATTTGGCGTGACCATGCCGTACAAGGGCTGGAGTCTGGATACGGATACATTCCGTACCCGGGCAAACAATTTTTTCGATCACAACAATCTGGGCGAATCCAATGTCTTCATTCCCGTCACACTCACGGAGGCGTTGATCCGCGGCTGGGAAATGACGCTGCGATCTCCGCGGCTTTGGAAGAGGGCTCAGGTGCACATGGCCTACTCCAATCAGATCGGCGAGGCCCGGGGGAACATCACGGGCGGACTGATCCCCACAGACAATACGCCATCTCCCGATTACAGCCCGCTCGATCACGACCAGCGAAATACTCTGAATGTGGGCGCGCAAGTCACCCTTCCCTGGAGAAGCTTCGTCTCGGGCAACATGTACTACGGCTCGGGTTTCTTCAATGGAAATGGCCCCACGGCACGGAGGGGCAGCATTGTTGCTCCACGCTGGACTACTTGCCGTCACATAAAACATTTGATCTTTCGCTTGGAAAGGATTTCGGCGAAAATTTCTCGGTGTCGGTTTCGGGATTGAATATGGGAAACCGCCGCGTGATGTATGACGACAGTTTGACGTTCGGCGGATATCACTTCAACAATCCTCGGGAAATTTTCGTCGAGCTCCGGTATAGGTTTCATTACTGAAGATGAAAAATGTGCGCGAAGCCGTCGTCGTAAAGCGGCGGCCGAAGTCGCGGCGTGATTTCTTCTAGAAGGATTGATGGAAAGGAATTCTGGAGGATTGCGGTGTATAGGCCAACAAAGTCCCGCCTCGGCGGGGGATTCATCTTCATCGCGTTTTTCTTTTTGCTGATCTCCGGCTGCGGGAAGACGCCGGCGCGCACGCTGACGGGACGTGTAATCAGCAAGCAACCCGGCTTCCAGCAACTCATCATTGCCAATGATGACATGCCCGGATTCATGCCGGCGATGACCATGCCTTATGCGGTGAAGGATCCCGAGGGATATCAGCGGGTCCAGCCCGGGGACCTGATTCGCGCGGATTTGATGGAGGGTGCGGAAGGAAAATTTTGGCTGGAGCACTTGCGTGTCACGGGCAAAGGCCCAATTCAATCCTCCGAGGAAGGAGCCGTTCATACCCTATCCGTCGGAGACAAGGTTCCCGATGTCCCCATGGTCAATCAGGATGGCAAAACCATTCGCTTCGACCAGTTCAAGGGGAAGTTGGTTCTGCTTACCTTCATCTACACGCGCTGCCCCTTTCCCGATTATTGCCCGCTGCTCACCAGTCAATTCGCCACAATTCAAAATGAACTGGCAAAGAATCCCGCGGAGTACGAAAAAACGCACTTGATGAGCATCAGTTTGGATCCGAACTATGATAAACCGCCTGTCCTGCGAGAGTACGGTCTCGCCAATCTGGACCACGATCCCAAGGGGTTTCAACACTGGGATTTTGTTTCCACCTCGCCGGCCGATTTGCAAAGGCTCGCATCCAGTTTTGGCCTCGCCTATTCCGAACAAAACGGCCTGATTTCTCACACCATGAATACGATCCTGGTGGCCGGCGACGGCACCATCATAAACATGTGGCCGGGCAACGACTGGCGGCCCCCAGAGGTTGTGGACGTCATGCGCCACGCGTTGTCCGCGAACAAATAGAATCTCCCCCTGAACCAGGAATCGACCGCACTTTTGAACGATTCTTGAGAATCGGCGTTGCGCTCATGGACGCGCCATGCTAGCGTTAGCGAATAAAAGGCGAAGCGCCTGGGAGGCCCAAAGTGGCTCAATCGCTCGCGGTGCGGCGTACCAAAGATGCCCTCACCCTTACGCGTGTCCGTGAAATCGTCGAGCAACTGACCGAGCGCGACCACTGCGGAGAAATTCTTACCGCCGTGCACCACATCCCGGCGCGCGACGCCAAATTCGCGCCCATGCCGCAGTGGGTCCGCGCGGAACTTGCGGGCGCGTATGCCGAAAAGGGCGTCGCCGAGATGTACAGCCACCAGGCTGCAGCGGCCGAAACCGTGCATGAGGGACGCAACGTCGTCGTCATCACGCCAACCGCTTCCGGGAAAACGCTGTGCTACAACCTTCCGGTGCTGAACGCCGTGCTGGAAAATCCGGACACGCGCGCGTTGTA
>CAWAEW010000036.1:0-45937 GCA_963781055.1 Terriglobia bacterium
TCGACGTCATATGTTCCCAGCAGGTCTTGCCCGGCAAATTGTTTCGCGGTCGGGTCATCGACCATGGAAACAGTGCCCGGCAAGACGCGCGTGCCCAGCTTTCCGGTCCATTCACTGTGGCCGCCCAGACGGTCCATCAATTGGTCAAACGCGGATTGCATCGCCAGCGGACCGCGCGCGCCGGAGAGCGAAGGCCCCAGAATCTGCGCCAGCAAGGAACCTGCCGCGGGCGCTTCGAACAGCACGGGCCCATCGTAATCGGCGGCCGGCGGGGAGGCGCGAAGCGCAATCAACTGCTCGCCGGCTTTTTGCAGGTCGTTTCGAATCGAATCCGCGGCGGGCAATTCGTCCGGACGCTGGCGGTAGACGGAGAGAAAATTGTGCAGCGGCATGCCGTCGTCCGATTCGGTTTCGAGGCTCGCTTCGACCGCGGCAAGGCTGCGATTCATGCGGATTTTGCTGCCCTCGCTATTGAGCAGATAGGTGGTGGTATAGATCAAATGATAGGTGACGCGGGAACTGTAGAGTTGCGGGAACGAGCGCAGCGCGGCGGAAACCTCGCGAGCCTCGTTTTCCCAGTTGCGCGTGGTCCAATCCGGATCGTGCAGAGGCTCCACGTCGACGGTCGGCGTCGCCGGCGAAAAATCGGGAATGCTGGGAGCCTTGGCCAGGCGCGACATGAACGCCTGCTTCTTGGAGAGATTCTCGACGGCGGCCTTGAACGCCTGATCGGTGGCGAGCCAAAGGTCCTGGCGCAGCGAATTGTAGTCGCGGTCGATTCCCACCGTGCCCGTCGATCCGAGGAAGCCGCTGAATCCCTCGTCGCTGATGAAATTCGAGCTGTCGAGATTGTAGTTTCCGACGCGGACATCGACGCTCATGACGCGGTTTTGCCCCGTGGTCGAGGAAACAGCGCGCCAAATTCAGCGACAATCGTGCGCACATCCACATCGAGAATCCGGTACTGGATAAAGAATGGGCCGCGCGGGTTCGGGCTTGTCCGGAATTGTGAGTTCGAGGCGCGCGCTGGAGCGGTTGAGTTCATCCTGCATGGCCGAGAGCGTCTGGTCGCCATCGGCCGAAGCCGCCTGCTGCGGCTGCGCCAGCGTTGCCGCCGGATGGCTGGGCGGCGCCGCGCTCACCGGCCCGGCGAAAAACAAAGCGAGCGCGATTGCCGCGACGGCTGCCATCGCCAGAATCGGCTTGGAATCGAAGTGTTTCGTCATGATGCTCCCTGTGCGATTCATTGGCGCGCTCCCATCGGATCATGAGCGGGCGGCGGCAAAATCGGAGGTTTGTCCGTCGAGCTTTCCTTCTTCTGAACTTCCAACTCGGAAATCAGAATGGCCGGAGCCACCGCGGCGACCGGCACGGAACCCGATTCCGCGCCGCAATATCCGTTGAAGATTTCCATGGTGTCGCCGGTGGCCAGAATTTTCGTGAGAGAGACCAGGGGCGTGCCCACGATATCCACTCCGCGAACGAGTTCGTCGGGGCGCCCATCGGCGAACACTTTATAAACGACCAGCGGCTGCACTTGGAAGGCCTGGGGCTGGCTGCGGCCGGTGAACGTGAATCCTCCGGCGATATCGTCAATCAGCAAGCCGAATGTCTTTCCCTGGCGCTTGATCTCCTCGATGAGTTTCTTGCGCAATTCGGCGTTGCTTACGGACTGGCTGCTCTGAACGATCAGATTTCCCTGCCGGGAAACCGGCTGGGCGCCGATCTGGCGCCTGCCGTGCCCGTTGGAATGCGGAAATCCGGTGAGCGGCTGGCGCGACATTTCAAAATTCCGCAAGATGCCGTGATCGACCAGCGTGACGCGTTCGGCGGGAGTGCCTTCATCGTCAAACGGGTAATAGCCCAGCAGCATGTCCTTGCCCATGGCCTGCTCGGTCGGATCGTCGTAGATCGAAAGGAACTTCGGAAGAATCTGCTCGCCGACTTTCCGGGCAAACGTCTGGCCTTCGTTGATGTCCTTCTGGCGGAATCCTTCGGCGCGATGCCCGAATACTTCGTGGAAGAAAACGGCCGTGGCGCGGCCGGTGAGAAGCGCGGGGCCCGCATAGGGCTCGACCAGCGGCGCGGCCACCAGCGCCTCCAGCTCCTTGCGCAGCACGAGTCCCTGGGCAAGAACCGTCTTGTCGCTGGGCTCGTCGGCAGGATTACTCCAGTCATAGTTATAATATCGGTTAATGTCCATGCCGTCCGGCGCCTTGCCCTGAATGTACAATTCCAGCCGGTAGTGGATCAGGCCGAACTGCAGGCGCGTGCCCTCGGTGCTGACCTGGTACTGGTTCACGGCCTGCGCGCTGAACGTCACGATCGAATTCAGGATCTGCGGCGACTGGCGAAACGCCGCCGTGTACAGCCGGACCTTTTGTTCCCAGGGCTTGCGGTCGACATGAATGGAAACTTCCGGGCCGTAGGAGACGTGCGGCTGCTCGCGGGAAAAATCAGGGGCGTGCTCCTCGGCGGTTTGCGTTTGCACTTCCTTGCTCGTATTGATCTTGATCAGGCCTTCCGCGGCGGCGCGGTACTGCTTGTCGGTTTCCAGCCACATGGCGCGGCGAAGCACCTCGGGGGCGTTGTCCACCGGCACGGCCGTGCCATAGCTGCCCTGCGTGGAGCCGGAGTTGCCCACCTTGTGCGTGTCGTCGAGGTCGTAGCTGCCCACGCGGACTTGCGTTTCGAGCCAGCGGGAAAGGCTGTCCTCGCTCGAAAGCAGGGCTCCGTTGGAACCCATGACCTCGGCGCGCTGCGTGGAAGTCAGCGTGTAGTCGATAAAGTAAGCCGCCGGGGTCGCCTTCGACAATATCGGCATTTCGCGATCGAGTTCCTGGCCCATCGTCACCAGGGCGGGCGAAGGCGCCACCTGGGCCGCCGGCGCTACAGGCGCCGGAGGCGCGGGATGACGAGCAGGCTTCCCCGCGGCCAACGCGTTTGTCGAAATGAATGTGACAAGGAATGCAAAAGTCAGTGTTTTCAAAGAAATGCTCCCGTCTGACAAATAAACAATAAGTGTATGCCTATGAGCCGCCAATCTCAACGCGGGCTTACTTTCAACGTTCCTTTGGCGAATGTTGTTGAGGCGGGCTCCTCTTCCTGCGTCAGGACAAGCAAGTAGAGCCCGCTCTATTTTAGATGCAGGGTCGCGGCCAAGCGTCGCCACACTTCACCGGTTAATTGGACGCAGCAGAACCAGATCCAGGTGTTCAAAAATAACAGAGGCCCCCGAAATTGGGAGCCTCCAATACGTTGCGAATTCCCGCCAAAGGGCCGGATCAACACGCACTTGGGTTAGTTTGAGAGCATCCGCCTTTGAGAACGGTCGAACCAGGTCCGCCGTGCATGACCACCGGAATGACAATCGCAGGCACGGCCACGAGCACCGTCAGGCCCGCGACCCACCAGGGACTGATGTGATGCACGGGCAAGCCGCCTGCTGCCGTGGCGCCCACGGAAGTCGCAACCGCCGCGTCGGTTAGCTCGGACGGCGTGGCCTGCGCCGGCTGGTCAGGGGGTTGGTGGCCATCGCGAATGGTGGCGACCTGCCCGGCAACCACGGTCACGCATATGCCGTCGAGGTTGCAGAATTTTACGGTGCCCTCAAAAACGACAATCTGGAAAAGTCCGTTCTCGAAGCTCAGAAAAAAATCCGTGCCCACCACGCCGGCCACGCCAACGGCCGTGTGAATCTCAAATTTGGAATTCGGCTTGGATTGTTTGACCACCTGCGAACGCATGCGCCCATACTCCAGTTCAATCTGCGTCTGCTGCCCCGCCGCGTTGTGCTGCGTGACGGTGAGGCTGGAACTGGAACCCACGTTGAGCAAGGACCCATCGTCGAGCGCCACCCGCGCGCGGCCGCCGTCTCCGGTGCGCACGACGTCGCCCCAATCGACCAGCGCCTTCACCGGCGCGGGCAATTGCTGAGTCCCGCGGGCGATGCCCACATCCGGGATGGCGCGCGAAATTTCGCCCGCCTTCTGCCCGGATTGCGCGCTGAGTTCGGGGGGAATCGCGATGGACATGCGACGCGAGAATCGCCAAGGCAACGAGAACGGGGGAACGTGTCTTCATCAAAACTTCTCCTGAGAGGCCAAGTCCATTCAAACTGTGAACTTCTTAGTTACTGGATGGGTTTGCGGCTGTCAACGATCGAGGAAACTCCGTGTCCCGTAATTGCCAATGGGGAATGCATGGCAGGCTGGAAGGCACGCTGTACGCGGTAAACGCCGAAAGAAAAAACCAGCTACGTCGAAGCCGGAAAATGCTTCGCCGGGGCAGCGCCGGCGGAATCCTTGGCCCGCGATGTCCAGTACCGGCGTAGATCGC
Organism: Terriglobia bacterium; assembly: GCA_963781055.1. GTDB lineage: Bacteria > Acidobacteriota > Terriglobia > Acidiferrales > UBA7541 > Palsa-360. The sequence goes on from CAWAEW010000036.1 coordinate 4,339, forward strand.
CGACCAGGTAGAGCGAACCGGTAATTAGCAGAGGCCCCCGAAATTGGGAGCCTTACGTCGAAGCCGGAGAATGCTTCGCCGGGGCAGCTCCGGTGGAATCCTTGGCGCGCGATGCCCAGTACCGGCGCAGATCGCCGACTAGATAGAGCGATCCGGTAACGAAAATGACGTCCTCGGGAGAGGCAAGTTCGAGGGCGCGTTCGAGCGCCTGATTCGGATCAGCGAAGACTTCGACGCGCCGCGCATGATGGCCGGTCATTTCCGCCAGCACGGGAGCGGAGATGGCGCGGGGCTGCGCCGGCGCGGTAACGATCACAGCGGAAGCTCGGGGAAAAAGCAGGCCGGCAATTTCGTCGACGGCTTTATCGCGCACGGCGCCGTAGATCAGGAAAATATTTCGCCCAGGGAGAAACGCGTCCCAGAACACGGCGATTTCGCGCGCCCCGGCGGGGTTGTGCGTGCCGTCCACATAAATTTCGGGCTGCTCAGCGATGCGCTCGAGGCGGCCAGGCCAACGCGCCGCCGCGATGCCGCGCGAAATGGCGGCGTCATCGATCGGAGCGCCGCGGTCGGCCAACATGCGCGCGGCGGAAATGGCGGTGAGCGCGTTGCGCACCTGAAAACGGCCCGCGAGCGGCAACGCCACTGGAATGCGCGCGCCGGAGTCGGTGGCGATAGCCGTGAACGAGAAGCAGCCGTTATGGGACGTCACGTCCTCAAGACGAAAGGCGTTTTCGATTTCCACCAGGAATGCGCTTTGTTCGGCGACGCGCCGCCGGATCACCACGCGAGCGATCAGATGCTCGGCCGCGCTGACCACGCGCGCCCCGGGCTTGATGATGCCTGCTTTTTCCCGGGCGATTTCCTCGATGGAATGGCCAAGATAATTCTCGTGGTCCAGATCGATCTGCGTGATCACGGCGACTTCCGGCACCAGAATGTTGGTGGCGTCCAAACGCCCGCCCATGCCCACTTCGCAGACGGCGAATTCGGCGCCCGATTTTGCGAAATACTCGAACGCAAGGGCCGTCATGCATTCGAAGAACGTGGGATGCGCGGCCAGGCGGCCCGCGGCGAGCAATTCCTCGATGGCCGCGTACAGGCGCGTGAACGTGGCGGCGAAATCCGCGTCGGAAATTTCCCGGCCATCGAGCCGGATGCGTTCGTTGATGCGTTCGAGGTGAGGGGAAGTGTACAGGCCCGTGCGCAGGCCCGCGGCGCGCAGGATCGAATCGATCATCGCGGACGTCGAGCCCTTTCCATTCGTGCCCGCGACGTGCACCGATTCAAACGCGCGCTGCGGCTGGCCGAGATGCTCGCAAAGCGTGGTAACGCCGGCGAGATCGAATTTCGTGGCGCTGGCCTGCCGCGGCGAGGCAAGTTCCCGTCCCAGACTGAGCAGGTAGCGGACCGATTCTTCGTAGGTCATGCGGCTAGGCCAGGAAAAAATCGAGCGCCGAGGAGATGTAGGCCTTCAGGTCCTTGCGGTGGACCACGGCGTCCAGAAAGCCGTGCTCGAGCAAAAATTCCGAGGTCTGAAAACCCTTGGGAAGTTTCTGGCGCATGGTTTGTTCGATCACGCGCGGCCCGGCGAATCCGATCAGCGCCCCGGGCTCGGCAATATTGATGTCGCCCAACATGGCGTAACTCGCGGTGACACCGCCCGTGGTGGGATCGGTCAGAATGGAGATGAACGGCAAACGGCTTTCGTCCAGGCGCGCGAGCGCCGCAGACACCTTGGCGAGTTGCATCAGGCTGATGGTGCCCTCCATCATGCGCGCCCCGCCTGAGCAGGAAATAATCAGGAGAGGAAGTTTCTTGGCGATGGCGGCTTCGATGGCGCGCGTTACCTTTTCTCCGACCACCGCGCCCATCGAGCCGCCGATGAAAGCGAACTCCATCGAGCAGCAGATCACGGGGCGACCGCCGAGCAATCCTTCCGCCGTGACGATGGCGTCGGACATTTTCAATTTTCTGCGGGCGTCTTTCAGGCGCGCCGCGTAGGGCTTGGTATCGGTAAAGTGCAGCGGGTCATTCGAAGCCAGCGCGGCGTCATGCTCGACCCAGCGCGAATCGAGCAGCAGTTCGAGCCGCTGCGTGGCATTGAGCCGGAAATGGTGCTGGCACTTCGGACAGACGCGCCAGTTGGCTTCGAGGTCTTTCTTCCAGATGGTCGACCGGCAAGTATCGCACTTGGTCCACAGCCCTTCGGTCTTGACGCGCCGCTCGTCGGGCGGAGTGGGCTGGTCGATCCGTTTTTTTTCTCTCTTGAACCAGGCCATAGAAGTTGATCGGGTGCGTACTCTATTTTGTTCCCGCCCAAAACATAGTGACGGCAGGCCGCGGAAACGTCAAGCGGCGCGGGAGCATTGCCGGCGAAATAGAAATCGGGAGCGCACGTTCCTTAATGGTTCAAACGTTCGCCAGACCCACGAATCCCTACTTTTCTTCCGCGGGAGTCGCCGTTGCCGGCCCCTCGCCGACAATTTCCAGCACCACGTCGCCATCTTTCGCGCCGTCGTAATGGACCTGCTTGCCGAAATGGGTGACGAAGCTGCCCGCAGGCATCGGAACCGTCTTGTCGGGCTCGAATTTGGTTCCCGTGCCAACCCACCAAGTCCCCGAAATCACGGTGATAAACCGGTCATTGGGATGAAAGTGAGGATGGCTCATGTGGTGCGCGTGCCATTTGACCAGTACGATGTACAGCCCGGGCTTTGAAAGGTCTCCTCGCAGCACCGCCTGACTGGCGCCGTTGGGCTGGTCCACCCAAGGGATTTGGCTGGGCAACTTGTAAACGAGCGCGGCCGGATTGAGGTCATCGGCTTTCACCGTGCCGAGCGAGACGGCCGTGGCGATCCCGAGCACGAGCACCCAATAGCGGCGGACTTTTTTCAAACTGCGCATGACGGCCTCCCCTGGATCAGTCTCCCACTTCTTTCTTGAAATCGGAAAATGGAACCACAACACCGTGCAGCGGCGCAATCGTAACCACATCCAGCTTGAGGCGCTGGAGCTGTTTATTCAGATTCGCTTCAAACATTTTAGGACGAGGCCCCGTGGGGGCGGGCACGCCTGGCGCGTCCGGCGTGAAATCGTCGGCTTCCACCAGGATTTTATCCTTGGGGAGATACATCATCAGGATGTCGGCGTTGTGAAAGTCGCCGTCCACATGATAGATGTCGATGGCTTGGCCTCCCTCGGACAAAACATATTTCTCTTTCACTGGAATGATATGCGCCTTCTTCGGATTTTTCGCGAGCTCGTCCGGGTCCAGGGTGTGCGGCGCGCTGAAGATTTTTTCGTAGAACGGCACGTTCATCTCGCTGGTAATAATCGTGGCTCCGGCAGCGACGTACGCGCGGACGCCGCCGAGGTGATCGAAGTGGTGATGCGAATTGATCAAGTACTTGATCGGCTTGCCGGGAACAAGTTTTCTGGCTTCGGCCATCACGGCCATCGACCGTGCATCGCCCAGCGGCCCTTCAATCATCGCGAGATACGTGGGGAATTCCACCAGAACGCTGTTGTGCGATCCGCCGCCCATGAACCACACGCCGTCGGCGAGTTTCTGCGCCTGCACTTTTACTTGCGGCGCGCTCGCCGTTTTCACCGAATCCGGCACCGTGACCGCGAGTCCCGGGTTGGCGTTCACGCTCGTCACGGTCAACTCCAGGACGGGGAAGCCGCCCTGCTTTTGCACAATCCTGGCCGGGAACTTCACGCCGCCGAAATCCTTGTAGCCGGAAAAAGTCGTCTCCACGAGCATGTCGCCCAGGACCGGATTCGGTATCCAGGTCTCCGTACGGGTGACCAGATTCCGGGCATCGATCGTGCCGTTCACCGTGAATTTTCCCATCTTGAACGAGATGACCGTCCCCATCGGCCCTTTTTTCATGGTGGCGTTATTTTCCAGGGCGGCCTTCAGAAAACCGTTCGGGGTCAGCCAGATTTGGAGTTGCCTCTCGGCGGCCGCCCCCAGTTGCGGCACCGGAGCCTTGCCCGGCTGGTCCCAGGCGTACGGCCCGCTGACGAAGTTGACTTGCTTGTCCTCGCCGCCGAAGGGCCGCCCTCCGCCTGGAATCGGCGGATTGGGTTCGACGCGCGTCAATTCTTCCTTCGCGGATTTGGAACCGTAGTCGATGGTCTTGGTGTAACTGGTGATGATGGTTGCGGGCCAGGCCGAAGTGGGCGTGAACGACTGCCCGAACGTATCGAGTTTTCCGGTGCCGGAATATTGGATCGATTGGACGTCGCCCATTGTTTTCAAGGCGGCCTGCAACCTGGCCTTGGCGTCCTGCGCGGAAGCTACTCCGGCGCACAGCGCAATCGCGGCAACCAAAACCCAAATTTTCCTCGCCATGGCTCCTCCGCTGATTTCCGATTGGACGTTGAATTTACGGTATGGCCGGGATCATACGCCAAACCGCGTTGTAAGTGAAGGCAAGGGCCGCCGAACATTGACGCCGGGGAAGGGCCATCTTAAGATGAAGCTGCTCGCGAAAGCTGACGCCAGATGTCACTTCCATTCCGGTCTGCGAAATCCGTCGCCCAATCGCTTTTATTTCTATGTGTCCTTCTTTTCAGCGCCTCGCGCGTTAATTCCGAGCAAGTCAAAAACCTCAAGCCGCAAGGATATGTAAACGATTTCGCGGGCGTGCTGACCGCGCAGACGAAGGAAAAACTGGCCGCGCTGTGCGCCGAAGTCGATCAAAAGACGAAGGCGCAGATTGCGGTGGTTACCGTTTCTTCGCTTGAAGGGGAGCCCGTCGAGCAATATTCGTTTGACCTGGCGACACAATGGGGCGTCGGGCCGAAACAGTCGGCGCGCGGCGTGCTGATTCTGGTCGCGCCGAATGACCACAAATATCGGACCGAAGTCGGCTACGGCCTCGAAGCCGATTCTGCCCGACGGCAAAGTTGGCGGCTTCGGGCGCGAAGCGGTCCCCTTTTTGCGCCAGGGCGATTACAACGGCGCCGTACTTCTCATCACGCAGCGCGTTGCGGCCGTCATTGCCGAGGATCAAAAAGTCACGCTGGATACACTTTCCGGTTCCAGCGGGCCACCGCCTTCCGCCGAGCCCGATAATTCGATGCTTCCGATGTCGAGCATTGTGTGGCTTGTGATCATTGTTGTTTTTCTGTTTTTTCCGATTTCGGGACTTTTCCTGCGGCTTCTTTTCGGCGGAATGGCTGGTCCGCGCCGCCGGGGCGGCGGATGGGGAATGGGCGGGCCCTGGTATGGCGGAGGCTCCTGGGGAGGCGGCGGGTTCGGCGGCAGCGGGGGTGGCGGGGGGTTCGGAGGATTTGGCGGGGGATCGTTTGGAGGGGGCGGCGCGGGCGGAAGCTGGTGAGATGCGCGCGAGAAGGAGTCCGGTTTGACAAATCCTAAGCTCGACGAGTTCGTCCAAAAACTGAAAACCGCGGCGGCGGACAATTTGAAGGCCGTGATTCTGTACGGCTCGGCGGTGACCGGGGAATTTCATTCCAGGCACTCGGATATCAATTTGCTTTGCGTCGTCGATCGCGCGGATGCGCGGCAGATCGAAGCGATGCATGAGCCCGTGAAATGGTGGACCAAGCAAGGGCATCGCCCGCCGCTGGTTTTTACGCTGGAGGAACTGGTCCGGTCCGCGGACGTTTTCGCGATTGAATTGCTGGACATGAAATCCCACCATCAAGTCTTATTTGGCGCGGACGTCCTGGCGGACATTTCGGTGCCGCTGCGCTACCACGCCATTGCAGGTGGAGCGCGAGTTGCGGACCGGCTGGCTGCGGCTCCGCCAGGCCATGCTGGCCGCGCCCAGGAAATCGAAAATCCATCTGGAACTTATGGTCTCCTCGATTTCGTCGTTCGCGGCGGTGTTCCGCCACGCCCTGATCGCGATGGGCGAAACGCCCGCGGCGAACAAACGCGAGGCCATCGCGCGGATCGCTCCAGTTTGCCGGCGCGGATCCCGCGGGTTTTCAGACGATCCTCGATTTCCGGGAAGGGAAAAAAGAAGCGCAGGAAATCGACGTCGAGAGAACTCTCGACCAGTATTTCGCGTTTGTGGAAGCGGTGACGGACAAGTTCGACCGCTGGCTCGACACAAAAAGCCAGGCGAGATGAAATGATTGCCAAGCAGATGTTGATTCAGGAGGACGCGCATGAAAAAGGGATTGATTGTTCTGGCCGTCGTCGCGTTGATTGCGCTCGCCGTCGGCGGATCGTATGTGAGCAGCCGCAACGAAATGGTGCGGAAAAATGAAACCGTGAAATCCGCCTGGGCGCAAGTGGACGTGGTCCTGCAGCGCCGCGCCGATTTGATTCCGAACCTGGTGGAAACGGTGAAGGGAATCGCGGCGCAGGAACAAACCGTGTTTCACGACATCGCCGCCGCGCGCTCCGCCCTGCTGGGCGCGCAGACGCCCGCGGACAAAATCGCCGCGAACGGGCAGCTTGACGGCGCGATCGGCAGGCTGCTTCTGATCGTCGAAAATTATCCGCAATTGAAATCGAGTGAAAATTTCCTGCGGCTGCAGGATGAACTCGCCGGAACGGAAAATCGCATTGCGGTCGAGCGCAAGCGCTACAACGACGCCATACAGGACTACAACACCTATATCGGACTTTTTCCCAACAATATCTTCGCCGGGTGGGCCGGGTTCCAGCGCAACAACGCCTACTTCACGGCGCCGGAATCCTCGCGCGAGGCGCCCAAGGTGCAATTCCCGGCGCCGGCGCGATGAGCCGGAGTGACAACCGCAAAATTGAAACTTCAGCGGCTAAACAGGCCGCGGAAAAACTCCAAGAGTTTTCATTCCGAGGCACGCTCTTTCGCAACCTCATAAAGCCACGACCCACAAATATTTTGATGTCGCCGCATTGTCCCTGAAGCCTGCACTAACGAGGATGTTGCCAAGTGTGCGGCCTGTCCACACGGATTGAGGAAGGGCTCCACACAGAAACCCGCGAGCCGTGGGGATTAATTCTTGTCCTTCGCGCTCTTATAACCCTTCTTGGAAACTTCGGCGGAGCGCTGCTCGAGCGAGGCGCGCGTAAACAGTTGCGCATCGGGATTGGAATTGTATTTGCACCCGGTCAGGAACGTCTGGGTCAGCTTGCGGCCGTTGCGCGCGCGCACGATGCTCAGCGGCGTCTTGACTCCATCAATCGAAATGTATTGCGTGTAGCTGGTGGTGACCTCGGTGCGTTCGCGCGTGTCGGGGTCGCGCGTGGCCACTACCCAGCGCAGCGGCAGGTGCGTCAATTTATCGACCGCCAGCCGCAGATCGCGGCGATCGCGGTCGGTGAACTCGATCCATTCCGCTTCCTTCAGATCGATCAAATCGGGGCCGCCGTACTGCGCTTCAACTCCCGGTTCATTCATGCGCGTCCTCAGCATGTTGTTCATTCCGGTTTTCAACTGGTCGGTAAAATTCTTGACGACATCCTCGGGCTGGTTGGATACGCCCGCCTTGTCCAGCAACCAGCCTTCGTCGCCGTTGAAAACGGTGATCATCATGCCGCCGTGGGTGATCATCAGCCCGTCCGCGCCCATCAGAAAACCCAGAATCGTGTGTTCGCCTTTGGAGATATATTCGGTGCGGTTCTTATCGGGCAGCAGCCACAGATCGCGGAACGGTGTGTAGCCCATCAATTCGTCGTTCGTGCCGAATTGCGCGATTCGCCCTTCGCACTCGGTGTCATGAACATCCAAATAGGCTTGCCCGCCCAACGCGCCGATCACCTGCCGCAAAACTTGCCGCGCCTTTGCGGCGCTCTGCTCGGGCATTAATTCTTGCGCGCTCGCCGTTTTTCCGAACGCCATGGCCATGACCAGCATCAGCACCATGCGCGCCGCCGTCCGCAAGTTCAACCGCACAGAACCACACCTCCACTTACATTGAGGCCTTACACGGTGATAAAGGTTGCCAACCCGGAATCCCGCGATTTACTTTGCCGCCTGGGCCATGCGCGCGGCCGACAACAGATCGCGAAACAACGCCTGCGCCAGCGTGTCCTCCGGCATTCGCTCCGGATGCCATTGCACGCCCACCACCCAGTTTTCGTCCGCGGTCCATTCGACCGCCTCGACCACGCCGTCCGGCGCGCGCGCGGTGACGCGAAGGCCGCGGCCCGGATCGAGCACGGACTGGTGGTGCCACGAATTGACCTCCGCCCGCGGCGCACCAGAAAGTTTCCGCACGCGGCCCTCATCAATCTGCGCGCCGTGAATCATGTCCGGTGTTTCCGTGCCATCCGGGAGCTCATCCTCTTCGGGACTATGGCAGATTTTTGTCCCGAGTTCGGTCGGAATATCCTGCACGAGGCTCCCGCCGAGAAAGACATTGAGTGACTGAATGCCGTAGCAGATCGCGAGCATAGGCTTGCCTGCGGCCAGGGCATGTTCCAGTAGAGCGAAGTCGGTTCGTTCGCGCGCGGCGTCAGCATCGGCCGTGGCGGGATGCCGCTTTGCGCCGAAGTGCGCGGGATCAAGATCGGCCGGGCTGCCGCTCAGAACGAAGGCATCGAGATTTTCCGCCTGCCGTTTCAATTCCGCGGGAGTGGACGCGAGCGAGAGCAGCACCGCCTCGCCGCCGGCTTGTTCAACGGCATGAAGATATTTATCGATTTTAGAGCGCTGATTTGCCGCTTCTTCGGCGGCGGTGCGCCACGGTACACCTACACGCGGACGGCTTTGCATTTGCTGGGACATGCAAAATCATCCTAGCATCGGGCGCAAGGTGCGGCAATAAGCGCTCGTGGCGGTATTGTTCTACTTTTGAAATCCAGAGAGTATGACCGCTCGTTAATAATTGGCTGGGGCACGCCTATTTATCCCTTGCCGAGGGTGCGGTTGATTACAGGAATAACGGTTACCTTTGACGCCGCAACCGGCGGGTACGCTGCCGATGAGTAACGCTTTCCGGGTACCCGGGTGGGGCCAACCACGCGGGTTCATCCGCCTTCTCCTCCGAATAGAGAGCGTCTGCCGCCTTATCGAGTTCCTTAAATGCCAGACCCTTGCAGTCACAGTAATGCCGTAGGTCAGAGAGAATATTTTTGATTGCTAGATCATCCGAAACACGCGGCACTGACCCTAAGCGAGTTTTCACGGCTCGAATCATGCGCGCAGTGAGATCTGTTCGTGCGCGTTTCTCCTCTTCCAGGTCGTCGGACACTGGGATCAATCCTGCGCGAGTCTCACGCACAAGCTCGATGTATCGAGCCTTGCTCATCCGTTTTCTGTTGAGCATTGCGCTCCTCGTGTTGCTATCTTCGATCGGGCGATATCACTTACTGCGGTCTCAACCTTTGGCATGACGCCAGAATCTGATTTGCTCACGCGACTGCCACTGTGCTCGGCAAATACGGTTCGCACCGCGCCCGTTGAGTCTGGCCTTGTTTCCTAAGACTATCCTGCACTACACACTGGCGAGCCATGAAATCTGGACCATCACTCTTTCCTTCTTCCTGAATTTCAAACTGCCCGACAACGGGTTTCGATAGATTTCATGAAATGGTGATTCTCGGAAGTTTCTTACAACGAAAAGAAAGAAGCGATTGTTCAGGGCTCCAGCGATCTCATGTTCTTTTGGAGTGAGCGACAAGGTTCCCGTTATCCCGTTCAAGCCCTTGACCTCTACAGCAAGAAAGTCCTTATTAGGCTCGATCTCCAGACGGAAATCGTACCCGCATCCAAGAGCCGTGGTGTTCTGCATCGCGTACCCCTTGAACTCAGAAAGACTGGGGCGAACTGACTCAAAATATCGCTCCGCAGCCAGACCTGTAATCAGTCGCTGGGCAAAATGTGATTGACGATCGCCCGGTTTCTTTTTCCGTTGGACCTCGCTCCAAACGTTTTCGTCGTACCCGACGAAGGATTCGACCAAGCCAGTGAATGATTCGAAGTCTAAGCTCTTGTATTCCTCAAACACTTTAAGGCAGTAGCTGCGGGTGTTACGCTTATGCCAGCCCTTCCGGCGATTCGGAAACAACGGATCAAATTCATCGCGATAGTTCTTTATCGACGCTGGCTTTGATCCCATCGCGTACCCTATAACATTGAACGCTTCTAAGAAGCCGTCAAAGCCGAGGCGCTTCAGACCGACCGAGTCATACTTCGAAAGATACAGGCCAACCAGTATCAGCTTCTCGCGCGTAGCGAGCCTCTGCGAGTTCAGTTCCATGTCTTAGACTTGAGCCTCGCGTCCGCGGATATGCCAACAACACCCATGCACGAGGATGGCCTTACGTTGTCCAACAATTGCCAAATCCGGTTTCCCCGGCAAATTACGAGGGCAGCAACGGTATTTAACTCCCATTCGCCTCACAATGCCACGCACGACGATCTCGGGTCGCGTGCCGCTGGACTTAACCCGGCGCATTATTTCACTGCGTTGGCGGGGACCAAATGTATCCATGTTCGAATGCCTAATGTAGGACAAACCTCCAGCAGATGCTACCATTTTGGGAATCTGTCTTTCCAATCCAGTGATTTGAACCGAACAATCAGGCAGATATCACAATTCCGATTTTACGAAGTCTTGAATTGTTCGTCGATTTCCACCTGGTATCCGGCCGCCAGGCGGTTGGTTTCGTTGGCCATGCCCACGACGGCCATGAGCTCGTGGAACATGGCATCGGTCATGCCCTTATTGCGGGCTGAAGCGGTGTGCGAGGCAATGCAGTACGGGCACTGGTTCGTGACGCTGACGGCGATGTAGAGCATTTCCTTGGTAAGGGGGTCGAGCGCGCCGGGAGCCATGATCTGTTTGATCGATTCCCAGGTGCGCTTGAGGGTTGCGGGATCGTTCGCCAGCGCTTTCCAGAAATGATTGATCCAATCCGTTTTTCGCGTGGCCCGAATGTCGTCATATACGGCGCGCACTTCGAGACTGGCGTCCGCATATTCCACCAGGCGATACATTGCCATTGCTCTCGTCCTCCTTGAAATCCGGGACATGCTTGGAACTGGGAGAGATCATAATCGAACTTCAGGACAGGAAGGGTTGCAAACGTCAAAATTTTGGCGCAGCGAGAGTTTCATGCAGTTCAGACGAGGCCTGCTGCGGTTGAGCATCTTTTCGGATGATCCATTCGTAGAGCACGGGCAATAAACAGAGCGTCAGAGCCGTGGAACTGAACAGGCCTCCGATGACCACTGTGGCGAGCGGCCGCTGCACTTCAGCGCCCGTGGAAGTCGAGAACGCCATGGGAATAAAACCGAAACTTGCGACACATGCGGTCATCAGCACGGGGCGAAGCCTGCGACTGGCGCCGGCCAGGACAGCATTGCGCGGAGTTTCCCCGGTGCGGCGCAGATTAATCGAGCTGACGAGAACAACTCCGTTCAGCATGGCAACTCCGAACAGGGCGATGAAACCGACCGAGGCCGAAAGGTTCAGATTCATTCCGCGAATCCACAGGGCCGCAATCCCTCCGACCAGTGCAAAGGGCACATTGGCGATGATCAGAAGCGACTGCTTGATGGATGCAAAGCTCATGTAAAGAAGGAGGAAGATCACGCCAATGGTGAGCGGAACAATGAGCATGAGGCGGCGAGTGGCTCGCTGTTGATTTTCAAACTCCCCGCCATATTCAATGAAATAGCCGGGAGGCAAGGTGATGTCGTGATCGAGCTTGGAGCGGACTTGGGCCACGAAACTGCCGAGGTCGCGGCCACGGACGTTCGAAAAGACGACGACTCGCCGCTGCCCTTCCTCCTTTCCGATCTTTTCGGGTCCCCTCGTTACCTCGACTTTGGCCACTTGGTCGAGTGTCACTTGTTCGCCGGCCGGCGCGCGCAATAGAATGCTTCGCATGGCGTCGGGGTCTGTCCGGTAGCGCTGCGGCAAACGGATGGCTACCGTGTAACGCTTCTGCCCATCGATAACTTCGGAGACGATATCCCCTGAAGCGCCGGACGCGACGGCTTCTTTCACATCAGAGATGTTCAGTCCGTAGCGAGCAAGCGCTGCGCGATCTGGACGAACCGACAACTCGGCAACCCCGGAAGTAACCTCCATTTGCGCGTTCGCGGCTCCCGGGACCGTCGATACCGAGCGCAAAACCTGCTGCCCTAGCGCGTCAAGGGTGCCGAAGTCATCGCCGAATACCTTGATCGCGAGATCCGCCCTGACCCCCGAGATGCTATCTTCGATACGCATGGCCATGGGCTGGGTAAAGTTATAGGAGATGCCAGGGATCGTGGCCATTACCTTATCCAGCGCTGCGATTAAATCTTCTTTTGTGTGGAACCGCTTCCACGTATTCATGGGGCGCAGCAGGACGTAGGTATCGCCTTCGTTGATGCCCATGGGCTCGGTACCAAAATCCGGGCGGCCGATCTTGATCACGATGTCAGCGACTTCCGGGAAGGCGCGGAGCCGCTGCTCGATCTTTTTGCTGATCTCGATCGAATCGGTCATCGAAACACCCGGCAGCTTGCGTGTCTCGATCAGAATTGACCCCTCATCGAGTCGAGGCATGAACTCCGTGCCAATGAAGAACAGGGAGCCAAGCGCAACGGCCAAGATGACGACGGCCGATCCGACCGTCAGGGAGCGATGGTCAATCAACCACCCCAGCAGGCGCGCGTAACCACGATTCAACCTATTGAACCAGTCTTGCTCCTGCCTTTGCCCCTGCGCAAGGTTGGACAAGACGTCTTTTCGAAAGGCGAAAGACGCCAGCATGGGAATCATCGTCAGGGCAAGGAGAAGTGAACCAAATAAGGCAGCGCACACCGTGATTGCCATCGGGCGGAACATGCGTCCTTCCAGCCCCTGCAGGAAGAGGATGGGCAGATATACCGCGATAATAATGGCGACCGCGAAAGTCATCGGCCGCGCTACTTCGTACGCGGCGCCGCGCACCGATTCCAGAGTGGACTCCTGTCCGCGATTTTCCGACAGACGGTGGACGGAGTTCTCCATCATCACGATCGCGCCATCGACAATCATGCCGAAGTCGATGGCTCCTAGACTCATCAGGTTGGCGCTGATTCCGAACAACCGCATGCCGAGAAAGCTGATCAGCATCGAAAACGGAATGATGGACGCCGTAATGATCGCGGCTCGAATGTTGCCGAGGAATAGCAGAAGCACGACGGTGACTAGAAGGAAGCCCTCCAAGAGGTTCTTCTCGACAGTGTGAATTGTCCCGTCGATGACGATCGATTGATCGTAAAACGGAACGATCTTGACGCCCGGCGGAAGTCGAATACTGGCGATTTTCTCCTTGACCCGCTCAATGAGGTTCTTACCGTTCTCTCCCTTGAGCATAATGACCATGCCCGATAGGGTCTCGCCATTTCGCAGGACTGCCCCCTGAGGAGGCGCCGCTGCAATCTTGACGTCGGCTACGTCCCGGATCAGCACCGGTGTGCCGTTCTTCGCCATCAGGACAATATTCCTGAAATCGTCTATGTCAACGGCGCGTCCTATACCGCGAATCGTATACATCTCGGAAGCGTGCTCGATGTACCCGCCGCCAAAATTGGCATTGTTTTCCTCGATGCGTGCAGCCACGTCGTGCAAGGTAAGACCATACTGCTCAAGCAACACAGGATCGACGATGATCTGATACTGTTTTGTAAGGCCGCCCCAGGTCTGGATCTCGCTCACGCCCGGAATGGTGCGTAGCTGGGGCTTGATGACCCATTCATGCAGGTCTTTGAGTTCAAGCGGACTCATGGGGCCCGAAAGAGTGTATTGGTACAGCTCGCCGAAAACCGTCGCTGGCGGCCCCAGAACCGGCTGAATCCCCTGCGGAAGTAGCGAGGAGATCTGTTGCAGACGCTCATTGACCAGCTGTCGCGCGAAGTACATCGGTACCGCATCATCGAAAATAATCGTCACCATAGATAGTTCGAGCTTCGATATGGACCGCACTGCCTGTATGCTCGGCAGTCCGAGCATGGCTCGTTCGATCGGGTAGGTAACGAGCTGTTCGACTTCGGTGGGCGGCAAAGATGGCGCGTCTGTGACAATGATAACCTGATTGTTGCTGAGGTCGGGAAACGCCGCCACAGGAATGGTGTAAAGCGCGTAGCCGCCAGCAGCCAACAGAGCGAGAATGCCGACCAGCACGAGCCAGCGGTAGGCGAGCGTGAAGTCAATGATGCGATTGAGCATCTCTACACCTACTCGTTTTCCATGGAGGATTTTAGTATCTGCGACTTCAAGACAAAGCTTCCCTGAACCACAACCTGTTCCCCAAGCTTCAGCCCTTCGGAAACCGGGGTCCGGCCGCCTACCGTTTCCCCGACACTTACAGGACGAATTGCGAAGCGGTCTGCCGCGGTCCGCACAAAGACGACGTCCTGGCCGTTGATCTGCTGGATGGCGTCAGAGGACACGACCAGTGTCGGCTTGCGTTTCCCGACTGGAATCTCGGCAACAGCCAGCATTTCCGGTTTGAGCTTCATCCGGGGATTGTTCAACACAATCCGAACCTTCATAACGCGAGTCGTTTCGTCCAGTTCCTGGCCAAGATTCGTGATTTTCCCCTGGAAACGCTCGCCGGGTACTCCGGGCAGCGTTACGCTCGCGGGTTGACCTAGGCGCAGACCTCCCAGATTCTCCTGGCGAACCGACGCGAGCATCCAGACTTGCGAGAGTTCGCCAATGACAAACGTATCGGTCGAGGGCTCAACCGTGGAACCGGGGGTGACCATCTTTTCCAGAATGTAGCCGCTTCCCGGAGCAATGATCGGAATCAGGTCCGCATTTTCATCGTGTCCGCTGGACGGGAGATCGGCGGGCACGCCGAGGTTTTCCTCGAGGTGGATGCGATCGCGGTCCGCGGCAATCTGGCCGTCATGCAGCGCTGTCTGCGCATTCACCAGTTCCTGCCGCGCCTGTTCGGTTTGTTGGATGGATGCGGCTTTAAGCGCCAAAAGGGCCTGCATGCGATCATAATTCTTCTGGGCCAGCGCCGCGGCGGCCTGAAGACGGTTCAGGTTGACCCGCGACGTTTGATATTCCGCGCGGGCGTCATGCAGCGCGTGGCTGTGCATGCGGGCGAGCACCTGCCCTTTCTTCACATAATCGCCCAAACCGGCATTGACGACTTCCACGCGGCCCTCTGTCAGCACGCCCACGCGCCACGTTCGGTCATCGGCCAGCGTAATGCGGCCTGGCACCCGCAGAATGTCCGGCTCCTGGCTGAGCACCGCTGCCTGCGTCTGAATGACGCCCGCGCCTTGCTCGCTCGCCGGAAGCACGACTTCGTCCTTGTTGGCTTGCGTGCCATGTGCCGCCGCCGAAGTACTCGCCGGGCTGCTGTTGCAGGCGGCCACCAGCAGGGAGGAACTAATGAGCAGGACGGTGATTCCAGTCTTCATCATGGGGCGACTCCTTCGGCGGCTTGCAAATTGGAAATGCTCTGCTGGTATTCCATCATTCCCTGGACATAGGCGAGTTCGGCGTCCAGCCGCGCGCGTTCCGCGTCCAGCAAACGGAGCAGTTCCATCCCTCCCAGCGCATAGGCAGCTTGCGTGATTTCGGAAATTGTCCTGGCGTGCTCGCGAAGCGGTTGAAGGGTTTCCACCACTTCCGTGCGCCTTAATTGGTATTCCTGGAAAGCGCCAAAATAATCCGCGCGCACTTCCGCCTCCGTGGCCGCAAGCAATTGCTGCTGCCTTCGAACCTCCGCGCTCGCGGCGGCGCGGTTTCCTTGATTTCTGTCGGTGATCGGAAGCGAAATTTGGAAGCCGGCCGTGGCGGTGCTCACGCCGGAAGGCTCACTCACCAGCTGGACTCTTCTGACGCCATACAAAATGCTCAGATCCGGCCGGGCCGAGACATCCTGAAGCCTCGCATTTGCTTGCGCCTGCTCGACAGCCGCATGGGCGGCTTTCATCTCCATTCGCTGAGCGAGCACTTGCCCGATCTCGACCGGCTCAAGAGCGGCTTCATTCGCGTCCAGAGGCTCGGTAAGCAGCACTTCCGGAAAATCGGATTGGCCCATTTCCTTGAACAGTTGCATCCGGGCTCGCGTGGCTTCGATGACGGCCAGATTCGCGGCGATCTTCAATCGTTCGCCCTCCAACCGGACTCGCATCAGGTCCTGCTCGGAAATGGCGCCGACGCTGAGCTGCGCGGATTGGTAATCAATGATCTTCTGGAAATTCTCGACCGTGGCCTTCAGCAAGTCGCGCTTCTCTTGAGCTCCCCGCGCCGCCCAATAGGAAAGCCTCACGCTTTGCATGATTTGCCGCCTGGCGAGCTCATACCGTTCCTGGGCCAGACCGACTCCCTTGTCAGCTAACGTGATTCGCTGCTTCCGTTTTCCCAGCACGTCCAACGGTTGCGTGATGGACGCATAACTGTCAACGTCCGCTGGATACGTTCCGGCAGGCCGGAGAACGTTCTGATTTTCCAGTTGGAGGACGGGGTTCAGGATAATCCGGGCCTGTTGCTCAATTCCTTGCGCGGCGGAAATCTGCTCGGACATGGCCTTTAGGGACGCGCGGGATTCGAGCGCCTTGTTGACTGCTTCCTGCAAGCTGAGCCGCGACTGCGCGTGACACGGCATGGAAACAAGGAGCGAAAGAAATGAAAGCAGCGCCAAAATAGCAAATCCATGTCCGGAAACTCTGGCTGACGTTTTCACGGATCCCCTCTCACTTGAAGCGCGGACTTTCGAAAGCGGCTGACGGCGAGAACCTGTAATGCGGAATCCCCGGCCTGGGCTTATGCAACCCGCCAAATCATAATTCGAATCCGCGCCCAGCCAAGGTCAAAGCAACGCTGCATGACTCTTCTGCAGTCCTGACACGCCTCTTCCAGCATTCACGTCTACCGAATCGAAGTTTATAAAGCCAAACGGCTAATTCGCGAAGTGTCGACATTCTTGCTTATCCGGTGATTTGGTGCGGTGATTCCTATCACTGCGCGCTGTGGCGGGGGTCACATACTTGGAGGCAGGATAGATGGGTAGATTTAGAAGTTTGCCGCCATTCGTGGAACTACAGAGGCAGCCGGATATCTGAAAGTTCGCGAGGGAAAAATTAATTTTCGGATACGGCTCTAGTGCGTTGCACGGGCGAGCCGGACGGCCGTCGCTGAACCCATCGAATCGTAATATCGATTGAACCTTTGCGGCTCGAACGCGCTGAATTTTTTCAGGTTGTTCGCCCAGCGGAATCCGATGGGTTGGTACCAGACTTCCGCTTCCACCGAAAATGGCCCCTGGGCATTGGCAATATCCACCGAGTATTTTACGCGGTCGCTGCCGCCCACAAAATTGGGATCCTCAAGGGCGCCACCGTGCGGCACGACTTGCGGATCCGCCGTGCGCTTGTCGAATCCGCGGGGAAGCAGTCGATTGTCCTTGAGGTACCCCACGGCCGTCAGCAGCCCCGTCGTTGGGACGCCTGCCTGATCCCCCATGATGGATTCGAAGATTTGCACCTGATCGTTCGTGCGAATCTCGGTGTAATGAGGTTCGAAGCGGTTGGCATCCGCATCGTTGTCGTTTCCCTGTATGGACCCGTTGGGATTCAAGGCTCCCGATTCGAAGACGACTTTTTGGTTTGCGTCGCGCACCACAAAGTGCAGCCATGCTCTGCGAGAGGGATATGCGGTGGGAAGCTTGTGGCCGCCGAGATTTTCCACGACGACGTCGGCATTGAGCCGCCCGGCCTGCGTGGAAACGTTTTCGATGCTTACATGCGCCGCTTCGGACTCGAGATATTGCACGGTTCGTTCGGCGGCGGCTGTGAGTTCCTTGGATTGCGCCGCGACATGCAACTCATCGCGATAGCGATTGAGCATTCGCTGCATGATGAAATTCGCGCCGACAAAAACGTGGCGCGACATCCCCTGCCGAGGCTCGCCAAACACCCTGGTGATGGCAACCGGTTCCTTGACCACCGGCATGTGGCAACTCTGGCAGCTCTGTTTATCGCGGTAGTCGCTGTGCAGCCATTCCTGATAGGGCACTTGCTCGGCGATACTGCCGATTGGTTTTCCTCCAGGTCCCAAGGCTGTGGTCAACAGCGTGTGACATGTAGCGCACAATTCGGACTGACGTATATGATCGTCCTGTGTCGGACTGTACCCTTCTGTCGAGGTTCGCATGATCCGCGTGTGGCCCGCATCGATCTGAAACGGGCCATACTCTGGCCGGTTGTCCGCCGAGTCCGGAGTGTCCACT
This sequence comes from Terriglobia bacterium, assembly GCA_963781055.1. Lineage (GTDB taxonomy): Bacteria > Acidobacteriota > Terriglobia > Acidiferrales > UBA7541 > Palsa-360. Next base: position 22,490 of record CAWAEW010000036.1, read on the forward strand.
ACGAACCTGCCATTGAAGCTCTCAGGCGTTCCAAGCCGTTGTTTGCCGATCTGGTGGCACACCGAACATGACACGCCGTCTTCCGCTTCCTTGCTTTCTTTGTCATCGGTGGGGAACGGAAGATGGGCAAATACCCGGCCCTTCTTGCCTTGCACATTCGCTTCATAGCGTGCCATGGGCATATGGCAGACGGAACATTCGTCCTCTATGTCCGCCTGGGCCTCTGGATGCTCAATCGATTCGCGGCGCACGCCTGCCTGCCAGTAGGGATCGCGAGCGGAATTCGCCATCATGCTCGTGCGCCAGTCAAAACCGATGGAGACGTCTTCGCCCGAAGACGTAAGCAGACCGTTGTGACATGCGATGCAGCGGTCGGACGTCTGGAATTCAGGATGCAAGGCTTTCTTGCTGGTCCCGCTTTGCCCGAACGTCGTCGAGGCAAGCAAAAGCAGAATCCCTAAGGACCCGGCGGAACTCCACGCCAGAAGCTTCCAGGGGCGATGAATTCCCATGATGCGGGCGCTGGTTTGTCTGTTCATTTCCAACCGTCCTGAAGCCTGCCGTCGAACCAGTCCCAGAGAAGATAAAATACTGCCTGCACGGGCCGTCCCGCGGTATTCGTTGCCGGAATGCGCGCTCCCAGGGCCAGACGCACGTGTTGCCGCTTGCTTAATGTTATTTGGACCTCTGGCATGACATCCAAATTCGTCTTGGCGCCCGTTTCGAAGTCCCGGTCCCAGAGGAATTCTGTCATGGGTGTCCACATCCGGCCCAGGCCTTCGCCTTGGCGAAAACTCTTTCCGAGGGCGGCGCGGAAGAATGCCGAGCGGGGCGTGTTCACCGTGCTTTTCGGCAGATCGGTTCCGCCCTGCAACTGCACAAAGGAGTTCGACGGAAGCATTTGATCATAGGAGGCGAATGTTTCGAAAACCGTGACGCCCGTTCCGAAACCTCTGGAGCGATTTCCGGTCGGAAAGATCACTTCGCCTTGCGCGCTCAAGATCGACCCGGATTTAAGGTTCCAAAACAGAACGCGCTTCAGCCCTAACCCGACATCCCCCAGGCCGCCAAACCAACTGTTGTTGTTCTCCTTGTTAAAAGCAAAGGGGGCGGAGATTTCGAGTTGGTTTTTCTTGCCCAACCGGTGCTCGTATACGAACTCGTTGTCAACGGCGGCGGTGCCTCGCGCGTTGATGGCCGAGGTGATCACAACTTCGTTTTCCGGGTAAGCCTTTTCCGTCGCAATGGCACGCGGAAAATTGAGTTCCCCGCGAGGCCAAGTATTGTCCCGGCAGAGCGAGCGCAGGTATCCGACGACGAGATTGATCTGCTCCGGCGTCAGCACTCCGCCGAACGAGGGCATGATCCGGGAAAAACCACGTCCACGGCCGCCATCGCGGATGGTCGCCTTGTAATCGACGTCAAATTCAGATGTGGTCTGGTCACAGGCGGTGAAGTCAGGAAACGTGCTCGGCTTTTCGAATCCCGCTGTCGTTTCGGGCATGCCCTTGCCATCCGGTCCGTGGCAGCCCACGCACCCCGCCAGGAATATGTCCTTGCCGGTGCGCAAGTTGTTCAGATTGCCCGTGTTGTTGTCTTGGCCAAAAACCGCATTTGGGGAAGCGCAAAGCAATATCAGGGCCAGAGTGCCCACATAAAAAAATATATTATGCCGGCAGAGACTTAGACAGTAATCCAGCCGCACAAATGGCCATACTCTAGAAGGATTCCTCATTCCAAGCAAAGCCCCCACCCTCAATTTCCAAAATTAATTCGCGAATTATATACTTCTCATACTCTCAACACAATGAATTTGCCGCCAGAGTAGGCCCTTCCCGAGGTCAGCAGGGTTCCAACGGATCATTGTTCTTCGCTTGGACTTCAGTGCCCAAACCGCGCATGGATTGCGACCCGCGAGGTGAACCTCGACCACGCACGGCGAGAAATTCCAGGATGTGAAGCTTGTCACAGAGTCAAGCGGTCTGATACTGTTTGTCGGCTGCAATGAGTCGTGGTTAAAGATCGTACCCACGACATTGTTAATTGTAAACTTAATGATAAGAAATATGTTAGAGCCTCACAAGTGCCGGCGTGGCCGGTTTGCCGCGCGGCAGGACTTCAATTATTCTCTCCGGATTCTGGGGAAGGGACAAAGGTCATTATGCGCATTCCGCATTGGGCAGTCGCTTTGTGTCTGGGGATTGTCTTCATCGCCGCCGGGCCTGCGGCGGCGCAAGACAACTACGAGATCCAAGTGTATGGTTCTGATACTGTTGCTCCGGGCCAAACAATGGTGGAAGTGCATTCCAACTTCACAATAAACGGCAGCAAGACGTTTGAGGATGGGATGTACCCTACGGAGCACGCCTTCCACGAAACGCTCGAAATCACACAGGGCATCACACCGTGGTTTGAAATGGGCCTTTACACCTTCACGTCGGCGCACAGCGGCCAAGGCTGGCAATGGGTGGGAGAACATATTCGACCTCGCTTCCGGATTCCTGAAAAGTGGCATTGGCCGGTAGGTGTAAGCCTCTCAAATGAAATCGGCTATCAACGCCGCAAGTTCTCCGCGGACACCTGGACGTGGGAGATCCGCCCGATCATCGACAAGCAGATCGGGCGCTGGTATTTGAGTTTCAATCCCAGTTTTGACCGTTCGTTCCACGGCGAGAACGTGCACCAGGGCCTGTCGTTGGGACGCCTGCCTGATCCCCTATGATGGATTCGAAGATTTGCACCTGACCGTTCGTGCGAATCTCGGTGTAATGAGTTTCGAAGCGGTTGGCATCCGCATCGTTGTCGTCTCCCTGTATGAACCCGTCGGGATTCAAGGCTCCCGATTCGAAGATGACTTTTTGGTTTGCGTCGCGCACCACAAAGTGCAGCCATGCTCTGCTTGATCGATTCCCAGGTGCGCTTGAGGGTTGCGGGGTCGTTCGCCAGGACTTTCCAGAAATTATTGATCCAGTCCGTTTTTCGCGTGGCGCGAATGTCGTCGTACACGGCGCGCACTTCGGGACTGGCGTCCGCATATTCCACTAGCTAGGGCACGGCCATGGCGTTTTTCCCTTCCTTGGTATCGAGGAGATCCGGCGGCAAATGGAAGCTGTTCAATTGAGGTCGCGCGACAACATCAGCTTAAACGTCAATTTGTCGGCTCCCCCGGTCACGCCAACCCCGACGCCGGCCTCGATGCTCAAAGCCTTGCTGGAGCGATCCATGACCGCCCAGACTTCCTGGAATTGGTCATGGATCAGGAGGAATTTGTGCAACGGGCCGTCATCGGAATACTCCTCCAGGGCGGTAGCCCATTTATCGTTGAAGTTATAAGCGACACGCGTTGCCGGCACGAATTCAAGGTCTCCTAAACCGCCGGTGTACCCGGTATCCACAATGGGATTGAAAATGATGTCCACCGGATGCAGGTGCAATCCCACGATGGGCCGGACTTCCGAAGTAATGTGCCGCGATTCCCAATACGAGTAATTGACGCTGAACTCGAAATTGACGCCGTAAAAGAATGTGTGATCGTCCGCATGCGGCCGCACGAACAGTTCGCGAATCTTAAATCCGTTAAGCGACCCGCCGCGCCCTTCCGAGTAAGCGGTGTAGACCGGGAAATAAAGTCCCTGCTCAAACCAGTCGGTCACGCCGTAGGCCCATTCGACCGCGCCGTTGACCGAATGGTTGGGAATGATCGCGCCGGGATAAACAGGAGTTTTTCGTCCGATGGGAGTAAAGTTGCTATGCACCATGACGTTGAACTTTCCCTGCTCCTCGATCGCGGCGTCGTAGACCTGGATCTCGTCGGTCTGCGCGAAGGCCGCGACGGGTCCCGCAAGCAGAATAGCCAGCACGAATATCGCCCGCAGATCCAGCTTCTGAAAATACTTCTTCACGCAGCCAAACATTCCCGTCCCGCGCCCTATCCGCATGCCGTCCTCGCTTGTAAATATGGATTCAAAAGTCGGATCAGAATAGCTCACGTCGGGAATGAGGTAAACACGCTTTTTCGAAAGAAACCACGCGGGGTATAATATGTTTTCAAAAATTAATCCATGGCCAGAACTCACGCAATTTCGCTTTGGGTCGGCGCGCGGCGGTGCCCGCTTTGCGGGTGCAAGGATGTGCTGCGTTCCCACCGGAAAGGCGTGGTCGAGTGGATTTTCCTGCTTCCATTGCTGATGCGGCCGTTTCGCTGCCGCCAATGCAGCGCGCGGCACCTGGGTTTTTTCTTCCGCCCGCGTCGGGTGAAGGAAACAGAAATCGTCGCCCCTCAGTAAATGAGGGATGCGACCACAAGCAGTAAAGGCGTCGCTCAATTACGCGCGGGGATGGGCTTTGTCATAGACCTCGAGAAGCTGGCGGATCGAGGCATGGGTGTAACGCTGCGTGGTGGACAGCGAGGAGTGGCCCAGCAATTCCTGAATGGCGCGAAGATCCGCACCGTCGGTCAGCAGGTGCGTGGCAAAGGCGTGCCGCAGCGAGTGCGGGTGTAAATCCCAATTGATGTTGAACAAGCGCGCGTATTTTTTCAAGATCCGCGCCACCGAACGCACCGACAGGCGCGTGCCATGATGATTGAGAAACACCGCCTGGAAATCGCCCCTGCTTTTCGCTCTGTGCAGGATGGCGTCCCGCACCGGCCAGTACGCTTCCAGCGCCTGCTCGGCCTTGCTGCCGTAGGGAACAATGCGTTCCTTGCTCCCCTTGCCGCGCACGCGCAGCATCAACTCTTTCCGGTCCATATCGGCCAGATTCAGCCCCGTCAATTCGCTGACCCGGAGCCCCGAGGCATAGAGCATCTCCAGGATGGCGCGGTCGCGCTTGACCAGCAGGCGATTCCGCTCCGCTGCGCCGGGACGCCTGCGAGGGGACAACGGCCCCAGCGGCGCGGCCACCACGCCGTCCAAAAAAGTGTTCAAATCCTCGGCGCTCATGACCGATGGAATTCTTTTTGCTAGTTTGGGAGTGGCCACCATGCGCGCCGGGTTTCGCAGCACCATGCCTTCGCGCACGGCAAATTTGAAAAACGAACGAATCGCCGCCAGCTTGCGGGCAATCGAGGATCGCTCCAAATGGTGATCGTGAAGATGGGCGACGAATTCGCGAATCAGCAGGTGCGTCACGTCCGCGAGAGCGGGCGGTTCGGCGCCGGGCGGGGCTAGAAACGCCAGGAACTGGCCGAGGTCGCTTTCGTAGCTGCGCAGAGTATGCGGGGAGGCATTGCGCACGACGCGCAAATAATTCAAGAATTGATTTACCGCGGATTTCATTTTTTCTGCCGGACCTCTGATTTTCCCAAATCACCCCTGCATCCAGCAAGTTCCGAAAATGGATGTAGCGTCGAACTCGCCCGGGCCCGGCTAACCCTGGTTCGCCGCGGCCCAAAGCACAAGAAGGAAAAGCGAACCGCGGTCAAAGCTTGGCGGAGCCCACGGGCTCGGGAACGGCCGCAACCGGAGTTTCCGCAACGGCGCTTTCCCAGTCACACCCTTCCTTCACGCACGCGCGCACCACGCCGAATTTGCCGCGCTTCTCGACGATGAAGGGCGCTCCGCATTTCGGGCAGGGTTCGGCGATGGGCAGGTGCGGCGTGGTGAAATCGCACTCTGGATATTTGTTGCAGCCGTAAAAGACGCGCCGCCCTCTTTTTTTCGTCACGCGCTCGGTCAATTCGCCGGTTTCGCACTTCGGGCACTTGATGCCCAAGGTCTTCGAGCGGATGTATTTGCACTTGGGATAGGCCGTGCAGCCGATGAATTCGCCGTATTGGCCGTGCTTCTTCACCAGTTGCGAATCGCACTCGGGGCACTTTTCGTCCAGCAGCTCATCGGGCTGCAGAGCCTTGCGCGTTCCGGCCTTCAAGCGCCGCGTCGTCTTGCAGTCGGGATAACCCGTGCACGCCAGGAAGGCGCCCCAGCGGCCGCGCTTGATCACCATTTCGCGCCCGCAGTTGTCGCAGATTTCGACCTTCGGCTCGCCGTTTTCGCTGTCGCGGAGGCAATTCGGGGGAAAGATCGCGGATGAAATCACAGTCCGGATAGCGCGAACAGCCCAGGAAAAATCCGTGGCGGCTGATGCGTTCGAGAAGTTCGCCCTTGTCCGCACTTCTCGCACTTTTGTCCCGGTGGGAATACCCGCCTTGTAGGACTCCATCTCGCCTTTTGCCTGTTCCAGGTCCTGCTCAAACCGGCCGTAAAATTCCTTCACGGCTTTCTTCCACGGCATCTTGCCTTCTTCGATTTCGTCGAGTTCATCCTCCATGCGGGCCGTGAAACCCACGTCGAAGATATCCTCGAAACTCTTGACCAGTAGCGTGCTTACTTTTTCGCCGAGCATGGTGGGAGAAAATCGTCCCTGGTCCTTGGTGACGTACTCCCGGTCGACGATCGTCGAGATGATCGAAGCGTAGGTGGAAGGGCGCCCGATGCCTTTTTCTTCCAGCTCCTTCACCAGCGTGGCATCGTTATAGCGCGGCGGCGGCTCGGTAAAGTGCTGTTCGGGGCGCACATTTTCCAGGCGCAGGATTTCGCCTTCGGAGACGGCCGGCAAAAGGGCCTTGCCCGCATCGGCTTCGGCGTCTTCGTCGTCCTCGGCAGACACCTGGTAGACGGCCAGATAGCCGTCAAACTTCTGCACCGAACCGGTGGCGCGAAACGTGTAGTCGCCCGCGGCGATGTCGACCGTCGTCTGGTCAAATACCGCCGGCACCATCTGCGAGGCCACAAACCGCTGCCAGATGAGCTGGTACAGCCGGAAGAGGTCTTCGCTCAGGTACTGCTTCACATCGGCTGGGGTAAGCGACGCGTCGGTCGGGCGGATCGCTTCGTGCGCGTCCTGCGCGTCTTTCTTCGATTTGAAAAAGTTCGGCTTCTCCGGCAAATACGTCGGCCCGAAGCTGGAACCGATCAGTCCGCGAACCTGATCGAGCGCCTCGTTGGAAACGCGCACCGAATCCGTGCGCATATAGGTGATCAGCGCGATCGAGCCTTCCGGCCCCAATTCCACGCCTTCATATAGCCGCTGCGCGAGAGACATCGTGCGCTTGGCCGTATACCGCAGGCGGTTGTAGGCAGCCTGCTGGAGCTTCGAAGTGGTGAAGGGAGGAGGCGCGTTGCGACGCTTTTCCTTCTGCGTGACGCTGGCCACCTTCCAGGAGCCGCTTCCGGTTGCGGCGACGATGGCGTCCGCTTCGGCCTGCGTGTGGACCTCGATCTCCTCGCCCTTGAATTTCGTAAGTTTCGCTTCGAAGATCGGCGGATTGCCCGCGGCAAGCAGCGCATGGATGGTCCAATACTCGACCGGGTTGAAAGCGCGAATTTCCGCCTCGCGATCCACGATCAAGCGCAGCGCCACCGTTTGCACGCGCCCGGCGGAAAGCCCACGGCGGACCTTGTCCCACAAGAGCGGCGATATTTTGTAACCCACCAGGCGGTCCAGCACGCGGCGCGCCTGTTGGGCGTCCACCAGATTCTCGTTGATTTCGCCGGGATGCTCGAATGCGGCCTTGATGGCTTTCGGCGTGATTTCGTTGAACATCACGCGGAAGATATTTTTGCGCGCGATGACGGGTTTGCCCTTGGCGACCACTTTCTTGACCGGCTTCTTGGCTTTCTTCTTGCCCTTCTTGCCGGCCTCTTTTGCTTCCGCCTTCTCTTTTTCCAGCTCTTCTTCGGTCGGAAATTCCAGTTTCGGCCCGCTCAATACGCTGGCCAGGTGCGAGCAAATGGCCTCGCCTTCGCGGTCCGGGTCGCCGGCCAGGTAGACGGCATCGGCGGTCGCGGCGGCTTTTTGGAGGGCTTGCACGACATCGGTCTTGGACGGGCTGACTTCGTACGTCGGCTCAAATCCGTGGGCAATATCGATGCCCAGCTCCTTCTTCGGCAGGTCCATGACGTGCCCGTACGACGCCTTGACCGTGTAGTTGCGGCCGAGATATTTGTTGATCGTCTTCGCTTTAGCGGGCGATTCGACGATGACGAGTGATCTTCCCATGTGAACTTTTGTAGACCGAAACGCCTCCCGAGGGAAGCGTTGATTCCTTTCTGTTTCCTAAGCGTGGGGCCCGACTCCCCTGTTTGTCAACGATTGATAGATGCGCGATGTGTCGTTTTCGATGCTACAAAGCGCGGCTCGCGCCGGTAGAGGGCTGGAAATTCAGTCACATGCGAGAGAGAAGGTCTGTATTCTTCGAGTCACCGCTACAGCAAAACTTTAATGAATTGCTTGCCCGGCATCTGCCGGACCATGCCCTTCATTTCCATTTCGCACAGCGCCGCCAGAATTTCCGAAGAGCTTAATTCCGATTTTTCCACCAGCTCATCCACGTGAATCGATTCGTCCACGGCCAGCAGCCCGAAGATCTTTTTCTCCACCGGAGAAAGCGCTTTTACAAACAGAGAGGCCCGCTCCTCCGCCGTGGTGTCGTCGACAGGGAACAGTTCGGCGCGGATTTCCGTCGGAAGCTCCTCGATCACGTCTTCCCAGGACGTCACCAGCTTGGCTCCCTGCTTGATCAATTGATTCGGCGCAAAGCTGACGTCGCACGTGACGTTTCCCGGGACGCCGTAAACTTCCCGGCCAAACTCCATCCCCAGCCGCGCGGTAATCAGCGAGCCCGAGTATTGCGCGCCCTGCACGACCACCACGCCCAGCGACATCCCGGCGACCACGCGGTTGCGCACCGGGAAATTTTCAGGCGCTGGGTGGGAGCCGAGCGGAAATTCGCTGATCAGCGCGCCGCGCTTTTCGACTTCGCGCGAATAGTTTCTTATTTTCCTTCGGATACATGACGTCCACGCCCGTGCCAAGCACGCCCACCGTGGCCCCATGCGAGGCCTTGCAGGCGCCCTGATGGGACGAACTGTCAATGCCGCGCGCCATGCCGCTCACGATCGTGAGGCCGCGTTCGGCAAGATCCCGTCCCAGCCGCTCCGCCACCTGATTTCCGTATGGAGTCGGGCGCCGCGTGCCGACCATGGAGATCGAATGCCGGTTCAGCACGCTCGCGTCTCCGCGAACGTACAGCAGCGGCGGAGGATCGTAAATTTCCAGCAGCCTCTGCGGATATTCCGGGTCGCTCCAATTGAGCAGGCGGCAGCCGAGTTTGCGCACGCGGTCAAGTTCCGCTTCCGCTTCTTTGTGCGCGTGCCGGGACTGGATGGCCTGGGCGGGCGCCGCGGGCAACTGGCAGGCTTCGAGTTCGGTCAGGGAGGCGCGGAAAATTCTTTCAGGCGATCCGAATTGGCGCAGGAGTTTCCCGATCAGACGCGAGCCGAGGCCCGGAGTCATCGACAGGGACAACCAGTCGAGCGAGAGGTCGAGTTCCACGCATAGCGAACGCTACTCTTCTGTCATCATTCGTGTCAAGTCCATAAATGGCGCGGGTTGCCTTTTCGCGGGAGCAATATCCCCCCGCGATGGAGTTTCTGCAGGGCGCGAAAAAACTCCGAGTCCGAAGACCCGGGCTACAGCACACGGCGTAATTTAAGATCTAGGATGCGAGGCTGTTGTAGCCCGCCTCTTCAGAGGCGGGGTTTTACTGCCCCGCACAGCAAGACCTCTGGTTCATTTGCCGGCTGCGGCGCGACTTGTCATTGCGCTGAAATACTGCCTGACGTATGCTTCGATTAATCAAGAAAGCGGAGACACAATTCAGTTCAAGCGAAGATTCGATTCCTGGGGAGGATTTATGGAAACGCTAAAAGATCCCGCGGCTCCGCAATTGACGCGCCGCGAAGCCATGGGACGCGTCGCCCTGACGGGTCTCGGCGTCGCTTCGGTGCTGTCCGGAGCGGGGGAACTCGCAAAACTTGCCGCGCAGGGGCCGGCCCCCGTTAATCCGACGCCTCCTCCCGCAACCGATCCGAATTTCCCCATGCCTCCGTCCTGGAAAAAAGAACTCAAGCAGGTTGCGCCGAACGTTTATGCGTACCTGCAAGGCGGCGGTCCGGGCGTCAGCAACGCGGGCGTCTCGAACGCCCTGATGGTCGCGGGCCCCGATTCCCTGCTGGCCGTGGACGCGACGCAAGGGCCCATCCCGGCCCGGTACTTCATCGCCGCCGCGAAACAGGCCACCGGCGGAAAGGAATTCACCCGCCTGGTGAACTCGCATCATCACGGCGATCACGTCAACGGCAACCAATTTTTCACGCACGCCGAAATCATGAGCCATCCCTATTGCCGCGACGAATGCATCAAGGCCGCCGCGATCACTCCCAACACGTGGACCGTCACCCCGGGCATCGCCGACAAGGAGGAGCCGCGGGTCCTCGTTCCGCCTTCGGTGACCTTCAAGGACGATTTGACTTACTTTATCGACGGCACCGAAATGCAGTTCCGTTTTGCGGGGCCCGCGCACACCTGGGGCGACATGATGGCTTATTTCCCCCAATACAAAATCCTGTTCGCGGCCGACGTCGCATTCTTCTGGGTGGCGCCCTACGCCAACAACAGCTACATCAGCAAATGGCTCGACACCTGCGACAAGATCCAGGGCTGGGACGTCGAAATGATCATCCCGGGGCACGGCCCCATCGGCACCAAGAAAAATCTGGCCGAAATGGCCGACTATTTCCGCGTCCTGGGCGTCGAGGCCCGCAAGCGCTACGACAAAAAGATGACTCCGGGAGCGGCCGCGGCGGAAATCCGCCTGGGGCGGTTTGACAACTGGATTGGCCCCGAGCGCCTGATCATGGACACTGTGCGCTATTACGAAGAGTGGGATAGCACGTTGACGCCGGACTACAACGCCATGGCCGTACGCGAAGCCACCATCGAATACAACGAAGTGAAGAAGAAAGCCGGCCTGACCAGCGAGATAATTCCCTTATCGCGCATGGTAGCCGTGGCGGAGGCTTGCTGAGGTTGAAGCAGGACAGGCTTCCGCCTGTCGGGTTTTGATTTGTACCGCAACTAAACAAAACCCGACAGGCGGAAGCCTGCCCTATTGGTATTTGTTTTGTTCCTGCCTGTATGCCGCGGCTACGCGACCCCTTCGATAATTCGGATATCCCGTTCGGCCGCGCCCTCCATGACTTTGCATGCGTCCTGGTAGGCTTTGCTCTCGAACGTCTTCGTGGCTTGCTCGACGCTATCGAACTCGATGACCACGGTTCGCAGGCTTTTTCCCGCCTCATAGGTCTTGGAAGGATTTCCGCGCCCCAGAAAACGGCCGCCGCCGCCCTGGATCGCGGGACCCGCCAATTTGGCGTATTCGGCAATCTTGTCAGGGTTCGAGATCGAACGGTAAAAACAGATCCAATAACCTTTGGCCATGAAACTCTCCTCGTGAGAATTATTTATTGAATTGCGGACTGCGTGCGCAAAGCTGACAGGCTGAAGCCTGTCTTACCGGGTCGCGAAGCACACATTGCTCCGCGACAGGCGATAGGAAAATCCGGAAACATTTCCGACCCGTGTCACAGCCGAAGCAGCTTGGTCAAAGTGCCGCCGAGTATGGTTTCCTTTTGCGCGTCGCTCAGGAACGGCGCGTTCAAAATCAGGTCCACGCTCGAATGCCATTTAAACGGCATGTCGGTCCCGAAGACAACCTGCCCGGAGCCGCATACCGTCCACCAGGTGCCGCAAACCTTCTTCGTTAATAATGATTGAGTCGACCAGAATCTGAGGTATGCAGGTAATCGCTCGGCTGTTTCTTGTTCGCGCAATCGGCGTTGGGCCGCACTTCGCAGGCGATTTCCGTGCGGCCAAGATACGACGGCAGGTAGCCGCCTGCGTGCGCCGCGCAGATTTTCAGGCCGGGAAAGCGGTCGAGCGTTCCGTTGAACATCATGCGCGTCAGGAAAACCGTGGTCTCCAGGGGGTTGCCGATAATATTTCCCAGGTCGCCCCTGCCCTTGAGCCCGTCTTTCTTGATCACGTTTTCAGCGCTCTGCGGATGCATGAAAACCAGCGGCGTTAAGTTCCTCCGCCTTGGCCCAGAACGGATCATACTTGGGCATGGAAATATCGTCGCCTTCGACGTGCCCGCCGATGCAGGCGCCGCGCGCGCCCAGCTTCTTCACGGCGTATTCAAGCTGTTCGGCGGCCAGGTCGGGAAACTGCAGGGCGACCGAGCTGAGCGCCACATAGCGATCCGGATGCGCGGCGCACCATTCCGACATTTTTTCATCTTGCAGCTTCACGATCTTTGCGGCGAGGTCGCGGTCGGGCACGGCATAGAACCAGAAACCATTCATGCTCAGCACCTGCACGTCGACTCCCCAAGTCATCGATCTGCGCAAATGCGCTCCGGCCCCATGACATTCGGCCCGCGCGCCCGGCCGCCGGCAACCGCTTCGAAGGGCGTGCCTTTGACCAGTTCCGCTACTTCCGGGATGACGCAGTGCGCGTGAATATCGACGACTTTCACGCGGCGCCCGCCGATGGAAACTTCCCGGCGAGTCCCGGCAGCGGTGGCACCGCCCATAGCGCCTTGAAACGGGGAGCCCGCGAACGCTTTTCCCGCCAGTAGCGCTCCGGTCGTCGCGCCCGCAACTGTTTTTAAAAAATCCCTGCGATTTCGCATGCTTCGCTCCGTTTCATTTTTCCCTGAAGTTCATGGTGCCACATCGTTGGAACCCCGCCGCCAGGGAGCATCAAAATTGTTTTCTTCATTCTACATCGTTTACTGATGGAATTGCCGTAAGTAAACCCCTTGGCGGGGTGGAAGTCAAGGACGGCACTGTCGGGAACTAGGAACCAGTTTCCGGCAGCAGTGGAATCGGCGCGGTCTTGGCCCACAGCCCCAGCAGTACGAGGAATCCACAGGCAATCTCAAACGTGCCCACAACGTGCGCGGTGAAGTAAAGGTGCGGAAATCCAATTTGAGTGAAACGGACCACGCCTATCCTGGTGTCTATATACTCGAAGTTGCCCTGAGTGAAGAAAATCAGGCCCACGGCAATGGAGTGCTGAAATATAGCTCTCGAGTGGGTGCCAGGGTGAGACTTCTTGTACCGGGCTGGACCTGAGAGCTAATGCTTGCCAACTGTTTCGGTGTCGCATACTTTTGCGGTATGGAGTAAATGCGGCGGGGGTCGCGCGCACGGTGATCGCGGCCCGGCCTTTAACGCTTCGCTGGACGTCGGACTTTATGAGCAAAACGGCATGAGCTTGAATGGGCCTGGTAGCGCGCCTCTTGTGCGTCGGCGGCTGGTTGCCGCAATGCCCGCGCTTCTATTGCTCCTCTTGGGATGCGCCCGCAAGCCGAAGCCTGAACAAAAGGTTGTCGATCTCTACATCCAATCGAACGGTGATTTGATAGAATTCCGGCCCGACAGTCTGACCTGCCCAACCGGCGCACTGGTTCACCTCACGTTCCACCACGCGGGCCGCTTCGTGAGCGCGCGCCACGATTGGGTGCTGACGTATCCGAATCAATTGGATAAGCTCAGCAAGGAGTTCTTGGATAACGACGGCGTCTTTTCGAAAGACGATCCGCGTATCATCGCCGCGACCCCACTGTGTGACAAGGGCGAGACAGTGAGTACGCAATTTATCGCGCCCCCGCCCGGCGATTATCCGTTTTTGTGTTCCACCCATCCGGAGGATATGCGCGGGATTTTGCATGTCACGAAGTAAACGTTTCACACAGACAAAGGAGAAAATAATATGAAATTTGCAAGGATTGCAGCCATTCTCGCGATAATCGGATTTGCACTGCCGGTGGCATCCACCGTGGCGGCACAACTAAAATCACCCGACGATGCGAAGACAGGACTTAAACTTCTTGTCCAAGTGTCCAACGACTTCAAGAGGCAGATCACCGCCAAGAACTTCGCGCGCATACCGCACGAGTACATGGAGTACACGGAAGCTGCCGACGCCTTGCGCTCAGCCATCAAGGATGAGCCCGCCGATTTCAAGGCCAAGGTTGAAATAAGGCTGAAGGCAGCCGTTAGGGCCTATCAGAGAGTATCGGACATGAGCGCCAAGACGCCTGACGCCGACAAGCTTATGGCCGAACACGGCAAGGCTGTGACGGCGATGGAGGCATTGTTCAAGGTGTTCCCAGCCGATCTCAGACCCGATCCGAACGCTCCTCCAATTCGCCGCGGTGCGGCGAAAAACTGATCGTCGTCCGTCTGGGGATGATGAAGTTTCGGGTAGGCTGTTTGCTGCCCGCGAGTTTGTCTGTGCTTGAGGGGCCCGTCCCTTAGCGGCGCGCTGCTTTGGCTTTTTCCGGCTGTGCAAGGGGCCCCTCGGGCTGTGCTATAGTTGGCATTCCCGTTGCTTTCATGATTATGGGCAAACTGCGCATCTCCATCGTCGAGTTTTTGAACACCGCGCCGCTGGTCTGGGGCTTTACCGACGGCCCACTGGTTGGGAAATATGATCTTTCGTTCGCCGTGCCGTCGCAGTGCGCGGAAGACCTGCGCGCGGGGCGCGCCGACGTGGGCATCATTCCCTCGATCGAATACCAGCGCATGGAAAACGTTGTGGCTTTGCCGGGAATGGCTATCGCGGCAAAGAACGAAGTCCGCAGCCTGCTGGTGATTTCCAAAGTACCCATCGAACAGGCGCGGAGCGTCGCGCTGGATACGAACTCCCGCAGCACCGTGGCTCTGGCGCGGATTCTGAGCCGCCGGCACTGGAACATCTCTCCGGAATTTATTGACATGGCGCCCGACGCCGATGAAATGCTGGCGCATGCCGATGCCGCCGTGGTGATAGGCGATCCGGCGCTCCGCCTGCGCCTCAAAGTCGACGCGCTGGAGGCGAAAGTGCCAGGAGCGCAAGCCTGCTGTTGCTGCGACGGCGAGGATGAGCACCCGGTGAAGGGAATCGAAACCCTATTCGTGTACGACGTGGCGCAGCAGTGGCGGGAAATGACCGGGCTTCCTTCGGTGCTGGCAATCTGGGTGGCGCGGCGCGGAATGATCACGCCGGAAATGGCCGCCGATTTTCAGGCCTCGCGCGATTATGGCCTCGCGCACGTTGGCGATATCGCCGAAGGCGCGGCGCTGAAGCTTGAGCTAGCCCCGCGGGACCTCGAACGGTATTTAACCGAGAATATCGATTATTCGCTCGATGACGAGAATCTGGCGGGTCTGCGGCTGTATTATAAGGAGTGCGCGCTGGCCGGTTTGATTCCCCGCGCGCGGGATTTGGAGTTTGTCGGCGCAGCAGTGACGGCGAAACCTAGATAAGGTCGCCAACGGGGCAAGATTTGGTGTCTCGCATGTTGTAGCCCGCCTCTTTAGAGGCGGGGGTTTGGTGCCGGACTCTAAGAATCCCCCGCCTCTAAAGAGGCGGGTTACAACAGACCGGCGCGCCGCCATTGGATCGATTAAGAGAGAACGGCGCTCTAAATTTTCGAGGACGGAATCGCAATGGGACTCACACAACAAGAAGCGCTGGACCTGTTTCGCTCCGATGACCTGATCGGCATCGGCATGGCGGCGATGGAAGTGCGCCGCAAAAAAACCGACCCGCGCATGGTGACCTACCAGATCGACCGCAACATCAACTACACGAATTTCTGCACGGAATACTGCTCGTTCTGCGCCTTCTACCGCCCGCTGGGATCGAAGGAAGGCTACCTGCTCTCGTTTGAATCTATTTACCAAAAGATTGAGGAAATGCTGGAACTCGGCGGCACCGGCATCCTGCTGCAGGGCGGATTGCACCCGGACCTGCGCATCGAGTATTACGAGAATCTGCTGCGTTCGCTCAAGCAGCGTTTCCCGCAAGTGCATTTGCACTGCTTTTCAGCGCCGGAAATCGGCTGCATCGCGGAAGTTTCCGGCCTGAGCGTGCGCGAGACGATCACGCGCCTGATGGCCGCGGGCTTGGACTCGATTCCCGGAGGCGGCGCGGAAATTTTGGACGATGAAATTCGCGCGCGTATTTCCCGCCTGAAGTGCTCCTCCGACGAATGGGAAGACATGCACCGCGTGGCGCACTCGCTCGGCATGCGCACCACCGCCACCATGATGTTCGGCTGCGGCGAGGAATTCCGCCATCGAGTCAATCATCTCGAGCGCCTGCGCCGCATTCAGGAAGATACCGGCGGATTCACCGCGTTCATCCCGTGGATGTTCGCGCCGGAAAATACTCCGCTGGGGAAAAAAGTGCCGGAAGCCACGGCCGTTGATTATTTAAAAACGCTGGCCATCAGCAGGATGTACCTCGACAACATCGATCACATCCAGTCGAGCTGGCTCACGCCCGGGATCAAGGTCTGCCAGGTGGGTTTGCAGTTCGGCGCCGATGATGTAGGCAGCATTCTGATCGAGGAAAACGTCGTGTTCGCCGCCGGGGTTCGCAACCGCACCAATGAAGGCGAACTTCGCCGCATTATCGAGGATGCGGGCTACATTCCCGCGCAGCGCGATACGCTGTACCGTTCTTACGTGACGAAGTAGTTTCGAATGCTCTCAATTTTGCGAGCGGGATTAGCGGCAGCAGGCAATTCTCTTTCTTTTAATTTATAGTCCCTCCCAAAGGCCGAAGAATCGGTGGATGCTTTTTCTGTGCAGTCCCGTCAAGGATGACAGAATGTGCCGTCCCTCCGGGACTTCGGTCAGGGTGACATCTTGTCCTGAGAACTCGGTCTACGCAACAACTTGCCGTTGAAGACCGCTGCAGTCAAAATATTAGGGGGCGAACACTGAACCGCGGGAAAATTTTCAATTCGCGCGCTTGTAGACGATCATTTTTGTTGTTAGGGTCTGCACTTCTTTCCCGTTTTGATTCAACGTAATGCAGCGGACGGTGATGACGGCCTGATTCGGCTTGGAACGCGACGGCTGAATTCCGACGATTTCACTTTCCACACGCAGCGTATCGCCGGCGCGCGTCGGCCTGGGCCACGCGACGTCGGCGCCCAGACCCACCATCCCGCCGCCAAGGGGCATGCCACCGGTCACCAAAAGACGCATCGTTACGGCTGCCGTATGCCAGCCGCTCGCGGCGAGCCCGCGGAAGACGGTGCGCCGCGCGGCCTCATTGTCCAGGTGAAAAGGCTGTGGATCGAACTCCGCAGCGAATTTCTTCATGCGGTCCTCGTCCATGCGGTACGTTCCGGAGGTGAAGCGTTGGCCGACGTGCAGGTCTTCCAGATAAAACGTCTTCGCGGGATTCTCGGCTTTCGCCGGTTCGGATGGGGCCGCGGGCTTGTAGGCAAATGCCGGCTTTACGCCGCCGGTGTTGTCGAGCGCCGCATTGGCAGCGGCGTCGGCGTCGCCATTCTGTTCGCGCGGCACATACTGAATCATGAACGATTCCAGGGTCGCGGCCTGTTTTTTGGCGCGCTCGTGCAGCGGGCGCAAATCCGGGTGCTTCACTTTGTAAAGGCCCTTGATCTGATTCACGATCAATTGTGAATCGCTGAGCACGCGCAGGCGCTTGATTCCGTTGGCTGCGGCGTAATCGAGCGCCGCGATCAGCGCGTAGTATTCGGCGACGTTATTGGTGTGCCGCCCGATATATTTTCCGAGCGATTCGAGCGGCTTTCCATCCGGCCGCCGCACGACCACGCCATAGGCCGCGGGGCCAGGATTTCCCCGCGCCGCGCCGTCGATATTGGCCGTGTATGCGCCCTCGTGTTTTGGGGACGGCGATTCGGGTTCGGCAAACAGGCGCCCGGACGCTCTATGCGTATGTTTGATCATGGGTATCCATTATGCCGAACAAGAGGGGAAACTTTTTCTAATTTTCGTGTGCAGGTGCGGCGGAGGCCGAAGGCGAATCGGCTGCAGGGCCGGGCGCGGCCGAGTGATTGGCGTAATACAAGATGCGCGTGCAGGTTTCGCAGTGATAAAGCTCTTCGTTTCCTTCGCGCTGCAAAAGCTGGATCACGTGCGGCCGGATGTGTACGCCGCACTGGCCGCAGCCTTCGCCGCGGATTTCCGCCAGTCCAATGCCGCCATGGCGCTTCGCGATTCGTTCGTAATGATCGACCAGATCCTCCGGCACGGCTGCGGCGGAAGCGGCGCGCGCGGCCTCTGCGGCAGCAAGTTCCTTCTGCGCCGCGTTGTACTCGGCCTGAATTGTGTGGCGTTCCACATTGGCCGCGGCTTCGACTTCCTTCACCGCGGCTTCGGCGGCCTTCAGTTGCCGGTCGTACTCCTCGCCGGAAACCATGCGTTCGAGCAGGCGGTCCTCGGCCTTGGCGGCTTCGTCCTCGGCGTTTTGAATTTCATGCAGCAGCGCCTTGTAGGCTTCGTTGCTTTTGACTTCCGCGCTCTGGCCGCGGTATTTCTTCGCCCGCTCTTTCCACTGCTCGACGTCCATCTCGTACGTCTTGCGTTCCTTCAGGCTGGTGGTCAGCGCTTCCTTCGCGGCGGTAATTTGCTGCTTCGCAGAGGTGACGTGCGCCTCGACTTCTGCCAGGCGCTTGGGGAATTTGCTCAGGCGCTCGCGAATCTCAATCAGGCGCAAATCGACGGCTTGCAGTTCAATCAGGTGTTTGAGGTTGGGGTGCATCCGCGCCCTATTTTAGCACAGGCGGCGCGTGCGGCACGGATTGCATTTCGTCTTGCGGATTGTTCACGTTTTCGAAACCGCGTTGATCCCATGCGATGAGAAGCCGGAAAATCGGAACATGGCGGCTGGACGTGAAAACATATCACGCCCGGAAGGCGCCACGAACGCGCTACTTTCCCGGTTGCGATTCCGCATCCCGGGGAAGGTTCGACGAACTGTCCGGCGACAAAGTTTGATTGGCCGGGCGAGCGGCAGGGCGGAGACACCGATGGAATCGCCGTTCACTATGATTTCGACGCGACGATTGCGCTGCCGGCCTTCCGGCGTGTCGTTCGTCGCCACGGGCTCCGCTTTGCCGAATCCCTGGGCGGTAATCGAAGACAGCGAAACGCCCTGCTCGCCCAGAAAATCGCGAACCGAGTCGGCGCGCTGTTCGGAAAGCCGCACATTGAATCCGTCGCCGCCCACGCTGTCGGTGTGCCCTTCGATCTGCATGCTCAGCCCCGGATGCGCCAGCAAAATGCCGGACACTTTCGCCAGTTTTTCCCTGGCGCCGGGTTTCAACGTGAAGCTGCCGGTGTCGAACAGCACGTCGGACATGTTGACGATCAGGCCGCGCGCGGAATCATTGGTCTGCAGGATGGAATTCAGCTGCGCCAGGAGCTGCGCGCGCATGTCGGCTTTTTCAGATTCCGCTTTTGCGGCGGCCTGCCGGGCTTTGTCCGCTTCGGCTTCCGCCGCCTGCTTCTGCGCCAGCGCCGCCTGCTGCTCGGCAACGGCGGCCTCACGCGCGCGGTCCGCTTCTGCCTTGGCCTGTGCGGCTTCGGCCGCGGCCTTCATGGCCTCTTCCTTCATGCGTTCCGCGTCAGCCTTGGCCGCCTCGGCCTGCTGCCGGGCCTGTTCGGCTTGCTGGCGGAGGTTGGCTTGTTCTTCCGCGTCGGCGCGCGCTTTCGCGGTGCGTTCCTCAGCTGCGCGCCGGTCCGCTTCCGCTTGCGCCTGTGCATCCTCTTCGGCTTTCTGTTTCACGGAGATGACGCGCGCCTCTTCCGCGGTCTGCACGGCGTCCCGCGCCATGGAAATCAGCATCTTTTTGTCGCTCTTCCGGCTGTAGGCCTCCTCGGCCGACGCCAACTGCTGATCGGCTTTGGCGATCGCGGAAGCCGCGTATTTTCCGGCATTCGCATTTTTCGCGATGCGGACGGCATTGCGCGCCTCGAACAGTTCCACCGGCGTCTTGCGGTCGATTCCGAAGATCAGGCTCTCAATTTTTGTGTTCGAGGAAGAGTACACGCCGTGCGGGACCAGTTCGTAGGTCGCGCCAATGGTTTCGCCGCCCGCGCCTGCCGAGTTTTCCAGGACCACTTCATCTCCCGGCTGGGAAACGGCGAAATACGGCTCGGCGGTCACCACCATTGCGAAGGTTTGCATGTCCGTAATGGCCCGAACCTCCGCGCTGCCGTTCTTTACCTCCACTTCACCCAGGTTCACGGCTCGGCCCTGCGGGGAAACGGCCCAGAGCACATAGGTCAGGAACTCAAAGCCAAACTTCGTGGCAGATTCCATGCCCTCAAACTTCGCTTCGATTTCCACGCGATTCCCTTTGTTCTCGACTTTGGCTTCGCCGATTCCCCCGCGCAGCAAATTCGTGCCCTGCAGGGATACTTTCGCGGCACCCCCGCGCCGGTAGGTGACCGCCTTCGCTGTGCGGGATACCGCGGCTCCGCCGCTCGGCGCGGATTGAGCGCGCACACTTGCCGTGCCGATGCCGAACGCGCCTAGAAGCCCGAAACACAGCAAGGCGGACCTATTTGAATGCTTCCGTTGGGCCCAAAAGAGCGATTGGGTGCGGTGAGATGCCATGATTTACTCCTCTGCAATCCGTAGTACTGTTCAGGTTACCTAAGTCTGAGGAGAGCTGAAATGGGGCCAGCGGCGCGAAGCGCGAAGTAATTACTGACCTAATGGGCACGTGCATGGCCTATCGAAGTCTCTTGTCTCTATAACGCCCATCAAATCAGCTAGTTAGAGCATCTCTGGATTTAGGCGCACCTTTTCACGCACTCCGCCAGCATTAGGAACGTCGTCGGGTCGGCGAATCCAAGGCGGGAAAATCTTGCAAGCACGCCCTACAAGATTCAAGTCGCAAATCTTGCGGAAAGCAGTGGACACGTTCCGCTAAATGCGGGATGCGTCAAGGGTGGGGCAAACCTCGCTATCGAATCAGACGGAAAGGGGGGTTCGCCCGTCATTGTAATTATTATTGACCGTTCCCAACGGCGCGAAGAGCAATCTCTCGCGTCTGCTTCGGTTATGCCGCCGGTTTGGCTTCGATAGCAGAGCGCAGAAGGGCTGCCATCGCCAGAAGGATTACGAAGAAGATTCCCCGTGTGAGCATTGAGGAAACTTCGACAAGTCCCAAATAGGCGGAGAACGAGACAACCGCAAAAACGATCACTGCCACGGCTATGAAGACCGTCAAAGTCAGCGACCCGGAGTCCTTGGATTGTCCCTTCCGCACCGCGCGCGGAATGAGAACGACGATCAACAAAAGTACTGCGAAGTCCAAAATATCAACTAGGGTACCCATGCGGCAAAATGTACTGCAGAGGCGGTGCGAACTCAAGTCCGTAATTTCGGCTGCCCTGAGTATCCGCGGCGCGACAGATTGCGGAAAAATGACTTGCGGCGGCCTCATTAAGCGCTCTCGCTTGTACATCCGCACAATTCTTAGAGTTTGCAAAAACACAGGCTTTTGCCCGGCTGATCCTCGAGCGCAAAAAGCCGGCGGGAATTGACACGCCCGCGGGGACCGGAGCACACTGGCGCGAGAACTGTCTGGGGAGACAACATGAAACTTCGCACGGTCGCATTGGCAGTGGCGGCAGTTGGCGCAATCGCGTGGAGCGGCGCGGCGCTGGCTCAAGACGTGCCGCAGCAATTCGTCGTCAGCGGCAAAGCCGCCGAAAAAATCGGGGATTTCACAACCATCAATCTGGCTACCGCGGAGCGCATCGCCGACACCTGCGAAGCAGCAGCCACCGAGCACGGGGGCCAGCACACCATCGCGATCCTCGATAAAGCAGGCAACGAGGTCTACATGGATCGCATGGACGGCCAGGGCTACCTCAATATCATCACGGCCGAGATGAAGGCGCGCACCGCGTTGCTCGGA
Source organism: Terriglobia bacterium (assembly GCA_963781055.1). Taxonomy (GTDB): domain Bacteria; phylum Acidobacteriota; class Terriglobia; order Acidiferrales; family UBA7541; genus Palsa-360. The sequence continues at coordinate 44,100 of CAWAEW010000036.1, forward strand.
CGCCAGCCCAGCAAGCGCTATATGAACCAGGTGATCCAGGATCCCAACAGTGAATTTGAACTGCTGCAGCTTGGATTCTACCCGGTTGCCGGCGGGCTTCCGATCGTCGTCAATAGCCAGTTGATCGGCGTTGTCGGCGCAGGCGGTTTTCGGCCAAACCCGCCTGTCTGGAGCGATGAGATCTGCGCGCATACGGCGCTCGTCAAAGTGTTCGGGCCATCGGTCCCGCCGCTTTTAGAAGATATCGCGCCTCACCGAACCGCCCCAAAAGTTCCGGTGCCGCATTTTGCCGCAGCCGCGCCGCCCAAGCCGAGCCTGCCGGCGGAATTCGTTGTCGGCAGCGAGGCCGCGGCCAAAGTGTTTGACGGCAATCAGATTTCGCTGGCGACAGCGAAGAAAATCGGCCACGCGTGTCGCGACTGGGCCGCGTCCAAGGGCGGCCTGATGTCGCTCTACATTCTCGATACCGCCGGCGAAATCGTGCACATGGAGCGCATGGACGGCGAAGTCGCAAACGACTTGCACGCCGCGCTGCTGAAGGCGCAGACGGCGTTGCGGACACGCCAGCCCACCTCCATCGGCGCGGCGCAAGTCGAGAACAATCCCGGCGGCCTGCCGCGCAACACCGAGCTTTTTAAATTCTTCAATGTTTCCGGCGGTGTCCCGATCGTTGTCGATGGGCAAATGATCGGCGCCATGGGCGTAAGCGGCGGCGATGAGAATTGCGCCGTCGAGGGTCTGAAGGCCGCCTTTGGCGATCACGTTACGCTGCCGGTGTATCCGTCCGCGGCAGGTGGCAACGAGCGCTGAGTGAAGATTGGTGAACCAGGCGTGCCGAACGTGGGTGCAGAGGCACGCTCTGGCCGCGTACTTCATCGAAAACAATCAGGCGCACGATTGTATTATTCGTGGGCGCGGTTCGGCTTCGCGGCCGATTCCGGAACCGATTCGACGCGCCAACTCAGCATCGCTCAGGGCAATTTCCACAAATACATCTTTCTATGATATGTGTAACCATGGCGTTGCCCGTTGCATATCCAGGCGTCAAACGCCTTGCATTGTACACATGGCGTTTCGCCCGCGGACAAGCGGGCGCAAATTGATGAAAGAAAAGGAGCATTGCGTGGATTCCAAAGAAGCCAAAACGATAGCTGATTTCCTGATCTCTGATTTCGAAAATGAAATGCAAACGACCGCGCGCGTTCTTCAAGCGGTTCCCAGCAGCCAGCTCGAATACCGGCCTGACTCGAAATCCAAGACCGGCCTGGGCCTGGTCCGGCACATCGCTCTGGAAGACGAGTGGCTGCTGAACTGCATCGCCAACGGCGCATTCACCCATCCTCCAGACGATTCCGACGCCTGCGGCATCATGAATGCGTCCGACGCCGTCGCGCGTTATAAGGAAAAAGTTCCCGCTGCCCTCAATCGCGTGCGTGCCATGTCCGGCGAAAATCTCGCTAACATTATCGACTTGTTCGGCATGATTCAGGCGCCCGGAGTCAACTTTCTTGCGATGACCGTGAAGCATTCGGTGCACCACCGCGGCCAGCTCAGCACCTACTTGCGCGCGATGGGCGGCAAGGTTCCCGGGATTTACGGGCCTTCCGCCGACACGCAGTAGCCATTCGTCGGCAAAGCAATAGAGTCGTCGATCATTGCCGTTTTCTTCGTAACGGAAGGGCTGCTGGAGCCGCTTTCGAATAACGATCCCGGACAATAGCGCAATAGAGTCCGCCGTCGACCAGGAGAACGGCAATGATCGAGAATGCCGCGCACGGCTTCGTTCCGCGGCTTGAAATTGTCGGGTGATGCCGGCTCCGCCGAAGCTATTGGCGCTG
>CAWAEW010000037.1:0-60244 GCA_963781055.1 Terriglobia bacterium
CGGTGCCCCCACCAGAGTTGCCGCGAGATGCACCAGTCGCGAATGTTGCGCATCCACTCGAAATATTCCGTGCGCCGGTTTTCCGGCACGATTTCCACATCGCCGCGCTCGACCGCCGCGATGGCCGGCTCGGCCAGCGGCTTCATTTTCACGAACCACTGAGTCGAGGCGCGCGGCTCGATGATGGTGCCGCAGCGGTCGCAGGTTCCCACCGCGTGCGTGTGGTCCGCGATTTTTTCGAGGAAGCCGCCCGCTTCCAGGTCCGCGACGATTCGCTTGCGCGCTTCAAACCGGTCCAGGCCCTGATAAACTCCCGCCGCCGCGCTCATCTTCGCGTCGTCGGTCATCACGTCGATTTCCGGCAGGTTGTGGCGGCGGCCGATCTCGAAGTCGTTGGGATCGTGCGCGGGCGTGACTTTCACGGCGCCGGTGCCGAATTCGCGGTCCACCACGAAATCGTCGACAATGGGAATCTCGCGATTCATCAGGGGCAGGAGAACCATCTTGCCGATCAGGCGCTTGTAGCGTTCATCGCTCGGGTGGACGGCGACGGCCGTGTCGCCCAGCATCGTTTCCGGGCGCGTCGTGGCTACAACAACGGTTTCGTTCGTTCCGACCACCGGGTAGCGGATATGCCAGAGATGTCCCTGGCGCTCCTCGTGCACGGTTTCCAGGTCGCTGATCGCCGTGCGGCAGGATGGGCACCAATTCACGATATAGTGCCCGCGATAAATCAGTCCGTCCTCGTACAGGCGGACGAAAACTTCGGTGACCGCGCGCGATAACTCCGGAGAAAGCGTGAAACGCTCGCGCGTCCAGTCGCAGCTTTCGCCGAGCTGCAGCATCTGCCGCGTGATCGTGCCGCCCGATTCTTCCTTCCACTCCCAAACTTTTTTCTCGAACGCTTCGCGGCCCAGGTCGCGATAATTGATTCCCTGCGCGGCAAGCTGGCGCACCACGACGCGCTGCGTGGAAATGCCCGCGTGATCGGTGCCCGGCAGGTACAGCGTGTTGTAGCCCTGCATGCGGCGCCAGCGCGTCAGGATGTCGATCTCGGTGTGGTCGAGCATGTGGCCGATGTGCAGAGACCCGGTGACGTTCGGAGGCGGAATGACGATGGAAAATACAGGCCCGGGAGCGTTCACGTCCGCGCGGAACAGATTTTCTTCCGCCCAGCGTTTCGCCCAGCGCTGCTCGATCAGTTGCGGCTCGTAAGCCTTGGGAATTTCTCTCGCCATGTTTTTTCAGGACCTGGTTCCAGCCGGCTGCGCGCTTCATTTTCATCCTGCGGATGTAAAGCGTTCCGCAGAAAAGCGCAGCCCGCACGTGTTGATCAAGTGAATTACTATACGGACGCTGACGCGGACGGTCAAATGCGTTCGCGACTTGGCATTGGAAAGGATCATCGTATCCCCCTAGCCGAACTGAGGTGTATGAGTCCGAAGCGGGTGAAGGAGTTGGATTTGTATTTGGGTTTGGGGCGCGCGGCCCGGCGGAGGGGGAGGAGCCGGGCCGCGCGCCCCAGTTAAAATCGGCGCATGGCCGCCGCCCCCTATTTCGACCTGGTCCGTGAGATGAGAGACGCTTATAACCATCGCTTGCGATTAGTGCAGCACGCCCGTCTGCAAGGGATCAAGCCCACCGCCCGCGCCTTCGCCACCACGGTGCCCACGGTGCGCAAATGGCTGCGTCGCTTTCAGCGGCACGGGCCTGCCGGGCTGCGCGAACACAGCCGTGCTCATCATCATTGCCCACACAAAACACCTGCCGATATCGAACAGCAGGTCTTGGCTTTGCGCCAGAAGCTGCCCACATTCGGCGCCGCCCGTCTGAAACGAGAGTTCGATCTCCCCGTTTCGCACATGGCCATCCAGCGCATCTGGCGCGAGCATGGATTGATTCGCAAACGCAGAAAGAAATATCAGCGCAAGCAGGACCTCGCCGCGGTCAAAGCCAACTGGCGATTGTTCCAACAAATCTCCGCCGACACCAAGGATCTGTGTGATATTCCGCAGTTCTGGCCCCAGGCCCAGAGCCTGCGTCTGCCGCTGGTCGAATACACGGCGCGGGAAGTTCGCAGCGGCCTGCTCTTCTGGGCCTTCGCACAGAAACGCTCGGCGGCGGCCAGCGCCGTCTTCGCCGCGCGCATTCAGCAGCACTTGGATCGTTGGGGCGTGAACCTGCGCGATCTGGCCTGGCAAACCGACAACGGCAGCGAATTCATCGGCGGTCACGATTCACTCGGGCATCGCACCGGCTTCCCGGCCGCTCTGGGCGACAGCCAGCATCTGCGCATCCCGCCCGCTGCGCACACCTACCAGAGCGATGTCGAAACCGTGCATCGCCTGGTCGAAGATGAGTTCTTCGATCTGGAAACCTTCGCCAGTCGCGGCGAATTCCTCGCCAAGGCGCAGACCTATCAGCTCTACTTCAACCTGGCTCGTCCTAACTCACACAAGGAATTTCAAACTCCTTGGCAAATCATCGAGCGGCTCGCTCCTCGCTCCCCGCTCGAACTTTGCTTGCTTCCACCCGTGTTCTTGGATTATTACCTCAATGACTCTGGGGGATACGATGTACCTAGCTATCCCTAATGCCTTCGCGACTGCGTGGTGACTCAGGCCGATAACGAGCGAGGCGCGCAATTTCGGGATCGGGTTTCGTGGCACAGCCACTCCTGGCTGTGCGGTTTTTGTAAAAGTGGATGAATCGGCCGTGTATGTGCAGTTTACAAAACCGCAGAGCCAAGAGTGGCTGTGCTACTCGACCTGGCGAATTTTGCGCGAGGCGGACGAAAGCCCGGGCGGTTTATCGCTTGCCGATTTCCCGATGCACGAGCGCTTCAACGATGGGCCGCAGGAATTCCTTGGTGATGATCTCCACTACCTGCGGGCCGCATCTTGTCCAAAACCTTTTGGACTACGGCTTCGACTAACGCGGGGTCCGGGGAAGAAGGTTTCGCCGGAATTGCGGGAGCGGGTTGCGCATTTTTGGGCGCAACGGATTCGACCGGCGGCAATGCCGACGCGGGAGCAACCGGCTCAAGGACCGGCACAGGGGCAACCGGCTGAGTCGCTGGCACGGGCACAACTGGCTGAGTGGCCGACACGGGCACAACTGGCTCAGGGGCGGGCACGCTGGCGCTGGGGCGAAGCATAGCCGCCAGATCCTCCCAATCGTGCTTCGGAATCGACCGGGCTGTATCTTCGACGCTTTGCGCGGGAATACTTTGCGCGGAGATGCTTTGCACGGATGGCGGCAGCGAAGGTTGCGTCTTGCTTGCCTCGGGAATTTTTTCGGCGATTTTTTCGGAGGCCTGCACCGGGACGAAAACAGGGGCAGGAGCCGGGATTACTACTTTCTCGGAAACAGGCGGCGGGACGATTGCAGGAATGGACGGAGGTTCCGGAGAGATGACCTCATCCAGATCGATCGCGTCATGGGAGGCGGGAATTTCCTCGTCCCAGCCGGGCGTGGATTCCTCCAGCGTTTCGGAATGTTCCGGAGGGGCGGTAGCCATCCATTCGATCGGGTTGGCGGCCAATTCTTCGGCCTTGCCGGATTCAACCGTAAGGGAGGCCTGCGAAGCCGCGTCCAGTAAAATGGAACCCGATTCGACAACACTCGCGGATGGTTCATCCTGGCCGTCGCGAATCAATTCCAGCGGCTCGATCGGCTGCAAGAGCGCGGCGCCCTCATGGCTCGACAGGGAATCTTCCACGGGCTTCCAGCTGTGCATATCCAGGCCCGCGGAATCGTCCGCTTCCTGTTCCGCTTCGGGTTCCGGTTCGGGATTGTCATTACGCCAGAAAATCGGGTCGCCCAGAGTTGCATCGCGCGCGCTGGTGAAGACCTGCTCGTTATCGACCGGTTCGATCAAATCCGCCGCGGGCGCGGCAGCATCTTGTTCAGGAGTATCCAGCAGTTGCCCAAAGGCGAATGGACGTCCCCCCTCTTCAAATGCCGAGTTGCTGATCGGAGCAAGGGGCTCAAGGTCCGGCGGTTCTTCGAATGGCTGCGGCGCGGGCAGGGGAGCATCCGCCATCGCACCCGTTTCGGCTTTTGACGGCGCCGAGACCGCGTGCTGGGAAACCGAGACCGGGACCAGCCGGTCGCCGAGCGTGCGTTCCAGCAGCGTCTTGACCATGGTGATGAGCGGGTCGGGCGGGACAAACGGCTTTTTCAAAATTCCATCGGCGCCCACTCGCTGCGCCTCGCGTTCATCCAGGGGATCAAACGCGCCCACGAGCAGAACGACAGGGACTTGCTTGAATCGCGAATCTTTTTTTACGTATTCGCAAACCTCGTACCCGTTTCGCACGGGCATGAAAATGTCGGCCAAGACCAGATCGGGCGTGAATTCGGACAGCTTCCGCACGGCGGCTTCGCCGTTGCTCACAGACACCACTTCCACGCCAAGTTCGGCCAGAGCGAGGGCCACGGTTTTTTGGACGTTGCTATTGTCGTCGGCTACTAAAATCTTTGCCACGTGACGTCCTCCGAATTTCCCTCAGGTCGCTGTACTTAAGGGTCCGATTCCCGAACAAGCCGGGTCGTTCAGCGCAAAAGCACGCATGGCACCCAGCCTGCCATGCTTTGCGGGGACGCAATTGCTACTTGCTATTGGTAACATCAGGCAGTAGGTGAGTCAATAAAGAGTGGGCGAGCGTGTGTCGATAGGGACTAGATGGTCCTTCCGGACAGGGGTCGCTACGCGGGGAAAGTCTAGAAGGGAAGGATTTTGTGAATGCCTTTCTTTTTCTTGCTCGTGGATTCCTGGCTCGTATCGGCGGGTTGCGCCGGGGTAGTGGTGTTCGTGGATTGCGTCCCGTCGGTGGTTGTGGACGTGGCAGGGGCGGCGTCGGTCGAGGCAGGCGCCGCATCCGTAGTTGCCGTGCCAGTTGCCTGGTCAGTAGTCTGGTCAGTGGCCGGCGCCGCGTCGGACGCACTCGCCGAGGGCGTTTGGGCAGCCAGCGAATTTGAGCTGCCGGGCGTCACGGTTTCGATCGCCGCTGTATTTCCGGTCGCGGAACCCACGTTCAGGTTTGGCACTTGCGGCGCCCCAAAACTCAGGGTTTCGTCGCCCGATTCGCTGGCCGGCGTCATCGTTGGAGCGCCGGCATGAGCCGCGGTGGAAACATCCGGGCGATTCTTGAGAAAGCCCGTGGACCGCGCCACAAAGCCGGGACGCGAGTTTGCGGCCTCCTCTTCATCTTTTTGCATTCGAGCCACGGCGGCGGGATCCGGCGGAGGAATGGGCACTCCGAATTTGGTCAGCTTGCTTTTCGCGTCCACGACCAGGTTCGAGAGGGGATATTCCTTCACGATGCGGCTGTAATACCGAGCCGCGATTTCGTTGTGCTCCGCCTTCTCATAAATTTGCCCGAGCATCCAGTTGGCCTCATCGGCCTGGCTGTAAAGCGGATACCGGTTGGTCAATTCGATCAGGCGAGCGCCCGCTGCTTTATAGCTGCCGCGAATAAAATAGAAACGCGCGACCAGGAAATTGCCCTGCGCCAGTACTTCCTGGGTTTCGCGAAGGCGCTGCTCGGCCTGCGGGCGCAGCGGACTGTTGGGATATTTCTCCAGAAAGGTTTGGAGTTCGGCTTCGGCCTGCACGGCTTCGGCATGGTCGCGGTCGGGCTTTTCCATCTGGCGGTAATGCGCCATGGCTATTTGCAACTGGGCGTAGGACGCTTCATCCAGGAACGGGAAGAACGTGATGAAGTCCTTGTATTCCACGATGGATTGCTTCAGACCCGCGGTTCCGCCTTCCTTGTAATAGGAATCGCCGATGGCAAGTTTGGCTTTGGCGAGGTATTCGCTGTCCGGGTAGGTATTGATGAGGGTCTGCAGGGCCAGGCGTCCGACGGCGAACCGCCCATGCTTTATGTCCTCGGTCGCCTTCGCGTACAAGACCTTGTCGGGTTCGGCCGAAGTGCCGGCGACCGGCGCGGCGTTCTTTTTCCCGAAGCAGCCGCCCAATAGCGACGACGTCAAGATCAGGACCCAGACTGCGCGGCGTTGTTTCAACAAGTTTGCCTCATGCCTTTTGTGCCAGCGCTCCTCCGGCCAACTGCTTCAGGGACCGGACCGCTTCGGCAATATCGGGAGTGTGAAAAATGGACGTGCCGGCCACCAGAATTTCAGCGCCCGGCGCGGACGATATCCGTCACATTGTCCGGACCGACTCCCCCATCGACTTCAATCCGGAAAGAATGATTATAGCTCTCTCGAATTCGTTTTAGCTCGCGAATTTTCGCCAAAGCTGCCGGGAATAAATTTCTGCCCGCCGAATCCCGGATTGACGGACATCACCAGGACATGATCCACGATGCCGAATACTTCGGAAAGCGTCGCTACCGGCGTCGCCGGATTGATCACCGCGCCCGGCTTGCATCCGTTTTCCCGGATCATGGAAAGTGCGCGATCCAGATGCGGAGTCGCTTCCTGATGCACGGAAATCATGTCCGCCCCCGCTTCGGCGAACGCCGGAATATACAGTTCGGGGTTTTCGATCATCAGATGCACGTCCAGGGGCATTTGGGTTGCCTTGCGCAGGGAAGCCACCACCGGAATGCCGATGGAAATGTTGGGCACAAAATGCCCGTCCATCACGTCCACATGCAGCAGGGACGCTCCGCCGCGTTCGACGGCGAGGATTCCTTCTCCCAGGGATGCGAAGTTTGCGGCCAGAATGGAAGGAGCGATTTCAACCGGAAAAGTCACGTTCCCTCCGCGGTTATCTTACCAGAATCGCGCGTCACGGTGCACCGTATCCGAGGGCTTGCTGAAAAAACACGCTAATCGCTTCCATCGAAGACTAAAACCGCCCAAAAACATCCGTCATTCCGAACGAAGTAAAGAATCCCTCTTTCTTTTTGGGATCGAAACCGGAGGGATTCCTAACAGAGTTTATCCCGGCTTCTGCCGGGGTTCGGAATGACGGCTCAGACATATTGTTTTCGCAAACTGTGGAGATCGGTCGCGGCAATTTCCTATTGCGAGACCACCAATTCGATCGGCGTGTCGTGCGTGATTTTGGAACCTTGCTCGGGCGATTGCTCGATCACGTCGCCCTTCGGCCATTGCGGGGAGGGAGTATACGTGGTTTTGGAAAGCTTCATTCCTCCGGAGAAAAGCAAACGATCCGCGTCCGTCAGCGGCATTCCCACCAGCCATGGCATCACGTATGCCGGTTGCGGCGCGGGTTCGGCCACCAGCAGGTCCACGCGAGGGCTTGCGGCTTTCGTGCCCGAGGGCGGGCTTTGCTGCAATACGCCGTCGGAGGCAGTCGCCGGAGCGGAATACGAAGTAACTTCTCCGAGTTGCAAGCCCACCTGAAGGAGCTGAATGCGCGCCACGCGAATCGATTCTCCCACCAGCGCCGGAATCGTCACGTTTTGCGGGCCCAGGCTGAGGACCACGTGCGCGTCCTGCGAAATTTTCATTTGTTCGCCCGCCGGAGGGCTCTGCCGCGCGACGGTATTGGGGGGAAGATTGCTGTACACGCGGTCGACGATCTTGAGTTGCAGGCCGCGCCCCTGCAGGATCGCCTGCGCGTCGGCCGAGGATTTGCCGACCAGGTTCGGCATGTCCACTTCGCGCCCTTGAATCGCGAAGCGCATGGCCATCACCGCGCTCAAAAACGCAGCCGCAGCCAGGACAAACACCAGCAGCCCCATGCCGGAACATCCATTCGATGCGCTCGCGAAAAGTCATTGTGCCTCAGCGCTCAATTTAACATGCGCGGGGCGAGCTTCCAAGATCGACCGGAAAAACCATTTAACACAGAGGACACAGAGAGCAAGGAGGGCCACAGAGGAGAAATAAGAGAAAGCAAAGTGATAAAGACAAACGCACGACTCTGTTTTTGAAATCCTTCGGTTTCCTCTGTGCCCTCTGTGTTACGTCTTTGGTGTTTCGGTTAAACCTTTGGTGTTAAGCCCTTGGTTTTTCGTGCGCGCGCTGAATGACGCCTCCGAAAAAGCCGTCGGTTTCCTGCTCGCCGGGATACGTCCGGAAAAATCCATCCGCGCCGACGACGCTTTCCACGCGCACCGATTCCCGCAGAAGGCCTTCGAGCGCGCTCCTGGCGCTGACCACTTGAAACGTGTCGTCCAACGCGCCGAGCGCTTCGTGGATGACGTCTTCATTTTCTTCCGGCTCAAGCGAACACGTGGAATAAACCAGCCGCCCGCCGGGCGCCAGGTGCGACAGCGCGTTGCGCAGCAGCAGCGTCTGCCGCGCATGCAAATCCGAAAAATCTTCCGGCCGAAGCCGCCAGCGGATCTCGGGATGCCGGGCGAGCGTCCCGGTTCCCGAGCACGGCGCATCGACCAAAATGCGATCGAATTTGCGCTCGAACGGCAAGGGCTTGGCGGCGTCCAGAATAAGGGTCTCGACATTTTGTATGCCTGCGCGCTCGAAACGCTCGGCCATCGCGCGAACGCGGTGGGGATGCAAATCAGCGGCGATCACGTGCCCTGTAGGACCCGCATCCAGCGCGAGGCGCAGCGTCTTTCCGCCCGGGGCGGAACACACATCGAGGACCGAGTTTCCGGGAACGACGGCCACCAGATGCGCCACGGCCTGGGAGGCTTCATCCTGAATCGCCAGCCAGCCGCGCCGCGCGATTTCGGTGTCGGATGGATTTCCTCCCTCCAGAATCCAGGCGTCCCGCAGCAGGCGGCCCGGGCGGACCGTGCATCCCGCCTTTTGCAATGACGATAACGCCTCGTCGCGATGCTGCGGGGCGGCAAAGTATCCGGCGAGAGTGGGAACACGATTATTGGCGCCGAGAAGGGTTGCCGTGCGCGCTTCTCCAAACGCGCGCAGCCATCGCTCGACCAGCCAAGTCGGATGCGAATGCTGAATGCCCATGCGTTCGGCGAGAGGCAGATCGAGTGGGAGGAGCGCCGCCACGGCGTCGCTCGGCGGCATTTTGGGAGCCGGCTCCTTGGCCGCTTTTCTGAGCACGGCGTTCACCAGCGGCGCCGCCGAGCGCTTGCGCGCGAGCTTCACGAGTTCCACCGATTCGTGGACGGCGGCGCGAGCGGGAACGCGCGCGAGAAAAAATAACTGGTAGGCGGCCAGGCGAAGCGCGATGCGGACCTCGGCATCGAGCGGTTTGTTCGCCTTCGTCAGGTGCCGGTCGATCCGGAAGTCGAGCAGGCGCTGCCATCGCAGCACGCCGAAGGTCAGCTCGGTGGCCAGGCCGGCGTCTTCGCGGCTCACGGTTGGCAGCGAGCGCCGCGCGCAGGGCTTCGTCCGCGTAGGCGTCCTGCGCGGCGACGCGCAGCAATACGTCAAATGCGATTTTTCGCGCGATCGATATGGCCATCGCTGAATATGGAACCACACATTGGCGGAGAAGGGAAACGCGCGGCAGAAAACCAGCATGCGAGATTGGGGGGTTGGGACTCCACTATTTCGTCGCGGCAGAACATTTTGCAAGAAAACTCAAAATGTTTTCATTTCAAACTCGCATCTGCGAGTGAGGAATCCCTCCTACTTTTTGCTATCAAACCCGGAGAGATTCCTCACTTCGTTCGGAATGACAGGTGAGGTTTTTTTGGACCTTGCTAAACAAATCGATCACCAGACGCGAGCCGAGCGCCGTTCGCGAATTCCTGCGCGGAGATTCGCTTGCGCCCTTCGAGTTGTACGGATTCGATGCGCAGGCACGTTCCTTCGCCGCATACCGCGTACATTTGCTTGCTCGATGAAATGATTTCGCCGGGCGCGATATGGACTCCGGCCGCGCCGGCTTCCTCGGGCCGCCCCCAGATGTGGCATGTCTGTCCTCGAAACGTGGAAAATGCTCCGGGCCAGGGAGTGAAGCCGCGCATGCGGTTATACGTATGCCGTGCGGTGCGGGACCAATCGATGCGGCCGTCTTCTTTTTTCAGGATGGGCGCGTAGGAAACATTCGCGGAAGACTGCGGGGCGGGAGCGATCTCGCCGCGATCGAATTGCAGCAGCGAATCGACGATGAGTTCGGCCCCGGCTTCTCTCATGCGCGCGGATAGCTCGGGAGATGTTTCGTCCGGCCCGATTTCGATTTCGCGTTGCAGCAGGATTGGCCCGGTATCCATGCCCGCGTCAATCTGCATGGTGGTGAGGCCGGTAAGGGTTTCGCCGTTGGCGATGGCCCAGTGAATGGGCGCGGCGCCGCGATACCGGGGGAGCAGCGACGCGTGCAGATTGATCCATCCGAGGCGCGGAATCGTCAACAGCCGCGCGGGCACGATCTGCCCGTAGGCAATAATGACCGACGGCGTCCGGGGCGATGCGTTTCAGAAAGTCCTGCGACGATTCCGATTTGATGGTTTCGGGCTGGTAGACGTGCAGGCCGGCTTCGAGCGCCGCTTCCTTGACCGGAGAACTGGAGACGTGCCGGCCGCGGCCGCTCGGCCTGTCGGGCTGCGTGATGACCGCTTCCACGGAAAAATCGGGATGCGCGGCAAGACGCCGGAGCGAGGGGACGGCGAATTCGGGCGTGCCACAGAAAATAATGCGCATGACGCTCACCCGGGCGATGCGAGTTACCAGTCGCCGGTCTTTTTCAATTTACGGATGCGGCGCTTGATCAGGTCGCGCTTGAGCATGCTGAGGTGCTGGATGAACAGGACGCCGTTCAAGTGGTCGATCTCATGGCAGAAGGCGCGGGCCAGCAATCCTTCGCCGCGCATTTCGTAGGTTTCGCCCTTCACGTTTTGCGCGCGGACGGTGACGTACGCCGGGCGCAGCACGTTGCCGCGGAATCCCGGCAGCGAAAGGCATCCTTCCTCCTCGCGCTGGTCGCCTTCGACGCTGATGATTTCCGGATTGGCGAGCACCAGCCTGGCTTCGGGATTTTTGCCGACGCTCACGTCGATCACGGCGAGATTTTTCGACAGCCCGATCTGCGTCGCGGCCAGGCCAACGCCCTGCGCCGCATACATCGACAGGAACATGTCCTCGCAAAGCTTCGCGAGTTCGTCGTCGAATTTCTCAACGGGCTTGGTTGGCGATTCCAGCACGGCCGCGCCGTATTTCGTGATTGGATAGATCATCTCAGCACTTCACCTGGATTCTTGGAACCACGGATGCACACGGATGAACACGGATTATCAAAAGCAATTCCTATTCGATCTGATGCGTCCTAACCGCCTTATTGAAATTTAAACTTCTATACGACTAATCTCCGATACTGGAGCTTCGGCCGGCCGAAATTGATCAGCAGACCCACATGGATGCCGCTCGCCTTCAGGTAATTTATGAGTTGGGCTTCATGCACGGGGTCCAGGTTGCTGGCTGCCTTGCACTCTATTATCACTTTTCCGTTCACCACCAGGTCTGCCTGATACTCACCGACGATCGTTCCCTCATAGCTGATACGGATCACCTTTTGATTTTCGACCGAGAAACCATTTTTCCGCAGCTCAATGGATAAAGCGTTTTCGTACACTTTCTCAAGAAATCCCGCTCCGAGGGTATTGAGTACTTTAAATGACGCCCCGAGAACCTTCTCGGTGACATCCCCCTCGATCAGATGAGACCCAGAAGCCAGTGGTTGATCCGTGTTCATCCGTGTGCATCCGTGGTTTCAAAACTCTTTCAGTTGTTTCGCGTAGCCCTCGAAATTGCGGCGCGTTTCGCCGAGCGAATCGCCGCCGAATTTTTCGAGCATCGCTTGCGCCAGCACCACGGACACCATGGTTTCTCCGACGACGCCGCCTGCGGGAACCACGCACACGTCGGAGCGTTCGTAGGCGGCGGTGATGGGCTGCTTGGTCACCATGTCCACCGTGCCGAGGGGGGTGCGCAGCGTGGAAATCGGTTTCAGGTAGCCGCGCAGGACGACGTCTTCGCCGTTGGTGATGCCGCCTTCCAGGCCTCCGGCGCGGTTGGTGGCGCGCGATGAACTGCCCGGCTGCCGCATCGTATCCGATCTCGTCCATCACTTCCGAGCCGTAGGAAGTCGCCGCCGCGATTCCCGCGCCGATCTCGACGCCCTTGACGGCCTGGATCGACATCATGGCCTGCGCAAGGCGCGCGTCCAGTTTTTCATCCCACTGCGCGTGCGACCCCAGGCCCGTGATCACGTTGTGCGCGACCACTTCGAAGATTCCTCCCACCGTGTTTCCCGCGCGATGCACGATGTCGACTTCGCCCTTCATTTTTTCTTCCGCCGCGGGATCGACGCAGCGCAGCGGGGAATCCAGATTCGCGCAGATCGCCTGAATTTCGCTCCACGAGGCAGCCCGGCCCAGACTTGCCTTGCCGACCGAAATCACGTGGCTCAGGACGTGGCAATCGAATTGCCGCAAAAATAGTTTCGCGATGGCGCCCGCCGCGACGCGCGCCGCCGTTTCCCGGGCGGAGGCGCGCTCCAGGATATAGCGCGCATCGTGGAAATTGAATTTCATGGCCCCGGCCAGGTCGGCATGACCTGGGCGCGGAGCGGTGAGCGGGCGCCGCGCATCTTCCGTGCCGGGCATATTCTCGACGGACATGGCCTTTTCCCAGTTGGCCCAGTCGCGATTTTCGATGCGCAGGGCGATCGGAGCGCCGATCGTCTGGCCGTGGCGGATGCCGGACAGCGCTTCGACGCGGTCTTTTTCGATCTTCTGGCGGCCGCCGCGCCCGTAGCCGAGTTGCCGCCGGTGCAACTCCCGCTGCAAGAAATCAAAATCGATAGGCACACCCGCAGGCACGCCGCTGACCCATGCGATCAGCGCCTGACCGTGCGACTCTCCCGCTGTGACGAAGCGAAACATCGAAGGCAACGCATTCTATCGGACCCTGCACGGCGCGTAAAGCCGGGAAACCTCGCGCGGCTGGGAATCCCCAAAGACGTTCGGTGTGGGCCACGCATTGTAAAGGCGCGCTCCGTAATATTGCGTCCTGCTATCGGGCGATATGCAACGAAGAACATTAGGTTCACTCAGCAGGGTTTCGGGTGTATAAAAATGCTCATCCGGGCCGTCAAGACGCAAAGTCTCGGGGTTCCAGTGGCTGGCCCCCGAAATGATCCCGGTGTCGACTGCGAGACTCAGTTCGCGATCGTTATGCATGGAGGCTAGGATGAACAAGCAGACACTCGGACGCAGGCATTATCCTCAAGACACTGACCGCGATCGAAACAGGCCAGTTTCCCCATTGCGGCAGTCTTTGGATCGCGCCTCGCATATGCGGCTGATGGGGCCGTGAAGACGGGATACGACCCAGCGGCAAAGTTCGAGATTGCGGTGAGTGAGGTCGAGATGCGACGCAACTCGGCCGGACGGATGCTGAAGGCCCGCATTTATCAGCCGAAAGGGGCAGGGCCGTTCCCAACCGTGCTTGATCTGCACGGCGGTGCTTGGAACGCTAAAGACCGCACAGCAGAGGAGCCGATGGACCGCGCCATTGCGAGCAGCGGCGTGCTCGTGGTTGCCATTGATATGACGTGGGCAAAGGAGGCTCCGTACCCAGCTTGTGTTCAGGATGCAAACTACGGCGAGCGTTGCTAAAATCGAAAGCGGTTACCTTGAATGGCGATCCGTCAAAGATCGGCATCTATGACGTTCGAGCGGCGGCCAGGTCGAGGAACTGCTGGGCATGCGCCCGCACGATCCACGTTACAACGCCATTCCACTTCCGAAGCGCCGCATGCCGACGCCACCGTGGCATACGTTGCGATGCGGTCTCCAGTCGCGATCCGATCGCGCGATACAAGAATGCGGAGAAGTGAAGCGCGACACCAGGATGAAGAACCACACTCTCTTTTTCAACCCGTGGGACACCATCCACGAATCGAATCCACAGGAGATCCTCGACCGCCACGAGAAAATCACGCTCGTGCCGTTCCTGATCATGGCGGGCTCGATCGACGACAACGTCTGCCGGAGATTCAGGAAAAGGTCGTTGCGTACCACACGGCGCAGGCGTCGAAATACAATCCAGATGTTCGAAGGCGCCTGCACGAGTGGGTCGCCAAGAGCGGGCCGCGAACACCGGGCGAGAGAGGGTCAAGACGTTCATCCACGCGATTGAAGGCAGAGCGACCGAGTCCGCTGTCGGTGCGCTAGCCGCGCGTAAGGGGCATCCGCCGGCAGACGATTCGGGCCGGCCGAATTTGCTAGTTCCCGCCGCCTGTCGGCAGGGTTTCACCATTGCCCAAAGTGACTTTTTGAATCCAAATTTCGTGGGAACCGCTCTTGTGCCATACCCCAGGACGGTGATTGCGTCGCCGGGCTTGATCGAGTCCTTCGTCCAACCGGCCCTCAGCAGGTGATTGGGGCTGGTGAGCTCTCCTTGCCATTTCTGCACCGCTCCAGAAGCATCCTTGGCATCCCAGGAAATTTGGACATGGGGATTGACGAAGTCGAATCCGGTCACCACGCCTTTTTCCGTAATTTTAGTGGTCGTATCGTAATTCGCTGTTCCATGGTGAGCGAACGCCACGGGCGCTAGATCAGAAGCCCTATGCACACAGCCAAAACACTCACTTGAGCATTTTTCACGTTTCCCTCCAACAATTCGCTTCGCGAATCCTCGCATAATTTCTGCGAGGAACATCCATCGCGGCACCTTCTATATATACGAATCACATCGCAAGTTGGTTTCAAGAAAATAGATTCGTTCAATGATTCGTGCAAATTGCGGATCCCTTGCGTAAAGGCTCTTCGAAGGTGGGTCGTACAGACGTAGCATTGTGTAGCCGAAGGTCTCAAGATTTAGTACCAGTGCCCGATAAATTTTCAAAAGTGGTTCACCACCAGGGCATTCACGCTGCTTGACGTCTCCGGCAACCCCCAGTACGCTGTCGGTGCGCTAGCCACGCGTAAGGGGCATCCACCGGCAAACGATGGCGACCACCGATCAAAAGGTTCTTGAGCCCAGCCCGATCTCGCTGGCCGACGCCCTTCTGGGAGGCGTGAAACGCGGCCTGCTGCATGTTCAGGAATACACGCTGCTTTCGGCGCGCTCGGTGATGTGCATGTTTACCCCGCCGTATTACATGTCCGACGTGCTGGAACAAATGGACATCATCGGCGTGGGGTCCTTGCCGATTGTGCTGTTGACCGGGTTCTTCATCGGCGCGGTCATGGTGCTGCAAACGGCGGCGCAATTTGAGCGCTTCGGGCAAACCGCGCTGACCGCGGACGTGGTTTCGCTGGCGCTGGTCCGGGAACTGGGGCCGTCGATTACCGGCTTGCTGGTGGCGGGGCGAAATTCTTCCGGGATCGCATCCGAACTGGGTTCGATGCTGGTGACCGAGCAAGTGGACGCGATGCGCGCGATGGGCACCGACCCGGTCCGCAAGCTCGTTACTCCGCGCGTGATCGCGACGGTGCTGATGCTGCCCCTGCTGACGGCCATGGCGGATCTTCTGGGCTTGATTGGCGGCTACCTGGTCTCGGCCCTGACGCTGCGGCTCGGCGCGGTAACGTTCTGGACCAGGGCGCTCGACATTCTGGAATTTTCCGACCTGGTGCAGGGACTCACCAAACCGATCTTTTTCGGATTCATTCTTGCCACGGTGGGCTGCTATCAGGGCCTGAACGTGAAAGGAGGAACGCAAGGGGTCGGCCGCGCGACCACGCAGGCAGTGGTTACGTCCTCGGTTTTCATCCTCATTACCAATTTTTTCCTCACCAAACTGATGTTGTACCTCGCCGGCCATATGTTTAGATTCTGATGAATAGAGCAATCGGTTTCCGCGGATGGACCGTTTCCATCTATAATCCTTCGAGCGCGCGCACGGCCGGCCCGGTAAAGCTTGGGCGCGCAATTCCACAATGAGTTCGGACACGCCCAGCGAACCCGTCCTTTCCTTCCAAGATGTAAGCATCGGCTTCGATCGAAGGCGAGGTCTTGAAGGGCCTGTCGTTTTCGGTGGCTCCGCGGGAGACGAAAGTCCTGATCGGCGAAAGCGGAACCGGAAAAACGCTGACCTTGAAACTTGCCGCGGGATTGCTGCGCCCGGATTCGGGAACCGTGCGCATGCTGGGGCATGATCTGGGCAGCATGTCGGAAAAAGAATTGCTGGCCTTCCGCAGGCGGATCGGATTTGTTTTCCAGGAAGGCGCTCTGTTCGATTCGC
Organism: Terriglobia bacterium; assembly: GCA_963781055.1. Lineage (GTDB taxonomy): Bacteria > Acidobacteriota > Terriglobia > Acidiferrales > UBA7541 > Palsa-360. Next base: position 16,076 of record CAWAEW010000037.1, read on the forward strand.
TGAGCGTCGCCGATAATGTGGCCTATTGCCTGCGCGAAGAGCACGTGAGCGAGGACGAGATCGAGCCGCGCGTTCTGGAATCGCTGCGGTTCGTCGAGATGGAAGACACACTGGAAAAATTGCCGGCGGAGCTTTCGGGGGGCATGAAGCGGCGCGTGTCCATCGCCAGGGCCCTGGTCAGCCGTCCGGAAGTCGTGCTCTACGATTCTCCGACCGCGGGGCTTGACCCGGTCACCTCGCAAACGATCATCACGCTGATCCTGCGCTTGCGGGACACGCAGGGAGTAACGTCCGTGATGGCCACGCACCGCTTGCAGGATGCGTTCGGCCTGGCGAATTATCGTTTTGACGGTGAAAAGGGGCGCGTCGTGCCCATTTCCCACAACGGCAATTCGCGAGCGGCGGTCGCGGCCACGAACTTCGTCGTGCTGCGCGGCGGAAAAGTTTATTTCGAAGGGAGCCCGCAGGCGATTGCGGAATCCCGGGACGCCGTATTTGCAGCGCTTTTTGTTGTAATGCGGTTATCATGAACCGAATTCGTGAGGAGGCGCACCGATGGCACATCAGAAGCAATTGACATGGACCGAACTGCGCGTCGGACTTTTCGTTCTGGCAGCCACCACGCTGTTAGTCGCGGTCATTTTTTACGTGACCGGCGGCGCCGGCGCGCTCGGGCCGAAATACCGCCTGCATACGTTTTTGCCCGAAGTCGACGGCCTGACCGTGGGAGCGCCCGTGCGCGTGAACGGAGTGGAAGTCGGCAACGTGGAAAGAATCGGCATGGCCCCGGTGAAGCCCGGCGAACCGACGGAGAAAAGCCGCGCCATCGAAGTGGATCTGCGCATCCAGAAAACGTTCCAGTCCGACATCCGGACCGATTCCTCGGCGGGGCTCATCACCGAAGGGCTCCTCGGCAATCGCTACGTGGATATCGACCGCGGATTCGTCGGGCGCCCCTTGAAGAACGACGAGGAAATTCCGGGGCGCGAGGAGAAGGCCCTGAAGGCCGTCGTCGAGCGCAGCGCGGACCTGCTGACGAATTTAAACGCGATCACCAAGCAAGCCAGCGACGTGCTGGACGGGATCAAGAGCGGGCGCGGCTCGCTCGGCAAGTTCCTGGTGGATGAAGACGCCTACCGGCATCTGGACAACTCGCTGGCGAACCTCGACCGGGTCACGGCCGACATCGAGGCGGGGAAGGGAACGCTCGGGCAATTGGTAACCAATGATGAAATGTACAACAGAAGTGAATTCAGTGGCCGGCCGCGTGGACGCCGTCCTCGAAGCCGTCCAGGACCAGAAGGGCACCCTGGGCAAGCTGGTCTATAACTCGGAATTTCACGACAGCGCCAAAAGCTTCCTCGACAACGGCAACGCCATGATCAAGGACGTGCGCGCCGGCAAGGGCACGCTCGGAAAGCTCGCCACCGATGATTCGCTTTACACCCAATACCGCCAGGTGGGCGAAAACCTCGCCAGCGCGACGGCCAAGATGAATTCCAACGAGACCACCATCGGGAAGTTTTTCCTGGACCCGAAACTCTACGACAACATGGCCGGCCTTACCGGAGACATGCGTCTGCTGATGGGAGATTTCCGCAAGGATCCCAAGAAATTCCTGCACGTGAAGTTTTCGATATTTTAGGGATGCTCGGTGCCCGGCATGTCTGCAGCAAGACGCTTCGTCCTGAGGCTTGCTGCGCATTCAGAAATGCGAAAAAATCCAGCGTTTGAGGCGGTGCAGGGAATCCGGCAGGAGAAAAATGGAATAGAAAGTGGCCGCGAGTGTCATTATCGCGCCTGCCAGGAAAATTTGAGCGGCGCTGAGATGCGCGTAGGACGAGAAGGCAAAATACAATCCGGCGGCAAGAAAAATGCCGACGAACGACAGCAAGTTGGCCGCAGCGATGACTCCGCCTTTGTGTTCGGGGGCGGGGCGGTGCTGGATCAGTGCATTGAGGGGCACTGCGTAGAACCCTCCAAAAAATCCAAGCAATGCCAGATCGGACCGAACCTGCCACAGGCCGAGTCCGGGACGCGAAACCAGAAAACCGAACACGCTCATCCCCATGGCCCCCAGCGGCACCAGGCCGTATTCAATCTCCCCAAATGACAAGTAGCCGGCAACCAGGCTTCCGACTCCAATTCCAATACCAACGGCGGCCTGCAGGTAGCTGATTTGCGTTTCGTTCACGTGCAGGACATCGTGCCCGTAGACGACGATGACAAACTGCAGCAGCGCGGCCAGAAACCAAAGGTACGTGTTGCCCACGACCGCCCAGGTGAGAACGCGATCGCGAACGACGACGCGAAGCTGCCCGGCAAGATCGGCGAATGGATTCATGCGAAATCGCCGCGCCGGGTCGGCGACAGGGACGCGCGAAATTCCGAAGCTTGTGACCAGGCCAACCAGCGTGAACGCGAGCAGGAGGGCGCCGGACCAGACTTGGCGCCCGCGAAACGCCACGGCCAGAAATCCGGCGGCCATCGTGGCCGTAATGGCGGCGATGAATGTTCCCAATTCGATGACGCCGTTTCCCCAGGAAAGTTCCTCATCCGGGAGCAGTTCGGGGAGCAGTCCGTACTTCGACGGGCCGAACAGCGCGCCCTGCGTGCTGATCAGAAAAACGGCGGCGGCCTCCATCGGAAGGTTCGCCATGCCGAGCGCCACCAGCGCGAAGAGCATCACGGCAATTTCAAATAATTTGGTGCCGATCGTGACGCCGCGCTTGCTGAAGCGGTCGGCGAGGTACCCGCCCGCGAGCGAAAAGAAAATAAAGGGAAGGGCAAACAGTGCGCCGACCAGCAGAATGAAGCGGTCGCGGATCGAGTCAGGGAAGTTGCGTTCGACGATCAGATAGATGACCAGGAATTTCAGCGCGTTATCGTTGAACGCGCCCTGAAATTGCGTGGCGATCAAGCTCCAGAATCCCAGGCGCCAATTTCCGGGAGCGCCTGGCGGTCGCGGATTTGTCGAAGTTCGCGGCGAAACGCCGGCGCGTGCCGGCTCCGCGCTTTCGACTGGTGGACTTTGGGGATCGCTAGGCATATGACTCAGGGGCGCCGCATGAATCGGGCGGCCCTGCGGCTTCCTGCCGAGTGTAGTCAGAGAACGTCCGGCGGGCAAGACTTTGGCAGGCGGTGCATTTCCTGATGAATCTTCTGGCAGGCAATGGCTGAGTCTCCGGCCGCGAAAGGTTGCGTAAACGGCCGTTTGCTGGAACAACAATCGAAAGGGCGAGCGCCAGCAGCGGTGCCACAGGGTTGCAGCAAGTGGTTCGGTAGGATAAAGTTACAACGCAAGTGCCGGAGTGGCGGAATGGCAGACGCGGCGGACTCAAAATCCGTTGGTCGCAAGGCCGTGTGGGTTCGACTCCCTCCTCCGGCACCAATCAGATTGGCGTCGCCCACGACGCGTGGCGGGACGGCAGACGCGGCGGACTCAGACAAAACTTGAGTGCTCGCCGGGAAACCGGCGATGCAGAACTGCTCAAAGTCGGGGAAACCTGTTCAATGGCAATCCCGAGCCAAGCCCGAAGCGACGCTTCGGGAAGGTGTAGAGACTAGACGGGCAGCACCTACCCCCCCATGTTCGGGGCACGGTGAAGGGATAGTCCAGACCCCAAACCTTGACGGAGCGTCCCAGGGCGCTTGTCGGAGAGGGCGGCGAAAGCCGTAGAGGTAAGAAAATCCGCTGGCCGCAAGGCTGTGTGGGTTCGACTCCCTCCGCCCGCACCATCTTTCGATCCCTCTTGCACCGGGAAAAGTGGTCACTGTGCTTTCAGCAAGAGGTCAGTACAGGATTTGCACAATATAGGGCGCTAGGGTGTCGTCCACGAAATAACTCGCCGATTCTGTAGCTGCGGATCTGCTCCTCGGTGAGAGGTTTACGGTTAGGGACCGGCGGTTTGCCCTTGGACATGGCTACATGATCGCATTCCCCGGAGAATTCACAAGCCTCTATCTTGAATATCCGCGCCCATTGATCGAGAAATGCCTTATGTGGTAAGAACTCATGGGAAAAGTTTCCTGGCACGCATTGTGTAGCCCAAAGCGTTGCATTCTCAGAACGGATACCATCGTAGGCACATATCGGAGCCGAAATGGAAAATGCGGCTAAAAAGCGCACACGCAAGCCGTCTCAAATTCTCTGGTGGGTAACGATTGTGGTGGCGTCTATTAGTGTGTTGTCATTTTTTCTCTCCGATATTCCCACACTCTCTCGCTGGGGCTGGCTGAGGCCGCTTTCCGAAATTGGCGGGGCTTGCGACGCTATAACTTTTTTTGGCCTTATGTACTGGCAGCTTGCAAACGATCGGGCCGAGCTACTTGAGCCGACAAAAGATACGGCTGAGGGGAACACGCTACGCCTCCAGGCGCTTGACGCGAAAATTACAAGACTCGGCGAAATGCACGAGGAACTCGATCTAATGCGAGACCTAATTGTTCATGACTCGAATACTCGGCGGCTTGCGGATTCAGAGTCGTATCTAGGTCGACTCATTAGAGAAATAAACAGCGCTATTGACTCGGAGCCGCGCCAGCCGACGCCCGTCCTTCGCCTCATGCGACTGAGCGGTCATTGGAGGATGAATGAAAGATTGGAGCGCACAGCCGAACTTTTGGCAAAGTTTTTCGATCCCGGGGATGTTGCCACTAAGTGGGCAAATCAATGGGAAGTGCAAATCCTTTACGCCGTCGCGGATGGAGAAACCCTAGATTCATTATTGAATAGTAAGGCTATTCTAGGGAAACTCTTAGCCGAGCACCCCAAGAACTACACGTTTAGGATGATCGTGCGGAGCGAGTTTGAGCCCTCAATTGGACTCGCAATCCTTTCACACGATGTTGCCTTTTTAGCTTTTGATGAGTCAACCGTCGACCCGTTTCCCGAGCAAGGCTTGGAAATTCGAGGTGACGCGGTCGAGTGGTTTGTTACGTGGTTTGACGAGATGTTCAAAAGCTCTGGCGCTTTGAAAATCTATGAGCGGGGCAAGATTCATGGTGCAATGATTGATAGCCTGCGTAAGAGGCTACACTCCTCCGCTCGGCAGCGTATTTGAAAATGGGCAGTCGTTAAACGGGAATACCGGGAAGACAGGCACAATCATGTCGATCTTTACGAAACCGCTGTCCCAACTCGAAACTTCCGATCTGCAAGAATTGCTGGTAGATGGTGCGATTGAGAACGTACGGCTCGAATTCAAACGTGAAGTTCCAAAGAAGGACGAGACTTTAAAGAAGCTCTCATCTTTTGCAAACACCTTCGGCGGTTTTATGGTCGTGGGTGCGTCGGCAAGTAGCTCGGATGGACGCATCAATGGGTTACCGGGCGTGGAGAAGCAGAACGGATATAAGCAGTAACTCGTAGATTGGTGCTTCGCGGCTGCCAGTCCACCGATGACGGTCGAGGTTTCAGATGCAATTCCCACGCCGAACGATCCATTACGATTTTGCTATGTCATCTCCGTCCCGGAGAGCGATGTTGGCCCACACTTTCTTAATGGAAGGGCAGGAGTGTGGGTTCGTACCGACGAGTTCAGCGCGCGGTTCGAAACGCGCCTGGCAGATGAAAACGAGTTAAGACTGCTATTCAACCGGCGCAAACTGATTTTGGAACGGCGTGAAAATCTGGTGGTGCGTGCAAAAAAGCGTTTCGATACATACTCTGGGAAGGTACGAACAAATTTTGGAGGCAGCAAGACCAAGACTGTTGCGTGTCTTGAATTGTGCGTAATTCCACGCTTTCCGTCGCGACAACTTTGCCAACAAGAATCACTGAAAGAGCGTGTTCAAAAAAGCTGGATGCAATGGCGCACCGGAATGTTTCCCGATCCAGGTAGTGCCATTCTTTCTCAACACGAAAGTGCAATCGTCCTTCAACCCGTCAGGGATTTTTCCTCTGGCATGTCGATCTTTGAAGCAAATGTCTGGGGGATGCTTTTCTATGGAGTACAGATCGAAACCAATCAGAACGGGACGATGGCTATTCACCTGTACCGCGTCGTCGGCTGCGTGCTGCTGTTAATTCAACATGCAAGCAGGATGCTTCAGATTCATGCTTATGCGGGTCCTGTTCTAATTGAAACCACCCTTGCGTCGATCCTGGACATCCAGTGGCTTCACGGCAGCGATTTTGGTGTGGTAGCAAGACCCGGTTCCGAACTTGATGACAATGTCTCATTCTCAATAGAAACAACGAGCGATGCTCTGCGTGATCGGCCAGATGGCGTTGCTGCGGAAATACTTCGGTACATCATGTTTTCGATCAATAAAACCGATCTTGTGGACACGCAACAAAGACTCGAAGAGGTCGTCCTTAAAGGATATGACTTCAATTCCTGGACTCGACCTTCTAGTTTGCGAATGTAGTTGTGCATTGACCAGTCTTCAGCATCCGCTTTAGCGGGCTCTGCACACTTCGGTATCGTGCTTATCGGCGATAGCTGTTAGATCTGGATCAAGCTCGCCGACCTTATTTTAGGACTCACACAGTTCCTTACACACTTTCACATTACACAAAAATAACTATCTGTATTAGCAATCTGTTACAAACACACGTATTGCACTCAAAATCCGTTGGTCGCAAGGCCGTGTGGGTTCGACTCCTCCTCCGGCACCACTGTTTTTTTTCGGCTTTCTTTCCCCCTGGAAAAAAGATACGGCACCTCTCGACGGCTCCGCCTGAATAGCGAACGATGGAGAACGCCCATACCGTCCGTCGCCATCCGACATTGTTGCTGGGCTACTTTTGCGCAATGCCCATCAACTGGAGCACTGCGGACAAAAGGAAGGCACAAATGATAGACCCCCATCGGGAGGCGGGTACCTGGGTCAAAGCCGGAATCGCTCCGGAGACCCTATGCCGTTCGTCTCATACGGCTGTGATGCAACGCACATATTTTCGCGATATTAGTCCGAGATAATTCCGCGAGTAGTATCGACGCAAGGAGGATTTAACAATGCTTGCTCAAAAACCGGCTTTTCTCTTAAGTGAGGAGACTCGCGACCTCGTTGCTTTGGTGAACGACGCGACGGAATTGGTTCGCACCAAAGGAGAAGGGGCATTTAACGATTTCCGTGTCGCCAGCAGCCGTTGGCGGCAGGGAGAGAAATACATCTTTGTGCTGGATACCAACGGAAACATGTTGGTCCATCCCGATCCGGCGTTGGAAGGCAAGAACGAAATGGACCTGAAAGACATCAACGGAAAACCCATCATCCGCGGCCTGATTGCTGCCGCAACGAGCCTTCCCGACAAGCCCGAGGGCTGGTTCCACTACGAGTGGCCCGTTCCGGGCGGGATTCTTCCCCGATGGAAAAGCAGTTACGTGCGGCTGGTGGCGGCCCCGTCGGGCAAGAGCTACATCGTGAGCAGCGGCATGTATAACGACCGTATGGAAAGGCCTTTTGTTGTGGATGCGGTGAAGGACGCCGTCGGGCAGATCGAGAAGAACGGTCGGGCGGCTTTTCCGCTCTTCCACGACGTGTCGGGACCATTCATTGCCAAGGACGCATACATTTTCGTGACCGACACGAATGGCGTTAATCTCGTTCTTCCCGCTTTTCCCAATTTAGAGGGACGCAATCTTTTGGATATGAAGGACACCGAAGGCAAGCTGTTTGTCCGGGAAATGCTTAATTTGGTCGAAAGCAGCGGGTCCGGCTGGGTTGATTATATGTGGCCCAAGCCGGGCGAAAGCGTTTCCACGCAGAAGTCCACTTATGTGAGCAAGGCGAAGATGGGGAATCAATGGGTGCTGGTAGGTTGCGGTGTCTACCTAGCCGATGCTCCCAAAGCGGCCCGGCTCCTTACGAAGATGACAGCTCCAGAACTGATGACGCTTGTTCGTGAAGGTGCAGCGGTTTTGGAGAAGCAGGGCGAGAAAGCTTATCCCGAGTTTCGAAAGAAGGGATCCAAGTGGTTCCGTGACGATACCTACTTCTTTGTCTTCACCATGGACGGGACCGGAGTCTTCCATGCTGCGGATCCCGCAATCGAGGGCCGGAACGACAGCGGTATCAAGGATGTTCTGGGAAGACCTTTCGGCAAGATGTTCATTGATGCGGCTGGCAGCCCTTCAGGCGAGGGATGGGTCCACTACATGTACCCCGAGCCCGGGGATATATTCCCGACGTGGAAGTCCACATTCGTGAAGCGGGTGACTTTTCCTTCCGGGAAGCAATACGTCATCGGCTGCGGGATCTACAACATGCAGATGGACAAGGCCTTCATCGAGGATGTGGTAAATCGTGCCGCTGCCCTTGTCGCGGAGCAGGGGAAGGAAGCCTTTAGCCGGTTGCGTGACAAGACAGGCCCCTTCGTCTTTATGGACACGTACGTGTTCGTCCACACCACCGACGGCACCGAGTTGGTGAATCCCGCCCAACCCAGCTTCGAAGGGAAGAATCTCATCGACCTGAGGGATGTGAAGGGGAAGGCGGTGGTCAAGGAGAACATCGCCGCTGCCATGAAAGATGGGAGCGCCTGGGTGGACTACTACTGGTGGAAGCCCGGACAGAATACGCCTGCGCGCAAGCAGACCTACGTGCGGAAGGTCCAATCAGGTCACGATACTTATGTCGTCGGCTCGGGTGTCTACTTGGAATAGTAAGTGGATGCTGCGTTCTAACGAATGTCTGAACAGATGACTCCATGTCGGCTTCTGGCATTCCAAGAGCGAAGGAGCAATATATGAGCGAAATTCAGAAGATTTCATGGAAGACCAAAGAAGCGGAAAAGTTGAGCGATTTTGTGTCTCGCCAGGCGGTCTTCGGTGAGAAGGGAACACTGACGCAACTGTTTATCAAACGCGGCGGCGGGGCGGCGCGGTGAAGTACGTCTTCGACGGCCGCGAAGTGGTAGTCAACGCCGGTGAAGGTCTTGTGGTCCCTTCAAACGTACCTCATTCGGTCATCACCCTGGAAGACAGTGTAGCCGTCTTTTTCTTCTCCATTGGCCGGGAAGACTGGGTTCGGGGAGAGGACCAGTATCTTAGAAATCAGGGGAAAGCGGAAACGCCCGCCGTCGGGGCCCATTGCGGCAGCTCTTGACGAGCAACTGGCTGCGCAACTCAGCCAGCGCCAAAAGCTCCGGCGGCAATCAACTTGCGCGAGGGAGTCCCTTTGGGGAAGCACCTACGTTGAAAGACTTGTCATCTCGCACGGACAGTAGCCCCCCGGATGGGCCCAAAGCCCAATCCAAAGACCACGACAGCTGGAGACGCATATGAACCGCTGCATCCGTTTCTGCACTAGTTGTGGATTGCTATTGGTACTTGCTTGCAGCACGGCCACGGCAAGCAATCTTCATGCCCAAAAAAAGTTACGTATTGGCGTACTCGTTTCTCTGACTGGATTTTGGTCCACGCTCGGCAGGAATACCAAGGTGGCGCTGGAGATCAGCGCAGCAAAGATCAATGCACAATCCGACGCCGCGCATGCTGGGTATCGGATCGTCCTCTTTGTGCGAGACACCCAACTCGTTCCGGAACTGGCGTTGGAAGCATTGAAGGAGCTAGCCCAGAAAGGCGTAACGGTCGTCATCGGGCCTCAGTCGAGTGCCGAACTGGCGCTACTGAGGCCCTACGCAGATGCGCATGACATCCTGCTGATCAGCCAAGGCAGCACCGCGTCGTCGCTGGCCATTGCAGGGGATAACGTTTTTCGCCTCTGTCCGGACGATACGCTCAAAGCGCAGGCGATCGTTGCCTTGATGTGGCACGATGGCATCCGCACCCTCGTGCCGTTCTGGCGCGGCGATGCCGGCAATGATAGCCTGCACGACTCTGTGCGTGCTGCCTTCATCGCGCGCGGCGGGGCTGTCGCCGATGGTTATCGTTACGATCCGGCCAGCGACTTTACGGCCGCGATAGCAGCCGTCAGCTCGGAGGTGGCGCACGCTCGCGCCAGCGCGGATCCATACACAGTGGCGGTTTACCTGGCTGCTTTCGATAAGGTCGTAGACATCTTTGAAATGGCTTCCACTGATGCGGTGCTGAATACCAGCACCTGGTATGGCACCGACGGAATGGCCAATAGCTCCGCGTTGCTTTCCTCTCCGGTCGGTGCCGCCTTCGCGGCTAGCGTGGGTTACCCCAACCCGCTATTCGGCCTCGATCCAGCCAATCAGGGTGCTTGGCAGCCGCTCGCGACAGAAATACAGCACGTCAGCGGCGTCGCTCCCGACGCATTCGCACTCGCGGCTTACGATGCCCTCTATCTCGCATACCGCGCCTTGCAACAATCTCAAGCGGGCAAGAACTTTGCTGCGCTCAAGGCAGCATTTGTCGCGACTGCCAATTCGTATACAGGCGTCACCGGTTCCACGACTCTTAATGCCGCCGGTGATCGCGTGTTCTCCGATTTCGATTTCGGGCCATTCGTCCGGTCAACGGCTTACTTTCTTGGATGGTTTTCGGCGGTTGCATAGGCGGAACGTTTTGTTGAACCGATGAGTTGGTGCGGTAAGATGGTTGAAGAGCATACACTTTGAATAATTCAACTAGCACCTCTCGGTGAATGGGTGAAAAAAAAAGCTTGAAACAGAACCTTTTGAAGAAGACACTTCTCACGAAAGTCGGTACAGTAATGTGCAAATATCGGTCGCGGCCGCTACTTCCGTTGACGGCAGAGTCGTTTCCCATTAGACATCCCAAGGGTCCTTGGAGGATTTCATGAAGGTCCTACTGGCCATCGATGACTCGAAATTTTCCGAAGCGGCTACGCAAGCGCTGATCGCACAGGCAAAACCCGGGGAAACTGAAGTACGAGTCTTGCATGTAATTGAATCGTTTGTATTCCTCTATGTAGGCGGCTACGTCGTAGATTGGAAGCCTGTGATCGAGGAGCTACGGAAAAAGGGTGAAGCGCTCCTTATACGGACGGCACAAGCACTGCGCACTGCGGGCTTTCAGGTGGCGACAGCTATGGAGGAAGGCAACCCGAAATCCGTCATTGTTGATTTTGCTGCAAAATGGCCTGCCGATCTGGTTGTCATGGGCTCGCACGGGCGCACGGGATTCGACCGGTTCTTTCTGGGCAGCGTATCCGAGACCGTCGTGCGCCACGCGCCTTGCTCCGTGCAAGTCGTGCGAATTCCAAAACCTTGAGGACGGCTTTATCGGTGAGGGGGCAGGATCAACTTCGCGCGGCTCGGGCTAGTCACATCAGTTGTGGGCTACACCACGATGCAGGTTCCAAGTCCCGATAAGTCCGTTTATGATATTGTCAAGCGTGAGAACACCCTGAATGCGTTGAGTTCTCCCCTATCCGGAGGATGAATATCTTCGAAAGCAGGGGAAAGCTGAAACGTTCGCCGTTGGAGCCTACCGCGCCAGCTCTTGACGAGCAACTGGCCGCGACGTCAACGGCACACTTTTGAGGTTTGATCACGCGGCCCCAGATGTGTGGCGCAACAGCGAGTGGAAGCCTATCGCTCGCCTTCGCCCACGCGGTAGAAAAAACTCTTGATGTCCAGCGAGGACCATATGCCTTTAGTACGAATTGACCTGTATGAAGGCCGCAGCGATAAGGAGCTGGAAAAGTTGCTCGATACCGCACACAGCGTCCTAGTGGAGGTATTCAAGGTGCCAGTGCGGGATCGCTACCAGATCGTCAATGAGCACCGGCCTCTACGTATGCTTATGGAGGACGCCGGTCTTAACATTCCCCGTACTCAAAACTTTGTGATGATCCAGATCACGACGCGGCCCCGGAGCCGGGAGATGAAGGTAAAGTTCTACAAACGCATGGCGGAGGAGCTTGAAAAGCAATGCAGCATCGCGCCGTCTGATGTCATGATGAACATCGTCACCAGCACAGACGAAGACTGGTCCCTTGGGCTAGGTCGCGCGCAGCTTCTCACCGGAGAGCCTCTGAAGCGTAAGGAATCGCGAAGCTCTCAATTTAAGACGGCTGTTTTGGCATGATCCTGAACGACCTGCTATTGGCCCGCGGGATCGAGCTCAAGACTGTAGATTTAAAAAGGGCGGAATCCTTGCACATTTACTTACACAGTTTCACAGTTCCAGTAATTAACGCGCTGAAGCAAAAGATAGTTACGAACACACGTATTGCACTCAAAACCATGCCCCTACCGGCGGCAGAGCCGACTGACTCCCAGCTTGATTGTGCTATGATCTTTGGCCGCGCGGGCGTGGCGGAATGGCAGACGCGGCGGACTCAAAATCCGTTGGTCGCAAGGCCGTGTGGGTTCGACTCCCTCCTCCGGCACCACCATTTTCCCGATTTCTTGCGCAAAGTCCTGAAAGGGCAAACTCTCCGAAGCCAGCACCTCTTTTCTTAATTCAAGCTTTGAATCTGCCCTCGATAGCCTTTACTCTTTTTCCCACCACTTCGGAGTCCAAGAGAGTCCTAAGGGGACGCCACCACCTGAATCGCGTTCACCAGAGGGTTGCCGGCAGATCCGTGGTGGAACTGGATCGTGATCGTGCCGGTGCTGGTCACCGAGTAAATGTCTTGTCAACTGCCTTGAATTCGCCCCCGGCTGCGGCGAAGATGTCAAAGTTCGAAAGGACCTTCGTTCCGTTGATCGTCACGTTGAACACGCGCTTCCCCTTGGCCGACCAAACGGGCTCCGCGAATTTGAGCGTCACCGAATACTTGCCCGCTGGCGCGTAATAGCGTAGCTGAATGACGCCCCATAGCGCGAGGTTTTGTACAGGGTCGGGTCAGGCGTATTGGTAATCGTGTTGGTCACCGAGTAGGGGCCGCCGCCTGTAAATCCGGCATCAGCCGTCCAGTGTTGTCCCAGAGAATCGGTGTATGCCGGTCCGCCGGAATTGATTCGCACCGGAGTGAACCTCGGGGGCGGATTGACTGTCAGAGTGGCGGTCTGTCGCTCCATTGAGTGCGGCGGTGATCGTCACCGAGGTCGGCGAGGTAACGGAGCTAGAGGTTATCTGAAATGTGCTTGAATTGGTGTCGCTGGAACCGTCACGCTGCCCGGCACGGTCGCTGCGGAGGGGTTGCTGCTGCTCGTGAGCGCCACGAACGTACCGCCCGCCGGGGCGAATCCGTTGAGGGTTACCGTGCCGGTCGAGGGGCGCCGCTGCCCACGACGCTCGTCGGGTTCAAGGTCAAAGATGTCAGGCCGGTGGCCACGGGGTTCACCGTAAGTGTCGCTTGAGCCGAGCCCGAGCCATTGGCGGTGGCCGTGGCCGTGATCACGTGAGTAGCGGAAGAAGTGACCGGTTGAGAAGTCGCGGTAAACGTCCCCGTTGTGGAACCGGCAGGGATCGAAATTGGTTGAGACGGAACCGTCGCTGCGGAGGGATTGCTGTTCGCCAGGGTACTTGAACCCTGCTTGAGGTTGAAGGAACCGGGCCGTTCAGCGTCACCGTACCGGTCGAGAACACGCCGCTCGCCCACCAGGGTCGTCGGATTCAGTGTCAGCGATGAAACCGCGGGTGAACCCGGGCGTTGCCGGCGCAGGTATGTTGTACGAATCGGCGATAGCTCCGTTGGTCCCGCCAGCGGCCGCGAGAGACGCTCTCACGTATTGGACGGTCACACCATTAACTGGATCCACCGTCACGCGAAGGTGGCCGGAGTTAGGGAGAACCTTGAGCGTATACATGCCATCTTCCGTATATTGCTGGAAGCCGTAGCCATAGGTGGCGTCGGCGGCCATGGGGACCTCCTGATAGACAACACCGTCGCGCTGCTCGTGCGCGTACTCATGGTCGTGGCCGTGGAAGAAGGCCGTGACGTGGTTGTTAACGAGCAACTGGTGAACGGGGACGGTCCATCGAGGGTTCACGTCGGTCCGATTCGTATCAAATGCCCAGGTAGTCCCGTCGTCGTTGTTCCCTCCCCACTCAACGTAAGGGACCGCGTAGGCGCCGCCTCGCCCGTAGTCGTCCATGCCTCCGGCTACCTGATGAGCGAAGATAAACTTGTACTTGGCCGTGCTGTTTTGCAGCGTTTGCTGGAGCCACAGGTACTGCGCCAGTCCTAGAGTCCAGTCCCATCGGTTACCGGACCCCGGGGTGCTGCTTTCTCCTCCTCCTTCATTTCCGACGTACGGCTTGGTGGTCGAATACCAGTAAGGATCAATGACCACAAAGAGCGCATCGCCCCAGGTCCAGGCGTAGTAGTCCTGAATCGTGTGGTCGCTGCTGGTGGTGATGCCTGTATAAGAAGTGTCGGTGTTGCCCGTGTAAAAGGAACTGAGCAATGGATCTGGATTGAGAAAATACTCGTTTCGCGCGTTTGCGCTCATGATGGGCGGTTCGACTGCGAAGCCCGCGTCCCCAAGTGCCAGCCCTCTTCTTGCTCGTGGTTTCCCAGAGCCAGGAATATCGGCACCGAAGGGCTGATAAGACTAAAGTAATTGGTTCGTATATTGAGGTAGTTGCTATTGGCTTGCGCCTGAGTGGTCACGTTCGTACAGGCTGAATGCACCCGTCGTCCATCGCGAACGTGTCGCCCAGGTCGAGGTGAAAGTCAGGGCTCTCGCCGGCAATATTCCGCAAGGTTTGCTGAAACAGGGCGGGATTGCCAAAGTCGATGTTGATATGAGAATCAGAGGTTACCGTGAACGTAAACGTGTCGCCCGGGGACCTTGCCGTGTGGAAGGAGTGCTCCGGCCTTGTGATCCAGGAGGACGTAGCGCTCTGCCGGTAGACCATGTAGTAGTAATACTGTGTATCGGGCGTCAGACCGCTGATGACAGCCACAAGTGGTTGATTGGCGGCTGCAGAAAGCGGGTTGGCGGCGGCTCCAGAAGTGGCGCTCGTTTGGTTTTCTCCCCCCGACTGCGTGCCATATTCGAAGTACGCCTGTATGGCGGCGTTGGCCACGACGTTGATCGTGACGGAGTGGTCCGTCGGGCGCCCCAGGAGTTCAGGCCCCGGGAAGCTGACCTGTCCTCGCGCGCTCGACAGAGGCAACAGCATTGCAACCAACCCACCCACGAGCAAAAGCACCTTGGAAGGCTTCATGTCTTCACTCCTTATCTGGAAGCGCGAGAAACCGCTCTGGGTACAGCTTCGCAATCTCGCCGCTTCTGCATTCCCATTGGTCCGTTCTGTGACGCCAGGATCATTCTCCGCTATCGTCGAAGCTGTTTCTTGAGCGCAGCTCAAACGAAGGATACAAGCCTCATGATGAAAAACAAAAAGACACAAATGAAATGCGTCGAGGAATCGGACCTCCGCTCGCTAGTTCATTGTCAACCGCTGCAAGCGATCATTACATCGAAGCTGGCGGATAATAGGGTCTCCGCCTCAAACGATTCGGCAATGGCTTCGATGGTCTCTCGGGGCGGTCTGACCTCGACGTAAGGGACCCACCTGCTGCTCTTAGCGGGGAGCTGGAGAAGCAAGTTACGTGATGCTAGTCAGGTCAAAAGATGTTGTCAACGCAAATCTTATTGTTTTTAGAACGAACGAACCAGTGCGTGGCATCGGTGTTTTGCGGTTGCAACAAGGGTAACGTAGGACCCCTTCGAAATTGCCAGATGGTTTCCAGGACTTACACAAATACGTATACAATTCCATAATCAGCGAAAATAACTGGCTGTATTAACATGGTGTTACGAACACACGCATTGCACTCCAAATCCGTTGGTCGCAAGGCCGTGTACGTTCGATTCCCGGTCCGGCACCAAATCTTTTCAATGTGTTAGCGGCGTCAGCAGTCCCGGGGCCGACTCCTCAGGTTGCTCTACTTTTGCTGTACCTTGGCTAAACTTTGGCCGAGCCTCCAAAGTCTGGGTCGCGTCAGCGATGCCTTTTTCGTCCGTGATGTTGTGACCTTTCTGCGCTGACGCGCATGAAGAGCCATCCGCCAGCGGTCCTCGGGACACGCTCGGTGCCGCACGAGGCTCAGTCGCGTTTTGTTCGACATATATGGCACCGTCAAATCACTGAGCAAGTGATCCGGATCACTGACTGTGACTTCAGTTCCTTATAAAAACGCGAATGTCATTCATCGCAGCAAGATTGAGTCAAATGGGCGGTACTAGAACGTATGTGACTAAGTGCCATTAAACGGTAATTGGTATGTAACTTTAGCGATGAAATAACTCAGCGCAACTTGCTTCCCAGCTCCCCGCCACGAAAGCAAGTTCAATTTTTGAATTCAATCCCGTTGGTTACAAATGTGACATCTCTGGGAATTGCAGATGAGAAAGGGAGAAAACAATAAAGCTGTTCACCCGGCCCGGTACTCTCGCCGCTCTTATGGCTCTCGCGTTCCTGATCAATCCCAATATCCTTCGCGCTCAGAATAATCTGAGGCTGTGCATGGCCGCTCGAACTGTCGCCCGAGGGATCTGGTAACATGCAGGGCCCTGACGTGCTCGCCCGATATTGGATCATGCCTTTTGACACCAGTACGAAACAATGACAATCAAGGGCACCTATCCCAATGTCCGGTATTTTTCTTTCGCCGCTTACGAAACTAAAACGGAAAGGGGCTATCAATGCCGCAAGCACGTACGTTTACGATGCCCAAATCGTCCCTGATCCGGGGACCGATAACCCATTTGTACCACCCCTATCAAAATGCTCCGCCAATGGCACATATACTATCGTAATCTCACGCACCGGCCCGAGTCCGGGGAATACAATTGGGGTTTCCCCAGACCTTCTTGTCTGGGTAGTCCTGCGGATGTACGCAGCGGACGCCGACCCATCCGTGAGCGGTCAAAGCCTGATGGGCGGAGTCCCCTTGCCCACCATATCCGTGACGGAGAAGCGGTGCCAGCCAGCAGTTGGGGGCCTGCTCGCAGATCAATAGATGGTGCGATGCGAGTGCCTTTGCCCAATTTCTCTTTCCACCGACCACCCCTCTGAGCGTGAATGAGGCACGCCGTCCTCCGATCGGCTGTGGTTTGCGTCGCCACTAAACCTGCCGTCGGTTCTATGGCCTAATCCAGACAACAAATATATATGATGTGGCCGGGGGAAAGTACCAGCCCGGGCGCATCATTGTCATACATGGCAAGGCTCCGGGTTTCCCGACACCTTCAACGGCTCGCCGATTTGGGTGCGTCGAAGGGCGGTTTCCGGAGCGTCGATATGCGGTATTGGGCCGTGTGCGAGTAGGACCTTGCGCCGCCGCTTTCGCTAGTTGACTGCGCAACCGATCTGAACACAGATCTTGAAGGGGAATATTATACCCTCGTTATCTCGGACGACCGGGTTCGTCCCAAATGGCTCAGCAGCAGCCCAATGTTAATTGGCTGCCGTATGGCGATGAGCAGTATCCCAAGTAATTGTGGCTTCCGAAACATGCTGCCTGCGGCCAATTTCCCCTATGCCATCCAAAATGCCTGGGCGGGCCGCTGCACATTTGATTTCACCTTCCCGAACTTTCCAGTCCGAAGCGCTATCGACGAAGAGGGGCCATGCGCCCAGCAAGTGATGGGTGATTACTACCCCGTTGCAGCTTGGTGCGATAAGTCGACGTTCATCGATGGTGGATTCCGGGCGTGTTTAGACGATCGGCATGGGAACGGGAGGAGCGGAAATAGGCTCGGCGTGATTCTGGGTAATCACGAATTCAAAGGAGGAACTGACATGCGCAGGATAATCTATCTCAGTCTAGCCGCGCTAACTGCTGCGTCGTTACCACTCGGACTGAGTAACACAAGAGCGAGGGCATCTTCGGTTCCCAGTCTCAAAGGCACTTGTATCTGGCAGGAGTTCAAGTATCCCACAACCATTGCGACCGCAGCAGCCGGGCCAGCCACCATCCTGGCATCTGTCCACTTTAATGGGGGTGGCGCAATGACGATGGATTACGACACTAACATCAACGGTAGTTACACTTCGACGAATGGGGTGCAAGGCTCTTACTCCGTCGATTCAACCGGCCACGGCAGCTTTTCGTTCCTGAGTCCGGCCTCCGGCTACGTGCGGACATACGATTTCCGCGTAAGCCCCAACGGAAATACCATGTACACCATGGCCAAACACGATGGTACTAGTGCGGACAATTTGGGCCCGACTCAGCGAGTTTCCACGGGCAGTTGCACCTTCCAGGAGGAGGATGAGAATCGATCCGACCAACATGACTCCGTTTTTTTTTCAGGTCGTTGATTCGTGGAAATGGTTGGCATTTCGGGCGTAACCATTTTGCGAATCGCGCGGCTAGCTACGGCGTCGTGCGGTCAGAATTGACGAGGAGACTCATCTGCTCGCCGACGCAGCTACTCACCGCGCTCAGTGATTCACGTCACAGCATCTTGACGCAAGCAAGAGCAACCTCTCGCGTAACGGTCCAAGGGAGTTTTTTTCAGACTGAGCTAGGGTACAGGAATCATGCTTGGCGATAACAAATGCAAAGGAGACACACATGATTGCACGCAGATTCTCGATACATCTGAAGCCGAACAGCATTGCTGAATTTACCGAAAAAGAGGAAAAGGAAGTCATACCGGTCATTCGACAACTGAAAGGATTCCGTGACCTGATATCCTTCGTTTCCCCATCCGGAACAGAGGCCTTCGTGATCACTTTATGGGACGGGTTGGAAAGCGCGGAAGCCTATGGACGCGAAACCTACCCCCGCCTAGTGAAGGTTCTGGCAAATGTAATTGACGGGACGCCGGTCCTGGAAACCTACAACGTTTCCAACACCACCTTGCATAAGATCGGCGCCGCTGCAGCCTAAATCTTGAAGGTCATCACTGAGAAGGAGTGGGAAGATCCCGCTCCTTCTTAGTCCTTTTGCAGTCAAGGAGTTGGGGTCGCGGCGCCGCCCTAGTGACCGCGGCCACTGTCGGCTCAGCTCGCACAGCGCTATGCCGCTGCGCAGCTTTGGGAATAGGTACAGGCCCAGCAAAGTACCCGAAGGAGTGATGGTTTCCCATCCATGAATGCAGCAGATTATCTGGAAACAGGAGACGGTGCAAAAATCTACTACGAAGATCAGGGAGAGGGTCAGCCCATCCTGCTCGTCCACGGATGGATGTGCTCATCCAAGTTCTGGCGGAAGAATGTGCCTGAGCTCGCAAACGAGTTCCGGGTCGTGACCATCGACCTGCGAGGCCATGGAAATTCCTCCAAGGCGCTAACCGGCCACACCGTCGGACAGTACGCGCACGATGTGCGGGAGGTCATCGAGCACCTGGGGCTGCAAGATACTGTCTTGGTGGGCTGGTCCCTGGGTGGGCCGGTAGTTCTTTCCTATTACGAGCAGTACGGCAGAGATAGCCGACTCAAGGCCCTAGGACTGGTAGACGCTACTCCTTTCCCGTTCAGCCCGGCGGACTGGAACAGCCATCCTCTGAAGGGCTACAACTATGACGGCATGAATGCGACGTTTGCTGATTACACAGCCAACCCCAGAAAATTTGCCATCGCATTCGCCACCAGAATGTTTAAGCAAAAGCCTTCAGACGCCGACATGAATTGGGTGGTAGCGGAGCTGATGAAGACACCAACATGGGTTGCGGAAGCGGTGTACTCCGATTTCCTCATGAGCGATTACGCCAAATCACTGCCGGCAATAAAAGTTCCGGTCGTTGTCTTTGCTGCCAACTCGGGCATCTTCTGCAACGGAATCGCCATGGGCAAAGCCCTTGCCAACCAGGTGCCGCAGGGAACATGCATCCCGTTCGAGGATGGGGGGCACATTCTCTTCTACGAACAGCCGCAAAAGTTCAATGCCGCCTTGACGGATTTTGTTAAAGCGCTGTAGGTACTGACCGTTTCCCGCAGGAAACTACGAATCCGCTGCCACCGAACCGCATCGCTGTTACGAAAAAAGTGGACGATTGGTTGTTAATTCCCACATCGAGATCAACGCACAGGTGTGTGCGCGATTGGAAGAGGGGGAGCCGAAGCTCCCCCCTCGACGCTAGTGCCTAGTCTAGTTCGTGATCGTGAACGATTGAGGGCTTCCGGTCACGGCCGCATAGTTGGTGCCGGCAGTGGCCGCTGGCGTCAATGTGCACGTGCCGGTATTGATAAACTTAACTGTAGTTTTAGAAACCGTGCAGGTGCCGAGCGTGCTCGATGTCACCGAGGGAGTCCCGTCACCAACGTAGTTGTACTTTGATGTAAAGCTCTTACCTTTCTCGGCAGTCCCTGGAATATTGCTGATGCTGATCGTTGTCGTCGCCTTTTGGACCGTGATGCTCACCGGACTGGAGGTTGCCTGATTGTAGTTTGAGTCGGCGGCCTTGTTGGCCGTGACTGTACATGTGCCGGTGCCGCGGGTGATCTTGAGTGTGTTTCCGCTGACCGAGCAAGCGGTCGAGTGATCCACGCTATAGGTTACCGCCCCCGTCCCGCTGCCGCCGGATGTGGTCAATATTTGCGTCGTGTTATATGTGGCGGGAGACGTTACGTTCACGGTCAGCGGGGCTTGATTCATTTTAGCCAGGCTTAGCTTGATGGGCCAGAATCCCGGCTGGCCTCGGTGCGCGGGGTCATTCGTGTACGCGGTGATCCATGGGAAGACCGTGACGTCGGTGGCTCCAGAGATCTGAGCTGTTGTCGGGCCCGAGGCAGCGCCCCAATAGTTGTAGGTCGCGTCGATGGTATTCAGCGCGTTGCTCTGCCATATGTTGGTGATACTGTTGTAGTTCGCTGACATCGTGAGGCCGCCGGGCAAAGAGCAGTCATTGTAGCCAGACCAATTATTGAGGTTGGTCTCATCCGTGTAGAAGCTCGTGCTGTTGTTCTCGATAAGGTTGTTGCTAAAGGCAGCGTTGGTGGCTTGACAGCCATACCCATCCTTGTCGGTTGAAATGAGCGCGCCAATGCTGTCTGCCGCGTTTTGCCCGTTGACCGTGTTGCCCGAGAACGTGACAAGAGGGGCCGAAGCGCCATTGCTTGCAAAGCTCACCAAGCCGGTCCAGCAGCCAGAGACGGTGTTGCCAGAGACGGACACTGGTCCGAATGGGGCGAATACAAAGATGCCTAACGCACTATCGCCCGAGGCGAAGAATGAGACGCCCCAACAGTTGCTGACCGAATTGCCGGAGATTGTGTCGGTAGACCCGTTACTTCCTGTGTTTCCGTCAAGTATGCCCCAGTTGGAGTGCGAGATGGTGTTGCCGGTTATCTGCAAGCCCGTTTGAGTCCAGTTGGTCTGGATTGCACTTTCAACCCACGAAATCGTATTATTCGAAATCGTCCCCGACGCTTCTGATTCGAATATCCCATAGGAGTAATCGGCGCCTTTTTCCACTGTGTTGTTATAGAAGTTGAATGTGCCGTTAACGGAATAGGTTCCCAAGGCCCAGTAGTAGACGTTCTTGATGGTCACGTCATGTACAGTCAGGCCGAGAATTGGGCTGGTTATATTTTGATCGGTAAAGATCCCGCTGCCGGCGTCGAAGTCAACGTTTTTGCACCAGCCGCCCGCGTCACCTCCATTGCTTATCATGTTGCTGCCGCAGGTGACGCCACTGGTCAGTCCAGGGTTGTCGCCGTTGATCGTCAGGTTCGAGATCGTCACGTTGCTCGCCTGAATCAGGAACACGGTGGAATTGAAGTTAAATGCCCCTCCTGCTGAGGTGAAACCCGTGGGGTCCGAAATGGACGGCTCGACGATTGTCCGGCTTTGCCCCGCGCCGCTAATCGCCAGGGACTTGCTGACGACCACGTTCTCAATGTAGGTCCCCGCCGCCACATTGATCGTATCGCCCGAAAGTGCTTTGTTAACTGCACCCGTAATGGTCTTGCAAGCGCTGCTGGTGGAAAGACAGCTATTTCCATCGTTTCCGGTCGTGGCATTGACGTACCATGCTCCGGCAGCCTGCATCTTTTTTGCGCCCACCGTGAAGACGATCGCCAATACTGAGAGAAAGACAGCTAATCTTTTGATTAACATTTCCGTTTTTCTCCTTTTCCGAGTGAAATGGCAAGGGCTCTGCCATGCTCTTTTACACGCCTTGGTACAAAACTCGGCCTGGTTACTTTGGGTTAGGAGCTTTCGGGGACGACAGATTATGAGCTTTTATTAATTGCACCGTCAACTATGATTACGTAAATGGCTCAGTCCTCTCAGTACCGGTACCAATCGAAAAACTCTACCGCTAGAGCTAGACAGAGAGCCACCGCCTGCCTTTTTCACTCCCTGGTCATAGGAAACGATGAACCAAAGAAGAAGAAGACGGGGGAAGGCGCTAATAAGCCCCACACTCCGGCCTTGCAAGGCCGGTGCACTTACCTGACCAGTGAAATGCCGCCGAGAATTGGTGCCCCGCAGTTTCACGAGTCTTACAGGGATCTTCTTCCTGGTATTTTTCAGGTTTTTCCAATCAACAAGATGGCGCGGGCGCGTGGAGCAGTTGTTTTTGTGAATCGCATCCGATGTGGCTCGTGTGATCTCCATCACATTGAGACGTGCGGCATGTCACAGCGCATGTGCGCCATTGTAAATAAAAGATATTTATTGTAAGGTGAGGCCCAAGCAGGTGAGGGGCAGTCAAGCAGATTTACAAAAAACCGTCGACAACAACGATTCACATGGGTGTAGGATCTGTCGTTGCTGAAGATATTCAAACTCGAAGAGGAGAGTGAACATGATTAGCCGAAGCATCTCTGGCGCAGTACTCTTGATTACGCTGTTGTTCTTGGGCGCGACTCTTGCCATGGCACAGGAGCCCACACCAGGCGTGAAGAAGTCACCCGTTGTGAGGACCAACCCCGCTTCCGGAGCAGAAATGTTCAACACCTATTGCGCGGTTTGTCATGGAAAAGCATGCCAAGGGTGATGGGCCGCTCGCCTCACAGTTAAAGATTCCGCCGGCGAACCTGACGCTGCTGGCCATGAATCATGGCGGGAAGTATCCCAGTGACTATGTCTCGGAAATAATTCTGACCGGGCCGCGGGACGCCAAGTCGCATGGGTCGCAAAGACATGCCCGTCTGGGGTTCGGTGTTCAAATCGCTTGGCGATGATGCATCCGTCAAACAGCGCATCTTCAATCTGAATAGGTATATTGAATCGATGCAAGCGAAATAGCGGAGCAGCCGGGCTATCCTCTGGGAGGCTTAACAGGCATTGCTGAATATCGCCGCTTACACATTCCGAGAAGGGGGTTCCAGGAGCGAGTTGAACGGCTCAAGCCCCCTTCGACGAGATGCACAGCGCGAATATCCGGCAATGATGGCTTGAGCCTCCTTGCATCCTAGCTATATCAGACTCTTCGCACCGGGTGCATGGCAGCACGAGCAGGACAAGCTTCGCAGGCAGCGGAAAAAAGTATCCGTTTGCCATTCCGAATCCAGGTAGGACCCGGGAGAGATGCCCTATCCTACTTTCTTCTTCCGCACCGGATTTCCTTGTTTGCTGAAACCAAGCTCTTAATCATGCGTTGCATTCCGCCCGGAGGCTTGCCGCCACCCGGAATCCGTAGTCCGCGTATTTGAACTCCGGAGGAATGCTGGAACGCGCGGCGGTGCGCGTCACTTTAATGTGATGTCGCCAAGCGCCGCCACGCGATGCGCGCCGGATTCCGGTTGGCGGGCCTTGCGGATTTCGCTCGGGCGAAGCGCCGTAGTAGGCGGCATCGTACCAATCCGAACACCATTCATGCACGTTGTCCCCAAGGTTATACAGGCCATAGGAATTCGGCGAATACAATCCCACCGGTTCGGGGCCGGTTTTCCATCGCTGGCCGTAAGCGGGAAGATCTTCGGGCGGAGTGTTGCCCCAGGGATATAGAGTGTCTTCGGCGCCCGCTCGCGCTGCTCGCTCCCACTCGGCTTCGGGGGGCAATCGATACCGTTTTCCGGTCAGTCCGCCGAGCCACTGGCAATAGGCGGAGGCGTCGAACCAGGACACACCGACAACCGGCTGCCGGGGATGATTGAACAGCGGATCGTTCCAGGACAGCGGTGCAGGACGCGAAGTACCTGCCAGAAACGAAGCGTATTCCTCGTTGGTTGTCTGGAACGCGGCCAGTTCAAAGGAGTCGACCCAGACACGATGCGCCGGCTTTTCATCATCGCGCCCGCCTGCGAATGAATCGGGTGTCCCCATTAAAAACCAGCCTTCGGGAATGAGGCGCATGGCGGGTTCCAGGATCCGGCCAGGATTTTAGGTTGGGTGTCGCCATGAATTATTATGCCTTATCGTAATCCGTAGGGGCGCGGCGAGGCTGCGCCCACCAGTCCTGCGAGAGCGACCGCCTAATTCACCTGCGCCATCCAGGCAGGGGAGGTTGTCGGCTGCGGGCTGCCCATGGCGGGTTCTTCGGTGATGGTGATCTCGCCAATTTCGTTCATCGGGCATATTGACGGGAGCCACCACAGAGATCTGGCCGTTCGAATCCGGCCGGAAAATCGCGATGCTCATCGGCGATCCTTTTTTCGGCACAAACCAAAGCTGCAAGGTGCGCTCCGCCGGCATGGACGGCACCTGATCGGCCGTGATGGCCACGCCCATGTGCGGATGCAGGTAGGCGTGCACCATGGGCATATTTTTATCCTTGGGCATGAGTTTCAGCGGCATGGAATCGGGCGACAACATGATCGAGGCGACCATGCGGCCCTGTTCCAATTGATTTTGCAGCGCCTGATTCTGCAGGATGGCCAGCTTCATTTGCTTGCGAAGCGCCGCAAGTTGCGTGCTCTGATTGCCCATCTGGCGGATCGCAAATCCCGTCATCAGCGCGAGAGCCGCTGCCGCGATCCAGGCCCACGCCGGGAACAGTTCGCGTTTCGCGGAAGGCTTCCCGGCCGGAGCGGACTCGCGCGCAGCGTTCCCGGACGGATTTGGGTTTCCCACCACGACCGTGCCTCCTTATATCGAATGGCGAAGCCGCAATACGCTGTAGCGAATCGCCATCATGCATGGGCGAGAGCGCCGACGCCCGCCAAGCCGATGGAAGCGAGATGCACGCGAACCGCATCCGCGGTTTGATTGGCCTGCTCGACGCAGGCGCCGATCGAGGGGCCGGAAAAATAATTGCCCGCCAGAAACAATCCGGGGATGGAGGAAGCAAGTGCCGCCAAGCGCTGCCACGATCGCGGAATGGCCCAGATTGTATTGGGGCAGGGCGCGGGCATAGCGCTGGACACGGGCGATCGCGGGCGGGCCCGAAATGCCCAGGACGCGCGCGACTTCGCCGCAAATCGTCTCCCTGATTTCGTCATCGCTCAAGTCGCACAAGCCGGGGTCGGTGGCGCCGCCGGCAAAGCTGGTGAAGCAGGCCATGCCGTCGGGAGCGCGGCCGGGGAAAAGCGATGAATTCCAGACCGTGCCGAGGACGCGCAATTTTTCAGTGCGCGGCACGAGGAAGCCGAATCCGTTGGCGGGCTGCCGCATCTGGTCGCGGCGATATCCGGCGGAGACGACGGCCACCGGCGCGTACTCGATGCGCGCCAATGCGGCGGGAAATTGATCGGAAAGATTTTTCAGGATTTCGGCGGCCGCATCGGTCGGAGTGGCGACGATGACGGCGTTGGCGGCGATGGTCTCGCGGTGATTTTGGCGCGTGAATTCGATTTCAAACCACGGTTTACCATTCGCCTTGCCGCGATGCAGGGCGGTGACTCTGGATTCGGTGAGCAACAAATCATTCAGGCGGGCCGCAAGCGCTCGCGGCAAAGTTTCCATTCCGCCGCGAAACGAACACAGGCCGGCGCGCGGCGTTCCCTTCGGCGGCCGCGATTTCATGGCGCCCTTCAATACGCTGCCGTACGCCGCCTCGAATTCATACAGCTTCGGAAACGCGGCGCGCAGGCTCAATTTTTCCGGATCGCCCGCATACACGCCGGAAACAAAGGGAGCGACCAATTGGTCCAGAAGTTCCTTGCCAAATTTGCGGCGGACGAATGCCGCAATCGATTCATCGTCCTCGGGCGGACGCGTGCGGTGAAACATTTCCGTGAAGATGCGCCATTTTGTCCCGGCCCCGAGCAGCGAAGACGTCAACAGGGACGGCGGGGCGAGCGGAGCAGGCGTCAGTTTGCCGCGGGACAATATGTAACGCGGCGCGCGCGGGTCCGCGTGCAGCAGTTGTTCGTTGCAGGCCGAGCGAGTCAATCAGATGGAGCAGCGGCTGGGTGGAAAGAAAGCTCTGCGGGCCGAGCTCGAATTGAAAGCCGTCTTTTTCTTTTGTGGCGATGAGGCCGCCGGGGCGGGCGCCGGCTTCGAGCACGCGCGCCGGGATGCCCGCTTGCTGCAGGCGATAGGCGCACGCCAGGCCGGAAATTCCTCCGCCAATCACAACTGCTGCAAATGGAGACGGCGCGGGAATGGACACGAATCCTCGATCGGTGGTTCAGAGTGTCTTCGAAAACAACGGGCGGCTATCGAGTTTCTGCTGCTCCAGATACGGATCAAAGACCATGGCGATATTCCGGATAAAAATCCGCCCGAGAAGAGTCGTTTGGATGATGTCCCCTCCCATGTCGAGCAGGCCGTCGGCGACAAACGGGACCAGGCGATCGAGTTCCGGAGCGAAGGTCTGGTTGAAGTCGATGCCGAATTCCCGCTCGATTTCACTCTTGCGGAGAAGTCCGTGACACAGGATGCGGTTGATCACCGTGCGGCGCAGCAGATCCTCGGCGGTGCAGCGGTAGCCGCGCATGGTGGCCAGGCCGCGGCTTTCGACGCGCTCGCGGTAGTGGGCCACGTTGCGGTCATTTTGCGCGTAGCAAGAGCCGACGCTGCTGATCGCGCTTACGCCCATGCCGTAAAGATCCGCTCCCGCCTTGGTCGTGTAGCCCTGGAAATTGCGATGCAGCGTGCGCCTTCGTTGCGCCACGGCCAGCTCGTCATCGGGCCGCGCGAAATGATCCATTCCGATGTACTGGTATCCCGCGCCCAGGAAATGTTCCAGTCCCGCGCGGAAAATATGGAATTTCTCCATGCCCTCGGGCAGCCGTGTGGCGAGCGCGCCTTGCTGCTTGCGCAGCCAGGGAACGTGCGCGTAGCTGAACATGGCCACGCGGTCCGGCGACAGCGCGACCACTTGCTCCACCGTATGCGCAAACCGTTCGGCGGTCTGCAGCGGCAGGCCGTAGATCAAGTCCACGTTGATGCTGTCAAAGCCGAGTTTCCGCGCGGACTGGATGAGGTCGCGCGTCATTTCCAGCGGCTGCACGCGGTGAATCGCCTGCTGCACTTCGGGATGGAAATCCTGTATGCCCATGCTCAGCCGGTTAAAGCCGAGCTTGCGCAGCACTTCGAGATGCGCCTGCGTGGTGACGCGCGGATCGATCTCGATGCCGATTTCCGCGTCCGGCGCGAACGTGAAGCGCTCTGCGGTAAAGCCGAACAGCTGCTCCATTTGTTCGGGCGTCAGGTACGTGGGCGTGCCGCCGCCCCAATGAAACTGCACGACCGGGCGTTCGCGGGAAACGAAGCGGCTGACATGCGCGATTTCGCGCTCCAGGGTTTCGATGTACGGCGGAGCCACGCTATGGTCCTTGGTGATGACCACGTTGCAGGCGCAAAACAGGCACAGGCTTTCGCAGAAGGGAAGATGCATGTAGAGCGAAACCGGAGTGCGCGCCGCATCGGCTGTGGCGTAGTATTGCTCAAGATCTTCCGGACCGAAATTATCTTGCCACACCGGCGCCGTGGGGTAACTCGTATAGCGGGGCCCCGGGCGATTGTATTTTTCCAGAAACTCTTCGGAGATTTCGAAGCGTTCCCGGTTCAACTGCAAATGGAGGCTGGAATCGCTCATAGCCGGTGTTACCGCGCCCCTTCCAGGCGTACGTCCGTCGGCGACCGCGGCGCTTTGTCCGGCCTGGACGAACGCGCGCGCATTTTCCACCGGAGTTTGCTGCAGAATGCCGTGGCCGAGATTCAAGATGTGGCCGATGCCGCCGGTGTGTTCGACCGCCGCGAAGGCTGCGCGGCGGACAGCTTTTTCAGGGCCGAGCAGGATGCACGGGTCCACGTTTCCTTGCAGCGCGATGCCGGGCCCGACCAGTTCGCGCACCGCCGCCAGGTCCATGCGCCAGTCAACGCTCAATACGTTCGCGCCCGATTCGGCTGCCGCGGTCAGCAGGTGGCTCGAAGCTTTCGAATAGAGGATCACCGGCGTATCGCCGGCGCCGATCTCTTCGATCAGAAGCTGCGTGGCGGGCAGGGCGAATTCGCGGTATTGCTCCAGCGTCAGCTCTCCCACCCAGGTGTCGAAGAGTTGCACGGCGGAAGCGCCTGCGGCAATCTGCGCGCGCAAGTATCCCGCCGTCGCACGCGCGATGCGATTCAGCAACTCGCGAAACAGCTCCGGGTCCGTGTACAGCATGGTTTTGGCCGAGGGAAAACCGTCTTTCCCGTGGCCTTCGATCATGTAACACGCCAGGGTCCAAGGCGCGGCCGCAAATCCCAGAACCGGAACATCCGGTCCAAGCTCCTTAGCGAGGCCTCGAATCGCGTCCATCAGGAATCGGGTTTCCTGCTCTGGATCAAAAACCGAGAGTTCGCGAATCTGCGCGGCGGTGCGAAGGGGTGATTGGATTACGGGTCCTTTGTCGGTCAGCTCGAATGGCAATCCCATCGCTCCCGCAGTGATCAAAATGTCCGAGAAAACGATGACGGCATCCACGCCCAGAATGCGATGCGGCTGCAGCGAAACTTCGATGGCGAGTTCCGGCGTTCTGCAAACTTCCAGGAAATTGTGTTTCAGGCGCACGGCGCGGTATTCCGGCAAGTAACGCCCGGCCTGGCGCATGATCCAGACAGGAACGCGCTCGACCGGCTCACAGCGGCAAGCGCGCAGGAAGAGCGCTTTCTGGTTGACGGGTTGGGACAAATGGCTCATTGCGATCAGTGTGCCGTTTCATCATAGCAAAAGTCCGGGCTGCCTGCATGGTTGTGCGGGGGCATCTGATTGCTGCTTTATGGTTGCTGAATTAGCTATAATGTTTCGACAGTGGCGCCTTAGGGGAAATGTGTGCTGGGTACGATGCGTTTTGATTTTGGGTTTCTCAGCGCGCTCCGTGATGAAAGGTTTTGCGGTGGGCTGAAAGAAAAGCAAAAACTTAACACAGAGAACACAGAGAGCACAGAGAATGCTTTTCGTTTGAATTGAATCGTATGACGAACCCATACGTACTTGCGACGTTTGTTTTTTACTCGGCGAGCCTTGCGCTGTATATCTGGAATCTGCGCGAATACTCGCGGCCCGTGGGGATTGGCGCCACCACTTGCCTGATCATCGGGCTGGGTCTTCATTACCTGGCGTTGCTGGACAGGTCCCGGCAGATTCATGCCGTGCCGTATGACGATCTGTTCGGATCGCTGTCGCTGTTTGCCTGGCTGCTCGCGGCTACGTATTTGGGCCTGGAGGCGATTCACCGCCAGCCGATCGGTCGGCCCGTTCGTATTGCCGATAGTGCTGGCTTTGTTTCTGTTCGCGCACGTGCCGGAAGCGCATGCGATTCAAGGCTCCTCCGGCGGAAGGTCCGCTTTTCGCTTTTCACGTCACGCTGAACATTCTGGCCTATTCCGCATTTGCAATTTCCTTCGTTCTCAGCATTATTTATCTGGTGCAGAACCGGCGCCTGCGCGGGCACAAACTCGGCGTTGTCGGGTGGAGGTTTCCGCCGCTCGATGTCCTGGAGCGCATGACGCGCAGCAGCGTCCTGATCGGATGCGCTTCGCTGGCCGTGGGCATGGTCGCCGGATTCATCCTGGTGCACCGGCTGCAGGGCACGTATTGGGATGGGGATCCAAAAGTGATTGCCACGATCTTGATTCTGGTGGTGTACGTCGGCTACATACTGTTGGCGCGGACCTCGGCGGGCCGCGGGTCGCGCGCTTCGGCGCTTTGCATATTTAATTTTATGTTCGTGATTTTCAGTTACATTATCGCGGGCCCGTTTCTTTCGCACTTCCACCGCTATTACTGAGCGGGTGCGAGCGTAGGGATTCAGGAAAGCGGGACAGGCGTTTCGCAAATGGAAATCGTTCTCATCGGACTGAGCCACCGCACGGCCACGGTCGAGCTGCGCGAGCGCGTTGCGTTCAGCTCCGAACAGGCCCGCGAAGCCGCCGAACAGTTGCGCTCGCGCGGAATTCTCGAAGAGACCATGGTGCTCTCGACCTGCAACCGCAGCGAACTGTACGGCGTTCCGGGCGAGCTGTCCGCCGATAGCGCCGGCGCGGTCGAACTGTTCCTGGCGTCCTTTCACCAGATGTCTCCCGGCGAACTCGACGGCTCGCTCTACCGCCATCGCGACAGCCACGCCGTGCGCCATCTGTTTCGCGTCGCCGCGGGGCTTGACTCCATGCTTCTTGGCGAAGCGGAAATCCTGGGCCAGGTGCGCGACGCCTACCAGATCGCGCTCGACCACGGGGAAACCGGACCCGTGCTCAACCGCATGTTCCAGGGCGCGCTGGAAGTGGGCAAGCGCGTGCGGTCGGAAACCGAGATTGGCACGCGGCCCGTTTCGGTGGCCTTTGCCGGCGTGAAACTCGCCGAACGCATTTTCGGCAAGCTGAATAATCATCGCGCGCTGATCATTGGCGCGGGCGCGACCAGCGAGCAAGTGGTGCGGCATTTGTGCGACCGCGGCATCAAGCAATTGCGCGTGCTGAACCGCACCGCCGAGCACGCCGCGGATCTGGCGGCGCGATTTGGCGGGGAAGTCGTCCCCTGGGAAAACCTGACGGCGTCGCTGGAGTGGCCGGACCTGATCGTGACGTCGGTTTCGAGCAACGAGCCGATCCTGACGCGCGCCATGATCGAGCGGGCCATGGCGGCGCGCGGCAATCGCGCCTTGCTGATGATCGATCTCGGCGTGCCGCGCAACGTCGCCGCCGACGCCGGAACTCTCTACAACACCTATTTGTACAACATCGACGACCTCACCGAGATTGTCGAGCAGAACAAGAAGGCGCGCCAGGCGGAAATTCCCCGGGCGGAATCGATCATCGAAGAACAGATCGAGAAATTCCTGCACTGGCAGGCGGGAGCGACGACGGGCGCCGTGCTGGGAGAATTGCGCGCGAAGCTCGCCGCCGAACGCGAAGCGTTCCTGCAAGAGCGATTGGCGGCGATGCCGAATCTTTCCGAGCAGGATCGCGCGCAGGTTTCCAATATGCTCAAGGATTTCATGGATCGCGTGGTGCTGGACCCTGCCGAGCGATTGCGCGGCGTTCCGGAATTGCGCAGAAAAATTCAGAACCTCGAAGCGCTGCGTGATTTGTTCCACCTCAATCGGGAGAAGCCTTGAAGGCGTTGCGGATCGGAACCCGGGGCAGCGCGCTGGCTTTGTGGCAGGCGAAGAGCATCGCGGAGGCGCTGCGCCAGGGCGGCGTCGAATACCGAACTGGTGATCATCAAAACCTCCGGCGACAAATTCCAGCAAACCAGCTTCAGCCAGATGGGAGCCAAGGGGGTTTTCATCAAGGAACTCGAAGACGCGCTGCTCGATCTGCGCGTGGATTTGGCCGTGCACAGCATGAAAGACCTGCCGACGGAAATGCCCGAAGGCCTGACCATTGGCGGCGATTTGCAAGCGCGAGGATGTGCGCGACGCGCTGCTTTCCTCCGACCGGAGCGACGCTCGGAGTCGCTGCCCAAAGGCGCGCGCGTGGGCACGAGCAGCTTGCGCCGGCAATCGCAATTGCTTCACGCGCGAAATGATTTGCGTCATGCTCGAACTTCGCGGGAACGTCGATACGCGAATCGAAAAGTTGAAGCGCGGAGATTACGACGCCATCGTGCTTGCCAAGGCCGGACTCGACCGCCTGGGCTTGAGCGCCAACATTATCGCAGGTGCTGCCGCACGACGTCAGCCTGCCCGCGGCGGGACAGGGCGCGATCGGGATCGAAGCGCGCGCCGCGCGACGCTGAAACTCTGCGGGTGCTGGCCGAATTGAATGACGCGGAAACGCGCTGCGGAGTCGCCGCCGAGCGCGCGGCGCTGGCTGGCCTGGAAGGCGGCTGCCAGGTTTCGATTGGAGCGTGGGGACGCGTCGAGAATGGAAAACTGGTTCTCGATGTCGCCGTGTTGTCTCCCGGATGGCGCGCAGCGCATGTGGGAAAAAGATTCGGGCGCGCCGGCGGAGGCGGAAGCGATTGGCGCGCGAGTTGCCCGAAAATTGCGCGAGCGCGGCGCCGCGGCGCTGCTGGTTCGCGAGAGCCGCGGGACGCGCGCATGAACGCGTCGAAGCCGCTCGACGGGAAACGCATCGTGGTCACGCGCGCCATCGAGCAGGCGCGCGAGCTTGAAGGACCGTCTCGAACAGATGGGCGCCGTCGTCCTGCTGTTTCCCGCCGTCAGTTTTTCCGAGCCTGCGGACACGGCGGAACTGGATCGCGCCATCCGCGCGCTGGAATCGTTCGACTGGATTTTATTTACCAGCGCCAACGCCGTGCGTTTTTTTGCGAAGCGTTGCCGAAAGCTCGGCGTGGCTTCGGGCGAGAGCGAAAAGCCCTTATGCGCGGCGGTAGGTCCTGCCACGGCGAGCGCCGCGGCGGCGGAGGGATTCAAGATTGATTATGTGGCCAAGGAATTTCTGGGGACCGCGCTGGCCCGGGAATTGCGGCGAGTCGCTCGCAGGCAAGCGCGTGCTATTGCCGCGCAGCGAACGCGCCGGGCGCGATTTGCCGGAAGCGCTCAAGGCTGTGGGTGCGGAGGTCACGGAAGTGATGGCGTATCATACGGGCGGGATCGGCGCGGTCGAGCCTGCGGTCATGGAGGCGGTGCGCGAGGCGCGCGTGGATGTTGTATCCTTTTTTAGCCCGTCGGCCGTGGAGAACCTTCGCGGGGAACTCGGCGCGGAAGTTCTTTCCCGGCTGGCGAGCGAAAGCGGCGCTGGCTGCCGTGGGCCCGGTAACGGCCGCGGCTTTGCGAACCGCGGGCTTGCCGGTGGCGATCGAAGCCGCGGAGGCTACCTCGGAATCCATGGCCGCGGCGATTCTGAAATATTTTTCCGGCGCAAGCAGCATCCCAAGCGAGGTCCTTATGAGTTTTCCGGTCACACGGCCGCGCCGGCTGCGGCGCAACGAAGCCATACGATCCCTGGCGCGCGAAAACCGCCTTTCGACGCACGGATTCATTTACCCGATGTTCGTGTGTCCCGGCAAAAATGTGCGCAATCCGATTGTGTCCATGCCGGGCGTCGCGCAGCAATCGGTGGACATGTTTCTGGAGGAATGCCGCGAAGTCGAGCAGCTCGGGATTCCCGGGATCATCCTGTTCGGCATTCCGGAAAAAAAAGATGCGCGGGGCACGGAGGCGTATGCGTCCGACGGCGTCGTGCAGCGCGCCGTGGAAGCGGTTCGCCGCGCCAAATTGAATTTGCTGGTGATGACCGACGTGTGCCTGTGCGAATACACCGACCACGGGCATTGCGGAATTATCGAGAACGGGGAAGTGAAGAACGATCCCACGCTGGAACTGCTGGCCGCGGAGTCGGTTTCCCATGCGCGTGCGGGCGCCGACATTATCGCGCCTTCCGACATGATGGACGGGCGCGTCGGCGCGATTCGCAAGGCGCTGGACGCCGCCGGGTTTGAAGACATTACGATCATGAGCTATGCGGCCAAGTATTGCTCCGGGTTTTACGGGCCCTTTCGCGAGGCCGCCGAATCGGCTCCGCAGTTTGGCGACCGGCGCGGCTACCAGATGGATCCGGCGAACGCGCGCGAAGCGCTGCGCGAAGTGGAACTGGACCTGGCCGAAGGCGCCGACATGGTCATGGTGAAACCGGCGCTGGCGTATCTCGACATCATTCAAAGAGTGCGCGAGGCATTCAGCGTGCCGATCGGCGCGTACAACGTCAGCGGGGAATATGCCATGGTGAAGGCGGCCGCCGCCAACGGCTGGATCGAGGAAAAACGCATCGCGCTGGAAATCTTGACCGCCATTCATCGGGCCGGAGCCAGCATCATTCTCACGTATCATGCGAAGGACGCGGCGCGCTGGCTGAAGAATGGTTGAGACCTGGCGGTTTGCCGAAAGCATGTTTGACGGCGTCATTCCGAGTGCCGATAGGAATCGGGATAAACTCCGAGCGGAATCTCTCTTGCTTTGGAGCCCAATCGACAGAGGGATCCTCACCCGCGGGAGCGGGTTCGGCATGACAATGTTTTAAGTATTTGCACAGCCTGCTAGGATTTCATCCACGGATGCCAATGAACTCGCCAAAAACGGAAAAAATGAAACGCCCTCATTCCCAGGAAATATTTCGCCGCGCAACCGACGTGCTTGTCGGCGGCGTGAACAGCCCGGTGCGCGCGTTTCGCGCGGTGGGCGGCGATCCGATCGTCGTCGATCACGCCGCGGGCGCGCGTTTGTGGGACGCGGATGAAAACGAATACATCGATTACGTCTGCTCGTGGGGAGCGCTGATTCTGGGCCACGCGCATCCGAAAGTCGTCGAGGCCGTCGCCGGCCAGGCGCGCCGCGGCACGAGTTACGGCATGCCCACCGAGTTGGAAGTGGACCTCGCCTCGCGCATCCGCCGGGCGCTTCCATCCTGCGAAAAAGTGAGGTTCGTGAGTTCCGGCACCGAGGCGACCATGAGCGCCGTGCGCCTGGCGCGCGCCGCAACCGGCCGCGATTTGCTCATCAAATTCGACGGCTGCTATCACGGCCACTCCGATAGTTTTCTTTCGGAAGCAGGGTCGGGCCTGGCCACGCTGGGAATCGCCGCGTGTCCCGGCGTTCCGGAGGCGCTCGCGGCGCTGACCCTCAATACGCCTTACAACGACGCCGCGGCCGTGGAAAAGCTGTTCGTCCAGAATCCAAATAAAATCGCCGCGATCATCGTCGAACCGATTGCCGCGAATATGGGGCTCGTGCCGCCGGCGGATGGATTTCTGAAAAGTCTGCGCGACATCACGGCACGTCATGGTGCGCTGCTGATCTTCGATGAAGTCATTACCGGCTTTCGCGTTTGCTATGGCGGCGCACAAACGCTTTTCGGCATTACGCCGGACCTGACAACGCTGGGAAAAATAATCGGTGGAGGCCTGCCCGTGGCCGCCTACGGAGGCCGCAAGCGATCTGATGGATCGCGTTGCGCCGCTGGGTCCCGTGTACCAGGCGGGAACGCTTTCGGGAAATCCGCTGGCGATGAGCGCGGGGATTGCGTCGCTCGATTTGCTTGCCGCTCCCGGATTTTATGAAACTCTCGATGCGCGCGCGAAGCGCCTGGGAGACGGAATTGCCTCCGCGCTGCGCGAAACCGGCGCTCCGGCCACCGCGGCGCGCGTGGGTTCGCTGCTCACGCTTTTCTTTTCCCGCGAGCCGGTGACGAATTACGCGGACGCCAAGAAATGCGACACCCAGCGCTTCGCCACGTTTTTCCGGGCGATGCTCGAACGCGGCATTTTTCTCGCGCCGTCGCAGTTTGAAGCGATGTTCGTTTCCTCGGCGCACACCGACGCCGATATTGACCGGACCATCGCCGCATGCCGCGAAAGCCTTCTGGCTTGCAGCCGAGTAACCTAGCGCATGGCGGCAATCACGATTCCAATTCCAAACGATCGAATAATGGAGGATGAAAATTCATGCCCGACGAACTGAGCGAACTTCAGGAAAACGCGGAACACGCCCGGGAAAACCCTTCGCTGGTTCCCATTACCGTCACGATGGCCATTCTCGCGGTGTGCGTCGCGATCGTATCGCTGCTGGGGCACCGCGCGCACACCGAGGAAGTGTTGCATGCAGGCCAAGGCCAGCGACCAGTGGTCCTATTACCAGGCCAAGAACATTCGCCGCCACAATTACGAGATGGGCGTGGACCTGCTTTCGATGATCGAGTTTAAGGACAAAGCGCAGGCCGATAAGGTGAAGGAAAATTACCGCAAGGAAGCCGAGCGCTACACAAAAGAACAGGCCGAAATCGAGGAGCAGGCCAAGGATCTCGAGGGCGAGTCGGCTCGCGCGCAGCGCAAGGCCGACCGGTTTGATCTCGGAGAAGTGTTTCTGGAAATTGCGCTCGTGATATCGTCGCTTGCCTTGCTGTCACGCAACCGCTTTTATTGGTATCTCGGGATGGCCGCGGGCCTTGCGGGACTCGGCGTCGCCGTCACCGGACTCCTGCTGCATTGATCCTTGGTGAATTTATTTCAGGCTGCCGGCGGCGCTTGCCCCAATCGCAACTGGGCAATTTCACGGCCCAATTGATCGATGCGGGCCAGCAATTCCCGGTGGCGCGTTTCTTCCGGCGGCGGCTGTTTGGCGATAAAAATAATCACGCCGCTCGGATCGAGCACGGCCTTCTCCACTTCCGCCAGGCTGCCCAACCCTTGCTTGTGGGCCGCGGCTTCCAGTTCCTGAATGGTGAGCAATTCCTTGGCGAGCTTGCGTTTCAAAATCTTTCCGCCTTCGATCAATACGGTGGAGTCTCCCTCGACCATCCGGTCCAGCGATTTGTGCCGGTACAGGAATCGAACCACCAGGAAGTTGATCAGCAACAGCGTGGTTGCGCCGATGATGCCGCCGGTCACGGTATTATCGTCGCCGATAATGGCGTTCTGCACGGTGTTGGAAAGCGTCAGCAGAACCACCAGGTCGAACGGATTGAGCTGCGCCAATTCGCGCTTTCCGGCCAGGCGCAATCCCACCACCAAAAATAGATAGACGACAACCGGGCGGAGAATCTTCTCCGCCACGGGCAGCGCGAGAACGAACATATCGGTGAAAAGTTTGGAGTGCATCGCGTCTCTCCTGAATTGCCGCTGGGCGCGGGCGGGAATGGCGCCGGCCTTGGCCGCCAATCCTTACTCATGCCTCGCGAGAGGGTATCATGCCCCGCAAATCCGCCGAACGCGGCAGTAGTGGCATCCCTTCTCTTGACGCCCGCCGCCCGCTCTTGTATATTTATTTCCGCGATGCGAAACTCCGCGCAACATCACGGTCACCTTCATCATCACGGCGCACGACCGTGTCCGCGGAGGCTTGAGTAGCGCATCGAAATTCGCACTCATCGGCCCGCCGGCGCGGTAAGCGCCGGCGGGCTTTTTATTTGCCCGGCAATTTTTTGTTGCGAAGCGGGGAGGAAATGAGTATGGATCTGGACTTCAAAAAACTCGACGGCTTGCTGCCCGCCGTTATACAGGACGCGGGCACGGGCGAAGTCCTCATGCTGGGCTTCATGAATGAGGAGGCCTATGCCGCGACGCAGGCCTGCGGAGAGGTGACCTTCTTCAGCCGCTCGCGCAACAAACTGTGGCGCAAGGGCGAACAGAGCGGCCACGTGCTTCGCGTCCGCGAAATTCTCGTGGATTGCGACGTGGACAGCTTGCTGATCCGCGTGGACGCGGTGGGCCCGGGAGTTTGCCACGAAGGTTACCGCTCGTGTTTTTTCCGCCAACTCTCCG
This sequence comes from Terriglobia bacterium, assembly GCA_963781055.1. GTDB lineage: Bacteria > Acidobacteriota > Terriglobia > Acidiferrales > UBA7541 > Palsa-360. Next base: position 53,313 of record CAWAEW010000037.1, read on the forward strand.
CGGGCGGCGAAACCAAGGTGATCGCCGAGCGCGCGTTCGATCCCAACGCCGTGTATGGAAAGGATGCGCGCTGATGAGCGTACTTCGCCTCGGAATTCCCAAAGGAAGCCTGCAGGATGCCACCGTGCGCTTTTCGCCAAGGCCGGATGGCGGATTTCGATCAACTCGCGCAGCTATTTTCCGGGAGTGGACGATCCTGAAATCAACTGCATGCTGGTGCGCGCGCAGGAAATGGCGCGCTACGTGGAGACCGGCGCGCTCGATGCCGGAATCACGGGCCGCGATTGGGTGCAGGAAACCGGCGCGAGCGTCGCGGAAGTCGGCGAACTGCTTTACTCGAAGCAAAGTCTCGCGCCCGTGCGCTGGGTCCTCGCGGTGCCCGATGACGGGCCGATTGAATCGGTGAAGGATCTCGAAGGCAAGGTGATCGCCACGGAAGTCGTGAATCTCACAAGAAAATATCTCGCGCGAAATGGAGTGGATGCCCGCGTGGAATTTTCCTGGGGCGCGACCGAAGTGAAAGTGCCGCAACTCGCCGACGCCATCGTGGAAGTGACCGAGACTGGATCGTCGCTGCGCGCTAATCGTTTGCGCATTGTGGACACGGTCCTTGAATCCCGCACCGTGTTCATCGCGAATCACGGGGCCATGGCCGACGCGTGGAAGAACGAGAAGATTTCCAATCTCGCTCTATTGCTGTCGGGCGCGATTGCCGCTTACACCAAGGTCGGAATCATGCTGAACGTGCGCAAGGGGCAGCTGGCGGCGGTGCTGGGCGTTTTGCCCGCGCTGAAGAATCCGACGGTATCGACGCTGAGCGATCCCGAGTGGATCGCCGTCAACACGATCATCGACGAAAATGTGGTGCGCACGATTATCCCGCGCTTGAAAGCGGCCGGCGCGCAGGGAATTGTCGAGTATCCGCTGAATAAGATCGTCCTGTAAGAGGTGTGACGGGAAAAGTTATTTCGGGCCTTCGGAGTCCGTGTGACGACGTCGAAAATCTTTGTGGGTCGTGGCTTTAGCCACGACATAGAGGCCCACAATCAAAGCGGCTTTAGCCGCTGACGCGCTGGATTTACAGGCGCTACATAGCCTCTTCAGGGGTTAAAACCCCTGAAGAAAAGGTGACTTTACGTCGCGCCTGAAGGCGCAACCCACAAAGCGCAAGAGTTTTTGCAGTCGCCTAAATGCAACTGTAAGAGAAAGAAGCCGTCCGAATGCGCATCGTAAAACTGACCGAGCATATCGCCGCGAAATTCTTCGCGCGGCGCAGTTCGCACGACGCGGCTGCCGAACGCATAGCCGCCGGAATCGTCTCGGATGTCCGCCGGAAGGGCGACGCCGCGCTGTTCCGCTGGGCGCGCCGGCTGGATGGGCTGCGCCTCACGCGCAAGACCCTTTGGATCAGCCGCGAGGAAATGCGCGCGGCGCGCAAAAATGTTTCGCGCGAGTTGCTCCAGGCGATCGAACACGCCGCGAAAAATATTCGCCGCGTGGCCGACGAGCAGGTGCCACGTTCGTGGACTATCACCGTCGAGCCCGGAGTCCGCGTCGGCCAGCGCGTGACGCCGCTCGAAACCATCGGCTGCTACATTCCCGGCGGGCGATTCTCGCTTTTTTCGACGCTGCTGATGACCGCGATTCCCGCGCAAGTGGCCGGCGTGGAGCGCATCGTCGTCGCATGTCCGAAGGCGAGCCCCGCGCTGCTGGCGGCCGCCGAAATTCTCGGCGTAACGGAAATTGCCCGTATCGGAGGCGCGCAGGCCATCGGCGCATTTGCCTACGGCACGCAATCGATTCCGCGCGTGGACAAAATTTGCGGCCCCGGCAATCGCTACGTCACGGCCGCGAAGCGCCTGGTCTCGAACGATTGCGCCATCGACATGCCTGCAGGCCCCACCGAAGTACTAATTTTGGCGACGGGCGGCGAGCCGCGCTACATCGCCGCCGATCTACTGGCGCAGGCCGAACACGATCCCGACGCCGTCGCGCTGCTGGTTACTCCGTCGGTCCGTCTGGCGAAAGCAGTCGCCGCCGAAGTCGCAAAACAGCTGCGAGATTTACCCAAGACCAATCCCGCCTGGAAATCGATCGAGCAGGCGAGCGCCATTTTGCTTGCGCCATCGCTCGATGCCGCGGTCCGGTTTTCCAATCGAGTCGCGCCCGAGCACTTGAGCATTCCGCAAGCGCGAAAATCGCTGGTCGATAAATTGTCCGAGGCGGGCAGCGTTTTTCTCGGGCCGTGGAGCGCGCAGCCGATCGGCGACTACGCCAGCGGAACCAATCACGTGTTGCCGACATCCGGCTGGGCGCGCACACGCGGCGGGCTGAGCGTTCTGGATTTTGTGAAATGTTCCAGCACGCAGGAAATCTCCCGCGCCGGGCTCAAGCGCCTTGCGCCGGTGGTTTCGGCCATGGCCCGCGCGGAGGGTTTGGAGGCGCACGCTCGCGCCGTCGAGGTGCGCCGGTGAAAACGCGGGAAAAGCCGAAAATTCCGGTTCGCAAAGCGGTGCTGGGCCTTGCGCCGTACAACGCGCCCGAAGAAGGCCGCGCCAAAAAACTGCGCCTCGATTTCAACGAGAACACGGTGGGATGTTCTCCCGCCGTCTTGCGCGCGCTCTCGCGCATCACGGCCGAGCAAATGGCGATTTATCCCGAGTATCAGGCGACGACCAGGCGCCTGGCGCGTTTCTTTCGCGTGCGCCCCGAGGAAATGCACCTGACCAACGGAATCGACGACGCGCTGCACCTGATCGCGGACACGTTCATCGAGGACGGCGATTCGGTTCTAATCGTCGAGCCCACATTCGACATGTACCGTTTCTTCGCGGAACTTGCGGGTGCGCGCGTCGTGGCTCTGCGGTATGACGACGAAATGCGATTTCCCGTGGAAGCGGTCATTCGAGAACTGCGCGCTTCGCCCAAACGCGTGCCGCGCGTTCTTTACATCGCGACGCCGAACAATCCCACGGGCACGGTCGTTCCGCAGGAGGATTTGCGCCGGATTCTTGAACGCCGCTTCCCGGACGCTGGTGCTGGTCGACGAAGCCTATTTCGATTTTTCGGGCGAGACGATTCTTCCCTGGATTCGCCGGTATCCGAATCTGCTGGTGGCGCGCACATTTTCGAAGTCGGCGGGACTCGCCGCGCTGCGCGTGGGCTGCCTGTTCGGAAAGCCGGAGCTTCTGGCGGTGATGCGCGGCGCGTGCTCGCCGTATCCCGTGAATACGGCGGCCCTGGTGGCCGCGGAAGCGGCCGTCGGCGACCAGAAATTTGCGCGAAACTACACGCGGGAAGTTTTGCTGAGCCGCGCGCTGCTCGAAAAAGGGCTGGAGCGCCTGGGCGCGCGGGTTTATCGCGGCGGCGCGAATTTCGTGCTGGCGGATTTCGGCCCGCGGGCGCATCGCCTCGTGAAAGCCCTGGAACGAAAGGGAATTCTCGTGCGCGAGCGAAAAGATTTTCCGCGCGAAGGTTTTGTGCGCATCAGCGCCGGCACGCGCGCGGATACGCGCAGGGTGCTGCGCGCCATGAAAGGGATCCTGTGAAGCTAGCTCCGAAACTCGTGATTTTCGATGTGGACAGCGTCCTGGTGGATGTGCACGGATCATTCCACAAGTCGATCATCGACACCGTTCATTTTTTCACCGGGCACCGCCCGACCCATGCCGAAATCCACGAATGGAAAAACCGCTCCGGATACAACGACGACTGGCGCCTGTCCACGGATTGGGTTGCGTCGCTGGGCAAAGCGGTGCCCTACGAAGAGGTCAAGGCGCAGTTCCAGAAATTTTATTGGGGCACGAAGTCGCGTCCTGGGAACGTTGCCAAGGAACGATGGCTCGTGACACATAAACGGCTTGAGCGGTGGTCCGAGCGCGCGGAACTTGCGCTCTTCACCGGGCCGCACGCGGCGCGAATTGAACCACACGCTGGAGGGCACCGGACGCAAGCCGGATTTTCCGCCGCGTGGTGACCATGGACGATGTGAAGAAAGGCAAGCCGGATCCGGAAGGTTTAAAGCTGCTGCTGAACGGCACACCGCCGCGCGAGGCTCTCTATCTCGGCGACAACATCGATGACGCGCTCTCGGCTAAACGCGCGCGCGTGCCGTTCCTCGGCGTTCTCCCGCACGGCAGCGACGCGCATTCCGCGCGCGCGGCAAAGACTGCGCGAATTGGGAGCTCTGGAAATTCTGCACAGCGTTCGCGATCTGGAGAAATTCTGGGCATGAGAAAAGCAAAGCTGCGGCGCACCACCACGGAAACCGACATTCGCATCAGCCTGAATCTGGACGGCCAGGGCCGCGCGAAAATTTCCACGGGGATTCCATTTCTGGATCACATGCTAACGCTAGTGGCGCGCCACGGCGCGATGGACCTGGAACTCATCGCCCGCGGCGATCTGGAAGTGGACCAGCACCACACCGTGGAGGATACCGGCATCGTTCTGGGCGAAGCGGTGCGCAAGGCGCTGGGCTCGAAGCGCGGAATCCTGCGCGCCGGATATTTTTTAATGCCGATGGACGAGACGCTGGCGGCCGCGGCCATCGACTTCAGCGGGCGCCCGCACCTGGTCTGCAAATGGAAATTCTCGGCGAAATCCGTGGGCGGGCTGCAAACCGAATTGCTCGAGGATTTTTTCGGCGGCTTCGCGCAGGCCGCCGGCGCGAACGTGCATTTGAAATTGCTTTACGGCAGGTCGTCGCACCACCAGGTGGAGGCGATTTTCAAGGCGTTCGCCCGGGCGCTGCGGTTTGCGGCCACGCGCGATCCGCAGTTGAAGCGCGTGCTGCCCAGCACGAAAGGGCTGTTATGAACATCGCATTGGTCGAATACGGAGCGGGAAATCTTCCTTCGGTCGAGCGCGCCCTCTCTCGCCTTGGCGTTGCATCGCAGCGCGCGTCCACTCCGGAAGCGCTGGCGTCTTGCGACGCGCTGATTCTTCCCGGCGTCGGCCATTTCGGCGCGCTCATGCGTTCGCTTCGCGAGCGTTCCCTGGTCGAGGCGCTGCGCGACGCGGTTGCGCGCGGGGTTCCCCTGCTGGGCATTTGCCTGGGACTTCAGGCGATGTTCGCAAGCAGCGATGAGGCGCCCGGCGACGCCGGCTTGGCACTGTTTCCGCAAAACGTGTCGGCCCTTCCGCCGACCGACCGCCTGCCGCACATGGGATGGAACCAGTTGCGCCGCGTGCGTCCCAGCCGGCTGCTCGAGGGCGTGCCGCGGGACGCGTATTTTTATTTCGCGCACTCGTATGCGGCGCTCGATGCGGGCGAAGCCTGCGTCGCCTTTTGCGATCACAGCGCTTCGTTCGTCGCGGTGCTCGAGCAGGCCAATATTTTTGCCACGCAATTCCATCCGGAAAAATCGGGTCCGGTCGGCGCGTCGGTGCTTTCCAATTTCGTAGAGTGCGCGGGCGGAATGCAGGATGACAAACGATGAGCCTCGCGCACCGCATCATTCCATGTCTCGATACCGACGGCGAGCGCGTCGTCAAGGGCGTGAACTTCGTCAATTTGCGCGATGCCGGAGATCCCGCCGCGCTTGCCGCGCGATACAACATCGAAGGCGCCGATGAACTCGTGGTTCTCGACATCGCCGCGTCCCGCGATCATCGCCCCACGTTTCTCGAAACGATTCGCCGCGTGGCCGCCGAGCTGGCGATTCCGCTCACGGCGGGCGGTGGCGTCGCGAACGTCGATGACGGCCGCGCCATCCTTCGCGCCGGCGCCGATAAACTCACCGTGAATACGTCCGCGATCCGCCATCCGGAATTGCTCACGGCTTTGGCCGCCGAGTTTGGTTCGCAAGCCGTGGTGCTTGCGATTGACGCCAAGCGCGTCGGCGATCACTGGGAAGCGTTTGTACGCGGCGGCAGCGTGGCGACGGGCATCGACGCCGTCGAATGGGCGCGCCGGGGCGTCGAATATGGCGCCGGAGAAATACTGATCACTTCGATGGACAAGGATGGCACGCGCTCGGGTTTCGATTGCCCTCTCACGGCGGCAATTTCGCGCGCCGTCACCGTTCCCGTGATTGCCTCGGGCGGAGCGGATACGCCGGAAACATTTTTGGAAGTGTTTCGCGAAGGCCGGGCCGACGCCGCGCTGGCCGCATCGATTTTTCATGACAGCATTCAGGGGCTCGGCGAACTGAAGCGGTATCTCGGCGAACACGGCGTTTCCGTTCGCCAGACAGGCTAATCACTCGACATGATGATTCCATGCATCGATCTGCAGGATGGGCGCGCCGTGCAACTGGTGCACGGGCGGGAACGCAAGCTGGCCGTGGACGACGTGTTCGGCCTGCTCGACCGCTTCGGCAAGTATCCGCTGATTCACGTGATCGATCTGGACGCCGCGATGCGGAAGGGAAGCAACGCGAAGCTGGTGCGCGAGCTGTGCGCCCGGGCAAGAAAGCGCAAGATGCGCGTCCGCGTGGGCGGCGGAATTCGCACGGTGGCGCAGGCCGCGAAGATCGCGGCCTACGGCGCGGATAAAATCATCGTGGGCAGTGCGGCGTTCAAGAACGGCCGCGTGAACGGCGCGTTTCTCGGCCGCCTGGCGAAAAAAATCGGCCGTCGCCGCGTCATGGTCGCACTCGATACCGAAGGCGGAAAAATCCTGGTGCGCGGCTGGCGGGAAAAACTGCGGTTGCGCCCGGAGGAAGTGATTTCTGAACTGGAAAAATACGCGTCCGCATTTCTGTGCACCTACGTGGACGCGGAAGGCACCATGCGCGGCACGAATCTCGATTGGTTCCGAACGCTGCGGCGCGCGACGCGCCGCCCCATCACCGCCGCCGGAGGCATCCGCAGCCGCGCGGAGATTCGCGCCCTGGAGCGAATCCAAATGGACGCCGCAGTGGGCATGGCTCTCTATACCGGCAAGCTTTCCTGACGCCAATTCACAAGTCGAGAATTTCAAATCTCAA
>CAWAEW010000038.1:0-117483 GCA_963781055.1 Terriglobia bacterium
CCAGCCCATGAATCATAGCATTGGTTTCTTAAATGTCAAGCATAAGCGTGATGAAAACATCAGTTTTCAAAACGGTGCGTAAAACCCCGGCCCAACGCGCAGCATGTGGTGCCAGGCGATGGGAAACGCCCACCAGACGAGGGAGCCGAGCAGGGATTGTCCGGCGGCGAGCGGCAGGATGTTTCGCACGCGGGCGAACATCCAGGCCATGGCGATTCCGGCCACGAGCGTCAGCGGGACAAGGACCGGGTTCGGCCAGTGCAGGGCGCTGAAAATCGTTCCGGCAATGAGGCTTGCCAGCCAGCGGCGTTTCACGAGGGATAACAGGCGGTTCGTCAGAAGGGAATTCAGCGCGATTTGCTGCACCAGGCAGAACGCGAAGTAAGTCCACAGGCGGCCAAAGGAGCGGTAGTTCGGCGGCGGGTGTAGCGGCTGCCGGAGAGCGACTCCAATCACGAACAGCGCCAGGGCGAACGCTCCGTAGACGATGGCGGCCTGCTTGGTTGCAGGCCAGATATTATCCGCGCGCATGCCAAGCGTTTTGGGAGTATCGCTGTGGATCAAGAAGCTTGCGACGATCCATGCAGCGGCCCAATACCAAGCGCGGGGCGCGGTGAATTGGCCGATCCAGATAAACCAGCCGATGAAAATTGGAATGCCGACGACGTCGGCAAGTGAGAGCGACGTGCTTAAATCATTGCGCATGGCCCGAACCATGGCCTGCGGCTCGAAACTTTGTCATTGCAGGTCACTACGATGGGATGCTGCAACTTCTTTTTGTGCCGCTTGGCGGGACGCAACTTCAAGAGCTTTTAACACAGAGAACACTGAGGGCACGGAGATCACAAAGAACTCCAAAAGCGGTGAATTCCACAAAGGCGGATTTTTACCCGCTCTTTGCCGCTACACGTCTTTGATTTCCTCCGTGCTCCTCTGTGATTCTCTATGCCCTCCGTGTTAAGGTCTTTGAATTTCTCCAGTGGCCACGCTACTTATTCGGATGCAGAAGGAGTTTCTGCACGCGCCAGTTCAGCAATTCGCCGACATAGATTTCATTTTCCGACGGGCACGCGATTTCGTGGACCCAGCCGAATTGTTTGAGCTGCTTGCCGGACTCGCCCAACATGCCCAGGACTTTTCCGTCCAGGCTGAGCTTGTACACTCGGCCGGGGAAAGCGTCCGAGGCATAGAGCACTTGATTTGGCCCGGGCGTGATGCAGACGGTCCAGGGCGCGCCGGGCCCCATGGTGCCCACCAAATTCACAGGCGGCTTGTTCCCGATGATGGGAACCGTATTCGCATAGTCGAACGGCTCGTTGATCTTGATCTGGCGGAGGTAATTTCCGTCGCCGTCGAACACTTCGATGCGGGCGTTGCCGCGATTGGCCACGAAGACGTTTCCCTGATTGTCGATGGCGATGCTGTGCGGCGTGTTGAGCTGGCCGGGACCGCTGCCGGGCTCGCCGAACGACTTGATCCATTTGCCGTTCTTGTCGTATTTTGCGACGCGCGAATTGATGTAGCCGTCGCTGATGTAGCTATTGCCGGCCGCATCCCAGGCTACGTCGGTCACCTGGCGGAACAGTCCGTCCACCGGAGGCAGCGGCGGCTTGGGATGGCGCAGCGGCTCGGTGCCTTCGTCCGAGGCTTCCTGCTTGCGCCCGAACACCATGATCACCTGGCCTTGCGGATTGAACTTGATGACCATGTCCGAGCCCTTGTCGGTGACCCAGATGTTGTCTTCCTTGTCGATGCGCACCGTGTGCGCGAACGACCAGGCGTACAGGTTGTGGCCGATCTCGCGAATGAATTTGCCGTCGCGATCGAATTCGAGCAGTTGCGCCGCGCTCGCCCCGTACGCCGGCCCGGTCGTATTGCCGCGCGAGAACAGGAAAATGTGTCCCTTGGAATTGACCGCCACGCCGGAGACTTCGCCCAGGTACATGTTTTCCGGCATCTTCACCGGGTTTGGCACCGAATCAAACGGAATCTCCGGCGCGGCCTGCTGGGCGAGCAGCACCAGCGGCGCACAGAGGAAAAATGCCAGAGCGAGCGCAATGCGTTTCATCTTAACCCTCCTCGAAATATTGTTCGGATGCGAAAAAGCGCGGTGAAGCGAACCTTCGGAAGAATATATCGCTTCGCCCTTGGAACGCCAATGGAAAAGCGGCGGCGCCCGTATTGTTTGTTTTCGATCTAGCGGCATATAAGATAGGAGTAAAAGGAAAGCGCCGGGCTCTAGTCGGACCCCGCCGAGAAACGGGTGCGGGCTCTACTTGGAGCCCGCCGAGGAACGGAGACGATAAATGGCCCTTCATTATCTGCTAAAAACCGAACCTTCGGAATATTCCTTTGCCGATCTTGCGCGTGACGCGGCAACCGTCTGGGATGGCGTGTCCAATCCAGCGGCAGTGAAAAATCTCCGCGAAATGAGCCCCGGCGCGAGGCTGATCATCTACGAGACGGGAGACCGCAAGAGCGCCGTCGGGACGGCGACTGTCGTTTCCGTGGACGCCTCCGACCCCAAAAATCCAATAGTGCGGATCAAGGCCGGAAAAGCCATTGCCCATCCGGTTTCCCTAGCCGAAATCAAATCCAACAAACTGTTCAAAGATTCGCCGCTCATCCGTCAGGGCAGGCTTTCCGTAGTGCCTCTTACACAGGAGCAGTACGAGATGTTAATAGGGGCCTGAAAAACGGTTGCGCTTTTGGCACATCGTCCAATGCGCGGCAATAATATGGAAATGAATTTCCCAACTTTTCGAATCGTAAATCCACTGCCTGATCCGGCAACGAAGCGTCTCGCCAAAATACCTCATTAGACTCACCTGATTCCAAACTATCTCCTTTGCAATGTGCGGATTGCGTTGCGTGAAAAACATTACAAACTGCCGAGGTGGATGGGCCGTGAAGTGCTGCGCCCATGACGCCAAGCAAATCGTTGCAGCGCCGAGGGCGTAGCATGAAATCACACCACCATTCGCAAGTGATCATCGACCAGATTGGCCTCCATGGGCACGGTGTTTCATTCCCGCATCCGCAGCCAGAAGATAGGGACAATCGCCTAATTCACAGTGCCAATCTGGGACATGGGATGGCGGCTCTAAAATCGCTTCCGCTGTCTGTAACAGAATGGCACGATCCGAAATCTTCTTCGGTCGGATGGCTCGTGGTGGATCGCCGCGTGAACGGCGTCTCCGGCGGCGGCGTATTTATGTGGAGCGGCGCGACGATGGAAGAGACGCGAGGCATTGCTCATACTATGAGCAAGAAGTTCGCGATCTGTCCCCAGCCCATCGGCGGCGCCAAGGGCGGAATTCGCTGCGATCTGCAAGACCCTGCCGAACGGGAAGCCGTGCTTCGGCGATTCCTGAGCGAGATGCGGAACGAACTCGGCAATCGCTGGGTGACCGCCGGGGATTACGGAACCTGCGACCGGTTCGTCGATCAAACCGTGCGGCAATTGACCGGACGCGACATGCAGTGGGCCCTTTTCCGCCTGGGAGCGCGGGACGAAAAAAAGGCCGACGAATTGAGCGCTCGCGCCTTCGATCTCTACCAGGTGGATATGTCTTCGGCCCACCTGTCTCCAGGCAAGCCGCGCCCCAAATTCAAAATTCCATTTATCGAGGCAGCGGTCGGATATGGCGTAGTCGAATCGATCGTGACGACGTATACGAAATTGGAGCCGTGGCGCGCGAGTTGGGAGTTGCCTCTGAAAAATGTGCGGATTGCCGTTCAGGGCGCTGGGGCCGTTGGAACCGGCGTAATGCTGTACGCCTCGCGCCTCGGCGCGCAAATTGTGGCCGTATCGGATGCGGAGGGAATTATCTACGATTCACGCGGCTTGGATATCGAGACCTTATTGTCCGTGCGGGCGCGCAGGATCGCCGGCCTGCGCGCGGAGCAGCGCCAGCCTGCGGCAAACTCCTGTTCCGATTCGTTCCTAAAGGCGGAGGGAACAAGGCGCGCCTGGTGAGCAGCGACCGTGCGGAATCGCAAACCTCCAAAGCTTTCCGGTACATCGAGCCAAAACTCGCGCACATGATTGAGCACGCGCCTTGCGCGAATGTATTCGTGCCGGCGGCGTCGCGCTACGTTTGGAACGCTATGGCCGTCGAAATTGCCTCGGCCGGAATGTGGAAAGATGCCAGCCCGCGCCTGGTCGTTGCCGGTGCCAACAATGTGTTCGGGGCGCCCACCGGCCACGGCTCGGGTCTGCCTCCCACGACTGCGGACTCCGAGGAAATTCTGGAACGCATGCGCGAGCATAATGCCATTTATGTTCCCGATTTCCGTGCCAACGGCGGCACCGCGCAACTCTTCCACGCCTACGCGGCCGGCGAACTGAACTGGATTTTGAAGAGAACCCCGTCGGGCATTCCGGTTTTGACGGGTGACGAGCAGAAAGCGGCCCTGCAAACGATCAGCAGCCGGATCCGCGACGCGGTTCGCGGGGACTTGGACCTGTGCGACACTTCCTGCCTGGATCTCCCCTTCCGCGCGGAACTGCGCGTCGCCAGACAGTTGGCCAAGCTTTCGTGAATTTTCCGTTTGTGTCTTTTCCTCGGATGGCGCAACGGCAGTTCTTAAGAGCCGCGCTGACGCAAGAAATCATCCTCAGATGTAGATCGCCAAATAATTACTACTACTGTCCAGAGCGTTGACCGGCAGCTTCCGCTCGCGGTGATTCAGCAATGGTTTCCGCCAGCCGGCGCAAGGACTCCACATACGGCGCGCGCGCCACGCCGCGTTCGCAAATGATCGCGGTGATGAGGCGCGCCGGCGTGACGTCAAACGCGGGATTCGCGACGTGCCACGTCCGGGGCGATGCGCACGCCGCGCAGGTGCGTGACCTCTTCGGCGGAACGCTCTTCGATGGGAATCTGTTCGCCGGAAGAAATCGCGAGGTCGAAGGTTGAAACCGGAGCGGCCACGTAAAAGGGAACGCCATGTTCGTGCGCGAGCACGGCGATCTGGTAGGTTCCGATTTTGTTCGCGGTGTCGCCATTGGCGGCGATGCGGTCCGCGCCCACGACGACCGCGCCTACGACGCCTTTCTTCATGAAATGCCCCACCATGTTGTCGGTGATCAGCGTGAGCGGCACGCCGCCTTCGTGGAGTTCCCACGCGGTCAGCCGCGCGCCCTGCAGGTACGGTCGCGTTTCCGGCACGAGCACGTGCAGCTTGCGGCCTTGTTCGACGGCCACGCGAATTACGCCCAGCGCCGTTCCGATTCCAGCGGTCGCCAGCGCGCCCGCGTTGCACTGCGTCATGACGGTGCCCTCGGCGGGCATGAATTCCGCGCCGAAGCGGCCGATCGCTTCGTCCGTGGCGCGCTTTTCGGCATGGACCGCGCGCGCTTCTTCCACCATCGAGCGGCGCAACGAATCCAGCGAGGCGCTCGACGAAGCGAGTTGCTCGAACCGGCGCTTCATCCGCTCGATCGCCCAGAACAGGTCCACGGCCGTCGGCCGCGTTTCGGCGATCGTCCGGCAGATCGACGGGAACTCGGCGCGAAGCTCGTCCATCGTGCCGGCGCTGGAACGCTCCACTCCCAGCGCGACGCCCATGGCCGCGGCCACGCCGATCGCCGGAGCGCCGCGGATCACCATGTCCCTGATCGCCGCGGCCACGTCGCGATAGTCGGTGTAGGTGTGCCGGACGACTTCGCCGGGCAGGCGGCGCTGGTCGATCATCACCACGCCCTGGCTGGTCCACTCAATGGGTTGGGCAACATTCATCGTCGTTCGAATTTCCTTTCATTCGAATCTTTATTCCAGCTTCGGTTTTTGCGATAGATCATTAGCGGCGCAACCCGCCGGCGAGGTAGATCAGATACCCCAGCAACTGCAGGCCATTATATCCGAGGTGCACAAAATAGCTGGCCGTCACCGTGCCGGTCCGCGCGCGCACCCAGGTGAGCACAATTCCCACCAGGATCAGCAGGGCGATCTGCCCCCAACCTCCCCACAACTGCACCGCGTGAAGCATTCCGAACAGCGTTCCGGTAATCACGATTCCCGCCGTGATGCCCGTGCGCCGCGCAATGATCGGGTAGAGAAACCCGCGAAAAATGGTCTCTTCCACCAGCGGCGCAACCAGAACGCCCAGCACAGCAAACAGCAACATGCTGATCCGCGCCTTCAGCAGTTCTTCGATCGGCAGGGTTGCCTTCGAATTCAAAAACGCGCTCGCGAATGAAACCACAGCGCCAGCACCGCTCCGCCGCTCAGGAATTGCGAGGCGGTCGCGCGGAACGACCCGGCTCCTGAACTCAGCCCGCGCCATCCGATCGTCCGCCAGAACGGCGCGGGCGTCCGGCCAAGAATCATCAGGTATAGATACAAAATCGCTCCGCCGTCCAGCAGCGCCTGGCTGAGCAGGACCACGACCGACTTCGCCGTGGTCATCGTCGCCCCGAATATGTCGGCCGGATTCACGCCGAAGAGGCGGACCGCCGCCTCGGCCATTCCCCGGGTGACCACGACGCTGCCAATTATTCCCAGGACCACGAATAGAAACACTTCATGCCATCCCCACGGCACGCGCAAATCATCGGAAACTCCCGCACCCATTTGCGTGAGGGCCGGGAATGCCGAGCAAGTTCTGTGACTCGGGATGGGCGGATTCCGCCGCGGCTGGAGGAGCTTCTTCGGATTCGGAAGCGCCATCGGGAGGTTCGCTCGCACGCGCCCTTACCGGGGCCGCACCGGACGGATTGTGATCGTCGTAAGTCATTTCCGAGTGGCACGGCGCTGCCGGGGGACCGGCGCGCAAGGACACTGCAATCAATGTACTGGCAGTTTTCGTCGCGCGCAAGTGGGGGAAATCCGCGGGGGCGACGCAGTTTGTCCGGAGCCGATTTTGGCAGGATAGGCACTCCTGCATGTCCCAGGAAGTCCCGGCGCGTGCGCGCTGGAACACCAAAATTAAAGATTATTGCATCGGCTCTTGCCACTGCGCCTTACTGTGCACGAAGGAGTATATATCGTGTCTAAATAAAATAATTTCCCAAGTAGATCAGCACTCCTGCCCGTTTCGATTTAGAAATGGAAGCCGAGCTCGACCGTCTCGGTGCGGGGCGAAACGTAATGCGTACCGCTGAACGTGGACAGGAAGTTGTAGAGCGCAACCTTGTTGGTCAGGTTGATAATCGTGAGACGCAGACTCCACCTATAGCGGTCGGCATTGAACAGGTTATCGTGACCTATAGCCAGATCGAACAAATTCCGCGGCTGGATGCGCTGCGGATTGTGATCGTCATTTTCGGTGCCTGGCGCAGGTATCTTCACCAGAGTGGACCCGAACTGGGATGCGGGGCAGAGATAGGGCAAGGGTTTAATAGGGGTTGCGGCCACCCCGTTGCAGGTGAGCCCGGCCTCGAACTCCTGATCGGCGGTAAGATCATACCCGGTGGCGTTATTCACCAGGGCTATATCGCCCTTTGGAATGTTGGCTAATCCCCCGTCGGCAATGGAAGTGGAAAATCTGCACGTTACCGTTGCCGCGAGGCAGGGTACCGCGCCACTCACAAGTCCGCTGTCGTACCGCCAATTGAACCCGAACCAAGGCCCGCGCTTAAACGGTTGGTATTGCGCGTGGGTGGTCTGCGCGAAGACCTCGTCGTGATCGATGCGGAACACGCCGGGCAGCAAGGGAGGCGCGATTCCGCTGACGGTTGGCGGGAAGAAGCGCGCGGCGACCGAGGACATCACGACGAATGCCGACAAACCGTGGAAATTTGGAAGACTTCCGCGGAGGGCAAAGCCCGGAATCTTGGAATTGTGCCATTCGATGGGGAAGGTTATGGGGCTGGCGCCGAACACGTTGAAGTCATAGGAATTGTGCGTGTACTTCCAAATGTATTCCCCGCTCAGGACGAAATATTTTCCAAACGCCTGTTCCAGGCCCGCATGGAATTCATTGCGGAAGCCGGGGGTCAGCGGCGAGCTTGTGCAGGCGAATCCCTGAGCGACAGTCATGATTGCGTTGACTACAGAGTTCGAACATCCCGTGCCTGAAAGGATCAGGTTCTCGTTGAACGGGCTTTCCATGGTCCGAGCATAGGAAATGCGGAGCACCGAACTTGTTTTTTTGATGTTGTAAGCGATGCCGATTCGCGGCTCCGCCTGTTTCGAACTGGCTTCAAGGCCGTTATAAAAATCTCCGCGAAGTCCAAGGTTGAAGGTCCAACGCCCTTCGGTGATGGTGTCCTGCGCATAGAGCGCGAACTCTTTAACATCGGTGTGCCCGATGTATTTGTAGAGTTGTCCGCCCGTCGTCAAGTCGACGGGCGCCAGAATCGCGCACTCCGGGATTGTCGAATTTGGACAGCCCTGCCGCGAGAGTAGACCGGGGTCCACAATTCCAAAACCGTCGTTCTCGGTCAGGAATGTCTGTCCGTATGTCGCTCCTATTTTAAGGTTGTGAGCTCCCTTGATGTAGGTCAAGTCCGCGTGACCGCCTGCGTTGGTCAGGAACCGGAGCTGAGAGACGGTTAATCCCTGAATCGGCCCCAAGTCGGCGAAAGGATCGTTGCTCGGGTAATAGTTATATTGGTCATGCCGCACCCAGAAGCCGAGGCTGAACACGGCTTCCGTATTCAACAGGCGCGTCCACGTCGGCGAAATGTCAAACGTCCTGATTTGCGAGCGCTGATCGGTGGGTCCCAATGGACTGCCGGTGATGGGGTTGACAACGACGGTGCGCGCGGCGTTGCAGTTTGTGATGTCTAGAACCGTGCAGGTTTGAAGTTGCTGGTCATACGTATTGGGCGTCTGGAACCAGGAACGCGTGAATAGCAAATTCAGTTGGATCATGTCCTTGCCGGATACCTTGAAGTCCGAACGATCGAAAAAGTTCTCCTCGTTGCCCTTGTCGTGCATCACCACGAATTCGGGAGGGTCGAGGAACCGGCCGCTATTCAAGCCGCCCACGGAAATGAAGTTGCCCCATTTCTCGCCTCCGAATGCGGCGTTGGCATTGAGGCTTGGAGTGCCGAAGGAGCCGTACGAAGTTGTCGCTTCGCCGTGTGGCGTGGTCTCTCCAAGACCGGACCGCGTGGTGACCTTGACGATTACGCTTGTCTTGCCTCCGTATTCGGCCGGCGGGGCGCCTTCGATTACTTGCATCGACTGAATCGAATCAGAAGGAATCTGATTCGAGAAAACCTTGCTCTGCTGGTCGGTGATGGGCTGGCCGTCCACGGAGAAGGAATTCTCCGCGTGGTCGCCGAGCCCGTGGAACAGGCCGTTCGAGTCGGCGACCACGCCCGGAGTCGCCAGCGTGATCAGCGAACTCACGGATGAGGACTGGCTTTCCAGGGGAAGTTCCTGGAACAGTCCCCGATCCACGTCGGTGTGCTCGGTTGGCGTCAAGTTGATTAACTCGGCGGCGCTCCCGGTAACCGTGATGTTTTGCGTCGCCGCCCCGATGCTCAACTTGATTTCCAGCGTGATGGGAACCGTGGATCGCACGTCGACGTCCTGGCCGAAGTTCGAGAACCCCGTGGCCGTCACCGTCAGGTGATATGGGTTGAAGGGAATGTTCGGAATTTGGAAACTGCCATCCGTGCCCGTCACCACATTATTGACGTGGCCGCTCACGGGATTTTCCAAGCGGACTGTCGCTCCCGGAATTGCCGCGCCGGACGGATCAACCACTGAGCCCTGGACCATGCCCGAATTCGACGAGGATTGCGCGCGGGCCGTATTGCCGGCGGCAAGCAACAGGAAAAACAGCCCAACAGCCAATGCGATTTGTTTCATGCCATAAAGGCTAGCGAGATGACGAAAAATGATCTGTGAGATTTGGCACAGAAGATTGTGATATCGGTCACATGGTCGGCGTTTGTATCTTCCGCCATGCGAATTCGAATGAATTGCTGGTCGATTGCCGAGTGGATTGAATGACCATCCATACAGGAAAACGGGAGGCCCGGTACACGCCGAGCCTCCCCATGCCGACAAGCTCTGCGCTGCTTTAACCCATCTGGCTGAGCGAGCGCCCGAAGTAAACGCTGGCCGCTGTTTGCGCGTCCCATCCGTCATTGCACGGAGGCACGGTCCACCGCGCCACTTTCGTGGGTTCGGTTACCGGCTTGCCGAGCGCTGGGCAAGAGAGGCAGTAGCTTCCTTCGTGCGTCCCGATCCAGATCAGGTTGCGATCCCATTCGACGAAGACGTCTTCGGTGGTGCCGCGCCACCAACTCTCGTAGTTGTTAATGTCGCCGTCGCGCGGCGGCACGAACCAGGCGATTTCCTTCGGTTCGGTGGGGTTGGAAATATCGAACACGCGCACGCCCGCGTTGAAATACGACATGACCATGATGTTGGATTTTGACGCGCCGGGCGCCAGCCAGCACTGCGTGTTGTGCGAGCCGAAACGCCCGCGCGCGAAGCAGAAGTCGGTGTAGGGTGCGTCGGACGGGGCATCAGGCCGCGGGAAGAAGCCGATAATTTTGGGATTACGCGGGTCCTTCACATCGACGACGTAGGGCGTGTGGTACGGGCTGCGGCAATCCGCTTCGAGTATCTCGTGAGTCGCGACCACCAGATTGGAAAGCCGCGGGTGCGCCGGGTCGGGAATCACGGGATAGCAGGTATGGAACGGAATATCGCCGAGGGGATTGAACGCGTACTGCACGTGCCCGTAAGGCTTCGGATTCTTGATGTCCCTGAGATCCATCGCGTACATGCCAAATGCGCCAAATCCGCCATAGCCGACCGTGCCGCCATTTTCGACGCGCTTGGGAACGCTCAACGCGCCGTGATTTCCGGTCCAGGAAGCGTGGTCATCGGCAAAAATATACTTCTTGTACTCCGCTTCCTCGCCCAAGCGCTGTCCGGGAACCCACCATTTCGAGACTTCCTGGACGTTCGAGGGATCGGACATGTCCACGATCATGATGGCGTTGCTGAAGGGGCGCTGGTGGTCTTCCATGCGCAGCTGATCGTCCCAGCCGCAATCGAGGTAGGCGTATTGCCCGCCATCGTAAAAATTCATGTGCGTGCCGTTGCCCGTCTTGCCGGTGTTGAACTCCTGAAGCAGATTCGGCTTGAGCGGATCGGTCACGTCAAAATTGCGAATGCCGCGAAGGCCGGTATAGTTGACGGATTTGTCGCGCAATGGCTTGTCGTAGGCTCCCTCGGGATATTGTGGCGTGGCGGAGGTGAGCGGCGCCGCGGCCGTGCACATGGCAATCCACTTCTTGGTCTTCGCGTGGAATACGGTGGCGTTGAAACCCAGGCCGCGCACTCCCTTGATTGCGACCTCGGGCTTCTTCGCGTCGCTGACGTCGATGTATCCTCCGCCCGTGGGCAGCATGCGCTGCTTGCCCCTGGCCCACATGGCCATGAGCGGCTCACCGCCGGCGATGGATCGATCCGGACAGATGGGAGATGATTTCCATGTTGTGGATGTATTGTTTGCGGTCGAGATAGTCGAGCGCGCCCAACGGCAAGCGCATTGGCGGAACTGCTCCACCCGGGATAAGTCCGGTAACCTGCGCGCGCGCGCCGAGAACTCCGGTGAGGCCCGCGGCTGCCGCGCCGAGCGCCACGCCGGCAGTCTTCTGGAGAAGAGATCGCCGGCTCAGATTGCCTTGCTTTGGTGCATCGGAAGACTTCATCTGTCATCACCTCGCTGGTTGAGATTGCAGGGGCGGTTCGTCCCTCGATCGGAATAGCCTGCGTATTTCAATTGGTTACTTCCCATTGTCACTTCACTTGATTGCTTCACTCCGGCCGGTGTTGCGGCTGCCTGGTCCTGACACTGCGTTACCGCTATTGAGCCACAAGGAGACTGCCCCGCAGGCGAATCCCTGCAAACCGGAATTTCCGTTTTTATTTCTCGGCTCGACGGATAACGTACACCCGCCCCCGCCCGTATGCAATGCTGGCCGGGCCAGCCTCTCTTTTAGTTTGTCATTCCCAACGAAGCGAGGAATCCCTCTTCGATTGAAACCCAGGAACAGAGAGATTGCTTCCGCGAAAAGCGTGCTTCGAAATAGCAACCTTTTTGAGTGCTTCCGCTGTCGGTGAAATTTGGTAGCACAGGCATCCGCCGCGGCGGACCTGTGCGGGTTTTGTAATCGAAGTCAGGTCTGCGGCGTGGGTGCGGCCTACAAAACCGCACAGCCAGCAGTGGCTGTGCTACTCGACTTCTTCCGCATCCTATCAAGGCCGGTTTATTTTGAACTGCCGGACGGCGCCAGGCCGCGGTATTTGAGCATTGGCTGAATGTTGGGTTCCACCCCAAGCCATGCGACGAACATCTTGGCGAGGTCTTCGGTGTTGCCGCGCGAAAGCACCATCTGACGGAAGCGGTCGCCGTTCGCCCGTGTTAGCCCGCCGTGATCTTCAAACCATTGGAAGGCATTGTCGTCCAGCATCTCGCTCCATAGATACGCGTAGTAGCCGGCGCCATACTCGTCCCCCCAGATGTGCATGAAGTAGCTGGAGCGGTAACGCGGCGGGACGTAGCTCAGGGAGAGATGAGACTCCTGCAAGGCCGCTTCTTCAAAAACATCGGGGTTTTCCAGAGGCGCGGTGTGCGGAAGCGTATGCCAGTGCATGTCGAGTTCCGCCGCGGCAAGCAGTTCAGTGAGGTCATAGCCTTGATTGAAATTCGCCGCCTTCTTGATTTTGGCGGCGAGTTCCTCCGGCATCGGCGCGCCGGTCTTATAGTTTTTCGCGTAGTGGTTCATCACCGCCGGATAGGTGGCCCAATGCTCGTTGAACTGCGAGGGAAACTCGACGAAGTCGAGAGGCACCGCGGTTCCGGAAAGGCTCGGATACTCGGTGTCGGAAAACATGGCATGAAGCGCATGGCCGAACTCGTGGAACATGGTGGTCACATCGTCGAAGCTGAGCAGCGCGGGTTGTCCCGGCGCGGGCTTGCTGAAGTTGGCCACGTTGTAAATCACCGGCAGATTACCGAGGAGTTTGGACTGGACCACGAAACTATCCATCCAGGCCCCGCCGTTCTTATTATCGCGCTTGAAGTAATCGCAATACCAAAGGGCCAGCGGCTTGCTATCCGCATCGAAAACTTCAAACACGCGGACATCCGGGTTGTAGACCGGAATGTCCGTGCGCTGCTTGAAGGTGATCCCGTAGAGCTGGCTGGCCTCGTAGAACACGCCATCCTGGAGCACGGTGTTTAATTCCAGGTAGGGCTTGATTTGCCCTTCATCCAGGTCGTAGGTTTGCTTGCGGACCTGCTCGGAATAAAACTCCCAGTCCCATGGCTGCAACTGGAAGCCGCCCTTCTGCGCGTCGATCAACGCCTGCAGATCGCCGGCCTCGCTGACGGCTTTCGCCGTTGCCCCCGGTACCAGTGCATCCATGAATTTCAGCGCGGCGGCCGGAGTCTTGGCCATCTGGTCTTCGAGTTTCCAGGCCGCGTAGTTTGGAAATCCAAGCAGGCTGGCTTTTTCGGCGCGAATCTGGGCCATGCGCGCGATGGTGGCGCGCGTGTCGTTCGCCCCGCCGCGTTCCGCGCGGTTCCAGGAATTTTCGAAGATTGTCTGGCGGGTCGCTCGGCGGCTCAGCGCGGCCAGATCAGGCTGCTGCGTCGTGTTCTGCAGGGGGATTACGTAGCCGCCCAGTTCGCGATCCTTCGCGGCTTGCGCTGCCGCGGAAAATTGCGCGTCGCTCATCCCCGCGAGATTTTCCCGGTCCGGAGTCGCGTAAGCCGCATCCTTGGTCGCGGCGAGCAGCTTGGAAGTGAAGGCCGTGGAGAGCGTCGATAGCTCTTCGTTCAGCTTTTTCAATTTTGCTTTGTCCGAAGCGCCGAGGTTGGCGCCGGAATGCACGAATTTTTTGTAATCCCATTCGAGAAGCCGCAGCGATTCCTGATCGAGCTGGAGCGCTAGGCGCTGCTGGTAGAGCGCCGCCACGCGTTCGAACAGCTTGGAGTCGAGAAAGATCGCATCCTCGTGCGCGGCCAGCTTGGGCGCCTCGACGTCCTTCACTTTCTGCAGCGCGGGATCCAGGTTTGCCCCGGTGACGCCGTTAAATACGTTCATCACGCGGTCGAACAGCTGGCCCGTCTTTTCCATGGCCGCAATCGTGTTCTCAAACGTCGGCGGGGCCGGATTATCCGCAATGGCCCGGATTTCCTTGCGCTGCTGCGCCATGCCGGCCTCGATGGCGGGTTGGTAATCGCTGTCCTTGATCTTGTCAAACGGCGGCGCCTGAAACGGCAGCGTGCTGCGCGCATAAAACGGGTTCCGTGGACCAAAGGAAGCATCGGCGGCCCAGCCGGGGGCAACACCGAGGCAGGCGGCCATCGCGGCCAGAGCGGCAAGAGCGCCAAGTCGTGAAGCCGATGTCCTTGTCCTGCGCGGCAGAGTCGTGTTCATTGCTGTGCGTTCCTCCCTCGCGCTCCGTATTGTAAGGGACATTCGGGCAGGCAAGCCATTTTGGTTGCGGAAGGGCAGTGGGTCAATTTGTGCGCGATCGGGATTTTTGTAGGACAGGCATCCGCCCTGGCGGACCCATCCGGTTTGGCGCGCGGCGATGATATTGGTCCGACGCTAGCAGAAAGTTCGGTGTAATTTGTCGCGAACAGTGACACACTTGGTCGTTCGAGGTATTGACTGTATATCCTAAAACTGGGATAATTAGATGGCGAGACGAAACCGGGTTCCTGGCGAAAAGCTGCTGTTCTGGGTCGGCCCCAGCAAGGACGAATTGCTGGCCTTTCCGGACGCGGTTATCGACGAGATGGGAACCGCTCTGAGCGTGGCGCAGTTCGGCGGAAAACATCCGAAGGCAAAGCCATGGAGAGGGCAGGGGCCGGGAGTCTTCGAGATCGTCGAAGACCACCGGGGCGATACCTATCGGTCGGTTTATACGGTCCGGTTTGAGAAGGCCGTCTATGTGCTGCACGCCTTCCAGAAGAAATCACCGAGTGGGGTAAAGACGCCGAAGAGGGACATTAGCCTCATCGACAGGCGTCTCCAGGAAGCGAGGGTGGATTATGAAACGCGGTCCAGCAAAACAAAATAGACCCCGTGTAGCGCCAAGTTCCGGCAACGTGTTCACCGACCTTGGCCTGCCCCACGCGGAGGAAAAGCAAACAAAGGTTCGCCTGGCGGCCGCGATCAATCAGATCATCGAGGGCCGGAAACTTTCGCAAACGGCCGCGGCGCGCCGCCTGAACTTAAACCAGCCCAAGATTTCAGCCCTTTCGAATTACCAGGTGGACGGCTTTTCCATCGAACGCCTCATGAACCTTCTCACCGCGCTCGACCGGGACGTGGATATTGTCATTCGGCGCAAACCGAGAGCGCGCAGGGCTGGGCGGATTGTGGTGAGGGCGGCTTAGGGTTTCGGCTAGCGGCGGGGTCAGAACTCGATTTGCAACTCGATGGCACCGTCCTGCGATCCTGGAACGGTGAGTTTTCTGTCTCAATTTTCGCCTTGCGAAGTTCGAATCGAAGACCACCCACCCTTCGAAAAACACGAAGAGAGGGCCACCCTGAGGTTCAAAACCTTCTCAAAGCCTGTGCCACCCGCCTAAATTGAAATTCGGATTGACTTTCGTTCCCATTATGTGAAATAAGTTAGACGGAAATTGTACTTGGCGTCACTAAGTCCTTTGCATTCTGAATGCGACCTTTGGCCCAAAGATTGCATCTAACGAATTTGGATTAGTTCGTCGCCATGATTGCTGCCTCCATCACACTGGATCAAATTGAATCACGCACAGCCGTGAGCCTGACTCTGGCGACCTATGTTCGTAGGATACGTGATGGAATCATGTCTGATGTCATCGGGGGGCTGCTTGTTACGGTGCTCGCTCACAGGCTGGAGCAGTTGAAGAAGCCACTACGGTCAGGTTTCCTCGATAATCTTTCTGACGAGCAACTGCGAGAATTTTCTGGACTGCTGAAGCAACTGATCTGCTCCCTCGCGCGAGTAGCTGAAGCAGATAGAGGTAGATCTAAAATTATCTGTGAATATACTGAGGACTTTGAATCTATATTAGAAAACATTTATTTAGCGCTCGACCCCGGTTTCCATAAAGCAGTATCATTGGCGATCGAAAAACTAGACGTTGGGGTTAATGAGCGTGCCACCATGCTTCCTCGATAAAGACCGCAGCCCTAGTTTTACATCCGCAGTTTCCACGCTAAGAAAGAGATTCCCCAAGATTGACAATGATTTGGGAGAAATATGGGCGGATATTGCCCAGGATCATCGCAATGCAAGAGGGGCTGAATCTATTCCGAAATTTAACGATACTCTTTTCAAATACCGCTCTAAATGCTCAGACATGAAGCGCGGCGCTAGCGGCGGCTACAGAATCATTGCCTACTATCATAAGGAAACCAATACGCTTTACCCGATCTTCATTTATCACAAGACAGATCAAGGCGACATCAATCCAAAAGAGGCAGCAAGGCAGATCGCTGAGTTGCTGGCTATGCTTGGCGACTCAAAATGAGTCACTACCGGAATCGAGGTGGGGGCGCATTTTGCGTAAGCCTCAGCCACGCGGACAATTCTGCATCTGAATTGGAAGCTGATGGTGCCCCCTCCCTCGATCTTGGAAGGGCGGAGCCTTTGTTCTTATCACCCTCACGCGAAATTCAAATCAGAACCCACCCATCGAAAATCACGAAGAGTGTGCCACCCGCCCAACTGACTTTAATTTCCTTTTAGTCCACAACTTATAATCAGCCTCTTGTGGTAATATCAAGGCCCATTATCCATGCCCGTGTGCATAGCGTGCTCATCGGATCGCGCAGAAAGCAGGCACAGTGAGATTGGTGAAAGTGCACGTCACGAACTTCCGCAGTATCGAGGATTCTGGCGAGTTCGACGTTGGGCAAGTGCTTTGTCTCGTGGGCAAGAATGAGGCGGGCAAGACGGCTGTTCTTCAGGCCCTGGCCGGGTTAAATCCGCACCCCCTAACGACTATCACCTACGATTTGGAACGAGACTACCCGCGCCGTTGGCTCACGGAATACAACGTACGTCACAAAGGGGAGCAGGCGACAGTAGTCACGACAAAATGGGAAATCACGGAAGATGAGAAGGCCGCAATTGCTGCCGAAATTGGTGACGCTCAAGTCACCTCACCCATAACGATTAGCCGTAGGTTTGCCGATACCGAGCCGCGTTGGAATATAGAGATTGATTATAAGAAGGCGGTTGAAAATCTGATTGCTAAAGAGAAACTCGACGAAGAGGAATGTAAGCCGGTGATGGGCGAAGAATTCAGATGATTTGCGTAAAGCGCTGGAAGTGGTTAAGGAGCGGACAGCCAGGCAAGAGCGATTGCTTCAGAGGCTAATGGGGTACTCAGGAACAAACGTATCGGGTTTCGTACGCGCGATCTTGCAGTCGGGTTTCCCGTCCTTTATGTATTCATCTCATTACAACAGAATGGCGGGACAGCTTCGTCTTGATACTTACGAAGCCCGCAAATCAGGGAGATGCAGCCACCGATTGAGGCGGGCGAACAAGTCTTTTTGGATTTCCTGGAGTATGCAGGAACATCACTAAACGAGATCACTACCGCCAAGACATACGAAAGCTTGAACGCGCGTTGCGAATCGGCCTCGACGCACATCACACAACAACTAATGGAATATTGGACTCAAAATCCCAACGTCGAAATCGAAGTGCGCGTCACGAAAGCCGAACCCGGCGATACTCCACCATTCAATGAAGGCGTGATCGCCCGAGCCAGAGTAAAGAACAACCTGCACAAGCTGACCTGCCGTTCTCGGAACGCAGCGCAGGAATCGTTTGGTTTCTCATCCTCGTCAAATTCGCACAAGTTCAAAAGACGGGCGGGCAATTAATTCTCTTGCTGGATGAACCGGGCCTGACGTTGCATGGAAAGGCTCAAGCAGATCTGTTGAGATATTTTGATGACAAGCTCGCCCCGAAACATCAAGTCGTGTTCACGACCCACTCACCCTTTATGGTTCCGGTGGATAACTTGCCGTCCGTGCGCATCGTTGAGGACAAAATCTATCAGCCGAAGCCGGGCCAATGGGTGTCGGATGGAACGAAGGTTCGGGATGATACGCTCGCGACCGACCAGAATGTGTTTCCGCTGCAAGGCGCTCTCGGGTACGAAATCACGCAAACTCTGTTCGTTGGCAAGCATACATTGCTCGTGGAGGGGCCGGGAGACATCCTCTACTTACACGCATGGTCATCCGCCCTGACGCGCCGCGGCAAGCGGCCTTGACCGGCGCTGGACGGTCTGCCCGGCAGGTGGATGATAAATTCAGCCTTTCGTGGCTCTATTCTCCGGTCAGGGTTAAATATTGCCGCACTGACCGATTACGCGAAGACCGATCGCAAGAAGCTTGAATCGCTCAAGCAGAACAAAGTTCTTGAGGGGGACAGGTTGCTGACGTTTGCGACACTGTTGGTTGTGGATGAGGCCGATATCGAGGACGTGTTCAGTCCTGGCCTGTACGCTTCAATCCTAAATCAAGCGTTCGATCTGCCTCTGGCACAACATCTGACCGCGCAAACACTGATCGACGCAGACCCGGGTACGACGCGTCTGCTGAAGAAAGCGGAAGCGTACTTCGGGGTGCTGCCGCCCGAAGCACCGGAATTCGACCACTACACGCCTTCGGATTGGCTCATCCCGAATTTGAACGTACTTGATGCGGATGAAAAGGACGTGAACGAGACGTTGGAGCGGGCAGAAAAGGTAATCGCTGCGTTGAACAAGATCCTTATATGACCCTTGAACTTCCGAACATAACTCTTGTAGCTGCCGGGTGCGCCACCGATTGACGGGCCGGGTGGCCCGGGCTTCGCACCTTTCTTCTCGCTGCTTCAGGGGCTAAAGCCCAGTTTTTGCTGCAGGTTTGATGTCGCGGCTGAAGAGGCTGCGGAAAAACTCAAAAAACTGTCATTCCGAGGCATGCTTTTTGCCGAGGAATCTCTCATTCTTTTGACTTTAAAAGCCAGAGAGATTCCTCGCTTCGCTCGGAATGACACGAAAAAGAGAGTTTTTCCGCAGCCTGTGAAGCCGCGACCCACAAAGATTATTTACGGGATGGCTCCCAGCCGATTCCCGCGTAAGCGCGGTGCGCCCTTGCGTCGCCATTGCTTTGGGCTCGCGGCAGGTGTATCTTGCCGGGAGCCTGCCGTCCTAAACCGAAACTTCGATCTACTCTGAAATGAGGCGGCTGGTTCCAACCGATTGCAAGGAAGTGACACATTCTGCGCACGCGCAGGGAGGGTAGTGTCCATGCGAAGCAACATTGCCGCTGTTTGCGTGATGGCCGTTTGCCTGGCGATGCTCCCCGCGTCGCTGTTCGCGCATCATGGCAGCGCGTCTTACGATCCGGACAAGACAGTGACGGTGAAGGGCACGGTGACGGACTATATCTGGGCGAATCCGCACATTTTGATCAAGGTTGACGCCAAGGACGAGAAGGGCGACGTCCAGCATTGGGTCATCGAGGGCCAGAATCCCGTGTCCATGATGGGGATTGGCTGGAGCCGGACCATGTTCAAGCCGGGCGACCAGGTGGAGATCGACTGCATGCCGTCCAAGAGCGGCAATCCGGTCGGGTTTCTGGGCAGCTCGAGCCCGACGGCGCCGCGCAAGCGCATCGTGATTAATGGCAAGCAGTTCCAGTGAGGTTCAGGATCGGAGTTCAGGAAATGACCAAATGCTTCACGGTTCCGATTATCGTGCTGGCCGTTGCATTGTCGTGCGCGCCTCGTTTGGCGGCGCAATCCGGCGCTTCGCAAACGAAAACGACCCAAGATCACGCCCAGCCGCTCTGGAACAGCGTCCCGCCGCTCAAATCTGCTTACGCCACGTGGAAATCCGGGCCGGCGCCCAAGCGCGATATCTCCGGGATCTGGGACGCAGCCGAAGCCGACGGCGGGCGCCAGGTCAGTGGGAATCTCGCGCACGGCGCCATGTTTCCGGTCGGCAAGGAAATGAAGGAAAACCGGGGCAGGCGGCCCGATGAGTACGGCGGAGGCACGCTTGGAGGGCATGAAGATGAGACGGGCATTGCCCATCCGCTGCCATACACGCCTGAGGGACTCGCTGCGCTCAAGCTGAACAAGCCATCCGGCCCTGGCGTCAGGCAGGTTCCGGTGGAGGAAACGAATGACCCGCTCGCCGTGTGCGATCCGGCGGGATATCCGTACATGGAGCTGTACGAACTACGAACCATCAATCTGGTCCAGACGCCCAAGCAGGTGATCTACCTGAATGAGTACTATGGAGGGCATCGCGTGATCTGGACCGACGGCCGCGAGCTGCCCAAGGATCCCGACCCGCGCTTCTACGGCTACTCCGTCGGTCATTGGGTGGACGACTACACGTTCGTGGTGGAAACCACGGGAATCAATGAGCGGACCTGGCTCGATCACGCCGGCCGTCCGCACAGCGACCAATTGCGCGTCGAGGAGCGCTTTCACCGCGTGGACCGCGACAACATGCCAGCTCACCGTGACCATTTACGACCCCAAAATGTACAGTGAGCCCTGGGTCGCGCTGAACAACTTTCCCCTTCACCGCATGCCCGACGACTTCGACATCCCGGAACTGCTCTGCTCGCCCGTTGACGTAGCCGCATACAACAAGGCCGTCGGCGGCGCCGCGCCTTCTGGCCCTGAAAAGAAATAGCCCAGGAGCGGGTTCTGCGCGGGTGTCCCATCTTTCGCGTCGCGCGAAACGTGGGCTTTTGATTTTCTAGGCATGATTCCCATTGCCCCCATTCAACACCCGCGCTGCCATTCCGATTTGACTAATTTGGATAGAATAGCTAAAATAGTCAAATAATTTGCAACCGGCCAACGCCGGATCGAGAGGAGAGCGACATTGGCCATTCAGCGCAATCGTTTAAGGCAAAGTCCCGACTCCGCGATTCGCAATCGGCGGGGCGAGACGCCGGCGAAAATCAGCGCGACCCAGGCTAAGAACAAGCTTGGAGAAGTTCTGGATACCGTCCTGCGGAGCGGCATGGTGCTCATTACCAAGCACGAGACTCCCAAGGCGGTTCTGCTTTCGATGGAGGAATACGAGCTCGCTCTCGCGAGCGGCGCAAACCAGGCTGGAAACGCTGAACGGTGAATTTGATGCGTTGCTGGCGGAGATGCAGACCCCCAAAGCGCGCGCCGGAATGAAGGCCGCGTTTGCCGCCTCGCCAAAGCAACTCGGCAAGGCCGCCGTGGCCGCCGCGCGCAAACGTGGCTGACCGCGACCACATTCCGTGCATCTACGTTTTGGCGGGGACCAACGGCGCAGGAAAGAGCAGCGTGGGCGGCGCGATGTTCCGCGAAAGCGGGGCCGAATACTTTAATCCGGATGAAGCAGCCCTGCAGTTCCGATCCGCAAATCCCGAAATGACCCAGGGGGAAGCGAACAGCGCTGCCTGGCTCCAGGGAAAGCGGTTGCTGGAACGCGCTATTTCCGAGCGATTGGACTTCGCCTTTGAAACGACGCTCGGCGGACGCACGATAGCAGACCTGCTCGAACATGCGCTCTCCAAAAAAATCGAAGTGCGTATCTGGTACGTGGGCCTTGCCAGCCCCGAACTCCATATCGCTCGCGTGCGTTCCAGAGTCGCGGCGGGAGGGCACGATATCCCCGAGGCCAAGATTCGTGAACGGTACGATACAGCGGCTCAATCTTGTGGACATCATGCCGAACCTCACGGAGCTTCGCGTTTACGATAATAGCCAGGAAGGTGACCCGCGAAGCGGCGTCGCTCCACAGCCAAGGTTTCTGCTTCACATGGAACGAGGAAAAATCGTGGATTCGTGCGATCTGACGATGACTCCAGAATGGGCCAAGCCTATTCTGGCGATTGCGATGAGGCTTTCAAGGTAGCGCGGACTGAAGTCTGCGCTACTGGTCATCCATGATTCCCATTGCCCCATTCAACACACGCGCCAGCACCTGCCCCGTATACGATTTCTTCACGCGTGCAACCTGCTCCGGCGTGCCTTGCGCGACGATGCGGCCGCCGCCTTCGCCGCCTTCGGGGCCGAGGTCGATGATCCAGTCGGATTGCTTGATGACGTCGAGGTGGTGCTCGATGATGAGGACGGTATTGCCGAGGTCGACGAGGCGGTTCAGGACATCCAGGAGTTTTTTGACGTCGTCGAAATGCAGGCCGGTGGTGGGCTCGTCGAGAATGTAAAGCGTGCGGCCGGTCTGGCGGCGGGAAAGTTCCGTGGCGAGCTTGATGCGCTGGGCTTCGCCGCCGGAAAGCGTGGTGGAGGATTGGCCGAGCTGGATATAGCCGAGTCCCACGTCGTCCAGCGTTTCGAGTTCGCGAATCTGCGGGATATTTTCCAGAATTTTCAGCGCGTCGGCGATCGGCATGTCGAGAAAGTCCGAAATCGATGGCCTTTGTATCTCACGGCAAGTGTCTCGGCGTTGTAGCGGCGGCCGCTGCAGACTTCGCAGATGACGTAGACGTCGGGCAGGAAATTCATTTCGATCGCGCAGGCCGTCGCCCTGGCAGGCTTCGCAGCGGCCGCCTTTCACATTAAAGCTGAAGCGGCCCGGGCGGTAACCGCGATTCGCGCGATTCGGGGAGTTGGGCGAAGAGTTCGCGGATCGGAGTGAAGACGCCGGTATACGTCGCGGGATTCGATCGCGGCGTGCGGCCGATGGGCGCCTGATCGATTTCGATGACTTTGTCGATCTGCTCCGCGCCTGGATTTCGCGGAATGCGCCGGGGCGCTCCTTCGAGCGGTAGAGTTCCGCGCCAGCGCCCTGTAAAGAATGTCGTTCACCAGCGTGGACTTTCCCGAACCGGATACGCCCGTGATCACCGTGAGCAAGCCAAGCGGCAATTCCAAATCATATTTTTCAGATTGTTCGCTTCGCAGCCGAGAATGCGAAGCATTTTGCCGTTGGTCGCGCGGCGCTTGGGCGGCACGGGGATGTACAGTTCGCCGGAAAGATACGCCCGGTGAGCGAATCGGCGTTGCGCTCGATTTCCTCGGGAGTCCTTTGGCGACCAGATAGCCGCCCGCGTTGCCGGCGCCGGGGCCGAGGTCGACGACGTAGTCGGCGCGACGAATGGTTTCTTCGTCGTGCTCGACGACGAGGACGGTGTTGCCGATGTCGCGCAGCTGTTCGAGCGAGGATCAGGCGGCCGTTGTCGCGCGCGTGCAGGCCGATGGAGGGCTCATCGAGAACATAGAGCACGCCGCGAAGCTGCGAGCCGATTTGCGTCGCCAGGCGAATGCGCTGCGCTTCGCCGCCGGAAAGCGTCGCCGACGAGCGGTCGAGGCTCAGGTAGCTGAGGCCGACAGCGAGCAGGAAATCGAGCCGCGCGGAAATTTCCGCCAGCGCGCGCCC
The DNA here is from genome assembly GCA_963781055.1 of Terriglobia bacterium. GTDB lineage: Bacteria > Acidobacteriota > Terriglobia > Acidiferrales > UBA7541 > Palsa-360. The sequence continues at coordinate 23,335 of CAWAEW010000038.1, forward strand.
GGCGATGTCAATCTGGCGTTCGGTGAGGCCTTTTCTTATTTCATCGACTGCGGGACGCGCGTCGGAAATCGCGAGGGCGGTGAACTCCGAAATCGAACGGGTCCCCACTTTCACGGCGAGGCTTTCCGGGCGCAGCCGGCGTTCGTCGCACACCGCGCAGGGCACCGGAGACATGTACTGCGTGATCCACTCGCGATAGTTGTCCGAACTCGATTCCTCAAAGTTGGTTTCCAGAAAACCGATTACGCCCTGGAAATGCAGTCCGGGGGTGCCCTCGCGGCTTTGGTGCGTTTTTTCGCGCCTCCGTTGCCGTTTTCGCTGGCGTTCGAGGGAGGATTGCCGTAAAAAATCAAATTTTGCGTTTCGCGCGGCAATTTTTCGAAGGGGATCGAGAGGTCGAAGCCGTGGGCCAACGCGCCCAGTTCGAGGTTGCGCTTCAGGAAGATGGAGGCCGCGCCGGGACCCAGGCCGCCTTCAAAGAGCGGGCGCGTCCAGTCGACGATAACTTTGGAGGGATCGAAATCGTATTTCGAGCCCAGGCCGTTGCACGCGGGGCAGGCGCCGTAGGGCGAATTGAAACTGAAGGAGCGCGGCTCCAGCTGCGGCACGGAAATGCCGCAATCGCTGCAGGCCATTTTTTCGGAATAGACTTGCTCGGTGCCGCCGACGACCACGACGGTGACCAGGCCCTGGGCGAGTTTCAGCGCCGTGGCGATAGATTGTTCGAGGCGCGCGGCGATGCCGGGTTTGACCAGCAGGCGGTCCACGACGATTTCGATGGTGTGATTTTTGCGCTTGTCGAGGCGCGGCGGATCGTCGAGCGGGCAGAGGTCGCCGTCGATGCGTGCGCGGACGAAGCCGTCGCGGGCGAATTTTTCGAGTTCCTGGCGGTATTCGCCTTTTCGGCCGCGCACGATGGGCGCGAGGATCATGATGCGGTCGTCGGTCTTGGCGAGTTCGCCTTGAGGATGGACTGCACAATCTGCTCGGTGGACTGGCGCGTGATGGGCTGGCCGCAATTGGGGCAGTGCGGCGTGCCGATGGAGCTGTAGACACGCGGAGATAGTCGTAAATTTCGGTGATGGTGCCGACGGTGGAGCGCGGCGAGCGCGTGGTGGTCTTCTGCTCGATGGCGATGGCGGGGGAGAGGCCCTCGATGGAGTCGACTTCGGGGCGCTCCATCTGATCGAGGAATTGCCGCGCATAGGCGGAGAGCGATTCGACGTAGCGGCGCTGGCCCTCGGCGTAAATGGTGTCAAAGGCAAGCGAGGATTTGCCGGAGCCGGAGAGGCCGGTGATGACGGTCAGGGTGTTGCGCGGGATCTCCAGGCTGATGTTCTTCAGATTGTGCTGGCGCGCGCCGCGAATGACGATTTGGTCAGGCCCATGGTTGAGAGGCCGCCCCCACTGCCGGCCCGGCACACGGCGCGTAAAATGCGCCCATCGTAACCTTGTAACGTAGCAGGCGGAGGCGGAGGCGTCAAGAATGGGCGGGCAAGATTTTCCGCGCGAACGGGGGAAGACTTTGCGTGGATGCGGGCGGCGGAGTCCCAGTACTATGAGGAATCTTTGGATGATTTTTAACGGGATTTGCGGGCTGCGTAAAATGTTCCCGGAAAATTTTCCCGCAGCATGGCTTTTTTACCCGGGGTGCCCCAAAGAAAACACTGTGTTTTCAGTGCGTTGAGTTTGGCCTGCCGCATGCAATAGGTAATACCCGAAGAGGGAAGACGCGCCGAGGATCCCTATAGGGGATTGAGGGCTGGGCCGGCACGATCTTCCCTCTCACCTGCTTCCGCTGCCTACCCCAAAACCACACCCAATGGACCATACCCATCAGCGGAAGCACGCGCGGCGGCGACTCCCGCAAAAAGACTCAAATTACAAAAGCTGAAAGGCTTTAACACAGAGAACATTGAGGGCACAGAGAACGAGGCACAGAGGAAAAGCTGGAGAAGAGGATTTCTGGGAATGCCCTTTAGCGTTCTCTTCTCTGTATTTTTGCATCTCTGTGCGCCTCTGTGTCCTCTGTGTTAAGCTTTTGAATTTGGTTCAGGGTTTTGTGGGCGGTCAGAAGGGAGAGTTTGGCTGGGGCGAGAGGACTCGAACCTCTACCGTCCGCATTAACAGTGCGGTGTCCTACCGATTGGACCACGCCCCAGTCAGGGAAAACGCTATATTGAATCCATAAAAGATAATCGTTGGGCGCGAAACGCGCAAGGGCGGGGCGAAAATATATTAATTCGGCTTTTTCGGTGGGGAAGCCCGCTTCGGTCCAGGAGCGCCAGCCGCCGTCCATCGAAATGCAGTTGGTGTAGCCCATTTTCTGGAGATTATCCGCGGCCAGGGCCGAGCGAAAGCCGCCTCCGCAATAGAGAACCAGCGGCGCGGCCTTGTCGGGGACCGACGTTTCGATGTCGCGCTCGATGATGCCTTTGCCGAGGTGCATTGCGCCGGGCAGGTGGCCGCGCGCCCATTCGTTGTCTTCGCGGACGTCGACGAGGGTGAATTTTTCGCCGGCGTCGAGGCGATGTTTCACTTCGAGGAAATCCCATTCCTTTACGCGAGCCTTGGCGTCATTTACCAGGGCCAGAAATGCCGGGGAATGTTTCATGGGAAAAGCTCCTCAATCAGCCGCGGAGTCACAGAGGGACAGAGTAGCACAGGGAAAAAAGTGGGGGGGGGGGGGGGGGGGGGGGGGGGGGGGGAAAAAAAAAAAGATTCAAGCGGAGTGGGACCAGGACTCTACGCCTGACATGTCGCGCGCCTTATTTCCGCTGCTGGTCAACGCGCCGGAGAAACGCTACGTCCTGATCGGCGAGGGAACGCACACCGTCATGATGGAAAAGAACCGCATGCAACTGTTCCGCGAGGTGCAGGAGATTCTGGATGAGGGCGCGGCTAAAAAAGAATAGTTGGCATGAACGCCTGCCCACCGTTAGATCTCACTTCTTACCGCAAGGAAAGCCAAAGAGTCCGCCAGGCGCAGAGGAATATCGGGAAACGCGGGATATCTTCGAAGAGAATCCCGCAAGATCCGGGGAGCGGACTGCACGGCGCCTATCGAGCAGTGGCGCGTGGTCCGGGACAATCGTGGCGCCCTTTTTCGCAACTGTGATGCCGCAACTGGCGCCATGATTGCGGACGCACAAGTGGAGTCAGGAGTGCGGGCTTATATACGAGTTCGTGATGGGCGCACCGCAAAGGCGAATGCTTTCCAGATGCGCAAGTTGCCTGCGGATTCTTCCAGCATGCGCTCGGGATGAAACTGAAGTCCAACGATGAATTGGGCTTTTGGATCGTAGAAAGCCTCGACAAGCCCGTCCTCCGCGAAGGCCATGGGCTTCAATCTGCTCGCCGAGATTGCGGATCCCCTGGTGATGGTAACTATTCACCAACAATCCTTTTCGTTGGTACGAATTCTCGAGCGGGGTTTCAGCGACGATCGAAATCGAGTGCCGGTAGGTATCGTAATGGGCGAAATCGATATGCTTGAGGCGGGACTTCTTTTCTTTTTGCACCTCGCCATAAAGCGTGCCGCCGCAGACGACGTTGAGGAGTTGCGATCCGCGGCAGATTCCGAGGATCGGAAGTTTCTTCCGCAGTGCGTGGCGGATGAGCCTGATCTCAATCTCGTCCTTTAACGGATGAGTTTTCTCAACGTGCTTGAAATTTTCAGGCCGGGCCTCGTAGCGCTTCGGTTCGATGTCCTCACCCTCGACGAGCAGAAGGCCTTTCATGTTTGCCGTGTAGTCGGGAAGGCAAGCGAGCGCGCCTTCGACGACAGGGACCATCACCGGCAGAATTCCCAGCCGGACGAGAAGCGCGAGATGGTATTCCCCAACGTAATCGATGTACTTGTGCTTGCGGACCGTCCTGCGGGTGACGACGAGAACTGAGGGGCGATTCATGGGAATAAAATGTGGAGCGCCTCGACCAGCCGGGAATCCTTTTCGCGGCCTTGCGAGGCCACGCGGATGTGAAAATCATCCATGCCGATTTTATTCGAGCAGTCCCGCACATACATGCCGTGCTCCTTCAATAGAAGCCCCTGCAGCTTGGCGGCGGTCATGCCGCGCTTGATCTTGAAGAGCATGAAGTTGGCGCCCGTGGGATATACGTCGATGCCGGGGACCGCCCGCAAATCGTTGTAGAGCGCGCGCACGTCGGCGATCACCCGAATCCTGGCTTCGTGATACTCGTCGTCGGTGGACGGCAGCAGCGACAGAAAATACTGCGCCAGCGTATTGATATTCCAGGTGGGAATGAATTGCCGCATGCGGTTCAGGACGAAAAGATTTCCGCTGTAGGCGTATCCGAGGCGCAAGCCCGGCACGCCGCAATGCTTGCTCATGCTACGCACCAGCAGCAGATTGGAAAACTGGTCGGCCACCTGCAGCAGGCTGGGGACGGGATCGCCGGCGAAGTCGATAAACGATTCGTCGACGATGACCAGTTCCATGTCCTTGGCGCGGTGCAGAAAATCGATCATTTCATTGATGGAAAAAAGCTGGCCGGTGGGGTTGCCGGGATTGATGACCAGCAGCGCTTTCAGGCCGCGCCCGCGCACCCAGGCAAGATAATCCGGCAGATGGAGCTGGTAGTTTACTTCCGGCCTCATCATATACAGCTCGGCGTCGCGCTGGTCCCTGAGCTTTTCGATGTACTCGCCGAAGGTGGGCACGGGGACGGCGAAGCGGTCGATCAGGGTCGTGTTGATGAGCACGATGAGTTCGGTGGCCCCGTTTCCGATAATCAGGTTGTCCGGATTCACGTGCAGCACCGCCGCGAGATTTTTTTGACTGATGTCCGGATTGCTGGAGGGATACGACTTGATGAGGTTCGGAAAGTTCTCCTTCAGGTCGTCGAGCATTTCTGGCGTCGGATAGTACGGGTTGGCGATGAAGCAGAAATCGATAATTTCCTTGGCCTTGTCATACCCCACCAGGTCCGCCAGGGACGGCGAATGCGAGGTTTCATAGAAAAGATGCTTCCTATGCTGCGCGGGCGCGATCCTGGATCTCACAGGTTCCATATATTTATTTCTAACACCCGTACATTTTACTGACAAGATCTGTTTCCGGCATATGGTCGGACCGAATTCAAGGGGATTATCGGAATCTGGCCCAGGCCACGCAGCGATGCGAGCTCGTCATCACCCTAATCAGGCCCCGGCGCCGCATCGCCGTTTTCCTGGAGGACGATGGCCGTCCGGGACTTGACGTTCGCGACCGCATCGATTTCCGTTTCGTAGGTCCGGAAGCCGTTGCATGTGACCTTGAGATGGTGTTTGCCGGGGCTGACCAGCATGGAATGAAATCTGCCTCCAAAATCGCTGCCGTGGCCCATGTAGCCTCCGTCGACGAAGACGGCCGCGCGCTTGGGCCGGATATCCAGGCGCAGCTCGGCCGCATTGTTGCCTGGATAAATCATCTTGGGATTTTCCTTCAGCACCACGGCGACGGTTTGGACCTGGCCCGGCGCAACAACGAGTTTTTCCTTGATCTCTTCGTATCCGGCCTGGCGGATGGAAATCTCATGTTCTCCGGGCGGGAGCAATACTTTTCGGTCGCCCTTCAGCTCCTTCACATAGCCCGCATATTTCCCGTCGACCCACACGCCGGAGTCTCTTTCGTCTTGATTGTCGGCGGTGAAGCGCACTTCGCCCATCGTTTGGATTTGTTGTCCGTACGTTTTGGCGTGACCTGCAAAAAAGAAAACCAGCAACGAAAATCCCAAAAGCCGCCGAAGGGTCCGCGTGAACGTCATTTTTTCTTCCCCCGGAGATTATAAGGCCATGGCATGTTGTATCGGGGTCGTTTTTCCATGCCCTTGTTTTCGGGGACCGCCGCGCCCGATTGCATGTTCCGCACTCCTGCCAAGGGCACATTCCGAGAAGACGACTTAACAGGACTTGGCCAAGAGTAGGAATCATCTTGGGACTCGCGTTTGGAATTTGCAGTAGAATCAAGCCATGTCGGCGGAATCTCATCGAGTTTACCTTCGAGGCTCACCCTTCCCGTTCCTCATAATGTTGTCCCTCCTCTTAACCGCTTCTATGCTCATATTGGGATTCCTCACCACGTCAGATAGCTCTAGGTTCGCACTGATTCCTCCTACATTAGCTCTTTTCTTCCTAGCCTATTTTGTTCACAAAGCAAGTTTGAGTTGGATACGAATCTCAGCCGATGGCGGGGAATTGGTGAGAGTCCCTTCATGGTTTGCAAGAAAGATATCGGGCGAAAGGCGAGCAGTTACAAAGGTTCCTGCGGGTTCGGAATTGGTATTGTGTCGCCGCTACGCCTATGGAGGAGTTCAGGGTTACTACATGCTTGTGCGCGCGCCGAATGGAACGGAGCAAATAGTCTGGAACGATGTGACAGGAGTCACCCGTGGGCGTTGGAGCAGAATCGCGACTGGAATAAGAGAACGATGTCAGCTACGCGTCCGTCTCGTCACTCAAACGATTTCAGAAAAGGGTATTGAAGAAACGGACTGGACGGCGCTCAACGATAAGAACAAATGGAAAATGTTGAGCATTATGGTTGGCCCAGCAGTAGCGCCGTGGCTGGGGATTGGGGTTAGACTTCTCACCTCAAATCTCGTGTCAATTCTCGTGTTCGGATTAGCTCTCTGGCTTATAGGGGCCAGCATATTTAGGTACATATACCGCACACAAGAAGTCTCGAAAGAACAAAGTCTTCCTCTCACGATCTTTGTTTGGACGTTTCAATTCATCACGATTTATGTTCTGTCCGTCCTTGTCACGGGCGCTGTCATAAAACGCTGATAGATGTTTTGCACTGGTCCTGGCAGGATAGCGCCTGGTAAACGGGCTTATCGTAATGTGGCCCACGTCAAATCCCCTGTGCTTTTTGCCAATGGTGACGTGACACCTGCCCCGTTACTTCATGTCCCGCCAATTCGGTCCAGCCTTCAAATCGGCCACAAGCGGCACGGCGAGATCGTGCACATTTTCCATCGCCTTGCGGACCAGCTTGCGCAGGCGGTCCAATTCCTCGTGCGGCGCTTCGAAGAGCAGTTCATCGTGGACCTGGAGAATCATTTTCGCTTTGAATTTGTGCTCGGGAAGCTGGCGGGCAATCGCGATCATGGCGAGTTTGATGAGGTCGGCGGCGGTGCCTTGCAGCGGCGTGTTGAGCGCGGTGCGCTCGGCGAAATTTCGCAGGTTGACCTGCGTCGAGGTGATTTCGGGCAACGGACGGATGCGGCCGAACAGCGTGCGCGTCACGCCGGTCTTGCGGGCTTCGACCAGGCGAGCGTTCGAGATAATCCTTTACGCCGCGATAGCGCGAGAAATACGCGGCGATGAATTTCGCGGCCTCTTTTGTGTCGATGCCGAGTTGCGCCGCCAGGCCGAAGGGCGTTTGCCCGTAGATGATGCCGAAATTGATGGCTTTGGCCGCGCGGCGGTGCTCGGCGTTTTGCGCCATGGGGCCTACGCCGAAAACTTCCTGCGCGGTGCGCGCGTGGATGTCCTGCCCGGTCCGGAAGGCTTCGATCAATACCGGGTCCTCGGAAAAATGCGCCAGGATGCGCAGCTCGATCTGCGAATAATCGGCGGAGAGCAAAGTATTGCCCGGGCCGGCGGCGAACGCGGCGCGAATCTGCCGGCCGAGTTCCGAGCGCACGGGAATATTTTGCAGATTCGGGTTCGAGGAACTCAGGCGTCCGGTCGCCGTGCCGGTCTGGCTGAAGCTGGTATGCAGGCGTCCGGTTTCGGCGTGAATCAATTTCGGCAGCGCGTCCACGTAAGTGGATTTGAGCTTGCTGAATTCGCGGTATTCCAGGACTTTTTTTGGAAGCTCGTGCGTGAGCGCCAGTTCTTCGAGCACGTCCGCGGCCGTCGAGCGCGGCTTCGAGCGGCGGCGGCCTCCGAGCGTGAGGCCCATTTTGTCGAACAGGATTTCGGCAAGCTGCTGCGGCGAATTGATGTTGAATTCCGAGCCGGCCATTTCCCAAATGGTTTTTTCGAGGCTGCGGATCTCGCGCTCCATGGTCCTGGACATGGCTTCGAGCGCTTTGTGATCGACGCGCACGCCGTCGCGCTCCATCCCGGCCAGCACCGGGGCGAGCGGCAGGTCAATCGTTTCGTAAAGTTCCGCGAGGCCCTGCGCTTCGACTTCCTTGCGCAACAGCGGTGCAATGCTGCTGCAAGTGATCGGCGTGTTCGCCGGGCGCGCCGGAGAGCGTGACGCTTTGCTGGCGCAGCACCACCTCGGCTAGGCCGTGTTTCGACGTGGTCGGCCGCAGGAGATAGGAATACAGCATGGTCGCGTGGCGAATTCCGCGCCACTGGCCCGGCGAGCAGCTCGACCAGCTTCGGATCGTGCACGATTTTCGGCCGCGCGGGATCGCGCAGAAATTCGCCTAGCGCGGCGAGCATCTCGCCTTTCGGGTCTGCCCACGCCGTGCGCGAGACTCCCGCCTGCGGCGAAATTTCGATCGCGGCAATGCGCCGTGCCGAAGCCTTCGGTTTCGCGTTCGCCGTCGGACAGCGTAAGCCACACGGCGATTTCCGAATTTTTCGGAAGCGCCGCCAGATATTTCTTCAGCGCGGCGGGAGATTCGAGCGCGGCGGAATCGCTCGCCGCAACCGCGGCCGTGGACGCGGCGGGAAGATCGCGCAGCAGCGAAGTAAAACCCAGTTCGGTGTAGAGCGCTCGCAAGGCTTCGACGTCCGGCGCGCGCTGCGTCAGATCATCGAGCACAAGTTTTACCGGCGCATTCGTATCGATGACCGCGAGATGCTTGGACATCACCACGGCTTCGCGGCTGTTTTCCAGCGCCTCGCGATAGCGCTTGCCCTCGACTTCCTTGGCGTGCTCGAGCGCGAGTTCCGCCGAGCCGAAACGCCGAATGAGTTCCTTCGCGCCTTTTTCGCCGATGCCTTTCGCGCCGGGAATGTTGTCGATCGAATCGCCCATCAGGGCCATCACGTCGGCGACTTTTTCCGGCGGCACGCCCATCAGCTCTTCGACTTTCGCGGCATCGACGACCAGATCGGTCTTGTCCGGCCCCGCGCCGGGCCGCAGCACGCGCACGTTTCCGCCGACCAGTTGCATCATGTCCTTGTCGCTGGTGACGATCGACACCTCGAGATTGTTTTTCTCCGCTTGCCGGGCCAGCGTGCCGATCACGTCGTCGGCCTCGAAGCCGTGAAATTCGAGGATCGGCAGCCGCATGGCCTCGCACATCCGCCGCACGTAGGGGAGTTGCACGGAGAGGTCCTCGGGCATCGGCGGGCGCTTGGCCTTGTATTTGTCGAACAGTTTGTCGCGGAACGTCGGCTCTTTCGTGTCAAACACCACGGCCAGATAGTCGGGCGCGTGCTCCTTGGCCAGCTTGCGCAGCATGTTTGCGAACAGGTACGGAACCTTGGTCGGAATCCCCGCGGGGCTGTTCAGCCGCGCCATGGGCGCAAAATAGGCGCGGAAGATGAATCCCATCGCGTCGACCAGGAAGAGTTTCTTCGGGGCTGCGGACTTTGCCATCCGCGCGAGTATAGCAAAGCGGCGCGCGCCCCCGGTGTGTGCTATTTTATTCGTTCGCGGTTTTCAAGAAGACTCGCGCGCAGCCTCTCCAATGCCCAAACGTGCCAAGAAGAATGCGCAGGAAGCGCCCGCCGCACCGGCCGAGCCCAGGTTGGCGCGACGCGCGTTGCCGCGTGATGCAAGCCGCTCAGGATGATTTTTCCCAGGAGCAGCCCGAGCATGACGAGCAAGCGCCGCCGGAATTCGCGCCGCACGCTTCCGTGCCGTTAGGCAAGAACAAGTCCGGCGAGGAGCCGGAGAAGCCAACCATCGCCGAAATCTTCGGCCCCGGCGGCGCGGTCGAAAAATGCATGCCGGAGGGCTACGAGCACCGGCCGTCGCAACTGGAAATGGCGGAACTCGTCGAGGCGGCGTTCACGCGAAAAGCGCCACCTGATCGTCGAGGCCGGCACCGGCACGGGGAAAACGCTGGCGTACCTGATCCCCGCGATCCGCAGCGGGCGCACCGTGGTGATTTCCACGGCCACAAAATCCCTGCAGGAGCAGCTTTACGAAAAGGACATTCCGTTTCTCCAGAAACATTTCGCGCCGGGGCTGAAAGTGGCGGTGATGAAGGGGCGCGGGAATTTCCTGTGCCGCGAAAAAGTGTACCGGATGGCCGACCAGCCCGTGCTGAAGGGCCTGGATGAACTGGACTGGTTCCACCAGATTCGCGACTGGGAAAAAGTGACGGAAACGGGCGACCGCGCGGAACTCAATTTTTTGCCGGACGATTCCGATCTGTGGCAGCGGCTCGACGCGCGCCGCGACGCGTGTTCGGGTCAAAAATGCCCGGAGTTCAATCAAGTGTTTTATTACGGCGATGCACCAGCGCGCCGCCGAAGCCGATCTGATCATCGTGAATCATCACCTGTTTTTCGCGGACCTCGCGCTGAAGCAGGACGACTTCGGCAGCGTGTTGCCGGAATACGCCGCGGTGATTTTCGACGAAGCGCACGAAATCGAGGACGTCGCCAGCGATTTTTTCGGCCGGCAGATTTCCAATTACCGTTTTGAGGAGCTGGCGCGCGACTCGGAGATTGCCGTGCGCGTCACGAAAATCAGCGGGGCGGCGCTATTAAAGCGCGTCGCGCGGATGCGCGAGCGCTCGCGCAGTTTTTTCGAGGCGTTTCCGTCGCGCGAAGGCCGCTTTCCGTTCGACAAGACGCAGCGCGCGGGATTCCTCGATCAGAACCGCGAAGCGTACGACGCCCTGGTAAACGCGCTGAAAAGCCTGGAGGCGGAAATCGCCTCGCTGCCGTCCAAGCCCGAGGAGCTGCTGAACATCGCGCGGCGCGCCATGGAACTGCGCGGCGAACTGAAATTCCTGTTCGAATCGAGCGAAGGGAACTTCGTGTACTGGTTCGAGCGCCGCGCCAAGGGCGTGTTCGTCGCGGCGACGCCCATTGACGTGAGCGAGCTTTTGCGCGAGCGCCTGTTCGAGCCGTTCGAAACGATCATTCTCACCTCGGCGACGCTGGCGGTGGGAGGGCGCTTCGATTTCCTGAAGCAGCGCCTGGGCCTGCGCATGGCCGCTGAACGCGTTCTGCCGTCGGAATTCGATTTCGCCGAGCAGGCTCTGCTCTATGTTCCGGCGACGCTGCCCGATGTTCGCGACGCCGCGTTTCCCGAGCGCGCGGCGGCCGGAAATTATGCGCCTGCTGGAAATTTCCGAGGGGCGTGCCTTTTGCCTGTTCACCAGCTACAGCCAGATGAACGATTTGTACGAGCGCGTGCGCACGCGCGTGCGGTTTCCGGTGCTGCTGCAAGGGTCCGCGCCGCGTTCCGCGCTGCTGGAAAAATTCCGCAACACCGAAGGCGCGGTGCTTTTCGCCACGTCGAGTTTCTGGCAGGGCGTGGACGTGCGCGGCGAGCAGCTTTCCTGCGTGATCGTCGACAAGCTGCCGTTCGCCGTGCCCTCGGACCCGATCGTGGCGGCGCGCGTGAAGGCGCTGCAGGAGGACGGCCGCAACGCGTTCGCCGAATACCAGGTGCCCGAGGCGGTGCTGGCGCTCAAGCAGGGCTTCGGACGGCTGATCCGCTCGCGCACCGACCGCGGCGTGCTGGCCATCCTCGATAACCGCATTCAGCGCATGCAATATGGTAAAATCTTCATGGAATCGCTTCCGGCGTACGCGACCACCAGGGACATCGCCGCAGTCGAACGGTTCATGAACAAATTAAAATAGGGTGTTGTGTCCCTGGATTTTGCCAATTTCTAAAATTCATTTTCAAGGGATCGGGCGCGGGCTCTGCTTGGAGCTCGCCACAATAACGATGTTTCAAGTCAGTGTTGACGAAAGTTTTTCCGCGGGGCACGCCCTGCGCGGCTACAAGGGGAAGTGCGAGAATCCGCACGGCCACAATTACAAGGTGCGCATCACGGTGGAAGGGCCGGCCCTGGATTCCATCGGCTTGCTGTATGATTTCACGCACCTGAAGCGCGTGATGCGCGAAATTATCGGCGGCGTGGACCACATCTATTTGAACGACAAGGCGCCCTTCGACGTCATCAATCCCTCGGCGGAAAATCTGGCGAAATATTTTTTCGATGAAACCACGCGGCAGATGAACGCGGCGCCCGATGGCGCGCGGATCGCCAGCGTCACGGTCTGGGAAACCGATACGGCTTCGGCGACGTACTGGTCCTAGCAGTCTAAATTGTGGCACAGGCTTCAGCCTGTGGGCTTATCGTATGAGGAAAACAAAAGCACAGGCTGAAGCCTGTGCCACATAAATTATTATGAACCGTTCCTTCCTCATCATTATTTTGCCCGCGATCGCCGTGGGCTTGGGCTATATTTTCGTGCTGCATTGGCTCGGCTATGAGCTGGAGCCATTTCGATTCATCATCGCGGGAATTGTGACGGTCACGGCCGTGATTCTCGTTCAACGGTACCAGCGCCGCAAAGGCGCGCGCAAAGGCCGGTAGAGGGCCGGATGCGGGCTCTGCTTTCAGCTAAAGATCCCGACTTAGTCGGGATGCGGGGCCCGCCTGAAAAAATGATAATTTCAGAAATATTCCGGTCGATCCAGGGAGAGAGCACCCGCGCGGGCTTGCCGTGCATTTTTGTGCGGCTCACCGGCTGCAATTTGCGCTGCACCTGGTGCGACACCGCCTACGCATTTCATGGCGGCACGAAAATGACGGTCGACGAAGTTGTGGATCGTGTCGAGGAATTGTCCTCGGTCGCGCCCGCAGCATCATCCGGCCGGCGCGGGAACGCCACGAGGGATTTCTCTGGTCGAGTTGACCGGCGGAGAGCCGATGCTTCAGCCAGAAGTGATTCCTCTGGCCCGGAAACTATTGGACGCCGGGTACACGGTCATGATCGAAACCAGCGGTGAACGCCCCGTCGCCGATTTGCCGCGCGACGTCATCAAAATTGTCGATGTAAAATGCCCCGATTCCGGCGAGCCGGACACGTTCCTTCTGGAGAATCTGAACGCGGTGGACGACAAAGATGAAATCAAGTTCGTGATTTCCAGCCGCCGCGACTATGAATTTGCCCGCGAGTTCACGCTCCAGCACGATCTGGCCCGGCGCGTTCATCAGGTGGTGTTTTCTCCGGTGCACGCCGATCCCGAGGGAACCTGGCCGGGGATGAACGCGCAGGACGTGACCGAATGGATCCTGGCCGATGGCCTGCCGGTACGGCTCGGACTGCAATTGCACAAATTCATCTGGCATCCGGCCACGCGCGGCGTATAAACTTTAGGGCCTTGATCCGCATCTAATTGGAAAGAGAAAGGCGCTTCCAGAAAGATGGTCGAAAAGCCCAAGGCAGTCGTCTTGGTGAGCGGCGGGATGGACTCATGCGTGACGGCGGCCATCGCGCGGGAAACTCACGAGTTGGCGCTGTTGCATGCAAGTTACGGCCAACGCACCGAGAGCCGCGAGCGGCAGTCCTTCGACGAGATTGCGGATTTTTATGGCGTAGGCCAGCGCCTGGTGGTGCACCTGGATCACTTTGCGCAGATCGGCGGGTCGGCCTTGACCGACACGCGGATTGCCGTGCCGGAGGGCGAGCCGGGAGCGCCCGTCGGGGGTAACGAAATCCCGGTCACATACGTCCCATTCCGTAACGCCCATTTTCTTGCGGTTGCGGTAAGCTGGGCAGAAGTGATCGGAGCAACGGCTATTTTCATCGGCGCGGTGGCGGAAGACAGTTCCGGTTATCCGGACTGCCGGCCGGAATATTACCGCGTGTTTCAGCAGTTGGTGCGCGAGGGAACGCGCCCGGAAACGCAAATTGAAATGGTCACGCCGGTGATTGGCATGCGGAAATGGGAAATTGTGCGGCGCGGCATGGAATTGGGAGCGCCGCTGGATCGAACCTGGTCGTGCTATCAGTTTGAAGATGCGGCGTGCGGCGTGTGCGATAGTTGCCGGCTGCGCCTGGCCGCGTTTGCCGAAGCAGGAATAAGCGACCCTATCGCTTATCGGGCTCGAATTGAGAGATAATGAATCAACCGCGCGGGTCATCCCGCCGGATCTGCGTTGCTAGGAGGCAGTAAAGATCATGAATCGAATGAAGACACTCAGGATGGCAGTCGTGCTCGCGCTGATCGCCGGGCCGCTGGCGGTGTGGCTGGCAACTGCCGCCTACGCGCAGGGCGTGGGTACGATTTCGGGTACGGTGCTCGACCTGACCGGCAAACCTTACCCCGACGTCACCATCATATTCACAAACCTCGAAACAAATAAGACGGCCCAAACCGTGACCGATGAGAAGGGGCACTACGCGATGCCCGGGATAACCGGCGGAAAGTACAACATCGACTTCAAGGCCAAGGACCAGTCGGGCGCTCTCCAACTCATTTATCAGGCAGGCGTGGTGGTTACCGCCGGCACTTCTCCGACGTTCGAAGTCAATTTGAAGGAGCTTCAAGCGGAGGGGAAGCTTGCGGCCGTCGAAGCCGCGAGAAAGCAAGCCGAGGCAGAACAGCAGTTTGGCCAATTGAAGGCGCATTTCGAAGCAGGTTCGGCCGCGATCGATCAAATGAAGGCGGCGCAGGCGGAACTGGCGAAAATACCCAAGGACCAGAAAGACCAGCAGGAGTCCATTAAGGCAAAGATTAATCAGGCTGGGGGCACGGCGGTCACCGAACTCACCGCGGCGCTGGGTTTAATGAAACCGGAAGATTCGAACCGTCCCATCGTGTTGTCCCGGTTAGGTGAAGCGTACGAGAGCATGGGCAAGTGGCAGGAGGCGGCCGACACATATCAGAAATCAATCGCCTTGAAGCCGGACGTCGCGGCCAATTACAACAACCTCGGAAACGACTTGGCCAAGCTCGGAAAAGTCGATGAGGCACGGGCGGCGTACCAAAAGTACGTGGACCTGAACCCCACCGACGCGGCGCTGGCATGGCGCAATTTCGGAATCGTGCTGTATCAGGCCAACCGCATGAAGGAAGCCATCGAGCCGCTGCAAAAGGCCACCACGCTGGATCCCAAGAACGCGCAAGCCTGGTTGCTGCTCGGGATTGCTTTGGTCAACACCATGGAGTTTAAAACCGAGGGCGATAAAATCACTCCCGTGATTCAGCCCGGCACAATCGAAGCCTATCAGCACGCGATCGACCTCGATCCCAACGGGGACATTGGCGCGCAAGCCAAGCAGGGTCTGGAATCCCTGAAGGCGATGGGCGTCGGCATCACCACGAAAGTCGGCGAGGCGCCTGCCAAACCAGCGAAAAAGGGCAAGTCGTAACTTCTAATTTTTCCGCTCTCTCATCGGGCTGGACAGTTCCAGCCCGATGAGCGGAGCGCCTTCCAATTCCCGCCATCCATTTCCGGAAATAGCCGCTAGAAATGCGTGAGCGTGCCCGTGACTTTCGTGCGGCGCAATGCCCAGGAAAACACCACAAAAGAGACGGGAAGAATGACGGCCGCGAAGGCCAGCAATCCCGCCAGCGAAGGCCATAACTCCCGCAATGTGGCGTGGCCCAGGATCGCCGCGCGCATTCCTTCCAGTGAATACGTGACCGGAATCAGCCGCGCCACGAACTGCAGCCATTTCGGAAGTATCGAGATCGGGTACAACATCCCTCCCACCACCGAAGAAAGCCCCACCACCGCCCAATTCACGGGATTGCCGCGCTTGAATACGAGCAGATAACTGGCGCTCAGGATACCCAGCCCGCAAAAGGTGAGCACTGATGCTCCCAGAATCAGCGCCGCGCCAAACCAATTGGCGCCGCGCAGCGGAAATCCGAACAGGGCCGCGCCCCACCCGATATAAATCGTGGTGCGCAAAGAGAGCAGGGCAAACGGATAGAGGCTCGATCCTGCCAGGATCACCGGAAGAGAAGTCTGCGTCACCAGAAGATTTTCGAGCGTGCCGTTTTGCCTGGCTTCGCGCAAGCTTTCATCGAACGTATGCAGCGCCACGCTCAGGTAATCGAAAAAGGCAAGTCCCACCAGGACGAACGGAAAATAACCGTAACCCTGAGGAAGGGATTTCTCCAGTTGAGGGCTGGTGATGAACCGCGAGAGAAAATAAAAGCTGGCAACACCGAACAAGGCTTCAAAGACCTGCACGAAGAACGCCGCCCGGTAGCTGCGCGCGACGCCAAAATCCCTTTGGAACAGCAGCGCTAATTTTCGCAGGGTCAGGCGAAACTGGACGGAATCGCTCATTGCGCGTCCCGCGCCGCGCGATGCGTGAGGATTTCCAGGCACTGCTCCAGGTTTTCGGCGCCCGCGCCGGCCATCAAACCCGCGGGCGTGTCGCAGCCCAGCAACCTGCCGCCGTCCAGCACCGCGACGCGTCCCGCGAGCTGCTCCACTTCGGAGAGGGTGTGAGATGCGAACAAAACCGCGGTGCCGTGCTTGCCGACGATTTGTTCCAGCAGGAATCGCCGAAATTCGGCGGCCGCCATCGGATCCAGGCTCCGTGTGGGTTCGTCAAGGAGCAGGACCGATGGCCGGTGAAGCATGGCCCGCGCCAGCCCCAGCCGGTGAATGTTTCCGGTCGAAAGCGTGCGCACCTGGCGGTCCAATAGATGGCCGAGATCGAAGAGATCGCGAAGCTCGGCGATTCGCTGAGCCGTCTGCTGCGGCGAGAGATTGTTCAACCCGGCAAACAAGTTGAGATTCTCCCTCCCGCTCAGGCGCGAATAAAAGCAGGCGTCCGCGCCGGTATGGTATCCAATCTGGAGGCGGACCTTGGCGGGTTCCCGTGCGACGTCGAAGCCGCAGACCTGCGCCCGCCCGCGCGTGGGAATCAAAAGTGTCGTCAGAATGCGCAGCAACGTTGATTTTCCAGCGCCATTGGCTCCGACCAGGGCCAGAATTTCTCCGTGTTTCAGTGCAAAGGAAATTCCGCGCAACGCCGGCACGGTCAGGCGCGACACCGGATGCAACATCGCCCGCCATCCGGAACTAGCGGGCGGAAAATACTTTTCCACATTTTCGACACTTAGCGCGAAGTTTTTCACCAACCGCCGTTATATCCTTTCAATCGCCCCGGCACAAGTTGAACCAAGGCCCCAGGGTATCTTCACGATACCAGAGACGTGGAATCGCGATTGCCGTTGCGCGATGAAGCCGCTACAATTCCGGGCATCGGCCTGCGCCACGTCTGCACGCGCCAGCAGCCAGGGGAGTTTCGCGCGAGGCGTGGCCTATGAACTCTCGGATGGAGCAAGACTCAAATCCAAGGGTGAACGGAGGAGTTGGCATGAGTTCAGCGATTTCCGATCAATCCATTGTCGTAGCCGCGAAAGATCAAGTGTCGTGCGATCTGGCCGGGGAGGCCGCGATTCTCAACATCAAGAATGGCGTCTATTACGGCCTGGATCCGGTGGGGGCGCGCATTTGGAGCCTGATGCAGGAGCCTTGCGCCGTCGCCGAGATTCAGAGCACGATCACCGGTGAATACGACGTCGAACCGGAGCGGTGCGCGCGAGACCTGTTTGACCTCCTCGAAAAACTTCTCGCCGAAGGTCTGATCGAGGTGAAGGAAAAATCGGCTGCCTAAGTATTTTTTGCGATTCGCGAAGCGCGCCATGATCCAAAATGAACCGGATGTCCATTGAACCCTCGAAATATAAAGCGCCTCGGAAAGCCGCAACCAGAATTTTTCGTATTGTGAACGCGAACGCCATGCCGATGGGGCGCGACATTGGCGGTGTAAGCCGCGGATTCGTTTCCGTAAACGCGCGCCACGACTCCTCGCGGGTTCCTCCCGGTAGACGAATTACCAGCGCGTTCCCGCGCGAAATCCATCATCTCCCGCCGAACGCCTGCAATCCGCCAAGGCCAAGGAGCGCTTCCCCGGAGACCGATGACCCAAGGGCATGAAACGCTATCGGAAAAATGGCGCAGATTCCGATTGCGCCCCGTGGAGGAGCGCGCCCTGATCGTACGCGCCATGGTACTGCTGCCGCTGACCGGCATTGGACTCCGCGTGTTCGGCTTTCGGCGATGGAAAGAATTGATCGAGCAATTTTCTCCCCGGACACGCGTCCTGAGTGCGGCGAAGCCCGCGGCGCAATTTGAAATTGCGGACCGCGCCGTTCGTGCGGTTCGTTCGGTGGAGTTGCACGGACCGGCGACGCCCAATTGCCTGGAGCGTTCGATGACTTTGTGGTGGCTGCTGCGGCGCGAAGGCATCGAAGGGGAACTTCATATCGGTGCGCGCAAGAGCGGCTCGCGCCTGGAAGCCCATGCTTGGCTGGAACTGGGCGGGCAAGTATTGAACGATAGCGCGGAAATACACAGCCACTATGCCCGGTTCGACGCTCCAATCGCCGCTGCCGAAGGGGCGAGTTCGCGCGCCGGCGCAGCCCTCAAGCCGGATTGACCTGTCGCCGGGAAGGCGGCTTGAGCATGGGGCAAACGGATACATTTGCATTTCGAGCCAGAGGTGGTTTGTAGATGAGCGGTTTTGTTGGCATCTTGAATTTGGACGGAGCGCCGGTCGATCGCGCGCTGCTCGAAAGGATGACGCAGGCCCTCGCGTTTCGCGGCCCCGACGCTCAGGAAGTCTGGCGCGAAGGCCCGGTCGGATTTGGACACGCCTTGCTGCAAATCCCGAGCGGCGCGCCGCTGGAGAAGCAGCCCGCCCAGCTCGACGGCCGCCTGTGGATTATTGCGGACGCACGGATCGATGCGCGCGGCGAGCTGATCGGCAAACTTCAGCGAAAATGCGGGACCACGGACGCGCTGTCTTTGTTTACCCCGGATGCCGAACTCATCCTCCATGCATATGATGCCTGGGATGAAGCTTGCGTAGAACATCTCCTGGGTGATTTCTCGTTTGCCATCTGGGACGCGCGGAAAAAGAGGTTGTTTTGCGCGCGCGATCAGATGGGCGTCAAGCAGTTGTACTACGCGCAGACCGGCTCCTGCATCGTCTTCGGCAACACGCTGAATTCCATTCGGTTGCACCCGGGCGTTTCGAACCGGCTCAACGATCTGGCAATTGCCGATTTTCTTTTGTTCGAAATGAATCAGGATCCCTCGACAACGTCATTCGCCGATATTCGCCAACTGCCTCCCGCCCATGTCCTCGTGTGCGAGCGAGGGACTTTGTCTTCCCGGCGCTATTGGGAATTGCCCATCGCCGCGCCCATTCATTTTTCCCGGGACGCGGAATACGTCGAGCGATTCCGGGAACTGCTCGACGTCGCCGTGGCCGATCGCCTGCGCGGCGGCAACGCCGGCGTGGCCATGAGCGGCGGCCTCGACTCGACCGCGGTGGCCGTCAGCGCTCAGCGGGTTCTCGCTCGCGGCGGAAATCGGGCGGGCGTTCGCGCCTATACGGAAGTTTTTGACAGCCTCATTCCGCATGAGGAGCGCCGCTACGCCACGCTTGCCGCGAACGCCTTGAAAATTCCCATCGAATATCTTGTCAGCGACAACCGGAAAATATTTGAGCGCGGCGACGAACAAACCCGCCGATTACCGTTACCCATCAATTTGGCTTGGCCGGATGGCTCGACCGACCAGTTGCGGCAAGTCGCCGCGCATGGCCGCGTCGCCCTGACCGGGTTTGGCGCCGATCCGGCGTTTGCCGCCCGGATTACAGTTCATTTTCGCCAGTTGATCGAGAAAGGGCGATTCGATCGCGTGCTGGCCGATGCGGGCCGCTATCTCACCAGGCCGGGAAGGATGTCCCGGCTTTACCTGCGTCTTCGGTGGCAACGGTTGTTTCCGGCAAGAACCTCCGCGGCCCCTTACCCGGAATGGCTGAACCCGGACTTGGAAAAGAAGTTGTCCCTGCGCGACCGTTGGGCGAGTCTTAATCATGAACAATTTCCCAACGATTCCGCTCGTCCAGAAGCATACCAATTGATTGCCAGCCCGGGCTGGACGAGCCTCTTTGAAACCCTTGATCCCAACTTTACCCAAATGCCGGTTGAAGTGCGCAACCCCTTCTTCGATCTGCGGTTGCTCCATTTCCTCCTGGCATTGCCCAGGCTGCCCTGGTGCTGCGACAAGGAACTTCTCCGCGAGGCTGTCCGCGGCTCTCTGCCCGACGCGGTGCGTTTGCGCCGAAAATCACCCATGCCCGCCGACCCCTTAAACGCGCTGCTCCGAAAGCCCGAGTCGGCGTGGGTCGATCGTTTCCAACCCATTGAAGAACTGGGAACTTATGTGCTGCGGCAGAAGATTCCTCCCGTATACCGCCAAAAGGACATGTGGACCGGTTGGGTTCATCTTAGGCCACTCAGCCTTAATTTTTGGTTGCGTCACAGAGAATCTTAATGGTAAAAGTTTACGGGAAGGAGAATACAGTGAATCCAAGCTCGACCGAATCCGGCAAAAAACCATACACCACGCCAGTTGTAAAAATCTATGGAGATATTCGTGTCATAACGCAGTCCATCACGAAGAGCCACCCCACAGGCGATGGTGGCACATATCCTAATAATACCAAGACGTAATTAATTTTACGGCCGTCCGAGGACGGGTCGGAACCCGATTGCCAGCCTCTTACCTTCTTTACGGATTGCGAGCGTTCAGTAACCTTCCTATTCCGGGCCTAGCCGCTACGGAAGGGTCCGGCCCAGTTCCTCTTCACATTTGGTTGAAGGAAGGGTCAGAGTTCGCCTCGAAATTTTCCGCATCATTGAGCGATGTTTTTTATTCCAGCCCGAATTCCAATCCTAACGGCGACTCCAACTTGCGCGCCGGCATGCTCAATGACGGCAGCTACTACGGCTTTTTTTACAGCGACGGGCCGAAATTTGCCATCGACCGGCAGGGCCGTGAGATATGGGCGGATTGGCCCGACGGGTATTCCCTGGAAGATGCTTGTGTATATCTGACCGGGCAAGTGATTAATTTTGCTATACGCCTTCGAGGAGGCACCTCTCTGCATGCAAGTTCGATTGCCGTGGGGGACCGGGCCATCGCCATTACGGGAGCGCCCGGAGCAGGAAAATCAACCACCGCTGCCGCGTTCGCGCGACTCGGCTATCCGATCCTTTCGGATGACGTCGCCGTTCTGGATGACTGCGGCGGCACGTTTCTGGTTCAGCCGGGTTATCCGCGCGTGAATTTGTGGCCGGATTCGGCGCGCACCCTGTTTGGTCCCCAGGAAGAATTGCCGCTTATTACCCCGACGTGGGGAAAGAAATATTTGCCCCTCGATCGGAACGGCTACCGTTTCCAAACGGATCCATTGCCCCTGAGCGCGATTTACTTGCTCGATGTGCGTGAAGACGCATTGGACGTTCCTATTCTGGAGGAGTTGACGGTCACGGAAGCGTTTGTAACTTCGGTGGCTAGCACGTATCTGAATCATCTTCTGGACGCGGAAATGCGCAGGCGCGAATTTGAAGTCCTTGGCCGCGTGGCCAGGGCCGTGCCAGTGCGGCGCGCTTGTCCCGCGCGTGACCCGTCCAAGGTATTTGAACTTTGCGAAGCCATTGCCGCGGATGCAAAACAGCTCCGGACACTGGACCCGGCGAACGCGATGTCGCATTCTCTCTGAATCGGCAATTTGCCCGGGTTCTTAAACCTGGAAAGCGGATGGGACGAATCGCTCGTGGACAGAGTGCGCTTTCGCCGCATAAGATTGCGGACGAGCGAAATTGGACGGACACGGAAATGAAGACCGCGACGCAATCTTTGCAAACACTCCCGGTCGAGCGGGCCGCCGGCTTAACGCCTGAACTCTTCCATCAGCGCTACCTCGCGGGATCCGGCAAACCTGTCATCGTCACCGATGCCATGGATTCATGGGGAGCCGTGTCCCGGTGGAGCTTCGACTTATTTAAGGCGCGTTATGGGACTGATCACGTCTCGCCGAAAATTTTTACGGGCGCCAGGCGTGTGAAGTTAATGACGTTTAGCGAATTCTTGAATTATCTTGACGCTCCGGATGCCGCGTCGCCGGGCCTGTGGATCGACCCGGAAACGCTTTATCCTTGTGCGGCTCCCGCGGAACCCGGTTCGTCTCCTTTGTATCTGGTTTGGAATGGATTTGGGATGCATCCCGAACTGCTCGATGATGTCGAACTAAGCCCGAAGTTCGTCGAGGACTGGCTACCCTTATTGCCGCCCGGTTTGCGCGGGGCCCTCAATAGCACGAAATACTTTGCCGGTGGATTCCTGATTGGCCCCAAGGGCACCCAAGTGGGGCTGCATTATGATTACCTGCATTCGCATGCCTATCTGGCCCAGATCATCGGCAAGAAACGATGCCTGCTGTTTTCTCCGGAAGATTCCGCCGCGCTCTACAACGGAGAGGTCAATCCCGACGCGCCGGACTTCGAAAAATTCCCGTTGTTCCGGAATGTGATTGCCTACGAATGCACGCTGGGGCCGGGTGAAATGCTGTTCATGCCTTGCCGGTGGTGGCATTACGTCGTTGCCCTGGAAAAATCCATCACCGTAAATTACAACTTTTTCAACCGCGTGAACTTCAGCGGCTATCTGACCCACCTGTTGCGCGAATTGCCGGTCGTCGTGAATGCGCTCGAGCAGCTTCCCGATCAGCGAGCGGCTCTCGGAATCAAATGGAAGTCCCGCGGTTTTGATTTTCCTGGTTCCGGTACGGTGTAAACGTCTCCCCTGCTTGCTATACTGCCGCAGCAATGATTCCTTATTCTTATAGCCTCGCCGGATATGCGGAACTGATTGCGGATCGCGTTCGCACGGACTCTTATGCCCAAGCCCTTCGCGCGGCCATTCGCCCGGGCTCGGTCGTATTGGAGATCGGCACGGGTCCTGGAATTTTTGCGGTTCTGGCATGCCAGCTCGGGGCCGGCCGCGTCATTACGATTGAGGCGGGTCCCGTCATCCAGCTGGCCCGAGAGATTGCCGCGGCCAATCACTGTGCGGATCGGATCGAGTTCATCGAGGATATTTCCACGAGCGTGGACCTTCCCGTCCGCGCCGACGTCATTGTTTCCGATTTGCATGGAGTCCTTCCCCTGTTCGAGCACCACATTCCATCGATCGCGGACGCCCGGCGTCGATTTCTCGCTCCCGGCGGAGCCTTGATTCCCCGAAAGGAAATGATCTGGGCCGCCGTCGTCGAAGCTCCGGAACGTTATGGAAAAATTGTGGGTCCCTGGGAGCGCAATGGGCTCGGTCAGGACCTGAGCGCGGCTCGGAAAATGGTTGTAAACGAATTGCAGAAGGTGCGTTTTACTCCCGGGCAGTTGCTGACCAAGCCGCGGCTCTGGGCCACGCTCGACTATTCGACCGTGGAGAATCCCGACGTTCAGGGCGAGCTATCGTGGACGGTCCAGCGTCGCGGCACCGGGCACGGGATCGCGGTCTGGTTCGAGACGGAACTGGCGGACGGCGTGGGTTTCTCGAATGCCCCCGGAGAGCCGGAAACGATTTACGCTTCCACGTTTTTCCCTTGGCTGAACCCGGCGCCCCTGGCCGCGGGCCAAAGCGTGCGCGTCGATCTTCAGGCAAAACTTCTCGAAAGGGATTATTTCTGGCGCTGGACGACAAAGGTCGGATCGATGGAATCTCCGGATAAAATCATCGCGCAATTCGGCCAATCGCAGCTCCATGGATCGTTTTTATCCCTCGCCGCCCTTCAACGGGGAGCGTCTACCTTCGTTCCGCGGATCTCCGAGACCGGACGCATGCAACAGAGAACGCTCGAACTCATGGACGGAAGCGCGTCGCTCGAGGAGATTGCGAAGCGGCTCGCCGCAGAATTTCCAGCGCAATTCACCCGTTGGCAGCAGGCGCTTTCCTATGCCGGAGCGCTTTCCAGAGAATACAGCCGGTAATTCACAGCATGAGGAAAAGCGGACCCGGCACGTCTCCCGTATTTGCCGGAACGGGTCTGTGATCCTTCGCGCGTGATAGACTGGCTTCAAAGGTGAGTCACGGGACAACAATGAAATGGCTTAGACGAAATTTAAAAAAACGTTTCCGCTACGCTTTTCGTCATCCTGGTTACACCGTGAAGGCGCTGTTTCATGATGTGATGGGGATAGACGAGCGGTTTCTCGCAAGCCTTGTGAATTCGACCCCCGGCGCGATTCGCGGATTTCTGAACGAACCCTCCGAGAATGCCGGCCTGATGCGGCATTGGAAAGTTCCAAACAAAGGCTGCATGCAGGCTCCCATCCCGCCAATGATCCGTATTCCAAGAAAGTACTGATTCAGTATGCCCTGACGCGCGCCTTGGCGCCGGATTTGGTTGTGGAGACAGGCGTCTCAAGCGGGATATCCTCCACTTACCTGCTCCTGGCGTGCCACCTCAATGGCAAGGGACACGTTTATTCGATTGACATCGACAATAGGCAGTATCTGGCTCCTGGAAACGAGATCGGTTGGATTGTGCCCGACGAGCTTAGGGCGCTATGGTCTCTCTTGTTGGGCGACTCCCACCTTGTGCTTCCTCACATTCTTTCGCAGTTGGGCCAGGTGGATATTTTTATTCATGATAGCAACCATACGTACGCGGACATGAAGTTCGAGTTTGAGACAAGTTATCCGCATATCCGTTCCGGTGGATTGCTATTGTCCGACGATACCAACTTCAATACCGCGTTTTCCGAATGCGCGAAGACGTTCCAACCCAGTGCAGCGCGGATTATTCGCAATTTAGGAATTATGAAGAAGTCGTAAAAGATATCGGCCGGTAGCGGAAATGCCGCCGATTGTTTATCAGTACGGAATAACGTTACAGGCGAATCTAAAAAGGCGCGACAATGGCACCATGAGGGAGGAAAGGGATTGGCGGAATTGGCCGGGCGCGGCGCGCCCCGAATTGCAAATCAATTTGTATTGCGGGCGCGCGCTGATCGATCCCGCGGCCAAGCTGCGCGTGCGTCTCCTCATTCAGAACGGGTTGAATTGGCCCGAGGTCGTGGCCATCGCGGAACGGCACCGCTTGTCACCGGCCGTTTACGAGGTGATCGCCGGGACGGCTGCGGACCTGATCTCGCCTGCACAGTTGAAGCTGTTGCGCGAGGCGGCGGCGCCTTCCATGGCTGCCGGAAGTCGCTTTTGCGGGAATTGCTGCGTTTGCACCAGGTATTCGAAGCCGCTCAAATTCTGGTTATCCCTTACAAGGGGCCCCTGCTGGCCCGGATTGCCTATGGAAGTTTCTTGCGCCGCGAATATTTGGACCTGGATTTCGCCGTCGAACAAAAAAACATTCCGGAGACGGTCGCGGTGCTGGAGTCCGCGGGATATTGCCCGCAATTCGATCCGCGGGAAGCGCACGCGGGGCAGAACGGATTTGCGCCAGGTCAGTACTCGTTTCTATCGCATCCCCACAAAATTCTGGCCGAATTTCATACCGAGCGGACCCTCCGCTATTTTCCGATTCCAATCGACTTCCAGGATCTGACCGGCAGGCTGATGACCGTTGAAATCGGAGGCCAGCGCCTGCGCACGTTTTCGATCGAAGACACGCTGGTGATGTTGTGCGTGCACGGCGCGAAACATTTCTGGGAGCGGCTGGGCTGGGTGCTGGACATCGCGACATTGGTGGCGGCTCAGCCCGTGGATTGGACGCTGCTCAACCGGATCGCCGCAAAAATGGAATCCACTCGCGTGCTCCATCTGGGGCTTTACCTGGCGCATGACTTGTTTGAGCTCTCTTGCCGGGGCAATTGCGGGAAGAGATTAGCCGGGACCCCGCGGTTCAAAATCTGGCGGAAAAAGTGTATGAACAATACGCTGGCGTTTCGCATCCCATCGCCGGGGTACTCCCCCGTGCCGTATTTCGGGTTCGATCGCGCGATAAATTCTGGCCCGGGTTGCGCCACCCTTGCGTCTGGGGATAAGCCCGACCGAGCGCGACCTCCAGACAGTCCGCCTGCCGCGTTCCCTTGCCCCGCTGTATGTGCTGGTGCGGCCCTGGAGACTTCTGGGAGAGTACGGTCTGGATGGAAACGCCGGGCGGCGAGCATGCCCCGCCAGGACGGCGAGCCCCGGGAAGGACCCAGGGATGCACCTTGAGCGGTAGAGATCGAGGGTATAGGATTCCGTAGAGCACGGACCGAACGGACGGAGGGATGTCGAATTGATTCAACTGACACGCAAAGGAGTCGTTTTTTCGGGTTCGCCTGCGGACCTGCGGGCGCTGCGCGCCCAATTCCAGCGCGACCATTACATCATTCTGCCCAAGTTGATTGAACCGGATCTGCTGGCGACAGTCCTGAAGCGCATCGAGGCCGCGCCTACCATAAAGACGGAATATAACGGCGTCGTCGCGCAATCCGTGATCGATGATCCGCTCACCTACAATCTCTTGCTGTTTCTCCTCTGCGCGCCGGAGTTTCAACGCCTTGTTCAGCGCATTACGGGCTGCCGCAGGATCAGCGATTTTAGAGGCCGCATTTACAGATTGAATCCGATGACGGACGACCGCATCGTCTGGCATTCGGATGTTTGCGATCACCGCATGGTTAAACTGTCCTTGAATTTGACGACGCAGGAATATCGCGGCGGTGCATTGCAAATCCGGTATCGCGGCTCGGAGGAAATTTTGCACGAAGTTCGCAACACGGGCCTGGGCGACGCGCTTCTCATGCGCGTCTCGAAAAAGCTGTGCCATCGCGTCCTTCCCGTCGAAGGAGATATTCCCAGAACCGCCTTGGCAGGTGGTTTCGCTATGAAAAGGGCAACGAGAATTTTCACTATGCGTGGCCACGCGCTCCAAACTTCACCGGCGAAGCAAGAAATTATCGAAACGCAACCGGCTGCGTCCGCCGCGCGGCGGGAATAACTTATACGTGCCGGCCATTTGTTCGGTCCGATCTGTTGTCGGATGCGTACTTACCAATCTTCGATACGTTTTCAGTTGCGCAGGGCCGGGCATTCGTAGCAGATTAACGGCGGATGCCTGAGGGATCGTCCAATTCCGCCGCGCGCTGGACTGCGGTCGCCATTACGATCGCGGCTGCGATCTGGTTTTCCTACGCAGGCGTGAAGCATGCCCTGGCCGGCCATTACGCCGCATCCTCGAACCCGGACCAGTGGCTCCGAGCCTCTCAATCGAACCGGGCGACGCGGAAAATTGGTACCGCTTGGGACGGTTCCGCCAGCTGGATTTCGATCACACCGATATTCCTCTGGCCCTCTCCTATTATCGCCGCGCCGTGCAGCTGAATCCGTAATCCCCGTATTACAAACTCGATCTGGCGAGCGCGCTCGAGATGTCCGGACAGATCGCAGAGGCGGACAAGTATTTTCGCGCCGCCCAGCACAATTATCCGATTTCGCCGGAAGTCTCCTGGAAATACGGAAATTTTCTGCTCCGGCAGCAGCGATTGCCTGAAGCCTATGCGGAAATTCATCGCGCCGTCATGGTGGACCCGAAACTGATTCCCCTCGCCGTGTCACGCGCCTGGCACAGCGATCCTGACGTTCACGTTCTGCTCGATCAAGTTTTGCCGAACACGCCCGCCGCCGAGTGGGGAGCGATCGCTTTTCTATCCGATGCGCAGGAGCCCGCGGCCGGACTAACGGTTTGGAACCATCTGATCGCGAAAAGGCCCGCGATGGAATGGAATACGGTGTTTGCGTTCCTCGACATGCTGGTCGAACAGGAGCGATACGATGATGCCGGATCGGTATGGCGCCAGGCCACGTCCCTTGCGGGGGTCTCGCCGGCAGGCGCAAGACGCCCGGTCGCTCGTCTTTGACGGCGGATTCGAAAAGGATCTCTCCGGCGGAGGATTCGGATGGCAGGAAATGGATGTTCCCGGCGCCGATTTCGATTTCGATAACGATGTCAAGCACTCCGGCGAACGTTCGGCGCGGATCGTATTTGATGGAAGTCAGAATCTAACTTACGGGAATCTGTTTCAACAGGTGCTGGTGACTCCGGGAACGCACTACCGCTTTCAGGGATACCTGCGCACCGATCAAATTTCCACCGACAGCGGCATGCGGTTTGAAATCTACGATCCAAAGGATCAGAAGAATTTGGATGTGCTCACCCCCAATGAACGGGGAACGCAGCCCTGGACCCTCGAGGAGGCTGACTTCACGACCGGGCCGCAGACGCACTTGATTCGCGTCCGCGTGTTTCGCGCGCCCAGCGATCGCCTCGATAACAAAATCAGCGGAACCGTGTGGGTGGACGACGTGGAAATTTTCCCGCGCAGGACCAAAGCCATGAGCGTGATCCGCACAGGCATCTGCGTGCTGGTCGCCTTCGCCGTGCTGGCCCACGGCGGGGTCGAGCCCTGGTCCGAGGCCGTTCTGGAAGTGGGCGCCGCCGTTTTGCTTCTGGTCTGGGCATTGAGGCGGCGACCGATCCGGACCTTACGCTGGTCTGGAGTCCGCTTATTTTGGCCGCTGCTGGGTGTCTGGATCATCGGGGCCGTGCAATGGGGAGCGGGCATCAGCATGGTTCCGTTTTTGACTCGCATCGAGCTTCTCAAATATTCCGCGCTGCTGGCCCTGTTTTTTCTTTGCCTGCAGTCCTATCGGACGCGGGCGCAGTGGCGCGGATTCGTATGGTTTCTGCTGATTCTGGGATTTGCGGTTTCGTTGTTCGCGATCTTGCAGCATTTCACGTTCAACGGAAAATTGTATTGGGTGCGCGAAATGCGCTACGGCGGCATGCCTTTTGGTCCCTACGTGAACCGGAATCATTTTGCCGGCCTGATGGAATTGCTGATCCCGCCCGGCATGGCCATCCTGGTTCTCGGAGGGGAACGGCGCGACCAATTGCCCTTGTTGACGCTGTTCACCTTGCTGCCCATCGGCGCGTTGTTCCTTTCCGCTTCCCGGGGCGGGATCATGAGCTTTTTCGCTGAGATGGGCTTTTCTTGCCATCCTGATTGTTTTGCGCCGGAGAGAAAAAAAAGCATTGGTGGCGGAGCGATTTTGATTGTCGGTTTGGCGTGTCGTATTGGTTTCATGGCTGGGCATTGGTGCCGCGATGGAGCGGTTTGCAAGCTATAAGGGACTGGAGGTCAGCGAGGGGCGGCGCGTCGGGATGCTGCATGGAACCTGGCATATTTTTCTCGACCATCCCGTTCTGGGAACCGGATTGGGCACTCTGCAGGAAGTCTATCCCCGTTACGAAACTATTTATGATGGCCTGATCGTGAATCACAGCCATAACGATTACGTGGAGGCGCTTGCCGAGACAGGCGTCATCGGAGGGCTGTGCTTTCTTGCATTCCTGGTTTTGCTGTTTTGGAACGGCTGGAAGATTCTTGTTGCCGACAAGGAGGGAAGAAATCTTGCCTATCATGCCGGTGCTTTAGTCGCCTGTTTTGGGTTGCTGGTTCATGCCACCGTGGACTTCAATTTTCATATTCCCTCGAACGCGCTTCTTTTCCTGCTTCAGGCGGCTTTGGCCACCTCCGTGCTTCCATTTTCATCTGAGCGCGGGCGTTGAACATTTAAGGGCTGGATGCCGATAGTGCATACGGAGGACGTTCTCGACTTTGGCGGCAGGCATTGGCGATGGTGGACTGATTGCCGGCGATGCCAGAAGGATTGTTTCGTCGAATGGGAAATTTGACGGACGATTTCGAGGAGGTGTACCTATGCGGAACATTTTATTTTTTGCGCCAACAAATCCGCTTGACTCGGGAGAAGTCTCTGTATAATGGCAAGCGCGTGGGGGAATATTTATTTTTATGAACAAACAACAGCAGGGCGCGTCCCGCCCGGCAGCGCACATGTTTAGCTGGGCGTTGATTTTAATTCTGCTGGCAGCCCCGGCAGCATTTTCTCAACAACAAAAAACGACGGAAACGCAGAAGAACCTGGCGGTCTGCGGAAACCAATGATCGCATCGCGCAACTTGCGCAGGCCACTGCGGTGAAGCAGGGCGATTACGTTATCGGGAGCGGCGATCTGCTGACCATGGATGTGTTTGATGTGCCGGAACTTTCCCGGGACGTCCGCGTCAATGAGACGGGATATATCTCCCTTCCGTTGATGCCCGCAAAGGTGCGGGCGGAAGGCCTGACCACGTTTCCAATTGCAGGATAAGCTCGCGGAACTCTTGCAGACCAATGGATTGGTATCGTCGCCGCAGGTCAGCGTTTCCCTGAAAGAACGAAACAGCCAGCCGATTACCGTGATCGGCTCGGTCAAGACTCCCATGGTGATCCAGGCGGTTCGCCAGACCACGCTGTTGCAGGCGCTGTCCCAAGCCGGCGGAATCGCCGACGATGCCGGAAACACGGTCATCGTGACGCGCCAGGCGGAGAAAACCCTGCCCGCGGGCGACCCGAACGCGCCGCCGCATGGCGGCCGAACCTCAGTCGTTTACGATTAATTTGACCGACCTGCTGCAAACCGGCGATCGACGGTTCAATATTCCTTTGCTGGGGGGCGACGTCGTTTCCGTGCCGCGTGCCGGGATTATTTATGTCGTGGGCGCGGTGAATCGTCCCGGCGGTTTCGTGATGCAAAATGACCGCGACCGCATGACCACCCTCAAAATGTTATCCCTGGCGGGCGGAACGATCAGCACGGCTAAGATCAAAGAGCGCCGTCATTCTTCGCAAGAATCCGGAGACCGGCAAGCGGGACGAGGTTCCGGTCGATTTGAATAAAGTGATGCACCTGAAGACGGAGGATGTGACGCTGCAGGCCAGCGACATTCTTTTTGTGCCGGACAGTGCGGGTAAGAGGGCGCTGCACCGCACTGGTGATATCGCGGTGTCGCTCACGACGGGCATTGCCATCGTCGCCGCCGGCAAATTCTAGACGCGGCGAAAATCGGGCTGAGTTCGATTTGACACTTTGGAGCGAATGACGACCTTATGGATGAAACAAACAATTTAGCTCCCCGAGAGCGCTCCAGCGCGAATCCCGGCGACTCCCTCCAGACTCGTTCGCCGTTTCTGGCTCTGGACTTGATGCCGCGCGAGCCGCACCTGCTCGACTACCTGCTCGTATTGCGCAAGCACCAGTGGCTGATCGTGTTTTTCCTGCTGGCCGTCGTCTCGATCGTGACCATCGCCACGTTCCGGATGCAGCCCATCTACGAGGCCACGGCCCGAGTCGAAATCGACCGCGAGAACAATAACGCCATGCATTTCGCCGATGCCGAACAGGACGACGGTTATGTCGACCTCGAGGATTACATCACCACGCAATCGAAAATTCTGCAGAGCGAAACCCTGGCGATGATGACCGTGAAGTCCATGGGCCTGGACCGTCTGCCGCAATATGGCGGCCAGCCGGGAAAGCCGGTGAAAGCCTCGGCCGGAGAACAGTCTGGTCGCGGCCCGCGGCTCTGGGCGCGTTTCTTGGCGGCTTGAGCGTCAAGCGCGTGCCGAACAGCCGCTTGCTGGATGTGACCTACGAATCGACCGATCCCGCCCTGGCGGCGCGCATCGTGAACGCGCATTTGAATAACTTCATCGAACAGAATTTCCGGAGCAAGTTTCGAAGCGGCCACGCAAGCTTCGAATTGGCTTACCGGGCAACTGAACGAGATGAAGATCAAGGTCGAGAACGCCGAGGACGCGCGGCTCGCCTACGAGCGCGAGAATCAGATCTGGACCATCGACGAAAAGAATGACATCAGCTCGCAAAAACTGGCGGATCTGAACAAGCAATTGACCGACGCCCAAACGGATCGCATCAATAAAGAGGCGGTCTATCAACTCGCGCAATCCGGAAATTACGACGCCATCGCCGCCGTCCGCGAAAGCCTGGTCATTCAAGACATTCTCAAGCAGCAGACCACGCTTAACGCTCCGAATATGCCGACGCCGTGAACCAGTACGGCCCGAAATATCCCAAAGTCTTGCGCATTCAGGCGCAGATCAAGGACCTCGACCAGCTCATCACCCGGGAAAAAGTGAATATCGGCAATCAGGTCGAGGCCGATTATCGCGGCGCGCGCCAGCGGGAACTCCTTCTGCAGCAGGCCCTCGATCAGCAGAAGGCGGAAACCAACGCCGACCGCCGAGAAACTGGTGCAGTACAACATCCTGAATCGCGAAGCCGAGGCCAACAAGCAGTTGTACGACGGCATGCTGCAAAAGCTGAAGGAAGCGGGAATCTCCGCCGGGCTTGCGTTCCTCGAATATTCGAATTGTCGACCCGGCCCTGATTCCGAACGGGCCTTCGCGTCCCAATAAGACGCGGAACGTCATGCTCAGCGTTCTGGTGGGATTGATCGGCGGGATTGGTTTGGCGCTGCTGCGCGAGTATCTCGATAACACCGTGAAGACTCCGGACGACATCGAGACGCTGGCCCGCTTGCCGTCGCTGGCCGTGGTGCCGGCCCTTTCCAGCTCCACCGGAAAGCGCAGCGGGCGATTTTCGAAATTATTAAAGACCCCGGTGATCGCCGTCCAAGGAGGGCCGCGCGGAACTGATTTCGCACAACATGCCGCAGTCGCAGATGTCGGAAGCGTTTCGCGCGTTGCGCACGTCGTTGCTATTGTCCCAGGCCGATCATCCTCCGCAAGTGATCCTGATGACCAGCGCGCTGCCGCGGGAAGGCAAGACGACCGCCGCCGTCAATCTGGCCGTGACGCTCGCGCAACTCGGGGATAAGACGCTCCTGGTGGACGCCGACTTGCGCAAACCGGGCATCAACCGCGCCTTGAGTCTGGTGGATGGCAAGCACGCCGGATTGAGTTCCTATCTTGCGGGAGTCTCCTCGCTGGATTTGATTACCGTGCCGCATCCGGCCATTACCAATCTGGCGGCGATTCCGACCGGGCCGATCCCGCCCAACCCCGCCGATTTGCTGTCTTCGCGCCGGTTGACCGAACTGATTGCCGAGCTCCGGTCGCGGTACAAATTTATCGTCATCGATTCGCCTCCGATCATGGCGGCGACCGATGCGGTCATTCTTTCGGTGCTGGTCGATGGCGTGTTGATGGTGGTCCGCAGCGGAGAGACTCCCAAGGAAGCGTTTGTCCGCACGCGGGATCTGCTCGCCGGCGTGAAATGCCACATGCTGGGCGTGGTCTTGAACGCCGTCGACGCCAGCTCTCCCGACTACTACTACTCGTACCGTTACTATCCCTATTCGTATGGCGGCTATGGGCGGGAAGAAGAGTCGCGGAAATCCCGCAAAGCGCGTCGAGCCGAACAATCGGAATCTCAATTGGGCCAGGACTAGGCCGCCAGGAGGACTTCCTTTGGTCTATTTAATCACCGGCGGTGCGGGGTTTATCGGTTCTCACCTGGCGGAACGTCTGCTTGAGCGCGGCGACCAAGTCCTGCTGATGGACAATCTTTCCACCGGGAGCATGGAGAATATCCGGCACCTCAAGAAGTATGACCGGATGCACTATTTTCTCGAACCCCTGGAAAACCGTCATTTGCTGGCCGAACTGGTGGACGAGGCCGACGTCATTCTCCATCTCGCCGCTGCCGTGGGCGTGAAACTCATCGTGGAAAGCCCGGTTCGAACCATCGAGACCAATGTCAACGGAACGCAGTCCGTGCTTGAGGCGGCCTGCCCGGAAGCGCAAACTGGTCTTCACCGCATCCACCTCCGAGGTGTACGGAAAAAACACGAATGTCCCTTTCCACGAAGATGCCGATCTGGTGCTGGGCCCGACGACCAAAGGGCGATGGAGCTACGCGGCCTCGAAGGCCCTGGATGAATTTCTGGCTCTTTCGTACTGGAAGGAAAAGGGGCTGCCGGTGGTGGTCGCGCGGTTCTTCAATACGGTGGGGCCGCGGCAGACGGGACGCTACGGCATGGTCGTGCCGAATTTCGTGGGGCAGGCCCTCGAGGGCGCTCCCATCACCGTCTATGGCAACGGGCAGCAGTCCCGATGTTTTTGCGACGTGCGCGACGCCGTGGAAGGGATTCTGCGATTGATTGCCACGGACAAGGCCGTGGGAGAGGTCGTGAATATGGGCAACGATCAGGAAATGACGATCGAAGGCCTCGCTCACCTCGTGAAGGAGAAAACCGCGAGTTCCTCGCCGATCCAGTTCATTCCCTACGACCAGGCGTATGAGCCCGGATTCGAGGACATGTTCCGGCGCGTTCCTTGCCTTGACAAATTGGAGCGGCTGACCGGGTTTCGCCCCACGACGCCTTTGCCCGAGATCATCGACCGTGTGGCCGCCTATCATGCGCGGAAGAAAGCAATTCGTTGGAGTCCCCAGGGAGACTGCGGGCAGCATTGCTTGAAATTTTGGATCGGTTCCGCCGATGCGGCTTCCCGGGAGGCGGGAGACACAGTCGGTAGCCCGGGCGTCTTGACCGGCTGGAATGTCGATCGAAATCGTTTCGAGGTCCCTGCGGGCGTGTTTGACCAAAATCGAGATTCTAGAATCTGTCTCCATCGCTCGCGTTCAGCAAAACCCTTCCGCGGCTCGAAGCCGGACTGGCGCGGGGACCAATGTGGCCTCTTAGACACGACCAAATCGTTGCGGACTCCTCTCTCCCGCCGGTTGCGGTATCGGGGACCGTGCCATTCGCGGCATTTGTAAAGCTGCTTTTTTTCCTCTTCCTTTTGAGCCTTCCTTTGGTGAATCCCTGGGTACGCGGGGATGGCGTTGGTTACTATTCCTATCTCCGGTCCGCTCTGATCGATCACGACCTGCGATTCGAAAACGATTATCTGGCCGGCAACGAATCTTTCGTGATCGTCACGCGTGGATGCGCAAGGGCGGCTGATTCCCGGGGAATATACGCGGACCGGTTATGTCGAAAACCACTTCACCGTCGGCCCCGCGATCTTATGGGCGCCTGCCGTGCTCGCCGTTCATGCGGGGGTCCTGTTGGTGGATCACTTCGGGGGGCGCATTCCGGCGGACGGACACTCGCATCCCTATCTGGTGGCGATGGCGCTGAGCACCGCTAGCTATGGCTTTTTGTCGCTCCTTCTGGCGTTCCGAATTGCCCGAAAATATTTTGAACAGCGGTGGGCATTTCTTGCCACGATCGGGATCTGGCTGGCCAGCTCCCTGCCCGTTTACATGTATTTCAATCCTTCGTGGTCGCATGCACTGTCGGCTTTCGCCGTGGCCTTATTTCTCTGGTACTGGGATCGCACGCAGTTGCGGCGCACGCATGGGGCAATGGGCCCTGCTGGGAGCCATGGCCGGATTGATGGGCAATGTCTACTATCCGAATGTCATCCTGCTGATATTTCCCGGCCTGGAAATCATTCACGTATTGCGTGGCGCGCGGGGCGAATCCGCTCCGGCACCTGCCGCTGGCGGAAACTCGTGCCCTGCTGCGCCTTGTTCGGCGCGGTTTTTATCGTTTCTCTTCTGCCCACGTTCGTGACGCGCCAGATTATTTATGGAAACCCGTTTGAAACGGGATATCCGGGAATTCGGACCTGGAATTGGACTTCTCCCGCGCTGCTCCAGGTTTTGTTTTCTTCCGACCACGGAATGTTCAGCTGGACGCCCATTCTGATCCTTGCCACGGTCGGGCTGTTTTTTCTGATCAAGCGCAACGCTTTACTGGGCGCCGGATCGCTTTTGACGTTTGCCGTCTATTATTATTTTATCGCCAGCTATCCGGATTGGGACGGCCTGTCCAGTTTCGGAAACCGGTTTTTTGTTTCGCTGACGCCCATTTTTATCCTGGGCCTCGCCGCGCTCTACAGTTCGTTTTCCCATTGGGTCGGAAAACCGTCGCGCGCCGTCGGCCTTGGCCGGAGCGGCCATCCCTCTTGTTCACGGTATGGAATGTGGGATTCATTTTCCAGTGGGGCACGCACATGGTTCCCGCGCGCGGGAAAATTTCGTGGAGCGAGATGGTGCACAACCAATTCGTCGTCGTCCCATTGCGGCTGACGCATAGCCTGGAAACCTACTTCTTGCATCGCAAAGACATGATGCGGCACATTGAGCAGGAAGATATCGAGCAGCAAAAAGTCCAGGGGACGCGGGAGAACTGAGCGCTTTCATGGCTGTCATCGCAAACCCAGATTGCCGTGGCCGGACAACAGCGCGGCCTTCCCGTCGTGCGCATCGATGCGCGCCGCGCGGCTGGCTGGCGCTCGATCTGCCGGAATTGTGGGCCTACCGCGAACTGCTCTATTTCTTCGTCTGGCGCGACATCAAGGTCCGCTACAAGCAGACGGTGATCGGCGCGGCCTGGGCCATTCTCCAGCCGGTCCTGACCATGGTGGTCTTCAGCCTGTTTTTCGGCAAGCTGGCGAAAATTCCCTCGGGCGGGCTTCCCTATCCCGATTTTTTACTATTGCGCCCTGCTTCCCTGGATGTATTTCGCCACGGCCATGCAGGCGGCCACGAACGTCGTGGTCGAGCAGCAGCGCGTGATCACGAAGGTTTATTTTCCGCGCGTGGTGCTGCCGATTTCTTCCGTCCTGTCGGGGCTTTTGGATTTTGCGATTTCGTTCGCGGTGTTTGCCGCCATGATGGTTTATTACCGCATCGTTCCCACGAAGGCCGTGATCTGGCTGCCCGTTTTCACCCTGCTCGCGATTCTTACCGCCCTGGGCGTGGGGTTGTGGCTTTCCGCGCTGAACGCGTTGTATCGGGACGTCCGGTACGTCCTGCCGTTCCTGGTGCAGTTCTGGATGTTTGCCTCTCCGGTCGCGTATCCAAGTTCGCTGGTGCCGGCAAAGTGGCGCTGGCTTTACGGGCTGAATCCCATGGCGGGCGTCATCGAAGGATTTCGATGGGCGCTGACGGGTCACGGGCAGCCTCCCGGAGCCTTGCTGGCCGCTTCGTCCGTGGCGGTGGTCCTGCTTGTCCTCGGCGGACTCGTTTACTATCACGCGGTCGAGGGCAAGATCGCGGACGTGGTCTGATCCCATGAGCCACATTGCCATTCATGTCGAGTCGCTGTGCAAGCGCTACCGCGTCGGGGAACGCGAGCGGTACTTCGCCCTGCGGGACGTCCTTATGAGGCTGGTGACGTCGCCGTTCCGGCGTTCTCCCCAGGGCGCGTCCGACATTCTTTGGGCGCTGCGCGACGTCAGCTTTGACGTCGCAGAGCGGGGAAGTCGTCGGCCTGATCGGGCGCAACGGCGCGGGCAAGACCACGCTGCTGAAGATTCTCTCCCGGATCACGCACCCGACATCGGGCTTCGCCGAACTTCATGGCCGCGTGGGAAGCCTGCTGGAAGTGGGCACGGGGTTTCATCCCGAGTTGACCGGCCGCGAAAATATTTACCTGAGCGGCACGATTCTGGGAATGAGCAAGCGGGAGATCGACCGGAAATTCGACGAGATTGTCGCCTTCGCCGAAATCGAAAAATTCCTCGACACGCCGCTTGAAACATTTCAGCACGGGAATGCAGATGCGGCTCGCGTTTGCCGTGGCCGCGCATCTCGAACCGGAAATTCTTTTCGTGGACGAAGTCCTGGCCGTCGGAGATATCGAATTTCAGAAGAAATGCCTTGGAAAAATGCAGGAAGTTTCCAAGAGCGGCCGGACCATCGTCTTCGTCAGCCACCAGATGAATCAGATCCGCAGGCTCTGCGGCCGCGTGCTGTGGATTGACGGCGGCCAGGTTCGCGAACAAGGCCCCACGGGTTCGGTCGTGGCCGCGTACGAAACGGCCAGCCTGCAGCCCGCGGATGCGGCGGGCGGCCGAAGCACCTGCTTCCGGAAGTGGACCATCGGCGGCGAAGATAACGTGGTCCGGGACGGGCTGCGCGAAGTGGCATTTCATTTTCAGTTGCGCTTGAGCGAAGCGATTTCGCAAGGCCACTTCGGCATCGCCATTTTGAGCGACACAGGTTCGGTACTCGCCGGCTGGGGCTTTGACAATCTCGACATCCCGGACGGCGATCAGGAAATTGTCTTGCGCGTTCCATTTCTTCCGTTGCGCCCGGGAGCCTATTCGCTGACGTGCTCGGTTTTCGATCGGGGCAACAACCTGACGGGAGGGCGCCTCGTGGAACAATGGTACGCGTTGCCGACGCTCGTGGTCGATACGCCTCCGCTTTCCCACCCGCAGGACCGCTGGGCCGGCATTTTTAATATTCCAGCCGAAATTGAAGTGGAGTCCCTGAGCCGTCGAGTATGACATCCCATTCCATTCAGCGATTCTGGCACAAACCGTGGAATGAAAAACTCACGACGGCTGAATTCCTGTTTCGCCAGGGCCTCGCGCGGCTGCCGTACGTTCCGGTGCCCGTAAACCTGGAGGTAACCCGAGGCGAAACCCTGCGTTTCTGGTGGTCTTATTTTGTAGGTTTTTATGACGATGATCGCGCGTTTTTCGATTACTGGGGACAGGATAGGGGAGACCTCCGGTTTCTCTGGAAAGTTCTGCGGCCGGGCGACACGTTCCTGGACGTCGGCGCTTTTCACGGTGTGTATTCCGTGGTGGCGGGCAAGCGCGTCACGAGTCGCGGACGGGTGATCGCTTTTGAGCCCTCGCCGAGGGACCGCCGTAGGCTACAGTTGCACCTGCGGTGGAATGGGATTCGCAGCGCGCGAGTCGAGCCTTTTGCAGTCAGTTCCACGGCCTCGGAAACATCGTTTTTTCAAGTGGTTTCCGGAGACCCGACCCGCAACGGGCTGAAACCTCCGGCCAGCGAAGATTCCGTGGCAAGAATTACGGTCCAGGCGATCAGCCTGGATCAATACGTGGCCGAGGCCGGACTTCAGCGAGTCGACGTCATGAAGCTCGACGTCGAGGGCGGCGAGCTGGAAGTTCTGCGCGGTGCGGCCGCCATGTTTGAAAAATTCCGGCCCATCCTGATTTGCGAAGTGCTGGACCAAACGACATTGGTGTGGGGCTACAAGGCGCGAGAAATTATTTCGCTGCTCGCCGGCGCCGGATATGTGTGGTTTGAATGCGCCGCCGACGGGACCCTGATTCCGCACGAAATTCGTGACGAGTATCCCGAGGTGAAGAATTACGTGGGTGTCCCGCACGAGAAATTGCCCCTGCAGGCGGAGCGATGAAAGTAACCGTGCTGATTGACACTTACAATCACGAGCGCTTCATCGAGCGCGCGATCTCAAGCGTCCTGGAACAAGACATGCCGATGGACGACGTCGAAATCCTGGTGGTCGACGACGGCTCGACCGACCGCACGCCGGAACTTGTTCGGCGTTTCGAGCCGCGCGTGCGTTATCTGCGAAAACCCAATGGCGGGCAGGCCTCGGCGTTTAATTTCGGTTTCGCCCAGGCCCGCGGAGAGATCATTGCGACTCTGGATGGGGATGACCGCTGGGCCCCGGAAAAGCTTCGCCGCGTGCTGGAGACTTTGGACGCGAATCCCGACGTGGGCATGGTCGGGCACGGCTTTTATGAAGAGTATGCCCACGGGCGTCCCGATGGTTTGGTTCTCCCCGGATGTTTCTATCGCCTGGATCTCGGTTCGCAGCAGGATGCGGAAGTGTTCCGCCACGTGGCGGCATTTTTCGGAACCAGCAGAATGACCATCCGTAAGTCCGTTCTGGACCAGATCTTGCCCGTGCCGGAAGAATTGACGATCGAGGCGGACGAATATATTTTCACGCTCGCGCCGGCCATTCGCCCGGCCATTATTTTGAACGAGCCCTTGTGCTACTACGGGATGCACGCGGGGAATTTATTTCAGTTTGGAAAATTCGAGCCGGAGAAGGCGCGCCGGAAGATGAATGTCCTCGAAGTTCTCATCCGCGAGCTTTCGGCAAAGTTGCGGCAATTGGGCGCGACCGAGGAAATTATCGGCGCGCTGTTTTGCGGCACCCGGGTCGAGGCAGGCCGCATTCGCCTCAGCCTGGAAGGCGGCAGCCACCTGGAGGCATTTTCGGTTGAACGCGCCGCCTTTAAAGCCGCGTACCGCACCGTTACCTGGCGCTACCAGTTATTCCGCGTTTTTGTTCTGATGCAGACCTTGCTCTTGCCGCCTCGTGTTTTTTACCGGTTGCGGCGGTGGTATACGGATAAAGGGCTATCGCGCCTTCGCAGTTGGACCGGAGAACCGACGCGTACCGTGCAAGTTGTCGAGCGGCGTCCTGGATGAAATTATGAATCGATCGTTCATGGGAACAGCGGCGCATGGCCTGGGCACACTTCGAATGGGCCGGCATTCCTTGCCGGGACAAGGCCGCCTGGTGGACGCGCTGGGCCGGATTGCGGGTTGGATGGGCGGAGAACGCGCGGTGGTAACGCCCTGGCCGGGTGTGCGATTCGAAGCGGACTTGACCGATCGAATCCAGCGGCAGATGTGGGCGGGAACCTACGAGCCGCACGTGCGAGCTTGCTTCGACGCCCTGCTCGAACCCGGGGACGTTTATTTTGACGTGGGCGGCCACATCGGCTACCACGCCGTGGCGGCCGCGCACAGGGTTGGAGTGAATGGCCGCGTATTTGCTTTCGAGGCGGACCCGGTGATGTTCGAGCGCCTGGCGCGCAACCTCGGCCAATTTTCCTGGGCGCAGGCAACGCACGCCGCGGTCTGGGATCACAGCGGCACGCTGACCTTTGCGCGTTCTCCCGTTGCCCAGGAATCCGGCTGGGGAACTCTCAGCGAAGTGCGGGATTTTGGCACGGGCGAGCATGTCGAGGTTCGCGCGATCTCGATCGATGATTGGTGCCGCGAGGCGCGCGTGACCCGATGGGACGCGATGAAGCTGGACGCCGAGGGATCGGAACTTGCCGTGTTGCAGGGCGCCCGGAACGCTCTGGAAGAGTTTCGGCCGGTCATGATGATCGAAATCAATGGGATTCTCTTGGCGCAGGCCGGCATTTCCTCCTCGCAAGTCGCGGATTTTCTCGCGGCGCGGAAGTACCGATTGTTTCATCTGTCCTATGGACAGCTGGAATCGTGGAACCTTGCGAAACACGGCGAGTTCAGCGACACGCTTTGTCTGCCGGAAGGAAAAGCGGACGCCGCGCTGAAACGGTTGGCGCGCGCGGGATTCGATTCAATCGTCTGACGAATGGACGCCGCATAAAAAAGCGGCCATTCCCCTCGGAATCGCTCTAGGGAGGCTTTACAAACGTGGACGCGGCAAATTTGATGAGGCAGGACTGGGACGAACGGGCGCGCAAGGACGCTTTTCATTACATTGCGTCCTGGCGAAAAGATTGGAGCCCGGAATCGTTCTTCCAATCGGGCGAGGAAGACTACCAGCGGCTCGTGGCGCCTGTTTTCGACCGATTCCATTGGAATCCGGAGGGCAAGTCCATGCTGGAACTGGGATGCGGCGCGGGGCGAATGACGCGCAGCTTCTCGCAACGTTTTTCACAGGTGTACGCTTTTGATATCTCCGCGGAAATGCTGCGCCATGCGCGGGTTTTGGATCCCGAAGCCGCCAACGTAAATTGGACCTTGGGAAACGGAACCGATCTTGCCGGCCTCGCCGGCGAGACCGTTGATTTTGCATTCAGCTATATCGTCCTCCAGCATTTGCCCGAGCCTGCTTTTGCTCTCCGGTATATCCGGGAGATGCTTCGCGTGCTCAAGCCCGGCGGCATTTTTTTGTTTCAATTCAATTCACTTCGCATCGCGGCAATGAACTGGAAAGGGCGGCTGGCCTGGAAGATCGTGGATTTTCCCTGGGCCCTGGGATTCCGAGGGATGAGCCGCGCAGTGGCGTCTCTGTTCGGGTTTTCGCCGGAAATTGCAGGGAAAAGCTGGCGGGGCGCTTGTCTGGACGTGGCCGCGGTGCGCGAGGCGATCAAGGAAGCAGGCGGAACCGTGCAGGACCTGGCGGGGGAAGGCACCCCGATGACGTGGTGCAGCGGATCGAAATCATCAAGGACAAACGCCTAGTGATTACTCTGGGATTTAACTATTCGCAAATGCACGATTCGTCGGCATGTATCGCCCGCGACGGCGAGTTGCTGTTTGCCGTCGCCGAGGAGCGTATCAGCCGGATCAAGCACGATGCCGGTTTTCCGCAACTCGCCATCCGCGCTTGCCTGGAATTTGCGAGACGTCCGCCCGGATCAACTGGATGCGATCTGCGCGGGCTGGCCGGCGCCTCGCCGGAGTGTTCGCCAAGGACTTGAAGTGTTTTTTGCGCCGGCAAATATCCGATGACCTATTTCAACGTCTTGAACTCCGCGCGCCTTACGCCAGCATGGCGCACCAAAACGGAGGTTTCCGGCGCTTCACTGATATTTTCGGGCCGACGCGCGCGCGGATGCGGTTCGTTGACCATCATCTGGCTCACGCGATCAGCGCATATTCGTATTCGGGATTTGACGATGCCGCGGTCGTGGTGATGGACGGGCGCGGAGCGTGGGAGGCAAGTTCGATCTGGCACGGCCACGACGGGCGGCTCGATCACGTGCTCACCATCCCATGGCCGAATTCACTCGGCCTGTTCTACGCGCAATTTACGCAGTATCTCGGATTTGTTCCCAACAGCGACGAATGGAAGGTGATGGGCCTCGCGCCGTACGGGCACCCGGGAATTAATCTCGGTGAATTTATTTCGCTGAATCACGAATCGTATCGCGTCAATGCGCCGCTGCTGCTCGAACGCAAAAACGGCACGTCGGCGATTGCCAAGCGGCTTGGCCCGGAACGCACGCCCGAGAGCGAAATCGACGACAGTTTCAAGAACGTGGCGTTTGCCGTGCAGGACGCGTGCGAAGTGGCCATGCTGGCGCTGGTTAAGCTGGCCATGCAGAAGACCAACTCCCGCAATGTATGCCTGGCCGGAGGCGTGGCGCTGAATTCGAAAGCGAACGGCAAAATTCAGGCGTCCGGGATGGTGGACAAAATCTTCGTGCAGCCGGCTGCGTCCGATGACGGCGTGGCGCTGGGCGCTGTGTTCGCCCCATACCTCGACAACGGCGGCCGCCTGCCGATGAAGCCGCTTCGCCACGCCTATCTGGGCCCTGAATTTTCCGATGCGGAAATCGAAAAGGCTCTGCGGACCTACAAGCTTCGCGCGTCGAAGCTGGACAACGTGGCCTCGACGACCGCTGAATTGCTCGCCAACGGAAAAATCATCGGATGGTTTCAGGGACGAATGGAATTCGGCCCGCGCGCCCTGGGCCACCGCTCGATCCTGGCGGACCCGCGCGATCCGGAAATGAACGCGAAGGTGAACAATGCGGTCAAGTTCCGCGAATGGTGGCGCCCGTTTGCTCCTTCCATGCTGAAGGAAGTCGCCGCGGAGTATCTGGAATGCGCGTTCGATTCGCCGTACATGATCCTCACGAGTCCCGTGCGCCCGGAAAAGCGCGGCGTCATTCCTTCGGTCACGCACGTGGATGGAAGCGCGCGCCCGCAAACGGTGGAAAAAGAGATCGAACCTTTGTACTGGAACTTGATCAACGAATTTGGCAAGCGGACGGGCGTGCCCGTGCTCATGAATACGTCGTTCAACCTGCGCGGCGAAGCCATCGTGAACACCCCGACCGACGCCGTGCGAACATTTTTCAGCTCCGGAATGGACGCGCTGGTGATTGGCTCCTATCTGGTGGAAAAATGAGCGCCGATCCGGTTTTTTTGCTGCTGGGCCGGCGGGACCATCCCACCGACGGCGTCGCGGATTATTGCGAAAAGCTTCGCGAACACGGCGCCGCATGCGGACTCGCGTTTGAATCCGTGCAGGTGCGCTGGGCCGAAAAGGGATGGCGCGCCGCCCTTGCGGAGTTGCGCGCGGCGGCCTCGGCATGGCGCGATCG
Source organism: Terriglobia bacterium (assembly GCA_963781055.1). Classification (GTDB taxonomy): domain Bacteria; phylum Acidobacteriota; class Terriglobia; order Acidiferrales; family UBA7541; genus Palsa-360. Next base: position 66,819 of record CAWAEW010000038.1, read on the forward strand.
CTGGGTCTTTTTGCAGTACACGACTCTGGCATGGTCGTACCGCGGTTTTCCTTTGCGCGCGCCGCGCGTTCTCGAAGTGCTCCGGCAATGCGGCGCGCGTCCCGGAGTCGTGCTTCACGATTTCGCGCCGCAAACCGGTTCGGGAATAGTTGCCGGCATTCGCGAGGTTTGCCAGCTTCGCGTTTTGCGGCAACTGTACGAGCGATCGGATCTCGCCATCTTTACCATCCCTGTTAAAAATATTTCCTGGCTTCCGATGCGCCGCGACAAGGCGGTCTTCATTCCGGTGGGCCCAAATTGTCCGGAATCGCCTGCAGTGCCCGCTTCGCGGATCAGCGATACGAAGACCATCGCGGTCTACGGCGTGACCGGCGGAAATCAGACTCTGCCCGAAGTTGCCGACATCGCTTTTGTGTTGAAGCAGGCATGTTGCATCCGGTCATTCTCTGCGCCTGCTCGTGTTTGGCCGCGGTTCTCGGGAAGCCGAACCATTGCTCCGGTCCGCATTGGCGGGCGAGAATGTGGAAATCGAGGCGCTCGGACTTATTTCTCCCGAGGATGTGCCGCGAACCCTCGCGCAAGCTGACGTGCTGCTCTTTGTTCGCGGACACATTTCGAGCCGTCGCGGAAGCGCCATCGCCGGAATCTCCTGCGGCTTGCCGGTGGTGTGTTATTCCGGGCCGGACACGGATTGGCCGGTCACCGAAGCGGGAATTCTCGCCGTTTCCCAGGGCGACCGCCAGGCGCTCGCTGCGGCGCTGGAAAATGTTCTTTCCGACGCCTCGCTGCGAAGCACGCTGTCCGGCCGGAGCCGCCAGGCGCACGAAAAATATTTTTCGTGGGCCGCGATTACGGCAAGGTTTGCCGCGGAAATCGGCAGGACGATGGCCGAAGAGGAAAGCGAATTGACGAAAGGAACGACCGGCTCGGTACGAGTCGCTTGAATCATCGCTTAACTTCCCTGGACGGGCGGCCCGTGGAATCGGCCGACGAGCTGATCGCGTATCCGCAGCGGGAAAAGGCTGCTACACTTTTTGGATTCAGTGTTTGCGGAGCGGGAGTGGAAGGCGGCGTCTGATTCGTTCCGCGGTGAGAGACGTCCGGGCAACCGCTGCCACACGGCGAAATTGACGCGAGGAGTTGCTGGAAGAAATGAATTTGAAATCTCTTGAATGGTTCAGGTGCGTTGGATGCGGTGCGCCGCTTCAGGTGGAAACGCCCGCGTCAGCCCAGAACAACGGAAATATCGTTGAGGGCAAGCTGATCTGCTCCTCTTGCGGGCGCGTCTTTCCCATCGTGCGTTCCATGCCTAGGTTTGTTGAAGGCGAGGACTACGCGTACAGCTGGGGATACCAGTGGAACTTGTTTGACAAGATGCAGCTCGACAGCCATGCGGGGAACAATCTGAGCCACGAGCGTTTTTTTGCCACCACACAATGGCCGGAAAAGATGGAAGGGCAGGTGATTCTGGAGGCGGGCTGCGGTATGGGCCGGTTCACGCAAGTTGCGCTCGAGACCGGCGCGGAAATTTTTTCCTTCGATTTGAGCAGTTCGGTGGAAGCGAGCTTCCGGAACAACGGGGAATCCGATCGCGTCCACATCTTTCAAGCCAGCATCTATGAAATCCCCCTCAAGAAGGAATCGTTCGACAAAATATTCTGCATGGGAGTTCTGCAGTATTGTCCCGACGTGCGCTCCGCGTTCATGAGCCTGGTGCCGTTCCTGCGGCCCGGCGGAGAAATCGTGGTCGATTGTTATGAAAAGCATAAAGGGTTGATTCCACCGCTGAAATACTGGGTTCGGCCGCTTCTGACGTGGATGGGACCCAAGGGCGTTCACAGATTTCTGTCCTGGACTGTTCCTCCCGCTTTTTACCTGAAGAAGGCGCTCTACAAAATCCCTCTGATAGGGAAATCCATCGGCAACCTCATTCCGATTGGGCCGATATCGCACGCGCCAAAGCTTATTTTCACGGACAAAGAACTGATTCAAGTAAAGATCAATAGCGCCCTCGGCTGGTATTCGCCCGCATGCGACAACCCGCAGACGAAAGAAACAATCCGCCAGTGGTTTTCCGAAGCGGGGCTCGTCGATGTTTACATCGGAAATGGATTTAACGGCATCAATGCCAGGGGAAGAAAGCCCTGAATTGGAATTGTGGAGAGTACCGCGATGAGTCGAGGAGCTATTGCCGTGGAAGGCGGCGATCCAAACAGCGCGGCGTCTCCCGACGCGGCGCGCCGCCTCCGGCTCCTGGTCGTGGGTTCCCATGTGGTGCAGTATGCTGCTTCGGCCTTCCGCCAATTAGCTTTGGATTCCCGGATCGAATTAAAAGTCGCCTACTGCAGCATGCAAGGGGCGGAACCCGGAATGGATCCTGATTTTGGCGTCAAAGTTTCCTGGGACACTTCGCCGCTCGAAGGGTATCCGTGGGTCCATGTCCCGAATCGATCTCTCCGGCCCGGCCTTGGGCGCTTCTTTGGCCTGGTGAATCCCGGTTTGTGGGCGCTGATTCGCGACGGAAAGTTTGACGCCGTCTTTATCAGCGGCTATTTCTATGCGAGCGCATGGATTGCCATTTTTGCCGCGAAGTGGCGCGGGATTCCCATTCTTTTCACCACCGAAGCGCATAGCCTGCGAAGTTGGGCGACGCAATCGAAATGGAGAATTCGATTCAAGAAATTTTATATGCGGCGCATCCTTTCCCTGGGAAAAGTGCTGCTGACGATGTCTTCCGGATCTTTCCAGCAACTCGTTGCCCTGGGATTTCCGGAAAGCCGCATCGTCCTGTCCCCTTATTCCGTGGACAACGATTGGTGGACCAGGCAGGCGGCGGTAGTCGACCGGGACGCCATCCGCGCGGGTTGGCGGATTCCCAGGGACGCAACGGCCGTGCTATTTTGCGCGAAATTGCAGCCCTGGAAGGGCCCATCGGACTTGCTTGAAGCGTTCGCGCGTGCCGGCGTTGCGAATTCCTACCTGATTTTTGCCGGCGATGGGGCGCTCAAGAGCACGCTGGAGCATAGGGCGGCGGAACTGGAGATCGCGGATCGCGTACGGTTTCTTGGGTTCATGAACCAGTCGCAGCTTCCCGGCGTCTATTGTGCGTCGGACCTGCTGGTGCTGCCCTCGCACTATGAGCCGTTTGGATTGGTGGTCAACGAGGCCATGATTTGCGGCCTCCCCGTGGCGGTCAGCGATCGCGTGGGCGCAAGATTCGATCTGGTGCGCCAGGGCGAAAACGGCTACGTGTTTCCCGCCGGCGGCGTGGAGGAATTGGCCGGGATCCTCCGGGAAATTTTGCCGGATGCGGAACACAGGGCGCGGATGGGAGCCGCGGCGCGGCAACGCATGTTGACGTGGTCTCCGCGCGAATATGCGGATGGACTGGTGAGGGGCGTGGAACTCGCGGTTCGCGCCGATTCGTAATCTGAATACTTTTTGGCGCGCTGCGCGCCGGTCCGCATCCATGACGACACAAAATTTGCGATCTTCTTTCCATGCGCGGGAAGTGTCCGGGGCCGCGGCCATCTTTGGCTGCTTTGCGGTTCTGTACGCGTCGCTGCGATCCAGGGACATCTTTGCCACCGACGGAGCCCACCGCTGCCTGGAGGTCTTCCACCGGCAGGCAATTTTTTTTCACGAAAATAATCACCTGCTCTACCCCGTGAATGTGCTGGCCTGGACGCGGCTGGTTGCGGTTTTCGGCCTGAAGGCAAACGGTCCGTTTGAATTCTACAGAATCACGGAATTGATGAATTGTTTTGCGGCAGCCGCCAGCCTCGCCATCGTGTTCCTTTTGATTCAGTGGACGATTTCTTCCTGGCGGATTGGGCTCGGAGCCGTGGTAACGCTTGGATTATCCAGGGCTTTTTTTTCACAGGCCACTAATGCCAATGAAGCGGTCGCGGGACTTTTTTGGAGCCTCCTGGCGGTTCTCACGTTGGTTTTGGGGCTCCGGGCGAGATCTCTCCTGCTCGTTTTCGTTTCCGGACTCCTCTTTTCACTTTCGATGGCAACGTATGAGTCGATGATTTTTCTGGCTCCGGCCGGGCTCGTTCTGATCTGGCAAACGTGGATGGAAGAGAATCGCGAATCGCGCGTTCCGCCCAGGTTAATTGTCATGGAAGGAGTTTTCCTGCTGGGATGTTTGGCCGCATGGCTTGGCATTCACGGCTGGGCGGACTGGCTGACGGGCAATACGCGTCCGGTAAACATGGCCAGGCAACTGTTCCAAATGCAGGACGCGCGTTCATACCTCGGAGTGGGGCCCGGCAAAGGGCTGAACTTGCCGTTCGGGTTGATCCGGAATATTTTCCCCGTACTTGTGCAGTTTGATGGGATTCGTCATGTGCTGACTGGGCCCAAAATCGCCTTGTTCGCGTTTCTGCTTGTGTCCGCGATTTTTGGAGCCTTCCTTATTGTTTGCGGGGCGCACGTTTGGAGGCATCGCAAGGGTTTGTCCCAGCCCGCAAGACGGGGCCTGTGGACCGGAATCGTGGGCCTGTTGTTTACGCTGGTTCCGCTGCTGATTTGGGATCCGCAATACGAAAAGCTGTGGCTTCAACCACTCGCGCTTCTGGCTTTCTTGATCGCCATCGCGCTGAAAGTTCCCGCGGAAAGAGGATGGAAATCCATTTTCATGTTTCGGGCGGTTCCTCTATTGATTCTGATTGGCGCGCTTTTCAATTTTCCGTTGGTGATTGCCGGCCAGCGGGCCGATGTGAGCGCTTATTTCCGGGACGCTCGGGATGTTTCTGAAATGGTAAGCGGCGAGGATCTTGTCGTGGGGGACTGGGACAAAGTGGCGATGCTGTACGGAGATGCCTGGGCCCCGAAAGATCGAATATTCGATTTTGTAACGCAGGGCGTTTATTACGGCAGAGGCGCAACGGAACGTCTTCGCGAGAGTGTTGCCGAGACCCAGCGCCGGGGAGGACACGTCTACTTTCTCGGCCTGCTCGGCCAATCCGAAACGCAATGGAACGCATTTATCGGGCCCAGATGCGGCGTTCCCATGTCTGACCTTGATCTCTACCGAACACACTCGCACGTCGTGGCCACTTATCGCGACGGTTCGGATACAATCTCGCTGCAGCGATTCGATCCGCCGCTCGACAACTGAATGGAGATGACCGAAATGTGCCCGAAAACAGACGCTCCGCCCAACTCTCCCAGTGCCGCTTCCTCATCGCGTTGGCTTTCGCGTTTCGCGCTGTTTCTGATTTTATTTCTTGCAGCCCTGCTCGCTCATGCGTTCCTCAATAGTTACCAGAACTGGGGAGACGACTGGGCCCAGTATATACTTCAGGGGAAAGCTATTTTGGATCACAACCTGCATGAGAGCATCCAGCAATACACCTTCATGACGCGAGAATCGTCGCAGCCGCCAGGTCCAGTGGCGTACCCCTGGGGCCTGCCCTTGCTGCTGGCCGTGGAAGGATCGCTATTTTCGTTCACTCTCCATGTTTTTAAGCTCTTCAATATCGGGATTTTTCTGTTGCTCGTTCTGGCTATCCATAGGCTGGCGCGGCGCTTCGTCGGCAACGCCGAGGCGCTGGCTGTAGCCGCCATGTTTGCGTTTAATCCGGGTCTCTTGCATTACTGTAATCACGTTCTGACGGAATTGCCTTTCACGCTCCTATCGGTATGCGCCTTCCTGGCAATGGAATACCGCGATTTGCACGGACGTTCGGGCGTGATGTCCCGGCTGGCGACCGGCGCTTTCGCGTTCGCGGCGTTCACCTTCAGATCCAACGGCATTCTGATCCTGGCTGCCGCCACGGCGAGTGAGTTTCTTCCCGGTCTTAGCGAGAAAGAGAAACGCTGGCGCCGGCCTGCGCTCGCGGCGCTTCTGCTCCCGTATATTCCTTTCTTCCTGCTTTTTGCGATCTGGCCCATTGTATTCCCGGCTGGCGGAGAAGGTTATTTGCAATCGCTACGCACCTCCGCCCACACACTCATTACGAACGCGCTTACTTATCCAGTCTCGCTATTTGATTTCTTCACAGCGGGACATCACTCTGCTGTTCTAGCTATTGTCTTAGGGCCACTGGTACTTCTGGGAGCCTTCCGAAGTTGGCGCAGAACAGCCCATTTGAGTGTCTACGGACTGCTGACCTTAGCGCTCTATATCATATTGCCATTTGCACAAGGTTACCGGTACATGATTCCCGTGACTCCTTTTTTGGTAATTCTAATGATGTTGGGACTGGACGAGTTTGCACGCTGGAAGACGGCCGGTAAATTTGGACCCTTGCTGGCCCACTCGGTCCAATACGGGTTCCCGATCGTGTTCCTGATTCTCGCATCCGTACTCGTTGGCACCGGGAGGCTTCCTCAGGAGAAGTGGAATCCTTACGACCAGCCGAGTTCCGAAATGTTTCAATGGATCAGGAACAATACGTCCGGCGACGCCGTGATTTCGTTTTTTAAGCCGAGAGCCATGCACTTGCTCGGCCAGAGGCTTTGCCTGACGGCGACCACAGCCGATGTCCGCAAGGCTTCCTATCTCGTTTACGGCAAGCAGCGGACCTGGAACGAAGGGCAACCGTCCTTGCAGCAGTATCAACAAGCCGCCGTGTTGACCCCGGCCTTTCAGAACCGTAACTTCGTCGTGTACCGAATTGGACCAAGACCGTAAGGCAACAAGAGCGGGCTCACGATTAGCGCTTTGCGACGAGGTCAGAACCAGGCAGAAGACTGGGCGAGGCGCGAGGGACCCGTTGCGGATGATATCTTTAATTTGTTTGGCCTCAAGCTTTGCCGGAAGCTCTGTTTTCGCCATGGAACATTCCGAATCAAAGGCGTTTTCGTCGTTGCAGTGCGCGCGGATGCGAAGGATAATCCCGTGGGGGCATAAATAAGCACGAGCAAGATATGCAGCTAACAACAGTAGGTTCGCTGGGTGGCAATCGTCAAATCAAGGCGGCGGTAATGGGCCTTGTCGTCCTGGGCGTAATCTGGGAACTGGCGGCGTGGATTGTCGCGGGCTCCGACCAGATGCTGATCATGTTCGGGTTGAGCCTGGTAGTGCTCGCCCTGGTTGTTCACATCTTGAATGATTGGCGCAGCGGAGTTCTTTTGTTCATGGTCTGGCTCCTGTTTGAGGATCTCGCGCGCAAATACATGGGCAACAGCATGACCGTGTTTTTTGCCAAGGATTTCCTGGTCAGCATGGTCTATCTTTCGTTTTATTTTGCAAAGCGCCGGCGGCAAGTGGACATCGCCAAATTTCCTTTCCTGGTTCCCCTTGGGATTTTTTTCATGCTTGCTTTGATCCAGGTATTTAATCCGATCTCGCCGAGCGTGCTCTACGGTCTGCTGGGTTTGAAGATTTACTTTTACTATGCCCCCTTGATGTTCCTCGGCTACGCCATGCTGGAGCGTCCCCAGGATTTGGAGCGCCTCCTTTTGGTGTGCATGGGCGCCGGCATCGTGATTGCGAGCCTGGGAATCGCGCAGTCCGTTCTGGGCGTGACTTTCCTGACCCCGGATAATACGGCGTCGGAGCTTTACGATTTGACCCATCTGACGAGATACTCGCCGCTTACTCACCAGGAAGTGCTGGCAACGAGTTCGGTCTTCGTCAGCGCCGGCCGTTTTTCCGGGTACATGACACTGCTCTGGATTATGGCGATGGGCATGCAGGGATATCTCTTGCTGGCCCGCCGGCCGGGCGCCAAGTACGGATTTCTTGGACTCGGCGTGGTTACGGTAGCGGTCATGATCACCGGCACTCGCACCCCATTCGTTTTCGTGGCGGGCAGCGCCTTTGTGATGGTGGCGGCATTTCTGTGGGGCGCTCCGTGGCGCTGGGGCCAGGGGCATCGCATGGTCAAATCGCTTCGCCGTGCCTTCTTGTTCGGGGGCATCGGATTGATCCTCATGGTGGAGGTATTTCCCACGGTGATCGGCGGAAACTGGGCGTTCTTTTCAGAGACGTTGTCGCCCACCGGAGCAGGTTCACAATTGGTTGGCCGGGCCGTGGATTACCCGATCTTGAATCTCCAGGAGTCTTTTCAGGATGGGCTCTGGCCGTATGGGCACGGTACGGGCATGTCTTCCTTGGGCATTCAGTATGTCGCGCGGTTCCTGGATGAGCCGATGCCCAGATTCGGCGTCGAAAGCGGTTACGGAATGCTCATCGTTGAATTTGGGATTCTCGGCCTTTTTCTCTGGATCTTTTGGGTTTCGGCTTTGCTTTATTCCGGCTGGCGGATTATTAAACAACTCCGGCAAACCGTGTATTTCCCAATCGCTTTCGCCATCTGGTGGTTTGCCTTTGTCATGCTCTTCCTGATGATGTATTTGAGCCAGGGGGCATACCAGGACTTCGTCTCTAACGCCAATTTGTGGCTGATGATCGGAGTGTTGTACCGGCTGCCGAAACTGGCACAGATGCCGCAACCGGTCTCTGTGCCCAAGCACCTGCGCGCCCTTACCCGCTGGCAGTTCTCTGCTGCCCGGAGCAGGTGAACCGCGCGGCCGAACTTCCTATGAACACCCTTCACCGCCTTCCCGACCTGTTAATCGGGCATCTCCGTGATAGTATTTCCGCCTCAGCATTAATACTCTTTTTGGTTTTCGTATATTTCAGACCCCAATTTTTGAGAGGCTTCTTCGACGCAATCGAACGAGCCGGAGCAACTATTGCGAAATACAAGGGGTTGGCGATAGCATTGCTCGCGGCCGCAACGATTCTAATCCGGCTGAGTCTGCTTTTGGTGCTCCCCGTTCCGGTACCCCAAATCCACGACGAGTTCAGCTATCTGCTTGCCGGGGACACATTCGCGCATGGGCGTCTCACGAATCTCACACATCCTCTTTGGATATTCTTCGACACCATCCACGTTAATCAGCATCCGACGTATATGTCGAAGTATCCCCCTGTGCAGGGCGCTGTGTTGGCGGTCGGCCAATTGCTCGGCGACCCGTGGTTTGGCGTCCTCCTAAGCGCTGCAGCCATGTGTGCGGCAGTGTTGTGGATGCTGCAGGGTTGGCTGCCGCCCCGTTGGGCGTTGCTCGGGGGAGTACTTGTACTGTTCCGATTAGGAATACTTACATACTGGATGAATAGCTATTGGGGCGGTGCCGTCGCGGCAATCGGGGGAGCATTGGTCGTCGGCGCTATGCCACGAATCATGCGGTTTTGGCGGATACGCGACGCCCTGCTGCTGGCTTTGGGCGCAGCCATTCTCGCGAACAGCCGTCCGTTTGAGGGGCTTATTCTCTGCCTGCCGGTGATGGTGGTTCTCCTTGTTTGGCTGTTCAGCAAGAGAAGCCCAACGTGGCGTGTGATCTTACAGCGGATCATCCTGCCCCTTTGCGCCGCAGGAGTTCTGTGCGGACTCTTCATGGGCTATTACAACTGGCGAGGAACAGGGCATCCCATCCTTTTTCCGTATGTGGTGAACGAACGTACGTATTTCTCAACGCCGACCCTCTTCTGGGAAAAGTTAAGACCGCCGATCCATTACGCGAATCCGCAATTCGACCAGTTCTATAACGGGTGGTCACGCAATCTGTGGTTTGAGGGCCAGGTTGACAGCTTTGGCCATCTTGTGAATCACATTTTTTCAGCCTTGGAAAAAGTGGTTTATTTCTTTATGTGGCCTGAACTTCTTGTACCCGTCATTGCGCTTCCCTGGTTCTTGTGGGACCACAGGATTCGTTTTCTTATTGCACAGACTGTTATCTGTTTCGCTGGGATGCTATTAGTCCCTTGGACTCAAGCGCACTATGCCGCCCCCCTGACGGCTACGCTATTTGCTCTGTTGACGCAGGCAATCCGTCATCTGCGGCAGTTCCGGCATAGGGGACGACCCATAGGCATCGGCCTTTCACGCCTTGTTGTATTGTCAGTCCTATTCCTGGCCCCGTTTCACCCGCACGTGGAACCGTTCGGGCATCCGTCGCCAGAAGGAATCGAATACCGCGCGGTATTCATGCGCAAGTTGAAAGCAACTCCTGGCGAACATCTGGTGATCGTACGCTATGCAATTCCGAACGAAAGTGGTGAGTGGGTTTACAACGGGGCGGATATTGACCATTCCAAGGTCGTCTGGGCGCGGGAAATTCCCGGCAAGGATATCCAGCCTCTACTTGATTATTTTCGCGGGCGCCGCGTATGGCTAGCGGAGCCTGACGCAGTTCCGCCGCGCATCACTCCGTACACCGGGGGGCCGTAGCCTTGATTGCCGGCCGGCGCATCCCGTATCCTAGGGCTCGGAGATCAGCCCGAAGGAACTCGAAGGGGGAGGGGAAATCCGTTATGCCTTTATTACCCTCATTCTACTATTTATTTAATGGTAATAATTTCCGGAGGCGGGGAGAAATAGGCTGAGCGCGATAACATCAGTTACGGGTTCCCGGCCGGCCCCTTCGGAAAGCAAGGCGGGCGAAGAGATCGAGCTGTCGGTGGTCATGCCGTGCCTGAACGAGGGGGCGACCATCGCGGGATGCGTGCGCAAGGCGCTGGGCGCGCTGCAGCAGCACGGGATTCGCGGGGAGGTGATTGTCGCGGACAACGGCAGCACGGACGGTTCGCGGGAACTGGCGGCCGCGGCCGGCGCCCGCATCGTCGCGGTCGAGACGCGCGGCTACGGCAGCGCGTTGCGCGCGGGCATCGCCCAGGCGCGCGGGAAATATGTCCTGATGGGCGATGCCGACGATAGTTACGACTTCACACACCTTGATCGATTCGTCGAAAAATTGCGTGAAGGATACGATCTGGTGATGGGTAACCGCTTCCAGGGCGGCATTCTGCCGGGCGCGATGCCGCCGCTGCACCGGTACCTGGGTACGCCCGTGCTCACGGCGATCACGCGATTGTTCTTCCGCAGTCCCGTAGGTGACATCAACTGCGGCCTGCGCGGGTTTCGCAAGCAAGCCATCGAGGGCCTGGGGTTGCGAACGCTGGGGATGGAATACGCCGGCGAAATGATCGTGAAGGCCAGCATGTTCGGATTAAGAATCACCGAAATCCCGACGACGCTTTCCCCCGACGGCAGGGATCGCGCGCCCCATTTGAACACGTGGCGCGACGGCTGGCGGCATTTGCGCTTCCTGCTGCTCTACAGCCCGCGCTGGCTGTTTCTATATCCGGGCTTGGCGCTGCTGGCTCTGGGAAGCGTGCTTGGCGCGTTGTTGCTCCGGGGGCCGCTGGTGATCGGAAACGTCGTGTTCGATGTGGATACGCTGCTGTTTGCGGCGATGGCCATCTTGATTGGTTTCCAGTCCGCGGTTTTCGCCATGTTTACGAAGGTGTTCGCGATTTCCGAAGGATTGCTGCCGGAAGATCCGCGATTGTCGCGCATGTTCCGCTACGTAACGCTGGAGGCAGGTCTGGTCGTGGGAGTCCTGCTGATACTGGCGGGCGGCGGCGCATGGGTATTGGGTCTGGCCTACTGGCACGCCCGGCATTTCGGTCCCCTGGATCCGGCGCAAACATTGCGAATTGTGATTCCCGGCGTGGTGTGTTTCACGCTGGGGTTCCAAATCATCCTGTCGAGTTTTTTTCTGAGCGTGCTGGGAATGTCGCGCCGATGACGGATGCGGCAAAGAAGTCGTTGCCCCTCGCCGTTCTGAAACGCGCCCACCAGCGGGCCGTGTTTGGAAGACGCGTCCGCGTCCTTTCGAGTTCACTCGCGGCCAAGATCGCGCCAGGCTCTTCCGTGCTGGATATCGGGTGCGGCGACGGCACGATTGCCAGCCTGATCCAGGATTGCCAATCCCACGATAACGATCCAGGGAATCGAATTCGCTCCGCGGCCGTCCTGCCGCATTCCCTGCAAGCCTTTCGACGGAACATCTATTCCGTATCCTTCGGGCTTCATTTGATGTTTGCATGTTCGTGGATGTTTTGCACCACACTCTCGGGATCGAGGCTCTTCTTTCCGAGGCGTGCCGCGTCAGCCGGCGGTTCGTGCTCATCAAGGATCATGTGGCGGAAAACCGGCTCGATTTCAAAATTTTGCAGTTCATGGATTGGGTGGGCAACCGCCCTCATGGCGTGGTCCTACCCTATAATTATCAAAGCACGCTCAATGGACCCGGTATTTCTCCCTGGCCGGGCTAAACGTCGTTGCCCGGAAAGACCAGGTTAAGCTTTATCCGTTTCCGTTCAGCCTCATGTTCGGGCGCAAATTGCACTTCATTGCGGTCTTGGAGAAAAAAGAGGCGCGGCCATCGGGATAGGCCAGCGGAACCACACCGAAACAAGCCGGTCGTGGATGGTGATGGACATCGGGCCCAGCGGCCATGCATATCAATCCACCACGCGGAGAAGGACCACTGCGGTTTTCTCGCGGTCGCGGGCCATGCGGGAGGTTCCAAAAATGTCCATGACTTCGGTCCGCGATTCCGGAATCAGCTTTCCTTCTTTTTCACATTCCTCGAAGACCGGAGCCAATTCTTCCGGATAGCTCGGTGCTTTCACCACCCAGTGCACGTCCTGTTCCTTCAAAAAAGCAAGAAGCATCTGCGGCGTAGTCAGCCGGTCCGGGTCCATTAGCCAGGAGGAGTTGGGGCTGCCGTCCATGTAGGGAACTCTTAGGTAGTATAAGTGACGCAGGAAAACCAGAACTTTGCCATCCCGGCGGGCCATCTCGGAATTGATAAACATCGAAGTCTGGTAATTGGGCGCCATCCGGTCGAGGAATGCGTTTCTGCTTTCCAGGCCCAGCGATACGGGCAAGAAATCCCTGGCGTAAGGACGTCCGAAGCAACACAAAACAGGGCAAACACCGCAAGCGTTGCCACGCAGCCGAATCGGACGCGGTTCCCCGGTTTTCGGGATGCCGCAGCCGCTCCGCAAAACACCAATGCGAGAGCAAGGGGATAGGCCGGCAACAGGAATCGCGCCATCTGCGTCGTCAGCGCGTTGGCCAGCAGCATCGAAAGCCACAGGGCCGCGGCCACCCGCGCCAGCCGCATTCTCCAATTACAAAACAGCAGCAGGGGCAAAAATGCCAGCACGATAGGCCCGAAATAACTTCCCAGGCCGTAGTCCGCGCTCAGCAATCCCATGGTCGCCAGGAAATATAGAACATGCAGCGGCTGCATCGAGAACGCATGAGAATGGACATCGGCCTGAAGGGATTTCAAGGCATACGCATTCATGGCCACTTTTCCAATCCATTGGTTGAGGAAGGGAAAAAACGGATCGCCCGTCCACAGGAAATTTCGCATCAGCGGGAATATGCCAGTGACCAGAGCCGCAATCGAACTGAGCGCGGCCCACAGAAAAGATTTGGAAAACCACAATATGCACACGGCGATCACGGCCGGAATTATCCATCCCGTGTACTTGATGCTCGCCGCAGCTCCGGAATAAACGCCCGCGAGGACCATCCAGCGATGGCTTGCCGGTCCGGACGTCTTCTCCATCGCCAGAGCGGCCAGGAGAACATAGAAACCCATCCAGATATCGGGAGAGCCCGCCGTGCCGATTTGCCACATCACCATCGGCGCCATGAGAAAGGCGAGAACCGCGGAAAGCGCCCATTCGACCGGCATCAGCCTGCGCGCCATCTGGAAAAGCGCCGCCGCCGTCAGACATCCGCTCAGAAAAATCATGAGGAGCGCCAGCTTGTCTCCTCCCAGCACAAGCCCCAGCCCGATCAATTCGTGTCCGAGTCCCAGGAAGAACGAGTGCGTCAGCCAGAAGATCGGATGTTCCGGCTTGCCCATCTCAAGCAGCGGCGCCGTAAAGTGATAGTGCAGGGCGTCGGATCCGGTTAAGGGCGCCGTCGATAGCAGCGCCTCCAAGCCCGCAAAAAAAAGGATGCAGATTCCGATCAGTTTGGCGGCGCTCGATTTTAAAACTTCGGAGAGGTCCCCGCGGGATTCCTTGCCCAATCGCAATACCGATTTCCATCCACGCCCGCCCGCGACGCTCATGACCACGAGCAACACAACCGCCGATCGAAGCGTGAGCCCGGCCGCGAAGGAAATAATTCCGGCAAGCAATTGCAGGGCTGCGAACCCGATGCCGGAGGAGAACAGAAGTTCGTCGAGCGGCTGATCCACTTCAAGGCCAATCAGCGCCAGAATCCGGCTTCCAAATGCGGCCGTGATCAGAAAGAGGGCAAACAGAAGAGCAACGCACCCCGCTGAGCCGATCAACGCCATAGATGGGCCAGCCAGGGCAGGCGGGAAAGAGCCAATTCCCGGAACTGCGCGTAGTAATAGAGATTGACCAGGAGCAGCCACAGCAGAAAGATCGTTGGGCCGATTTTCCTGGCGATTTGCGGTATGCCCACGTGCGTCATTCCTTTCCGTTTCGTGCCGCTATCCTAGCACGCTTTGGAATTCGCTTACGGTTGAGGATGGCGTCCTGCATGTAAGTATAGAAGTGCGCGCCGAGAAAAGATAAAGTAACAGGCGCGTGGAACAGGTCGCGCATCCGGAGCCCGTTGGTTCTCCAGCAGCGGAGTGAACGCAAGCAGGTCCATCCTTAGGGAGCATCGACACGAATGCGGCCAATCCGGATCGCGGTTGTTTCTCCCTTCATCGACAAGCGGCACGGGACCGAGCGGCGCATCGCCGAATGGATCACGCGCCTCCCGCAAGACTACGAGATTCATATTTACAGCCAGCGCGTGGAAGATGTCGATCTCGCGCGCATGCGATGGCACCGCATTCCGCAAATTCACGGTCCTCACCTGATCAATTTTATTTGGTGGCTTGCGGCCAACCATGTGTGGCGCTGGTGGGATGCCCATTTTCGCGGAATCCCGTGCGACCTGGTTTATACGGCCGGAACCAACTGCTGGGATGCCGATCTGATCTCCGTCCACATCGTGTTCGCCGAATTCGTCCGCATGGCCGCGCCGGAATTGAAGCTGCTGGGCAATCCCATCCGCTTCTGGCCCCGGTTGATTCACCGGCGACTTTATTACGCGCTGGTTATTTTTCTCGAGCGCCACATGTACACCAATCCGAAAACGGGCTTGATCCTGATCGCCAAAAAAACAGCGGCCGATCTGAAGCGCCACTACGGAATCGATAAACCTTTGCCGGTGGTTTACATTGGCCTCGACCACAAGATTTTCAACAGGGAATTGAGGCTTCGCAACCGGCCTGACGTCCGCAAACAACTCGGATTTGGAGACGATACGTTTGTTCTCGTCCTGGTGGGAAACGATTGGAAAAAGAAGGGTCTTGTGGCGCTGATCGAGGCGCTCGCGCTGCTGAAAGATCCTCCCGCTTGTCCTGGTCGTCGCGGGCAAGGACGATTCCGCTCCTTACCTGAAGCGAATTCGGGAACTGGGGCTCGAAGGAAAGGTCACTTTTCAACCCTCTCGCCCGGATGTGCAGTGGTATTACGCCGCCGCGGATGTGTATGTCGGCCCGTCGCTCGAGGACACGTTCGCGCAGCCTCCTACCGAAGCCATGGGCTGCGGCCTGCCGGTGATCACCACGGCCACCAACGGCACCGCGGAAATCATGACCGATGGCGTCGATGGACTCGTCCTCCAGGATCCGAATGACGTCGCGGGTTTGGCCGAGAGAATCCGGTGGCTCTACGAGCATCCCGAATTGCGCGAACGCATGGCCGAGCAGGCCGCAATCACTGCCAGCCAATACACGTGGGACCGCAACGGCGTGGAAATGCGCGCGATTTTTGCAGCGGCGTTGGAACGCAAGGGGCGCAGCGCCGCTCAAACGGAGACATAAGATATTACGCCTAGGCCCGCTGGCTGGGGTCGGCGTCGCGATACCACGCGACAAATTTTTTGAGGCCTTCCTCCAACCCGGTTTGCGGCCGATAGCCCAACAGCCGCCCGGCTTTTGAAATGTCCGCCCAGGTGAGCGGAACATCCCCTTGCTGCATGGCTTCCCGTTGAATGATCGCTTGCTTTCCGGTCGCGCGTTCCAGCATCCGGACCAGTTCGCCGAGCTTCACCGGGTGCGAATTGCCCAGATTGAAGATTTCGAATGGAGCGGTGCCATCGGAGGGGAATTCATAATCGAGCGCCGCCATTACGCCCGAGACGATGTCATCCACGTAGGTATAGTCCCGCCCTGTTTCTCCGTCTCCGAAGATCGGGATGGGCTGGCCTTTCTCGATCCGGGCAACGAATTTGTGAATGGCAAGATCGGGGCGTTGCCGGGGCCCGTACACCGTGAAAAATCTCAGGCAAACCACGGGGAATTTATACAGATGCGCATACGTGTGGCAGAACAATTCGCCCGCAAGCTTGGTGGCGGCATACGGCGAAATCGGGCGCAGGTCGAATTGGTCCTCGGAAAAAGGAGCGCGGCTGCTGGCGCCGTACACGGAACTGGAAGACCCGAAGATGAATCTGGAAACTTTGAATTCCCGCGAGAGCTCCAGCAAATTCACCGTGCCCGCCACGTTCACCTGTTCATATAATTCGGGCTGCTCGATCGAGGGGCGCACGCCGGCGCGCGCCGCCAGATGAATGATCGTGTCGGGTTGCATGCGGGCGACTGCTTCGCGCATGCGGTCCTTGTCGCAAATATCGTGAGCGAAAAACTCAAAGTTTCCGGCGCGGCGGATCGCTTCGAGATTCGCTTTCTTCCATGACGGAGAATAAAAGTCGTCAAGATTATCGACAATGCTGAGCGAAACCTTGCCGCGCAGAAGCGCCTCCGCCACGTGCGAGCCGATAAACCCCGCTCCTCCCGTCAGCAATATGCGTTTCGGTTTTTCACTCACGCGTGGTTCCTCTGCTGATCCAAATGGACTCGCCAGCGTAACAGTAAATTGCTTGTCCGGCTAGGGTGCCTGGTTGCCTTTTAGACAGCTGGCGTCCTGATGTAGACTCTCCCCGTGCGCTCGATTTAAAAATGCAGATCTCACAGCAGGGACGAGCAAAGATTGCCCCGATCAGAAATAGTTTCCGAGTCACCGACCAGGCCAAATCCGGTGCAATGTCCAAAGCAACATCGAGTTTCAGGCGAATGAGTTTAATCATCGGGTTATTCACACAAGTGCTTTCGCCCGGCGGGGTCCAGCGAGCCAGCCGTCATGTCGCCGCCGTTACGGCCGCGTTCGCGGCTGATCGCGGTATTTCCTGCCGTTTCCTGAGCCTGAACGATCCGCAGGGTCTTCACAGCGTGCGCGTTGGCTCCAGCGAATTTTCGGTGACTGGGCATGCGCGCGACAAAGCGCAATTCGTCCTGGCCGCGCTGCGTTCGGCGGGCCGCAAACCGGTCTTGGTGATTGCTCTGCACCCGCATCTGGCCCCGATTGTTTGGGCCATGCGGATGCGTTCCCGGAAATTCCGATCGATCGTCTTCGCCCATGGAATCGAAGTGTGGCAACCTCTCGGATGGCTGCGCCGCGCGGCGCTCCGCCGAGCCGACTTGGTGATCGGGCCGAGCGAAGACACCGTGCGGCACTTGATCTCCACGCAAGGAATTCGCGCCGAGAAAGTGCAGCGGCTCCCCTGGGGCCTGGACCCGGAATTCGAAGCGCGCCTTGCTGCACGCGTTCCACCGCCGCTGCCATCCGGGTTCCCGCGCGATGGCAAGATCATCCTGACTGTTGGCCGCTGGGATCCTGCCGAGCGATACAAAGGCGCCGATACGCTGATTTCCGCCCTGCCTCGCGTCTTGCAGGCGGCGCCGGATGCGTATCTCGTGCTGGTCGGCGACGGAGCGGACCGGCCGAGGCTCGAACAGCTTGCGCGCGACCTCGGCGTTTCCGAGCGCACGCGTTTCTTGCCTGGCCTGACCCAGGACGAGACTCTTCGCCTGCTACGCGGCCTGCACTCTATTCGCCCTTCCCAGCCGCGGAGAAGGCTTTGGCCTTGTGTTTCTGGAAGCGATGGCTCATGGCAAGCCGGTGATCGGCGGCGCGCACGGAGGCACGCCGGACGTGATCGAAGATGGCGTCACAGGCTTGCTTGTGCCGCACGGCGATATCGAGCGGCTCTCCGGCGCTTTAGAATTCCTTTTAGCCGATGCGGCGCGAGCCGCGGAGATGGGTGCAAAGGGACGTCGACCGCGTCGAGCGCCAATTTTCCTTCGAACAGTTTCAAGGCCGGCTGACCCGGATGCTGGATGATGTTCTTTTGCGCAAACCCTAGCAAGTAAGCTTCGAACCAAATAGTTGAGCATGGGGGTATAATCCAGCCCGGAGGTGCCTTTACGAAGTATTTATCCCGTCGACGGGGGCTGGGAGGCCTCTGCCTATGCGGCTGTTGTATGTAACGCAATCCTATTTCCCCTTCCTGGATAAAGGCGGCCCCACGGTTAAAGTGAGGGCGCTTGCCCGAGGCATGGCTTCATTGGGGCATAGCGTTACGGTT
The DNA here is from genome assembly GCA_963781055.1 of Terriglobia bacterium. GTDB lineage: Bacteria > Acidobacteriota > Terriglobia > Acidiferrales > UBA7541 > Palsa-360. Next base: position 85,103 of record CAWAEW010000038.1, read on the forward strand.
CTGACGGCCGATTATGGTCTGGACGCAGCCGAACAAAAGACGGTTCATGCGAGTTCGAATCGCTGGGGGTACGAAGCGAAGGAAGATGGCGTAGAGGTAATTTACCTTCGCACTCGCGCCCGGTATCGCGCACTTACCTGGAATCCGGGCGTTAGCGATTTCTGCCGGCAACGTCTTTTGGCCTTTGACGTGCTCCATATTTTTGGGCTCTATGATTTGATCGGTCCGCCCATCGCCCGGGCATGCCGCCGAATCGGGCGGCCCTATGTTGTGGAACCGATGGGTATGTTCCGGCCCATCGTCAGGAATATCGGTATGAAACGCCTCTATCACGCCGTGCTCGGAGATTCCATGATTGCCGGAGCCAGCCGCGTGATCGCGACTTCCGAGCAAGAGCGCGACGAATTGCTGGACGGAGCAGTCCCGGAAAGCAAGATCGTGATTCGCCGAAACGGGATTGACGTCCCAGTACGCTTTCCCATCCCGGGACAATTTCGTAACGACTGGGACATAGGTAAAGATGTTAAACTCATTTTGTTTCTGGGGCGCCTGGTATCCAAGAAGAGCCCGGATCTAATGTTGGAGGCTTTTTCGCGCTGGCAACAGCGCAGCCGCGGATCGCAGGGGTCGGTGCTGGTGGTCGCGGGACCCGATGAGGGAGATGGCTACCGGCAGCGCCTGGAAGCTTTGGCCGCCCAGATGGGATTAAATGGCGGGGTATTATTTACAGGGCCATTGTATGATGATGACAAGTGGGCGGCGTACCGGGATGCGGATCTGTTTGTCTTGCCGTCGCAAAATGAGAATTTCGGAAATACCGCGGCGGAAGCAGTGGCGTGTGGAACGCCCGTACTGGTCACCGATCGCTGCGGGATTGCGCCGATTGTGGACCGGCGCGCCGGACTGGTCGTGCCGCACGATTGCGCCGCGCTCGAAGCGGGGCTCGCGCAGATTCTGGACGATCCCGCGTTTGCCGCGCATTTACGCATGGGATGCGAAGGGGTCGCGAGTTCACTGAGCTGGGCTGAGCCGCTTGCCGAAATGGAATCTCTATACCAGGAGCTAGTCTCCGAAAGGCGCGCCGAATGAAGAGACACCCGGTCATTCAGGTATGCTGGTACGCGATCAACTGCCTCCTGATCGTTTCGCTCGGTGCCGTTCTGTACGGAATCGCGTGGGAATATTCGACGCGGAGTTTTTTGAAAGGTTTTTCAGACGCGATTATCCCTGCTTCCGATAACCCGGAACAGAAAGCCGAAGCCATACTGGCTTGGATTGCCGATGGCCCCGCGCGGCGCAGCACACCGAGCCCTGCCGCCCTTTCCCTGCGCAACCCGGAGGATACCCTGAATTTTCAGCAACTCCTCCATGTGTGTGGCACGGCGACCAACGCGTTTGTGAATCTTGCGGAGAGCGCCGGGTTGCCTTCCCGGCGCCTTCTTTTGTTGGATCAAAAACGCGAAAGCAAGCACGTTGTTGCGGAGGTTTTGGTCGGAGATCGCTGGATCGTCGTTGACCCTTCCTACCATACCGTATTTCGGCTTCCCGACGGCCAGTTGGTCACGCAATCCGACCTTCGCGATCCCCGTATTTTTCGAGAAGCGACCCAGGCGATTCCGAATTACCCGCAGTCGTACACGTATGAATCGACGGCGCACGTGCGGCTGTCGCGTATTCCCATCGTCGGACCGCACTTGCGGCGGGTTTTGAATGCGGTCTGGCCCTCGTGGGAAGAATCCATCAATTGGACTTTACTCGTCGAGCGCGATTCATTCGCCCTGCTGACGGTTTCCCTTGTGCTTTTCTGCTTCCTGCTGGCAATGCGATTCCTTTTCGGCTGGTATTGTTCCAATCGACTTGGAATCCCCCGCGTGCGATGGCGCGACCGGATCGTGCGGGTCGGCCACATTATGGCCGGCAATCCCCAATAAACACGCTTTCCATTAGCTGAAGAATTCCCCTTCCTGCGTCACATAAAGCAAGTAGAGTCCGGTCCCGCCACGCCAGGTCAAAGCCCCGGTTTCAACGACTCCAACCCATCTGATTCGGCGCGAAAAGAGCTGCCTCGGTTTTGGTTCGTGTAGCGCCCATCCGCCCTGGCGGACGGGCATCTGCTCGATCCTAAAATGCCAATCTGAAGGTTGGCGGCACAGGAAACCAGCGATATGCTGTTCTCGCGCAAGCTCTTCAGCCCCTGGTCTTCCGAAATCCAACTACACTCCAAATTCGGAGATTGGCGGACGCTTCCGCCGCTTGACCCCGATTCCTCGCGGCTGTTACCGTTTCTCATGGCCGCACATGCTTGATCGCCTTCCGCAGAGACGCATTCCGGAGCTCGATGGTCTTCGCGGGATTGCGATCCTGCTGGTGTGGACCGCGCACTATTTCGCCGTTCCCGGCAAGGGAATGGCGAGCCTGCTGGGCGGGTACTGGTTTCGCCTTGGCTGGACGGGAGTCGACCTGTTCTTCGTCCTTTCCGGTTTTCTGATCGGAGGGATTCTCCTCAACGTTCGCGCTTCTCCCCGTTATTTCCGGACATTTTATGCGCGGCGATTTTTCCGCATTATTCCGCTCTACTACGCATGGATTTCAATCTATCTGGTATTGGCCGCTTTTGCAGCGCCGTACATTTCCGCGCGCATCGGATCGGTTCAGCGCATCGATCTCCCGATCCTGGCTCACTTTTTCTTCTTGCAGAATTTTCGAAATTTTCTTACCAGCACGGTTTCTTTATGGTGGCTATCGGCCACGTGGTCCCTTGCGGTTGAAGAGCAGTTTTATCTGGTTTCTCCGCTGGTGGTGCGTTTTTTGTCGAGGCGCGCGCTGATTGTTTCACTCATCGGGGTCACGGCGGCTGCCCCGTTTTTGCGGTGGATCATCCGAAGCCGCATCGATTCGGGGCCGTGGCTGGCGTACCGGCTGATGCCTTGCCGGGCCGACTCTCTTGCGATCGGCATGCTTGCCGCTATCGTCTGGAGCAGTCCGAAGAGCCGTGATTGGCTCGCGCGCCACGCCACGCTCCTCTATGGCCTGTTTGGCGTATTGTTCGCGGGCGTTGCCTACTTGTGGAGATGGCACTCGGACCCGCTACAGTCGCTCACGCAGACGGCCGGGTACACCTGGCTGGCCTTGTTTTTTGCCGTGGCCCTGCTATTGGCGATTTCACGCCCGCAATCCCCATTCGCTTTTTTCACACGATTCGCGTTCTTCCGTGAGATGGGCGGGGTTTCGTATTGCATCTACGTCATTCATGAGACGGTATTCCTTTTCTGCCAGCGGATTCTGCTGCATGCGCTGCCGGTGGCCACTGACGAAAGGGTTGCAGGGGTCACCTTTCTCGCCGCATTGATCACCTATGCCATCGCAAAATTGTCCTGGAAATTCCTGGAAGAGCCTTTGCTCCGGCGCGGCCACGCATTCCGCTACGAATAGCCGCAGCGCCGGAATTCAGCAACACGCGGACACTCTTGCCTAGTGCGCACAAACTCCTGCAGGTAAGGGTGGAACTGTGGCCGGGTTCACGGTAAAGTAGCGCCGAATGTGCGGAATCTGTGGTGTCATCGGAAATGAACGCTCCGAAGTAGGCGAAGCCCTTACGCGCCGGATGATGGAGGCGCTTTGGCATCGAGGGCCGGACGAAGACGGGCTCCTGGTAGCGCCGTCCGCGGCGCTGGGGATGCGCCGCCTCAGCATCATTGACCTTCCCGGCGGCCACCAACCCGTATTCAACGAAACCGGCGATGTCGGCGTTGTCTTCAATGGTGAAATCTACAACTTCCGGGAGCTGCGCCATACGCTCGAAGGCCTCGGGCACACCTTCCGCACGCATTCGGACACCGAAGTTATCGTCCATGCTTATGAAGAATGGGGCGAGCAATGTGTTCGCGAACTGCGCGGCATGTTTGCCTTCGCCATATGGGATGCGCGTTCCTCCGGCACGACGGGTGATGCCGCGCGGCACGCGCGCATCTTCCTTGCCCGCGACCGCCTGGGAATCAAGCCGCTGTATTATGTCTTCGCGGATGGAGCATTTCTGTTTGCCTCCGAAGTCCGCGCATTGATCGCCAGCGGGCGCATTGCCCCGAATGTCGATCCGGACTCGGTCGAAGCCTATCTTTTATTCGGCTCGGTCGCGGAACCCTCCACGCTGATCCAAGGCGTGTTTTCGATTCCGCCCGGCCATTCCCTCATGATGTTCGCTGACGCTCCGCCGCAGAAACCATCTCCCAAATGCTACTGGGATTTTGCCGATGCCGCGCTTCAGGAGAATGGCCCGCGTCCCAAAGACATGCGGGACGCGGCAAAACAATTGCTGCCGCTGCTGGAGGAAACCGTACGCGATCACATGATTGCGGACGTTCCGCTGGGCGTCTTTCTTTCCAGCGGACTCGATTCCACGGCGCTGGTGGCGCTGGCCAGCCGGTCGCAGACCGATCTGCATACGTTCACGGTCGTGTTTCCCGAACAACGCTATAGCGAGGCCACGGTTTCGCGCGAAACCGCGAAGCGTTTCAAGACGCGCCATCAGGAGGTCCTGCTCACACCGGAACAGTTGCTGAACCAGGTTGACGACGCGGTTGGCGCGCTGGACCAGCCCACGATGGACGGCCTCAATACCTATTTCGTGTCCCGTGCGGCGCACCAAGCCGGTCTGAAAGTGGCTCTTTCCGGATTGGGCAGCGACGAAATTTTTGGCGGCTACTCGACCTTCGCTTCGACTCCGCGGGCTTCGTTTGTAGCCGGGCTTGGGCGCTTGATTCCCGGTCCGTTCCGGCGCCTGAGCGCCGCACTGGCCGTCAAGGTCATGGAAGGTGATGCGGTTCGCAAAGCCGCAGCGACCTGGAAATCGCCCACCGATTTTCCGCACGCTTATTTTTTCACGCGCCTGTTGTATACACCGGCGCGCGTGGAACGCCTTCTCGCCCCGTATTTCGAGTCCCCTGCGTATGACGAGACTCGCGAATCCGGCTGGCGCTTGCGCATGAAGGAGACCGCGCGGCAAGCCGCGCGCCTGGATTCTTTTACAGCTATCTCGTGCTTCGAACTGCAGTCCTACATGGTGAATACGCTGCTGCGCGATACCGATGCCGCCAGCATGGCCAACTCCCTGGAAGTCCGCGTCCCTTTCCTGGACCACCGGCTCGTGGAATTTGTCGCACGCCTGCCGAAGGATGCAAAATATAGGGCTGGCGTGCCAAAATCGTTGCTGGTCGAAGCGATGGGCGATCTATTGCCGGATGAAGTCGTCGGCCAAGCCAAGCGCACATTCACGCTGCCATGGGACGTCTGGCTCAGAGGTCCGCTGGGCGTACTCCTTTCGCAGGACTTGGCTAACTTGACACCGCCGTTGCTGAAATACATGAACCAGCGCGCCGTGCGGGGTTCGTGGCAAAACTTCGTTACCGGCCATACCAACTGGTCGCGTCCCTGGAGCATTTACGTTCTCAATCTTTGGGTGAAGCGCCACTTGAGCGGCTCGGCAACTGCTTCAGGTTCCACCGCCGCGGCCGTACGGCCCGCCGCGATCGCCACCAGCGCAGCGAATCCACGGTCTTAGCGCAGGGAGAAACACTTCCGCATGAACATTCTTGGGATTAACGCGTATCACGGCAATGCTTCGGCGGCGATTGTCTGCGATGGCCGCCTGGTTGCCGCTGTCGAGGAGGAGCGCTTCAACCGCGTCAAGTACGCGGCGGGATTTCCATCGGCGGCGATTCGCTATTGCCTGGATGCGGCTGGCATTACGATTGGGGAAGTCGACCACATCGCCATTCCGCGCAACCCCTGGGCGCGCCTTGGGACGAAACTCCTGTACGCCATGAAGATGCCGAGTTTTGCCCGGGAACGCGCCAAGGTCCTTGCCCGATTCGTGGGCATCCCCGAGGCGCTGGCGCAGACGTTTGATGTTGCGCCGGAAAAAATTCACGGAAAATTTCATCGTGTCGAGCATCATCAGGCGCATCTGGCGAGCACTTTTTTTGTTTCTCCCTTCGAACAGGCGGCGCTGCTTTCCGCGGACGGCCTGGGCGATTTTGCCAGCACCATGTGGGGAACAGGCCAGGGCCATCGCATGAAAATCGACGGCGCCATCGCCTTCCCTCACTCGCTGGGTCTGTATTACACGGCGGTTTCGCAGTATCTGGGATTCCGCAAGTTTGGCGATGAATACAAGGTCATGGGCCTGGCCGCATACGGAGAGCCTGCTTACCTCGATGAATTCCGGCGCATCGTTCGAACCAACGGAGGAGTCGGTTTTCGCCTGGGCCTTGAATATTTTCGGCATCACATTGCCGGTCCGGACATGACCTGGAGCGATGCCGGAAAGACACCCGAGATTGCCGCAATGTTTTCCGATTACATGGCCGAGCGCCTGGGACCTGCGCGCGATCCCGCCGCTCCTGTCGAAAAAGTGCATCGCGACGGCGCGGCCACGCTGCAAGCGCGGCTGGAAGAAGTCTTGTTCCAAATGCTTCGCGCGCTGCACGCCAAAACCAAGCAGAAGGCGGTGTGCCTGGCCGGCGGCGTGGCGTTCAATTGCGTGGCCAACGGGAAAATTTTTGACGAGACGCCGTTCGAGCAAATCTTCGTGCAGCCCGCCGCGGGCGACGCGGGCCTCGCAATTGGCGCCGCATATTTTGTTTATCATCAGATTCTCGGCTTGCCGCGTTCCTTCGTCATGGAAAACGCGTACTGGGGGCCGGGTTACACTCCCGAGCAAGTGCGCGCGGCGGTGGCCGCCAGCCGCCTGTCCGGCGAAGGCATGGAAATTTCCGAGCATCCCGAGGAAGTGATCGCCAAGGAAGCGGCCAAGGAAATTGCCGCCGGGAAAATTCTTGGCTGGTTTCAAGGGCGCGCGGAGTGGGGGCCGCGCGCGCTGGGCAATCGAAGCATCGTGGCCGATCCGCGCAGGGCGGATATGAAGGATATTTTGAACGCCAGGATCAAACATCGCGAAATGTTCCGGCCGTTTGCGCCGTCGATCCTTGCCGAAGCCACCGGAGAATATTTCGAGAAGTCGTATCCTTGCCCATTCATGACGCTGGCCTATTCGGTGCGGCCCGAAAAGCGCGACGCGATTCCCGCGCCCACACACGTGGATGGCACCGGGCGCCTGCAGACCGTTACGCAGCGAGGCCAATCCGCGCTACTGGAGATTGATCCGCGAGTTTGGCAATCTACCGGCGTGCCCGTGGTCCTGAATACTTCGTTCAACGACAACGAGCCCATCGTCTGCCGTCCCGAGGAGGCCATCGAATGCTTTCTCCGCACGAAGATGGACGTGCTGGTTCTGGGCGACATGCTGGTGCGCAAGCCAGCATCGGCCGAGGTGCCGCGCTGATCGGGCGCGCACGGTTTCCGCTTTATTACTTTGCACGAACGCAGGGGCGCGGTACGCCGCAGCGGATGCCCCATTTCGACTAGCGACTTTTTCTTTTCCCTTCCGGACGAGCCCGTGCACATTCTGTTACTGAACGAATATTTTCCGCCGGACACCTCCGCCACGGCCAAGTGCGCCGCGCAGGTGGCCGACGCTCTCGCCGAAAAACATCGCGTCACCGTCGTTGCCGGCCGGCCGTCCTACGATCCCACCGAGCGCCATCCGCGCTATCTGCTGCGCCGCGAAGTCCGCGGCAATCTCACCGTCGAACGCGTGGGCTCTACCGCCTATCCGCGCTTTCAGATGCGCCGCCGCGTTTCCAACTATCTCACCTATCTCTCGCTGGCGGTTCCCCGCGCGCTTTCGATTCGCTCGGACGTGGTTCTGGCCATGACCGATCCGCCGATCGAAGGCATCGCCGGCGCGATGGTCGCGCGCCTCTCGCACCGGCCCTTCGTCTACAACATTCGCGACATGTATCCCGACATGGCCGTGGGCGGCGCGATCGTGCGCCCCGGAAGATTTACGGCGCGCTGGGAAGCGATGCATCGCTGGGCGCTGCGCCGCGCCGCTCGCGTCATCGTGCTCGGCGAAGACATGCGCGACCGCATCGTTGCCAAGGGAGTCGATCCCGGGCGCGTGGTGATCGTGCGCGACGGCATTCCCATTCCCGAAACGCACGCCTTCGCCGGACAATCCCGTGGCGCGCGAGATTCGCGGCGATTTCCGTTTCGTTCTGGTACATGCGGGAAATCTGGGTTTCTATGGCGCCTGGCAAACGCTCATTACGGCCGTACGGATGCTTGAGAATGAGGGCGTGGGTCTCGTCTTTATCGGCGAGGGCGCGATGAAATCGCAAGTGGAGGCGATGGCCGCCGGATGCCGCGCGGTTCGCTTTCTGCCGTTTCGTCCGGCGAGCGAGGTTCCGCTCGTGCTCGCTTCCGGCGACATGCACGTGGTCACGGTAAAGCGGGGACTCGAAGGCGTCGTCGTGCCAAGCAAGCTGTATCCCACGCTGGCCGCGGGCCGCCCGGTGCTTGGCGTTGCGCCTGAGGAGAGCGACGTGGTGCGCATCATTCGCCGGTCGGGCTGCGGCCTGGCCGCCAATCCGGACGATCCGGACAGCGTCGTGGAGGCCATCCGAGGGGTGTTGCACGACGCGGAACAGCTTCGAAACATGGGCCTTCGCGCGCGGGAGATCGCATTTTCTTATGATAGAGTGAAGCAGCTAAAAATTTTCACGGAGACGATCGAGGAGGTAGTTCGCGAATGACGCAGGCCGAAACGATGTGGACGGGAAAGACAGTTCTGGTCACGGGAGGCGCGTCCTTTATCGGCTCGACGCTCGCCGACCAGCTGATTCTGCGCGGCGCCAAAGTGCGCGTCGTGGACGATCTGACCAGCGGCCATCTGGGAAACATCGCGGGGCACATTGCGACCGGAAACATCGAATTCATGCGCGCGGATTTGCGCGAGCCGGGCATTGCGCGCGGCGCGATGCAGGGCGTGCACACCGTCTTTCATCTGGCCGCGGATCATGGCGGCCGCGGCTACGTCGACTTGCACCAGGCCGGGCCGGCATCGAATTTTTTTCTCGACGGCTTGGTTTTCTGGGAGGCGCTGAAGGCCGGAGTGCAAAAAGTCGTCTTCGCCTCGTCCGGCTGCGTCTATCCGAATTTCCTGCAGTCCGACGTGAACAAGGAAGTTTTTCTGACCGAGGATTTGACCAAGGGTCCGAACGACGCCGACAACACCTACGGCTGGGCCAAGCTGATGGCGGAATTCACGCTGCAGGCGTACCACAAGGAACACGGATTCAAGGCGGCGTCTTGCCGGTACTTCACCGTGTACGGCCCGCGCGGCGTGGAAAATCACGCGGTCATCGCCATGATCGCCCGCGCGTTCTTGAAGCAGGATCCATTCGAGGTCTGGGGCGACGGCACGCAGATCCGCAACTGGACCTACATCGACGACATCGTCTCCGGCACGATTCTCGCCGGAGAAAAAATCGACGACGGCACGGCGGTCAACCTCGGCACGATGGAGCGCGTCAAGGTGATCGACGCGGTGAAGATGGTCATGGAAATGACCGGCCACAAGGCGGAGATCAAATTTCTGCCCAACATGCCCACCGGGCCGCTGAATCGCGTGGCGGACAATTCGCTGGCGAAAAAATTGATCGGCTGGGAGCCGAAAGTCCCGTTCCGCGAGGGTCTGAAGCGCACCATCGACTGGTATTACAAGGACCGCGACCGCGCGCAAGTCGAGAAAATTTTCAAGAAGATGCTGACGGAGCGCTGAGCGAGCAATTATGACGAAGGGGATTGGATTTAAAATTAATCGTTTCGAATCGCATATGTGCCATGCGCTAAGTATCGCAGACCGCGGTTTTAGGTGGCACAGGCTTCAGCCTGTGCGCCGCGGGCCGCGGTCGAAAACCAAAACCGCACAGGCTGAAGCCTGTGCCACCAGGCCGCGTTGGCACCATCCGTGTCGAGAACCTACAGGCCAGAACTCGATCTCCATGAACACAAGCCTCATCGCCTTCGCCGTCGGCCTGATCGCTTCGCTGGGACTCACGGTTCCAGTGCGGCAGTTGGCCCTGCGCGTCGGGATGGTGGATCATCCCGGGCCGCGCAAGGTTCACGTTCAGCCGATGCCGCTGCTGGGCGGCCTCGCCATTTATTTCGGCGTCCTGATTGCGCTGCTGGTTTCGATGGACGGCGCGGCGCTGCGCGAAGTCATCGGCATCTATGCGGGCGCCACGCTGGTTGCGGTGGTCGGCATCCTGGACGACCGCGGCCTGCTGCATCATCAAATCAAACTGTTCGGCGCCATGCCCGCCGCCGCCGTGATCCTGATGGCCTCGGGAATCCGCGCGCAGGTGTTTTCCGCCGTTTGGCCCGGCACGGCCGCCGTCTGGGCGGACACGGCGCTGACGCTGGTCTGGGTCGTCGGCATCACCGCATCGTTCAGCATCCTGGACCACATGGACGGCCTCTGCGCGGGCGTCGCCGCCATGGCCTCGCTCTTCTTCGCCATCTTCGCCCTGGAAAGCGGCCAGCTTCTGGTGAGCACCATGGCCGCCGCCGTTCTGGGCGCCGCCGCCGGGTTCCTGCGCTGGAATTTCAATCCCGCGAAAATTTTCATGGGCGATGGCGGCGCGATGTTCCTCGGCTTCCTGATGGCCACGCTGTCGCTGAAGCTGCGCCCCGTCCTGGCGGGCGGCGCATCACGCCGCGTGGCTCATCCCCATCTTCATTCTTGGCGCGACGATTTTCGACACCACGCTGATTTCCATTTCGCGTTCCCGCCGCGGCTTTTTGCCCTTCACCACTCCCGGCAAGGACCACACCGCGCACCGCCTCTCGAACGTTTTCGGCAGCCAGCGCACCGCCGTCTTGCTGATGTACGCCCTCGGCGCTTTCTTCGGCCTGCTGGCGCTGGCCATCAGCCATCTGCCTGCGCGTCCTGCCTATGCGCTGGCCGCGCTGGCCGGCATGGCCGTGCTTGGCGCTGTTGCTCTGCTGGAGCGTGCGCCGTATGAACGGCAGACCCGCAAGACATAGGAATGCAGAATTTCTTCTCGAATTTTTGACCCCGGTATTATGAAATCTAACCCGCCCTTTGAAAATCTCAAAGGGTGGGGCAGCCGGCCGTGACAGGCCTTCATTTGTAGTTGACCGAGGTCAATTGACAACCATCCAGGAACGTAATTAAACTAGCTGGCCATCCTTAAGGTTGGCAATATACCAGGCGTTAAATACTGACAAGAGAACACAAAGAGAGGGAAATCACATGGGCGGCTATAGAGTGCAACTTCCTTCACGGGGCAGCTTGAACGAAACTTTCACAGAAATGCCGCCTAGAGTTAGGAACTACATTAGGTCGGGATTAACGACCCTCGCAAAAATCCCAGAAAGGGACCTAAATTTATTGGTGGAAGTTATCCTTGAGTCGATGCAATCAGGCAGGAGTCCGGCCGAACTAGAAATGTTCACGCGATTCGGCATATCTCGAGATGATATTCCGACATTTGTTGGCGCGATGAGCCTGCTCGCTACAGTGGCATCCACCCGCGAAGTATCAGCCGAGCAGTGTGTGGCGACGGCGAAGGATACCAAATTAATTGACGAAAACCTTGCATCTGTGGCCCTGTCATTTTTCGCAGCTGTTATCCAAAGGCGACAAGCCTTTCAGCGAGCGTTGCACGTAACCAGCCTGTCTGTCGGAACTTTGCCCTCACTAATTGAATTCGAAACCGTTGTTGATGTTAGGTTCGGTTTCGAGAAAGGTCAGATAAGCGCGAATGCTACGCTAATAATCATACACATTAATACCGATGCACGAGGTCAGGAAATTTGGTTGCAGGTTACTAGGAGCCAGTTAGAGGGAATGATAAAAGAATTGGAAGAAGCACTGAGGAATGCAGAACAAGCCGAAAAGCTGATCGCACAAAAATCTACAACAAATGAGTGAGAATTAATGTTCCAAATTCCACATTTCGGGTTCTGGAATGTTATTTTCACAGCGGTCGGAGCATCTGTGTTCTGGGGTACATGGGGAAGAACTAAGCTCAAGCCCTACGTACTTGCAGATTGGATAGCACTCCTTCCGGTGGATGTGAAATGGCAGTGCGCAATTGAATTCACCGTTTTCATAGCGCTGGGATGCCTTGTGGGCATAGCAGTTGTACAGCCTACTACAGCAACCCAAGCTCTGACAGCAGGGTTTGGATGGACTGGCCTGTTTGCTCGTAAGCAGTAGTTCGCTCAGTTCCGAGCGATCCGTGATATCTTAAATAAGGAGCGGCTCGTGAGTGCCCGACTTTACAATCGCTTAACAACCGGAAGCCTTGTGGTGGCCGTGATCGCGGCGCTTTTCTTTGAGCGACTCGGACGCTTGTACTGGATTGCTGGACTATTTGGTATCTTGGCTGGGGCCACGGCCGTAATCACCTATTTTGTGCACCAATCGTGTATCTCAGATGAAACTTGCTCTGAAGATGATGTGGTACAAAGGATCCCAACCACTGACCTTCTGTTTGATATGAAAACAGACCAACCTTCGGGCATAAAGAACATTTCGCTATACGTGAATGATTTCGTTTCCTATGATGTGGTTTCCTTTTTTCAGGAAAAGGGCGGATATGGATCTCCGATTCTCCAGAACTTTGTTTCATATTCACAGACGGACGTCGTGGACGTTGGCATCGGTTCGACTCCTACGGATCAGTTCGTAGGCTATGTCGTTGAGATTGTTGACAAGTTGTGCGCAACGGACAAGGACCTCGAATTCGAAGTCACTCGTGAAGGAAATCTTCTTATACGTCAGCCAAAGCGGGCCTCGTGGCATCACATCGCTGCCATTTCTGAGACACAAGCAGAACCTACTTTGCATTTTCCGGAAAAAGTCCACTAAATTCTGGGGTTGTGGCTCCGGCTTAGCCGGGCTGCCCAACTCTTGCATCCCTTGCAAGAGCAGGGGAGTTTTGAATTCTTGCATTTGGTTTGCGGTTACAGGTTCAAATCCTTCAGCAAAACTGTTTTCTCCGTGGCTTGAGCGCGTGTAGCCGCTAACGCAATGCGCAGCGACCCGATCCCATCGTCAATCGTAATGGTAGGCTCGCGATCCTTTTGCAGATTCTCCACGAAGTTTTGAAGCTGCGCGGGGTATGCGTCGCGGAAGCGCTCCATGAAGAAGGGGACGGTGTCATGGGAAACCTGATTCTTGGTCATCACGAAGAGCGGCGTCTCGCGCAGGTAGCCGATGCGCAGCGTGCCGGTGGTGCCGAGGAGTTCCCCAAAAATGTCGTAGCCATAGATGCCGCTGCGGCTCAGGTCCACGACGCCGATGCGGCCGCTTGCGAACGTGAGCGTGACGATGGCGTTGTCGATGTCGCCGACTTCGTTGAGTTCGGGATACGCGAGGGTTCCGCCGACGGCGGTGACCGATGCGACTTCGCCCATGTACCAGCGCGCCAGGTCGAAATCGTGAATGCCCATATCGACGATCATGCCGCCGCTGCTCTTGGGATTCGCGTACTCCAGCGAAGGCCGGTAGGGATCGCGCGAGGAAGATTTAAATACGATGGGCGTTCCGATAACGCCCTCTTCGATCTTTTTCTTGGCCGCGGCATAGCCCGCATCGAAGCGGCGCATGAAGCCCATTTGCAGAAAACCATGCGTGCGCGCGACAGCGTCTTTCATGGTTTTTGTTTCGGCGAGCGACAATGCCGGAGGCTTTTCGCAAAACACGGGCTTGCCGCGTTCCAGCGTGCTGACCACAAGGTCGCAGTGTGTGTCGGTGGGGCTCACGATGATGACCGCGTTGATGTCAGGATCATCGAGCATCGCGATCGGATCCATGTACCACCGCGGCACACCCAGTTCGCGCGCGGTTTCTTCCGCCAGCGTGGCATTGGTGTCCGCCACCGCCTGCAAATGCACTCCAGTGACTCGCGCTGCCAGGTCCCGCGCATAGACGCGCCCAAGCCGGCCAAGCCCAATCAATCCCACATTCAACTTCATCTCTTTCTCCTTGTCATTTTTGTGCCGCACGCCCGTAAGCGTTCTTCGGGCCGATGGAAGCGGCCAAATCGTTTCACGGCTGAAATAATGGCTCGCGCATCGTACGCTGCTCCCGCTTTCGAGGCAATGAGATTGCGATCACCGCGTGTTTTATCTCGGATGTCTCACAACTGAATTGTCAATCGCTCACGAGGCCGGGTCAAAGGAAACCTTTTCCGTGATCCGCGGACACCGCAGCGCAAAGGTAAAATTTCTACACGCCGCAAAAGTCCCCGGATCTGAAGACCCGGGCTACACCAATGCCCATCCCGGAATTCAACACCTGAGTTGAAGATTGCTGTAGCCCGCCTCTTCAGAGGCGGGGATTTTCCTCGTTGTGGCAAAAATTCCATGTTAGCGGGATCGAGAGCACGACGACTAATTTATTCCTTGTTGTTGAAATTACTCCCGCTCGCTGAGTTCTTTTCGCCAGGCCGCCGAAAGGTATTCCACGCGCAGGGCTCGCTGGAGCAATTCGCTCGAATCAGGTTCGTGCAGATACACTTTTAAAGCGTCGGAAACGGACACGCGGTTTTCGTCCTGGTGAACGCGGACAATTTCATCTCCCGCGCCGACTTCTCCTTCGCGAAGCACGCGGAGATAGAACCCGGTGCGGCGGCTGGCCAGGAAGCGCTTGATCATATCGTCGCGACCAAATTTAAGATTCAGCTTGAAGCAGGGAATTCGCGGCTGGGTGACAACCACTTCGGCCGTGCCGATCGTGAAGCGATCTCCGAGGCAAACGTCGCTCTCCAGAAGTCCCGCGGTCGTGAAGTTCTCTCCCAGGACGCCCCACGGAAGATCGACTCCGGGCAGTTCTTTGTTCCAGAATGGATAATGTTCGGAGGGATACGCGTACACAGCCTTATCCTGTCCGCCGTGGACGGACAAATCAGCCTGTTGGTCCCCTTCAAGATTCAGGCTGCGCAGGCGCAGACGCTTTGCAACCGGGGATTTAAAAATGCCCGTCGAGACCTCTTCACCATCCCGCAGGACGGTGCGAGGAACTCCGACCTGCACGGAAATCAGCGCGGGGAACATGGGCACTCTCCCATTCTTGGTTGCCGCCTATGGGATGATATTCGCCTTCGGCAGGCTAGATCAACAAAATGGGTCAAATCGGATTTTTTTAGCCGCAACAGGGCTAGTGCTTTGCCTTACGTCGCGGTTTGGCTATACTGCTGGTTCAATATCTGGGTTCCTTCATGGGTTGGCCGTGGGGCGAGGCGCTCGGAGCGCATTTCAGCCCATCCGGAATAAAGGGCTGGCGGCTGCCTAGGTCTGTATCTGTCGGAAATTGTCAAAATGATTTGTGAAGCGCTTCCATGTCGATGCGCTGCATCTATGGAATGAGAAACGGAAGCGGGGGGAAGGTCACACTGCGGCAGGAGATCGAAAAAGGAAGCGGCAGCAAAACCGGCCAACAGGTCGCCGTCATCGGCGGCTCCGCTTCGGGTTTTTTCACGGCGTCTCTGTTGGCTCGGGCGGGTTGCGCGGTGCAGGTCCTCGAACGCGCCGAGCAACTTGACCCCACGCCGCGCACACTGATTGTCACCAGCCACATGCGCACGTTGCTTGGCGAAGTGGGCGACCGCGCGGTTGTGAATGAAATCCGCAATTTTGAGTTGTTCACCGATGGCCGGTCGGCACATGTGCCGCTGGACCGTCCCGACCTGATCATCGAGCGGTCGCAACTGATTCGCGGGCTGGCCGAGCAGGCGCAAGCGGAAGGCGCGAAGATTTCGTTCGGCAACCGGTTCATGTCGCTCGAAAGCAATGGAACCGGATTGCGCGTCGGCGTCGAGCGCATGCAGGGCGGCAAGGCCGAGGAATTGCACGCGGACGTGGTCGTAGGCGCCGATGGCGCACTCTCACGCGTCGCGCAAGCGGCGGGCTGGCCGCGGCAGCCGACCGTGCCCCTGGTTCAGGCCATCGTGCGCGTGCCGCCCGACATGCGCCCGGACACGGTTCGCGTGTGGTTTGTGCCGGATGACACTCCGTACTTTTATTGGCTGATTCCGGAATCGCCCGAGCGCGCGGCGCTGGGGCTGATCGGCGAGGACGGCCAGGAAACGCGGCGCTGCCTCGAACGCTTCATGGAGAAGCGCGGCTTCACTCCGCTGGGTTTTCAGGGCGCGCGTATTCCTGTTTATGACCGCTGGACTCCGGTCGAACGCCGCGTGGGCGCGGGAAGAGTGTTTTTGGTCGGCGATGCCGCCGGGCAAGTGAAGGTCACGACCGTCGGCGGAATCGTCACCGGGTTTCGCGGGGCCATCGGCGTCAGCGAAGCGATTATGAACGGCGGGGAGAGCCGCGAGCTGCGCTCCTTGCGCCGCGAGCTCGATGTACACCTGCTCATTCGCAAGACGATTCACCAATTCAAGCAGGCGGACTATAGCCGCCTGGTCGATCTCATGAACGCTTCGACGCGCCGCTCGCTCAGCCAATATACCCGCGACGAGGCCGCCAGCATTCTCTGGCACATTGCGCTCAGCCAGCCGCGCCTCTTGTTGCTCGGACTTCGCGGCCTGCTCTCCGGCGGTTCGATCCTTCCCAAGAATCGCGGTTAGGACTTCCATTTTCCGGGGGCTCCATGCTTCACTTGAATCGTTCAGTGTAAAAGTAGGGCTCGTACTTTTTTTCGGCGGGCTCCAAGCGGAGCCCGCACCCGGCCACTCAAAAACAGGGGACGCCTTTGAACATCCTTGGGCTTTCCGGCCTCGCTCATGATTCCGCCGCCGCGCTGCTTTCCGACGACGGCATCCTCGCCGCCATGGAAGAAAGCAAGCTGGTTCGCAGGCGCACAGCCGCGGGGATTCCGCGCGAGGCCATTCGTTTCTGCCTGGAACGCGCGGGAACCGGATGGAGCGGCGTGGAATGCGTGGCCGTGGCCAGCCGCCCGGTGCGCGCGTGGGTGCGCCAGGCGTGGATGCGCGCCAAACGAACGCCGTTTGCGCCGGTTCCCAGCGGCTACTATCAGACCAAAGCGCTCGGCGAATTGGGGCGCGAACTCAACAACGGACGCTTGCTCGAAACGCTGGGCGAATCGCCGAATCTTCGCGTCCTGCACCTCGAACATCACCTCTGCCACGCCGCGAGCGCGTTCTATGCTTCGGCATTCGACCGCGCCCTGGTGCTCACGCTCGATGAGCAGGGCGACGGCCGCTCCGGGAGCGTCGCGCTGGGAGAGGACACGCGGCTGAGCGCCCTGGAGTCGATTCCATTTCCGCATTCTCCCGCCTGGATTTTTTCGCAGGTCACCGACCTGATTGGATTCACGCCGCACGCGGACGAACACAAGACGCAATGGCTGGGCCTGGAAGGCGAACCGGTTTTTGAATCGTTGTTTCTCGAGATTCTCCGGCGCTCGCCGGGAAAACTGCCGCACCTCGCTTCGGGCTACTTCAATGCGGGACTTGCCGGGCACATCGCTTTTTCGAAAAAATTCTATCGTGCCGTGGGAATTGATCCCGCCATTGGCAAGGCCGCGGAAACCGGTTCGCCGCGCCCGCCGGTTCCGGATGCGTTGCGCAAGCAGCTTGCCGCGAGCGTGCAGCAGGCTTGCTGCAAGGTCGCCGCCGAGCTTGCGGAGCGATACAGGAAAGAGACCGGAGCGAAGTCACTGTGCCTTGCCGGGGGATTATTTTTAAACCCCGTGGTGGTTTCGCACGTGGAAAAAAATACGGGGTTCGATTGCGTCTTCGTTCAGCCCGCCGCGGGAAATGAAGGCACGGCGCTGGGCGCGGCCTGGTACGTGCGCCACCACATGCAAGGAAAACCGCGCCAGGCGGCGGTTGAGCAGCTTGCCTGGGGGCCAAGCTATTCGAACCAGGAAATCAAACAGGTGCTGGAAAATTGCAAGGCGCGCTACCGTTATCACAACAGCGAGGAGCAGCGGCTGGAGGAAACCACGCAATTGCTGGCCGCCGGGAAAATTGTCGGATGGTTCCACGGCGCCGCGGAATTCGGTCCGCGGGCGCTGGGCAATCGCAGCCTGCTTGCGTCTCCGTGGGCGCCGTACGTCAAGGAGAACTTGAATGAATTTGTGAAGCACAGGGAAGCCTTCCGCCCCTTCGCCATTGCCGTGGCTGCCGAACGCGCTCCGGATTATTTTGAGTACACGCCCGCGGCGCGCTTCATGGCCACGCTCGGATTTGCCAGGCCGGACGCGGCCCGCCTCCTCGATGGATTTCTTCTTCCCGGCGGGCGTGTGCGTTTGCATGTGGTGGAACGCTCGGCGAACCCGCTTCTCTGGCGGCTGCTCGACCGCGTGGGCCGGATTACCGCCGCGCCCATGCTGGTCAATACTTCCTTCAATCTGTTCGGCGAGCCATTGGTGGTTTCGCCGCGCGACGCCGTGAGGAGTTATTTTTGTTCCGGAGTGGATGCGCTGAGCATCGAAAGTTTTTTGCTGGCGAAAAGTTAGTCTGCAATTCTTAGGGACACCAGAGCGGAGCAGTTCTCGATCGTCCGAGTGGCGCAGGCTTCATAGTTTCCAGAAAAACTAAAAACGTTGTCATTCCGAACCCGCTCCCGCGGGGGAGGAATCCCTCTTTCTCTTGGGTTTCAAACCAGAGAGATTCCTCGCGGAGTTTATCCCGATCCCTATCGGGACTCGGAATGACACGCAAAAGTATTATTCCGCAGCCACTTTCACTTGTTTGTTTTTAATTTGGAGCAGACCTAAACCAAAAAGGCTGAAGCCTGTATTACCTATCGTTCCGCAAATTGTTTCTTGAACGATTCCAGCGTCAGCCGCAGGCCTTCCTCGAGATTCACCTTGGGTTCCCATCCCAGAATGCGCCGCGCCTTGGAAATATCCGGGCAGCGCTGCTTGGGATCGTCCTGCGGCAAGGGTTCGAAGATGATGGGAGACGTCACGCCGAGCAACGTGCGGACACGCTCGGCAAACTCAAGAATCGTAATTTCGTGCGGATTTCCGATGTTGGTCGGCAGGTGCTCATCGGACATCATCAGGCGGTAGATTCCCTCGATCAAATCGGAAACATAGCAGAAGCTGCGCGTCTGCTTTCCCGTGCCGTAGACGGTGATGGGCATTCCGGTGAGCGCCTGATGAACGAAGTTGGGAAGCGCGCGGCCGTCATTGAGGCGCATGCGCGGGCCATAGGTATTGAAGATGCGGACGATGTGCGTGTCGAGTCCCTTTGCCCTGTGATAGGCCATCACCAGGGCTTCCGCGAAGCGCTTGGCTTCGTCATACACGCCGCGCGGGCCGACCGTGTTCACGTTGCCCCAGTAGGTCTCCGGCTGCGGGCTTACGAGCGGATCGCCGTAGCATTCGGACGTGGAGGCCAGAAAATATTTTGCTTTTTTCGCCAGTGCCAGGCCGAGCGTATTGTGCGTGCCGAGCGACCCGACTTTCAGCGTTTGAATCGGCAGCTTGAGATAATCGACCGGGCTTGCGGGCGAGGCGAAGTGGAGCACGTAATCGACGTCGCCGGGAACGTCGATGTATTTCGTGACATCGTGCCGCATCATCCGGAAGCGGGGGTTGTCCTGCAGGTGGCGCACGTTGACTTCCGTCCCCGTGACCAGGTTGTCGATCGACAACACATCCCAGCCGCGATCCAGCAGATAATCGCAAAGGTGCGATCCCAGAAATCCCGCGCCGCCCGTGACTACTGCCCGCATCGTCTTTGCCTCATGATCGTCCCCGCTCCCGCGTCTGTACTGCAGTTTTTAAAACCGCAGAGTATTGTAGCCTTCCGCGACTTTCTTAACAAAGACTGCTTCGGATCGTGGGTCTGTTTCCGCTACCCCCGTTTTTTGGGGCTTGGCATGTGAAAATGCGTTCTAAGACGACGCGGACATTCACTTGGCCTCTCAACATGGGCATTGCGCCGAAACCCTGCGTCAAGGAATTCCACGTGACACGAACTGCCGCAGTTTGGCGTAACATGAACGCATGTCTGCTTCGGCTGGATCCATCCAAGGGGGATTATCGCGAGCTGATTCCGAAGGCAGCTTACAAGGGGTCGGCGTACAAACCGACAAATACCTGCGATGGATGATCGCCGCCGCCGTCATGGCCAGCGCGGTGATGGAGCTGGTCGATACCTCGGCGGTCAATGTCAGCCTACCTTACATCGCGGGGATTCTTTCCGCGTCGATCGATGAAGCCACTTGGGTACTCACTTCATATCTCGTCGCTAATGCCATCATCCAACCCCCCGCGCAGGATTGACCTCGCTTGTAGGGCAGGTTACGATGCCAAGTCTGCTCATCGGATATGTCGCACACTCGAATCTATTTGCTGCGGAGCTGTCCATCCTGCAAAAGTCTGGACGTGCGCCGCTCGCACAAGCGCGGGTTGTTTGAAATGCTCGTTCTTCCACTTGTCTTGCTGCGGCCCTTCCGATGCGAGGATTGCACCAAGCGGCATTACAATTTCTTCTTTACCCGGGCGCTGCACGAGCCCGCAGACAAGGTTCAGCGAAGGGCGTGAGGAACGCCGCGCGTCTTCCGTTTTGAAAATTGTGGAGTCAGGATTAGGCTGAATTGTGACTGAGTCGACATCGAAAACGCGGCGCTGGCTGATTCTCGGAGGAATCCTGATCGTTTTGGGCGTTGCGGGAACCGTCGTGTTTTTCAGGATCGGGCAGTGGCTGGTCGTTCAGGACCCTCTGGCCCACGCGGACGTGATTATCGTCTTGAGCGGGGCCCTTCCGGAACGCGCCTTGCAGGCCGCGGAAATATACAAGGCAGGATACGCGGATCAGGTCTGGGTTTCACCCCCGATTTCTCCCGTGGAAGAGCTGAAGGCCATGAATATCTCTTTTCTGGGGGAAGATTTCTACAACGAAAAAGTGCTGCTGGCCGAGGGCGTTCGGCCCGACGCCATTCGCGTGCTGGACCAGCCGAGCGCGAATACGGAAGAAGAAGTGCGTGAAATCTCCAGGTGGCTTCACGACAATAATTTTCACCGAGCGATCGTCGTGACGTCGAAGCCCCATACGCGCCGTGTGCGCACGATCTGGCGCAAGCTGATCGGCTCCGATCCGCGCCTGATTGTGCGTTTTGCAGCCGGCGACCCTTATGACGGGGCGCACTGGTGGCGTCACACGCATGACGCGCTGGACGTCGTTCGTGAAACCCTTGGGTTGCTCAATGCCTGGGCCGGATTCCCATTGCGCCCGAGCCGGATTTAGACATGCCTGCCCGCCAACGCAAGCCGAATGAATTTGCCGGCCAAACCATGCCGCTCTTGCTGCTGGGCATGGCACTGGTTGCTTCCAACCATTACGTGACGTTTGTCGATGACGAGGTCCGGAGCCTAGATGCCGCGGCGCAGCCCGTGCGGACGCTGCTGGCTTCCTTCCTTGCCGGGCGTCAGGATTTTCCTCCCCTGTACGGCATCGCGCTTCACTTCTGGTTGCGCTGGACCGCCTGGAACTTTGAATATCTTCGCATTCCCGCCATTGTTTTCTTCCTTGCGGGGCTGTTTTTTTTGGCCCGCGCGGCCCGTCGCTTCGGCGGACCGACCGGCGCCAGCGCCGCCATCTGGCTGGGCATCCTTTGGCCGTTCGGATTTCATTATGGGCGGCTGGCGGCGCCGTATTCATTTGAGTTTTTTTTGATTGCGGGACTCACATTCGCTTATTTGCGTTTTCTCGAACAAGGAAGTTTCGGGCGCTGGGCCACGGTGTTTCTGTTCGGCGCGGCGCTTTTGTGGACCAGTCCTCTCGGTTGGGCTGTTCTGGCGTGCCTTGGGATCGATCAGGTGCTGCGCCGCCGCGCAGGAGAAGGCAGCGTACCTATCATGGTGTTATCGCGCACGGCGATACTATGGGTCGCGGCGTTCATTCCGCTCTTTCGCTCGTCCTACGGAGAATGGTTTGCCGGCATCCGCCTTCACCCGCGCTTCCTGTCTTTTCTTACAAACTGCGCGCTTCAGGTCTACAACTTATTTGTAAGCGAGTCGGTCGCGCCATGGCGCTGGCAACTGAGCGTTCCGGCGGGACTTGCTGTAGTGGTCTGCATTGTTCTGGTTTTCATGAAAGGGACGGGGCCATCGCGCCGATTTCTGATCTATGGCGCGGTTCTGATTATCTTCATGGCCGCGTTTGGAATTTTGGCGCCCCGCCGCCTGTTTTTCGCCGCCCCCTGGGTGGTGCTGCCAATCGCCGTTGCTATCGGATCGATCGAGTCTCGCTGGGCGCGCCCGAGCTTGGCGGTAGCCCTGTTGATCATTGCCGGGATAGGCTGGTACGGGATCTACACGCGCCGCTTTTACTCGACGCCGCAGTTTCTTGAGCCCTGGCCCCAAGTGGCCGGCGAGGCTGCAGGCAAGATTCAAACCGGCGCCACCGTCATTTCCAACAGCAGGCCGTTTTTCTTTTATTTGACGTTTGCTCTCCGGCCGCCTACAAGCGGCCCCGAACCGAAATTGGAAGGTTTGCTGCCCGATTCCGCCCCTCTTTCCAACGTGAAAACGGCGCAGCAATGGCTGTCGGCGGGTCATCCGTTTGCTCCTACCATGCTGTGGATTCATGGAGTGGACGACCCTGGGTCCGAGGGAGCAATGAACGATGCGGCCCGCATACTCGACCAGAGTTGCGGCTCGCGAGTGTCGCGTCTGATGGTGCGCGATGCCGGTTTTGCATGGAAACAGCGATTCCTTCCCGAGGCCCCCGCCGCGCAATGGCGCATCGAATCCCGCCAATACGATTGCGCATCCTCGAATTCGCAGGAGATTTTCCCCATCCCGTCGCGTTGAAACCCACGAAGGATCCCTGAGCAAGGCAGGTGTCCGGAGCATTTCTCGTAGCCTCCGTTCATTCCCTAAACTTCTAGTACGGTGGGTCCATTGTCAGGCGCGCTGGTCCAAGAGAAACTTTAAGATAGAGGAAGAGTCTGAATGTTAGCCGTTTGCATATTCGGGATGTCGGCTATCGCTCTTCGGGATTTTTTCCTCTATTACTGGCGCGCATTGGCCAGATCATCGGCAAAAGTGGAATAAATGTATGAGGCTCAGCGGCTTGGAAGACCAGGTAGTACTCGGGAACCTCCAGAATGGTACGAGAGGTCCATTGCCGGTGCCGCTGAGAAAAGAGAGACTCTAATCGAGGACGAAACTGAATGATCGCGGCCATTCTATTCACGATTTCGGTAGTAGCCCTGATTCAATTCGGGGTGTACTACTGGCGTGCCATGATCGCCGGCGTTGCCGCGCAAGCCATTTCCGATCGCATCCGAGTGGCTGCGGGCCTTTCCAGCTCCGTAATCGGAGCTCAGGATTTTCGTAACATACTTATTCTGAATGACTTATCTCCAGACTTACAGGGACCAGCGGGGAGTTTCAGGGCTATTCGCGCCTACTACTCCGTCGTGGAGAAACTTGGCAGCATCATCCCTGCGATGGCCAATTGGTCCAAGGCGGAGATGGCGACCTGCTCGCGTTACGTCGCAGTCCTCATGGATCAGCACCTGGAACGTAACCTGGCAACTGCGGCCCAGATGCGCGGGATGTAGAGATAATCGAAGCGCAAGAGCCTAGTAGGCCCAGCGGAGCAAGACGCTCCCTGCGGTATACCCCGCGCCAACCGCAACCAGCAGCACGAGATCTCCCTTTTTCAGCCGGCCTTGCTCGACGGCATCGCGCAACCCCAGGGGTATCGTTCCGGCCGTCGTGTTTCCATAGCGCTCGATGTTGACCATGACCTTGGAGTCGTCCACGCCGAGCCGCTCCTGCATCGCGCGAATGATCCGCAAGTTCGCCTGGTGAGGCACGACCAAAGCCAGGTCCTTGCTCGTGAATCCGTTTCGTTCCAGCATTTCGCAAGCGAGTTCGGCCATGCGGCGCACCGCATACTTGAAGACCTGCGCGCCCTCCTGGTGGATGTAGTGCATTTTCTGGTCGACGGTTTCGTGCGAGGAAGGATGAAGCGAGCCGCCGCCCGGCATGAATAGATATTTCCCCCCGGACCCGTCCACCTCATGCACGAAGTCGAGAATACCTTCGTCGTCCCGGTCGGTGGGTTCCAGCAGGACCGCGCCCGCGCCATCGCCAAACAACACGCATGTGGCCCGGTCCTGATAATTCAGGATCGAAGTCATGACATCGCTGCCGATGACCAGGGCCTTTTTCTGAGTTCCGGCGCCGACAAACTGCGCGCCGACCGTCAGGGCATAGACAAAGCCGGAGCAGGCCGCCGAAAGATCGAATCCCCAAGCGTGCGTCGCGCCCAAATTGTTTTGAACCAAGCAGGCCGTCGCGGGAAACATCATGTCCGGGGTCACGCTGGCAACGACGATCAGGTCGATCTCCGAAGCCGGCACATTTCTGGAAGCCAGGACCTGCCGGGCGGCGGCAGTGGCCAGATCCGAGGAGGCCACCCCTTTCTCGGCAACGTGACGCTCGCGGATGCCGGTCCGCTCGCGAATCCAGGCATCGTTGGTATCCACCAGCTTTTCAAGTTCGGTGTTGGACATGACCCTGGGCGGTACATACCCGCTCACACCGGTAATCTTTGCAGCAATGCGTCTGGGCATTCGGTCTCCTGAAGCTTGTTTGGTTCCTCGGCAAGAAGAAGCGCGATTCTACGCAATCGGAGGGGGTGAAACAAGCCCTGCGCTGGTCCGCGCGGAACTTCACGGCAGGATATCCGAGGGGAGTTATATTTCAAAGCGAAAGGAGATGGGAGAGGTCTTGCGGAATGTCGCCGCTGCGGAACTCTCTAGTGAACGGGCTTCGTGTTCGTGATCCGGGACGGAATTCAGGATGATCGGATTCGGCAATTCGCGCAAACGAGACACAAACACGCGCACCAGTTCGGGATCAAATTGTGCGTTGCCGCATCGCTCCAGTTCCAGCAAAGCTTCGTCCGGAGTGCGCGCTTTCTTATACGTTCGCTCGGACGTAATCGTGTCGTAGGCGTCGGCAATGGCAACGATTCGCGCTCCCAACGGAATCTGGCTGCCGGCCAAACCATCCGGGTAGCCGGAACCATCGAAGA
The DNA here is from genome assembly GCA_963781055.1 of Terriglobia bacterium. GTDB lineage: Bacteria > Acidobacteriota > Terriglobia > Acidiferrales > UBA7541 > Palsa-360. The sequence continues at coordinate 110,026 of CAWAEW010000038.1, forward strand.
ATTCGTGATGATGGGCGACCATCTCGCGGACGTATTCGGTGCCGCGGAGAGGTTCGAGGAGCTTGGCGCCGTATTCCACGTGGCGTTTCATGGCCTCCCACTCGTCGGGATTGAGCGGGCCGTTTTTGTTCAGGATCGATTCCAGGATGCCGACTTTGCCGACGTCGTGCAGCATGCTCCCCAGGCGGATTTCTTCAATTTGGGCGCCTTCCAGGCCGATGGCCTCGGCAATCAAGACCGCGTAGGTGGACACTTTCTGAGAGTGGCCCTGCGTGAATTGATCCTTCGCATCGACGGCGAGCGCCAGCGAAGTAAGGGTGTCCATGACGATGGGCGGCAGAGGCTCGAACGACGATCCTTCGCACGATTTCAGCGCGGCGTTTCCGTCCGGATGCGAAAGGGAGGATTCGGTTTCGGCCAGCGATCTGGCGAACTGTTCGATCCGGCTGTAGATTTCCACGAAAGCGTCCGGACCAGTGGCGAACAGGCGCTTCAAAGTGACGCCGAGATACGCGTCGAGGACGTCGCGCTTCCACTGTTTGGCGTCGTCCGGATTATATTTATCCGCGGTGGAAACGGCGTTGCCGCCCTGATGCTTGGAAAGATACATCGAGGAGTCGGCAACCTGAATCAGTTCTTGCGGGGTTGATCCATTCAGCGGGAACGTCGCGACACCAAAGCTGGAGGTGACGTTTTTCTCGCGCAGCACCGGATCGGCGCACACCCAGGACCGCAGCTTCGTGGCGAGCTGATGACTTTGCTCGGCGTCGGTTTCCGGCATCAGAATGACGAATTCGTCGCCGCCATATCGCGCGACCACGTCCGACCGGCGGCAATTCTCATTCAGAATATGCGCCACGCGTTGCAGCACCAGGTCGCCGTCCAGGTGGCCGTAAAAATCGTTTACGAACTTGAACCGGTCCAGATCCATGAGAACCAGCGAAAAGGAGCGTCCGGCGCGCGTCGCGCGTTTCCATTCGCCCGAGAGCGCCTCCATGAAGAAGCGATGAGTCTTGAGTCCGGTGAGCCCGTCCGTGATGGCCTGTTCCTGCGCTTTTTGGAATGTGAACGCATTGTGGAGCGCGCCGGAAATCAGGTCCGCGAGGGTGCCGAGGAACAGTATCTCTTCTTGAGGAAAGTCCGAGGCCTGGTCGGTTTCCACGTACAACACTCCATGCAATTGGTCCGCGTAAACAATCGGCAGGGCAATCGCGGAGACCGAGCCTTCCAGGATCGGCTCTCCGGGCGAGTCCAGCGAACCGTACTCTACAACGGCCATTTGTCCGGTGCGCGCCACGCGTCCCACCACGTTGCCGTCGAGTTCCAGGCGGCGCCCCAGGGCTCCCTTGCGGCGGCCGGCCTCCGCCTGAATCACGATTTCCTTGGTGGAATAATCCAGCAGTCCGATTCCGATATGCGAGTAATCCAGCCCCTGTTCGAGCTCTTCGCCGATCTTTGCGAGCATTTCGTCCGGATTCAGAGTCACGATGATGTTGCGCGAGATGTTGTTCAGCAGCATGAGGTGCCGCGATTTTGCCCGCTCCTCGCGGAACAGGCGGGAATTTTCCAGCGCAATGACCGCTTCGCTCGCCAGCACGCGCATCATTTCCAGGTGGCCTGCGTCCAGCGCGCGCTCCTGGGGGCTTTGCACGGCCATGGTGCCGATGGGCCTTTCGTACAGCAACAGCGGCACTCCGCAGAAGCAGCCCTTATGAGTATTCTGCGGGTTCCAGTCCCAGCTTGCGCATTTCTTCCACGTAATTTTCCCGGATCAGAAGAGGCTGGCGCGTGCGCATCAGGTATTCGGTGACATAGCGGTCATCGAGCGGCCGGGACCTCTTGGGAAGCAGCTTGCCGTCGCGCACTTCCACTTCGAATCGGATTTCGTTGCGAACCGGGTCGTGCAACGTGATGTAAAAATGATTGACGTCGAACAGGCGCCTCATTTCGGTGAGTATGGTTTCAAACAGCGTATCCGGATCCAGCGTGGAGCTCAGCGCGCGTCCAATTTCGTTGAGCATGTTGAGTTCTTGCGTGCGGCGCGCGGTCTGCTGGACGAGGTAACTATTTTCGACGGCCATCCCGATTTGATGGCCCAGCGCCAGCAGCAAACGCAATTCGGCCGCGGTAAACCGCCGGCTATCCGGAGTTCCCAGGAACAGCACGCCGAATGCCTTTTCCTTGGCCTGCAGGCTGATCCCCACCACCGTGCGCAGATGCTGGCTCATGGCAAGCTGCCGGAAGCGGCGGAAGGCTTCTTCGCTTTCCAGGGCCGCCCAGGAAGCGTCGCGTCCGAGGTCCCGGAAAACCACCAGTCCGCCCAGGCGCGAGACCAAGTCCACCAGGTGATCGTCGAGCCCCACTTCCTGCGAGATCGCGCAGAAATTTTCCGTCAGCCCGACGGCGACCACCGATGTGGGGCCCTCCGGATTGCCATGGTGCAGGAAAAGCGCGCCCGCGGGCATGCGCACAACGCTCAACACCCTCTCGAGCGCATGCGAGAGCATCTGTTGAATTTCCGGTCCGACGAAACTCGATGTGGCCAGGTTCACGTTGGATAGCGCGAGCATATTGTGTTCCACGCGGCGCTTTTCTTCCTCATACAGGCCCATCACCATCAGGGCCGCGGCGAACAGTTGCGGGAGAATTTCCATCGCGCGCAAGGATTCGGAAAGGCGCCGGGCAAGCAGCAATTCGCCGACTAGGATCGCGCCCCAACTCAGAAAGGAAACAGCCAGCAGTAAATCCGCAAACGTTTCGTGGCGGCGGCTTTCCTGATAGAAGATCCAGGCGACACCGCAAAGCAACACGGCAACTCCGAGTTGCGGCGAGACGCTTACGCTGTGCAGGTAATAGGCCGCGGACCAGACCACGAATACCGCTCCCGCCGCAATTTGCGGCCGAACCAGCGGCGAAGCTTCCGTATACACTCTTGCCGTGCTGAAAAATAGCAGAGCCGCGGCCGCCAGCAGCCATTCATTGACCGCCGATTGCCAGGGCGCAACCGAGATCCACGGCTCCAGAGCGGGACTCAGGTAATGCAGAGCCAGCAAGCACCAACCGGCGCTCCACAGCATCAAGTAAGCTTGGCGCCGCAGGCTGTGCATGTAGGCGAAGAAACCCGAAGTCAATGCCGAGGCGATCAGCAGAGTGATTGCAATAATACTTTCAGACGTCATCAACTCAGGCACACTCGCAAAAGAAAAATTTGCAGCTCGTTTTACAAAAGCGTGCAATCACCTGCCGCGTATCACGATGAGAACAAGAGCGCATCAAGAGATCTGGGCCTCGGCACTCAGGCGGGCTTCCAATAGAGCCCAACCGGATCACACTCAATAGGTGAATTCGTGTTCTGTTCCAAAATGAACTGCGCCTAACTCCCGCAAATATTCCGAACTTTTTTGACTATAAGGGACGTCTTTCCAAGCGGTCAAGGGTACGGGGGTACCAGGCAGGAACAAAGACACGTGAGTCTTCGGACACACGCCCTGCGACCGGGAATTGCAATGTCGATAGCAGATGTAAACGCTCGAATCCTCCACTCCGGCCCCTCGCGTTCCTGAGTTGGTTCGGCTAAGATAAAGTGCTTTTATCAACTCTTCCGGCGATCTCCACATCCGGTCTGAGCCGGGTGTGCAGCGCAAAAGTAAAGTTCGTTCCCCTGGGGGAAAGCCAACAAGCCATATGACCACTTCCATGAGCGCATCGGAAAATCCGTCCGGCAAAATTCGCGTGCGATTTGCGCCTTCGCCGACGGGATATTTGCACGTCGGGGGAGCGCGCACGGCGCTGTTTAACTGGCTGTTCGCGCGCCACCAGGGCGGCACGATGGTGCTGCGCATCGAGGATACCGACGTCGAACGAAACCGCCCGGAACTGGTCGAGGGAATTCTCGACGGGCTGCGATGGCTCGGCGTCGATTGGGACGAAGGCCCGTATTTTCAATCGCAACGTTTGGATTTGCATCGCGCCGCGGCGGAAAAACTGGCCGCTTCCGGCGCGGCGTATTTCTGCGATTGTCCGCCGGAAAAATATGCGGGCGGCGACGCCGTGGAAGAAACCGAGGACGCGAAGAAAGAAGCGGGGCCGCGGCGAGTCACGCGCTGCGCGTGCCGCGAGGGCAAGCCCGGGTTGAACATCGGCAATGCGGCGATCCGATTCCGCGTTCCGCAAGGCGCGACCACGAAATTTGAGGACGCGGTATTTGGCCCGCGGGAAGTGATGAACGAGGAGATCGAGGATTTCGTGCTCCTGCGTTCGCCCAAGGAAGGGCAAACGCACGGCGCGCCGACCTATCAACTGAGCGTGGTCGTGGACGACATCGACATGCGGATTACGCACGTGATCCGCGGCTCCGACCACATCTCGAACACGCCGAAGCAGGCGCTGCTGTATCGCGCGCTGGGCGCCGTGCCGCCCATCTTCGCGCACGTGCCTCTGATTCTCGGCCCGGACCGCACGCGGCTCTCCAAGCGCCACGGCGCCACCAGCGTGGGGTCGTACCGCGATGAAGGATTTCTGCCCGAAGCGTTCCGGAATTTTCTGGCGCTGCTCGGCTGGTCGGTCGGCGACGCGGAATTCATGCGCACTTCCGAAATTATTTCTCGATTTTCGCTCGAAGGCGTCAGCCGCACCAACGCCGTGTTCGACCGCCCGAAACTCGAATGGTACAACGTGCAATATCTTCAGAAGCTGCCGATCGACGAGCTGCTGCCCTTCATCCAGGGCGAACTGGAACGCTCGAAGCTCTGGCAGCCGGAATGGGCGGGAGAAAAGCGCGAGTGGTTTTCGAAAACGGTGGACCTGCTGCGCCCGCGCACGCGCCTGCTTCCGGATTTTTCGACTTGGGCGCGCGCATTTTTCAGCGATTCATTCGAGTACGATCCGCAGGCGCGCGAGAAATTCTGGAAAGATGAGCGCCTGGGCGCGATGCTCGGCAAGCTGGCCGACGCGCTCGCCGCGCTCACGGACTGGAATCACGATACCGGCGACCACGCCCTGCGCGAACTTGCCGCCGCCGAGGGAGTGAAGGCCGGCCTGCTGATCAACGCCACGCGCGTCGCCATCGTGGGCCAGGCCGTTGCGCCGCCGCTGTTTGAAACGATGCTCGTGCTTGGGCAGGAGCGCGTGGTGACGCGCTTGCGAAGAGCCGTCGAAGAATTAGGCAAGAAGTAGGAATTTGTCGGCACAGGCACTCTTGCCTGTGTGGTTTTGTAGATGGAATATGCGCCGCTGATTCAACTGCGTTTGCAAAAATCGCACAGATCCGCCGCGGCGGATGCCTGTGCTGCCAAAAACCGCCCCAGCATTACCCATCAATCGTTACAGAGAGAAGACTCCCGCCCTAATGCTTCGCTGGGGATTTCGAGGCCCCGGCGGGAGCGAAGATGTCCGCGTTGGCCGGATGCGCGGGCGTGTCCACGGCGGCGATTTCCAATTCCGCGGTCGCGGGGACTTTCGTGGGAGGCAGGCAGGAGTCCTGGTTGCACGCCTGGTAGCCCACCGTGAGAGCGATTTTTTGATGGCCCAGGGCAGCGGCGTTTCCCGCGCGCAGCTTCATCCGCACCGTGAAGGAGGTTTCATAAACGCGCAGCGGCGTTTTTGAAAATCGAAACGCGCGCATCACGCCGCGCGGGTAGTCGGTCTCCACCACTGTGATGCCGGGAGGAAGATCCGCGGTCACCTTGGTGGGAATCAGATATTCTTCGGAAGGTTCGTGCGCGTTGACGTGGAAGCCGGGCGTGATTTTTGCCACCACCGCAATTTCAAATGCACTTCCGCGCGGCACCGGCTGCAGCGAAACGTAGGCCTGCGGCTGGAGGATAGTTGCCGCCCGCGAATAGGCTGTTTCCTGCGCGGGCGTAGTGGCGCTGAGGGCAAGCAGCGCCAGGGCCAGCGAAACACACAGCCGTTTGCGCCGCGCGGCGCCCGCAGGCCAAAGCGGACCGGTTTGCAACGCGGCCGAAATACTTCCAAATCGTTCCGATAAGGGAAGGCATATTCATTTAGACGCTCACCGGGCTGCCGAGTTGCTCGGTGAGAATGCGGCCCATGAGCTGCATCAGCGTCTCGCCGGTTTTTTCCAGCACGAAGGTGCCGGCAGCGTCCGACCACGCCAGCTTGAAACTGGTGGTCAGCGCGGAAATCCAAATCTGGCGCACCGGCGTCTGCGGGCTGATGACGAATCGGGTTTCGTCGGCGTCTTCAAACTGGATTTCCAGCTTGCCGCTTCCGCCCTCGACTTCGAACCCATGCTCGTCGCCAACTTCTTGAAGCCGGCGGCGCAGCGCTTCGAACGCGGCATCGCAGCGTTTCTGAAATTCTTTTTCATCCATCATGATGGGAACAGAGTACCGCGAAGGTGCCCGACGGGCAAGGAAGAGGGGGCGAAAATTTGAGATTTCAAATTTGAAATTTGAAATCAAATCCAGCACCCAACATCAAGCATGTGATGCCTTAAATCCATGGTCAACACGCGGGCACCTACTCATACCGCAGAGCTTCCACCGGGTCGAGCCGCGCGGCCTTCACGGCCGGATACATGCCGAAGAAAAGGCCGACGCTCATCGAGACGGCGACGGCCAAAACGACGGCCCAGAGCGGGACGCTCGACGGCAGTCCGGGAAAGAACATGTTGATGAGCAAGCTGATGACGACGCCTAGCAGCACGCCGATGACTCCGCCCGAGCCGGTGAGAACTATTGCTTCGGTCAGGAATTGCCAGATGACGTCGCGGCGCCGCGCGCCGATGGCTTTTCGCACGCCGATTTCACGCGTGCGCTGCGTGACCGACATCAGCATGATGTTCATCACGCCGACCCCGCCCACCAGCAATCCGATCGAGCTGACCACGGCGGTCAGCAGCGCCACCGAACCCGTGATTTGCTTGAACTGGTTGGCAATTTCCTGTGCGGTGGACAATCCGAAATTGTCCGGGGCCGAATACGGAACGTGGCGGCGGCGCCGCAGCACGGCGCGAATTTCATCCTGCGCCTGCGCCATTCTTCCGGGCGCGGCCAGGGCGCGCAATGAAGTTTTCGTCGTCGTCGGGATGATGTTTGCGATACGTGCGGTACGGCACCAGGACCTGCTTTTCCGCGGCGGGTTCTGGAAGAACTGGCCCTTGCGGTGCTCGAATACTCCGATGACGCGGTAAGGAAATCCCTCCACGTAAATCGTCTTATTCAGCGCGTCGCCGCCGGGGAAAAACGCTTGCCGAGGTCGTAGCCGATGACGGCGACGTCCTCGCGGTGCAGATTTTCCGCTTCGGTGAAAAACCGGCCGATGTAGGGCGTTATGTTGAAGACCTGCTCATAATTGGTGTCGCCTCCCGCGTAATCCAAGCCGCTGACTTCCTTGTCCTTATACCTCGCGGTGATCAGGGGCTGGCGGTTCATGTCGTAGATGTGCTTGAACACGGTCGCCGATACTTTCACCACGTCCGGGCACTCTTCGCCA
>CAWAEW010000039.1:0-93460 GCA_963781055.1 Terriglobia bacterium
ACCAGACCGACCAACGATTTCGAACAACCGAGATACTCCATTTTCTCCATGAACGTGGGCAACGCGGGATCCGACGAACTCGTTGCCAGCACCACAATGATCTCTTCCTTGATGTAGGCAAGGAATTTGATGATATTGAAACCGGCGGCCCAGGCAATCAGGCCCATCACAATCAGTACGAATAAGATGGACGTGGCCCAAAACAGCGCGATCAATTTTGCCAGCGGACCCAGGGACGCAATTCCGTACCGGCCCACCGTGAAGGCCATCGCGCCAAATGCGCCAATGGGGGCCAGCCCCATCAGAATGTTGATGATGCCGAATACCACGTGGGTCAACGCGTCGAAAAAGTCCAAGACAGGTTTCGCCTTCGGGCCTACGATCGCCAGCGCGAAGCCGAACAGGATGGCCACCAGCAGCACTTGCAGAATGTTGCCTTTGGCGAACGCATCCACCATGGTCGTCGGGATGATGTTCATCAGGAATTCCGTCACCGACTCCTTCTTTGCGGCGCCGGCATAATCCGCCACGGACTTGGCATCGAGCGTTGCGGGATTCACATTGAAGCCGACCCCCGGACGCGTCATGTTGCCAACCAGCATGCCGGTGAACAGCGCCAGCGTGGAAACAATCTCAAAGTACAGCAGCGCCTTCCCGCCGATTCTTCCGACCTTCTTTAAATTCTGCATCCCGGCGATCCCCGTGACCACCGTGCAGAAAATGATCACCGTGATCACCATGGTGATCAGGCGGATAAATCCATCACCGAGCGGCTTCATCGTGATCGCGGAGTTCGGATAGACATAGCCATACACGATCGCGAGAGCCACTCCGATCAGCACTTGTCCCCATAGCGTCCTGTAAAAAGGCTTCTTTTTTGGGGCCTTGCTGGGTTCGGGAGGGATTTGAGATTGATTTACTGCGGGCGTGTCGCCCATCGTTGATTCTCCTTGAGTCGAGCGCCTCTATGAGGCCGTGCCGCGCCTCGTCCCAACACGCTTCAGGTATTAGGTCTGCCCGGGTGCTGGGAGTCTATCACTGCAGGAGCTTTTCCGGTTCAACAATGGATGAAACTAAATCATTTAAAAATAACGCCGCCCGCGCGCCATCCACAACGCGATGGTCGCACGAAAGCGTGAGCGTCATCATCGGGCGAATCCCGGGCTGGCCATCGACCGCCACAACACGATCCGCGATGCGCCCGACGCGAGAATCGCGGCTTGCGGCGGGATGATAATCGCCGTGAACGCGTCGACGTTGTACATGCCGAGATTGCTGATCGTAAACGTGCCCCGGCAATGTCGGCAGGGCGCAACTGGCCTGCGCGGGCGCGTTCGGCCAGATCGTCGGCGTGGCGGCAATTTCGGCAAGGTCTAGCGATTCGCTCTCGGAATCACCGCGGTACGACGCCATCCTTCACGGCCATGGCCACGCCAATGTTGATTTCCGCGTTGAGCCGAATACCGGTGCCGTCCAGCTCGCATTCATCCGCGGATGCTTTTCCAGCGCGCGCGCCACGGCCGCAATCAGTAGATCCGTGTGCTGAGGCGCACGTTTCGTTCGCGCTCGATCGCCGGACCGCATTTCTCGCGAGCCGGCAAGCGCGCCGGCGTCGACTTCCCGCACCAGAAAAAAATGTGGCACGCTCGTCCAGCTTTGCGTGGTGCGCTCGGCCATCAGGCGCCCGATGGCTGAGGGGTTCCGTTGCGGAGCCCCGGCGGCGCTGGCGAGTGGAAGCTGGTGGCGCATTGACCAGCGCCAGAATATCTTCGGCGAGAATTTCTCCGTCGCGCCCGAGCCGCGCACGCGTGCGAGATCGATGCCGTGCTCTCTCGCCAGGCGGCGCGCCTTCGGCGAAACTCTGCCGATTGCCGCGGGGCCAGCCTCCGCCGAGGCATTTACGGGTTCTGCCGGCGTGGGCGCGGAAGCGGTCGGTTCCATGCCGCCCCGTGGCCAATCTCGGATTCGGCAGGGGGCTTTTCGCCCGGCTGCACGATCCACGCGATGGTCTGGCCGACGGGAATGACGTCGCCTTCGGCGCCTTGACTCCCGCCAGAATTCCATCGGCGGGAGATTCGATCTCAACGACGGCTTTGTCGGTTTCGACTTCCAGCAGCGGTTCGCCCTTGGCGACGCGTTCGCCTTCTTTTTTTCGCCAAGCGATAAGCTTGCCGCTTTCCTGCGCCATTTCGAGCGCGGGCATTACAATGCTATGGCCATGGTGTTTGGGGGCGGCGGAAACGGCGCCGTTATTCGGAGACTCCGACGCGCTCCGTTCTGGCGCTGGCTTCGACCATCTCGACCACGCTCTGGCTCGGCGGGGCTTCGGTCTCGCGCGTGGTTGCCAGCGGTCCATCGACGCTTAGTAGTGCGCGCCCGCGACAAGCAACTTCTCGGCGGGGAAGCGCGTGATGACTTCGTGGCCCGTCTCGGTGACGACGATTTCTTCCTCGATGCGCGCCGCGCTCCAGCCGTCGGTCGCCGGCCAGAATGTCTCCAGCGCGAACACCATGCCCGGCTTGATCTCGTGGGAATGTTCGAGCGACACCAGGCGGCTGATCACCGGCTTTTCCCAGATCGCCAGGCCGATGCCGTGGCCGTATTGCAGCGCGAAGGCGGCTTCTTCGTCGGGGAATCCGAACTCCTTCGCTTTCGGCCACACCGATGCGATTTCCGCCGGTCGTGCGCCCGGGCGCACGAGCGAGATCGCGGCGTCCAGGTAATCGCGGCAGCGCTTGTAGGCGTCGACCATCGCGTGCGATGCGTAGCCGATCGTGAAGCAGCGGTAGTAGCAGGTGCGGTAGCCCATGTAGGAATGAAGAATGTCGTAGTACACGGGATCGCCGGGCCGCAAGATGCGATCGGAAAAAACGTGCGGATGCGGATTGCAGCGCTCGCCGGAAATGGCGTTCACCGCTTCCACGTATTCCGAGCCCAGATCGTACAGAACCTTGCTGACCAGGCCGACGGCTTCATTTTCGCGCATGCCCGGCTTCATGGCGCGATACAGATCGTCGTACGCGGCGTCGACCATCATGGCCGACATATTGAGCAGCGTGATTTCATCCCGCGTCTTGATCACGCGCGCGTCGGACATGAGCTGCTGCCCGTCGACGACGGTGATCCCTTCCTTCTGCAGCGCGAACAAAATCGGCGGCTCGATGATGTCCACCCCGAGCGGCTCTTTGTGCAGGCCGCGCTTCTCGAGTTCCACGCGAATTTTTTTCGCCACATCTTCCGCGCGGCCCATCTCCGGAGACATCGCGCCGCGCAGCAGGGGAATGCCGGCGCGCGAGCGCTCGCCGAGCCACGGGCAATGGAGCTGGTGATGCCGCGCCGCGGATCCGAAATCCCAGAGAATCGGCTCGTCGTTTTGCGGCAGCAGCGTGAAGCGGCTGATCTTGTCCTGCGCCCACGTGCCGATGTGCGTGGCCGTGAGGTAGCGCACGTTGTTCATGTCAAAGCAGAGCAGCGCGCCCATTTCGGATTTCTTGAGCAGGGATTTCGCCCGCGCCAGACGCTCCGTGCGCAGACGGTCGAAGTCGACTCGCTGTTCCCAATCCACCGCCATCGTTCCATATGTCGGCAATGCCATGGTGTGCCTCCTGTAAGTAGGACAGGCTTCAGCCTGTCGCACTTTCCCAACGTTCCGCAGTAAACAAACCGAAGTCTGTTTTACGCAACTTTAGGTCTAGCTGTATCTCCTGCCGGTAAAGATTATTTCCGCCGGCGCAAAACCCCCGCCTCTAAAGAGGCGGGCTACAAAACCCCCATCGAACGCGCCGCTGATGTAGCCCGGGTCTTCAGACCCGGGGATTTTCCGTCCCGCGCGCAAGTTTTCTAATCCCACGACTATCGCTTGCACATCTTCCTGGCCGCCTCGAACACTTGCTGCTCGGTCGGAATCGTCGCGTCTTCGAGCGGCGGAGAGAAGGGAATCGGAACGTGCATCGCCCCAATCCGCTTCACCGGCGCATCCAGATCATAGAACGCTCCCGCGGCAATCACCGAGGCAATTTCCGCCGTCACGCCGTACCTCTCGTAGCCTTCGTCCACGACGATGGCCCGCGAAGTTTTCTTCGCCGATTCGATCAGCGTCTTTTCATCCAGCGGCCACGTCGTTCGCGGGTCGATCACTTCCGCGCTGATGCCGATTTCCTCGAGCATCGTCGCCGCTCCCAGCGCCACCTGCACCATGCTGCTGGTCGCGACGATGGTGATGTCGTCTCCCTCGCGCTTGATGTCGGCCACGCCAAAGGGAATCGTGTAATCCTCGACCGGCACCGGCCCTTTCAATTTGAACATCATTTTGTCTTCGAAGAACACGACGGGATTATCATCGCGGATCGCCGTCTTCATCAGCCCCTTGGCATCGTAGGGCGTCGAGGGCAGAACCACTTTCAGTCCGGGAACGTGGCTCAACCAGGCGTGCAGCGATTGCGAATGCTGCGCGGCGGAACGGCGGCCGCGCCCAGCGTGGTGCGCATCACCATCGGGACTTTCCATGTGCCTCCCGACATGTAGTGCACTTTCGCGGCCTGATTCACCATCTGGTCCATCATCAGCGTCAGGAAGTCGCCGAACATGATGTCGACGACCGGCCGCATGCCCGGTCATCGCCGCGCCCACGGCGATGCCCGTAAATCCCGGCTCGGAAATCGGCGTATCGATCACGCGCGACTTGCCGAATTCCTCGACCAATCCCGACAGGACTTTGAACGGCGTGCCGGCTTCGGCCACATCTTCGCCCATGATGCACACGCGCGGGTCGCGCCGCATCTCCTCGGCCAGCGCCTCGCGCACGGCTTCTCCCAGCGTCAATTCGCGCACGGCTACCTCAGGCATAAACGTCCTCCTCGACCTGTTCCACGCCCGGATAGGGGGCCTTGTGCGAACGCAACCGCCGCTTCCATCTCGGCTTTCACCTCTGCCTGAATCTTGTCCAGCTTCAGTTGGTCCGCGAGCTTTTCGGAGATCATCCAGTCGCCAAGGAGCTTGATCGGATCGCGGTTGGTCAGCCAGGTGTTCTCTTCCTGCTTGGCGCGGTAATATTCGCGGTTGACATCGCCGACGTGATGCCCGCGGTACCGGTAGGTGTTGCACAAAAGAAAGGCAGGGCCTTTTCCCGCGCGCGCCCGGTCCACGACGCGGCTGGCCGCGGCATACACAGCCCGCACATCCTGGCCGTCCACGGCCTCCGCCGGAATTCCGAAGGCCGCGGGGCGGCCAAGAATGTCTCCCGCGGTGGTTTCCGAAAAATGCGTGTATTCGTTGTACATATTATTTTCGCAGACGTAGATGACCGGCAGATTCCAGAGCTGCGACAGATTCATCACTTCGTACAGCAGGCCCTGGCCGAGCGCGCCTTCGCCGAAGAAACAGACGGCCACCTGCTTGGTCCCCCGCATCTTCGCGGAAAAAGCCGCGCCCGTCGCCATGCCCGCGCTGCCGCCGACAATCGCGTTGGCCCCAGGTTGCCGCTGGCCGGGTCGGCAATGTGCATCGATCCGCCCTTGCCGCGGCAGTAGCCCGCTTCCTTGCCAAGCAGCTCGGCGAACATGCGGTCCGGCGTGGCGCCCTTGGCCAGGCAATGCCCGTGGCCGCGATGCGTGCTGGTGATGTAATCGTCGTGGCCGCAGCGCTTCGCAAATTCCGACGGCAACGGCTTCTTCGCCGATGTACAGGTGCGCCAGCCCGGGCATCACCGCCCGCATATACAGATCGTTGACCTGTTCCTCGAACAGACGGATGCGCACCATTTGCGTGTACATGCGAAGCAGTTGTTCGGCGCCAAGTCCGGCGCCGCTCTTGGATTCATTTGCAGCAGTGGTCATCTCGTGACTCCTGACATGTGCGCTAACACGTCGAACATGACGGCAAAATCCTGTTCCACCAGGCCCATTCCGCGGGCCGCCGTCAGAAATTCGTTGGAAATCGCCGTCGTCGGCAGCGGCACATCGAGCGCGCGCCCCATCTCCATCGCCAGGAGCATGTCTTTTTGCATCATGTTCACGTTGAACCATGCTTCCTCCGGCAATTTTAATACAAAGGGTCCCCGATATTTGACCATCGGCGAAGCAATCGCGCTGTTGGTCAGGACATCGACCGCAACCTCGCGCGAAATTCCGCTTTTTTCCGCCAGCAAGACGCCTTCGGCAAAAGCCAGCATCTGCACGGCGAGGCTCAGATTTATCGCAATTTTCATGGCCAGCGCAAGGCCATTGTCTCCCACGTAGGAGACTTTCGGTCCAACATCCAGCAGCAAGGGCAGTACGCGATCGAACGTTTCGCGGCGGCCGCCGACCATCACCGACAATTTTCCTTCCTGCAGCGTGATCACGCTGCCGGACACGGGCGAGTCCACCATATCCGCGCCTTTTTCCCGCACTTTCGCGGCAATCGCGCGGCTGGTCGTGGGGCTGACGGTGCTCATGTCGATGACCACCTTGCCAGGCGCGAGCCCTGCCAGGTACCCGTCGGGTCCCTCGGCCAGGGATTTCAAGGCCTCGGCGTTGGTCACCATCGAAAATGTGTAGTCCGAGGCGGCAGCGACCGCGCGCGGAGAGTCTCCCCACTTCATGCCGCGATCCACCAGCCATTCGTGCTTTCGAGCGCGTGCGGTTGTAGCCGGTGACCGTGTGCCCCTTATCGAGCAGCCGGCTGACCATCTGGCTGCCCATCACGCCGAGCCCTACGAATCCAAGTTTCGCCATTCGCTCCTATTCTCCTGAGTGGATATGGACTCTAATTTTTCCGCTCTTGTTCGCCTTTTGTATTGCGTGAGTCCGCGCGCACCTGCTGCAGGTGCGCGCGCATCGCATCGCGAGCTCCTTGCGGGTCCCGGCGTTCAATGGCCTCCAGGATTCGCTTGTGATGATATTTGCCCGCGTTCCGGGCCGCCATCGACATAAAAAATCTGCATGCGCTGTTCCCGCAGCAGCCCGACGATGGAATCGATCAGAGAAAGGATCAGGGGATTTGCCGCCGCTTCGGCCAGGGAAAGATGAAAATCGAGATCCGCCTCGATAAACGATTCGGGGCATCCCGCTGCGCCGCATCCATCACACGGACTGACTTCTCGCATCGCCGCAATGTCTTGTTCGCTGGCGCGAATCGCCGCCAGCGCCGCAATTTCCGGCTCGAGGATTTCCCGAAACTCCACAAGGCACGCGGTTCCGTCTGGCCTGGCCGCTCTTCAGAATGCGGTCCAGGGATTGCCGCATCGAATGTGACGTGCCGTTGGTAATAAACGTTCCGCGCCCGGGCAGCGCTTCCACGAGTCCTTTCTCATGGAGCGTCTTGATCGCCTCACGTACCGCGGTTCTGCTAACGCCAAATTGTTGGGCCAGTTCGCGCTCGGCAGGGAGCTGATCGCCCTCTTTCAACGAGCCTTTGAGGACGGATTCTTCGATCTGCCGAACGATTTGTTCATAGAGCCGCGATGTCTGAACTACTTTGTACACGAACTTTTCTCCAATGCTCGCGAAAGCTTCTTGTCTGAATTATCTTCAGAACTGTCTTTCGATATCGAGATTAAGATTAATATCTGACCATAATATTTGAGATCATCAGGTCAGGTGGTCTGACCACCATATCAGAAAATAATTGTACATGCAAATTTTTTTCTATTTTCTCCATCCCCAATGTTTCCAATTGCTTGATAATAAATGCGATTTCTCCAAGCTCTTTTTAGCTGCCCCTATTAAACCACCTAAAAACAAATACTTACAAGGATTTCCACAAGTCGATTCATTTTTTATTTCACCCAGACGGACTTCACGTTCGTGAACTCGCGAATCCCGTAGGTGCTTAATTCCCGTCCATAGCCGGAGCGCTTTACCCCGCCGAACGGAACCCTGGGATCGGATGCCACCATTTGATTGATAAAGACCATTCCCGCTTCGAGTTCATTGATGAAGCGTTCCTGCTCGTTCTTGTCGTTCGTCCAGGCGCTGGCGCCAAGGCCAAAACGCGTGTCGTTGGCGATGCGAATCGCTTCGCTCGCATCTTTGACGCGGAAAATAGAGGCTACCGGGCCGAATAATTCCTCCCCATAGGCCGGAGAGTTCTTGGGAATATTCGTTAAAACCGTGGGCAAATAAAATTGCCAGGCATGTCGGCGGGTTTGCCACCGGTCAGAAGTTTCGCGCCGGCATCGATGGACTTGCGAACGTCGGCATGAAGGCTGGTCACGGCATCGGCCGTCGCCAGCGGGCCCACATCGGTTTTTTCATCGAAGGGGTCACCGAGTTTCAGTTTCTCCATCTGGCTGACAAACGCGCGTTCAAACTGGTCGGCGATTTGCTCGGCGACGATAAATCGCTTGGCCGCGATGCAGGACTGGCCGTTGTTGATCACGCGCGCCTTGACCCCGACGGTGACCGCTTCGTCCAGATTCGCGCTGGGCATGACAATGAACGGGTCGCTGCCGCCAAGTTCCAGAACCACTTTCTTGATTCTCTTTGCCGGCTCCCGATCCTACCTCGATTCCGGCGCCTTCGCTGCCGGTCAAAGTTGCGGCCGCCACGCGCGGATCGGCCAAAATTCGATCCACCTTGCTCGGACCCGATCAGAAGCGTTTGAAATGCGCCTTCCGGGAATCCCGCGTGCAGCAGGATCTCTTCGATCTTCAAGGCGCATTGCGGCACATTGGAGGCGTGTTTCAGGAGTCCGACGTTGCCGGCCATCAATCCCGGCGCGATGAAACGAAAAACCTGCCAGAACGGGTAATTCCACGGCATGACCACCAGGATGATTCCCAGCGGTTGATAGCGGATGAAACTCCGGCTGGCCGGCGTCTGGATGGGTTCGTCGGCGAGAAAACGTTCGGCGTTTTCGGCGTAATAGCGGCAGGCCCAGGCGCACTTCACGGCCTCGTCCACCGCCGAGCGAAAGGTCTTGCCCATCTCGAGGGTCATGATCCGGGCGAGCGTTTCTTTTTCGGCTTCCAGAATATCGGCCGCCTTCAGCATCCACTTGGCGCGCTGGGCGAACGATAATTTATGGAATGCCGGGAAAACTTCCGCGGCGCGCGCGATTTTCTGGTCGACCTGAGCGTCGCTGAGAGGCTCGAAGGTCTTGATGGTTTGTCCCGTCGCGGGATTGATCGTTGCGATTGCCATGTGTTTTTCCTGTCCCCATAAAACTTCAGATATGGATTGAAATGATAGCCGGACCCGGCGTGAAACCGTAAATCTCGTCCGATTCTTCCTCTAATCTTGTACCACGTTTCAGGGCCGGATTCGCGGTCCTGCCGCAGATTGAGGCGAGTCGTGAGCGGCGGGTTCGAAAACAGCGACTCAATATACTAGATGCAAGGTGATCCATTTTGTGATCCGCATCACACCGAGGTGTGATATGCTTCTCGCCACTTCAATGGCCAGGGAGGCATTTATTATGAAAAAACTGTTCCTGGGTCTTGGGCTTTCCATGCTGATCAGCTTGCCCGTTTTGGCCGCGCTCAAAGTCGGCGATATGGCGCCCGATTTCTCGGCGCGGGGTTCGCTGGCAGGAAAAGAATTTAATTTTTCCCTGCAAGCCGCGCTGAAGAAAGGGCCGGTCGTGGTTTATTTCTTTCCGTCCGCCTACACCAAAGGCTGCGACCTCGAAGCGCATACATTTTCGCAGGAGAAGGACAAATTCGATGCCGCCGGCGCCACCATCATCGGCGTGTCGGCCGACAGCATCGCCCGGCTCAATCAGTTCTCGGCGGACCCGGAATATTGCGCCGGAAAGTTTCCGGTAGCGTCCGATGCGAATTTGGCGATCGCCACGTCCTACAATCTGACGGCAGCCGCCGTAAAACCCGGTCAAGTGGATGTGCGCGGTGTCGCGATCGATCATGACTTTATCGAACGCACCACGTTCGTCATCGGCAAGGACCGCAAGATCATCGCGACGTTTTCGTCCAAGGACGACCATCTTGCCCCCGATGAGCATGTGATGAAATCATTGGCGATCGTGCAGCAACTCGCTTCCAAATAAGCGCGGCTGGATGTTCTAATTCACCTGCAATCGCGCGCTTTAAAACATCAGGTTGCCGGCGCGATGGGTAACTTTGTCCGTGACAATCCCGCCGAGCGCCGTTTTCCGCATTCCCGCGCATCGCATCGCCCGCTTCCGGGCGCGATGCAACCCGAAAAATGTACGGCCAGTTCTGATAGAATCGCCACACGGGGCTGTAGCTCAGATGGATAGAGCGGAGGTTTCCTAAACCTTAGGCCGGGGGTTCGACTCCCTCCAGCCCCACCATTTGCGTGGAATTATTCATCCGACGATTGCGGATTTGCGTGACAGTCTGTGCTCCCTCGAACATTGGGAACGCTGTTTGCATAGAGGACTTATCCCGATTTGATTGCCTTCGGCCGGTTAATTCAGGATGCCTTTGGCTTGACCATTTTCTTGGCCATGAAAAGAAGCAGGCGCCGGTCGCTCTCATCGGCGCGGCTGAGCAGGTGGCGAAACTTTGCCAAGGTGCGCGCATCCTTGCCGGAATCGCCCCAGACGATCGCGGCTCCCAGCCTTCGTTTCGGAGGGGTCGACGGTTGGGGAGGTTCCTCGCCATCGTAGAAGATCTGGTAGAGAGGGACTTCCAGGGCGCGGGCAAATTTTTCCAGGGTCTCGACGGCGGGCACGGTATGCCCATTTTCGACGCGGGAGATATAGCAGCGGAGCAATCCGGTTCGCTTCTCAATTTCGCCTTGAGAGAATTGTTTCTGCTCCCGCAGGGCTCGTAGTCGGTCGCCGATAATCATTGCAATTATGCCTCCGTTTTATAGCCTGAAAAGTTAACATCCTGCGATGGCCGGACAAGCGAAGTATACAACAGACGCAAAAGACATGGTAGAACTTTTCCATAAGCTCCGCCGCTTATGTCATAAAACGTGACACGCCCGCCGCCCTCGAACTATATCGAGCGCCGCGCTGCCTCCGCTTACGTCTTGAGCGCGCTCAGCACCCGCTGCGGCGTGAACGGAACCTGCCGCAAGCGCGCCCCCACCGCGTCGAAAATGGCATTGGCAATCGCGGCGGTGATCGGAACAATCGACGCTTCGCCGCCGCCCAGCGCGGGCATTTCCGGGCGGTTGATCATGACGATCTCGACTTCGGGAATTTGCTCGAAGGCCACGACCGGGTAGCTCTTCCAGTCGAGATTCTTCACTCCGGTTGCGTCGAATAGAACCTCTTCCATCAGCGCGCGGCTCACTCCCTGCATGATGTTTCCTTCGATCTGATTCTTCAGCCCGTCGGGATTGACGATCAGGCCGCAGTCATGCGCCAGGGTGATTCGCTGGACGGTAACTTGCCCGGTCGATTTATCCACCTCGACTTCGGCGACCGCGGCGATCATGGTGTTGGCCCGATTGGCAACCGCGACGCCCCGCCCGGTGGCCTTTTGTTTTCCGGACGCGAGGGTGGGAGACGGCCGGTCGACCCAGCCTGACTTTTTTGCCGCCGCCGGCAGAACTTCGGCGGTCCGCTTATCGCTGGTCAGATAACGCAGCCGAAACTGCACGGGATCGACGCCCAGGCTAGAAGCGACTTCGTCCAGGAAACACTCGCTGGCAAACACGCGGGCCAAATCTCCCGGCGCGCGAAGATTGCTGGTGCGAAGAGGCCATTCGATCTTCCTGCACCCAGGGAATGGACGCGGCCACGACTTTCTGGTTTTCGAAAGTGTAGATTTGTCCGCCGCCCTGGGCTCCGTTCGAGAATCCGGGATTGGTGGCTTCAGCCCGATTTGATTGGACGCCAGCAGAGGATTTCCTTCCGCTTCCGTCCAGGAAAGCTCCGGTCCATGAAATCCCAGGCGATCACTTTGCCCTGCGCGTCGACGCCGGCGCGAATCGTCATGTATTGCGATGGGCCTTTGGGATCCCACGCGTGCTCGTCCTCCCGCATCCACTGGACACGCACGGGTTTGCCGACCGCGCGGGACATCAGCGCCGCATCCTCGGCAACATCGTCGGACTCCAGCCGTCCATAGCTGCCGGAGCTTTCCCGATAGAGCAGATGAATGTTTTCCTTGGGAATTGCCAGCATGTTGGCGATGGTTTCGCGCGTTCTGAACGGGCCCTGCGTGCCGGTCCAGATCGTCGCCTTATCTCCGCGCACGTCGGCGACCGCGCAGGACGGGCCCATCATGCCGTGCAATTGGAAAGGCCAGTGATAGGTCGCTTCAAATTTTTTGCTGGCCTGGGAAAAACCTGCGTCCAGATTTCCGCGGTCCACAGTGACGTTATCCCTATAACTTTTGGTGTTCTTCAGATACTCGAAAACTTCGTCCGGGCCGGACGGCAATTTTTGTTGCCGGCGCGGACCAGGTCACTTTCAAAGCCCTCGCCGCTTGGATCGCCGCCCACTCGGTCTCCGCCACCACGCCGACGAAATTTCCTTCCCTGCACGACTTTCACAACGCCCGCGATGTGACGAATGGAACTTTCGTCCACGCTCGAGGGCTTGGAAACCACGGCCGTGGGCCGCACGACGCGCCCGTGAAGCATTCCCGGCACGCGCACGTCCTGCGTGTAGGTGAATTCGCCGGTAAACTTTTCGGGCAGATCGATGCGGGGAACAGAGGTGCCGACGATTTTGTAGTCCTTTGGATTTTTAGCAGGGACTCCCGGGGCGACTTTCATGTCCCAGCCATTTCCCGTAGCCACAATTTTCACGTTGAAGCGTTTGCCGCCGAGGAGATTTCCGTAGGAAATTTTCCTGGCCGGATTGCCGACGACGCTCACGACGCCGTCGGTAACCGTCAGTTTGTCCACGGGCGTATCCAGCCGCGCGGAGGCGAGTTTCAAGAGTTCCTGCCGCGCCGCTGCCGAGGCTTGCCGGAGTTGCGGTCCGCCCCTCTCGATGGTCCTGCTTGCCGGCCGTAACTCCCTGGTCGATCGATTTTTCCGTGTCGCCAACATCCATATGAACTCTGTGGAACGGCACATCGAGTTCCTCGGCCACAATCTGCGCCAGGGCGGTTACCACGCCCGTGCCGAGTTCAACCTTGCCCGTGAAGACCGTGACATTTCCGTCCTGCGCCACGGTGATCCAGGAATCCAAAGCGGTGGGGTCCAGGCCGTCATCGGAAAGGCCCTCGGATTGGGCCAACACTCTCGACACAGGCCCGAAAAAGCTGAAGCTGACGATCAGGACGCCGGAGGCTTTTAGAAGATCTCTGCGCGAGATGGTTTTGGTTTCCATGTTCGGCTCTCCGTTCTGCCGGTGGGCTGTATGCTTCACGCAAAATGTTCAGCGAAAAAGTAGAGCCCGCGGCCGGTTCAGGCTTTCACGCCCGAGGCCCGCTGAATGGCGCGGATCACTCGCAGGTGGCTGCCGCAGCGGCAGAGATAACTGTTCAGCGCTTGTTTGATTTCCGTGACCGTGGGGTGGGAATTTTTATCCAGCAAGGCTTTCGCGCCCAACACCATGCCGTTCATGCAATAGCCGCATTGCGCCGCCTGTTCCTCGATGAAGGCCGCCTGCAGGGGATGAGGATGAGCCACGCTTCCCAATCCTTCCAGCGTGGTGATGCGCCGATTCTGCGCGGAGGTAACCGGGAGGACGCAGGAACGCACGGCGTTCCCGTCCATAAGAACCGTGCACGCCCCGCATTGCCCGAGGCCGCAGCCAAACCGGGGGCCGTGCAGCTCCAGATTGTCGCGCAGAACATACAGCAGGGGTGTACCGGGGTCCGTATCGACGACTCGCGCCTTGCCATTTACGTTAAGCGAGATTTGCGCCATGGGTCCCTTCCTTTCTCAGCGGGCCGAAGGTTAGGTATCAGATTCGCCTTCACGATCCAAAAATTCGATCCACAGATCGCATTATTGCCTTGTAATATACACCTGCGCATTTCCAGATGAAATGACCGATTGAATCCGGCGCGTTTTCATTCGCGCGTATTGGGTGGGAGAACACGGGGTAACTTAGGTTTGGGCGAGCGCCGAAGGGTCCAAGGGGTTGAAATTTTCTCTCGGGCCGGACGTATACACTGAAGCTGGGTACACATGGAAACTGTCCTGGTGATCGAGGATAGCCGCCCGATGCAGCGCACGCTGCAGCGCCTGTTTGAGGCAGACGCGCTCGAAGTGCGCTTTGCCAGCGATGGAATCGAGGGCGCCGAGAGTTTTCAGCAGCATCCTCCGAGCGTGGTGATCCTCGACTTGAAACTTCCCGGTCTGTCCGGCAATGATCTTTGCCGCTACTTCAAGACGGAAAAGCCGTCCGTGCCGATCGTGGTCTTGAGCGCCAATGCCGAGGTCGAGGACAAAGTAACGCTCTTCGAACTGGGCGCGGACGATTACGTCACCAAGCCATTCAGTCCCAGGGAACTGCTCGCGCGCGTGCACCGGGTCATGCGCCGTGGCAGAGAGGAAGCGCAAGGTTCCCTCGCCGCGGCCGCGCCGCACGAGACCCTCGCCTTCGGCGATATCGAAATTGATTTTACCGGGATGGAAGCGAAGCGCGCCGGCTACCCCGTCTCCGTGACGGCGCAGGAATTTAAATTGCTCAAGTTCATGGCGGCGTCGCCCGGCCGCGTATTTTCCAGGGAAGAATTGCTGAACGAGGTCTGGGGATATCAGAATTACCCATCCACACGCACAGTGGATAACCATATCCTCCGCCTTCGCCAGAAACTCGAGCCGGACGCGGCAAGGCCGCGATTTTTTATTACCGTGCACAGCTCCGGCTACAAATTCGTGCCGGGTAATGTAGGGATTTCCAAGAAGGGCTAAACCGCGGTTCCAATTGGCCTATGGCGCGCCTTCGGCTGCAAACGCAACTTCTCGTTTCCACGCTGCTGATTATCTGCACTTTGACGGGCGCCATTCTCCTCGTCATCCGGTATACGATCCGCGCCCAGATTGCCGAGCAAGTCAAGAACAGCACGGACGCCGCCATTCAAGAGTTCGACATGGTTCAGCTCCAGTTCCAGGTCCAACTGTCGCGCATGGCCGGCGTGCTTTCCGACATCCATATTTTGAAGGGGCTGCTGAGGACAGGCGATGCGCCTACCATCCAGGAAGCATCGACTCCCTACTGGCAACAATCGGGAAGTGATTTGTTTCTTCTTGCCGACCCTGCGGGCCGAATCTTGGGGGCGCACATCTCGGAAGGGAAATTGGATCGCCAGTATGCCGAGGATAGCATCGCCGCACAATTACGCGACGGACAGGATTCGGCCTGGTGGTATTCCGGAGGGCGCCTCTATTGGGTGTTCTTGCGCCCCATTACGGCAGGTGCGGGAAGCAACGAGAAAGTCCTGGGGTTGGTCGCGATCGGATATGACGCGGATTCGGCGATTGCTCAACCGCTTGCATTTGTTTCGGAAAGCAAAATGGTTTTGTTTGCGGACGACCGAATCATCGCCTCCACTTTCCCGCCCGAGGAGGACAGCGAACTGCAAGATGCGATTCTCTCCAAGAATTCCGTCTCCAGTACGGCGCCCCGCGTGGCGACAGTAGGGAAGGATGCCTATCAAGTGGCGAAGGTCACGCTTCAAGATCGGCTCCCCTCTCCCGTGCAGTGCTACGTTTTCGTCTCCTTGACGCGTCCGACGGCGTTTATCCGTGCGGTCAATCGCACCATTCTGGTTATGGGTGTGACCGCCATAGTATTGGCGTCCCTGCTGCTGAGTGTGGTCTCGGGCACGATTACGCGCCCTCTGGAAAATTTGGTTGCCGGCGTGAGGGCCCTCGCCTCGGGCGACTATGCGTACTCCATTACCCCGCGCGGAAGCAGTGAAGTCGCCGAACTCGGGGAATCCTTCTCCAAAATGCGCGGCGATCTGCTCGGCTTCCAGCGGAAACAAATTGAAATCGAGCGAGTTGCCGCCGTGGGCCGGGCCGCAAATTCCATTTCCCACGATCTCCGCCACCATCTGGCCACGATGGTGGCGAATGCCGAATTTCTTTATGAAGCGGACAAACTGAAACTCGATCCGGACGAGGTCTACGGGGAAATTCAGAAGGCGTCCGAGAGCATGACCGAATTGCTCGATTCCTTGCGCGATTGGGTCCGCACAGAACGCACCCTCTCACCCATGCCCGCCTCGATGGAGCGGGCCGTGCGCACGGCCGTCCATGCCATTCAGGCGCGGCCCGATTTGCTGGAGCACGCCATTTCCATCCGAACGGAAGGCGACATGACGGGGATTTTCGATCCCAAAAAAATGGAGCGCGTTTTTCTGAACCTGACGCTGAATGCTTGCGAGGCCCTCGCGGACAGGAAGGGACACATTGTTTTTGAAATCTCGTCCACCTCGGACCAGTTCGAGATCCGCATTTCCGATAACGGGCCGGGGATCCCAGCTTCGATTCGGAATACGTTGTTCGATCCATTTGTCAGTGCGGGGAAGTCCAGCGGCACCGGCCTGGGTCTCGCCATTGTCAGCAAGATCGTCCGCGATCATCGCGGATCGGTGGTTGTGGAGAGCACTTCGGAAGAAGGAACCACGTTTCTGGTCATGCTACCGCGCTTCCAGGAGTCGCCAAGCGAAGTTTCCGAAAATCAGGCGCTTTAGGCCCGCATTGCTCATCACGATTCATGTAAGGGAAACGAGAATCAGGCCTTCTGTCGCGAACTTCGCCCTACGTAAACTCAATCGCGAATAGGTTTCCCGGGCGCTTCTCAAGCCCCCGCCGGGAAGAGTACGGAGGTTCGGCCCTAATTTCCCCATTCGTCCGGAGGAGGACGAGCCGGCCTCAAGAACTCTTTAGAGCGCCCGAGAGCAACCAACGCTACTGCTTCCGGGCTTGGAATTTATCTGCAACATGTCGTGATGTCGTCAACAAATTGTAACAACCTCCGTTATCTGCGCGGCTGCCAATGCGGATTGCCACGGGGTTATTGTCACGATCCCGTCGTGAACTTGTTCAGAAAGATCAGAGTGGAAAGCCGGCGCGGTTTTTGAGCTATGATGCTCCTGGCACGATTCGCGATTGAGAAGAGGTTTTCGGGATGGCTATCAAGAAAGTTGGCGTGCTGGGATGCGGGCTCATGGGCTCGGGTATTGCGCAAGTGTCCGCCACCGCGGGATTCGATGTGATTTCCCTGGAAATCGAACAGAAATATCTTGAGCGGGGATTCGCCGGAATCCGGAAGTCCTTGGACAAGCTGGCCGCGAAGGGCAAACTGGGCGAACCCCCGGACGCGATTTTCGCGCGCCTGAAAGGGACCACCCGGAAGGAAGACCTCGCGGACTGCGACATCATCGTCGAAGCCATCATCGAAAACCTCGCTGAGAAGCGCAAGATCTTCGCCGCCCTCGATCCCATCGTGAAGCCCGCGGCCATTTTCGCGAGCAATACGTCTTCCATCTCCATCACCGAGACCATGACGGCGACCCAGCGTCCCGATCGATTCGTGGGACTCCACTTTTTTAATCCCGTGCCGTTGATGAATCTGGTGGAAGTGGCGCGCACGATCGTCACCTCCGAGCAAGTGCTGGAAACAGTTTGCGAATTCGGCAGGAAACTTGGGAAAGTCCCGGTACGCACGAACGACCAGCCGGGATTTATCGTCAACCGTTTGCTTGTGCCCTATCTCATGGACGCCATACGCGCATTGGAAGAAGGCGTCGGGTCGATGTCCGACATTGATGCGTCCATGAAACTCGGCTGCGGATACCCCATGGGGCCGTTCACGCTGCTCGATTTCGTGGGGCTGGATACGACGTATTACATCGCCAACATCATGTTCGACGAATTCAAGGAGAAGCGATTCGCGCCGCCCTCCCTGCTGAAGCGCATGGTCATGGCGGGCTGGCACGGAAAAAAGACCGGCAAGGGCTTCTATGACTGGTCGGATGCGAATGCGCCCGTCCCGCAGGATGCCGCGTTGCGAGGTTTGCACAAAGCCTAGCCTACTGAAACGAGAACGCCCAACTTGCACCGAGCGAACAATCGCTCCTCAAAGAGTGCGGATGGAAGGATGACGGCAGAGACGGGTGAGTTCCATAGAAGACCACTCGACTGAAACTACAAAACTTGCTTGATTCAGATCGGCCTTCTCATGGAAGAATTTTGGAGGTTTTTGGCTTCCGCAGTATAGTTTATAGGAATTGCTGTTAGTACGAGCCATTTCGTATGCTTATTTTCCCAAATATTCCAACCACTTTAAGCCGAGTCGCAAGCCTATGGCTTGGTTTCGTGGTACTGATGTTTGGGGTCTGTAAGGCCCAATCGAACAAGAAGTCTGATGGGTCCGACTTGAGCAGGTTTTCGTCTGACGCCCTCAAAGCCTGCTTTGATGATGCGAAGATTTGCGGGACCGGCGACATTTATGCAATTTCCGATGAACTAGCACGTCGGCTGACAAAGCTGCCTTCGGGCAAGCTCATCGCTTGTTTTGACGACTGGAAGATTTGCGGGGTTGGGGAGGACCAAGCGAGCGGCTGGCCGATATCGGATGAATTAGCGCGTCGCGGCAACCTTCGCCAGCTCCTTTTGCGCTACTGGGAGGAACCCAAATGGAAAATCCGCGACGGAATAGAACACGTTGCCTATCATTTCCACAGCCCTGAAGTCACGTCGTTTATGCGAAGGGTTCTCTCCGAGCGAATTGAAGACGGTGAGGACATGTACTGGCCAGTTAATTATCTCGCCAAAATCGGCGACTCAGCCGCACTGAAAGAACTCAGCACTGGGCGCTATCGCAATCAAGGATGCATCCAATACCAAACAAGTGTCGCGTTGTTTGGCAAATGGCGATACCGGCCTGCAATTCCCTATCTTGTGCAAACAGCAATCTATGACATCTGCGGCAATATTATCGAGGCCGCAGAGGAGAGTCTCCACGCGATGTACCCCGATAGCCCAACACATTTCGCCAAACTGCAGGACATGCAGCATTACTTCTGTGGACGTGCCAAAATGGAAGGATTCCAAGTGAATTGCGAAGCAAACTGAACTCCTGGCACCTAAGGCATGATGTTTTGCGGGTGGCAGGGCCCTTTCTTTATTTTTTCGACAATCGAAACCCAAAGATGGATGGTACCAGCGCGGCATCTCGATGAGTTCCCGGCTTGGCTTGGCAGCTCCTTTATATTTTTCGAAGAGGCTGTGTTTAGATTCACGGCAGCCTCTGATGCAGCCGAACATCATCCAGCCCGCTGGAGGAAAATAGTAAAAATAGCGATGCCCTGTTCCGTCAGGACCTCAAAAACGAAACGCACCCTTAGAAAACAAAGGGTGCGCCACCTGGAAGATCAAAACGGCATGATTTACGCGCGAGTCCAGACATGATAAAAATCTCCAGTGACTCAATGAGGAGGACCGGAATCCATGAGACGCCTTTCAGTTCTTGCTGTCTTTATGATGCTTGTGCTCGTCCCTGTTACTTTGTTCTGCCAGGAATCGGCCAAGTCATCGCCGCCCTCTGCGGGCGCAAACATCGAACAAGTCATCAAGCTGAATGAGCAGCTCATGGCCGCCGAGGTACAGCCGGATGTCGCCTTTGTCGAAAGCATCCTGACCGACGATTACAGTCATACCCACGCGAGCGGGGTGGTGCAGTCGAAAGCGGAATTCCTGAAAGGCCTGAAATCCGGTTCACACGGCTATGCTTTGCTCGACCTGAGCGACGTTCACGCGCGCGCTTACGGCGCCACCGTGATCGTCGAAGGGCACGTCCACATCAAAGGAACCAGCATGGGCAAGCAGACAGCCGAGGGACACAACTTGTTTTCCGAAGTCTGGGTCCGGCAAGGCGGCAAGTGGCGCCTTGCGGCCTATCTGACGCTTCACCTTCCCGCGCCTGCTGCAGGTAAATAGTCCGGAGTCAAATGCTGCACGCTTCCGACTTGTACGAGGTGAATAGGAGCCGTTCTTGGTCCGCCACTTTCCGAGAAGATCGTTTCACAGATTAGGATTAGAAGTCGGCTTATCGCAAACGGCCCACCACCGTCTTTCTTAACTTGAATTCTTGGATTGACCATCACCGGCGGGTAAACGGCTCGCAACGATTTCGGCAAGATCGAGAATGGCAATATCATCGCGCTTTGCGTGCGCTGCCGCATCGCGCAGCATGATGGGGCAGTAGGGGCAGGCGACCGCGACCGTGGACGCCCCTGTTTCCGCAAGCTGTGCGAATCGTTTTTGGTTCACTCGCTCCGAGGATGGCTCGCGGCGGTCGTCTGTTATAAAAAGCTGCGCGCCTCCGGCCCCGCAGCAATACGTGTTTTTTCCGTGATGGCGCGCTTCCGTAATGGAAACTCCGCAACTCTGGAGGATCTGCCTGGGCGCATCGGTGATCCCTCGCCCGCGCGCGAGATAACACGGGTCGTGGTACGTCACCGACTCGCGAGAAGGCTTCAGCGGGAGCTTGGGAAGAATCTCCTCGATGAGTTCGGAATGATGTACCACGCGGATACCGAGCGCCGCGTAGGAACTGATCTGCCGGTAGTCCTTATCCAGCATCGTCGTGCAATGAGGACAGCACGAAACAATGTTCTTTACGCCATGTTCGGCCAGGGTTCCCGTCAGTTCTTCCGACAATTGCAGGTAGAGATATTCGTTTCCGGCGCGCCGCGCGGGTTCTCCGCAGCAGGATTCGCGGGCCAGCACGCCCCACGACAAACCGGCTGCGTCCAGAATCCGCTTCATGGACGAGGCCACGTCCTGGCCGTGCGGATCGAAATTCAAACCGCAGCCAAGCCAGAACAGCCATTCCTGTTTTCCATCGAAAATCGGGAACTGTTTTCCTTCGATGAACTTCTTCCGCGTATCTTGCGTGATTCCCCACGGATTGTGCGGCGCGCGCTCCATCGTGGTGAACAGCTTCACGACCTTTTCGTTCGAGACCCGGCCCTCGCTGACCAATCCCCGCCGCAAGTCCAGGATCTTGCGCCCGACGTGCTCGATGCCAACCGGGCAAACGTATTCGCAGGCTCCGCAGGACAAGCACTGGAACAAATCCTGCTCTTGAATCCATACGGACCCTGACTGTTTCTCGGCGGATGTGCCGGCAACAAGATCGCCGCCATGCAGAAGCCCTCGCTGCATATCGAGAATGATTTCCTTGGGGCTGAGGGATCCACCAATTTGGTTTGCGGGACAAAATTGAGTACAGCGGCCGCACTCCACGCAAGCGTTCACGTCGAGCACGTCTTTCCAGACCAGATCCTTGAAATGCACCATGCCGAGGTCTTCGCCATCGTCGCGAAGAGGCCGCACTCGGCTGGTGGTTTCCGAACGAAAGAAGATGGCAAAAGGCGCGAGCAGAAGGTGAAAATGTTTCGACTGGGGAATGACGACGAGCAGGGCGAAAAACGCCGACGTATGGATCCACCAGTTGATCGTCCACGCCGTGCCCGGCGCGGAAAACGTCTTCCACTCCAGCAAATACGTCACCATCAAAACGGCGATCAGGATCGCCACGACTCCCGATGTAGGCGAAAGTGCTCCGAGAGCTTTCGGCCTCAAAATGAATCGGCGGAACGATAGAGCGCCGATCCCAAGCAGGACAGCGACCGCCCAGAACGCCGCGAACGCGCCATAGAAACCCAGCGAATCGTCCGCGTGCTCGAACCCGCGGACACCAAGAGCCATATGTTTAACGCTGACCCAGGCAAAAGCAAGAAAGCCCCAGAAGACCAGGGCATGAAATATTCCGGCGGTGGGGCGATCGCGGATCACGCGGGATTGCAGGACCACTTCGGAAAATGTTCTCCAGAGCCGCTTCCCGAAAGGTCCCGGAGGAAGTTCCCACGGCCTGGGGAAATGCGCGAGCAGCCGCCGGTTTACCGTCTTGTAGAAGAGCCAGACGCTTCCCGCAGCTACCGCGAGAAACATGACTTTCTGTGCGACCTCGGGCGTGAGAACCACTCCGAGCAAGCCCGGCATTGGCGCAATCACATAGCTCTCCTAAGTTTCCGAGTCAAAGCGACCCGCGGGTTCATATTAACAAAGCTGCGAATCCCTTCCAGAAGTTTTGCCCCGCCCTGTTTATGAAATGGTTCAGAAAATAACGGCCAGCCGCGGGAAAGGATCGATGTCTCGAATACCGCGCATCGCGACACCCGCCAGACCGCCAATCGCTACAAGGTCATCACGCGGGTTGAGCCCAAAGGCATCGGATCGAGTTGCCAAAATGAAAAGGAATCCGGAAAAGGCGAGTTAGTGCAATAGGCCGTACACATCAAGTTCCGTCTGGGTTCCTACGTACACTTTTCCGTTGGCCACGGTGGGAACCGTGAACTTCACGGCCAGGCCGGCATTGTCGCGCGGCACGACCATGGCGCTATTGTAAATCTCGTTCGAAAGATTATTCGGATCGAAGGCCCGGAGAATCGCGGGGGTGTTTGGCGTGACGAGCGCGCCGCTGGAATCGATCAGCCAAAGAATTGCGCCGTTTGCGCCGCTGCTTGCGGCGTTGTAGGAGACGACAGGCGTCGCGCCCTGGGCCCCGAAAGTTTCCGGCGACTGCGAAGAGAGCGGGGAAGATGCTAGCACGCCTCCCGGCATGGGGAACGCCTTCAACTTGCCATTCCCGGCGGCTACGTAGATCGCGTTGTTCCAGTAAAGCGGAGTGCTGAGGATCGGGCCGTCTCCGACGGGTATGGTTTGAACTTGCGACGCCGTATCCGGGCAAGTGGCGTCGAATTCGAATTGCCCGAGGGTGTCCCGGTTCATGACATACAGGGAGCCGTCCTTCGAACCGCTCGCGATGAAGTGAGGTTCTGACGCGGCGCCGACGGGGTCCACCAAGACCGGCGCGCTGGCTCCAAAGTCCTCGCTTCCGAGAGTGGTCTCATTGCAGGGGGAAAAATATCCGGCGACAAAATAGGCGCCCGATGTGTCGAGCTGCAACAAACTGTTGATATAGTTCGGTCCACCTGGGATAGCATCGAACGGCCCATCCCCGGTGAGAACAAAAACGTTGTGGTTCGGATCCGCCGATGGCCCGCCCCCGCTTTGCCAGATTCCCCCGCCAATGCCGTTGGGCGCGGCGTCAAAGGCGCCCGTTCGCTGCAACGTGGTATCGCCAAATCCCAGCAACCAGCCTTGATAATCGCCCTGTCCGCCGTGCGATCCAAATGCAACATACACAGTTCCGTTATCCAGAAGCAGCGCCGCCCTCTGATTTTCCAGCAGCGCGCTGAACGTGGATGTCGGCCCCGCTGGAGTTGCGACTGGAGCGCCGGTCTGGAGGATGTTCGGACTTCCGGTCGCCAGATCCAAGGCAAAAATCTGCTGCGAGTACACTGGATTTGCTCCTATCGTCCTGGTCTTGGCAACGACGTATAAATTGGACAAATCCAAGCTGATTACGGGAGTGCCCGTGATGCCCACATAGGGCACGATGTCGGTGCTGGTGATATCCAGGTTGGGCATCGGAACAGCTTCCGATCCAGCGGGGATCAGGCTGGTGTGCCACAGCTGGTTGCAGGGGCTCGCATCGGCATCAAACGCAAAAACAGTGTCTTTTTCCGTGGCCACGAAAATAACGTTGTGCGTGCCGTTGCCGGGAATGGACAGGTTGGGCACGTAGAGAGGTTGCGCGTAGGCATAGCCGTCCAGCGGGCACGAAAACAATTTGCCAAAAGAATTGGAATTGACCGTCGCGGGAGCGAGCACCAACTCCTGACTATTCACGCCGGACCGCGCATTATCATTGCGCCAGGTAAGCGTGCCCGGAAAACCGGTGATCTCGACCTGCGCCTGGCCGACGGCGCCGGGGTTTGCTTTCAATGCCGCGGTGATCACATGAATCCCCGGCGACCCGGGCGAGGTGTAATACCCGGTCGCGGAGATTGTGCCGGTCGTCGCATTTGTATTTGCACTGGGAACGCCATCAACCGCCCAGGTGACCCCGCTGTTGGTGAATCCGGGGGTGGACACTTGCAATTGCAATGTCTGCGACGTGGTGAGACTGGAAAGAGCCGGCGAAATGGAAAGCGATCCGTCTTGCTGAATCGTGACGCTGGACGAGCCGGCTTTGGAAGGATCGGTTTGCAGGACGGCGGTGATGGTGACCGTCGGCGGGTTGGGAACCGCATTCGGCGCTGTGTAGAAGCCTGACGCATCGATCGTTCCCACCGTCGTGTTTCCGCCCGAAACCGCATTCACCTGCCAATTGACGGCCGTGCTGGCCGCATTTTGCACCACGGCGCTGAACTGCATACTGGCCCCCGCAAAGGGTTGCGCCGAGCCGGGCACGACGCTCACGCTGACCGGAAGAGGAGGCGGGTCGGAAGCAACGCTGCCGCAGGAACTGCAAATTACCGTGAGCAGCAGGAGAGGGAAAAACACCGGCACGCGAGTGCCGCGCGCGCGTAGGCCACGTTGTGATGGGAAACCACCACGCGCCGGGCGCTTTGCGGGATGCCGATCCAAAGGACTGAACATGGCCACTGCCATCTGCGCGAACTCATCGGGGACGCTGCGGCGAAACTATCACAGAGCGAAGTGGGGGTCAATCACATTTGTCACCAAAAATGACAAGGGGCTAGTTGCCGCAGCCCGCGCCCGCGCACGGTCCGCGGCCCGTAAGTTTGCGGAAGAAATTCCGCACGCGATCCAAAAATCCCGGTGCGGACTCGGCGGGCTTCTGTTCGACGGGTCTTGGAGGAGCCGCGACAGCCGGTGTCGCGATGGATTCCCGCGGCGGAGCGGGATTTACGTGCCCGCGATAAATGGCCGACGAACGCGAGCGCACTTCGCGGACGAGCATGATCGTTGCGGGATCGGGCTCGGGAGGAGGCGTGGGAGAATTGGCGTCAAAATTGAGCGGCGGCATGAGAACCGTATACACGGGCTCTTCCGTCGAAGCGGCGGGCGGCGGAGAGACATTGTCCGGCTTTTTCTCTTCGGGCTGCCGGGGGCGGCTGATGGTGGCGATCTCGCCAGGAGGCACGGAGGGCGGGGTGCGTTCCAGGCTGGCGCGCGGAAACTCGCAGGAGCACGCGGAGGGATCTCCGCGAAGCGATTCGATCTGCCCGCCGGACATTGTGACCGTGCCGCCTTGCGGCACAATTAAACTTTGATCCGAGAATTGAGGCTCGACTCGCATGGCCCCGCGCGCGGTGAGCACGCACATCTCGCCGCTTTCGTCCAGGCCCACCGTAAGATCGCGCGGCGCCCCCGATATCGCGATCGGCGTGGCAATGATCGTCGGCGTATAAATCGTAAATAGGTCGGAGGATTCCAGAGTCGGATGAACGCGGCCGTAATCGAGCGCCAGAGTTACCGCCCCGGCGGACTTGACCAGCTTGAAATGCGCGGGACCGCATATGCTGATTGTGCCCCCTGAGTTGAGCATCAGGAGCGCGTGACCGGAGCGGAGCGTGACGTCGCTGCCGCTGGCCACGACCGTCGGCGCGGCGTTTTTCTCTTCTCCTAGCGGAGTCGTTGTCACGACTTCCAGATCGTCGCCTTCGATCCGGCCGACAAGAGCGGGAAGGGCTTGCGCGGAGGTTCCGTCGCCTCGCAACGACCTTGCCGCGAGAACCGCCAGCGTCAGGCCCACGAATATCTTGAGCCAGTTTCGCAGCCGATTTCCTGACCGCTGTTTGGGAATGATCGACGAAAGCACGTTTACCTGCAATTTCCCGAATATTTTGGCGAGGCTGCCTTATCTCCCTGTTCGACTTATACTATACGCGCATGATGGAACAAGCCAAAACGCCGACACAGCAGGAAGACCAGCGCCTGCTGGTTCACTATGACACAAGACTGCCGAAGCTCACTTTCCTGCAACGCCTTTTGATCCCCATCATCGGGTGGACTGTCTGGGCCGTGATTCGCGTTCTGGGGCCGACCATTCGTTTTGAAGTTTTGGGTGGGAAGCAAGCGGGGCGCGATTACCGCCCGGATTTGCCGCCGCATGTTTATGCGTTTTGGCATCGCTGCATCATTTCGGGTGCGTGGTATTTTCGGAACCGCAATGCCGTGCTCCTGAACACGACGAATTTCGACGGACAGTGGACCCGCCGCGTGATCGAGCGCCTGGGTTTCACGACCGCGCAAGGGAGTTCCACGCGGGGAGGATTGCGCGGGCTTGCTGTGATGGCGCAGCGGCTGGAAGAAGGAGTCGACGCCGCTTTTACCATTGATGGTCCGCGCGGCCCGCGGTACGTGGCCAAGCCTGGCCCCGTGATGCTATCTCGCCGCACGGGCCGGCCCATTATCCTTTTTCACATCGGAGTGGAACGCGCGTGGACGCTGCGGAAGACTTGGGACCTTTTTCAAATCCCAAAACCCTTTACGCGGGCCGTCCTGGTGATTGCCCCGCCGCTCGAAGTGCTGGAAGGCATCGACCGCGAAGGGCTCGAAGAAAAACATCAGGAGATGCAGAAGATTCTCGAGCGCGTTCGCGATGTCGCCGAGGGCTGGTTTTCCCTGAGCGATGCGGAGCAGGAGCGCGAACGTGCGATTTGGAATGAGGGAGAAGTTCGGAAGGCCTAAAATTTGTCAGACGAATTCGCGCGTAATTCGTCGGCGGGAATTTCCACCACTTTTCCGTCCCGCCAAACATAAATCGGGAGTCCCAGACGTGCGTGCTCTTCCATCACCTTCTCGACGGCAACCTTAAATGCCATCTCAGGCTCGCTCAATCAGAGGTAATTCCAGGACATTGGCGGGTGGTGTTCTCATAATTGTCCGTAGCAACTGATGAGTTCTCCATACTGTTCGCTATCTATTATAGTAACTTTTCCATCTAACTCAAAGGCCATGATACTTGGCGAATTGCCTGTGTTGTTGAATAGTGTCCAAGAATCTCCAAGTCGGCGATATTGCCGCATAAAATTTCTAATGGAACGTTCAAATCGGCGGAGAATGACGGTTTCCGGCACATCGTGGCCGCCTTTCAATACTCGTTCTCGGACCCGGGACAATGCGAATTCGATGCTTGGTACCCAAAGATAAAAGAAGTGCACCTCGTAACCACGACCCTTAAGACGTCGTATCAAATTCAAATGTGCGTGACCCGAAAGCGTCGTCTCAAATCCGAAATCAACTCCCTGTCTCGAATACAGATCAATTTCCCCCAGCATCACTCTGCCCGCCCGAAAGGCGGCCGTTTCGGGAGAGAAGGGCGACATCCCCGCCGCAATCAAATCTGCATTGATGAAATTCCTGCAATCGGCGTAATTTGGCAGGAATTCCCGCGCAAACGTCGTTTTGCCGGCGCTATTTGGGCCAGCAATGATGTAAACCTTGGGTCTCACGAATCTCCCAAAGCTATCGAACGCGGCCCGTGGAAAGTTTTCACTTCTACGTAAATAAAAATCACCGCCCGCTATCGGTCAGCGTCACCTGCGCATTCATCTTTTGCCCGCCGCGATAGAACTCAACTTTCACCGTGTCGCCGGGCCGTTTCCGGTTCAGGGCCAGATTCAAATCCATCTGGCCTGTGATCGGACGGCCATCGATTGCGGTCATCACGTCGCCGCCGAGCAGCAACCCGCCGCATGCCCAGGATGGCCTCGCGATTTCCGCCGCGCAAGCCCGGCGCGCTCGGCCGGCCCGCCCGGCGTGACGCGCTCGATCAGCAAACCCTCCTGCACGGGCAGTTTCAGCGCCTCCGCAACGGGGGAGAGATCACGCGAGCCTCGACGCCCATGGTGGCGCGCCGCACGCGGCCTTCGGTGATCAGGTCCTGCGCGATTTGCCGCGCCGTGCTGATCGGGATCGCGAAGCCGATGCCCGCGGTCGTGCCGGACGGCGTATAGATCGCCGAGTTGATGCCGATGACTTCGCCGTGGGAATTCAGCAGCGGGCCGCCGGAATTGCCCTGGTTAATCGCGGCGTCGGTTTGAATCGCGCCGTCAATGACGGTGGTCTGGCTGGTTTGCACGGTTCGGCCCAGCGCGCTGACGACGCCGGTCGTCAGCGTGCTCTGAAATCCAAACGGATTGCCGATGGCCAGCACGCGCTGTCCCACCTGCAAGCTATCGGAATCGCCCATGGTGAGCGCCGGAAGCTTGCGGTCCTTCGGATCGATTTTCACCAGCGCAATATCGTTGCGCTCATCCGCGCCGATGAATTTCGCGTCGTAGTGCGAGCGGTCGCCCAGCGTGACGGAAATGGCCTGCGCGCCCTGCACGACGTGAAAATTGGTCAGGATGTAGCCGCGCGGATCGATCACGAAACCCGAGCCCGCGCCTTCGACCGGGACCGGCTCCATGAACACGTCGTATTCCAGCGTGCGCGTCACGATGTTGGCCACGGCCGGCGCGGCCTGACTGTAGATCTTCACGTTGATCACTTCATCGCCCATCAGATCCGACTTCTTCGGTTCGGGAAAGACGACCGGCACGGCCTCGACACTGTTCGCGGCTGCCGCTGGCCCCAGCGGCTTCCCGCCCAGTACGCTCCCAGCACCAGCACCAGGCCCAGGGCCAGCAGGCGCAGACAACGCCTCCGCTGTCTTTTTCTTTGGTCATGTTGATTTTCCTCCCGCTCCGAATCGCTGGGATCGCTCGGCTTCCATTCTTTGCAGCTTGGCGAAAAGCGCCACCACCTGCTCCCGCGTGTGTTCGAGCGAACCCGAGCAATCGATCTCTTCATCGGCCAGGCGCCGTTTTTCTTCGACGGGCATCTGCGCGGCGATGCGCTGCCGGGCTTGCTTTGATTGTGAGTCCGCGGCCCGCGCCCAAGGCCGCATCTTCCGGTGAGCCGCGCGATCTGCTGCTCGGGCGTGCACCAGGTAACCACCAGGCAGTCCAGCTTCTTATCGTATCCCGCTTCGACCAGCAGCGCGGCTTCGACCACGGCGATGGCGTGCGGCTCGGCCTGCTCGATGGCGGCAAGTTCCCGGTCCTGCGCGGCAAGCACGTGCGGATGCACGATGGCGTTCAGTCGCGCCAGGCGCTCCGGATCGGCAAACACGATTGCGCCGAGCTTTTGCGCGGTCCACGCGGCCATCCGGCAACGAGGATGCCGCGCCCAAATTCGCGCACGACGTCCTCGTAGGCCGCCGCGCCGGGCTCGATCATGCGATGCGCGATCTTGTCGGCTTCGAGCACGTGGCAGCCGAGTTCGCGCAGCATCGCGGCGACCGTGCTTTTGCCGGTGGCGATTCCGCCGGTCAGGCCGACGCGCAGCATCAGGGTTTCGCCGCCGCGCCCGGTGTGGTTTTCGTGTCCGCGGGCGCGCGCCGCAAGCCGCGCGGCCTTCACCGTGTTGCTCATCAGCATGGCGATGGTGAGCGGCCCGACGCCGCCCGGCACCGGCGTGATCGCCCCGGCGACTTCCGCGACGCCCGGATGAACGTCGCCCGACGAGCACGGAACCTTTTTCGCGGAATTGCGCGAGTTTGGCTGGGAAATTCGCGAAGATGCGCTGCGCTTCGGCGGCATCGGTAATGCGATTGATGCCCACATCGATCACCGTCGCGCCGGGCCGCACCCAATCCGCGCTCGACCATCGCCGCGCGTCCAATCGCCGCGACCACGATGTCGGCCCGGCGCACCACTTCAGGCAAGTCTCGCGTCTTCGAGTGGCAGATCGTCACCGTCGCGTTCGCGTGCATCAGCAGCAGCGCCATCGGCTTTCCCACAATGTCGCTGCGCCCGACGACGACGGCGTTGGCTCCTTCCAGGGGGATGCCGCTGCGCCGCAAAATTTCCATCGACTCCGGCCGGCGTGCAGGCCACCAGGCCCGCTCGGCCCGAGACCAGATCGCCCCAAGTTCACCGGATGAAACCCGTCCACATCTTTTGCGGGATCCACGGCTTCGAGCACGCGTTTGGTGTCCACTTGCGCGGGCAGCGGAAGCTGCACGAGGATTCCGTCCACATCGTCGCGCGCATTCAGCTCTCCGACCAGCGCGAGCATTTCTTCGGTCGTCACCGTGGCGGGCGGCGTGTCCATCCAGCTTCCAGCCCCAATTGCTCGCACGCCGCGATTTTGCTGCGCACATAAATTTGCGACGCGGGATTTTCTCCCACCAGCACCGCCGCCAGCCCCGGACGGATTCCGGCAGCCGCCAGAGCAGCAATTTCCTGCTTCAGTTCGGCGTAGATCTGATCTCGAATGGCGATGCCGTTGAGAATGCGCGCCGTCACGATGGCTCCTGATGTGGCGATGAACGCGTGGTTCGTATTTATGGTAGCACAGCCCGTGGAGCGAGTTCGTGTAGGACAGGCACTCTGGCCCGTCCCTGCAGCCCAGGCGCGCGCCGGAACATTGCATATTTAGAGATCATTGCAGCGGCATTCGCCGTTGCCTCTTGACGGACAGGCAAGAGTGCCCGTCCTACCAGAACCCTAATCGTAAGCAAATTGAGCCGCTGCCCGGGTGCCACACGCTTGGCACCTTTTGCGAATGGTGCGGTTTTTTCATAGGGAAGATACCTCGCGCGAAGAAAGGGCTATTTGAAATCGGATTGCGGGAAAGAGAGAATCAAGTGATGAAAACCTGCACCCTTGGACACCGCAAGAGTGCGGCACCCGAAGTTCAAAATCGCTCAAAGGCTGGCGCACCCGGCGCCAGCCAACACAGCGCTAGTTCTTTCCGGGGACCTCGGTGGCCTTGCTGGTGCCGGGGAGATTCCAGAAATCCTGCAGGATTCCGTACTGCGACCACACCACCGGCGGCAGATCGTCGGCGCGAACTCTCCCCTCGCGGTGGTAATTCAGCGGAGAGTGTTTCCGGATGAAGGATTCGAGAGCCTCATGAATTGTTCCCGGCACGTAATGAACGTTGCGGACATCGCGCATGCGGCAGACGGCATCGAGGGGTTCGCCGTCGCGCTCGCAACCGCCAATCGTGTACACCTGCGTATCAACAACATCCTTTCCGTTCACTTTTATGCTTCGGATTCGCTCTCCCTTAGGCGCCCTTGCATGAAAAGTGACCTCCATCCCGGATGGCCTGGGCCCCCAACCTCCTGAGAGCGCGAACGGATTCTGCGCAAACACCAGCTCCATTTCATTTTCGAGATAACCGCGGAGCTGCCGCCCTGTGGCCTCTCCCGCCTTCATTTTTGCATCGAGCGGGAGCATGTTCCAAAGGTCCGCTTCTGTAATCGGCCCCGGGGCGATCGGGGGCGAAAATCGGAAGCCGTTTGCTAGTCCGATATCCGCGTGGGTTGCTTCGCGGACGGAATCGGCCACGAGATCATCCATGGTGGTTTCGAGCACGTCGTCGCGCATCAGGGGAGTGTTCGTCATGCCGATGACGCGATCCATGCGCTTTCGGTAGGGCTTCTCTATGTTCTGGATCAGCGCCTTCATCTTGGGGTCTTCCGGGAAATGATCGGCGCTGATGTAGACCAACTGGTAGCTGTGATCCACGATCTTGCCGTCCTTCAGAGTGATATCGAGCTTTCCGAGGAAAGATCCGAGCGACCCCGGCTCCACGACGATCGTGTGGCCGACAAGGATCGGTTCATAGACTCGCTCGTGCGTGTGGCCGCTGAGCACGATATCGAGTTCCGGAATGTCATGGGCGAGCTGAACGGACGGAGCGAGCCCGGTATGGTCCACGAGCACAACCAGGTCCGGGTGCTCCGCCGCTTTGAGATTCTGCACGTAGCTCCGAAGGCCCTCCATATGCGTTGAATCAAGCCCCGCTACTTCGGCCGGCGGCTGACGC
Organism: Terriglobia bacterium; assembly: GCA_963781055.1. Taxonomy (GTDB): domain Bacteria; phylum Acidobacteriota; class Terriglobia; order Acidiferrales; family UBA7541; genus Palsa-360. The sequence continues at coordinate 31,542 of CAWAEW010000039.1, forward strand.
TTCGTGGTGGTTGGGTCGGTAACCCCGATGAATGCCACGCGCACGCCATCTTTTTCCAGAATTGCCGATGGAGCGAAGATGCGCTTGCCCGTTTTTGAATCCTGAAAGTTATAGCAAAGGACTTTATAGTTTACTTCGTGAAGAAGTTTCTTGAAGGCTTCCGGCCCGTACACCGGCTCCCAATTTCCAGGAACGCCGACATCAATTCCAAGCCCGTTCACGGGAGCAACAATCGCCTCGCCCTTGGTCCATGCGGCAACCGCCGATCCTTGAAACGTGTCTCCGCCATCCACGGTAAAAACGGCGCCGGGAGCCGAATCGCGAAATTCATCCAGAGCGGTTTTGATCCGAGCGAATCCGCCCATTTTATGAAGCGTGTCCCGATCTTCAGGCAGATACTCCCAGTGCGTATCGAGTTGGGCGTGAGTATCGGCGATGTGCAGGAAGCGGACATGCTTTTCGCTAGTTTCGGCCGACGAACGGCGGGGCATTTGGAGCGCCGTGCCGCCGATAGCTGCTGACAAGGAGAGAATCGCAGCCAGACGCGGGAGGAATTTGGTTTTCATAATGGACACCTCATACATCGAAGCTCGGACGGATTTACAGACTTCAAGCCGTCCCTGTTTTCTTGGTTTATATCGAGAGCTTTAGAAGGCTGCGGAAAAAGTCTTGCAGCACAGCCACTCACCCCAAACTTCAAAATTGCGCAAAAGCTGGGCCCCGCCTAGAGCAGAGCCAGAAATTCCTCGACGGTCATTCCGGCATTGCGGATGAGCGCGCGAAGAGTGCCTACCGATAATTCTTTGTGCTGCGGAATCGAAAGGTTGACGCGCAGTCCGGGTTTCGATAGTACGAGATGGCTTCCGACTTGACCGATTGCCTGCCATCCCGCCTTCTGGAAGGCCCTTCGAGGGTTCTTTGCCGGAAATGTTGGCAAGCCGGGCCACTACATTAGACCGAAACGAGAATTTCGGGTTGCTTTCCATGTGTGTCGCTGGAAATGGCCTTCTGATCTTCCGCCCAGAGCCATGCGGCGATCGCTTCCTTGATGTTGGCGAGAGCTTCTTGTTCATCCTTCCCCTGGGAAACGCATCCGGGCAAGGCGGGGCATTCGGCAACAATCCAGCCATCTTCCGCTTTGTCGAGCGTTACATGAAAAACCATGCATCAATACTATCAATTGCCGCCTGCCGCTACAATGCCCGATGCTTCCAAGGCTCCCACGGCCCGGACATTCAACCGGGAATTCGGGTGCCGCACTCTTCACCGTTCTTGTGAAGGGTGCGGGTTTTTCTTCCGGGCTGAAGCAATACAAACCATATCCCGAGGGTGTCAGCGGTCACATTGATGTATGTCGCCGGTCACTGCGCGCATTTTGGTTTCGACGTACATTTTGCGCGGATGGTGGATGGAAACACGGATGGGGACCGCGGGAAAGTCGAACGGTCCTGAAGGACGCAAGTCCTCAACGCATCCGCATGTTGCCGTCCATCACCAGGAGCAGCGGTCAGATCGGCGAAGCCGCTAGAGCAGTATAACGACTTCCGACGCACCGGCCAGGCTAGCCGGAAAGCGCCCGCCACTGGCCGCTCTCCTTTTTTTAGCCCCTTCCCTCAATACTGTATCTCCCCGCCCAAATAGAAAAACTCAAGAAATTCTCCACTCTTCACATGACAAACGCCGGACCACCTGAAAATTTCAATTCAAGGACTTGAGCACTTGGCCTGAACGCTGTGCGCGCGGAGAAATGCCGGATGGGAATCGAACCTCAAGGAAATGAGAGGGACACAGGAAAACCCGCACACTTGCGAAATGCGCAAGGATGCGGCAGACGAAGTTCAAAGCCGCTCAAAGGCTGGCGCACCCGGGCAGGTTGGGTGTACCTTCGCCGAAGGGTGGGAAGGAAAAATGGAAATACCGGATAGGGGCTGTCTTATTATGATTGAACTCTCTTATTTGCCATCTGGGAGGTGAACCATTGAAGGTTCTATTGAGGATTGTTGGATCCATATTAATTTGCTTGATCTTGCTACTGCTCGCGGTGCGCGTCGCCGGTTTCGAACCTAAGGACTGCCCGCCATTCAATCGATCTTTTTCATGCAAGCTGCCAGGGCTTTGGCTTAAGGGGGAAGTCGTCACCACTCCGGTCACCGACTGGTCGTTCACGGACAAAATTCAACAGATCAAGATTCAGACCCAGACCCCGTATCTGCTGCCTCTTTCCGTGACGATTTGGTGCGCTGTTTATAATGGCAATCTCTATGTGACCTCTAATCCCGGCAAACAGTGGAATGAAGACATAATGCGTGATCCTCACGTGCGGCTGAAGATAGAGGGCAAACTGTATGATCGCACCTTGTTAGCTATCAACGATCCAGCTGAAAAAGCAGCCGTGCTCCAGGTTAAAGGGGAAAAATATCCCCAATGGAAGGTGCCGCCGGTCTCGAGTGCTACTGTCTTTCGGGTGATGCCTCGGTAGCCCGTCTGAGCTGGATGGCGCTGTGGCCATGTTGTAGTAATTGGACTGGTCGCTGGGGTTGCGCGCCAGGAAGGACAGATCGTTTCGGCAAACGCCGAGTGCCGCACTCTTTACTGTTCGTGTGAAGAGTGCGGTTTTTTTTGCGCGGAATGCGGTGCGCGCGGAGAAATGCCGGATTGGAATCGAACTTCGGTCAATCGAGATAAACGGCAGGAAAACACGCACCCTTGCGAAATGCGCAAGGATGCGGCACCCGAACATTCTAAGTCAAAGGCCTGATTGGATAAGAACGAAGGCTCCTATCGCGATCCGAGTAGACTTTGGGTTGGAGGACCAGAACCCTCGGAAGGAAAGGAGCCTTCGATGGTGCTTATTGGATGTGATTTTCACCCGAGTTGGCAACAAGTTTGTTGGGTGGATACCGAGACCGGAGAAATGCAGGAATCGAAGCTGGTGCATGCCGCGGGAGAAGCAGAGAAGTTTTACCGGAAGTTTTCAGCACCGGCACGGATCGGCATGGAGGCAACCGGTAATTGCCAGTGGTTCGTGGAGATGCTGGCGGGGCTGGGACATGAAGTGTGGATCGGAGACGCAGCGAAGATTCGCGCCAGCGATGTGCGGCAGCAGAAGCATGATCGGCGAGATGCCGCGCTGCTGTTGCGGTTGATGATGGAAGGGCGGTTTCCGCGCATCTGGACACCGTCAAGCGAGCAGAAGGATCTGCGGCAACTGCTGATTCATCGCTACAAGCTAGTGCGGTTACGGGCGCAGGCCAAAAATGGATTGCAACACTTGGCGATGAACCAAGGGCTGCAGAAGAAAAATCGCCTGTGGAGCAAAGCAGGACAGCAGGCGCTACGAGAGTTGTCATTGCAACACTGGGCCAGTCGTCGGCGAGAAGACCTGTTGAATGTGTTAGCGATGTTCGATCAACAGATTGAGTCATTGGATCTGGCGGTGAAACAAGCAGCCGAGCAAAACGAAAATGCCAAGCTGCTGATGAGCCAACCGGGAATCGGGCCGGTAACATCGCTGGCGTTCGTGCTGACCATGGGCGATGTGTCGCGTTTCCCGCGAGGCAAACAGGTGGCCAGCTATCTCGGACTGATTCCGCGAGAGTACAGTTCGGGCGGACAGCAACGATTGGGACCGATCAGCAAGCAAGGCAACCGGTTTATGAGGATGTTGTTGGTGGAAGCGGCGCAGGTCGCGGTGCGTTGCGATCCGCAACTGCGGCGAGAATATTTACAGCGTTGTCATCAGGACAAGCCGAAAGGCGTGGCCAAGGTGGCAGCGGCAAGAAAATTGGCAGTGCGACTCTACTGGATGCTGCGCACGCAAAAGCCGTATCCGGAGATCGTTCATGTCGAGAGCAGCTCGCGGGTGGCCCTGGACGGCTAACGCCAGTCCGAAGGCTTGATTGGGCGCTCTCGTCCCGATGCAAATCGGGATTCGGATAGAAGAATCATGGCCGATGTTTCGGTCGTATCGATGGTTGGCGGAACGATTCGCCGGGAAATGATTCACCGTGAGACTTCCAGAGTCTTGGTCCTCCACCTTCTCTGGCAACCACGCGGTGCGAAATCACTGCTCAGAAAAAGTGTGCCTTGACAACGCCTTCGTTCTTATCGAGGGCCACCCGCCCAAATTTTATGCCACGGGCACCGGCACAATAGCATTTCTACTTTGCCCAATGCGCGTGCCGATTGAAACGCCTCGGAATGCAGGGTATGATTCCCGCAACTGACAACCGTATGCGAGAAAATCAGGCGTGCCCGCAAAGTCTAATTCATGACCCAACGATTCCACGTATAGCAGCAGAGCATCCATGTAAACATTGTGGGGCTACTGTACCTGTGATTATTGTTGATGGGAATGAACTTCCACCGAAGCTGGAGGCTCATGCGATGCGGGGAACTCGCGGTTCTGGTCGTTCGACCAGCACTGGCGTTTGAAAGCGCCGCGATAAGAGACGCCCGTGAAGACAATCCCAGAGGGGAAGACGCAGGGGTGTCTTTCTTGAGCGCGGCGGAATTCGTGGCAAAACTCAACCGAAGGCACCAAGCGGCTCTATGTGCAACGCTAGTTTGCGTGGGCCTGATTCTACTGCTGGGCGGCAAAGTTCGCGACGCTGTGGGAATTAGTTTTTTGGGAATTGCCTTCAGTTGGGCTCTTGGCTCAAACAAGCGGCTCGTACATTGGCTGTTCCTTCTTTTTGGCCTACTTCTGCTCTTCCCGCCAATTTTGTATATACGTGATTGGCCAGAAACCAAGCGCGAACTTATCGGCAACTATTCCTTGCAGATTGAGACAGATAATTTCATCATCCAGTCTGCTATGAAAGACCCGGAAACGTTCGGACGCGGGGAAATTCCGAAGGCCATGAAAGACCGTTCTGAAGCACAACAGGAAGTGCGGACCCTTGAGTTAGAGGGAGCGGTTCGCCACGTAATGAAGAATGACTGGGGAAGTGTCTTGGGAGGTCTATTACTACTGACATCTGGCCTCGGTTTGATAGTCGGAGTCAAACCTGTGCGTCAAAATCAGCCTGAGTTACCGCAATAATTTTGGCGTTGTTTCTACTACCGCCCTCGCGCGCCCTACTTTCCACATTTCGGGCAAAGTGGCGGCTTTTCATCAATGTTAGACTTGGCCTTCTTCTTGGGCTCTGTTTCGTAACCGCGTCCCGGGCAATCCGGGTTTTCACAGCGGTAGTAAAAATCCTTTCGGTCACGGTCTTCAATCTTCTTCATTGGCATTCGTGTGACCTCCATGTGTCGGAACCTACCACAGTCCCGGCGCGCCCCGGATTCACTTTTGTGAGAATGTGCCACAATCCATAACGGGCGTGCCGCTTTTCTGGATTTTCTGCCACCATTGCTGGTATGCCGGGTGCCCCACGCTTTGCCTCGCAAAGCGTGGGGATTTTAGAAGACTTGTAACGGAGAACTAATAAATATCGTACTGCTCCCAATGCAGCGTCGGGTCGGACTGAATAATCACGCTCTTGCGCGTGGCCTGTTCGAGTTCCTCGATCAGCGATGACTCGCGCGTCTTGAGCGATTTCGCGATCTCGGGGTTGACGCGCAGTGTCAGGCTGCTCGCGTCCATGTCGGCGGACATTTTCCGGGCTTCGGCCTGGATTTCGTAGCAAATCGTGGGGATGGACTTGACCATGCCGGAGCCGGTGCAGTAGGGGCACGGTTGGCAGAGCACGCGTTCCAGGGCTTGCTTGGTGCGTTTGCGCGTGATGCAGACGAGGCCGAATTCGTTGAACGAAAGCGCCTTGGAGGGCGCGCGATCCTGGGCTAACGCTTGGTCGAGGGCGGCCATCACCTTTTCGCGGTTGCGGCGGTCTTCCATGTCGATCAGGTCGCAGACGATGATGCCGCCGAGGTCGCGCAGGCGGATTTGGCGGACGATTTCCTTCACGGCTTCGAGGTTCGTCTTGACGATGGTGTCCTCTAGGCGCGTCGAGCCGCGGCCCACGTATTTTCCGGTGTTGACGTCGATGGCCACCAGCGCTTCGGTGTGGTTGATGACGATGTAGCCGCCGGACTTGAGCCACACTTTCGGCCTCAGGGCCTTGTCGAGTTCCTGCTGGATGCCGAACTCCTCGAAGATGGGCGCGTCTTTCGTGTACAGCTTCACGCGCGGAACCATTTTCGGCTGGAAGCGGCCCACGAATTCCACGACCTTGGTGAATGCTTCCTCGTTGTCGAGCCAGATGGCGACGTAGTCGTCGCTCAGGTAATCGCGCAGGATGCGCTCGACCAGGTTGAGGTCGCGGTGCAGCAGGGCAGGCGCGCGGCGCTGTTCCGAGGTGGTGCGAATAGTGTCCCAGGTGCGGCCCAGGAATTCGACGTCTTCGCGAATTTCGTCGTCGGTCGCCCCGGCAGCCGCCGTGCGAACGATAAATCCGCCCGGGAATGTGCCTTTTGCTTCCGTGACAACGCGCCGCAAACGGGAGCGGTCTTCCGCGGAGCCGATGCGCCGCGATACGCCGATGTGATCGACCGTGGGCATGTAGACCAGGAAGCGGCCCGGCAAGGCGACGTGGCTCGTGATGCGCGCGCCTTTCTTGCCCAGGGGTTCCTTGGCGATCTGGACGATGATTTCCTCGCCCGCCTTCAGCATTTCGGAAATGAGTTGTGGGCGCTTGTGCGCCTCGTGCCTCGGGTGTCCGTGTTGGGTGTGCTGGTGCGGGCGATGCTCAGGACGCCCGCCGCGGCGTCCGCGCTGCGGACGTCCTCCGCGGCGCATGGGCCGCTGGAACCGCGCGCGAGGCTGGTTGGAAACACGCGCGCTGGTCGGCTGCTGCTCACGGGTTTCGGAGGCGGCATGCAGGGTCTCGGGAGCTTCGTGTTCTCCTTCGTGCCCAGGCTCGCCTTCGCGCTCGCCTTCGTGAAATTCGGCGTGCTCTTGCTCGGGTTCTTCTTCTCCGCGTTCTCCTTCGTGCAACTCGGCGTGCTCCGCAGATCCTTCCTCGGCGGCCAACGCTTCCTCGTGCATTTCCTCGGCTTCCGCTTCGGCTTCTTCGGCCGCGTCCACGTGGTCCTGGTGCAGCGCGTCCTGCAAATCCTCCAGCTCCGCCGCGTCGACGAAGGGTTCCAGGGACGTGTCCGCCGCCTCTTCGCGGTTCTCGGCCTCGGCTTGCGCTTCTTCGTGCTTGGCTTCGGCCAGTTGTTCGGCGAGCGCGTTTACATCCTCATCGGAAAGGCTCATGCCGTTGCCGCGAAGTATTTCCTGGGATTCCGCGATTTCGGATTCGGGCTCGATTTCGTGGTGAGCTTGCACCGGCTCCGGAGTTTGCGGGGGTGCGGCAAATTGCGGAACTTCGATTCGCGAAGCATCGATTCGCGAAACATCTTCGAACGCTGCTTCGGATATGGGCGGAGCGCTGATGGTTTCCGGACTTGCTTCAAAAATTACCCCGGACGGAGTGGCATAGAGAGCATTCGGCAAGCCGGAGGAAAATTGCACGTGACCCGGTTCCGCCGAAACTATCGGCGATTCGCTTTCCGCCGCGGGAACTTCGGCGGGCGCGGCTTCCGAAGCGGGCGGCGCCGGAGCAACGGGCGCGCGATTCTTGTATTTCGCGAGCGACTCACCCGGCAGAATTATCGGTTCGAAATCGGCGGGGAGAGCTTCGGCCGGCTCGAATTCGCGCGGCTTGGATTCAAACGGTTTCGGCTCAAACGGCTTGGGCGAGGCATATTTGGATGGCGGCAACTCGCGGCGAGGTCCGCGGTCGCGTCCTCCGCCTCCGCCCTGGCGTCCAAAGCGGCGATTGCGTCCGCCGCGCCCGCCGCGATCGTTGAAGCCGCGAGGCCCGCGGTCACGCCTCTGTTCGAATGGAGGCCGCTGGTTGTACTGAGCTGGAGGCGCAGTTGGCGCGCCGGAATCCGAGCGCGGAGTCGCGCCCGCCGAGGCGCCCTGCAGCACTTCGCCCTCGAGGGGAATAATTGCCGGCGTGATTTCGGCTGCGGGACCTGCGGAAGTGATCGCGGGGGCGAACGCGGGCGTTTCCGGCCCAGCCTCGGTTACGGCTGCCGGCTCATGCATGCCGCCGTTGGTGGTCGACGGCGCAAACACTTCGCCGCCCTGCTGCGGTATCTTCTGGATTTTGGCTTCGACCGGAGCAGCCACGTGGTCGTATTCTTCCAGATGTTCCAGGAAATCGCTGACGTACAGGAAGGCGTCGCTATCGAGGCCGATGTCCACAAAGGCCGACTGCATACCGGGGAGAACTCGCGTCACGCGCCCTTTGTAGAGGCTTCCGACTAGAGCAAATTCTTTTTCGCGTTCGATATATATTTCACAAAGCAGGCCATCTTCTACAATCGCGACCCGGGTCTCGTGCGGGGTCGCAGAAATCACAAGCTCCTTCGACATGAAAACTCCTCGGAGGGCATCGGCGCAATACGGCTGCGCGCACCGGGCGCGGGCTCCACTGGAAGCCCGCTGGAATCGGAGTGCGCTGGATCCTGTCCGCCGCGGCGGACGGGATGGCCGGGGAAGCTGATTTTAAGGTTGATCTTCCGCTGGGCACGCGATGCTTGCCTCGCCATCAAATTTTGACTTTCTTTCCGCCGGGCCGCTCGCGTGATTCACACTGCGGCGCGGGCCGGAAAGCAATGCCACCGGCTTAGTTGACGAAACGCCGGATGCGGACGTTCATCACCAGCCCTAATGCCAGAAACACGAACAATGTGGCCGAGCCGCCGTAACTCATCAGCGGCAACGGAATGCCGGTAACCGGCATGAACCCGATTACCATGGCCACGTTTACCAAGACGTGAAACCCCAAGACTGCCGCCACGCCCATGATCAGAAACATCCCCGCCCGATCGTTCGCGCGCTGGGCGTTCTGAACCAATCGCAGCAGCAGGAACATATACAACAGCAGCGCAATGAAGACTCCAGCAAACCCAAGCTCTTCCGCGAGCGCCGCCAAAATAAAATCCGAATACCGCACCGGCACGAAGCCCAGTTGATTTTGGCTCCCGTGGCCAAGTCCCTTGCCCCAAAATCCACCGGAACCCACGGCGATCTTCGATTGCAGGATTTGATAGCCCGCGCCGCGCGGATCTTCTTCCGGCCGCAGGAACGTTGTAACACGTTCCTTTTGATAAGGCTTCAGGAAATGATAGCCCACGGGGACCATCACCGCGGCTAGCGCCAGTATGGCTAAAGCGTGCTTCCATTGCAAGCCGGCCAGATAGGCGCCGACGGCCACCAGCGGGAGAAGCACCAGCGCGGTTCCCAAATCCGGCTGTTTCATGATCAGCACGAGTGGCAATCCCACGATCGCGCCCGCTTTCAGCAAGTCCGCCAAGCCGAGCTGTTCGGTGCGCACTTCCGAAAAGAAGCGCGCCATCACCACGATGATAATCAACTTAACAAGTTCCGATACTTGCAATAGTCCGCCCAGGATGGGCAGCCAGCGCTTGGCCCCGAACCTGGAATGCCCCAGCGCCAGCACCGAGACCAGCGCGACGATGGCAATCAAGTACAAAATCGGCGCCTGGTCCATGATCAGGTGGTAGTCCAGCCGGGAAAGCAGGAGCATCAGGACAACGCCCAGGCCGATCCATTCGAGCTGGTGTTTGTGCATGCCGGCCAGGTAACTGGCGTGCGTCGCCGACCAGATTTCCAGCACGCCCACGCCGCAGATGGCGAACGTTATGGCCAGCAGCCACCAATCATAATCTCGTATGCTTCCGCTCTTGTGCATCAGGTTTTACCGCTCCGGCTGCGCCTGCGCGACCGCTGGATCTTTTTTCGAGATGGCCAGAATCTCGGGTTGCGCGGCCTTGGTTGTGTACTGGCGATCTCCCTGCCCGTTCTTCTTGTCGTAATACGCTTTGACGATATCGCGCACGACGGGTCCCGCCGTCGTTCCCCCGTGCTCGCTGCTGCCTTGGATGACGGCTGCGACCACAATCTCCGGATTGCGCCGCGGCGCATAGCCCACGAACCACCCGTTGGTTTCCTTGCCTTTCTTTCCCATGCGGCTTCCCGCTTCGTAGCTCATCAATTGCGCGGTCCCCGACTTTCCGGAGAATTCGATATTTTGAAGTTTCAGGCTCGCTCCCGTGCCGCCCTCATTGATGACGCCGTACATTCCCTGCGTGACCTGCTCGACTGTGTCGTCGGCGAGTTGAAAGTGCTCATCCTTCGGGGAAAAAGTTTTCAATAAATGCGGCTGGACCAGGTCGCCGCCATTGGCCACGGCCGCGATCATGCGCACCATTTGAATCGGAGTGACCATCACCGAGCCCTGGCCGATGGCCACCGAAATCGTTTCTCCCGCGTACCACTTATGATGGTAAACGCGCTGGACCCATTCTTCCGAAGGCACAAGCCCGGGTTCCTCGCCGGGCAAGTCGATGCCCGTGCGCCGGCCCAAGCCCAGGCCCGTGGCGTATTCATGGATGCGGTCAATGCCCAGCCGTTGCCCAAGGGTGTAGAAGAAAACGTCGCAGGAATCCACGATGGCCTTGTGCAGATCGGTTACGCCATGTCCCGCCGGCCGCCAGCAGTGGAATGTGCGTCCGTAAAATTGAGCGTGTCCTCGGCAAAATACAGAAAAGTCCTCCGGGACCGCCTTGGACTCCAGCATCGCGGTCGCCATGACAATCTTGAAGACGGACCCCGGCGCGAGCTGCCCCTGGATGACGCGATTCAGCAAGGGCGTCCTGGGATCCGTGTTGAGCGCTTGCCATTCGGCATTGGGAATGCGCACGGCAAAATCTTTCGGATCGAAGGTGGGCCGGCTGACCATCGCCAGGATTTCTCCGGTGCGGCCATCCATGGCCACCACGGCCCCTTCTTTGTCGGCCATGTAGGAATCCGCGACGGCCTGCAGATCGTAATCAATCGTCAATTGAATCGGCTTGCCCGGAATGGCGTCCTGCTGTTCGAGGCGGCCTACTTCCTTGCCGATGCTGTTGACAATCACGCGCCGCATGCCATCGGTACCCATCAAGATGTCGTTGTACTGGCGCTCCAGGCCGGATTTTCCGACGGTGTCGCCCGGCTTCAGCTTGGAATCCGACGCCTCCACCTGTTCCGCGCTGACTTCCCCTGTATAGCCGATCGCGCTGGCCAGCATGTCGCCGTGCGGATAGCGCCGGCGATGGACCATCAGCATTTCGAGCACGGGGATATCGGAGCGATGCGATTCGATAAACGCGATGTCGGAAGGGCTTGCTTCCGGCTTGATGACGATCGGCTGGAATTTCGGCATGGCCCGGGACGCGTCAATTTGCTGCTTGAGTTCGTCGAGGGTCATGCCCAGGCCATCGGCGATTTGCGGCAGGGATTTCTCGACTTGCGCGGGATCGTCGCGCAACAGCAGGACGCTGAACGAAGGATAATTGTCCACAAGGACGCGGCCGTTCGCGATCGAGCATGGAGCCGCGCGGTGCAATGATCGGAATCGATCTCACGCGGTTGCGCTCGGCCATTTGCGCGTAGCGGTCGGAATCGACGATCTGCAGCTTCCAGAAGCCGAACAGAAGCAGCGCAATCATTGCGACAATTACGTAGGAAACAACGGCCAGCCTCCCTTGCGGCAGCCGCTTTTCATTCTGAAGTGAGATCGCCAAATCCGCTCCGAGCAGCGCGGCGCGCCGCGCTCTCCGCCCAATTCCGTTTACAGCTAACCATCATCCACACTAGCATTTGCAGTATAGGTGTGCAAGACATTGCACATCGTATCGGATAACAGTGTGCCGGGATGCACCCGCCCGGGCTTGCTCGGTTGCGCAGCCGGCCTTAGCGGCGGGCCACGACCTCACGACGGTTTGCGGAACCTGTCCAGCAGCGGGAACAGCCCCATGGCGATGACGGCGTTGACCAGCGAGGCGATCAGCAACGGGATGCTGAAATACTTCTCGTTGTGCTGCGCCAGTAGAAAGCTGCCTGTCAGCGTGAACACGGCGTGGTGGAACCAGACGAATCCGATGGTGAGCAGGAACCGCGCAATCGGGTGTTCGACGTCGACGCGCGCGCCGATGGAGGAGCCCAGATATCCTGTCAATGTTTTCGCGATGCCGTACAGCCCCAGCGGCGTGCGGCTCAAGCTATCCTGCAGCAGCCCGATCACCATGCCGAGCAACAGGCCCGATGACGGATTGCGCTTGCTGAGCGCAAAATACACGGTCACCAGCAGAGGCAATTCCAGATAACTCGCCCACCGGAAATGGACCGGGAAAAACGCCTGCAGCAACAGCGCCAGCAGCACGGCGGCGGGAACCACGCCGCCATAATACTTGTGGACTTCAATGTGGGGCTCGGGCCCGATATAAACTTCGGTGCTTTCCATAGTCTTGCGTTTCGAACCTCGTTACTTTATTTCGGCGGGCTCCAAGCGGAGCCCGCACCCGATTTCGGCGGGCACCAGGTAGAGCCTGCGCCCGTTTCGGCGGGGTCCACGCCCCGGTCGTGCCAAAGCGTTCCGCGTGAAAGCAGAGACCTCGCGCGTCTTATTGTGCTTCGGCTGGCGCCTTTGCCGGGGCCTTCGATTGTGCCTCTGCCGGTGCCTCGGCCGGCGTTTTCGGCGCTGCCTTCGCCGGAATTTTTGCTGGCGCCTCGGCTGGCGCTTTCGCTCGTGCTTCCGTGGGCGGCTTCTCGGGTGCCGCCACCGCTTTCACCGGCGCTGCCGCCGGTGGGGCCGGCATGTTGGCGTCGGCTTCTTTTTTCAGGTCCAGGTCGTTCCGTGTCAGCAGAACCAAAACTTCCTCGAGGCGGTCCAGATGCGCGGCGGGCTTCACGCGAATTTTCATGAAAGGAGTTTTGCGATCCGGCGTAGCTTCCACCACGGTGCCGACGGGAAGGTCCTTGGGAAAGATGCGATCCTGGCCGGAGGTCAATACAGCCTCTCCGACGGAAACTTTTTCATCGTTGCTGATGTATTCCAGCGAAAGCAGGGGCTCACCGGTTCCTTTTACGGGACCCTGCGTGCGCGTATCCGCCAGCAGAGCGCCCACGCCGCTATCTTTGTCGCCCATCAGCAGGACTTGCGAAGTATCCGGAAAGACGGCAATGATTTTTCCCACCACGCCGTCGGGCGTGATCACGCCCATATCGCGGCGAATGCCGTCGCGTGAGCCGCGGCTGATATACACGAGCTGGCTTCCGGAATCCGGACTGCCGCCAATCACGCGGGCGGCGATCATGGGAACTTCGGAGTGGGTGGTCGCGGAAATTGAGCAAGCCGGCCAGGCGGTCGGCTTCGAGCGCGCGGCCCTCGAGTTCCGCGTTGCGCACTTTCAACTGGTCGAGTTCCGCGCGGAGAGTGTCATTATTTTCCCGGGCGTGGCGCAGGCCGACGTAGCCGCCCCAGCTGTGCGCGACGCCATCAATCGCCCAGGACGACACGCGCTGAAACGGATAGACCATCTCCACCGCCCACACGCGGATCAGCCTCACCTGGCCTTCGCGCTTGATCTGCACGGCGAGCAGCAGCAATTGCGCGATGACCATGCCCGCAAGCAGCGTCAGGGATTTGTGTCGTGAGGGAATCGCCATCATGGGAGAAAACGACCAGCCTTCTTGAATTCTTTTTCGAACCTCATGGCCGGCTCAGTCAATCGAAACCAGGCGCAGCAGCCGGAAATCACTCAGCATTTTGCCCGTGCCGAGCACCACCGAGGCCAGCGGATCGTCCGCGATGGAAACGGGCAAGCCGGTTTCCTCGCGGATGCGTTTGTCGAGATTCTTGAGCAGCGCGCCGCCGCCGGTGAGCACGATGCCGCGGTCGCTGATGTCGGCGGAAAGCTCGGGCGGGGTGCGCTCGAGGGCCACGCGGCAGGCGTTCAAAATCGTCGCGACGCATTCGGAAAGCGCTTCGCGGATTTCGCTGTCATCAATCGTGACCGTTCGCGGCACGCCTTCGATCAGGTTGCGTCCCTTGACTTCCATGGTCAGCGGCTTTTCCAGCGGATAGGCCGAGCCGATTTCCATCTTGATCTGTTCGGCGGTGCGCTCGCCGACCAGCAGGTTGTATTTGCGTTTCAGGTAGTGCATCACGGCTTCGTCCATTTCATTGCCCGCGACGCGCACCGAGCGCGAGTACACGATGCCGCTCATGGAAATGACGGCGATGTCCGTGGTGCCGCCGCCGATATCCACGACCATGTTGCCGGAAGGCTCCTCGATCGGAAGTCCCGCGCCGATGGCCGCGGCCATGGCCTGCTCCACCAGATAGACTTCGCTGGCGCGCGCCCGGTAGGCCGAGTCCTGCACCGCGCGCTTTTCCACCGGCGTGATTTCGCTGGGCACGCCGATCACGATGCGCGGGTGCACCAGCATGCGCCGGTTATGCGCCTTCTGGATGAAGTAGGTGAGCATCTTTTCGGTCACCTTGAAGTCGGCGATGACGCCGTCCTTCATCGGTTTGATGGCCACTACGTTGCCCGGCGTGCGGCCGAGCATTTCCTTGGCTTCCTTGCCCACCGCCACCACTTCGGCGCTGTTCTTGTTGATGGCCACGATCGAAGGCTCGTTCACCACGATGCCCTTGCCCTTTGCATAGACCAGCGTGTTGGCCGTCCCCAGATCAATCGCCAGGTCGGAAGAAAACAAGCTAAAGACCGAGCGCAGGTTGTAACCGTTCTTGTTCATGGTTCCCTCAGTTTTCCGGCGGGCTTCACGCCCCGACTTTGTCGGGAAGTGCAGCGTAAAAATAGAGCCCGCGATATCTAGTGGCGGGCTCCAAGTAGAGCCCGCACCCGTCCGGGCTCGTGCCGCGGCTTGGGCCGACCGCGTTTGGGAGGGCGCCGCCCGGCCGCCCCGTCCCTTTTCCGTTGGGCTCCAAGTAGAGCCCAAACCCGTGCATGAAATTTCGCGCCGGCCTTCCGGCTACGGAATCACAATCTCGACGCGCTTGATGGCCGTGCCACCCCGGCGATTCTGTCCGGTGATGACCACGGTCTGGCTGCCGCGCGCAAGCGATGACGTAAAATATTTAAATGAGCCGTCGGGGCGAATGTCCGCCACCGGTTCTCCGTTAATGATCAGGGCCGCGCCCGGCTCGGTGCGCCCGCTGATCTCTACCACGTTACCATGTAACTCGGGGTTCGCAATTTCCAGCATCATGTCCTGGCCCTTGCCTTGTGTCGCGAGCGTAAACTTGAACGTATCGCTCGGCGCGCTCACCCGCTTGTCGGCGTCGGTCGCCAGCACGTCCCAGAAATAGTCTCCCGGATCCAGGCCGGTCACTTCCGTCGAGGTTCCCGTAAGCTTCCGGTCCTCCACGATGTGGGAAAACATGGACGTGGTGCTGACGCGCAATTCGTAGCTGACCGCGTCGGATACCTGTTTCCATTCGAAATGCACCGGCGCGTGTCTGGGGTCCGGGACGATCAGGGGTTGCAGGTTCATGGGCTGAGCCAGGTCCGGCGGCGCAAGCACGTTGGTCTTGACGACCGGCCCTCCGCTCTCCGGCACAGTCACGCGCTGCCAGCGCCCGATTTCGACGTGCTGTCGTCCGTCGTTGGTCGCGAGTTCGGCGGACCCGGCGGACACGGTGATTTCCGATTGGCTCGTTTTCGGATCGCTGCGCACGGCCGCGCGGCTATTCTGCTGCACCGACGCCACGGCGTTGGAAAACGAAACTTCGGCCTTGGAATTCGGAGAGTCCCACGTGCCGGTGGCAAGATCGACGGCGCCCGAAGTGATGTGCATTCCGACGCGCGTTTCGCTGTCCCGGCCGACCGAATTTTCTTCCACGGTAACCAGCGTTTCGGACTGCACCGTGTACGTCGTGCCGTCGGCAAACGTGATGCGCGCCGCGCCGTCGCCGCTGGTCTGGATCAAGTCGCCCTTGTCGAGCGCCATGCGGTAGTCGGCCGTCACCCATTGCACGGAGTTTACTTTCTTCACCTGCACACGCCCGTCCAGGTTCACAAACTTCGCCTGCTTCGGAGTCAATTCGGCGCTCGCGCTGGCCCCGCCGCCAAGCTCCTGCGTAATTTTCGCCATCGCCGCGCTAAATGGTTCCGGATAAATCAAATATAGGATGGCCAGCACTATGGCCAGAACCAATATAAAATAGACCGCGACCGTGCGATAGGTAACAGTCTTCCAGTAGACCTCGACGTGCGGGGTCTTTTGCCGCGGCAAATTCGGTGGTCTTTGATTCAGCATCAAGTAACTTAACTGCTGGAAATTCAGTCACTATCAAAATTAGCATAGCGGTCCATGCCCCGCAAACGTGGCAGGTGCTTTCAGTTTCCCGCAGCGCAATACGCGGGATGTGCTTGCGGAACCCCCGGTTGAGTCTTGCAATTGGCAGGGATCGAGTTCGTGCGTGGCGCGGCGATCAGGAAACCAAAACGCTGACCATTCCAAAAGGGAACAGCCGGCCAGACGCCCACTACGCTCTTGGAACCGGCGGCCAGATTCGGAGCGCGCTGTTGGGCCCGTTGGGCGCGTGGGTCAGCATCGGAACCACGGAATGTCCTCCAAAGCCTAAGGGCGAATTCGCTACCGCGGGGGCATAATCCCGATCAAATCCTTCCTTGGACGCGAACTCGTAAAGGATGCCGTGCTTCGCCCATCCCACGGCGGAATTCAGTTTCCGCACCCTGACGCACGAAGGGGTAGCGCACATCTTCGGGAGGCGCTGCAGAACATACCCGGCGTGCATTTCTTCCTCGTATTCCAATTCGCAGTTGAAGCTCCCCACTTGAATGCACGGGGCGCCCATCATTCCTTCCTTATAAGCGCCAAGCGCGCGGCCGTCACGCCTGCCTGTCTCTGTAAACAGGTTCATGCGCTCGCCGGTCCTCAGCGCGAGCATCTTTTTCCCGTGCTCCGGCAACGATGCATGAAGCACGCTCGGAACAGGGTCGCCGAACACATTGGCGTCCGTTGCGGCAATCAGGAGCATGTAATGGAAACCCTTGCCGACCTTGGGATCGTCCACATGTTTGTATCGTGTAGCATTTGCCGCGCCGCCTTCCAGATCCTGCGACGCATAGTGCGCCGCCCACAGGTATCCGGGACGCTTCAACAGGTTCGGGAGATACGTTCCGTGCAGCCACGAAAGATATTCTTCCCGGCCTTCCGCCGGCAAGTCGTACCACGTAATCCAGAGGCCTCTATCCGGCGGCGCGGCTGGGAGACGATCTTTCCGGCCCGCGGATTTGGAGGTCGCGCTCTCTCCGTACAAGCCCTTTGTGGCGACGAGCGCCGCTGCCGCGCCGCACGCGGCCTTTAGAAAATTGCGGCGACGCCGGCTGGCTGTTTCCTCATGCTTGATCATGCCGCCTCCTTTATGAGATCGAATCGATTCTGTCAGCAAGAAACTTACACTACTTCATCCCGCGCGCTGCGGGAAACCGCAAAACAATCCATGGCTTTAATACAACCCACGGCGGATAGCTCGGGCTTTTAACGAATTTAAAGAGATGGGTGCGCCAGCCCTCATTTTTTGAAGGATAGGATTCTTGGCTTGGATCTCATGGACTGCGCGCCTGGCGGCTACGGATGATTCTGATTCGTGAATGTGAAGGAGACCGTCTGCGCTTGCTTCGGCTGGATGACGATGGTCTGTTTTTTAGTGCTGAACGTTTCGTGCCAGGCCGTCAGCGTGTACGTTCCCGGCGGCACATTCCGCAACTCGAATTGGCCGTCCTTTAACCGGGTGCGGGCTCTACTTGGAGCCCGCATATAGCTTAGTCACATACGTGCGAATCTGTTTTGATTCGTCTTCCATCGACCAAACGTGCAGGCCCTTCTTTTTTAAAATATCAATTCCGGGCGCCGGCAGGAAGGTGGTGATCAGCTCCAGCATTTCGCCGGGATGCAGGGCGGCCGCCCGTTGGAGCAGCGTGACAACCGGCATCTTGTTCGGATCCGAGGCCATCTCGTCGATCGACGTAACGATCGTGGAGCCGTCGAACCATTTCGGGCGGGGCGAGAAGTAGGAAACCGTGCCGCTGGTTGCCTCCCCGGAAGGCAGGTTTTCCTGCCCCACCGCCTCTCGCAGCCGGTTGACCAGTTCCTGCACGTCCATGCGCCCCACGGCGGCCGCTTGCTGAAGCGAAGCGACTTTGGCCACGCTCTTTCGGAGTATCGGATTTTTCAGTTTTCGGAAGGGAGGAGCGAGGCCGATCAGGACATCCTCCAGTTCCGGAAAATGCTCCAGCAGCGCCGCAACTTTCGTGGACGGCAGAATCGGGAATCCGGACTTGAGCGCTTCCTTCTCAGGCATCGCGGCCCTCAACGCTACCTAAATCAAGTGAGATTTCTTATACGCCGCGCCCGCCGTCTTTACTGTGACCCGCATCACAATTGCTGATTCCGGTCCACGATATATCAGACTTCGACGCGTCGAACAGCGGCTTGAATTTTCGGGCGCTGCATCCTTCGCGTTCAGGCGTGCGGCCAAAACCCCGACCCTTCCAAACCAATGCGTCGCCCACCGGGAAATGCAAAACGAGCGCTTCGGCGTTACCGTACTGGTGGTATCATCCGTCCATGAACGCCCGTCAACCGAAAAAACACTGTAGGATGGGCCGCCCGCCAGGAGAAATTGAATGCGATTGCTAAAAAGCAATTCTGTTTTGCGCTGGATCGTATTTGCGGCAGTGCTGATGACGGTCGCGGTGTTGACGCAGCCGGTCGTCTTCGGTGACCAGATTCCGGCCGGCTGGGAAGCGAGCAACATGAAGCCGGTGGGCTATACCGGCTTGGACGGCCGTGGCGGCGCGTTTAAGATGGCCATCCGGCACGTGAATGACCACTGGTATCTGTATACCGGCCATCTCTGGAATCAAGGCTGGAGCATCGTGGACGTCACCGATCCCGCGAATCCCAAGTACGTGAAGTTCATTCCTTGGCCGCATGACAATACCTGGACCATTCAAATGGAACTTCATGACAATTTAATGATCACGGCGCTCCAGCGCGAGCAAGGCAACGGATGGGGCGGAGATCCGGAGAAACCCTTTGACGAAGGCGTGGTTATCTGGGACATCAGCGATCCCTTGAATCCCAAACAGCTTTCGCACTGGAAGACCGGAAGCACGGGCGTTCATCGCCTTGGCTATCCGGGCGGCAAGTACGTCAATCTGGCCGCCAACATGCCCGGATTTCGCGGCCAAATTCTGGTGTTCCTGGATATCAGCGATCCCAAGAACCCGAAAGAGGTTGGGCGCTGGTGGGAAACGGGTCAGAAGGAAGACGAACCCGCGCCGCCGGGCCCTATTTCTTTTCATGGTCCCGCCATCATTGATGGAAACACGGCCTACGTGGGGTATTCCAATGAAGTGGCCATCCTCGACATCAGCGACATAGCGCATCCAAAAGCAATCAGCGAATTGAAAATGGCGCCTCCGTTCGGAGGAGGCATTCCGGTTCATGATGTCATGTACATCCCCGACAAGAAGCTTCTCTACGCCCATTCGGAATCAACGACCGGTGACAATGACAACTCCCCGCCCTGCTCCGGCGCAATTTTTCTATCGGGCATGGTGGACATAAGCAATCTGGCGAAGCCGCGGCTTATATCGCTGCTTCCTGTGCCCGTTCCCCCGGCCGACGCGCCGTACAAGGATTTCTGCGATAAAGGCGGGCGTTTTGGGCCCCACAACACCAATCTCGAATATCATCTGCCCGACGTGGAAAAGCCCGGAAATCTGATCTATGCCACGTATTTCAACGCGGGCCTGAGAGTTTTCGACATCGAAGACCCCCGCTTGCCCACGGAAGCGGGTTGGTTTATCCCCCCCACTCCGACCAAGCGTATCGGGCCGATTCCGATTAATAAGCTCGTTACTCAGACGGAAGATGTTCTCGTGGATACTCGAGGAAATATCTATATCACGGATAAGCAATGGGGGATTTTCATCCTACGTTACACAGGAAAGGGCGAGCCTCCACCCACGGCCAAATAATGAATCTTTGAAAGTCTATGGCGGCGGTCGGCCTCGCGGGCTTAGCGTGCTCTGCATGAATCGGAAATTTCACGTTCTAAGCCCGTATTGGCTCTGTTGACATCCTCAAATTAGGGCGCGGGTTGCTGTAGCTCGCCTCTTCAGAGGCGAGGATTTCCCTCGCCAATGGCGATCAAATCCTCGCCTCTGAAGTGTTCGTTGCCAAGACATCCTTTACACTGGGTGCCAAGACATTCTTTACACTTCCCGTTCAGGGTCCGGTTTGATTTCTGAGTGGGACTCGTAGGGAGCCCGGAGGGCGACCGGAGAGTCCCACTCAGCGGCGAGTTGCTGCTCTCGCCTCACTACTACCAGAGGTCTGCTGTTGCCTCGGTCCATATCGATCTCACGAATATACATGTGCCGATAGCTCACCAGCAGCTTGCCATCGAACCGCTCGATCCGCACCCGTTGTCCGGCCAGTGCTTTGCACACAAACCATCGCTGCTGGCCTTGGACCAAACTGCCTTGCGTATTCAACCGTTGCACTTCGCTGCCTTCCGGATATTCCCATTCCGGAGGGCGCTGCTGATACGCCCGCGGACTGGGCCGGTAGTGTTCGGCGGGCCGCTGCATTCCCAGGGCCTCATGGGGCCGTCGATAGTTGTAGCTGTACTGGAATTCATCCAGCGCCAGTGGCCAGTCCTGAATCCGCTCGGGCACCCCGCGATGCCGCAGCGCTCCACCCAAGGTGCGATGAAAACGTTCCACCTTGCCTTGCGTCTGCGGATGACACACCCGTCCGTACAGCAGCCGAATCCCTTGCTCAATCAACCGCACCGACAGCCACGTCAACCCCCAGCCGTTGCTGGTCGACCACCACAGCGAGCCATGATCCATCAGCATCGCTTGCGGCACTCCGCAACATTGCAACGTTTGCACCAGGCATGGGTAGGCCTGCTCGATGGTCAGTGCGCTTAACGCGTACAACCCCACGGCGTACCGGCTGTGATCATCCAGGATCGATAGCGGATGGCACTCCCCGTCACGCAACGGATATTTCCCTTTGCTGTCCATCTGCCACAGCTCATTCGGCGTGGAGCGCTGGAACCGCGTCGGCGCCGAACCATGCATCGGGACAACGATCCGCCCCTGCCGTTCTAGAATTCGATGAATCGTGCGCACGGGCAATTCCAGCCCCTGTTCCTCCCGCAGAATCACCTGGAGCTTCTTGGCACCCCAGCCCGTCTGCTCGCGCAGACCCACGACTCGTTCCTGCTTCCACTGCAGCGTCCTCCGCGGACTGCGATGCGGACGCCGACTCTGCTCGGCCAGCGCCGTCAAGGTCCGCGTCTGCTGATACCGGCGGCGCCACAAATATCCCGTTGGCCGGGAAATGCCAAACTCCCGGCACAACGCCGACATTGCTTCTTGCCCGCTCGCCGCTCGAATCACAAACTGCATTCGCTGCTCGCTCACATTCGTCGCCTTCCACCCCATGGTTTCTGGCCTCCTAGGCCAGAAACTTTAACCCCAAGGTGTAAAGGATGTGTTGGCAACGAGTGTAAAGGATGTCATGGCACCGTACACTGAAGAGGCGAGCTACAGCAACCGGGTTCGGATTCCAAGGATGTCAACAGAGCCGTCCGCATTCCCAATCCATATGCGCCACGGCCGCTCCCATCCGAGCCCCGCTCACATTTTGATCCGCCAGGCCAACAACAATAGAGATTGAGTGTATGCACTCGGCTCCACTATAATGAATTGTTTTGCTATGTGTGCGGCGGTTGGCCTGTCTTTCGGAAGATTCCTAATGCTGAGAAACCCGAAAATGCGGGTAGCGCCGTGCGGGAGGCTTTGCGGACGTGTTTGACGCTCTTCGTGGAAAGAAAATAGGTGTGCGGATCATGCTCGGCGTGATCGTCGCGTTTCTAGGCATTGGAATGCTGCTGTACCTGGTGCCGCAGGATACCGGCTCGCAACTCACCGGAACCGACGTGGTCGCGCAGGTGGGAAATCAGAAGATCACCATCGCCGACGTTCAGGACCAATTGAACCGCATCTCGCGCAACGGCCAGATCCCTGCCAGCATTCTTCCGCTCTATACGCAGCAAGTGCTCGATAATCTCATCTTTGAAAAGAGCCTGGAGCTGGAGGCGGACCGGCTGGGTCTGCGGGTCACCGATGAAGAGCACGCCGACCTGCTCCGCAAGCTCGTGCCCACGGCGTTTCAGGGCGATACGTTCATCGGCATGGATCGCTATTCCGCCGAAGTCCAGGCGCGCTTTCAGATGGACGTTCCCGAATTCGAGACCGCCATCAAGAACGAGCTGCTGCAGCAGAAATTCCAGGAACTCGTGACCGACGGCATTACGGTCAGCGACGCCGAAGTGCGCGCCGAATTCCAGCGGCAAAATGAAAAGGTCAAGCTCGATTACGTGGTCATCAAGCCGGACGACCTGCAAGCGAAGATCGAGGTTTCCGACGCCGACCTGGCCGCGTACTTCGAAAAAAATAAGGCCTCTTATGTGGTCCCCGAACGCAGGACCGTGGACTACGCCCTGCTGGACCTCGCGCAGCTCAAGCAGCGCGCCCAGGTGACCGAGGACGAAGAAAAAGTCTACTATCAGGGCCACATCGATCAGTACAAATTGGAAGACCGCGCGCACGTTGCGCACATTCTCTTCAAGACCGTCGGCAAGACCGACGCCGAAATTGCCGAAATCAAGAAGAAGGCCGAGGACGTACTCAACAAGGCCAAGCATGGCGCGAATTTCGCCGACCTGGCCAAGCAATACTCCGAAGACACGAGCAAGGATAAGGGCGGAGACCTGGGGTGGATCGTTCGGGGACAGACGGTCCCGGAATTTGAAGCCGCGGCCTTTAGTCTGCCCAAAGGCTCCATTTCGGATCTGGTCAAGACGCAATACGGCTTTCACATTATTCAGGTAATCGACCGGCAAACCGCCCGCACGCAGACCTTTGACGAAGTCAGGCCCGCCATCCTGGCGCAGTTGCAGCAGGAAAAGGCCGAGCAGTTGGGCGAGACGCTCTCCAATCAAATCGCCGAGGAAATTCGCCGCGGCGGACGCATTCCGATCGAGGAGATCGCAAAGAAGTTCGACATGACGACCGGAGAGGCGAAGCAGGTGGAAGTCACTCAGCCTTTGCCGGAACTCGGAAATTCGCCCGCACTGCTCGATACCATCTTTCACCAGCGAGTGGGCGACTTAAGCGCTCCCATCCACACCGACCGCGGCTATGTGGTCTTGTCCGTAAAGGAAATTCTGCCAACGCATCCCGCGACCCTTCCCGAGGTTCGCGACCGCGTCGCCGCCGACTACCGCCATGAAAAGGCGATCGAGCTGGCCAAAACTCGCGCGGACGAGCTTGCCAAGCGCGCCAAGGCCGGCGAGAACTTCGCCGCGGCGGCGAAAGCCCTTGGTCTTGAGGTGAAAACTACCGAGCCCATCACGCGGTCCGGCACCATTCCCGATGTCGGCAGCGCCAAGCAGTTTGCCGTGGCGTTCACGATGGCCGTCGGCCAGACGGGCGATCCGGTCTCGATCGGGGCAAACTGGGCCGTCTACCATGTCGCCCAGCACGATCCCGTGAATTGGGATGACTTCGAAAAGCAAAAGGCGAAGTTAGAAGATACAGTTTTGCAGCAAAAGCGTCAGACGGCTTTCGATTTGTTCCGGACCGCTCTAAGAACGCGCCTCCAGCAGGAGGGTAAGCTGCAGTTGAATGCGGATAATTTGAAGCGTCTGACCACTCCTGCATAGCTTTTAACTAACAGAAAATAAGCGTGTTATTAATTCCCCGGCGAGGCTTGCTTTCGGCCTCGCCGGGGGGTAGCATATTTGTGTTCCTAGTTTTAAGCCCCACGCCAGGGGGCTTGGAATTCGAGGCTGACGCCTTCCCAGCGCTCAATACCCGTTTTACAGACTTCCAATTCGTTTGATTCCGGCAGCGGGTTTTCACAAGTGAACGTTATTCGCGACAGGCTTTGGTGAGGTGCACGATGCCGCTCAAGACAAATCATCGCAATGAATATCAGTGCTCGATCGAATTGAATCATAACGGGAAGTACTGCGTCCGCGTGCGGGCCTCCTATGCCCGTAAGGGATGGGTTCTGCCCGTCTATTTTCTGGCTTCCACCTTTGACCGTGCCATGAGGAAACTGGAAGAGGCCCTGCAATTCCTCCAGCAGAAGGAAGAACGCCTATGGTTCTGGGGTGTCGAGCATTCCGACGACCCCCAAATTTCTCAGGAATTGGTGCAGGAAGCGGGGCTGCGCCTCGATCGGCGCGTCGAATTCCCTCGCCGGTCGGCCAACGTCATCTTATCGCCGGAGCAGCGCGTTCCGGCTGTCCTGCTGGCCCCGGTTCGCCGAGGACTTGCGGACTCGATCGATATCGGCCGCATGAGCGCTGCCGGGAATTGAACGGATTTTATACTTTGCAAGGGATAAGCGATACCCATGCCCTTGCAAGGGGCAACAAGCTACAGGTAAGAACGGTTTTCCCGAAGTCCCGCCACGCGCCTACTTTTCCCTCAGAATAACCTCGCCGTGGCCGATCGGCTGGTCGTTCATCCACAGGCGATACTTATAGGCGCCGGGATTTATGCCTGGGCGCGGAGGCCCGCTTTGGAGCTGGCGTCCCGGGGGCGCCTGGAAGACATTCGATTGGAACGGGCACCGGTTGGGATCGAACTCGATCTTGAGATTTGCAGTGTCCGACAGCCAGACGACTTGATCGCCCGAGCCAATCACGACAATTTCGGGAATTACGCCTACCAGAACCAGTTTTTCCGACATTGCTGCGCGCCTCTCCGGCGCCACGCGAAGATAACACAGCGGGGCGCGCCTGCGCTCGAAGAATGCGCATCCCCCAAAAAAGAGACTCGCGCGATCTCGAACAAACAGAGGGTATTTCTTCTCCGTGTCCTCTGTGCCCCCTGTGTTAAATGTTTTTCGGGGTTGGAGCAAGGCTTTTAACACAGAGGCACGGAGGACACGGAGAAAATCCGGAGAATCCTTTTTTGCATTGTTTGAACGCGTTTTGCTGATTTAGGAAGCAAAACCATATTGGCGGTTGCGCGTACGGGAGGATTCGAGCAAACTAGAACGTGCGCGCGTTCCTGCGTCAACGTGAGGGTTCCCGCGCCCGCTGCGAGCAAGGGTGTTGCTCGGCGGAAAGTTTCGAGACTATTTTGGCGGCCGCCCGGTACTGTGCCGCATAAGATAAAAGCCGGCTCTACCTTTACTCTGAACGCCCCGGCAAGGCGTGGGCGAAGAGCCAGCCGAAAAAAATGAGGTCTTTACGTCATGATGAATCCAATGGATGAATTGCGTCCGCCGACAAGGCTGATGCTGACCCCTGGCCCCTCCTGTATTAGTCCGCGCGTGTACCGTGCATTGGCCTCTCCGCTGGTCGGGCACGTCGACCCGTGGTTTACCGAATTCATGGGCGGCGTCCAGGATTTGATGCGCCGCGTGTTTCAGACGCAGAATCACATCACCTTCCCGATTTCCGCGTCGGGGTCGGGCGGCATCGAAACAGCCGTCGTGAATGTTCTGGAACCGGGCGACGAGGCGATCGTTTGCGTGAACGGCACGTTTTCCGCGCGCATGGCCGAAGTCGCCGATCGCACCGGAGCAAAGGTTCACCGCGTGTCCGCGCCGTTTGGTCGGCAAGTCGATCCGCAGGACGTGCGCCGCGCCGGGCAAGGCCGCAAAATCAAGTTTGTGGGATTGGCGCACGGGGAAACCTCGACCGGCGTCGTGACCAAGATCGATCCCTTCCGGCAGGTTGCCGACGAACTCGGCGCGCTGCTGATTGTCGATAGCGTGGCCACGCTGGCGGGCGTGCCCCTGGACGTGGATCGCCAGCGCATCGATATCTGCTTCAGCGGCGCCCAGAAGGCCATCAGCGCGCCTCCGGGCATGGCGCCCATCACGGTGAATTCACGCATCGAGGAATTGCTGCGCAACCGGAAAACAAAAGTGCAGAGCTGGTATTTCGATTTGACCTCGGTGATGAATTACTGGGGCAAGGATCGCACCTATCACCACACGCCTCCGATTCCCCTGATCTATGCGATGCACGAAGCGCTGCGGATCGTTCTGGAAGAGGGTCTCGCAGCAAGCTGGGAGCGGCACCGCCAGAACCAGGCGGCTTTGATCGCCGGCCTGGAAGCGATGGGCATCGAGCTGTTCGTAAAGAATCCGGCGGACCGCTTGCCGACCGTCACCGCCGTGGTCATCCCTGCAGGGATCGATGGAGCGAAAGCGCGCGGCCGGCTGCTCAATGAGTTCAACATCGAAATCTCCGGCGGGCTGGGAGATTTCAAGGCCACGATGTGGCGCATCGGTCTGATGGGCTATTCGAGCCAGCGCGCCAATGTGCTTTTGTTCCTCGACGTGATGGAGAGAATCCTGCTCGACCAGGGCATGAAGCTTCCGGTGGGCGCGGGGATCGCGGCGGCCGTGGAAATCTTTGCGCACGCCGAGCCAGTGCCCGTGGGCCATGGAGATTAGCGAATGAGCACGAGTTCTTCGATTGGAATTCCAAACCAGGGCGCGATGAGCGAATTTGTCGGGGAATTCGACGTCACCTCACGCCTGACCGACCATGCCTATCACTGCCGGTTTTCGCATCTCTGGAATGGCATTGCGACGCGTCATAGCGATAGCGTCGACACAAAATTCCTGGTGGATGGCAACGGCGCCGTGGTCGGCCTGGCGCACACGGGATTCATCCAGTTCACGGAAAAATCCGGCCGCGAACCTGAGCGATCGCGAAGCCAGCTACATCGCCGCGCAGTATCTGCGGGAGCAGTTGGAGCAGGAAGACGAGCGCCCGCTGTACGACGTCTCCGCGGCGGATGTGACGCGCATTATTGCGATGCTGGGGATACAGTGACTGTCGTGATGTACTGGTGACTGGTGACTGGTGACTGGTGACTGGTGACTGGTGACTGGTGACTGTGACTGGTGACTGGTGACTGGTGAGAGTGACTGGTGATTTCGCATCAGTTCCGCTGTTAATGGTTTCTCTGTTTTTCTCCGTGTCCTCTGTGCTCTCTGTGTCCTCTGTGTTAAGGCCTTTGATCTGTAATGGCCGCCGGGAGCTACGCGTCGGAGAGCGACTCGTCAAAGCCGGACGGCGGTTCGGTGCGCTCGGCGGCTTCCAGGATGGCGCCGCAGTCCAGGCATTCGACGTACTCCGCGTCGGAATCCTTGGCGATGAGCTGTGTTCGCAAATGGCGGCAGGGTGCAGGGTCGTTCACGGACGTCTCTCCCCAGGAATGCGGATCATAACATGGGCGCTCATTTCCTTGTCCGAGGTTCCGCGCCGAATGAAATCCACCAAAAGCGTTCGTCCTGAGTTATAAGGGGAAGCCTATCGATTTCTGCCTGGCAAGGCAGGGGAAGACGCAGTCGATCCGTGGCGCAAAATTCAGAGGACCGGTTCAGCAATGTTTTGTTCTACGGCGTGGTGCTGTGCTTCGTTTACTTTGTATTTCGAGTGTTCCAGCCGTTTCTGGTGCCGCTCGGCTGGGCGGCCGTATTCGCGGTTATTTTTTACTCCCTGAATAAACGAATCGAGCGGAAATGGGGGCGTACGCTTTCGGCGGCGGTGAGCACCGCCGGGGTGACATTGATTCTGATCGTGCCCGTTCTTTTGCTGGCCGCGCTGTTTGTCCGCGAAGGGATTGAAGCTACGCGCAGCGTGCAGGCTTCGCATGGTTACCGGGGATTTCGGAGTGTTCGGCCGCGCCTGGGAATGGCTTGATTCTCATGTTGCCGCGCAAACCGGCGCGATTAACCTGCCGGGATTGGTCCGCCAATACGCCAGCCGGCTCGGGGAAACCTTGGCTTCGGAACTGGGCGCCGTGGTCCGAAACATCGTCGTCTTTGTATTCGAATTGTTCGTCATGCTGTTTGCGCTGTTTTATTTCTTTCGCGATGGGGACGCGATTCTCGCGCGCTTCCGGCTTTTTCTTCCGTTCGAGCATGGCTTGAGGGAACGAATGCTGGCGGAGGCTCGCGAATTGATATTCGCAAGCGTCACGACCAGCCTGGTGATCGCGGCGGTTCAGGGACTGATTTGCGGCGGAGCGTTTGCGATTGTGGGCCTGCGCTCTGCGGTGTTCTGGGGCGTTCTGATGGGGTTTCTTGCCCTTCTCCCGGTCGTGGGCGCGTGGCCTGTATGGGTTCCGGCGGCCATCTGGCTGTTCTCGGCCGGGCACGGGTGGCGCGCGGTGATCTTGATCGCAATTTGCGGAGGGATTGGCTCGACGATCGACAATATTTTGCGGCCGGTGCTGCTGGGCGGGCGCTCCTCGCTGAACGGTTTGCTGGTTTTCATCAGCGTGCTGGGAGGGATCGCCGTGTTCGGCGTGCTGGGCATCGTCCTCGGACCCATCGTCGTGGCCACCGCCGTCGGCATCCTGGACGTCTATTCAGGCAAGGATGCGCCGCTCCGGGCTGCCGGCCTTGCGAAGCCGTAATGTGCCAATTGAATCCCAAGCCGCATCTGAATGATGCGCGAATGTGTTTTCAGGTGATGTGCGGAACATGGAAATTCCTTCGGCGCGGCGAATGCGCCGGCTGTCATGGCTGTGCTAGAGTAGCGCGCCGGGGATCACGAAGGTTGAACGATGGCCGTTAAACCCATGCACTTGCTCGCTGGATTGCCGCCCGAAAAGCTGCGGTGGAGCTGCGACCCGGCGACGATTCCGTTCGAGACCACGGCCCAGGCCGAACTGGTGACCGATCTGGTGGGCCAGGAACGCGCTTTCCGCGCCCTGAAAATGGGCGTCGAGCTGAGCGCGCCCGGATACAACATTTTTGTTTGCGGCCTTGCGGGAACCAGCCGCGGCGGCACGATCACGCATGTGATCAATCAAATCCATCCCGCGGCGAAATTGTCGCTGGACCGCTGCTACGTCAATAATTTCAAGAATCCGGACCGGCCGCGCCTGCTGGCGCTGCCGCGCGGGCAGGCCGAAAATTTCAAGAAAGATATGCAGAGCGGCATCGAATTCCTGCGCCGCCGCATTCCGCAAGTGTTCGAGGGCGAACCGTTCCAGCGGCAAAAGGGGCGCATCGTGGACCGCTTCACGGTTCGCGAGAAGGAATTGATGGACGATTTCACGCGGCGCATCGCGCGCGAGCAATTCGCGCTGGGGCACATGCAGGTGGGCGCGGTGGCGCTGCCCGAGATTTTTCCGGTCCTCGAAGGACAGATGGTGCCGATCGAGGATATCCCCAAGATGGTGCACGAAGGCAAACTGGAAACGCTGGCCGCCGAGGACATCGAGCGGAAATACGAACAGTTCCGCCAGGAATTCACCGTCGTCTACCGGAAGACGCTGACGCTTTCCCGCGAGCTGGCCAGCGAGATGAGCTACCTCGAGCAGGAAGCGGCCTCCGTGCTGGTCGACGGCTTCATCGAGGAATTGAAGGAAAAATATTCCGGCGATCTCGTAACCGAATACCTGGAAGAGGTGCGCCACAACATTCTCGACAACCTCGATCCGTTCAAGGAGCGCGAGGGGGAAGAAGAGCCCGGCGCGCCGCCTCCCGAGAGCGGCTCGCGGTCCGGCCCCGCGGAGCGCGATCCCTTCCGCGTCTATGGCGTCAACGTTCTGCTGGCGCACAACGATGAAGACGGCTCGCCGGTCATTTTTGAAACCACGCCGACCTACACCAATCTGTTCGGCACGATTCAGCGCAGCTACGATTCGCGCGGCGGGTGGAATTCGGACTTCATGGATCTGCGCGCGGGCTCGACGCTCCGCGCCGACGGCGGGTTTCCTGGTGATGTACGCGCTGGACGCGCTGAGCGAAGCCGGCGTCTGGCGCACGCTCAAGCGCATGTTGAACCACGGCCGCCTGGAGATTCAGCCGCTGGAAATGTTTTTCCCGTTCGGGACTTCCGCGCTGAAGCCCGAGCCCATCGATATCGACGTGAAAATCATCTTGATCGGCGACCGGCACATGTACGAAATGCTGTACGAGTACGAGGAAGACTTCCGGAAAATCTTCAAGGTGCGCGTCGAATTCGACGAGGAAATGGTGATGAGCGACGCGGTCGTGCGGCAGTACGGCGGCCGCCTGCGCCAGCTTTCCGAGCAAGAAAACATCGGCCCGTTCGACCGCACCGCCGTCGCCAGCATGCTGGAGTATCGGAGTGCGCCAGGCGGGGCGCCGCAACAAAGTGACCGCGCGATTTCCGGAACTCGCCGACCTGGCGCGGGAAGCGGCCTACATCGCACGCCAGGAAAGCTCGCCGATTGTGGGCGCATCTCATGTCCGGCGCGCCCGCGAGGCGCGCGTCGAGCGCCACAACCTTACCGAAACGAAAATCCGGGAAATGATCGAAGAAGGCACGCTGTTCATCGATACCGACAGCGCGCGCGTCGGGCAAGTCAACGGCCTGAGCGTTCTCGAAATCGGCGGCTACGCGTTCGGCAAGCCGGTGCGCATCACGGCTTCGGCGGCGCTGGGCAAGGCGGGCCTGATCAACGTGGAGCGCGAAGCCAATTTGAGCGGCCGCTTCCACGACAAAGGCATGCAGATCATCGCCGGATATTTGCGGACGAAATTCGCGCAGGATAAGCCGCTCTCGCTTGCGGCCAGCATTTGCTTCGAGCAATCCTACAGCGGGGTCGACGGAGACAGCGCCAGCTCGACGGAAATCTACGCGCTGCTTTCGGCTCTTTCCGGATTGCCGATCCGGCAGGACATTGCCGTGACCGGCTCGGTCAGCCAGCAGGGAGACATCCAGCCGATCGGCGGCGTCAATCAGAAGATCGAAGGTTTCTTCGACGTCTGCCGCGTGAAATCGGGATTGACCGGGCGCCAGGGCGTCATGATTCCCGCCGAAAATATCGAGGACCTGATGCTGCGGGACGACGTGATCGACGCCGTCGCCGCGGGCAAGTTTCACATCCTGCCGATTTCCACCGTGGAAGAAGGAATCGAAATTCTCACGGGCGTGAAAGCCGGACGGCGCGATTCCCAGGGAGCGTTCGAGCCCGACACCGTCTTCGCGCTCGTCGACCGGCGTCTGCACGAAATGGCCACGATCCTGAAAAGCTTCGAATCCTAGAAGAGGCTTCCTTAGCGCGCATTTCCCCGAACGAAAAAACCGATTTCCCCGCCGAGGCAAAGTATTCCGCAGATTAGTGGGACAGGCTTCAGCCTGTCTGCCTTTAACTTAGAGAATGAAAAACCCGGCAGGCTAAACAGGTTGCGGAAAAAATCTCTTTTTCGTGTCATTCCGAGCGAAGCGAGGAATCTCTCTGGGTTTTAAAGTCAAAAGAATGAGAGATTCCTCGGCAAAAGGCATGCCTCGGAATGACAGTTTTTGAGTTTATCCGCAGCCTGTAAAGCCTGTCCTACTTATTGGGCGCGCGCGGAGCCGGCATCTTTCGGGGTCGAGAGATAGCCGTTGACCTTGTCCTTGGTCACGTCGAAGACGACGATTTCATAAGGCTTGCGGCACGTTGCGGATATAAAACTGGATCGGCTCATCCGCGGTTTTGTCTTTTTTCTCGATGGTCTTGTCGTCCGCGGTGACCAGCAGCGTGTACTTGAATTTCTTTGGATCGGTTTTGGTGAGCCTGACTTGAATGGGGCCGACGTGCGTCGGGGTCTTGGATTTGGTGAGGTGCAGTTCAAAAATATTGCGTTCGCCCGAGCGCTTGAGTTGCTCGAGTTCTTCTTGGTTGCGCGCGATCAAGCCGCTCTGCACGCCCAGATCGCCCACCGTGCTGGTGAGCTTCGCCTTGGTCGCTTCCAGATCCTGCTTCGTCGCGGTGATGTCGCCCTTCGCGCCGGTCAGATCGCTGCTCACCTGTCCGATCTTGGTGTCCGCTTCTTGTTTTACCTGTCCGATCTGCGCGGTCAGCTTATCATCGGATTCTTTTTGCGACTGGCGGATGTTTTGGGCCAGAGCGCGCGCCTGCGCCAATTCGGCCTGCGTGAATCCGAGCTTTTGCGTGGTCACTTCCAACTGGCCCTTCAAATCGGCGACGCGCGAATTCGTTTGATCGATTTGCACGGCCAGGACGGCCTGCTTGGAATTGGCTTGCGCCAACTCGCCCTCGAGCGCGGTCCGCGCGGTATTGCCGGCATAGAGAAGGTACCCGATCAGCCCGAAAGCCGCGACAAACACCACGATAATCCACCGCGGCGTGCTTGCCGTTTCGTACTCAAAGGATTCTTTCGGTTCAGGAACATTCGGGGAAATACTCATTATCTCTCCTCGGTGGCCTTGGCTCGCCTGGCTGCACCGTTCGTTGCCTTTGATTATCGCCGAGCGGCATGGGGTTGTCTATGATTTGTGGGCGCGGACATTTCTGGGCCAGCGCGCTTCCACCGTCGTGGTCAGGCCGCCGCGCGGCGTGAATTCGCCGCGCACGATGCACCAGGCCGGGTGAATGGCGTCCACGATATCCCGAAGCATGCGATTGACGGCATTTTCGTAAAAAATGCCGAGGTCCCGGTAGGCCAGCAGATACATTTTCAGGGCCTTCAACTCGAGGCAGGCTTTTTTCGGTTCGTACTCGATGATGATGGTTCCGTAGTCGGGCAATCCAGTTTTCGGGCAGACCGAAGTGTACTCGGGGAATCGCGTCACGATCCGGTATCCGGGAAACTGATTGGGCCAGGTATCCAGCCGAGGCAGCTTCGTCTTGATTCCGGCGCGCGCATGTTCGTTCGTATAGTCCGCCATCCAGCACCTCGTTTTTTATTATGCCGAGTTCTCCATCCTGCGTCAGGACAGGCAAGTAGAGCCCAGATCTTAAATTCAACCTGGGCTCCAAGTAGAGCCCAGACTTTCCCAACCTGGGCTCCAAGTGGAGCCCAGACCCTGTATTCTACACGGCATATCAACCGGCCGCAGATGGAACTTGCCTTGCCGGCGAGGCATCGCGTATTCTTTGCTTAGAATTTACCAGGGGTAAACGAGATTGATTTGTCCTGCTTGTCATAGCGACAGTCCCCGGCGTTCCCGAAGGCGCAGCTTGCTGGACTACGTGGTCGGGGTGACACTGTTGCGTCCCTGGCGCTGCCGCGGCTGCGATTTGCGATTTTATGCGTGGGCGGCTCCTATCCGCTACGTCGCCTATGTGCATTGCGGGATGTGCGGCAACATGGACTTGCAGCGCATTTCCAGCGAACACGGGGCGGGCACGATGGCCTGGCTGTTCCGGTTGCTCCGCTTTCCCACTTATCGTTGCGCTCCGTGCCGCAATCGTTTTTTTTCCCTGCGGATATACCGGCGCATTGTGCCCCGGCAGCATCCCATCGACCAGAGAGCGGAATCGCATCACCCGGTGGCCCATTCCTGAGCTTGCTGCCGCGGTTCAAGCGGGAATCAAGCCGGCAGGAATCAACCAGGGTTGAATTTTATTTGGCCTCGCCGTAGGATGAGAAAGGCGATGGAGTTCGCCTCATAACCGCTGTCCTTATTTGCCGGACAGATGATGACTCCTGACAAGGATCTTGTCGCGGAGTCATGCGTCCGGCAACGATCCAAACAGATTTAGGCGATTGAAATCCTGGCCCCGCCAGGGCGAACGCTGCGCCTGCGTGTTGATTTTCGCTCGGGAGAAGTGGAAAGCTGAGAGAAGCGTACGCGATGACAGTCATGATCATTGGAACTCAAGATGAATAAATACTGGATGGTCGGCCTGGGCGGATTTCTCGGCGCCATCGCGCGATTCTGGCTAGGCGGCTATATTAGCAACCGGATGGGTGCGCGTTTCCCGTACGGAACGTTTGTGATCAATATTTCTGGATCGTTCCTGATCGGACTGGTGGTCACCCTTCTGGCGGAGAGAACCCACTGGAACGCGAACTGGCGATACCTGATTCCCATCGGATTCATCGGCGCGTACACGACATTTTCGACATTTGAATTGGAGACGTTTCAATCGTTTCGGGATGGGGAGCTTCTATTCGCATTCTTGAATGTAATTTTAAGCGTCACCATTGGGTTCATCGCGGTCTGGTTGGGCGTGGTCACGGGGCGCAGCATCGGATGAGCGTGGAACCGTACGTGTCGGACAAACTCAGGGCGCTCCGGCGGCGCGAATTCCCGGACAAGTATTCCCGAGTGTGGTTCGCGCCATCTTGACGGCGGAGTTTAGGAGGGAAAATGCTCGGATCGGGGCCGGCCAGGAAAGTGAGCATCACTGTGGGCGAGGATCAGCAGTACCACGGTCACGCTCTTTACGCCGCGGTTCTGGACTTCTTGTTTTATCGAGGTGTTGCGAGCGCCACGGTAGTTCGCGGCATCGCCGGATTCGGCGCCGACCACAAGATGCACACGACACGGATCCTGCGGCTGACGGAAAATCTGCCCGTCAAGATTGAGTTCATCGAATCGCCGGAAAAGTGCGACGAAGTCCTCCCGAAGCTCCACGAAATGGTGGGGACGGGCCTGATCGAAGTGCAGGAAACGTTGATCGTAAAGCCCGAGGAGATCCCCTCCAAGAGCGAGCCCCAGGCGCCTCTGCTGCCCGCCAAGCGGGAAGGGAAGGCGAAGCTGATGCGCATTTATATCGGCGAAAACGACAAGTGGCACGACAAGCCGCTCTATCAGGCGCTGGTCGAAAGCTTGCGTGCAAACGATATTGCGGGAGTAACTGTTTACCAGGGAATTTTAGGTTACGGCGCCAACCGGAGAATCCATCAGCAAACGGCCTTAAATCTTTCGCACGACCGCCCCATCATGCTTTCCGTTGTTGAAATTGAAGAGAAGCTGCGCGCGTTCCTCCCTGTTTTGGACGACATGGTGAAACAGGGTCTTGTGGTCCTCTCCGACGTGGACATCATCAAGTACACACCCGGCATCCCGCCGGCCAAGACCGGGAAAGAGGCTGCGAAATGAAACTGGAAGGAAAAGCCAAAATGGTGCGCATCCATTTTGGAGAAGATGACACATGGAACGGAAAGCCCCTCTTTCGGGCCATCGTGGAAAAATGCAGGGAGCTGGATATTGCCGGCGCAACGGTGTTTCGCGGGATTGAGGGATATGGCGCCAGCACTTTGATCCACAGATCGCATCTGCTGTCGTTTTCTTCCGATGCGCCCGGTCATGGTGAGCGTGATCGATTCCGAGGAAAAGATTCAAAAACTCCTGCCGCATTTGGAGCAAATGATTCGCGAAGGCCTGATCGCCATCTCGGACGTGGAAGTCATCAAGTACGTCCATCAGGATGGGACTCGCTCGTAGTTGGGCATAGATCGCGCGATTCCGCAGCGGCGTGCGAAAACAGTCTGCAATCCGGTTCGAGCCTAAATCGAACCGGTGAGCACGCGCGCGAATTCCGGAAGCAAGAATGCGCCTGCCATATGCAACTGTGTTGCCCTTGCTTCTTTCCATCGTTCATATGAAAATGAAAAGGCTTTGTGCAAGATGCGGGTTGGCATCTTGGTCTGAGTGTGAAATCTCGACAGGATCATGCGGCTGCCGGCCGAACCGCTGGAGGATTTGGAAGAGTGCGCACTCAAGTTAATAGTCTTGCGCGTACCGCGACCCTCTTATTCTTGCTTGCATCAATCCTCGGCCTGGGAATCCTTGCGGCGCCGTCCACGGGGCTTGCTCAAAACGGAACCATCAGCGATACCGCTTCCGATAAACCCATTAAAATTTTAATCCACGGCAGCTACGCGATGTCCGCGCTTCATGCAGCGGCTTATCAAGATGCCGGGCAAGCCGCGCCTCCATCGCAGGTGGCTCCATCCGCCGCACCTTCGCCCGCCGCGCCTTCAGGCACAGCGGCATCGCAACTCAAAATCGTGGAGTTGCCCGAAGGAGACGGAAAGCCGATCGCCACGGAATATTGCCAGGACTGCCACCGGCTGACGAACTTGACCCGGGCGCACAAATCACCGGATGACTGGGTCGAAACCGTGCAGACGATGATGGATCGCGGAGCGCGTTTGCCGCAGGAAGACGTCGATATTCTCGTCAAATATCTTGCCAAGAATTTTCCTCCAAAACGGACGTGTCTGGCCCCTGACGCCCAGGCTGTTCCTGCAACGGCGGCATCGGCCCCCGCGGATGCTGCCGCCCGGCACCGCTGCTTCCACGGCCGCTGCGCCCGCACATCCAAGCAGTGGAATTGCCGGAGGGCGACGGAAAAGCGATTGCCAAGGAAAACTGCCAGAATTGCCACCGGCTGACGAATTTAGTGAAGGCGCACAAGTCGCTCGACGAATGGCGCGACACGGTGCAGTTGATGATCGATCGCGGAGCCAATATTCCGCGCGGACCAGGTGGAAATGCTGGTCCAGTATCTGGCCAAGAATTTTGGTCCCGTGCCGGCCGACTCGGTAGCCGCCGCGCCTTCGACAGGCGCCGCCGCGAATGCATCATCGCAATCGGCGGAGCCCGGTGCAGCCTCAGCAGCTCCCGCGGCCTCAGCCGCCCATTGACCAGCGGCACGTTTTGAAGCGGAAAACGCACCGGAAAAAAATTCTTCGATCCGGAATTTCCCGGCCGTGCCACGAGACACCAAGAGTCTTGTGTTTTCAGCCATGGCTTGCGCTGCTCGGGTCTCCGTGCGAAAATTATAAATCATCGGGTCCGCAAGGCGCTCCATGACGAACTTACTTTTCCAGGTCCTGCATCCGCCTGCAAGTGTGGCTCGCTTTGGCGATATCGTCTAAGGGTTAGGACGTGGCCCTCTCAAGGCCAAAATCCGGGTTCGAATCCCGGTATCGCTACCAAACATATAAAATTACGAAGATGTCTCCGGTGAATCAGGGCTTGATCGGCAAACCCACCACTCCGATGCTGATTATTGCCGGCGTGAAAGATACTCTGGCTCAGATTTCCGACATTTATCTGATCCTCCAATAACGGCGACATCCCGAAAGAGGCCTGGATCAATCCAGTGGGCGGGCACCTGGGGCGGCAGGCGGGAGTCTGGTCTGCTCCGGTAATCTTCAAGCAGGTGATTATTCCCTGGCTGGCCCGGCACCCGTATGTCAAGCCGATTTAAAATTGAAAAGTCAGGACGGCTGAAGCTTTGGCGAGCGGTAGGGCTGGTTTCGGGTTACCATAAGCATGGCGAAACGCGGCCGAGAATTCCGCGGCGATCCCTGTAAAGACCAGGTCCCGAATTAGGGAGACTAAGTTCCAGGGGCTGCTAAGAGAAGTTCGATGAGCTAAGTGGTTTTTATTGGGATTCAGGAAATTTTCGATGAATCGTCCCAGTATTGCCACCCGCGCAAGGGGCCTCAATTCCCGGATATTGCCTCTCCCGAGGAGCTAAGTTCTTCGGGGAGGCACGTAACCGGGGCAGCGCCGAATGCGTCCAAATAACTGGGCGAAATCAATTCCTACTAAACTGACAGGACGACTATGGCCATTCCTAGTTCCTCAACGAATAACGAGTTGCAATCTCGGACGGAATTACATCCCAGCGCCGGCAACTCCGCTCAGCCGAAGAAGAAAGGCTGGCTGTGGATCCTTGTCCTGATTGTGCTCGCGGGCGGCGGATATTTTTACTACAAGACTCGCGGTTCGGCGGAGAGCAAAGCAGCGCCCGCGCCCGGTGCCAGGGGCGTGCTGGGCCCCGTGTCGGTGGCCGTCGTGCCGGCTCTAAAGCAAGATGTTCCGTACTATCTTTCCGGACTGGGATCGGTCACGCCCTTCAACACCGTCACCGTAAAGAGCCGGGTGGATGGACAGCTTCAAAAAGTTTATTTCACGGAAGGCCAGTTCGTGCGTGAAGGCGACCTGCTGGCGGAGATCGACCCGCGCCCGTTTCAAGTGGCCTTGGAGCAAATGGAGGGGCAACTGGCGCGCGACCAGGCCCAGCTGAATAATGCCAAGGTCGATTACGCGCGCTATGACGAATTGCGCAAAGAAGGCGTCATCGCCCAGCAGCAAGTCGATACGCAGAGGGCCACCGTGGGCCAACTGGAAGGGGCCATTCGCGCCGATCAGGCCCAGATAGATAACGAGAAACTCCAATTAGTCTATTGCAGGATCACGGCGCCTTTAAGCGGGCGCGTGGGATTGCGGCTGGTGGATCAGGGCAACATGATTCATGCGACCGACCCGAACGGCCTGGTCGTGATCACGCAAGTCCAGCCGATCGCCACGCTGTTTACGCTGCCGGAAGACAACCTCCCGGAAGTGATTCAGCACATGAAGGGCGGAGAGCTGGGAGTCGAAGCGTATAGCCGGGACGACCAAACCAAACTGGCCACAGGCAAACTGGTCACCATCGACAATCAGATCGATCCCACGACGGGCACGGTTCGATTAAAAGCCGTATTCGACAACAAGGATCTTTCGCTCTGGCCGAATCAATTCGTCAACATCCGCTTGATGCTGGCCGTGCGCAAGAATGCCATCGTCATTCCGTTGGCCGCCATTCAGCGGGGAACGCAGGGCTCGTACGTTTATACGGTGAAGCAACGGCCATGCAAACATGCAGCCCGTGAAGGTGGACTTGACGCAAGGCAATATTTCCTTGATCGCCAGCGGCATTGCGGCAGGAGATCAGGTGGTCGTGGACGGGCAGGACAGGCTGCAGCCCGGCGCACCTGTCGAAGTCCACAGTGCTTCGCCAAACGGCGCTCCGAACGCCTCCGGCGGCGCATCTCCCGCGGCAACCGGAGCAGGCGGGCCGAATGGCGGCCACAAGCCGGGTGCAGGTTCAGGCGCGCCGGCAGGATCGGGCCAGGACTCTGAACATCAAG
Organism: Terriglobia bacterium; assembly: GCA_963781055.1. Classification (GTDB taxonomy): domain Bacteria; phylum Acidobacteriota; class Terriglobia; order Acidiferrales; family UBA7541; genus Palsa-360. Next base: position 70,159 of record CAWAEW010000039.1, read on the forward strand.
GGGCCCCCAAACATGGGCAGCCGGGAAAGCAAAGCTAATGAATCCGTCCAAGCCATTTATTCTTCGTCCAGTCGCCACGTCTCTACTGATGGCCGGGATTCTACTGGCTGGAGCGGTGGCCTATAAGCAGCTTCCGGTTTCCGCGCTTGCCCCAGGTGGATTACCCGACCATCCAGGTTCTCACCTTTTATCCGGGAGCGAGCCCCACCGTAATGGCTTCCTCGGTGACCACTCCCCTGGAGCGGCAATTTGGACAGGTGCCCGGGCTGAACCAGATGACGTCGACCAGTTCGTTCGGGGCGTCGCTCATCACGCTGCAATTTGTTCTGGATCTGAATATCGACGTGGCCGAGCAGCAAGTCCAGGCCGCCATCAACGCGGCGACCACGTTTCTTCCGACCAACCTTCCCAACCCGCCGATTTATAGCAAGACGAACCCGGCCGATACGCCCGTGCTTACGCTCGCGCTGACGTCCGATACGCTGCCGCTGACGAAACTCGAGGACATGGCCGACACGGTCTTGTCCCAGAAGATTTCGCAATTGCCCGGCGTGGGCCTGGTGAGCATCAGCGGCGGACAAAAGCCCGCCGTGCGGATTCAGGCGAATCCGACGGCGCTGGCCTCCTATGGCTTGAGCCTCGAGGATTTGCGCACCGCGCTGGGCCAGGCGAACGTCAACCAGGCCAAGGGCAATTTGGATGGACCGCGGCAGGCGTTCACGATCTGGGCAAACGACCAGTTGCTGACCAGCGACTCCTACAAGCCCATCGTGATCACCTATAAGAATGGCGCGCCGGTGCGGATCATGGACGTGGCCAACGTCGATTGACAGCGCGGAAAACGTCAAACTGGCGGCGTGGGAAAACGATAGGCCCGCGGTGATCGTCAACATCCAGCGGCAGCCCGGCGCGAACATCATCAACGTGGTGGACCGCATTCAGAATCTTTTGCCGCAATTGAAAGCGTCGTTGCCGTCCTCGGTCCAGCGTATCCATTCTGACCGACCGCACCACGACCATTCGCGCGTCGGTGGCGGACGTGCAGTTCGAGCTGATGCTGACGGTGGCGCTGGTCGTCCTGGTGATTTTCCTGTTCTTGCGCAGCCTGGCGGCGACGGCGATCCCCAGCGTGGCCGTTCCGCTTTCCCTGGTGGGCACTTTCGGCGTGATGTATCTGCTCGGGCTACAGCCTGGATAACCTGTCGCTGATGGCGCTCACGATTTCGACCGGGTTCGTCGTCGATGACGCCATCGTGATGATCGAAAACATCACCCGGTACATCGAAGAGGGCGAGTCTCCGTTGCAGGCCGCCTTGAAAGGGTCCGAGCAGATCGGCTTTACGATTCTTTCTCTTACCGTATCGCTGATCGCCGTGCTGATCCCGCTGCTATTCATGCAGGACGTCGTGGGACGGTTGTTCCGGGAATTTGCGGTCACGCTGAGCGTGACGATTCTGGTTTCGGCCGTCGTGTCGTTGACGCTGACGCCGATGATGTGCTCGAAAATTCTGCGCCACCAGAAGGAATCGGACAAGACCTGGTTCTACAAGGCGTCGGAGGATTTTCTCAATTGGATCATCGATCGTTACTCGGTGATCCTGCGGTTCGTCCTGAAGCATCAGCCGGCCACGCTGGTCGTGACCGTCGGCACTCTGGCCCTCACCATCTTCCTGTTCCTGATTATCCCCAAGGGCTTTTTCCCGGTGCAGGATACCGGCGTGATATTGGGCGTTTCGGAAGCGCCGGCGACGCTTTCGTTTTCCGCGCTGGCCGAGCGGCAGCAGGCGCTGGCAAAAGCGATTTTAAAGGATCCGGACGTGGTCAGCCTGTCGTCGTTCATCGGGATCGACGGCACCAACATGCTGCCGAATAGCGGGCGCATCCAGATCAACCTGAAACCCCGCGAAGAACGGAAGGAAGACGCCCCGACGATTATTCGCCGCCTGCAATCCGAGGTCGCCGGCGTGAAGGGAATTAATCTCTACATGCAGCCCGTGCAGGACCTGACCGTGGAAGACCGCATCAGCCGCACGCAGTACCAATACACGATGGAAGATGCGGACGGGCAGGAACTTTCGCGTGTGGGCGCCGAAGCTGCTGGATAAATTGACGGAATCTGCCGCAATTGACGCGACGTGGCCAGCGACCAGCAGGAGCGCGGCATGCAGGCGACGCTCACCATCGATCGCGACACCGCATCGCGCCTCGGCATTCTGCCGCAAACCATTGACGACACGCTCTACGACGCGTTCGGCCAGCGGCAAGTGTCCACGATTTTTACGCAGTTGAATCAATACCACGTCATTCTCGAAGTGAATCCGGAATTCCAGCAGAATCCCGACGCGCTGAAGCAGATTTACGTGCATTCGTCCAATGGGACGCAGGTTCCGCTGAGCGCCTTCACGCAGTATTCCTCGGAAATGACTCCGATTGCCGTGAACCACCAGGGACAATTCCCGGTCGTGACGCTTTCGTTCAACCTGGCGCAAGGCGTTTCGCTCGGGCAGGCCGTTGATGCGATCAAGGCGGCGCAGCAGGAAATCGGTTTGCCGGCCAGCATTCATGCGGGGTTCCAGGGGACGGCGCAGGCCTTCCAGGCGTCGCTGGCGAACGAGCCGATTCTCGATTCTGGCCGCGCTGGTGACCGTTTACATCGTTCTGGGCGTGCTCTATGAAAGCTACATTCACCCGATCACGATTCTTTCGACGCTGCCCTCGGCCGGCGTCGGCGCGCTGCTGGCCCTGCTGATTACGCGGATCGATTTCAGCGTCATTGCGCTGATTGGCATCATCCTGTTGATAGGTATCGTGCAGAAGAACGCGATCATGATGATCGACTTTGCGCTGGAAGCGGAGCGCAAGGAAGGGAAGACCTCCGCTGGACGCGATCTATCAGGCCTGCCTGTTGCGCTTCCGGCCCATTCTGATGACGACCATGGCGGCCATGCTGGGCGGCTTGCCGCTGGCCCTGGGCGGCGGCACCGGAGCGGAATTGCGCAAGCCGCTGGGAATCGCGATCGTCGGCGGATTGATTTTCAGCCAGGCGCTGACGTTGTTTACGACTCCCGTCGTCTATCTGGCGTTTGACCGGCTGGCGAAACGCCTTGGGCACCGAACCGTCGAAAGCGCACACGCCGGCCGATGCTCCCGCGGACTAGCAACAAATGCATATCTCCCGGCCCTTCATCGAGCGTCCCGTCGCCACATCGCTGCTGAGCGTCGCCATTCTTCTGGCGGGCGGAGCGGCCTATTTTTTCCTTCCCGTGGCGCCGCTGCCCCAAGTGGATTTCCCCACCATTCAGGTGCGGGCCAACCTTCCCGGAGCCAGCCCGGAAACGATGGCTTCGTCGGTGGCGACGCCGCTGGAGCGGTCCTTTGGCCGCATCGCCGGAGTTACCGAAATGACGTCGACCAGCCAGCTCGGGTGCGACGAACATTACGCTTCAATTGGATCTGGACCGAGACATCGACGCGGCGGCGCGCGACGTCCAGGCGGCAATCAATGCCGCAGCCGGCCAATTGCCCACCAATCTTCCGAGCCTGCCCCATATCGCAAGGCAAATCCCACCGATGCGCCCGATTCTGCATCTTGGCGATGACCTCGGACACGATTCCGCCAAGCCATCTGTACGATCTTGCCGACTCCATTTTGGCGCAGAAGATTTCCCAGGTGGATGGCGTGGGCAAGGTGTTTATTGGCGGCGGCAGCCAAACCGGCGGTCCGCGTGGACCTGAATCCGCTGGCGCTGGCTCACTATCAGATTGGTTTGGCGCAGGTGCGCCTGGCACTGCAGGCGGCGAACGCAAATTCGCCCAAGGGACTGGTCGAGGACAGGAGCAACCGGTGGATCATTTCCGCCACGGACCAATTGTTGACCGCCGAGCAAATATTTGCCGCTGGTCGTTGCGTACAAAAATGGCGGCTCCCGTCCGCTTGAGCGATATCGCCAAGGTGACCGAAGGCGTCGAGGATGTTCGGAACGGCGCGTTCGTCGACGGCGAGCGCGGGCATCATCATGATTGTCTTCCGGCAACCCGGGGCCAATATCATCGAAACGGTGGACGGGATCAAGGCGCTGCTTCCGGAACTGCGCGCCGTCATTCCGCCGACCGTCAATTTTACGGTGGTTTCGGACCGCACCGAGACGATCCGCGCCTCGGTCCAGAACATTCAGTTCACGCTGCTGCTGACGGTTGCGCCTGGTCATCATGGTCATTTTCATATTTCTGCGCAACGTCTGGGCGACCGTGATCCCGAGCATTTCCGTGCCGCTTTCGCTGGTGGGCACATTCGGAGTCATGTATTTGCTTGGGTACAGCATCGACAATCTCTCGTTGATGGCGCTGGCGATCGTGACGGGGTTCGTGGTCGATGACGCCATCGTTGTGATCGAAAATATCGCGCGGTATCTGGAGGCCGGGGATTCGCCGCTTGCAGGCGGCCCTGAAAGGTTCGAAGGAGATCGGCCCGACCGTCTTGTCGATGAGCATTTCGCTGATTTCCGTTTTCATTCCCATCCTGCTGATGGGCGGGATCGTGGGCCGGTTGTTTCGCGAGTTTGCGGTCACGCTCAGCATTGCCATCGCGGTTTCCTTGTGCGTTTCGCTATCCGCCACGCCCGCGATGTGCGCGCGGTTTCCTGAAATCGCCAAAGGACATGAAACATGGGCGGGCGTACATGTTGGGCGAACGGATCTTTCGGCGTTGCTGCATGGCGGCTACGCCGGCGGCCTGCGCTGGGTCCTTGCCCACCAGCCGCTCATGCTGGGCGTCACGATCGCGGCCGTATGCCTGAACGTATATCTGTACATCATCGTTCCGAAAGGATTCTTCCCGCAGCAGGACACCGGCCGGCTGAACGGCGCGATCATCGGCGCGCAGGACATTTCGTTTCCCGCGATGATGGAGAAACTCATCCAGTTCGAAGATATTATCCGCGACGATCCGGCCGTGGATCACGTGTCTGCCTTCATCGGCGGCGGCGCGGAAAATGTCGGGCGAGTGCTCATTGAACTCAAGGATGTGGAAGAGCGAAAGATCAGCGCGGACGCCGTCATTGCGCGCTTGCGGCGCAAAGCTTGCGGTCGTTCCCGGGCGCCACCCTCTACTTGCAGTCCTATCAGGACGTTCGCGTCGGCGGCCTCTTCACCAGTTCGCAATATCAATTCACCCTGCAGGGCGAGACGCTCGAGGACCTGCAGACCTGGGCGCCGCGCATCGAGGCCCGGCTGAGGACGCTGCCCGGACTGCGGGACGTCACCAGCGACCAGCAGGACCAGGGATTGCAAGCCTCGCTGGTCATTGATCGCGACACCGCCGGGCGCCTGGGCATCCAGTCCCAGCAGATCGACGAAACCCTGTACGACGCGTTCGGGCAGCGCCAGGTCTCCACGATCTACACGCAATTGAATCAGTATCACGTGGTGATGGAAGTCGACCCTGTCTACCAGAACAGTCCCGATGCCGTGCAAAGCCTGTACATGCGCTCTCCCGCTGGCGCCGAAGTGCCGCTGAGCGCCATTTCCCACTTCGAACAAAAAACCACGGCCCTGGCCGTGAATCACAAAGGGCAATTTCCGGCCGTCACGATTTCGTTCAATCTGGATCCGAGCGTCGCGCTCGGCGACGCCGTCCGGGAAATCGAAGTGGCCGACGCTGCAGATGGGCATGCCCGCCACCATTCATCCCAGTTTTTCGGGAACCGCGCAGGCGTTCCAGGAATCGCTGCGCGAACGAACCCTACCTGATTCTGGCGGCGCTGATGACCGTGTACATCGTCCTGGGCATGCTGTACGAAAGTTACATTCATCCCATCACGATTCTTTCGACGCTGCCTTCGGCCGGCGTCGGCGCGCTGCTGGCCTTGCAGCATCACGCACACGGACTTGAGCGTCATCGCGCTGATCGGGATCATCCTGCTGATCGGCATCGTGCAGAAAAACGCGATCATGATGATCGATTTCGCGCTCGATGCGGAGCGAAAAGAAGGAAAGAAACCGATCGATGCGATTTATCAGGCCTGCCTGCTGCGCTTCCGGCCCATCATGATGACCACCACGGCCGCGCTGCTCGGCGGCCTCCCGCTGGCGCTCGAAGGCGGCATGGGATCGGAATTGCGGCGTCCCCTGGGAATCAGCATCGTGGGCGGCTTGATGGTCAGCCAGGTCCTCACGCTGTTCACCGCGCCCGTCGTGTACCTCTACATGGACCGGCTGCATACGAAGCTGGCGCGCCGCAAGGTTTTAGCGCACCATCCGGCGCCCGCGCCTTCGCTCACCGATGGAACGCATTCCTGAGGTTTGATGGCGGCGAACTATACATTCCGATAAGCCCACTTCAACAGGACTTGGCGCGAGTTGTGACGTGGCGTGGGGTCCGAGGATTACTTCCGGTTTGCCGACGATACAGAAATTATCCGTTCAAACCACCTCAGAATGCCCATTCTTATTGAAGATTTTCGGGATTAGCCGCGATTGCAGTACCTTGCTGACCGAGGTGCGCTCCTCAGGGGAGTCAAAACGGTGAGGGGGTATGTGGGTGCAGCCCCACAAAGTTGCACGATGTTGATCCCTCCGGGATGCGTGCTGGGATGGTATTCACAGTGTTGTCACACGTTAGATATATAGGGGAAATGTTGAAGCGGTTAACCTGCTCGTTTCTGCCGACCATTCAGCGACAACTCTAACGGGGAAGAATCGAAGCAAAACGCCCCGGGCGATTTTCGCAGCGACAGCGCTCAGAGTGCGGTCGCTTAGCGCTGACATTTGCAAGCGGTATGGAAGATCAAATGAACCGAAGAGATTTTGTGCGACTTGGATGCGCCACCGTGATTGGTGCGGCGGCAGGCCAGCTACGGCCCGCCTTGGCGGAGTCGGTTGCGCCCGGGCAGGTTCCGGCGCCTCTACAGCCCCCGATGATGGCGACATCGGGACGGGATGCCAGGGATGCCATTAAGGGCGCGACGGACTTCACCCTTCGAATCGCGCCCATGATCGTGGAGCTGGCCCCGCAGGTTGTAATCAGCACGATCGGCTACAGCGACAAGGTCCCTGGCCCCCTCCTGCGCATGCGAGAGGGGCAGCGCGTCACCGTCGAGGTTGTGAACGACACGGACGTTCCGGAATACGTGCATTGGCATGGCCTGTTGGTTCCCTCGGAAGTGGATGGGGCGGAGGAAGAAGGCACGCCTCCGGTCCCGCCGCATGGCCGCCGGCGCTATCAATTCGTGGCCAAGCCGGCGGGTTCGCGATGGTACCACTCGCACACCGCGGCCATGATGGATCTGCATCGCGGCGCCTACACCGGCCAGTTCGGTTTTCTCATGATCGATTCCGCGAATGACCCTGGGCTCTACGACCAAGAGGTCTTTCTGGCGCTGCGTGAATGGGAGCCTTATCTGACCACGATGGATCAGGACGAAATGGAGGCGGATCCCAACGACCCGATGCCCGAAAAACCCGCCACTCCAGACCCGCGTCCGAACGGACTCGAAGTCGGCGCTCCTCTTTACTCGATTAACGACAAAATGCTCGGCGCGGGGGATCCCCTGCGCGTGCAAGTCGGGTCAGCGCATCCTGATGCACCTGCTCAACGCCAGCGCTTCGCAAATTCATCGCATTGGCTTATTCGGTCACCATTTTCAGGTGATCGCTCTCGACGGCAATCCCGTGCCCGCGCCTCAGCCGGTCGATGTGATTGAGATCGCCCCGGGTGAGCGCGTGGATGCGATCGTGGAGATGAATCTGCCGGGCGTTTGGATTTTAGGTGAGCTGCGCGATGCCGCGCGGCAATCCGGCATGGGCATCGTGGTGGAGTACGCCAATCAGGCACAGCCGCGCCCGCAATGGCTTCCGCCTCCGAAGGCGCGCTGGGACTACACGATCTTTGGCAAGTCCGCGCCGCATCCCCCGCCAGACCAGACCATCGACATGGTCTTTGAAAAAGTGCCCGGCGGGCCCTACGGGATCAATCACTGGCTCGTCAATGGCAAGGAATATCCGCATGAACGGGAATTCGTGTTCCGGCAGGGACGCCGCTACCGGCTGGTGTTTCACAATCGCAGTGACGATTCTCACCCCCTGCACATGCACCGGCATCTGTTCGAGCTCGTCGAGCTCAACGGCAAGCCCACTGCCGGCATCAAGAAAGATACGGTGATCGTTCCCGCATTTGGACGCGCCGCAGTGGATTTGGTCGCCGACCAGCCGGGCCTGACGCTGTTTCACTGCCATATCCAGCAGCACATGGACTTTGGTTTCATGGCGTTGTTTCGCTACGCCTGAGCACCGCATTGCGCGAGCAAACCGGCCGGATGGCGATGCTGCAAGGACATTCCGTCTTGCTGATGGTCTAGACGCCTCCGAAATAAGCCGTGTTACGGCTTTTTAACACATTCGAGATGCACCCGAAATATTGAAGCGATAAAAAAACCACCGCTTAGCGTTTCGCAACCATCCAACCACAAGTTCAAACGGGAGGAATCGCATGAAGACGATTCGGGGAAGGTTCCGAGCGGCAGTGCTCATGGCAGCGGCCGCCTCGGTACTGGCATTTGCAGTTGGGGCGAGGGCACAGGATCACAACGACAAGGACGATCCACACCACAACGACAATGCGTGGCCTTACGCAACGACGGGTAGATCGCCCGTGCTGGCGGTGGTTGGCGACATCTCCTGCCAGCCAGGCGACGGAGGTGACTGGTGAGTCTTCGAAATGAAATCTGCACCGACCCCAAGGCCCCCTACAGCGGCACCAACAGCACACCCCAGGGCCGCCGTATTCTCTGTGGCAATCCCAGGAGGCCACTGCGAATCAGATTGAGACTATGAAGCCTGACGCCGTCGCGCTCCTCGGAGATCTGCAATACCAGGTCGGCCGATATTCGGACTTTGAGCAATCGTTCGATTTGACGTATGGCGCTTTTAAATTTCTACATCGGCCCGCGCCCGGCAACCACGAGTTTTATGACGAGCATGGCGAGACCGGCGTTGCCGGCTACGGTTACTTCTCCTACTACAACGGCTTCCTGATCGATACCAATGACGTTAATGCGGGTAAGCCTCTGACGACTACGATCTCGGACCCGTGCCCATCAAACCCAGCGTGCGGTCCGGGCTCAACCCCCACTATTGACCTCACCGCCCAACCCATTCCGCGGGCGGATGGACAGGCGGGGCACTTCGATTTGGGGGTGAACGGAGGCCAGAACGGAACCGGAGTCGGAGATGGCTGGTACTCCTACAATCTGGGCTCCTGGCACCTTATCTCGCTAAACATAGAGTGCTCGACACAGCCGGGCGGCTGTTCGCCCACGGGCTCCTGGTTTGCCAACGAACTCGAATGGCTGAAAAAGGATCTCGAGGAGAACCACTCCGCTTGCACACTCGCCTACTGGCACCAGCCCTCGTTCAGCGCCGCCGACAGCATCACCGAAGAGGGCACGACCGCTCTGGCCTTTTGGCAACTGCTCTACGAGTACAAAGCCGACTTGGTGCTGAACGGACACGACCACCTCTATGCCCGCTACCGCCCCCTTGACCCCTCCGGGAATTACGATCCACAGCAAGGGCATCCGCGAATTCATCGTGGGCACCGGCGGCGAGACACTCGATAAGGTCGTTACAGTGCCCACCTCTTCCACGGACACCGGCGCGACATTCAACGCAGCGAATCTCGAGGCGGCAACCGGGGACTACTGGGGTGTGATGGCCCTGAAGCTTGATGAGCACGGCTACAGGTGGGATTTCGAGTCGGCACTGGAACTTCCTGGAGCTCCTGCAGGGACTTACAGCGACAAGGGCGCCGGGGCTTGCCACGGTCCAGACCACAGGTAATTTCCAAATCGCTTGGCTTGACGTTTCCTTCGGCACGTATTCCCCACTCTTCGCGTGTTCTCGCGAGGAGTGGGGAATCTTCTTTTGCCTCGGCCCATCTTCTGGACGTTGCACTCAGAGCAACCTATTGGGACACGGCCCCTGACCACAGCGTCACCCCATAGAATCGCTAACGCCCGTCGAACTTGTGCCCGACCGATTTGCGCCTTTCAATCTTATCCACTGAAGATACTTCCTCCGGCAACTAAATCGACTACGCGCCCCACAGCCAATGCAATTTTCTTGGAAGGTACCAATTAATTCTGTGGCTTATGTCACCTTGGGTTGGGAGCCGGATAATTGTTGTACAGAGAATTATTCGACGAAAGGGATTTCGATTCACGATGCTGCCGGGCATATGATCGAGTCGGCTGAGTTTGCTGGATCAAAGACCGGAAAGGTAACGAAATACGGACAATCCGTAAGTAATCCCCCACATGGACCGGATAGGGCATGAGAAACGGCGTTCTCGGAAACTGGCCCATTTGCCAGAATTTTCCCAATTTTAGGATCGCCTCGATTGTCGAACAGGTGTAGCTGCTCCTACGCGACCATGTGTCCGCGGAAATTTGTGGATTTGCCGCAAAACCGGGGCGAACGTGCATGAGGGTGCTTTGCGTTGCCCGTTTGGAGCGTGCCTATGCCCCCAGCGTAATCAGCTCCATTTTGCGTTTGCCGAGCCGCCGCGCGCCCTTCTCCGTTACCACGAGCGAATCGCCGAATTCCGCCGGCGTCGGCGTTCCCTTGACCGGGACGCTGGGCTTTAAATCAAAGACCATGCCCGGCCTGAAAAACCAGATCGTCGCCGCCTTCCATGCGGCCGGGGCCGCAGCGCGGCAGATCGGCCAGGCCGCCGGAATGGATCAGTACGCCGCCGGGCCGGGCGACGCCGCGGGCCTTGAGTTTCTCGCCGCAGTAGTCGCAGAACTCCTTGACGCTTTTTCCGGGAGCAACCCGGTCAAAGAGTTCGTGAAAAAGATCGAGACAGTATTGCCCGGCTGAGGCCCAGTCCGCCGGCGCGGGAGAGCCGAGCAGCACGGAGTGGTTCACCTGGGAACCGTAGCCGAGCACCGACCCCGAGCACTCCTGCCCGAGAATTTGTCCCGCGCGGAAAACATCGTCCAGAGGAAATCCGAAGCTCGCGTTCCCCGATCCTCGCGTGCTGATGCTCAAGCGCCAGGGGCGTTCGCCGGAGGCCTGGACCATGGCGGTGTACATTTTGAGCCAGACGTCGCGATGGATGGACCCGGGGCGGGCCGTGTCCATCATGGCCTGGATGCCTGCTTCGCTGACTTCGGTGGCTTTTTCCAGCGCGGCGATTTCCTCGGCGCTGTGCACGAGTTTTATGCGCCAGAGAATATCCACGGCCGATTCGAATTGCGCTTTCGGAAAGGCTTGCCGCACGCGGTAGTACGTCGTGTAGATGACCGAGCCCTCCGTATTGCGAAACAGGTCGGCGAGCGATCCGACGCCGATGCGCGTTTGATCCAGCTTTTGTTCCTTCAAGTAATCGATGATCGACGGCGACCACAGGCCTTCTTCATCCGAATAGCGGACTTCGATATCCGGGGCGTTGTCCGCGAACAGCGTGGTCAGAACGATGCCGGGGATAGGACGTTTTTCCTTGAGCAGGGACCCGATGCGGCTGGAGATCGCGACGATTTTGCCTTCCGCGGGCACCATGACCCATCCGGCCGGAATGCCGACGAGGTATTGCACGTCCGCGTCGCCGTCTTGCCGGTCGTGAATCATGGCCTGCGTGCTGTGCTGCGGCACGATCAGGCAATCGAAATGGTTCTCCTTCATCTTTTCGCGGACGCTTTTCCAGCGCCGGCGAAATTCCTCGGAGGACCACGCCTTCGGCATGGACGCGGGAGAGATGGAGGGCTTCGTTTCGTCGGCCTGCGGCGCGCGGCTCCAGGCCGGAAGCGCTGCTCCGGCGAGCGATGCGGCCACGCCGGTCGACGCGCCCAGCAGCAAATCCCTGCGCGATATATTGTCAGACAGTTTGGAGCTGGAAGAATTGTTCTTCATTGCCGCCTCCGTTATATAGGCTGCGGAAAAATGCGAGTAGCACAGGCAGGAGTGTCTGTGCTACTAAAACCTGTCCCGAATCGACTATTTCCGCGTCCTCTACAGCCGTTCACTTTCCATACGTGACCGTCAGCGTCGCTTTGCCAAGGCTGTTCATGTTGCACATGAAGCCAATCATCGCCGCGCTTGATTGATCTGTGACGTCGAGCTTTTCGACGCTCAGCGCATGGACCGTGAAGATGTAGCGGTGAGCCGGGCCCGGCGGCGGCGCGGCTCCGCCGTATCCCGCCGCGCCAAAATCCGTGCGAGTCTGCAGCGCTCCGGGCGGCAAACCCTTGCCGTTGCCGCAGCCCGCAGGCAACTCTTTCGCCGAGGCGGGAATGTTGACCACCACCCAGTGCCACCATCCCGACCCGGTCGGGGCATCCGGATCGTACGCCGTGACCACAAAACTCTTGGTTCCTTTCGGCGCGCCGTCCCACGCCAGATGCGGAGAACGGTTGCCGCCCGTGTAGCCCATTCCGTTGAACACCTGTGCTTCGGGCATCCGTTCGCCGTCTTTCAGATCATTGCTCCACAGCCGGAAACTCATGAAGGATCCTCCTATCGATAGTCAGGGCAATTCTCTTTCACGCACCACGAGAGATTCGATTCGCATCTTTGACACTTCTCTCTCGTATGCGCATCGTATTCCTCTTCTGTTCTGGAAACAACGAATTTGCCGATAGGAAGACTTGTCAGGCGCTGAATCTTGCGACGAGGCAGGCTATTAATGTTCAAGTTTTCTCCCGCTTCGGACATTTCCCACGCTTTCATCCGTTTCCAGAAATCTGCGGATGTGCCTCAAAACGCGGGCGAACATGGCGGGCGTCAGGCGCCCGGTCTGCGTGTTTTGCTGGCTGGGATGATACGCGGCGAAGAGGCGCGGGAGATCGCCCGGCAGGACGAAACTTGCGCCGTGCGAAAATGGGTAGGCCGCGCGCGAACGGATCAGGCCTTTCTGTTTCAGCAGATCGAGATACGTGTTGAGGGCGATGCCTCCCAGGGCAAGAATCGCTCGCGGGCGGATAAGTTCCAATTCTCGTTCGAGATAGGGCAGGCAATTGCGAATTTCTTCCGGGAGCGGCTTGTTCGCGGGCGGGGCGCAGCGGATGGCCGCCGTAGATCAGCGCGCCTTTCAGGACGAGGCCGTCATCCGCGCGCTTTGATTGCGGCTGATTCGCGAAGCCCGCGCGATAGAGTTGCTCGTACAGAAAATCTCCCGAGCGATCGCCCGTGAACATGCGGCCCGTGCGGTTGGCGCCATGCGCGCCAGGCGCAAGGCCAATGATGACGAGACTGGCTTTCGGATCGCCGAACGCCGGGACGGGCTTTCCCCAGTACGTCCAGTCGCGATAGGCGCGGCGCTTGGTGCGCGCGACTTCCTCGCGGTACGTCACCAGGCGAGGACACTTGCGGCAATGTGTGATTTCCGTTGCGAGCAAGGCCAACTGATCTTTCGGTTTCACTGGGAGCGCGCGCCCTTCAAAAATTGGCGGAGCGCAACCGCCTGGTTATGTGCTGGATCATGCGCGGAATAAAGCAGCGTGACGCTGCCGTGATCGGCTTCGAGCCTCTTGATTTGCCGCACAAGTTCCTTCCTCCCGCTCAATTCCTTGCGATACTTCGCCATAAAACCGGTCCATCGTTTCGGATCGTGCGCGAACCATTTGCGCAATGCGTCCGAGGGCGCGATTTCCTTTAGCCATAAATCCAGATGCGCACGTTGCTTGGAAATTCCGCGCGGCCAGAGACGATCCACAAGCACGCGGAATCCGTCGTCTTTATCCGGCAATTCATAGATGCGCTTGATTTTCAGCATCCGGTCTTTCCCCGGCACATTTTAGACCTTTTGATTTTAGTAGGACAGGCACTCTTGCCTGTCCCGCATGATTCCAGCAGGGCTTACGCGGACAGGCAAGAGTGCCTGTCCTACTAAGCGCCTGTCATTGACTCGCCCGACGCTGGAAGATAGCATGAATGTTTCCGCTTGCGCTCTTTTCGAGGCTGGGGAAACGCCCATGGCGGCAGAAACCAAATCCGGGACCGTGCTGGACCGCATCATCGAGGCGCGCCGCGCCGCGATCGCTCACCGGAAGAAAACCGTTCCGGAGACGGCGCTGCGGTTTGGCGTGAAACACGCGCTCCCCGTGCGCGATTTTGCCGGGGCGCTGACGCGCGATTCGCTGAACGTGATTGCGGAACTGAAAAAAGCGTCGCCTTCGCGCGGCTTGATTCGCGCGGATTTCGATCCCGTGGCGCTGGCGAAAGGTTTCGAGGCTGCCGGAGCGGCGGCGCTTTCCGTGCTCACCGAAGAGGAATTCTTCCAGGGCGAATTGAAATATATGAAGGATGCGCGCGCGGCGGTCGGCTTGCCGGTGCTGCGGAAGGATTTCATTGTCGATCCGTGGCAGGTCTGGGAAGCGCGCGCAACCAATGCGGATTCGTTTTTGCTGATCGTGGCGGGGCTCAGCGACGCGCTTCTCGGCGAATTGCTCGCGCTCGGCCGCGAACTGGGCATGGAGCCGCTGGTGGAAGTGCACACGCGCGAGGAACTGGCGCGGGCTCTGGCGGCGGGCGCGCGCATCATCGGCGTGAACAATCGCAATCTCAAGACGCTCGAAGTGCGCGTCGAAACATCGGTGGAATTGATTGCCGAAATTCCCGAGGAATGCATCGCCGTGTGCGAATCCGGCCTGCGCACGCATGACGATCTTGTCCGTTTGCGCGGCGCGGGATTTGACGCGTTTTTGATTGGCGAATATTTGATGGCGCAGCCGGACCCGGCGGCGGCGCTCGGGATTTTGCTGGGTTCCTGATTCCCATGCCGACTCGTGTTAAAATTTGCGGGATTACCACCTGGGACGACGCCCGCTTGTCGATTGACCTGGGGGCTTCCGCGCTCGGATTTAATTTTTATCCGCCCAGCCCGCGCGCCATCGCTCCCGCGGACGCGTGGAAAATTATTCGGCGCCTGCCGCCGTTTGTGGAAGCGGTGGGCGTATTTGTAAACTGGCCGCCGCTCGTCGTGGAGGCCCTGGCGCGAGCGCTGCGCCTTACGGCGGTGCAGCTTCACGGCGCGGAATCGCCGGAAGAAGTCGCCGAACTGGCGCGGACGCGGCGCGTGATCAAGGCCGTGCAGGTAGGGCGCGGATTCCGCGTGGCCGGCCTCGCGCGTTATCGCGCCGCCGACGGCATTTTGCTCGATGGATTTGCGCGCGGGCTGCATGGCGGCACGGGCCGCACGCTCGATTGGAAACTCGCGCGGGCCGCGCGCCGCTATGGCCAAATTATTCTGGCGGGCGGTTTGACGCCGGAGAATATCGCCGAGGCCATTCGAGTCGCCGAGCCGTACGCCGTGGATGTGGCCAGCGGCGTCGAAGCGTCGGCCAGGGCGCAAGGATCCGGGGAAATTGCGCGCGCTGTTCGCGGCCGTGGAATCGGCGCGGCCGTAGATTTTGTTCGTGGAATTTTGTAGCCCGCCTCTTCAGAGGCGGGGGTTTTCCGTTGTGAGCCGAAATACCCCGCCGCTGAAGAGGCGGGCTACAGCAAACGCCTTTTCCGTTGAATTGAAGAGTGAACAATGACCACAGCCCCACAAATCTGGCCGGACGCGAAGGGCCGCTTCGGCCCATACGGAGGGCGTTACGTTCCCGAGACGCTCGTGGCGCCGCTCGAAGAACTCGAGCACGCCTATGCCGAGGCGCGCAAGGACCCAAAGTTCCAGAAGGAACTCGATTTCCTGCTCAAGAATTTTGCCGGGCGCCCCACGCCGCTGCAATTTGCTTCGCGGCTGACCGAGCATCTGGGCGGCGCGCGCATCTACATCAAGCGCGAAGACCTGCTGCACACCGGCGCGCACAAAATTAACAACTGCCTCGGCCAGGGATTGCTGGCCGTGCGCATGGGGAAGAAACGCGTGATCGCCGAAACCGGAGCGGGGCAGCACGGAGTGGCCACGGCGACGGTCGCGGCGCGGCTGGGCCTGGAATGCGTGGTCTACATGGGCGCGGAAGACATGGAGCGCCAGCGGCTCAACGTCTTTCGCATGCGTTTGCTGGGCGCCGAAGTGGTGAGCGTCAATTCCGGCACGCGCACGCTGAAGGACGCGATCAATGAAGCGATGCGCGACTGGGTCACCAACGTCCGCACGACGCACTATTTGCTCGGATCGGTTTTGGGAGCGCATCCGTATCCGATGATGGTGCGCGATTTTCATCGCGTCATTGGCCTCGAAGCGCGCGATCAGATTTTGAACGTGGAAGGGCGTTTGCCGGACCTGCTGGTTGCCTGCGTGGGCGGCGGTTCCAACGCCATCGGATTGTTTCACGCGTTTCTGGGCCATGCGGGAGTGAAATTGCTGGGCGTCGAAGCGGGAGGGCGCGGCCACGCGCTCGGAGAGCACGCCGCGCGCATGGCCGCGGCCGCGGGCTATTCCGGCGCTCGCCCGGGCGTGCTGCAGGGAACGTATTCGTACGTCCTGCAAACTCCCGACGGGCAGATTGCCGCAACGCATTCGGTTTCGGCGGGGCTCGATTATCCCGCCATCGGTCCCGAGCACGCCTGGCTGGCCGACCGGCATCGCGCCACGTACACGGCGGTGAGCGATGACGCGGCTGTCGCCGCCGCGCGCACGCTCGCGCGCCTGGAGGGCATCATTCCGGCGCTCGAATCCGCCCATGCGCTGGCCGAATTGATCGAACGCGCGCCGAAAATGCCGCGCGATTCCGTCGTGATTCTGAATCTTTCCGGACGAGGCGATAAGGACATGGAAATTCTCGCCCGGTACGTGTAGCGATTGCCATGACAAATTCGGCCACAACCCCAACCGCACCCATGACGAATGCGTCGCGCATTTCCCGCCGATTTGCCGAACTGCGCGCCGCCGGCGAAATGGGGCTGGTCGCGTATATCACCGCGGGCGACCCTTCGCTCGAAGCGACCGAGCAGTTCGTGCTGGCGCTGGCGAGCGCGGGCGCGGACGTCATCGAACTCGGCGTGCCCTTCAGCGATCCCGTGGCGGATGGTCCGGTGATCCAGCGCGCCAGCGAGCGCGCGTTGCGCGCGGGAACGACGCTTGCGGGCGTGCTTTCCCTGGTAAAATCGTTGCGCGAAAAAACGGAAGTTCCGATCGTGCTGTTCAGCTACTTTAATCCCGTGCTGCAAATGGGGCTGGAGAATTTCGCCGATGCGGCAAAAGACGCCGGCGCTGACGGCGTGCTGATCACCGACCTTACGCCTGACGAAGGCGGCGAATATCGCGCGGCGATAGTCCTCGCGCGGCCTCGACACGATTTTCCTGGCCGCGCCAACGTCCACCGACGAGCGCCTGGCCCTGATCGCGAAAGCATCGAGCGGATTCCTGTATCTGATCTCCCGCACGGGCGTGACTGGGGCGAAAGATCAGCTTGCCGACGAATTGCCGGCTCTCGCGCGGCGCGTGCGGCGCGTGACCGATCTGCCCATCGCCATCGGCTTCGGTATTTCGCTGCCCGGGCATGTTTCGGTGCTGGGAGGACTGGCCGATGCCGCCGTCGTGGGTTCGGCGCTGGTCGAGGAGATCGAGCGCGCCGGGAGCGTTGCGGAAGCGGCCGAGGCGCTGGCGGCTCGCGTGAAATTATTGAAAGGCGCCGCAGTGGCCGGGATGAGCCGGCGGGAGCCACAGGCCTGACAAGCTGCGGAAAAAGTCTATTAATTTATTAATTAATGTTGCGCGTCATTCCGAACGAAGTGAGGAATCTCTCCGGGTTTAAAGCCTAAAAGAAAGAGAGATTCCTCACTTCGTTCGGAATGACAATCAAGAATACTTGTTCCACACGATGATGAGCCAATGGGGGGCCGCACGCATGAGCCACGGGAGCAAGACGCACGAGTCGCGAGGACAACGCGCATGAGTATCGAAGATTGGCGCCGCAAAATTGACGACATCGACCGGCGGCTCGTTGAACTGCTGAACGAGCGCTCCCGGTGCGTTGTCGAAATTGGAAAGATCAAGCACACCAGCGGCGAATCGCTCTACCAGCCGGACCGCGAGAAACAAGTTCTCGACGCGGCCGTGCGCGCCAATCCCGGGCCGCTTCCGGACGCCGCCATTCGCCGCCTGTTCGAGCGCATCTTGGATGAGGCGCGCTCGGTTGAGCGAGTGGTGATGCAAAGCGACGACGGGAAAAAGGAACGTTGAAATATCCGCGTTCCGATCGAGCGTACTGCCTTAAGGTTTTGCGTACATCATTTTCTGCCGTGAGACGATTTGCGGGTCGGAATGTGAGTTTTGTGGGTCGGAGCTTTAGGTCCGACGATGGCGGCAAGAGAAAGGGCTTTTAAGCCCTGACGCCTCAGTGGGCTAAAGCCCCTTATCAAGGCGGGAAATGATGTCGGAGCTAAAGCTCCGACCCACAAATCGCCCGTCGAAATCGACCCGTTCGAAATCGCCTGATGAAATCGTCCGGCGAAATCGACTGATGAAAACTTCAGACAAGGAAGAGGAATTGAAATGGTAGTCATCATGCAAGAAGGCGCGAGCGAAGCTCAGATCCAGCATGTGATCGACCGCCTGGTGTCGATGGGATTCGACATTCATCGTTCGACGGGCGCTTCACAAACGGTTCTGGGCGCCGTGGGCGTGCCTGCGGATTTTGATCCGCGCGACGTGGAAGTCCTCGACGGCGTGCGCGAGGTTGTGCGCATCACGCACCCGTACAAGCTGGCCAGCCGCGCGTTTCGCCCGCAGGGAACCATCATCGAGCTGCCTCGCGGTGTGCGCATTGGCGGCCGCGAAGTCATTGTGGCCGCGGGTCCGTGTTCGGTGGAGACGCCGGAACAAATCGGCCTGATCGCGGATCGCGTCGCGAAAGCCGGAGCCAAGATTCTTCGCGGCGGCGCGTTCAAGCCGCGCAGCTCTCCCTACAGTTTCCAGGGACACGGCGAAAAGGGCTTAAAGATGCTGCGCGAGGCGGCGGACAAGAGCGGCTTGCTCGTCTGCAGCGAAGTCATGGACGCGTCGCAAATCCAGATGATGCTGCCCTACATTGATATTTTTCAGGTGGGCGCGCGCAACATGCAGAATTATTTTTTGCTTCGCGCGCTGGGAACGGCCAGGAAACCCGTGCTTCTCAAGCGGGGCCTTTCCGCCACGATCGAGGAACTTTTGTTGAGCGCCGAGTACATCATGGCCGGCGGCAATCACAATGTGATTTTGTGCGAGCGCGGCATTCGCACGTTTGAAACCGCCACGCGCAACACGCTCGATATTGCCGCGATTCCCGTCATCCACAAGCTTTCCCATTTGCCGATCGTCGCCGATCCTTCGCACGGCACGGGCATCCGCGACAAAGTTCCGCCGATGGCTCGGGCGTCGGTCGCCGCCGGAGCCGACGGCCTGCTCCTGGAAGTGCACAACGATCCCGAGCATGCCCTTTCCGATGGCGCGCAATCGCTTTTCATCGAGCAGTTTGAAAAACTCATGGCCGAGCTGCGCATCATCGCTCAAGCGGTCGGCCGGACCATCGCTTAAGCCATGGCCGCTCCCTTTCGTCGCGTCGCAATTCTTGGCACCGGGTTGATCGGCGGCTCGTTTGCGCTCGCGCTCCGCAAATATTCGCCGGATACCATCGTAATCGGGTGGGACAAAGGACACGTTCTGCGCCACGCGCTCGAACGCGGCGCTATACACGAAGGCGCCGGTGAGCTTTCCATGGCTCTTGCCGGCGCGGATTTGATTTACGTGGCGCTTCCCGTGGGACATACCATCGAGGTGTTGCCGGAAATCGCGCGGCAAGCTTCGCCCGATGCGCTGGTTACGGATGCCGCGAGCACGAAACGCATGGTGTGCGGCGTGGCGGGGGAATGGTTTCTCGAAGGGCGCGCACATTTTCTGGGCGGTCATCCCATGGCCGGAAAGGAAATTTCGGGGATCGCGGCGGCGGACGCGGAATTGTTTCGCGGATCGAAATACGCGCTGATCGCGGGTCCGGGCGCGGAAAAATCCGGCGGCGCGCCCGATGCGCGCGTTGCCGGATTTGTGGCGTTCATTGAAAAGCTGGGCGCGGAACCCATCTGGCTGGACGCGGAAGCGCACGACCGCGCCGCGGCAATCGTTTCGCACCTTCCGCAACTCGTTGCCGTGGCTCTCGCCGGAGTCGTGCGCAATGAGACCGACGAAACCGGTTTGCCGGTGACGCTCGCCGGACGCGGACTGCGGGACGCCCTTCGCCTGGCGGGAAGTCCCTATTCCGTCTGGCGTGATATTATTCTCACGAACAGCGACAATCTGGATCGTGTGCTGGATCAGATGATCCAGGCGCTCGAGCAGCTTCGAGGTGATCTCCGGGCTCGCGCGATGGAAGAGCAATTTGCCGCCGCCGGAGAACTGTACAAAATCCTGCGCGATTTGCAGTAAACTTGCGGAACGTTTTCGGAAAAAACCTCGCGCCACCGGGAGCCGGAGTCGATGGATAAACGCGTAGCCAACGCCGACGTTGCAATTGAAAAATTATTTGACGGCGCCGTGATCTTGGCGGGAGGTTTCGGAACCTGCGGCATTCCCGAAAATCTGATTGATGCGGTGGTCCGCAGGGGCACGAAAAACCTGATCTGCGTATCGAACAACGCGGGCTCGATGGATGCCGGCCTCGGACTCCTGCTGAGGACGCATCAGATCAAAAAGATGATCGCCAGCTACGTTGGCGAGAACAAATTGTTTGAACAGCAGTTTCTGAACGGAGAAATCGAGGTCGAGCTGAATCCTCAGGGCACGCTGGCCGAGCGCATACGCGCCGCCGGCGCGGGAATTCCGGCATTCTTCACGCCCACAGGCGTGGGCACGATGATCGCCGAGGGCAAGGAAGTCCGCGAGTTCGACGGCCGGAAGTATGTGATGGAGCGCGGCCTGCGCGGCGATTTCGCCTTCATCAAGGCATGGAAAGGCGACCGCTGGGGAAATCTGATTTATCGCAAGACGGCGCGGAATTTCAATCCGGTGATGGCCACGGCCGCGGATTATGTAATCGCGGAAGTGGAAGAGATCGTCGAGTTGGGCGCGTTACAACCTGAAAATGTGCACACGCCCGGGATTTTCGTCAATGCGATTTTTCAGGGAACGAATTACGAGAAGCAGATCGAGAAGAGGACCGTGCGGAAACGTCCGTGAACTGTTCCGATGCTTCAACGGCTAAAGCCCTGTTTTGTTGGCGTCATGATGTCGCGGGTGAAGTCGAAGATCCCGGCCCTGTCGGGAGCACAACCCGCATAAAATTGTTGCGAACTGGCTTGCGGAAAGGGAACCCATGGCACAGTCGGAAGACAGCAAGCGGGAACTGATTGCCAAGCGCGTCGCACAGGAAGTGCGCGACGGCTATTACGTGAACCTCGGCATCGGCACGCCGACGCTGGTGGCCAATTACATCCCGGCCGGCATGGAGGTCGTGCTGCAATCGGAAAATGGAATGCTCGGCATCGGCCCGTTTCCCTACGAGGGTGACGAAGATGCCGACCTGATCAACGCGGGCAAGGAAACGGTGACCGAGATTCCCGGCACAAGCTATTTTTCCAGCGCTGATTCGTTTGCCATGATTCGCGGAGGGCACGTGAACATGACCGTGCTCGGCGCGCTGCAGGTGGATGAAAAAGGCAACCTCGCGAATTGGGCGATTCCCGGCAAAAAACTGAAGGGCATGGGCGGAGCGATGGATCTGGTGGCCAGTTCGCCGCGCGTGATCATCGCCATGGAACATGCCACGCGGGAAGGGCAGCCCAAGATTCTGAAAAAGTGCACGTTGCCGCTCACCGGGATGGAAGTCGTGGATATGATCGTCACGGAACTTGCTGTGATCGACGTCACTCCGGATGGGTTGCTGCTGCGCGAAGTTGCGCCCGGCGTTACGCCGGAAGCGGTGCAGAAGCTTACCGAGCCGAAAATGAAAATTGCGGAGAACCTGAAAACGATTTCGGTGTAACGTCAAGCGTGTCCCGTCGCCGGGAGCAAAGCGAGCGTACAGGTGGAACCCAACTCCATCGTCATTGTGAGCCTTCACACACCGAAGGAAAAATTGTGGGGATCGCTCGTCTCGATGAACGCCTCGGGCGTGACGGTGCGCGGGATCGATTTGAATTCCTTCGACGATTTCATTCGGCAGGTGAAGGACCCGGAGGGCGAGCGCATCGGCCTTCCCACGCTGTTTTTCCCCATGCAACGCGTCGAGAGGATCGCGCTGGACGAGCCGCATGGCTCGATTCCGTCACTTTCCGAACGATTCGAGCAACGCGTCGGCCGATCCTTGCGGGATTATCTCGCGCTATTCGTGTAAGCTGCTGGTGAGCCCAATCCCATGTCATCCCGCATTTTCACGGTCCCGAATCAACTGACGTTTCTTCGCCTTGGATTTTTACCGTTTTTTATTATCTCGATTCATTACCGGCGCTATGACCTGGCCTTGGCGATTCTCATTATTGCCGCGCTGACCGATGCGCTCGACGGCGTGCTGGCGCGCTCGCTGAACCAGAAGACCGCCCTGGGCGCGTATCTCGACCCCATCGCGGACAAGCTGCTGCTTTCCTCCTCGTTCGTGGTGCTGGCGATGAACCGGCAGATCGGCTGGTGGCTTGCCACGATCGTGCTCAGCCGCGATATCCTCCTGCTGATGACGGCTGCGGTGATCCTGTTGGTTGTGGGCTACCGGCCGTTTCCGCCGAGCATTTACGGCAAGCTGACCACGGCGCTGCAAATCCTGCTGGTGTTTGCCGTGGTGCTGCTTGCGGTCACGCAATGGTCCTGGTTGCGGCAGGTCAAGAACGTTACCGTGTACCTGGTCGCGGGGTTCACTGTATTTTCAGGGTTTCATTATTGCTTCAGTGTCGCCCGCCGGTTGAACGAGCCTCATAATTAATCCAATTGTTTCACAAGAATTGTAAAGTGATTCGGACGGGGTATAGCAGGACAGGTTGAAGCCTGTCCTATGAATTTTGCAAATAACTAAAAATCATGAAACCGAAACTCACGGCGACGGCAAGTCCCGCGATCCATCCCATCATATCGGCGCGGCGGCGTTCGATGACGCCCGCGGGAATGCGATCGGGCATCACGCGTCCGAGCAAGTAACCCGCTGCAAGCCCGCCGAGGTGCGCGGCGTTGTCGGTGCCGCTGAACATAAATCCGAGGACCGCGATATACACGAGCCAGCGAATCAAAGCGCTTCGCAGGGCCTGAGCCGAAAAGCTCTTCCTGCCCGTGGTTGCCGCCAGAAGCACGCCGATCAGGCCAAGCAGGGATCCGGAAGCGCCAACGCTCAAATGTCCGAAAAACGAGCTCAGCATGTAACCCGCCGCGCCGGTCACGACGAACAAGAAAAAGTATCGCGCC
>CAWAEW010000040.1:0-24393 GCA_963781055.1 Terriglobia bacterium
GCGTGCGTCATTGTGGCCTCGCGAGCTTGAATTGTTTTGCGGCCAGGGCCGGCGAGCCGCTGTCCCGCGCTTTCTCGGACTGTTGCAGCAGCCGGCGGTAGCGCGCGACGTTCTGATTATGCTCCTTTAAGGTCTTGCTGAAAAAGTGGCCGCCTTCGGTATTAGCAACGAAGTAAAGATCGTCAGTCGGCGGCGGATCGAGCGCCGCGCGCAGCGCCGCTTCTCCCGGATTGGCGATAGGTCCCGGCGGCAGGCCTTTGTTCCGGTAGGTGTTGTAAGGAGACGGAAAACGGAGATCGCCCGCGTCCAGTTTTCCGCTGTAGTCGTCGGCGAGCATGAGCGCATACGCGACCGTCGGATCGCATTGCAGAGGCTGCCCGATACGTAGGCGGTTGGCAAATACTCCGGCTACGTGGGGACGCTCTTCCGGGCGCGGAGTTTCGCGTTCCACAAGAGAAGCTAGCGTCACAACGTCCTGAAGGCGATTCGGCCCGGGCGGGTCCGCCGATTGCAACGACGCCCACTCCTGGCGGAATTTTTTCACCATGGCCCCGGTCATGTCCTTGCCCGTCATGTGGCGCGGAAATTCGTAGGTTGCGGGAAACAGAAAGCCTTCCAGCGATGGCGCATTGGGCGCAAGATCTCGGATCGGCGAAGGGTCGCGCGCGGCGGCCAAAAAATCTTCGCGCGTGAGGAATCCTTCGTTTGCGGCAAGATTCGCGATATCAAACGTCGTGAAGCCCTCGGGAACCACGAATTGCTTGACGTAGACCCGGCCGCTGGCGATCTCATCATAGACTTCCAGCGCGGTAGCCGGATGATCGAAAAAATATTCGCCGGCTTCCAGCGTGTGCCGTTTCCTTGCGCGGCACAACCATTCAAAAACGAGCTGGCTGCGCACCACGCCATTCTGTTCGAGCAGCCTGGCAATGGTGCGCTGCGACGCCCGGTGCGGAATATCCACGTACACGCCGCCTTCGGGAAATCCCTGGTACGGTCGGTACAACGCCAGGTAAAGATAACTGGCCCCGAGAATCAGCAAAAGAAGGGAAAATAATAATGCGCGGCGCATGTTAGTCTCGCACTCCTTCCTGTCGGCGCACCCGTTGCAGATAGTCCCGCAAAATGATCGCGGCGGCGACATCATCGAGAGGAGTTTTTTTTCTGTTTTCGATGCGGGCCTGCGAGCCGCGCAGGGCCTGCCCGCGAGGCTCCGCGGCGGAGATAGCCTGCCTGGCTTCCCACGAACTCAGCCGCTCATCCATAAGCTCGACTGGAATGCCAAGGGCCTTTCTCAGCCGTTCGGAAAAACTTTTTGCTTCCTCGGACATCTCGCTCGGCGACCCATCCAGGTGAAGCGGCAAGCCGACAACGATGCGGCGCACCCGCTCATCGCGCACCAGATCGCGCAAACGTCCCAGGTCGCGCCGCCGGTTGGTCCTCTCCCAAGTTGCGAACGGGCGCGAGGTGACGCCGCATTCGTCGGAAAGAGCCAGTCCCAGTCTCTTTTTTCCGTAGTCGATGGCGAGAATCACGCCGGGAGTTCCAGCAGTTGCGGCCGATGACGGCACGGGATGTGAAATTGCCATGCCATTATTATAGCGTGGAAGGAAGACTTTCTTGTGGTAGGGCCGGGCGTCTTACCATCCTCGTGGTTAACCCTTCATTTCTAAGGGCAAGCCCTTCGCGGCTCACGGCAATCGTCCCCGCTGTCCGGATTCCCAAGAGGGCCACAAACCTGAGGTTTTCATCCCCTGTTCCAGGCCCGTGGCCTTCAGCAATGATTTGATCTCGGCGCGAGATTGCCGCGGCCCCAGCGGCTCGGCGCGCTCGGCGATACCAAACGCAGTGACAGCCACGATGGCGGTGTTGCGCTTGAGGTTTGCAATGTCAATCTGGTCGGGCGCGAAAGAAGAGGAGTAGCCCTCGAGCACATAGCTCGCGGACGCGTGAATGGCGGCAAGCGTGGGCACGCCCTCCACAAGAAAATCATAATCGTCTGTTCCCAGGCCAGCGCCGGACAGAAAATGACCAGCCCCTAACGATTCGATGGGTTTCATGGCTTCCTGGACACCGGGTTCAATGTCGTGTCTTCCATTCAGGAGGTATCCGTTTACCCGGGCGCATCCGGAACGGAATACGATCGCGGTGCGAGCGCGATCAAGCTCGGCGCGGTGCGTGCGAACGTACGGCCAGGAACCGGGAATGCCCGTCTCGCTGCGAGCGAATAGAACGAAGCGAATGGAACGGCGCGGGCGGATTCCGGTGCGCCAAATATCGCGCGCGGCTTTCACCACCATCGCGGCCTCGCAGTCGTTGTTGAGCACGACCGGGCTGGACGGCCAGGCGTCAAGATGCGCGCCCACGAGCACCCATTCGTCTGGCTTCTCCCGTCCGCGGATTTCCGCGACTACGTTTTCCTGGCCTGACGGAGATCCGTCCAGGTTGGCGGATTCAGTGTGGACGTCAACGCCGGCGTCGCGAAATGCCGAGATGGCCCAGTCCACGACGCGCATTGCCAATGGGATTCCGATCGCGCGCGCATCGGCAACTTCCGTCAGGCGCCGAAGATTTTCGGCGAGAGGCGATTCCCCCATCGCGTTCAGGATAATTTTCGGTGCGACCTGCTCGCACAGCGATTCTCCCGACGTGGAACACGCTTCCGCGTTCGCCTTCGCGGCCTCGCGAATGCGCGACAGCGGGTCAGTTTGTGTGTCGGGAAGTTGCGCCGCGCAGGGGAGCGCTCCGGCAAGAAGTAAAGCCGCGAGCCAAGTTGGCGAAAATCGATTGGGCCACATAGGGTTTCACTCCGGGGAGTTTGCTTTGAAAAGAAAATCAGGCCAGCTGGGATTATAGCTCATCGCTTACGGCGAGGATTTACCAAAAGGCGCGCCGCCCCTCGCTGCAGCCTTGTTTTGTACCCGGTCGCCTGTTAGTTCTGGTGTGGGGGAAGAACGATCCATGGCCAAGCCCGTGAAATCCGACTTGCAGAAGGTTCTCAAATTAATCGTGGCTTCCGCCGAGAGGCGACTGTCGCATCTGCCGCCGAAACAGGCTGCCGTGGTGCGGAAGAAGATCCGCCGGATCGCCGCGGCTACCGTCTTGCGTGGCCGCAGGAAGGCTTCCAAGCCCGCAGGAACCCGCGCGCGCCGGGTTTCCCCGCGACCTCGCGCAAAAGTTTCCTGACAGGCAATGTAAATATTGTTTTTGCGCATCATTCGAAACGAAGTAAGGAATGTCTCTGGGTTTGATGGCGAAGTGGAACAAGGTTTCCTCGGCAAGAGGCTTGCTTCGGTTCACCGAAACAATCTCCGTGAACGGAATGACAACATTTTGAGTTTTTACGCAGCCTGCTAAACGCTTGTCGGAAGCCGCTCGGCTTCCATACTCAGTCATTTCAATTATGTGCTCGGCCCGGCGTCCAGGATGGCGTCGGCCACGCGAACCACGCGGACAATTTCGGCGACGTCGTGCACACGCACAATATGCGCCCCGCCCAAAATCGAGGCGGTCACGGTGGCGGCAGTTCCCAGCAGCCGCTCTCCGGGAGGCAAGTCGGGTTCGCCCGGCCGTGCCATTGCCCTGCCCAGAAACGATTTCCGCGAGGTTCCGATCACGAGCGGGCAGCCGAGTCGGGAAAACTCCGAAAGCCGCGCAAGAATTTCGAAATTCTGTTCGTGCCTCTTGCCAAAACCGATGCCCGGATCAAGCAAGATCTGCGATTTCGGAAGACCCGCCTGGCGCGCGCGCACCACCGCTTCGCGAAGCCCGGTCATCGCATCGCGGATCACATCGCGCGCGAACGGCCCATGCTGCATGGTTCTTGGCGTGCCTCGCATGTGCATCAGGATCATGGGTGCATGCGCGTGCGCCGCAACCTTTGCCAGGCGAGGATCCACACGCAACGCCGAGATATCGTTCAGGATTTCCGCGCCGGCGGCCAGCGCCCCTTCCGCTACTTCGGCTTTTTGCGTGTCCATCGACATGGGAATGCGGAGCTTGCCGCGCAAGATTTCGATGACCGGCAGAATTCTGCGAAGCTCCTCTTCCGCGCTGATGGGCGTTGCGCCGGGACGCGTGGATTCGCCGCCGACGTCCAGTATGTCCGCGCCGTCACGTTCGAGTTGCAGCGCGCGGGCGATGGCTGCCTCCGAATCCATATACAGGCCGCCGTCGGAAAAACTGTCCGGCGTGACGTTCAAGATGCCCATCACGAGCGTGCGCCGGCCGAGCAGCAGGGTGCGCGAACGCAGGCGCAAGCGAAAGTGTTTGCGGCGAAACATCGGGGAACGATCATACCGAAAGGCCCGCGAATTTCCACGAGAGAATAAGCAGGGAGGGAATCCGCGGCCGGGCCTTCACGAAACCGTAACCCCGGAAGAGCGAGGGGCATCAAATCAAATATGGTACGATGCCTGCACCATAGGAAGTCGCGCTTCGGCAAATAAGGTTGCGCAAGGAATCGTACCGCGGGATGCGGGCGGGGTCGGATCAGGGGGAAGTTGCGCAGATGAGGGTATCAGGGATTGTTCGAGTCATGCTGGCCGCAGTTTGTGCGGTGGCCGGCCCATGGCTCTTTTTCAGCACAGGAATCGCCGCATCCCAACAGACCAATTGGACGCTGGACAATGTTCTCAAACAGATGGACGCGCAGGCGGCGGACTTCCACAGCCTCACAGCCGATCTGGAACGCACTAAGGTGACGGTCGTGGTCAACGACAAGTCCACCGAATCCGGCAGAATCCTGGTGCGCCGGGACGACAAGATGCGCATCGAACTGACGCAGCCGGACGAGCGAACCATCCTTCGCGACGGCGATAATTTCTATATCTACAATCCTAAAATCCACCGCGTTGAGGAATACAATCTCGGCAAGAAAAAATCCGTCGTCGACCAGTTCCTGTTGCTGGGTTTTGGAACCTCGGGGAAATCGCTGAAGGAAAGCTACGACATCACCCTGCAGGGCGAAGAAACGCTCGATGGCCGCAAGGTGATTCTGCTCGACCTCATCCCGAAGACCGAAGACGTGAAGCAGCAGCTGTCGAAAATCCAACTCTGGCTGGACGAATCCTCGTGGTTGCCCGTGCAACAGCAATTTTTCGAAACCGGATCGGGCGATTACTTCATCATCCGCTATAAGAATATGGCGCGGAACGTGAAAATTTCGGATAACGAATTCAAACCCCACTGGCCGCACGGCACGACGAAAATCCAGCCGCAGTAAAATTGTTTCTTGGAATACATTGCTCCGCGATCCGATGTGCCGAAGCAGCACTGCGGGTGAATCGTGGAGGCTGCGTTGTTTGCTATCATGATTTCTTCCGCCGCTTCCAGGAGAGTTAGCGTGCGTCTGGTATACGAGACATCCGCAATCAATCCGGCATATCTCGAAGACGCCTCGGGTTTTCGCGGCCAAGCCGAGCGCCTGTTCCTTCCCGAAGACGAACACGGCGTCGCCGAAGTATTGCAACGTGCCACTCGCGAACGCATTCCCGTGACCCTTTCTGGCGCCGGAACCGGCGTGACCGGCGGACGCGTGCCCCAGGGCGGTTGGTTGTTGTCCTTGGAAAAATTCTTGCGCCTCGAGATCAAGCCGGGAACTGCTTTCGCCGGAGCGGGTGTACTGCTTCGCGATTTGCAAGCCGTCGCCTCGGCGTCCAGGCAATTCTATGCGCCCGATCCCACCGAAACGATGGCCTGCGTGGGCGGCACGATCGGCACGAACGCGAGCGGCTCGCGCAGTTTCAAGTACGGCGCGACACGCCGTCATGTTCTGGGGCTTCGCGTTGTCCTGGCCAGTGGTGAAATCCTGCACGTTCGCCACGGGCAGGCCCCCGGTTTCCCAGTCCCTGCGATTTCGATTCCCCGCAGCACGAAACACGCAGCCGGCTACGCCCTTGCCCCGGGAATGGATTGGATCGATCTATTTGTCGGTTCCGAAGGCACACTGGGCGTGATCATCGAAGCGGAATTGAAATTGCTTCCCGAGCCGAAAGCGGTGTTGGGCGGTGTGGTTTTTTTTGCAAATGACGCGGACTCTCTGGATGCCGTTGAAGATTGGCGCGCGAGCGCCACTCCGCGGATGATTGAATACTTTGACCGGGCCTCGCTGGAACTTCTGCGCACGCGCTTCCCGGAAATTCCGCCCAACGCCACCGCGGCTCTTCTGATCGAGCAGGAACTCGAAAACGACGACGATCCCGAAATCGCGCGCTGGCTGGAACGCATCGAACGCGCAAACGCGCTCGTGGATCACTCTTGGTTCGGAACCTCAAGCGCGGATCGCGAGCGGTTCCGAGTGTTCCGCCACAGCTTGCCGGAACTCGTGAATGAAACGTTGCGCCGCAATGGCTGCCTGAAAATGGGCTCCGACTGCGCGGTGCCTGTCGAACACAACCGGGAGATGCTGGATTTCTACCGCGCGCGGCTTGACGCAAAATTTCGCGGGCGTTACGTGATCTTTGGCCACATCGGCGACGCGCACTTGCACGTGAACATCCTTCCCGCAAAAGAGGAATCCGCGCAGGCCGCGGAAATTCTGCTCGATTTTGCGAGGAAGGCAGTAGCGCTCGGCGGCAGCGTATCGGCCGAGCACGGCCTCGGCAAACGCAAGACTCACTTGCTCCCCATCCAGTTTTCGCCCGAAGAAATCGAAGCGATGAAGACCATCAAACGCCGCCTTGACCCGGCCTGGATCTTGGGTCGCGGCACGCTTTTCCCGGAGACGTCCGGCTAACTACTCGCCGCAGTTTTGCGCGCTTTTCCCGCGCCTTTTTCCTGCGTCGTGAAATCGCGTTCCTGGCGCAGCAATTGCTCCTTGCGCTTCAGCCCCCAGCGGTATCCGCCAAGCGATCCGTCCTTGCGCACCACGCGATGGCACGGCACCACGATGGCGGCGGGATTCGTGGCGCACGCTCGAGCCACGGCTCGCGTGGCTTTCGGCAGGCCAAGCGCGCGCGCCATTTCAGAATATGTGCGCGTCGCCCCGAATGGAATCGTGCGCAGCGCCTCCCACACGCGCCGTTGAAACGCCGTGGCCATTACGTCCGTGGGCAAATCAAGTCGCGAGCTCAGCCCTGCAAGGTGGCGGACAATCGCGCGCACCCATTCGGAGTGTTCTCCCGAGCCGCGCCGAATTTCCGCGCGAGGATATTCCGCGCGCAGCGCCGCTATCAGGCGCGCGTCATCTTCTCCCAGGCTTACGGCGGAGATGCCGCGAATCGTGGCGGCGACGAGCACGCGCCCCAGAGCGCTATCCGCTATCGTGTAGGAAATGGTCATGCCGCAGCCGCCGCGGCGATACGTGTCGGGCGTCATTCCAAGCTGCGCATTCGATTGCTCGTACACGCGGCTCGCCGAGCTGTAGCCTGCTTCATACAATGCAGTGGTCACGTCGGTTTCCTTTCTTAATTTGAATTTCAGCCGCGCCGCTCGAATTGCGTCGGCGTATTGCCGCGGCGTAATGCCCATCGCTTTGCGAAACGTGCGCTGCAGGTGCGCCGCGCTAAGCCCTGCCACGGCGGCAAGGCGGCGCAGGCCGGCACTTTCTTCGATGGTCTCGATTTCCTTGCACACGCGCTGGATCATTTCCGCTTGTGCGTTGGGGCGCTGCTGCCGCGGACGACAGCGCAGACAGGGGCGGAACCCGGCGCGTTCCGCATCCTCGGCCAAAGAGAAGAGCAGCACGTGTTTCGCGTTCGGACGCCGCGACGGGCATGATGGCCGGCAATAAATCCCCGTCGAGCGCACGCCATACACAAACGCGCCGTCGCTGTGCGCATCCCGCGAAGCAACGGCAGCGAGATACCTGCGCCGAACGCTTGCGGGAAAAACCGATGGCGCACTGGAAAGCGTGTTCAAGGCTCGACTGACTCCTTCTGCCTTCACGATATCGGAAATACGTCCTTCCGTGCTATCCGAATCTTGCGGTCAAACTGCGAGCCGTTGCGCGGGTCGTAGTCGAGCGATCCGCCGCCTCCGGCCCGTCGGGAGGTATGCAATAGGACAATTCAAGCGCGACGCGATTTGACTCAGAGTTTTGCGCGGAGGATAGTGTCTGCGAGCGGTGCCGGAAACGTAACAGACAGGGGAGACCTATGAGCACTGCTCGGCGCCCAAAGACCATGCACCAATCCGATTCCAACAGCGGCGGTGAGTCCGCCACGATTAAAAAATTATCAGCGAGTTCGGCGACCTCCGGCGAGGACGCGCCGCCCTGGACGACACGCGCCAAGCCAAAAGGCATCGCGCGTGTTCCCACGCATGCGGTGCGCCCTGTCGAGGAGCGCCGCAGCTACACGCGCGCCAAGCTCAGCCTGCCCTTGCGGGTCAAGCGCATTGCGGGTCAGCGCGAACATCGCCAGCAGCCCCTGCGGACCACCAATATCAGCTCGAGCGGCGTTCTTTTTCTTTCCCCACAACGCATCGAGCCGGGCACTCCGTTGGAGATCGAAGTCTACCTGGTCGACCGGCCTTTGGGCCGAGGCACCGTTAGAATGACGACCGAAGCCCACGTGGTGCGAGCTGAACCCGCGTCGCGCTCCGGTTGGCACTCGGTCGCCGTGTGCTTCGATGACATCTCCTTTCATCGGGAAGAGCCAATTCCCTCCCACTTTCAGAAGCAGTAGCCTCGATTTCCTGCCAAGCATCCAAAACTGGCAATGCGCGGTTTGCAATACAGAGAGATCAGCGAGCGGCAAGATTAAGGACGTTGGCAGGCTCGCACAAGTTCGTGTTACTTTTTATCCCGCGGAAATGAAAATAGCGGGACACTTCTAGAAACTGCCGCGGAGTCCGCAACCCATCTCATGGCCACGAACCGAACAACCTCCACCGAATGCATTCTGTTTGATTGGGATGGCACGCTTCTGGATTCCTTCCAAGCTGACGCAAGAGCCTATGAACACATGTTCAGCGCTCTGGGAATGAGCTGGAGCATGGAAGAACTCAAGCGGCACTATTCTCCGAACTGGCACCGCGTGTACCGCGCCGCGCGGCTGCCGCGCGCGAAATGGGAGGAGGCGGACCGCCTGTGGATGCAGGGTTATAAAAAGCAGCGGCCGGAGTTGCAGCCCGGCGCGCTCCGCGCCCTGCGCATGCTGGAGCGCCGCTTCACTCTGGCGCTGGTATCGAGCGGAAGCCGCGCGCGCGTCCGGCGTCAGCTTCGCGAGCACAATGTTGCGGCGATGTTCCGCGCAAAAGTGTGTAGCGAGGACGCGCCGCGCCGCAAGCCACATCCCGCGCCCCTGCAAATGGCCCTGGACCGGCTTCGCCTTGCGCCGGAAGTATGCGTATACGTTGGCGACGCCCCAGAGGACATTGAGATGGCGCATCGCGCGGGCGTGCGCGGTATCGGCGTGCTCGGCGGGTCGCCCGTGCCGCAGAGGCTCCGCGCCGCCTCGCCCGACGCCATGATCGAAACCATCAAGGAATTGCCGGCCCTGCTAAGGAATTTCTAGTAGGACACGTTTCAGCCTGTCGAGTTTGGCGGGCGGCGATAAAAATCAAAACCAGACGCGCTGAAGTCTGCCTTTCTTTAAGCTGGCAGCATTCATTCCGCAGAGATGAAACCTATCTTAAATTCGTGGTTTGGAATTCAGACTAACTCGTCTTTCCCGCATATTGCAGCTTCACGCGCGCGCTTTTT
The DNA here is from genome assembly GCA_963781055.1 of Terriglobia bacterium. Classification (GTDB taxonomy): domain Bacteria; phylum Acidobacteriota; class Terriglobia; order Acidiferrales; family UBA7541; genus Palsa-360. The sequence goes on from CAWAEW010000040.1 coordinate 9,647, forward strand.
TCCGCCACGGATTTCGCCAGCTCTTCCTTGTACACGGTGAGCCGCTCCGCGACTTCAGCGTCGGATGTAGCCAGAATCTCGGCCGCAAAAATCGCCGCGTTGATCGCGCCGGGCTTGTCGATGGCCATGGCCGCGACCGGCACTCCGGCGGGCATTTGTACGCTCGAAAGCAGCGAGTCGATGCCCGAGAGAACCGTGGTCGCCATGGGCACGGCGATCACCGGCAGCGTGGTTATAGCCGCGATCATGCCCGCCAGATGCGCCGCGCCGCCGGCCGCGACGATCACCACCTTGAGCCCGCGCGCAACCGCCGTCGACGCGTATTCGTGAGTCCGCGCCGGAGAGCGATGCGCCGACGACACTTCTATTTCATATGGAATGCCGAATTTCTCCAGCATCTTTGCCGATTCGCTCATTACCGGCAGATCCGTGTCCGATCCCATGATGATGCCCACCAGGGGCTTTCCGCCGTTTTTCGATGATTTTTGCCCGCTCACCCGTTTGCTCCTTTGCGTGGTTGCCATGCCTAATTCTGTGGCGCGGCCGTCCGCTTTGGCGGACGGCCGCGCGTTATTCTGAGTGCTCTTGCGACCCTGTTTTTTGCGGGGCTCGCTGCGCGACGAGTTCCACCCGCTCGCCGCGGCGAATTGTTCCGGACTCGATAACGCGGCACAAGATCCCGTGCCTCCCGCGAAGTTCATCCTGCAGCCCTGGTCGAATTTCATCCAGTAGATGGCAAGTGTTGCACAGCTCCGTGATTTCCAGGAGAGCTTCGCCCACGCGGATCCGCTGCCCCAGCAACAACCCGTAAAGATCAATCCCGCGCGTGGTGATATTTTCCTTGCCGATTCCCGGAGGAATACCAAAATGTTGGAGCGTCTCAGCGTCCATCACCAGAACTTGCCTTGTGCTGCCGCTTTTTCCGTGAAGGCAGTTCTTGAATCCCTTGTTTTCGACGGCAAAGACCTCCTCGAACTCTCGCATTGGTTCGCCGTGCGACACCGATTGAAACAAGTGCAGAATTTCAGCCACGAAGCGCACCTCCGGTTTTTGACAATTTGGCCAATCCTTTTGCTCCGATATCGGTGCGGTAGTGCGCGCCTGGAAAATGAATTTTGTCCACGGCCTGGTAAGCCTTGGCGATGGCCAGATCGAGCGAAGCACCCGTCGCCGTGACGCCCAGTACGCGCCCGCCGTTGGTCACGATGGAATGACCCTCGCGCTTGGTCCCTGCATGAAATACGGCTACATCAGGCAGCGCCTTCGCATTCTCAAGTCCCTCAATTTTTTCCCCGGTTTCATATGGCCCGGGATATCCGCCGGAAGCCATCACCACGCACACGCTCGCTCCGGGTTTCCATGCGGGCTTGACCGTGTGCAATGTTCGGGAAGCCGCCGCCTCCAGCGCCACGGCCAGGTCGAAATCCATGCGCATCATCAGGGGCTGCGTTTCCGGATCGCCCAGCCGGCAATTATATTCCAGCACCATGGGACCGGTATCGGTCAGCATCAATCCGAAGTACAAGAATCCCGCGTATGGCATCCCCTCATCCAAAAGCCCTGCGATCGTCGGGCGCACGATATCTTTCACGATTATCGATTCATAGTGCGGCGAAATCATTCCGTCCACGGTATACGCGCCCATGCCGCCGGTATTGGGCCCGCGGTCACCGTCGAAGACGCGCTTGTGATCGCGCGTAGGCGCCATGGGCAGAAACGAGCGCCCATCGGTCAGGACGATGAACGAAAGCTCTTCGCCCTTCAGCGCCGTTTCCAGCAGAATCCGCGATCCGCCCGGCCCAAGTTCGTGCTTTTGCAAAATGCGGCGGATAAACGTTTCGGCTTCTTCTCGCGTTTCCGCGACCAGGACGCCCTTTCCCGCGCACAATCCGTCCGCCTTCACAACCACCGGCCAATCCACTGCGTCCAACCCGCGTATGGCCTCATGCGGGGAATCGAATGAACCATAGAGCGTCGGGGTTGGAATGTGGTACCGGTCCATGAACTCCTTGGCAAAGATTTTGCTTCCTTCCAGGCGCGCATCGCGCTGCGAAGGGCCGACCAGCCGCATGCCGCGAAACTCGAAATGATTGCGAATTCCGGCGACCAGTGGCACTTCCGGCCCCACCACGGTCATGTCCGGCTTGAGGCGTTCGGCAAGCGCCACCAGCCCGCTGACATCGTCCGCGTTCACAGGAACGCATTCGGCGTCGTCCGCGATTCCGCCGTTGCCCGGTGCGCACCATATTTTTTCCACTTCGGGCGATTGAGCCAGCCGCCAAATCATCGCGTGCTCGCGTCCTCCGCTCCCGATCACGAGAATTTTCACGGTAGGGTCAAGATAGTCGGAGGGCTGGAAGCTGTCAACCCTGGAGGCACATGGGCATTGCTCGCCATCCTAGAAGCGGACTTTTCAGGGTCCGCCCGATTTCAATGCGGATGGCTTTCGTCCTGAGGCTTCATGCCCCAAGTGATGCCGGCCCACACCCGCTCATGCAGGAAATAGACAAATGTCGTATAGATGTTGCTGATGATCATAAAGGCCGCTGCCGTTATCACCTTCCCCGTTAGCAGGTAGACCACCAGGAAATCGAGGCACACGATGATCGTGCGGTAGGTAATGGATTTGACAATGGAGCGCTCTCTGCTTATACGATTCTGCATAGTTACCTCTCGTTCCGGTCCCTGCCATCCTCGGTATCCATCCCTCGGCCTCAACAGCTTTGCGCACCGGTAAAACCGTCTCTGGATTGCATGACCATATCACGGCTGTTTATTTGTTTTTTGCGGAAGTGCCATGTCTTCGCAGGGGACTAACTGCTCTGGTGCAATGTGCCCGGATCACAGGGCACTCGGAAGCGATCCTCCACGCCTCATGAACCGGATTGTGCCTGAGATCTGGGATGATCAAAATCGTTGCCATGGAAATCAGCGGGATAATTGACGCGAATCCGCGGCCAGACTACCATGCCGCCTGTCATGCAGTCGCCAACTCCCCCCCGTTTCTTTCTGCTCGCTCTTTTCGCCTGCTTTTTCATTTCCGGCGCCGCCGGACTGATCGATCAAGTCGTGTGGAGCAAGGCGCTTGGCCTCGTATTCGGCCATACGGCGTATGCGGTCGCCACGGTCCTGGCCGTCTTCATGGCAGGGCTTGCCTCGGGCAGCGCGTGGATCGGAGGGCGCAGCGACGCCTGGAAACATCCCGTAACGGCGTACGGGTGGATGGAGCTGGGCGTCGCGCTGACAGCTGCCGTTTCCCTTGCGGGGCTGGCAGGTGTTCGAGCGGCCTACGTGGGCGCGTATCCTCATGCCGCGGGGAACGCCGCCGGTTTGCTGGCACTGCGGTTTGTGGGCGCTGCGCTCGTTCTTTTTCTGCCGACATTTTTGATGGGCGGGACGCTGCCCGTGCTTGTGCGCGGCATTGTGCGTCGTTCCTCCGAACTGGGAACGCGGCTTTCACGCCTTTACTGGGTCAACACGTCCGGCGCGGTGGCCGGAACTTTTGCGGCGGGCTTCTTGCTTTTGCCAACGCTCGGCTTGCGGCGAACCCTCGCCATCGGCGTGACCCTCAATCTGCTTGCGGGCGCGCTGGCGCTTTGGTTCGCGCGCGGCGAGCAAGGTGCGCCCGTGCAGCCGAGTGCCACACCGGAAACTTTTTCGCAACCGCTCACTCGCCCGTCGCGTTTGCTACTCGTTTGCTTCGCCATTGTCGGCGCCTCAGCCATGTCCTACGAAATCGGCTGGACGCGCCTGCTCTCGACGCAGCTCGGCAGCTCGACATACGCGTTTACGCTGATGCTTGGAACGTTTCTCGCGGGAATCGTTCTGGGGAGCGCGCTGTTCGAGCGATGGAGCCGCCGCCACGAAACCACGCCCGCAACCTTCGCACTCACGCAAACTCTCACGGCGCTCGCGGCCCTCGCGTTCCTGGTTTTTTTCACGCGCCTGATTGAAGTTTTGCCGCCGATTCTGCGCGCCACGCACGAATCGTTTCGCGGCCTGGTCCTCGCCCAATTCGTCACCAGCGCCCTCGCCATGCTGCCCACGGCGGTCGCCTTCGGATTTAATTTTCCTGCGGTCGCGCTCCTGATCGCCGGGCCGCAATCTTCGATGGGTTCTGGAACGAATTCCGGAGCGAATTCCGGAGAAGGTTCGGCCGTGGGCCGCGCCTATGCGTGGAATACTCTGGGCGCGATACTCGGCGCGGTTGCAGCCGGATTTTGGCTGCTGCCCCGCCTGGGCAGTTTTCATTTGATCGCAGTCACTGCGGCCGCAAACCTCATTCTCGCGGCCGTTCTTTCCTTGGTCTCGGGTCAGCGAACCTGGAAGATGGCGGCCTTCGCCGCAAATCTTGCTTTAATCGGGGCTGCCGCGGTCATCGGTTTCTCCCACTATTTTTACGATCCCGCCGTCGCATCTTTCAACACGGTCATGTATTGGAATTTGTACGACCGGCCGTTATCGCTGCGCGAAAACGCGCATCTGGTGGACGTGGTGTATTTCAAGGACGGTTTGAATTCCACCATTTCCGTGGCAAAAACCGACGACTACATTTCCTTGCGTACCAACGGAAAAGTGGACGCGTCGAATCATGACGTCGTCACGCAGCTTCTGGTCGGGCATATCGGCGCGCTGGCCCGTCCGCCGAGGCGCGTCCTGCTGATCGGATTCGGCAGCGGCATGACGGCTTCCGCGCTAGTTGGCTACCCGGAACTGGAGCGCCTGGACATCGTGGAAATCGAGCCGGCCGTCATCGGCGCCGCGCCGCTCTTGGCGCAGCTCAATCGCGACGTGCTGCGCGATCCGCGCGTCCACGTCACGCTGGATGACGCGCGGAATTTTCTTTTCACCACGCGCGATCGCTACGACCTGATTATTTCCGAGCCGTCCAATCCGTGGATTGCCGGCGTGGCCACCCTTTTCACTCGCGAATTCTACCGCGCCGTTCAGGCCCGCCTGGCTCCCGGCGGCGTGTTCGTGCAATGGGTGCAGGCGTATTCGCTTTATCCGGAAGATCTGAAAATGCTCGTGGCCACGTTTCTGGGCGAATTCCACGGCGCCACTCTCTGGCACGGTGATGCCCCGGACCTCATCTTGATGGCCCCCAGTCCGCCTTCGAGCGAAATTCTTCTGCGCGCCCGCAATCTTTACGATCGCCCCCGGCTGCATGAGGATTTCCAGCAACTGGGGATGGAAGAAGCTGCCGGATTGTTTGGTTTTTATTTGCTCGATGACGCGGGCCTGCGGAAATTTGCTTCCGGCGCGCGCATCAATTCCGACGATCTCACGCTGCTCGAATATCACGCTCCAAGGTCACTGCTGGCTCATGGCCTGGAAGATAAAAATCGCGATGCCATTATTCATGATCAGAAAGCGCCCCTCCCCCAGGATCTGCCGGCGGAAAATCGCGATATGGTGCTGGCTGCCTCGGCAATTACATCCACGAATTTGCAGGACTCCGATGGCGCCGGCCGATTCCTCCGCGCCCTCGATTCCCGGCCGCAGAACCCCGCCATGGCCACGGCTCGCGGACGCGCCGCGCTCGTCCGCTCCGATTTTCAGTCTGCTTACCACGCCTTTGATGCCGCCCTGGCCCTGGATCCCGATTCCATTCCGGCTGCCTGGGGCCGTGCGGAAGCCGAACGGCGCTTTGGTGACAACGAAATAGCGCGGCAGGCGTTGCAGCGCATCCTCGATCACGATCCGAACAATTTGCCGGCTTTGCAATCCTTGAGGCAATTGGACACCGATTTTTCGCGCTGGCCCGAGGCGGAACTACTGCAGCGCCGCATCATCGCCGCCAATCCGCATCCCGACGCCGCGGCCTATGCGGAACTCGGTGCGATTTTTTTGCGGGCCGGCAACCTGGACGAAGCATGCCGGGCGATGCAGGAAGCACTTGCGCTCGACCCTTACAATTACCAGGCGCATGTTGGGCTCGGCCAGCTGTTCACCAGCAAGAAAAAATGGGCCGAAGCGCGGCAGCAGTTGGAATTTGTGCGGCGATATTTTCCTGATGAAGACGCGGGGATCTACACGATGCTCTTTCAGGCCGACACCGCCCTCGGTGATCCGCGCGCGGCAGCCGAAGCCGTGCGCTTCGGCCTGCGCTTGTTTCCGGACGATTCCGATCTTCAGCGCTTGAATTTGCTGCTCTGAATCTTGGGAATTTCGCCTCGGGAAAAGCGCTTTGCAAAAAAAAAGGGCCTCATGAGAGGCCCTCTCGTCGAACAATGCGCTTCGAGGTTCGGTATGGGTTAGCTTGGGTTGACCCTGGCAGAGGTCGCCGCGGCCTTCGGTGCGCTCAAATAGCCCGAGATTTTCTTTGTGCTGATCTGGTTGACCACGAGTTCGAGTGGTGCACGCGATCCGCCCGCGAAGAAGTAAATGGGCTCGTTGATGGACTTGTTCTTCTTTTCCAGGCGCATGTCGTCGACATATAGCGCCACGGTGTACTGGTGTTTCTTCACGTTGAGCCCGCGCAACTCGATTTGCGTCGAGCCCACGTGCTCTTTCTGTCCCTTGGCCGATAGCGTGAACTCGAAATAATCGCGTTCGCCCTGGCGCTTGAGCACCTCGAGTTCTTCATGATTCCGCGCGATCAATTCGCCGTGCTCGCCGCGCAATTGCTGCAGGTTGCCCTTGGTTGCGTCGAGATCCGTTTTCACGCCGTTGACGTCCGTGCCCAGCGCCTTCACGTCATCGGCGCTGGCCTTGGTCGCTAGCGTGGTTTCCACGGCCGTCAGCTTCTTGGTGTAGTCGGCGCGGGATTGTTTTACCTGTGTCCGCGCCACCGCCAGTTGATCCTCGGTCAGCTTCAGCTTGTCCGTGACCAGGTTGAGTTCGCCTTGCATCTGGTTGCTTGTCTGCTCCGCCTGCGCCACGCGCTGTGTAATGCCGTCCTGGCTCTGCTGGAATATCTTGGTTTGTGCCGCAAGCGCCTGCTCGGCGCTATGCGCTTGGCTGGTGGCGTTCCACGCCATGCCCACGCCAACCATTGAGAGGATCGCCAGCCCGACGACAGCCAGCCCCATCCACCGAGGTGCACCTTCCGTTGTCGCCTGATAATTGTCTTGGTCGCCGATCATCGTAGTCTCCTTTGCAATTTCCGTTGCACTGGGAAGAAGTGCACGCGCCCAGCCAAATCGGGTTTTCCCCCGGACGGCTCTTGTATATGGCACTAATGAAATGACTTATCGGAATTTGTCTTCGGGGCAACCTGGAAATCCGAGGACTTGGGAATGTGTAATTTTTACGTTCCCAATGGCAATTAGTATGGGTTAACTTATTGAATACAAATGATTTGAAATTTAGACACAATGATTCGCTAAATCGCGGGCAAAGGTAAGAACTCGGCAAGGCTTGGTACGATAGCTTAGGCGACTCGGGTGTTTCGCGTTTCAGAAGACTCGATTTCGCGGTCAAAATAAATTTCCAAGGTAAGTGCGGCGGCATCGAACACAGCCACGCAGTTCTTGCAGGACGCTAGATGGCGTTGTACTTCGCTGGCCACTTCAGGCGCAAGCCGCCCTTCCAGGTATTCGCAGATTAATCGGATCGTGGCCTTACATGTCATGCTCATAGTGCCCCCCGGTATGCTTGGGCAGTATTGAGTGCGCACGCCGTGAGCCAAAGTTGTCCTAGTCTCACAAATTCCATATCTTTCAGATAAATATAGCGTTAAAGGATTTTTACGGCCGCGTGTAATAGGCAGGAAAGGTCAAGAAAGCCGATAAATTTTTCATTCTGGGAATCATTCTTACAGCAGAAACGCGCAAAATTTTGCAGTCTAGGACCCCCAAGCCCCAGCCGCAATTGAGAACTGTTATGCGGCCTTCGTGTCGGCAGACGTTTATCGGGTTACGGTCATATTTCGCAGTACTGCGATGCGCTCGGAAAGCGGCGGGTGCGTGCTGAACATTCCGGAAAACACCTGGCGGGCGCTGAGCGGCGCGACGATGAATAGCGACGCTGTTGCCGGGGGAACATCCATGGGAATTCGCTTGTTGTACGCGCCAAGTTTTTCCAGCGCGCTGATGAGCCCATAAGGGTGTCCGACCATTTTCGCCCCTGAGGCGTCGGCGGAAAATTCGCGCTGCCGGGAGATTCCCAACTGGATCAGCATCGCCGCAAGCGGCGCGACGATCAGCATAATCAGGGCGCCAATCCCTCCTCCACGTTCGTCATCCCGCGAGCCGCCGAAACCTCCGAAGATCAAGGCCCACCGGCCCATGCTCGCGATCCAGGTGATCGCGCCGGCCAGGGTGGCGGCAATCGACGTGATCAGGATGTCGTAGTTGCGCACGTGCGAAAGCTCGTGCGCGATGACGCCTTCCAGTTCATCGTCGTTCATCAATTCCATTAGTCCCGCGGTGACCGCGACTGAAGCGTGCGAGGGATTTCGTCCCGTTGCAAACGCATTTGGCGCGGGTTGCGGAATGACATAAAGCTTCGGCATCGGCAAATTGGCTTTCGCCGTAAGACGATCCATCACCTGATACAGGCGCGGAAGTTGCTCCCGGGAAACCGGCTGCGCGCCGCTGGATCTCAAAGCAATCTTGTCGGAAAAGAAATACGCGCCGCCATTCATGACCACGGCCATGATGAGTGCAATCGTCATGCCCCGCTGGCCGCCCATGGCTTCTCCGCCCAGGACCAAAAGCACGGTCAAGGCTGTCAAAAGGAATAATGTTTTTACGGCTCTCATAACTCACCTATATCTAATATACGCTATTTCTGGCTGGAAGTTTCAACCTTGCCATCGACTACGGTCCCTTGGACGCTGAAGCCCTTTGATTTCTTGCCGATAATACAAAGCATGAGCGGGATTCGGGCAGAGCCCCGGGCGGCCATCTTTGCCGTGGTGCAAGTCTCATGGCAGGAACAGAATGGGACTTCACAAAGTGCCTCCGCATGGATGGAAGACGCATCTCCTTCTGGAGCCTGCATTCGGCTCAAAGCACCAATCCAAATTGGGTCAACAATTCGGGTCAATTGGCGGTGGGGAGAGTTTACCGGCGTCACCAAGTATTGCCGCCGCGACGGAATGGAATATGTCACGGGCATTCAAAGACATACGGAAGAAATGGTCCAAACCCCTCCCCTCCGGATTGGACCACAATCGGAAAATGCAGCGATTACTGTTTCTCAATCTTCCATGGGGAAATCTCAGGGTTTGCCGATTCACCAGGAAGGCGGCACAAATGAGATCTCTCATGCCAGCCATAAGACGGAAATCATCACAGTCGTCCCCTGCGCTCTCTCCCAGATGCCCGGGGGCGCAGGTCAGGCGACATATTCCAAGGAAAGCCCGCGGAGTTCGCTGCCCCTAGGGCCTGGCGTTTCGACAAGCACTGAAATCGAAATACAACGGCCTGAACTTAGCGAAGAAAGGAAACCTATGGCAACCAAATGGCTCGATATGGCGCTCAAGCGACAAAAACCAGATGCTGCTCCCAACGGAACAAACGGTGCCCGCACGCCGGACAAGGTGGCGCCCACCGCGGCTGCTCCACCGGACAGGGCTCAAATAAACTCCGATACGAAGAACCGTCCAAGGCCTCATGGTGATCTGCAGTCTGCGGAAGATATTTACCGGGCCGCCGGGATCATAAATCCTCGGATGGGATACAGCATCACGAAGGTCATCGAAATGATCAGTAGCGATCACCTGCGCAATTTGCCTGACGCCGCAAAGCGGGCGGCGGTGTTAATGGCGCTCGATGCGGCCGGTGTTTCCACTGAGGAAATCCTGCGGGACGCCCGGATGCGACACGAAGCCCTTGACGCCTATGAAGCTAGCCAGCGGAAACACTTCGAGGAATACTGGGCGCGAAAGGCCGAGGCAAACAATCAGCTTCAAGCCGAAATGGAGCAGGTAGCGGCTGAATATCTCGGTCGTATCGAGCGTACCCTGGACGAGATCACGACGGAAAAGGCCGCCTTCGCCAAATGGCAAGCGACAAAACAGCGGGAAGTCGATCGAATTTCGGAAGCCGTCGGTGTGTGTTTAAAAGACGACGCTCCCGATCCCGTCAATTCCCTGACGCCGGTTAGCAAACGCAAACCTGAGGTCAAGGTCTCATAGCCAAATTGGCGTTACGCGGTCTTTCCTTAACTTACCCACGCCGGCCAGTCTTACCGCCGGACGCTGCCGATTTTCCCGCCTTAACCTCTTCCGCAGGGGCCTCTGCCGATTTCCCTTCCGCGCGGACGAATCGCATGGCGTCGGTTTCCGGATCGATGTCGACGCGCACCACATCTCCCGGCAAGACGCTGCCATCGAGAATGCGCATCGCCAGCGGATCCTGCACCAGTCGCTGCACGGTTCGCCGCAGCGGCCGCGCCCCGTAGGCTGGATCGTATCCTTCGTGGACGAGCCTTTCCCGGGCCGCAGGCGTCAATTCGATGCGGACGTTGCGCTCGGCAAGCAGCCGCATCACTTTGGCCAGTTCCAGGTCCACGATCTTGTTGAGCTGTTCCTGCCCAAGCGGATTGAACAGCACAATGTCGTCGATCCGGTTGATGAACTCCGGCCGAAATGATTGCCGCAACGCTTCCATCGCTTCTTTCCGCGCGCGTTCGGGATCGCTGCCCGCGAGATCGAACAGCGCGGAGGAGCCGACGTTCGAGGTCATCACCAGCACGGCGTTGCGAAAATCGACGGTGCGGCCCTTTCCGTCGGTCAGCCGGCCGTCCTCGAGGATCTGCAGCAAAATGTTGAACACATCGGGATGCGCCTTTTCGATTTCATCGAATAGGATGACCGAGTACGGATGGCGGCGGACCTGTTCGGTGAGCTGCCCGCCCTCTTCATAGCCCACATATCCCGGAGGCGCGCCGATCATCCTGGAGACCGAGTGCTTCTCCATATATTCGGACATGTCGAGGCGAACCATCGAGCGCTCGTCGTCGAATAAAAATTCCGCCAAGGCGCGCGCGAGTTCCGTTTTTCCCACGCCGGTGGGCCCCAGGAAAATGAAGGAGCCGATTGGCCGGTTGGGATCGGAAAGTCCGGCGCGATTGCGGCGGATGGAGTTGGCCACGCGTTCCAGGGCGGAATCCTGCCCGATCACGCGCTGCCGGAGACGCTCTTCCATTGTCACTAGTTTGTGCGCTTCGCCTTCGAGCAGACGCCCGACGGGGATTCCCGTCCACTTGGCCACCAGCTTCGCGATGTCTTCCTCGCCCACTTCTTCCTTGAGCATCCCGCCATCTTTTTGCACTTCTTGCAAATGTTTCTGCGCTGCAGCCAGCTCGCGTTCGGCGGTTCCCAGCGTCCCGTAGCGGATTTCCGCCACGCGGGCGAGGTCCCCGGTGCGTTCGAGGCGGAGTTCTTCCGCCTTGAGCTGTTCGATCTGCTCCTTCAATTTGCGGATTTTCCCGACGGCCTCTTTTTCGAGTTGCCACTGCGCCTTTTGCGCGTTGGATTTCTCGCGCAGGGCGGCAAGCTCGACTTCGAGCTCCTTCAGGCGCTCCTTCGAGTGCGCGTCGGATTCGTGCAGCAATGCCTGCCGCTCGATTTCCAGGTGCAGGATGAGCCGTTCGATTTCGTCGATTTCCACGGGCAGCGAATCCAGCTGCATGCGCAGGCTCGCGGCGGACTCATCGATCAAGTCAATCGCCTTGTCGGGCAGGAACCGGTCGGTGATATAGCGGTGCGACAGCGTGGCCGCCGCGAGAATCGCAGCATCCTGAATGCGCACGCCGTGGTGCAGTTCGTAGCGCTCTTTCAATCCGCGCAAAATCGCGATCGTGTCGGTCACCGAAGGCTCGGCAATCATCACGGGCTGGAAACGGCGTTCGAGCGCAGGATCTTTCTCGATGTATTTCCGATATTCATTCAGCGTGGTGGCGCCGATCGCGCGCAACTCGCCTCGCGCCAGCGCCGGCTTCAACATGTTGGACGCGTCCATCGCGCCTTCGGCCGCGCCCGCGCCCACCAGGGTGTGCAATTCGTCGATGAACAGAATGATCTGCCCCTCGGATTCAGTGATTTCCTTGAGCACAGCTTTCAACCGGTCCTCGAATTCGCCGCGGTATTTCGCGCCCGCAACCATCGCCGCAAGATCGAGCGCGACCACGCGCTTGGGACGCAGCACTTCGGGCACGTCTCCGGCCACGATCCGCTGCGCCAGGCCTTCGACGACGGCAGTCTTGCCGACGCCCGGCTCTCCGATCAGCACAGGATTATTTTTCGTGCGCCGCGCGAGAATCTGCATGACGCGGCGGATTTCGTCGTCGCGGCCGATCACGGGATCGAGTTTTCCGCGGCGCGCCAGTTCGATCAGGTCGCGGCCGTACTGTTCAAGCGCGCGGAATGTGGACTCTGGATTTTGCGACGTCACGCGGTGGCTGCCGCGCACGGAAGTCAAAGCCTGCAAAATGGCTTCCCGCGATGCGCCATGCTTGGCCAGAAGCTCGGCTGCGGCATCCTTGTGGATGGTGGCGATGGCCAGCAGGATATGCTCGGCGGAAACATATTCGTCCTTGAATTGCGCGGCTTCGACGAACGCGCCTTCCAGAGCTTTGTTCGACGCCTGGCTTAATTGCTGTTGCGCGGCCCCGGTCACTTTGGGAAGGCGCCCCAGGCGCTCTTCAATCTCGGTGGCGAGAGTTTCCGGGCGGACACCTAAACGGGCAAGCAGGGGCGGCACGATCCCGTCATGTTGCGCAACGAGCGCCCCTAATAAATGCAGCGGCTCGATTTGCTGATGGTCGTGTCGCGCGGCAATGTCCTGCGCCGATTGGACGGCTTCCTGCGCCTTGAGAGTGAGTTTGTCGAAGCGGATCATTATTGTTTTTTACCATCCTTTCAAGAACCTTTGGAAAAGCCAAAGGGCCGGCTTACTACCGGCCCTCTGGCAGCTTGCCAAGCGTCCGTTTTAAGCAAGGCCTTGGAAGCAAGGCCCGCTTTTTTCTGCGTGGGCTCCACGTAGAGCCTCCACCCGCAGGCAATGGGCGCTTACTTACCGTTCGGCGCAGCCGTCACGTTCACCTTCACCTGGCGCGGCTTGGACTCTTCTCGCTTGGGAAGGTTCACGGTCAATACCCCACTTTTATATTCCGCGCGAATCGCTTCGGCATTCACCGTGTTCGGCAACGAAAAGCTGCGGCTGAACGTCCCGTAGGTGCGTTCGATGCGCAGGTAATTATCCTCTGAGACCGATTTGTCAAACTTACGCTCCCCGCGGATGGTTAGCAAGTTGTTCTCGACGCGTACGTCGATATCCTTCTCGTCCACTTCCGGCAGATCGGCCTTTACAACCAATTCATTCGGCGTCTCGTAAATATCGACCGACGGCGCCCAGGCGGTCAAGGCGGACTCATCGCCCTGGTTGCGAACGTCTCGTTAAAAATTCGGTTGACCTGATCTTGCAGCGCGGAAAATCCGCGAAAAGGCTGAAATCTGGTGATAGTTGTCATTGTAGGGTATCCCCTTCTTTTCTTTATATCTATTACTGCAACCGAAGCATATAATATGCGTGTAATACTGTCAAGTATTTTTTGAATGTTTGGAAAGGCCGCTTTAATAATCTACTATCTCTATATAATAGTTAGACTTACGAGATATTCTGCAGGCCTTGTTGCGCGAACCCGTCCGCTTGATCTATAGTTCTCCTGCTCAACCATGCTCCTATCCGATTTTGATTTTCACTTGCCCCCGGAACGGATCGCCCAGCGCCCTCTGGCCCAGCGTGACGCCTCGCGCATGATGTTTTGGATCGCGCGAGGCAAACCTGGGAAGACTCCACGTTCGCCACTTTCCCCGATCGCCTCCGGGGAGACGAACTAATCGTGGTAAACAATGCGCGCGTGATCCCGGCGCGCTGTTTGGCCGCCGTCTGGGGGTTCGCGCGGAAAAGCCCGGAAAGAATCGCCGCGCGGCGCGAATTTTTGTCCTCCGAAATCGAGGTTCTGCTGACCAGGCAAATTTCCGCTGACGAATGGGAGGCCTTGGTTCGCCCGGGAAAAAAAATGCGCGTCGGAGAGCGCGTGGAATTCGGCGAAGGGGAACTTTCCGCGGAAGTATTGGATCGCGGCGAATACGGCCTGCGCCGGATCCGCCTGACCGCGAAAGGAGATATAAATCAGGCCATCGAACGCCTGGGCCACATTCCGCTGCCTCCCTATATTGCGCGAGAGGACGAGCCTGCGGACCGCGAACGCTACCAGACAATTTTCGCGGACCGCCCCGGGGCCGTCGCGGCACCCACGGCCGGACTGCATTTTTCACCGGCGATCCTCGAAAAACTGCAAGGGCGAAAAATTGAGATGGCGGCGATTACACTGGACGTCGGCTTGGAACATTTCAGCCGATACACGAGGAAGAGATTGAGCGGCATCAAATTCATTCCGAGCGTTACGAAATTTCGGAAAAAACGGCAGCGGCAATCTGCAACGCCCGCCGCGCCGCCCGTCCCATCCTCGCCGTGGGAACCACGGTAGTGCGCGCTCTGGAAGACGCCGCGGCGAAATCGGCGTTGCGTCACGGCAGGAACCCTTGCACAACGGCGCCACTTGTTCAGTCCGGCGCCGCGGAAGCCGACATTTTCATCAAACCCGGCCACGAGTTCCGCGCGGTCGATCAACTCCTCACCAATTTTCATCTGCCGCAATCCACGCTGCTCGTACTGGTCAGCGCGTTTCGCCGGCCGCGAATTGATTCTGCGCGCGTACCGCCATGCCGTGGAATCCGAATACCGCTTTTACAGTTACGGCGATTGCATGTGGATTCGGTAGATTTT
>CAWAEW010000041.1:0-48823 GCA_963781055.1 Terriglobia bacterium
TTCAGCCTGTCTGATCTTGGTTCCGCAGATTCCAAAGGCAGACAGGCTGAAGCCTGTCCCACTTATTCCTTCGTCATCCGGTCCAGTTGCCATTGCCAGTCCATCTGGCGCACCAGCTGAGCGTTGTCGCGCCAGTCTTTTTCCACCTTGACGTACAAGCCCAGGAAAATTTTCGTGCCCAGGATTTTCTCCAGTTCCTTGCGCGCCGCCGTCCCGATTTGCTTGAGCGCGCTCCCCTTGCTCCCGATTAAAATTCCCTTCTGTCCTTCCTTCTCGACATAAATCGTGGCGCGAATCCGGATGATGTCGGCGGCTTCCTCGAACGAATCGACCAGCACCGCGACGGCATGGGGAACTTCCTGCGTGGTCGCGGCCATGGCCTTTTCCCGGACAATTTCTCCCGCCAGAAAACGCTCCGGCTGGTCGGTGTACTGGTCGGAAGGAAAATGCGGAGCGCCGGCGGGAAGATATTCGATGAATTTTTCCAGAGCGCGCTCCACGCCGTCTCCGGTCAGCGCGGAAATCGGAATGATCTCCGCAAATTCGCCCATTTTCGCCGCCCTTTCGATCAGCGGAAGCAATTCGTCCCTTGAGATTCGGTCGATCTTGTTCAGCAGCAGGATGCGCGGCCCTTCAAACCGGCTCACGCGTTCCAGCGCCCGGTGAACTCCCTGGCCCATTTCTTCGCTCGCATCCAGGATCAGCGCCAGCACATCCACGCCATCGATCGCCGCGTCCACTTCTCCCATCATCTGCTTGCCCAGCGCGGAGTCGGGCCGGTGGAGTCCCGGCGTATCGATCAGCACGACCTGCGCATTCGGCCGGTTCACGATTCCGTGAATCCGGTTGCGCGTGGTCTGCGGCTTCGAAGTAACAATCGCCACCTTCTCCCCGACCAGCTTATTCACCAGCGTCGATTTTCCCGCGTTGGGGCGTCCCACAACTGCTACAAAACCAGATTTGAATTCCTCAGCCATTTGTTTATGATACCCCGCGGCCCGTGGAAACACATCAGCCCGTTCGCTGGGTCCTGTACCCGAGTGGTTGGAGAAAATCAGATGCCTGCTACACCCCATATCG
Source organism: Terriglobia bacterium (assembly GCA_963781055.1). Lineage (GTDB taxonomy): Bacteria > Acidobacteriota > Terriglobia > Acidiferrales > UBA7541 > Palsa-360. Next base: position 1,081 of record CAWAEW010000041.1, read on the forward strand.
AGCACCACTTCACGGCCACTGCATCCGTGCGCGACGTCGTCATCGGGATGTCCGACGGCCTGACGGTCCCGTTCGCCCTCGCCGCTGGCATCTCCGGGGCGCTGGCCACGAGCCCTCATGCCTCGGCGCTGGTGGTTACCGCGGGCCTTGCGGAAATTGCCGCCGGATCGATCGCCATGGGCCTGGGAGGCTACCTGGCCGCCAAGACAGATCAGGAACACTACGCTTCCGAACGCGAGCGCGAGATTCGCGAGACCGTCGAATTGCGCGATGTCGAAATCGAGGAAGTCGCCAAAGTGTTTCGCGATTATGGATTGACCGAGGAAGAGATGTCACCGGTGGTGAAAGCGATTACCGGAGACCAAAAAATCTGGGTTGATTTCATGATGCGATTCGAGCTTGGCCTGGAAGAACCTCAACCCACCAGGGCGCGCATCAGCGCTTTCACCATCGCGATGTCCTACATCGTCGGAGGATTGATTCCCCTTGCGCCGTATATCCTGCTCTCCAGCGTGCAAACCGGATTGTGGTGCTCGGTAGGCGTTACGCTGCTGGCCCTGGCGGTATTCGGCTACGTGAAGGGCCGCTTCACGGGCATCAACCCATTCAAGGGCGGCTTGCAGACGGTCGTCACCGGCGGCCTTGCGGCGGGAGCGGCATTTCTCATCGCCAAGCTCATCAGCCACTGATGTTGTCCGGCAACCCCTAAAAAGGCTTTAACACAGAGGACGCAGAGAACACAGAGAAATACAATTCAAGAAAAGATTATTCATTTCTGCGAAGCGTCGCGAGATCGAAGATCAAAAGCGACGCCTCCCAGCCTCCCTTGATTAAATGCTTTCCAATTCATGGCAGGCGGCATTGAGTTTCCTCTACTTCCTTTAATTGCTTCTCTTCCTCCGCCTTCTCTGTGCCCTCTGTGTCCTCTGTGTTAAAGCCTTTGACTTGTCACTCCGCCGAAACAGCCGCCGGCAACCGCCGCGCCCTCACCCGCAAGACTTTCCGCTGATTAGCTTCCAGAATCTCAAACCGCAGGCCGCCATACTCCACGCGTTCCCCGGCAGCGGGCACGTGCCCGGCAACATGATTCAACAGCCCGGCAATGGTCGTCGCGGACTCTTCTCCCGAAACATCCCATTCGACTCCAAACAGTTCCTGCACTTTTTCGACCGACACGCTGCCGCGCAGCACCAGGCTTCCATCGGGCTCGCGCACTGCGTCCGGAGCCGGCACGCGGTCATCCTCCCCGATTTCGCCGATAATCTCCTCGACCAGATCCTCGATCGTGACGATGCCCGCCACCGATCCATGCTCGTCCACCACAATCGCCATCTGCTGGTTTCGCCGCTGCATTTCCTTCAGCAGATCCGACCCGTGCTTGGTTTCCGGGACAAACATTGCCGGGCGGGCCATTTCGCGCACCGTTCGATGCCGGGCCTCTTCTTCCGGCACCTGCAGCAAGTCCCGCGCAAAGGCCACGCCGAACGTGTCGTCGAGGGTTTCTTCGTACACGGGGACGCGCGAGAATTTCGTCTCGATCAGGAGTTTGCGAAGCTGCTCGACTGTGGAACTCGCCCGAATGGCCACGACATCCGGCCGCGGCGTCATGAATTCCAGAACGCGCTTGTCGCTGAATTCGACGACCTGCTCGATCATTTGCGCTTCGTCCCGCTCGAGGATGCCCTCCTGCTCGGCCGCATCGACCAGGGCTTCGATCCCCTCTTGTTGCGCCAATTCGCTGTCGGCGCTAACGTCGTCGGAAATATGCGCCAGCGAAATCGCCGCCTGCAAAACCGCGCGAAACGGCCAGACGATCCATAAAAACGCGCGAATAACCAACGCGAACCGGATCAGCCATCGGCCTTTGGTCCGGGCCAGCAGAAAATCGGGAATAAACTGCGAGAGCAGCAGCACTTCCACCAGAACGTATACCAGCGCCTGAAGCAGCGCGTCCCACGTCCCGGGCACGAACACGATGACGCCGCGCGCGGTCTCGGCCGTAACCAGAACCAGCCACAGATTCGCAAGCAGGCGGAATCCCGTGGCGCCCCGCGTTCGTTCGATGTGAAAGTGCGGTTCAATCTCGGCCTCGAAAAATTCCAGATGCTCATGCACGCGCCCGGTGGTCACGCGGCCCAGCTCGCGGTAGACCCGGTCGATATACGAAAAAATCACCAGGCCGACGCCGAGCGCTGAAATTCCGAGGATATAGAAAAACGACATCATGTGTGTTTTCCCCGCCGAACTCCAAGTAGCCCCCGGACTTTTTCTGGCCGACCGTCCACGCCCAATCGGCGCCGCAACCGGCGCTCCAGCCGGTCCATTTCGCCATGGTCGGTTTCGTGATCGAATCCGGCCAGATGAATCATTCCGTGCAGGATCAGGACGCGCAATTCGTCCGGGAGCGACCTCGCAAACCGGCGCGCGTTGCGCCGCGCCGTTTCCGGCGAAATGGCGATGTCCCCCACATATTCCGATTTTGCGTTCGGCTTCGCGCCGTTCGCGGGAAAGGAGAGCACATCGGTGGGCCCACGTTTGTGCCGGAACGTCCGGTTCAACCGCGCCATCGCTTCATCGCTGATCAATTGAACCGTGACCGATTCCGGCGGGAATTTCATTTCCTGCCGCGCACGCTCGTAGAACTCCTGCAGGGGTTGAATGGCCACGGGCACGCGGCGCTGGTGATTGACAATCATTTAAATTCGGACAGTATTAAGAGCGGGCTCCAAGTAGAGCACGCACCCGTTAAGGCCGCTTCTGGCTATGTTGACATCCTCAAAATAGGGCGCAGGTTGCTGTAGCTCGCCTCTTCAGTGTTCGTTGCCAAGACATCCTTTACACTGGGTGCCAAGACATTCTTTACACTTCCCGTTCGGGGTCCGGTTTGATTTCTGAGTGGGACTCGTAGGGAGCCCGGAGGGCGACCGGAGAGTCCCACTCAGCGGCGAGTTGCTGCTCTCGCCTCACTACTACCAGAGGTCTGCTGTTGCCTCGGTCCATATCGATCTCACGAATATACATGTGCCGATAGCTCACCAGCAGCTTGCCATCGAACCGCTCGATCCGCACCCGTTGTCCGGCCAGTGCTTTGCACACAAACCATCGCTGCTGGCCTTGGACCAAACTGCCTTGCGTATTCAACCGTTGCACTTCGCTGCCTTCCGGATATTCCCATTCCGGAGGGCGCTGCTGATACGCCCGCGGACTGGGCCGGTAGTGTTCGGCGGGCCGCTGCATTCCCAGGGCCTCATGGGGCCGTCGATAGTTGTAGCTGTACTGGAATTCATCCAGCGCCAGTGGCCAGTCCTGAATCCGCTCGGGCACCCCGCGATGCCGCAGCGCTCCACCCAAGGTGCGATGAAAACGTTCCACCTTGCCTTGCGTCTGCGGATGACACACCCGTCCGTACAGCAGCCGAATCCCTTGCTCAATCAACCGCACCGACAGCCACGTCAACCCCCAGCCGTTGCTGGTCGACCACCACAGCGAGCCATGATCCATCAGCATCGCTTGCGGCACTCCGCAACATTGCAACGTTTGCACCAGGCATGGGTAGGCCTGCTCGATGGTCAGTGCGCTTAACGCGTACAACCCCACGGCGTACCGGCTGTGATCATCCAGGATCGATAGCGGATGGCACTCCCCGTCACGCAACGGATATTTCCCTTTGCTGTCCATCTGCCACAGCTCATTCGGCGTGGAGCGCTGGAACCGCGTCGGCGCCGAACCATGCATCGGGACAACGATCCGCCCTTGCCGTTCTAGAATTCGATGAATCGTGCGCACGGGCAATTCCAGCCCCTGTTCATCCCGCAGAATCACCTGGAGCTTCTTGGCACCCCAGCCCGTCTGCTCGCGCAGACCCACGACTCGTTCCTGCTTCCACTGCAGCGTCCTCCGCGGACTGCGATGCGGACGCCGACTCTGCTCGGCCAGCGCCGTCAAGGTCCGCGTCTGCTGATACCGGCGGCGCCACAAATATCCCGTTGGCCGGGAAATGCCAAACTCCCGGCACAACGCCGACATTGCTTCTTGCCCGCTCGCCGCTCGAATCACAAACTGCATTCGCTGCTCGCTCACATTCGTCGCCTTCCACCCCATGGTTTCTGGCCTCCTAGGCCAGAAACTTTAACCCCAAGGTGTAAAGGATGTGTTGGCAACGAGTGTAAAGGATGTCATGGCACCGTACACTTCAGAGGCGAGGATTTGATCGCCATTGGGCGAGGAAAATCCCCGCGTCTGAAGAGGCGGGCTACAGCAACCGGGTTCGGATTCTAAGGATGTCAACAGAGCCACCACTTTTCAAGAGACACTCGGCGTAAAAGTAGAGCCCGAACTTTTTAACTCCTGGATCCAAGTAGAGTCCGGACCCGTTGCGTCTTCCGAACTCTCCGTGCTCTCTGTGCCCTCAGTGCCCTCTGTGTTAAAGCTTTTGACTTATCATCTCGCCGGCACGCAACTATCTGGAAGGCTCCAGCTTCCCAGTCCCAGACGAAGCCGTCCGCCGACCCTCGCCCCCTCCAAACTCCTCGTAAGCCTTGACAATCTGTTGCACCAGATTGTGGCGCACCACGTCGCGCTCATCGAACCGTATAAACGCAATCCCCTCGATGCGCCCGGTAACTTCCAGCGCCTCGACCAATCCGGAGCGCCGCCCCGCGGGCAAATCGATCTGCGTCACGTCGCCGGTCACCACCGCCTTGGAATTGAACCCCAACCGCGTCAGGAACATTTTCATCTGCTCGCTGGTTGTGTTTTGCGCCTCGTCCAGAATCACAAACGAATCATTGAGCGTGCGCCCGCGCATGAAGGCCAGCGGCGCAACCTCCACGATTCCCTTTTCCAGGAAGCGCTCCAATTTGTCGGCGTCGAGCATGTCGTAGAGCGCGTCGTACAGCGGACGCATGTAGGGATCGATCTTCTGCTGCAGAGTGCCGGGAAGAAATCCGAGCCGTTCGCCGGCTTCCACCGCCGGGCGCGCCAGAATAATGCGGTCCACTTGCTTGGTAAGCAGAGCCGAAACCGCCATCGCCACCGCGATGTACGTTTTTCCGGTTCCTCCCGGCCCCACGGCAAACGTCATGTCGTGTTTCTCAATCGCTTCCATGAAGAGCCGCTGGTTCGGACTCTTCGGCGTGACGTTTTTCTTGCCGAAAATTCGCGGCCGCGAAGGAGCGCCCGGCTCGAGGACTTGCTTCAGCGTAGTCTTCGAATCTTGCGTGGCCACGCGAATCATGTCCTTGACGTCACCATGACTCATGCGGCGGCCTTCGCGGATCAATTGGTTGTATTCATCGAGAATGCGGACAGCGCGATCGACTTGTGAAGCCTCGCCTTCAACGGCAAGGTGGCCATCCTGCAAGTGAGTGGTGACGTGCAGCGCGGATTCCAGCAGTTTGACGTTTTCGTCAAGTGTGCCGAACAGGGATTCCATCCCGCCGGCAATTTGTACCGTGCGTCTCATGGATGATTCGGAAGGTTTTTCATCACCTACAACCAACCGATGGGGTAAACACCTCCGCGCTTAAGAGAGAAACTATCAAGGAAAGCGTACTCGAAAGCACGCAAGGGGTCAAGAAAATGCATAAATGACCACACAGCAATAAGTTAGCGGCCGTGAATTTTTCCATGTCAAGCCATGTCAAGCAATGGCTGCGGCCTTACTTTTCACTGCCAGGAAACACAAACGCGTCCACTTCGCTCGTAGAAGCCATAATCCCGGTCCCCGACGATTGCACATCGCCGCCCACCAGAATCAGGCGATTGCCAATCACTCCGGCGGCAAGGCCGTGCCGGCTCACGGGCATCGACGGCATCACCGACCACGTATTGCTCGCCGGATCGTACGCTTCCACGGCGCGGAACGTCGCCATCATGTGCGGGTCCTGAAATTCTCCCCCGGCGACGTACATGCGCCCGCCATAAACTCCCGCGCCCAGCGCGCTGCGCGCCGTAGGCATCCGCGAACGCGGCGCGCTCCACTTGTCGGTGGCCGGATCGTACTCCTCGACCACGGAAATATCCGACGCAAGCCCGATGAATGCTGCTCCCACCCTGCCGCCGACCACATAAATCTTCCCGTTGATGACGCCGGCGGCCGTATGGTTGCGCGGTGTGGGCATGGGACTCCGCTCTCGCCAGGTATTCTTCTCCGGGTCGTACTCCTCGACCGTGCCAAACACCATTTGCGGCGTGGTTTGATCGATCTTCGTTTCGGTCGACCCGGGAATATTCCCCGCTCCCCCGATCACATACATTTTGTCGCCCACCGTCACCGCCACCGGTGAACCGCGCTTCGAAGGCATAGGCGCCAGCGCCTTCCATGTGTCCGCGGCGGGATCGTATTCCCACGAATTATTGATGGGCACCCAGGCCGGCGGCCCCGATTGCGGATACACGAATCCGCCAAAGGCATAAATCTTTCCGTGATATTCGGTGAGGGCCAAGTGGTGCGAAGGCAGCGCCATCGGCTTCTTTTTCGTCCAATGATCCGTGGCCGGATCGTACTCGTAAACCAGCCCCATCGGTTTCCACAGGGGGATTAGCCCGGCGAATACGTACATCTTGCCGCCCGCCGCCACGCCCAGAATTTCTTCCGCCGGCTCGGGAAACGGAGCCAGCCTCTCCCACTTGCCCTGCGCGTTCGCGGCAGGAGTCGACACCAGTAAACCGAGCACGATACTGAAAAGCAGAATCGGCGCTGCACAAATCCGTTGGATGGCCATGGACCGCTCCCCTATTCCAGGATGCGCCGTACTATACAACGGACTGCCGTTCGGTGCATCCTCGCCTCCGCGCCTATGGCAGCACAGATTTCAGTCTGCCGCTTTTACAATGGTGCCGGCGAAGTCGAAAACCCGACCGGCTGAAGCCTGGCCTACTCACGAACCCGCGCGTTCGTTGACAAAGACTTGCGGCTCCGCTAGTGTATTTCAATCGAATCAATCGAATCGGAAGCGGCTCCGTTTGGAAGCCGCGGAAAATAACAGGAGAATTGAATGGCGCAAGGTGCAGCAACAAAAGTAAAGAAGCGCAAGCCATCGGTACTGAAGCGGGCCAAGCAATCCCGCAAGCGCGCGGCGATCAATCGCGCGAATACGACCCGAGTGCGTTCCGCAATGAAGCAGTTGCGCACGGCCATCGCGGCGAAGGACGCAAAATCGGCCGGCGAACTTCTCCAGCCGACGCTTTCCGCGATCGACAAAGCCATCAGCAAGGGCGTGCTGGAAGAAAACACCGGCAACCGCTACAAATCGCGCCTCAGCCTGGCGATCAATGGATTGCGCGCCGCAGCCAAGGCCTGACCCGAATCACTTCCCCGTTTTGATTTGTTGGATTTCGCGGACCGCCCGGGATCGCAATTCCCGGGCGTTTTTGCGTTCATGGCCTACGCGGAACCCGGCGACGCAAGCTGCGCCACCAGAAATTCCATCACGGCGCGCTGGCTCGTTCCCCCGGATTTCAAGCGGCTGTCGGCTTCGTACAACGCCTCTAATCCTCGCGCCAACTGCGCTCTGGGGAATTTCCTGGATTGGCGCACGGCTAGCTCGGCTTTGTCTTGCCGCATTTTCAGGCGTCCGGCGGCCTGCCATCCTCCCGTTCCCGCCGGCAATTCCTGGGCTTCCAGCAGCTTGCGAAACATCCAGGCCAGCCCGCCGAGCAATGCCACCGGCGGTTCGCCTTCCCGCAACAGGCTGTCGAGAAATTCCAGCGCCTCGGAAGGTTTGCGCGCCGCGAGCATATCCGCCAGGTCCCAGACCTCGTATTTTTTTGCCGACACAACCAGCAGGTCGACGTCCGCCCGCGCGATCTTCCGGCGGTCACCCGCATACGCGGCCAGCTTTTCGATCTCCGTACGAATCGTCGCCAGTTCGCCGTTGAGCATATCGCACAGTTCATCGGCGGCGTCGCGATCCAGCTCCACTCCCAGCTCGCGCGCCATTTCCAAGCTCACGGGCACGGCCAAACGTATTCTCTCGTCCGGATCATCGGAAAGCGCCACGGAAACCGTCAGCGTTTTTTCCGCGAGAGTTTTTGCCAGGCGCATTCTCTGGTCCAGCGCGGACGCTTCCAGCACCAAAATTGAAAACGGGGCGGGATCGGAGAGGTAGTCGGAAAGCTGCTTGACCAGCGCGTCGCGCGATTCTTCCCCCAGGCGCTCCCAGGCCTCGACGCCGGACACGAAAATCACTTGCTGCGCCGCCAGCATGGGGAGTGTTTGCGCCTGGCCCAGCACGTCGGAAAGTTCATCGTCGCCGGCCGAAAATCGCTTGATGCCCCAATCGCGGGACGTCTCCGGCACGTACGCTTCCGCGATCTTCCGGCGGGACAATTCGCGCAAATAGGCGTCCCCACCCAACAAGAGGATCCCCGGAACCGGTTTCCCCTTCGCCAAACGCGCCAGAAGTTCGCCCGGCAAGACGGCGGCCATCAGAAATTCTCCAGTATGTCGGCGACCAGGCGCGACGCAAAGTCACGCGACATTCGCTGCAATGCCGGACCTTGCTCGTCGAAAAATTTTGTCGGATCGGTCGAGAGTTCGTACGGCTCGCGGAACAGGTAATTGTCGTTCTTGTACAGGATTTGTTTTGTTTCCCGCTCTTCGAGCCGCACCTTCATGTGAACGGAAATCAGCATGGTGGTCGCGCTCGTGGTGGTGGCGTTCACGTTCGGCACCGGAGTGGAGTTCGGACCCGGAGTCGTGTCGAATACCACCGGAACGGCCTCGAAGCTGGTAATTTCTCCGTGCAGCACCGCGTCCGCGTTATCTTCCGTCGACACAATCCTGTACTTCGTGCGCGCCAGAAACTCGTGGACCACGGCTTCGGTCATGCGCTGTTCGACGCGATAGCGGCTCGTCCGATTTTCGATCGTGGGCACGGCAATGACCTTCAGGCCGGCCGGAAGCCGCGAAGCCGTTCCTCCTACGTGGTATCCGCAGGCGGAAACCAGAAGGGCCACCGAGACACACAGGTACAAAGGGGAAATCCGGGAAGGGACCAGAAACGAAAATAAAGAAGAGATTTGAAATTTCAAATTGTGAAATTTGAAATTCGAGAATACATGCATCGGGTTTCTCTGCCCCGTGTGCTCGGCGTGCTTGCCGCGCCCTGTACGCGTGTCGCCCATCCGGATTTGAGCTTCATGAAGCAAGCAGCTTCTCCGCTATGGCAACCGCCGTCGTGGACGGAACACGCAGGTTGTCCGCCGCGCCCCAGAGCCAGATGCCGTTTTCGATCGAAGGATCGCGCTCCGGTTGTCCCAATACCGGGCGGCCCTCCCCGACGACATTCACGTTCGAGGGCGCCTCTTCCTTCTCCGGCGTCACTTTTAGTCCCGCAGCTTCCAGACTTTTCACCACCGCGTCCAACGCGGGAGGAGTTTGGAACTCGGCGAACGCGGTAAACGCGAGCGAATGAAATACCGGGGCCTGCACCAGTGAAATGGCAGGCATCGGCGTCCTGCCAGCCAAATATCTTCGCGCTTCCCCAACGATTCTTGCCCGCGCTTCGCTCAAATCCTCGGCGCTCTCCGGACCGTACCTGGAAAGCATATTAAAACCGATCTGCGCATCAAAGACCGTTTTGGAAATCGGCTGGAAGGACAATAAATTGACCACCTGGCTTTCCAGTTCCTCTACCGCCAGCGGTCCGCGCTCCGATGCAGGCTGCAAGAAGCTCAACGCGAGCCGCACAAGTCCCAGCGGCGCAAATGCCGCGGACATCGAAATCGCAACATCCGCGGGAACGCAAGGAACCAGGAAAAGACTCTGCGGCTCTCTGGACGCAACTTTGCTTGCCGGAGGCGGTAGCAAACTATCCAGCCCAGGTATCCACAGCTTTGCATCCGGATCGGCGGACATCCCGCCGCTGAGGTCGATCACAACGGCCCCTGATCCCCTCGCCTGCATGCCGTGCCCGATCGAAAATCCGGCCGACCCGGTAAAAAACGCGATCCGGATTTGATCGAAGCTCTCCTGATTCACCGTTTCGATTACCGCCGGTTCCCCCGCCAATTCCGTCAGAATGCCGGCGGCGATCTCCTCGTCCAGCAGGCGGACTTCCACGGCCGGAAAATTCGATTCTTCCAGACACACCTTCAATTCCTTGCCGAGCAGGGACGACGCGCCGGCGATGGCCACACGCACTGCGGGACGAGTTTCCTGGGCTGTTTCTCGGGGAGAGGTCATGTTTTGGCTGGATGCGATACCAGTCGATGACGAACCATGCGCACGACGTGCAGCGTCAGGCCGCTGGCGACAAAGGTGGTCGCGATCAACATCAGCACGACCTCGGAATTCATCACCACGAGCCATACCAATAGTCCGATCAACACAATAAGCAGCGAGGGCCGCCGCCGCGCCATCGGCATTTCCTTGAAGCTTCGGTATCGGACCGTGCTCGACATCAGAGCCGCGTCGCCAACCACGATCAACATCCAAAACACCGACCAGCGCCAGTCTTCGATCGGCGATTTGATGGCATGAACCGTCGCGGCGATGAGTCCGGCGGCCGCGGGACATGGCAGACCCACGAAATAACGCGACCCGCTGCCCGGCGCCATTCCCTGGATATTGAAGCGCGCCAGCCGCCAGGCGCAGCAAATCACGAACGAGAGCGCCACCCACCAGCCGATCTGGTGCAGGCGCCGAACATCAAAAAGCTCGGTTTCCGAAATCCCGCGCACGCCCCATGTAAACGCCAGGACCGCCGGAGCGATCCCGAAGCTGACCATATCGGCAAGCGAGTCAAACTGTTTCCCAAATTCGCTGCTGGTTCCCGTGGCGCGAGCGACAAATCCGTCGAAGGAATCGAACAAGATCGCGAGCCCTATGGCTTTTGCCGCATTATCCAGGTCCGCTCCCCCGCCCTTCAGCGTGGCCATGACCGCGTAAAATCCGCAGAGCATGTTCGCCACGGTCATGGAGCTGGGCAAAAGGTAGATGCCGCGGCGCAACTTCAGATTCGGACGCCGCGACCCGGGAAAACCAAGTTCCTGCTGTTCAAAGTCGCTCATTTCCACCGCGCCAGGACGCTCGCGCCTCCCGCAACATGCTGTCCGGGACGAACCAGAATTTCAACCCGGTCTGGAAGCCAGATATCCATGCGCGAACCGAAGCGTATCATACCTACGCGCTCGCCCCGCAGTACGGTGTCACCCACGGATTTCCAGCACACGATCCGCCGCGCGACCCATCCGGCGATCTGCGTGAATACGACCTCTCCGTGATCGGTCGAAACGTGAAACGAGTTCTGTTCGTTCTCCGCCGAGGCTCGGCCTCGCATCGCGGCGTAAAATTTTCCGCTGCGATATTCGATCTCCGTAATTTTCCCGGCCACCGGAGACCGGTTCACATGAACGTCAAAGATCGAGAGAAAAATACTGATTCTGCGCCCCGGATTCCCTCTCAGAGGTTCCTCGACCACTTCCATCACGCGGCCGTCAGCCGGCGACACGATCGTTTCCGGGTCGGAGGGCGGCGTCCTTTCCGGATCACGGAAAAAATACAAGACAAACAGGCCCAGGAAAATCAGTGCGCCGCCCAGCCAGTTCCAGTGAAATCCCAATGCGATTGCGCCCAACAACAGCGGTGCAGCGGCGAATTTGTAGCCGTCCTTAACCATGAGGGTCCTTGGCAGGAGGCTACGCGCGCACTCCTGCTCAGTGCTCTTCCATTCTATCTCAATTCGCGAATGTCCCGGAGTCTAGTGCGTTATGCACGGTAGGGCATGGATCTCGCCTGGAGAGGCGAGTGCGGGCTCTTTTTTTGCGCTGCGCGCCCCGACGCAGTCGGGGCGCGCAACTCAGCTAAAAACCATGATTCAAACGCTGCTCGACATAGCGCTCCATCACGTCCTTCACCTGCAATTTCAATTTTTTAAGGGTAGCTTCCCGCTGCAGGTCTTCCAGATTCAGGTAGGAGGAGTGTGAGAGCTGCACTAACTGCGCTTCGTATTCCGTATGCTGCTGCACGAGCTTTTGAAACTCCTGGTCATATGTCAGAAGTTGCTCGCGTATCTCCCGTGTCAAGGTGGGCATTGCCTGCCTCCCGATCGATTCGAATTGTGAATGGGAAATGCATCACTAAACGCAACCTAGCACAATGCAAAACGCTCGCCAAGCATAATTCACTAAAATTTATTGTGGCGTTGAATTTAATTCCACGGAGAATAAGTACGCGTCCTCCAGGGGATACTGGTAGTACCGCACGCGCCGCCCGTACTGCCTGAAACCATGCCGCTGATAGAGAGAAATCGCGGCTTCATTCGAAGCTCGCACCTCCAAATGCGCCTTCCTGGCTCCGGCCATTTGCGCGCATTCCAGAGCTTCCCGTACCAATTGGCCGGCAATGCCGCGGCCGCGATAGGCCCGTGCCACGGCCATATTCAATATTTCGAATTCGTCGGCAACCACCCTTCCAATCACAAACCCGGCCACGCCGCCATTTTGTTCGGCAACCCATGCCATTCCGTCGGCTGCCGCCTCTTGAATGCCATCCTCAGACCACAGGGAGGCCTCAGGGCTTTCCTGCAGGATCGACAGAATGGCCGGGGCGTCCGACGAAATCATCCCGCGAATGGGAACGATCGCGGCCCCTTTCGCAGGGTCGTGCTTAGGCCGCATTACCCGTCGCTCCAGGCCGCTTCCGCGTCGGACCTGCGGACATAATTCCCGTCCAGCCGGAGCGGGTCCAGCAAATCGCCGCGTTTCGCTCGATCAAATCCCAGCCGGCCAACAGCCGCCGCAAGCACCGGCGACACGGCTTCCATTCGGATGCCTGGGAGAACCCCCTCAACGAGGCTACTCAGAAGCAGTCCCGGAACGGGCGAAACAATTGTCGGCTGGCCCAATTTCAAACTTCCTTTCACCAGGTCAATGAATTCTTCCGGGGAAAGTATGGTCTCCTCACTCACCAATTCCAGCGGCGCCCCATTTCCAGCCCTGCGCTGATAGAGAGCGCCGAACAACTGCCCCCGCCGCGCATCGAAAAATGGCGCCAGGATTTGATTTTCAACAAGTAAGTCTCCGCCAATCGCCTTGGATTGCTCGGCAATCGCTTCCAGCCCGCTGATGGCCGCGATTGGCTTGCCGTGCACCTCGGCCCACGCCTTCACCGCGGTCAGCCCGATGCGCAGGCCTGTAAAGGACCCAGGGCCTGATGCCACCGCAAATACATCAATCTGGCTCAATTCAAACTGCGCATTGGCCTTCAGGAGGTCCAAATCGCTAAAAAGGCGCGAGGAATAGGGCGTTTCTTCGTATCCGGAAACCTCGGCCAGTACCACATTATCCCTGAGCAATGCGACACTTCCGGTACGCGTGCTGGTATCGATGGCCAGAATCAACATTTAAGAGCCCATTCTACCGTAAACGGTGGAATTTCATGGCATCAGAACGCACCAGAGGTTTTCCGCAAGGGGATGGAAATGTAAAAAGGAAGTAAAACTTTATGAGCAATTCAATGACCATTCTCGAAGCAAAATCTTCCATAACTTGCTGATTCTATGAGAAATATGTTGACTTTGATACCCCCATAATTCAAACTAGCTTAGATTTCCTCTTAGGGGGCTTCCGACCATGGATTACAAGATGGGTGACAAAGTCGTCTATCCGAACCACGGCGTAGGGATCATCGAACAGATCAATTTCGGGGTTCTGAACGGGAGAACGGAAAAGTATTACATGTTGAAGATTTACTCAAGTGGCTTGAAAGTCATGGTTCCTGCCACCAACGCAATTTCGGTTGGCTTGCGGCCCGTGATTCGAAACGGCGAAACCCTGAAGGTTTTGACCTTTCTGGAAAAGGGCAAGCCCAATTCGCACCACGACTGGAAACACCGGTTCAAGGAGAATTCCGAACGCATGCGAACCGGCGCTCTGATCGAAGTAGCCGCGGTACTCAAGAGCCTGGTTTCCTTAAGCCGTACCAAGCCTCTTTCCTTCCGCGAAAAGAAAATGCTCGAACGCGCTAAATTCCTCCTCGTCAGCGAACTGGCCACCGCACGAAATACCTCCCCGGAAACCATGGAAGATGCGCTCATCAAGTCGCTGGCGAAAGCGCGGCTGCAGATGCCTTCTCCCCTGGAAAAGACCGAGGCGGCGGAGTACTAGCAATAATTGTTCGAAATTCTTAAAAGCCTCAAGGCAGCTATGCCTTGGGGCTTTTCCCTTTCCCGCGCTTCTTTTTCGAGTTTGTGGCGCCGCAAGCAAGACAAGATCGAGTTGAAACCCTTCCCTGCTCACGCGCATTATTTCACCCAAGGCGCGCGAAATGGCCTCCGCCGGATTCTGCGGAGTGGAAGGAATTTTCAGAATCTCGATGCGCCCGCCGCGAAGGCAGACACAATCGGTGAACGTGCCGCCAGTATCGAAGGCAATGCGCATGAAAGCGTGGATTGTAGCGCAGAAGTTGAGAGTCAATAGTTAAGAGTCGAGAGGTGAGAACTTTATCGCGAGGCAGTTGCCTATAATCCCATTATCGGGAGATGAGTTTTGTTACTGGGAGTTGCTTTTGGGATTAAGTCTGAGTGTGCTTTTCCGAATGGCGGATGAACGGACTCTATTGAATAAAGTTTGAGGCCGCTCTCGCTGATTGCTAAGGTCGAACGTTCTCGATCAGGCGGAGAGCTACTTTGGCGGCTCGCTATAGATACTATCGATCTTGTTGTGTGTCCTTGCCTCCCCTGCGGCGTCTCCAAGTTTGCGTTGCAAAGCGAGGGCGCGGTCGTAGTATTCCAAAGCATTGTCGTTGTCTCTTTGATCGCTGTAGATGTCACCGATATTGCTAAGAGTGGCTGCTTCGTTGGGCTCCTGACCGAGTTCTTGTTCGAGCGCCACGAGTTGGTTGTAATATTCGAGCGCTTTTTGCTTCTGGCCTAGGTCACGACAAGTAGTAGCAAGACGGTCCAACGTGGAAGCTTGGCCGGGAAGGTCACCCAGTGCCTGCTGCAAAGCAAATGCTTCCTGGTCGGCGCCCAGGGCCTCCTTATCTTCGCCGAGATTGCGGTAGATTCCAGCGATGTTACCCAGGGTTGCCGCCTGCTTGGATTTGTCAGGCAGCGATTGATATAAATGTAGCGCCTGAGTGTAATTGTCTAGCGCCTTTGATTTCTCTCCGACGTCATTGTAGACCCTGCCACGGTTGCCCAGCGTGACGGCCTGGCCAGACTTATCGCCCACCGCTTCTTGTATTGGCAATGCCTGATTGTAATATTCGAGCGCCTTCTTTCTGTCTCCTAAGTCAGCATAGTCGACCCCGATGTTACTGAGTGTGATGGCTTGACCGGATCTGTCACCCACGGCCTGCTGGAGAGGAAGTGCCTGAAGGTAGAATTCGAGCGCTTTCTGTTTTTGCCCAAGATCACTATAGACATTGCCAATATTATTCAGCGTGGTGGCCTGGCCCGCTCTATCACCCACCGCCTGGCTGAGTGGCAACGCCTGATTGTAATATGCGAGGGCATTTTCCAGGTCTCCCAGTTCATTATAAACAACACCCAGATTGCTCAGCGTGGTGGCCTGCCCCGCTCTATCGCCAACGGCTTGCCGGAGAGGCAGTGCTTGAAGGTAAAATTCGAGCGCTTTCTGTTTTTGCCCAAGATCACTGTAAGCTTTGCCGATATTGCTCAGCGTTGTGGCCTGCCCCGATCTATCGCCCACGGCTAGCCTTAACGGCAAAGCCTGGTTGTAGTATTCAAGGGCCTTTTCTTTGTCCCCAAGATCGTCGTATACCGCGCCGATGTGATCCAGCGTCCATGCCTCGTTGGCTTTATCGCCTGACTCTCTTTGAATCCTTAGAAGCTCGCCATAAGCAGTCAAGGATTTCTGCTTATCTTCGAGACCATCATTGATACTAGCGATGTTGCTCAATGTGCTGGCTTGACCCGCTTTGTCGCCCAAGCTTCGCGCAGTGACAACGCCCGCATGTAGTATTCGAGCGCCTTTTCTTTATCGCCGCGGTCTCCACTGAACACGCCCAAATTGTGCAGCGTGACTGCCTGGCCTTTCTTGTCGCCGATTGCCTCCCATAATGTTAATGATTCCTTGTAGCTTTCGAGCGCCTTTTCCGTTTCGCCGACATCGTTATAAACCTTACCAAGGTTGTCGAGTGTGGCCGCCACACTCGGTCGATCATCAACGGCGCGGAAGTATGCTAGAGCCTGAGTGCAATATTCAAGAGCCTTTTGTTGCTCCCCCAGTTCCCAATAGACCACACCAATGTCACCTAGCAAAACAGCGCGGGCGAACTTGTCTCCCAAAAACTCTTGCAGTTGCAGAGACTGAGTAAAGAAGTCCAGCGCCTTTTGCCGATCACCCTGACGATCCTGAAACTGGCCTATCTGCCGCAAAACCTTGGCTTCGTCAATCTTGTCGTTCAATGTGCGCCATATCTGCAATGCCTGGTCAAATGAATCAACTACGCGGGTCCGGTCACTGGAAGCCGCAGCGGTTCTGCCGATATCGAACAACGCGGAGGCTTCTCCCTGACGGTCGCCCAATCGGCGCCATTGAGAAAGTGCCGTATTATAGTTTGATAGTGCAGGCTCCACGTTACCATCACTCAAATAGAGGTTCCCGAGCATAAAATAGCTCAACGCTTCCTGATATTCATCGCCCAGACTGCGCCAGAGTTCCGGCATTTTGCTAGCGGATGCTATCGCTTCCTTCCGAGCATCTGCAGTACCCAAGCCTAGTAACCGTACGACTTCCCAAACCTGTTGCTCAGCCGCGATTCTCTTCTGTCTTCCGGCGAAGGTACAGAGTGGTAATCGATCCTTACGCTGTAATGACCCGGCAAGGCCCTTGGGGAAAAAGAACTGACAGTGAGTTGGTAATCGCCGGCAGTTTCTGCGATGAATGACGCCTCCTCCGGTCCCCACGCGCCGTTGAAACTGTCGCCTTCTAAGACTTTCTGTCCATCGGGTTTGAGAATTCTTATAACGACATCGATGCCTTCTTGTTCAACGGTCACATGAGCGAATTGGCCATTCTCAACTTGTATCCGATAAACATTCGTCCCGCCTCCGTTCAACCCTGCCTCGATCGGATGTGCGGGTTTCAGCGCAATGATCTCCTGATGTTTGTTGACTTCCTGTGGCACAGCTTGGCCAGCAAGCACAAGTGATGGAGGGAAGATACAAAGGATTATGACTAATCTAGCCAGGCGAAACGTTGGTGCCGCACGTGACCGCGACAAGCTTTGTCGATAGCCAACCGGCGAAAGGAAGTCTGAGGCTTTCATATTGACCTCCGAATCGACATACTTATATACTAAAGGGCTCTTTCAGTGAATTAGATTGTTCTTCATCTGGCAATCCTCTAACCACAGATCCATCGCCGCGTTTCACGTTTGGGTGAGCACTTCGCGACAGTAGAAGCACTTCCTGATGCGTCCTGTTTGTTATCGGAATACGCCCCCGCCCGACAACTAAGGATCACGCGCACTTAGGCGAGGCGCAGATTCGGCTCGGCGTTCATGTCCGATGGCGCCAAGTCGCCTGCGAGCAAATGGGAATATGCGGCTGCGGCGATCATCGCGGCATTGTCGGTGGAAAGCGCGCGGCTGGGGAAATATACGTCCACGCCCATGCGCGCGGCTTTTGCCTCGAAACGTTTTCGCAGCTCGGAATTTGCGGCTACGCCGCCTGACACCAGGACCGTGCGCGATCCTGTTTCCTCGGCGGCGGCAAGCGTGCGGGTCACAAGGTCATGCACTACGGCGGCCTGAAACTTGGATATGAGGGCAAGCGTGCGGGGGCTGCATAGGGGCATCAGTTCGGCGGCCTTTCGCAGGCCTTGCTGCAGAGCTTTTTTGCGGGCTTCGATTTCCTCGGCGAATTCGGGATGCGCGCGGACGTAGTACAGGACGGCAGTTTTGATGCCGCTGAAGCTGAAATCGTGCGCGTTTCCTTTGATCTTCACGGGGCCGAATTTCAATTCGTCCTTATCCCCATCACTGATTTTCGCGGCGGACGCGGAGACATTCGTGGCGATTTGATCGATAATCGGGCCGCCGGGATAGCCGAGGGCGAGCAGGCGCGCGACTTTGTCGTAGGCTTCTCCGGCGGCATCATCGCGCGTGCCGCCTAGACGCCGGAAGCGAAAACCGCGCGCCGAGGCGTTGCCGTTTTCGCTTGCGGACTGGACGTGATAGAGCAACGTGTGTCCGCCGGAAACAATCAGGCAAATGGCGGGCAGCGCGGGAACGCGGCCGGCAAGGTGCGCCTCCAGAAAAACGGCGTGGACATGCCCTTCGAGATGATTTACCGGGACGAGAGGCTTTCCGATTTCCGCCGCCAGGACCTTGCCGTACGTCAGGCCGACCAGGAGCGAGCCGACCAGGCCCGGGCCTTGCGTGACGCCGACGGCGTCGATATCGGCAAACGTGAGGCCGGCCTGCAACAATGCTTCGCGCACCACCGGAACGATTTGCCGCAAGTGCTCGCGCGAAGCGAGTTCGGGCACAACTCCGCCGTATTTGCGATGGATATCCAGCTGCGAAGCGACGACGCTCGACAAAATATCGCGTCCGTCCGCGACGATTGCCGCAGCGGTTTCGTCACAGGATGATTCGATTCCCAGGATGCGCGTTGCCATGTTTCCTTTCACTAATGGAAGAATCTTCATGTTAGCACAGGCCGGGGAAACACTTTCCCGGCGTGGCGATGCCGCAGGCAACGGCTCGCCCTCGTGCGGAGCGATCTTCGGATGCTCAAGATCGCCGGGATATCCCATTGGAACAGATTGCTTTTTATTAATGTCCCCTTCCGTACAAAAGGAGTGCTACACTTCCATCGAACATTAAGCCCCTTCCGACGCGCTCCCATGCGCGCCGGTTCAAAAGCCTTCTCGCTGAACGTTGAGCGAGCGCCGAAACCATACGGCTTGGAAACGTTCGACACGTTGTCGGAGAAAACGAAAAAATGAAAATTCTGCTCTATAGCCCGGATAACGGGGTAACACGCAATTTCATGCCGCACCTTTGGATGTTTTTGCTGCAGGCGCTGACGCCGCCCGGCCATGAAGTCGTGCTGATCGACGGCAATGCACAGCCGATGGATGAAGCGGGGATTGCGCGCTACGTGGTAGAAAATAAAATTGGCCTGGTGGGAATCGGGGCCATGACGCGAATGATCGCAAAGGCCTATCGCATGGGCGACGCGGTGCGCGCCGTGGGCGTGCCCGTGGTAATGGGCGGCCCGCACGTCACGGAAATGCCCGACGAGGCGCTCGGAAAAGTAACCGGCAGGCGTCATGCCGACGCCGTGGCCCTGGGCGAAGCCGATGAAACCTGGCCGAAGATCGTGGCCGATGCGGCACGCGGCCAGCTCAAGGAAATCTACGCGCCCGTGGATGAATTCGGGCAGGACAAAAAGCCGACGCTGCAATCGTACCCGCCCATTCCGTGGGACACGATCGACCTGAAACAATTCAATATCATTCCGAAAGTTTTTACTCCGATGCTCAGGAAACTCGGTGAGGGCTGGGGGACGTTCCGCATCGTTCCGGTGGAATCGGGGCGCGGGTGCCCGTACGGGTGCGAATTCTGCACCGTCACCGGATTCTTTGGAGATTCCATACGGTTTCGCACCAACAAAAGCGTAGTGGACGAATTGCTCGTGCTGAAGGCTCGCGCGAAAAGCGAACTCGGACAGATCGCCGTCTTTTTCATCGACGACAACTTCGCCATCAACGTCAAGCGCACGAAATCGCTGCTGCGCGACATCATCGCGGCCGGCGCGCAGGTACATTGGGTGGCGCAAATCAGCGCCAATCTGCTGCGCGACGAGGAACTGGTGGACCTGATTGCCGCGTCCGGCGGCAAGTGGATTTTCATCGGCATGGAGTCCATCGACCCGGCCAATCTCGCCGACGTGAACAAGGGATTCAACAAGCCCGGCGAATATGCAGCCGTGCTGCAAAGGCTCGCCGACCGCAACGTTTACGCGATCACCTCGTTCATTTTCGGCATGGACAACGACACGCCCGGCGTGGCCGACCGCACCCTCAACGAAATTCGCACCTGGCCGCCGGGATTGCCCATCTTCGGATTGCTTACGCCTTTGCCGGCCACGCCGCTATATAAAAGGCTGGAAGCAGCAGGGCGATTGACGCGCCCGAAGCACTGGGAAGAGTTCATACCCTTTGCGATGGCCCACACACCGCTGAAAATGTCCGTCGCCGAAGCGCACGCCGAGGTCCGGCACGGGTGGAATCAAGCCTACAGCCCGGAAGCGATCGCCCATGCCGTGCGTTCCCTGAACCGGGAGCCGCTCGGATTCCGCATCAATATTCTGGTCTCGCGCCTGTGTTTCCGCGGGATTTATTTCCCGCAAATGGGACCCATGGCCTGGCTGAAAGTGATCGCGCAAAATCAGCAGACCATCGTCGACCTGGTGAAGGAAGGGTTCCGCGAATGGATAAGCGGGTTCTGCAAGCGGCCCGCGCACGCCGCAAAAGTGCAGGCGGCGCTCAACGCTCCCGGGGCGGATTGATTTTATTGCTTGTTTCCTTTGATTTCACCTTGCAGCCTTGAATACCCCGATTAGCGATCCCGCGGGACTCGCTTCAAGAACTGTGGAGCGACTACAAGAGTTAATTCCTAACAGTCCGTGCCTCGGGACGAAGAATTGCCGTGTATGTCTTGGCCAGTCCCGTCAGGGACGAAAGAACGTAGCCCACCGCGCGAGCGGTGGGTAGATGTAAGGGCAGAAAGCTAAGCCCCGGAGGGGCGACACAATGTTAACCGTGTGTCGCCCCTCCGGGGCTTTCAATTGTCGTCCTCCGAGTCCCACCGTTTCCACGGTGGGCTACGCTGTGACGTCCCTACGGGACTTTAGGAAACACAAAAAGCCGGGAACTCCGCCCAGCCTGCGCATCTCACCTTGCTCCGATTCCAAAAGATTAGCCTTTGGCTACGCGTGGAGCATGGGATGGATTGACATGCGCGCGCGAGCGCCACGTAAGGTGGCAGCAGGGTAAACACACATGTCCGAGAAGCCAAGACGCGTCCGGAAAGCGGTTCTGCCTGCGGCAGGTTTGGGCACGCGATTTCTGCCCGCGACCAAAGCGCAACCCAAGGAAATGCTGCCGGTCGTCGATAAGCCGTTGATCCAATATGTGGTCGAGGAATGCGTCGCCTCCGGGATCGATAACATTATTATCGTCACGGGCCGCGGGAAGAACGCCATCGAAGACCATTTCGATTCCTCGCCCGAGCTGGAACACTTTCTCGAGAGCAAAGGGAAATGCGAACTCGCCGCGCTGGTGCACGACATCGGCAACATGGTGACCTTCAGCTACACGCGGCAAAAGGAGCCTCTTGGACTGGGACACGCCGTACTTGGTGGCGAAAGAACTTGTGGGAAATGAACCATTCGCCGTGTTGCTTGGCGATGTGATCATTCCCGGCCCGCATCCCGCGACGCAGCAACTGGTCGAAATCTACGAAGCCACGGGCAAGGGAGCGATTGCCGTCGAAGAAGTGCCGCGCGCAAAGACGGGATTGTACGGCATCGTGGACGTCGAACCCGCCGCCGCATCCGCGCCGGACAAGCGACTGCTGAAAATTCGCGACCTCGTGGAAAAGCCGAACCCGGCCGACGCCCCTTCCAACCTCGCGGTGACCGGGCGCTATCTTCTTCCGCCGGAAGTGTTCGATTGCCTGGAGCGGACCAAACCCGGGCGCGGCGGAGAAATTCAACTTACCGATGCCCTTCGCCTGCTGGCGGAGGAATCCGGCTTGTACGCGTACGTCTATGAAGGGAAATCCTACGACGCGGGAGATAAATTGGGATTCCTGAAGGCCACCGTTGAAATTGGCCTGGAAAACAAGGAATTTGGCGGCGAGTTTCGGAATTACCTGCGGGCGCTGAAGCTGTAGTTTGACCCACGCCACTGCTTGCGGAAAGATCCTTCAACATTGTCATTCCGAACCCGGCAGGAGCCGGGATAAACCCGTGAGGGATCCCTCTTTCTCTTGTGTTTCAAAGCCAGAGGGATTCCTCACCCGCGGGAGCGGGTTCGGAATGACGGCACTTTAAGTCTGTTCAACCCATTGCCTTCGTCGCCCCTTCCCGCGATTACTTTTCCTTTGAGGAACTTGCGCTTTTCTTTTGTTCCTTGGCAGGAGCCGCCGGCTTGGATTCCGGCTTTTCCGATTTTTCGGACTTCTCGGACTTTTCACCCTTCTCCGATTTCGCGGCATCTCCGCCGGATCCCTTGCGGCCATAGTCGGTGACGTACCAGCCGGTTCCCTTGAATTGGATCGAGGGAGCGGTGATCACCGATTCCATTTTTCCGCCACAGTGCGGACACTTCTTCAAATGCGGGCCGTTCAAATTTTCAATTTTTTCCGTGTGGCGCTTGCATTTCAGGCAGCGGTACTCGTAGAGCGGCAATTCTCGTCTCCTCCGCAGCAATGATTAAAGACGAATATCTTACCACGTTGCGCGCCCGGGAATGCGCGGCCTCTGAGGGTTAGCCGATGCTTGCTTACATCCGGTCGCAGGCCCGGGCCTTGCATGTTAGACTCGACACACGGAAAATCAAATGACGATGGAATCACAAAGCGAAGCGGCAGGCGGCTGCCTGTATCTGGTCGCGACACCGATCGGAAATCTGGAGGATATTACCCTGCGCGCGATTCGCGTGCTGAAGGAAGCCGATCTGATCGCCTGCGAGGATACCCGGCAAACACAGAAATTGCTGCAGCACTACGGGATCCACAAGGAGATGATCAGTTATCACGCGCACAACGAATTGACGCGCGCCGCGGAATTGGTGATCAAGCTGGAACAAGGCTCCCAGGTTGCGCTGGTCAGCGACGCGGGAACTCCGGTGATCTCGGACCCGGGGCACCACCTGGTCACGCTCTGCCTTCGCCATCACATCCCGGTGATTCCGATTCCCGGCCCGTCGGCGGTGGTCGCGGCGCTGGCTGCGTCGGGACTTCCGACCGAGGAATTCCTGTTTGTGGGATTCCTGCCGTCGCGCGCTGGGGCGCGCCGCAAAGCCCTGGAAAACTTGAAGTCCGAGCCTCGGACCCTCGTGCTGTATGAAGCCCCGCACCGACTTGTCGAGACGCTTGCCGATGCGGCGGCCGTGATGGGACCGCGCCAGGCGGTCGTGGCCCGCGAAATCACCAAAATCCACGAGGAATTCCTGCGCGGCAACCTGACCGAATTGTGCGAGGCCGCGCAAAAGCGCGCTCCCCGCGGCGAGATTACGCTGCTGATCGGGCCGGGCGACGGCGCGCCGCAACCTGTCGATACGACGGTTTCCCTCAAACAGCGCGTGGCGCAGATCGAAGCGGAATCCGGCATGGATCGCAAAGCGGCGCTCAAGCAAGCCGCGCGAGAACGCGGGCTGGGCAAGCGCGAAGCCTATAAACAACTTCTGCTGGAGCGGTAAATCACTCGGGAATTTTCTGCTGGCGCGCACTTCTCGCAAGACGCAGGGGGCACGGCAATGCCGTGTCCCTACTTTCGGGAAATATGGGCTACGAGGTCGCTTCCGATACAAACATGTGGTGAAAACGAGGTCCGGTAAACTCGACGCCGACGATCAATTCGCGCTCGTTTGCCCCGGGAACAATGTGAACAACGCGTCCCTGCGTCGCGAATTCCTTGTCGGGCTCTCCGGCCGACGGAGCGACCGGAATGTTAATTTGCAATCGGTCCCCCAGACCGAGGACATAGCGCGTGGCAAACGCGGCGCCGCCGCGGCAAAGGTTCACGCTCGAAGTGCGCTCCTCGAACTTTTGTCCGGCGTGGTCGGTGCCACGAACAAGGATCGGCAATTGGACCGGGACACGGCGCTCCCGGCGGCGTTCCAGTGTGGGGCTTGTCGCCGCGGCAGCGTTCATCAAACGCCTCCTGTGACGACGTTATCGGCAAAAAAAGTGTCGACTTGATTTAGAATTTCGTCGGCTGTGCGCGCGGTATGGACATTCCTGCGCAATTCGCTTCCGTTGCGGACTCCATGGGTGAAGTAGCACGCAAATTGCTTCATCTTTCCGATCGCATCGGGCCAATCGGTATCCACCAGATTCCGGAAATAGCCGGAGAGCAGGCGATACCTGTCCAGATCCGTGGGCTCATCGTAGGAACCTGTTTCGGCATACTGCGAGATCTGGCGAAAAATCCACGGGATTATTCGATGCAGCGCGTCCGATCATCACCGCGTCGCATCCGGTTTCGCGCAACATGCGCATGGCGTCTTCCGGCGAGTTGATGTCTCCATTGCCGATCACGGGCATGCGCACGGCCTGCTTCACGTCGCGGATGATATTCCAATCGGCGCGCCCCGTATAGGCCTGAAACCTGGTGCGCGGGTGGACGGCGATGGCTTCGATCCCGATCTGCTCGGCCATGCGCGCGACCTCGACGGCGACGATGCTGTGTTCATCCCATCCGGCGCGAATTTTAATCGTCAAGGGGATGCTGACGGCGGAGCGCACGGCGCGCAGGACTTCCTCGAGCGCTTTCAAATCGCGCAACAATCCCGAGCCGCCGCACTTGATCACCTTCCGGGCCGGGCAGCCGAGATTAATGTCCACGATGTCGAATCCGAGTTGCTCGACCATTCCGGCGGCGTCGGCCATCACTTTTGGATCGGCGCCGAACAACTGGCCGGTGATGGGATGCTCGTCCGGCTCGAAAAAAAGATACCGCGAGGTGCGCGCGGAATTTCGCGTGATGCACTCGGCGCTGGTGAATTCCGTCATGATCAGGCCGCAGCCGCCGAGGCCGCGAATCATGCGGCGAAAGACGGTGTCGGTAACGCCGGCCATGGGAGCCAGGACGGTTCCGGGCGCAATGCGGCGGTCGCGGATCATGAGCTGGGAAGGCAACATATTCATTTGGAGTTCATTTAGAGTAACGTCTCGTCAAGATTCTGCTGCGTGGATTCTACGGCCACGGTGGCGGGAGCGTCAACGGCGGCTCCGGCGGCCGAGGGTGAAGGATAGGCTCCAGCGGCGGCACTGCCTCGCGCGGCGAGATGCGCGGCGAGCGCATCCGGAGACCCGTCGAAGAATCCCTCGACGATTTTTTCCACGGCTTTCAAACGCGCTTCCTCGGCGCTCAGACTGGCTCGATACCGATACGCGCGGCCCACTTTGCGGCGCGTGACGATGCCCTTTTGCGCCAGCCGGTCCATGATCGTCAGCACGGTGGTGTACGCGCGCGGCCGAGCCGCGGCCAGCTTGCGGTGGATGTCCCGCACCGTGCCTTCTCCCATGGGCCACAGGGCGCTCAGGCATTCGAGTTCGAGCGGGGCAAGATCCAGAATCGAATGCCGCGGCCCCTGCTCCTCGATGTGACTCGCCGCGTTCCATCTCACTCTTCCTTTGCGCGGCCGGGTGAAGCCGGCACAGGCGCGCTCTTCGAAGCACCCGCGCTGGGCGGGGTTAAAAATTCATCGGCGCGAAGAATTCTGCGCTCCAGCGCCCCGCTGTACGCCGTCCAGTTCCCTTCTCCCTTGTCCGATTCCAGCACGGACCGCACGGCGGCCATCTTGGAATCCAAATCATCCAGATAATGCAGCAGGAGAGCTTCGCGGAACATGGGCAGCTTGGGCGATCCAAATTCGTATTTGCCGTGATGAGTGATCAACATGTGCTGCACCAGGGTTTTCAAGGCGGGCGGAAATCCGGCGATGGCGTCGATCTTTTTGGTGACCAGTTCGTATTCGATCAGGATGTGGCCCAGCAATTGGCCTTCGTCGGTATAGCCGAGGGAACGCTCGTAGCTCAATTCCTGGAGTTTTCCGACGTCGTGAAGCACGGCCCCGCTCAGCAAGAGGTCGGCGTCCGCTTCTGGGTAGTGGTCGAGCGCAACGCGGCAAAGGCCGCACAGGCTGATGACGTGTTCGAGCAGGCCGCCAAAGTAGGCGTGATGCATGGTCTTGGCCGCGGGCGCGCGCTTCCATTTCGGGACAAGTTCCGGATCACGCACCACACTGTCCAGAAGCTTCCGCAGCCACGGATTGCCGACCGACGCGGCAACCTCGAGGAGCTTCGCGTACAACTGCTCCACGTTTTCCTTGGTGTGCGCGAAAAAATCGGCGGCGTCGACTTCGCTTTCTTCTGCGCGGCGGATCTTGTCGATCATCAACTGCAGCTTGTTGCGGTAACTCTCGACGCGCGCCTGAACCTTTACAAAATCGTCCCGCTCAAACCCCTCCGCGAACCGCTCAAATCCCTCCCACATGCGGGCCTCGACCCGGCCGGTGGCGTCGCCGAGTTCCAGGCGCAGGTAGGATTTGCCTTCGCGGGTGGCGCGAATTTCTTTTTCACAGACAAGAAAGTGGGAGGTAATGTTCTGGCCATCCTGCAGGTTGGAGACGACGCAGGGTTTCATGTGCCGGATTTCTTCGGGAAAATCCCCAATGTACGGCCGGACTTCTTTTTCGTATCGGTTTTATCGGGCGTGGCGGAGACTTCCTCGATCGGCTCGGCCTTCACGGCCGCCGTGTCCGTATAGCCGGGCTTGATCTGAACATAGCTGTCCTCGCGCAACGTCTGCGAGGTAGGCGCGCATCGCCGGCTCCATCTTCTGCTCATAAAGCTTGTTGGTGATTTCCGGCTCGACCTTATCGAGGGGCTGTTGCCCCGGCATCGTAACGCTCGACCACTTGGAGAATCTCAAATCCGGTCTTGGTCTCGATAATGTCGGTCATTTGCCCGTGCTTGAGGGCAAACACTTTTTCGGCGATGGCGGGATCAAGCTGCGAACGCTCGAAGGAGCCGAGTTCGCCGGACTGCTGCGCGGTGGGACTATCGG
Source organism: Terriglobia bacterium (assembly GCA_963781055.1). Classification (GTDB taxonomy): domain Bacteria; phylum Acidobacteriota; class Terriglobia; order Acidiferrales; family UBA7541; genus Palsa-360. The sequence goes on from CAWAEW010000041.1 coordinate 27,867, forward strand.
AAAAATGCTTGGCCATTTCGCCGAAATCGTCGCCGCGATTCAGGATGCGGTCGCGCAAGGTTTCGGCCTTTTTGCGCAAGGCGGGAATGTCCGCGGCGGGCTTGCCTTCAGTGGAAACAAAGATTTCGCGGAGCACGACCGTTTCGGGGCGGACGAACTCGCTCTTATGTTCGTCGTAATACTTAACCACATCCTCGTGACTCACAATGATCCGCGAGCCGACTTCCTTGCGAATCAATTCCTGCGTCAGCAACTGGTTGCGAATCTGGCTCTTGAAGTCTTCAAAATCCTGGCCCGACTTGGTCACTTCCGTTTCCAGGGCTTCCATGGTGGGAAGCTTATACTGCTGGCGGATGGCATCCAGGCGCTTGATGACCTCGGTATCCACGGTGATGCCTTCGTCCTTGGCGCGCTGCACGAGCAGGGACTGGTCGATCAAATCGCGAAGCAGGTTCTTTTCCTTGGCCGCCAGTTGCGTCTGCAGCTGTTCGGGCGTGCAGTTCGGGCAGTCGTCTCTTACTTCGCTTTGCAGGCTATCGCGCGCGTGGGCCAGGTCTTCCCGCGTAATGATGTCGTTGTTCACGCGGGCCACGATTTCCTCGACGACCACGCTCTTGGATTGCGCGCCGAGCGGAACCGCCGCGAAAAGCAGCGGAAAAATCAGCCATTTACTTGGTTTCATAGGTTTCTCTCAACAATTCAGTTTATCGCTTCGTTTCCAGCGGAAGCAACACGTTTCTGACGCTTTCCGCGATCCGCCCCCGCTTTTCGATCCGCATCCAAAGCGTGCCGCTCGGATCGAGGCGCAATCCTTCCCCCTTGGACCGAATCAAACTCACCAGTTTTTCCGGGGGCAAGGAGGTCTCGGGGTGAAATTTGACGCCGATTTCGTTGGCCCTTCTTTCGATCGAGGAGACCAGAAGCCTTTCGGCCAAACCTTTCAACAACGCGTAATCCAGCAGATTTCCCACGGCGGGCGGAGGCGGGCCAAAACGATCGGCAAGTTCCCGGTTCACTTCTTCCCTCTCCGTTTCATTCGTAATCCCCGCAATGCGCTTGTAGGTCCTCAAGCGCAAGATTCTCATTGGGGATGTACTCCTGTGGGATGCGAATATCGAGCCCCAGGTTGATCGTGGCGCGCAGTTCGGGTTTGGGTTCTTCGCCCTTCATCACCGCCACCGCACGCTCCATCATCTGGCAGTACATATCGAAACCAATGGCGTTGATATGTCCGTGCTGCTGGCCGCCCAGCAGATTGCCAGCGCCGCGAAGTTCCAGGTCGAGCGCGGCGACCCGGAACCCCGCTCCCAGCGCGCTGAACTCCTTGAGAGCCGCCAGCCGCCGCGCCGCCAGCGGCGTGAGGGTGACGTCTTCGGGAACCAACAGGTACGCATAGGCGCGCTGGTTGGATCGCCCCACGCGCCCGCGCAGCTGATACAGCTCGGACAGGCCGAAGCGGTCGGCGCGATTGATGAGAATCGTATTCGCCCGGGGAATGTCGAGGCCGTTTTCGATGATCGTGGTCGAAACGAGGATGTCCGCTTCTCCCCTCACGAATTTGAGCATGACGGACTCGAGTTCCTTTTCATCCATCTGTCCGTGGCCCACCACGATGCGCGCCTTGGGAACCAGCTTCTGCACCAGATCCGCGAGCGAATAAATCGTCTCCACGCGGTTGTGCACCAGAAACACTTGCCCGTGGCGCGCCAATTCTTCCTCGATCGCGCGCCGCACCAGGGATTCGGAAAATGGAGCGACCACCGTTTGGATCGCCAGGCGGTCCTTCGGCGGCGTCTCGATCACGCTCATGTCGCGAAGCCCGACCAGCGACATATTCATCGTGCGCGGAATGGGCGTGGCCGACAGCGTCAGAACATCTACGTTGGATTTCAATTCCTTCAGGCGTTCCTTGTGGGCGACGCCGAAGCGCTGCTCTTCGTCGACGATCAGAAGGCCGAGATCGAGGAATTTCACGTCGCGGGAAAGCAGTCGGTGCGTCCCGATGACGATGTCCACCTTGCCGGTTTCCACTCCCGCAAGAACTTCCTTTATTTCGCGCGGAGATCGAAACCGGCTGAGCATTTCGATCTTCACCGGGAAGGCCGCAAATCGCCGGCGAAAGGTTTCGAAATGCTGAAACGCGAGAACGGTTGTGGGAGCGAGCACGGCGACCTGCTTCGAGTCGGTGACGGCTTTGAACGCCGCGCGCATGGCCACTTCCGTCTTGCCGTAGCCCACGTCGCCGCACAGCAGCCGGTCCATGGGTTGCGGACGCTCCATGTCGCGCTTCACGTCCGCGATGGCGATGGCCTGGTCGGGCGTTTCGTCAAACTCGAAGGCGTCCTCGAATTCCCGCTGGAATGCGCCGTCGGGCGAGAAAGCGAAACCCTTTCCCGCTTTGCGTTCCGCGTAGAGTTTCAGCAGCTTGTCGGCCATGTCCTCGACCGACTTGCGAACGCGGGCCTTGCGCGCCGTCCATGTCGTGCCGCCAAGCTTGTCCAGCGGGGGTTTGGCGCCCTCGACGGCCCTGTAGGACTGCACCAGGTCGAGCCGTTCCAGAGGCACGTACAGACGCGCATCATCGGCATACCGCAGCTTCATGAACTCGCCGCGGGCCCCGCCGTTTTCGATTTGCTGCAGCCCCTCAAACTGTCCGATGCCGTGGTCCACGTGGACGACGTAATCGCCGGCCTTGAGTTCGGAAAAATCGCTGAAAAAACTCGCCGTCTTGGGCCGCCGCCGCGCCGCCGCCCCGGTTTGCATGGTTTCAAACAGATCCCCGGTGCCGTAGATGGCCAGGTGAGAATCCGGAAAAACAACGCCATCGGCGAAAGGCGCGCGGCACAACACAATGGCGGGGACGCTGCCCGCCGAGGAATCTTCGGCGAGGCGCGCGCTGGTGGGATTCTTTTCCATATCGCCCAGCCGGTAGGGCACCTCGTATTCGTGGCAAAGATCGACGTAGCGTTCGAGTTCTCCCAGGTTCGCGGCGGCCAGCAGGACGCTCTCGCCCGCGGCTATACGCCCGCGCGCTTCGGCCATGAACGCGGGAACATTGCCGTGATAGCGCGGCGTCGCCTGCGTTTGCATCGTGCGCGTTTCAAATTCCTCGCGCGATACGCCCAGGCGTTCCAGGTCCAGCCGCGCATGGCTCGCAAGCTGCGATTCCCAATCCTCGGTAAAAAAATACGCGGATAAGCCGGACAGCGCGTCACCCGCGGAATGATTTCCGGCGCTTTGGAAACTTTCTTCCGCGGCCTGCAAAAACTGTCGTGACGCTTCTTCGATCGCTTCCGGCTCATCCAGGATGACCACAGTGTCTTCGCGCAAGTCCAGCAGAGAGTGTCCCCGGGGAATATTTTCGGAATCGGCGGGGTGCCCGTTTCCAAACCGAAAAGCATTCGCCGGATTTTCCAGCAGGGGCGGAAGGGTCAGGTGCTCGATCGGGCGCACCGAGCGCTGCGTGTTCGGGTCAAATTCCCTGAGCGATTCGACCGCGTCTCCAAACAATTCCAGGCGCACCGGGCGCTCGGCTTCGGCGGGAAAAACGTCAACGATGCCACCGCGAACGGTGAACTGGCCCGGCATTTCCACCATGTCGTGGGATTCATAGCCGACACGGCGAAGGTGGGCCACCAAGTCGTCCAGGGAAATGTTGTCGTCCCGCGCGAGCGACCTCGCCTGTTGCGCGTAGAACGCCGCGTCGGCAAGGCGCATCCGCGCCGCGGCAATCGGCGCAACCACCACGCGCGTTATGTCCGGTCGAATAGCGCCACAGAGTGACCGCTCGCGTTTCCAGAATTTCCGCGTGAGGAGCGGCGTCCTGCCACGGCAAAACGTCCACCGCCGGAAGGACGCCCACTTCGGTCGCCTCCTGCCCGGCAAGCGCGCTGTAAAAGAATTGCAACGAGGCAGCCAAGCGTCTCGGCTTGCGCGCCCGTCGCGACCAGAATGATCGTGGGCCGCCGAAGTTCCGCGGCGACCTGTCCGGCAATCAGCGCTTTGCCCGTTTCCGTAAGGCCCGCCAGGCGTTCCCGCGCTGCGCCCTGGCGCAAAGCTGAAATCACCGATTCCAGCGCAGGATGGCGGCTGACCGATGCCAGGGTTTCCGATACCGAAGGAAGAATCATGCTCAGGTGAGACGCTTGGCCGCAACGTTCTGTTGCTTGCCCGCGGCGTTGCGGATTTTTTCTACCAGACGCGTCGTGGAATATCCTTGCGCCAGCGGAATCGAGACGACCTGGCCGCCCGCCGCTTCAACTTCCTCGCGTCCGGCAACCTGGTCCAGCGCCCAGTCCGCGCCTTTGACCAGGATGTTTGGGAGAACGCGAGCGATCAAGTCGCGAGGAGTCGGCTCATCGAAGATGGTCACATAATCGACCGAAGCGAGCGCGGCAAGAACTTCGGCACGATCCTGCTGCGGCACCAGCGGACGGTCCGTTCCCTTGTTGCCTCGTACACTCTGGTCGCTATTGACGGCCACAATCAGAAGATCGCCCAGGCGGCGCGCATCGGCCAAACACCGCACGTGGCCCGGATGCAATAAATCAAAGCAGCCGTTGGTGAACACGAGGCGGCGCCCCGCGCTCTTTTCGCGCGCGGCAATCTGGACGAGTTCATCTTGCGAAACGATTTTTCCCATTGAGATAATGCGCAAAGACCGTGAGTGCCGATGCCGGACACCACTCCCATATTATCACGCTCGCGCATTTGCATGAGCCCGCACGCCCGGCAACGTGAACTCGGAACAATTCGCGCTCTCCGCGGCGAGGTTCGGCTGGAATCGAAGGCAAAGCGTTCTCGATGGCGGTCTTCGGTTTAACACCGATTTAACTTGCAATTGTGATGTGGCTCACAGATGCTGTGCCCGGCATCACATACATTTCGCTGCGTTGCCGGCAAATCACTATATGGGTGTGATGGCGCGCGCTTCCGAGCCGCAACGCAATTTCGATCGGCAAGGGTTCCGGATATATAAATTGTACGCGGGCAATGGAAGAGCCATGTTATTTGTCCGCACGGGCAAAACATGCCCGTGAGGCGCGCCACCAGGAGGCAGCACGATGTGGGAAGCACTGGAGCAAATGCACTGGGTGAAGACGTTCTCCACCACGGGCTGGATGTATGCAAGCGTGTCGGTCATTCATTATTTAACGATGTTCTGGTTCATCGGCTCCATTGCCGTCGTCGACTTGCGCGTCATGGGCGTTGCGGCAAAGAAACGCAACCTGGCGGAACTTGCCGCACAGGTTTTCCCATGGGCCTGGACGGGGATGGTCCTTGCGATTGTGTCGGGATTTTTCATGTTTGCGGCCGACGCGGGAGATTGGGCGCCCGATCCGGTGTTTCATGTCAAGTTATTCATGATCACACTTTCGATTGTGTTCACGATCATCGTGCAACGCGGGCTCGCCGAAGTGGTCGCAATTGTCCGAAATTCCTACCTCGGCAAAAATTATCGCCTTGGTTTGCCTGTTGCTCTGGATTGCCACAATCCTGAGCGCATCGGAAATCCCAGCCATGGAAGGCCTGGGATAAATTTCCGGAACGCACGCCAGCGTTCGGAACCGCTCCGATCGCACGCTTCGGAGACGAGAGAGGACACCGCGAAATGTACGCACTCTTAATGAGCTTTGCCAAATGGCTGGAGAGTACTCCTTGGGGAACCGGGGTCCGAACTTCGCTTTGGGCCTATCCGTTTACCCAATTGATTCATTTCACCGGGCTCTCGATCTGGATTGGAACCAGTTTGGCCCTGGATTTGCGCTTGCTCGGCTGGGGAAAGCATCGGGAAACGGCCGCGCAGCTCGCCGATGATTTATTTGCCTGGAATTGGATCGGCTTCTGCATCGTTCTGTTGGGCGGCTTTCTGCTTTTTTCCTCGACCGCGTCAACATTTCTCGTGAACATCGCGTTCCGCTGGAAACTAGGATTTTTTGCTCCCCTGGCGCTGGTGTGGCACGTCATGGTCCAAAGCAAGGCGCGCACCTGGGGACAAACTTCGGAACCTCCGATGATCGCGAAGTTATCGGGACTCACGGAAATCTTGCTTTGGATCTGCGTGATCACCGCGGCGGTTGAGATTCCGAACCACTAGCCGCCTGGACTAAATTGCCTTTTGCAGCGCGCGCCACGGGCGGGCGCTGCAAAGGGATTCCTCCTTGCACGATTCCCTTTTGCGAATCTACGGACGCCGGGAACTTTTCTGTTATACTCGCGGAAAGGTTCCGTGCCGCGAGAACATCCGCCGGCAGCGTTGAACCATTGTGTCCCAGCGCCGGGTTCCGTGCCAGGCTCTGCCCTTTTCATCGAGGCGGTTCGATGCGTGACATTGCGGTCGTGGGTGGCGGTCCGGCAGGTGCCATGTGCGGGGAAAGGCTGGCCCGCGCGGGTTACGGCGTCACGATCTATGACGAACATCTCGCCTGGGAAAAACCCTGCGGCGGCGGCTTAACGCATAAAGCCATCCAGGCTTATCCCTTCCTTCTGAGCGGTCCGTATCCCAAAAAGTTGATTCGCACCGTAGAGCTGATTTCCAGCAAGGGACATCGCGCCCATCTGGATCTCGAACAGCCCATCGTTATCTATGCCAGGACCGTGCTCAACGGGCTTCTGCTGGAACGGGCGGAGGCCGCGGGCTGCCGCGTGGTCGGCTCCCGCGTGAATCACATCGATACCGAGGGCGCACGCGCCACACTGGCAATCGGCGACTCGCAGCGTCGAGGCCGATTTCGTGGTCATTGCCGCGGGCGCGCGCAATTCCCTGTTGCCCAGTACTGCCCGTTGTCGCGCAAGGATCTGGAGATGACGTTCGGCTATTTCGTTCCCGCGCAGGCCGAGGGAATTCGCGTGAAATTTCTGCGCCGCTTCGAAGGGTATCTGTGGTCGTTCCCCCGCTGCGATCATCTCTCGGTGGGAATCTGCGGCAGCATGGCCCGGCACACCAGCCAGGAACTCCGCCGCCACCTGCACGCATTCATGGCCGAGGAAAAAATATCCCGCGAGGGTGCGACCTTTTACAGCCACGTCCTGCCGTCTCCGCAGCGCCAGACTCTCTCGACGCGCCGCGTCGTGGGGCGCAATTGGGCGCTCGTGGGCGACGCCGCCGCATGGGTGGACCCCATCACCGGAGAGGGCCTCTATTACGCGTTACGCTCGGGGGATTTGCTGGCCGAAGCGTTGATTGCGGAGAAAGCGGCGGAGTATCCCGCGCGAGTCCGCAAAGCGTTTTCCGCCGACCTGGAATTTGCGACGCGGATCGCGCGCAGATTTTACCGAGGGAGGTTTCTGGGCGGCGCGGTGGCCACGCGCATGATCCAGTTTATCGAACGCAGCCCGACGTTTCGCGCGCTGATGGCCGACGTGTTCGGCGGCGCGCAGGATTATTGCAGCCTGAAGCGCCGCCTGTGGGCGCAATGCGGCACTACCCTCACCGAAGTGGTAGGCAGCCTGATCAAGAGCCAGCCCTCCCTTACCAAGAGCGCGCCCGCGGCCGGCACGGAAAATATTCCATGAGCGAAACCATCCGGCGCGAAGATCGAACCCGGCCTGGAAAAAAGTATCGAGCGCGTGGTTCCCGTGGAATGGACGCTGGCGCAATTCGATCCGAGATTGCCCGCGGTATTTTCCACTCCGGCCATGATTGGATTGATGGAAGTCACGGCATCGCAGGCCGTCCAGCCCGCTCTGCCGCCCGGCGCCTTGACCGTCGGCACGCGCATCGAAGTCGATCATCTCAAGGCGGTGCCCGCCGGGGTCACCGTGGTCGGCCAAAGCCAAACTCGTCGAAGTCAACGGGCGGCGTCTCATTTTCGATGTCGAAGTCGATTTGCGGCGGAAATGTAATCGGACGAGGGCGCGTGCACCGCGCGATCGTCGAGCACGCCCGGTTTCTTGCGATTGCCGCCGAAAAGCCTCCCACCGCTTAAACACACCCGCAGTGCACCAAAAACATGCTCTTTGTGATTGGAAAGAAAAAAAGGAAATGATCAGTACGCGGAACGCCGGGCTGCCGCTTTGCGCGGGGGCGGCGGAATCACGGTGGCCATTTTGCGGATCATGGCCAGAACCAGGCGCTTATCGCCGTCGGAAAGCGTGGTGCTGTATTTCTTGATTTCGGAAAGAAAGCGAATTTCGTCCTCGGAAAGTTCGCCGAGCATCTTCTGGGTGTCGCGATCGCGCGGCGTTTCGGCTCCGGGAAAGAAATCGGCCAGCGCGATTTCCATCGCTTCGGCGATCTTCGCCAGCGTTTCGAGGGACGGCACGGTGTGGCCGTTTTCGACGCGCGAGAGGTAGCAACGCAGCAAGCCCGTTCGGCGTTCGATATCGCCTTGCGAGAGGCCTCGCTGGCCGCGGTAGCTCCGGATGACTTCGCCAATATTTACTTTCGGTTTTTCTTTTGGCACGGGCTCCACACCTTCTACACCCGCGGGTATATTACGCAGCGGGGACACGTAGGCGCAAGACTTTTCTTCTTTTTCCGCAAACATTTCACTTTCCGCGCGTCCCACCGGAACCTGTTGATCGTTCATTAATAGTGGCCGCCTAGGCGCGATCCATGGTTGCTCGTTGCCCTCGGCAAGCGGCGCCTCGCCGATCTCCCGCCCATCTGACTCTCGGAAGCCGCGCCACTCTCCCGGCGAGATTCGCTTGCTGCGTCCGGAAAAGCAAACAGGGCCAGCACGCGTAAATCTATATACCGGCAAGACTTTGCGGTCAGGGCGGCTGAACGGGCAGCTCCACGCGGATTTCAGCGCCGCGTTCTGGGCAGATTCATAGCCTCGATCGTTCCGCCGTAGGCATCGACCAAAGCTTTACAAATGGCGAGCCCCAATCCGAATCCCGAGTTCGACCGTTCCGGCGCGGAATCCCCTCGGCGAAACCGCTCGAAGATATGCGGCAAATCCGCCGGGGCAATGCCCGGCCCGGAATCCAGAACGGCAATTTGCGCCATGGCGTCCGCGCCCAGACGCACGCGCATCTTTACCGTCGAACCCGCGGGACTATTTTGGACCGCATTCTCCAGAAGATTTATCCAGATCAATTCCAGGTCTTCGGGATCGGCCAGTAAAACAATGGAAGCGGAGGATTCAAAATTAAGCGCCACATGGCGCTGTTCGGCCAGCGCGTGAACGCGCGCAAGAGCCGCTTCGCAGGTCGAGCTCAGGTCCACGGTACGCCGCCTTCGGCCGAACGCCATTTTCATGCAGGCGTTCGACCCGCGCCAAACGCAACATGCGCTCCAGCAAATCTTCCAGGCGCGCGCAATCCTCGAGCAACTCCTCGAGTCCAATCTCATATTCGCGCTGCGTTCGCGGCCGGTGGAGAAGCACTTGCAGGCCGGACTTGACGATGGCCACCGACGTTTTCAATTCGTGCGCGGCATCGCTGGTAAAATCGCGCTGCTGCCGGAATGCCGTCTGGAGCCGCGCAAGCGCCGCGTCGATGGCTTCGGCGAGCGGCGAAATGTTCCTTCGCCATTGCGGCTCCGGGCGAGGGCCTGAAATTCCAGTTTTGCGCGGAGATTTCGCCCGCCCGCTGGGCTAATTCGCGCAACGGACCCAGGCCCCGGCGGATGGTCCAGATCACGAATGAATTTGCCGCGACCAGTACTCCAAGGCCGGCCAAACCAACATAAATCGCGACTTGACGCGTTGGCGTACCGCGCGGCCACCAGGACCAGGCCAGCCGCAAGCAGCGCCTGGCAAGCGGCCGCAGCCAGAATCACTCGGCGTGCGATAGAAAACGTTTTCGCATTCGTTGCAGAGGGTTGCACTTCGATGGGCGCGCTTTTTCGTGTTTCGATTTCCGAGACCTTGAAGCTGCTGTCCGGCGCTCGCAGCCATTGGGTCTTTGACGAAAAGGCTCACTGGACCGGCCTGTTCTCCTCAACGCCGTTGCCCGGCCGCAATACATATCCGTGGCCGCGTACCGTGTGAATCAATTTCACCGTGTTCGAATCATCGATCTTGCGCCGCAATCCGGAAATATATACTTCGATGACGTTGCTGAATTTTTCCCAGTTGTAGTCGTACAGGTGTTCGAGAAGTTCGGTCTTGGAAACCACCGCCCGGGGACGGTGCGCCAAATACTCCAGGACGCGATACTCCATGGGCGCCAGGGCGATTTCCTGACGTCCCCGCCGCACCGTTCGCTCCACCGTGTCCATCTGTAAGTCCGCCATGGAGATTACGGGAGTTCGCTGGCCGGTGCCCCGCCGGACTAAGGCTTTGGCGCGAGCAAGCAATTCTCCCAGGTCAAAGGGTTTGGGAACGTAGTCATCCGCGCCGGCATTGAGAAGACGCACGATATTGTTCTTCTCATCCCGCGCGGAAAGCACCAGTACGGGCGTGGGTGGCCGCTCTGGCGATAACGCACCAGCAAGCTATGGCCATCCAATTTAGGAAGGATGATGTCCAGCACAACCAGATCATAGGCGTTGGATTCGGCAAGGTAGAGGCCTTGCGCGCCGTCCACTGCTATATCCACCGCATAGCCCGCACTTTCACGAAAAGAATGCGCGATATTCTCCGCCAATCGCCGTTCGTCTTCCACCAGAAGCACTCGCATAGCCCCACCCCCCTGCATTAAGGATTCGATATCATTGCAGGACACAATATAAATAGGAGCTGTTATCCGATCTTTGGCGGCATTGTACACCGTATCCGATATTTTTGTACTCGTCTTATGCCAAAAAATTGTTGAGCTTCTGGATATTGAGATGCATTCTCGAAACGGGGGCGACTTGCTGCGCCACAAATGATTCGGACAAAAACGATGGACACGGAGCGTGCCATGAAGGGATGCAGACATGCGAATGACATTCCAGGGGCCACTCGCCGCCAACGACCTGTTCCCCGCCGCCTTACTTCCCCTTGGCAAGGGTCAAAAGCCGAGCCTTTCGCCGCTCTCCGGCTTCCCGGTAACGCCGAATCTCTTCCGGAGTCTTGGGTATCAGAGGGGGCACGGGAGCGGGCTTGCGGGCATCGTCCACGAGCCACATAGGTGAGAAATGCCTTGGTCGTATGTTTGCGCGCGCCGGTCACGGAATCTTCCGAATAGACTTCGACGCCCACCTCGACCGAAGTGTGGAACGCGCGGTTCACCTGCGCTTCGAGGACGATGAGATCGCCCACGCGCACCGGATTTAAAAAATCCAAATGATCCACCGATGCCGTAACCACCTGGCGGTGGCAATGCCGGTGCGCGGCGATGGCGCCGGCGATGTCGATCAAGTGCATCACGCGACCGCCCAGAATATTTCCCAGCAGGTTCGCATCCTGGGGCAGCACGAGTTCGGTCATTTCCGTGCGCGAGGCGTTGACGGGGCGCCCCGGCGGCTCTTTTCCAGGCGCGCGTTTCGATCGAGCGGCGGATGGCTTCATGTGTGATCAGGCTCCTTCGGAAATTTGGCGTTCGGCGCCAGCGCGAATATACTATGCGCTCGACCATGACCCAACCACAGAAGAAAACACGCCGCCAGATGCTGGAAGAATTTGTCGCCGCAAAGCCCAACGATGCGTTCGCGCGTTACGGCCTGGCGATGGAATGCGCCAATGCCGGAGATTCCGCCGCTGCCGATGAACATTTTAAAGCGCTGCTCGGCGCGCATCCCGAATATGTGGCCGGCTATTTCCAGTACGGCCAATTCCTGGCCCGCACGGGGCGCACGGAAGAAGCTCGCACCGCGCTCAACACGGGCATCGCCACCGCTCAGCGCACGGGCGACGATCATGCGCGGTCGGAAATGGAAGCCGCGCTCGCCGAACTTGGCTGAAACCGCTTTTTGCGATGTACAGCAATTGGGCCGCTTTTGGTGGCACAGGCTTCAGCCTGTGCGGTTTAAATCAGCAGCGTTGGATTTAAACCACACAGGCTGAACAGGATGCAGAAGAATCGCGTAGCACAGCCACTCTCGGCTGTGCGGTTTTGCCGGCCACGCCTACGTCATCGATCTAACTGCGATTGCAAAACCCGCACAGGCTGAAGCGCGTGTGCACTGGCCCGTTACTAGGCGGCGTCATCGCTTTCCGGCGCGCTTGCCCGCCTACTTCCCCGATGCTAGTTTCCTTAAAGCGATTCTCCTCACGGAGACTGGCACACCATGGCCCTGAGCATCGACGATCTGCTGCGCCGCGCCGTTGAAACCAAGGCGTCCGACCTTCACCTGAAGGTGGGCAACCATCCCTACCTGCGCATCGACGGGCAACTGAATCCGCAGACCGATGTCCCGCGCGTCACTCCGGAAGAAATGCTTTCCATGGCGTTCAGCATGATGACCAACCGCCAGAAGCAAAAATTCAAGGAAACCGCCGAACTCGACATGGCCTACGGAGTGGCGGGCCTGGGCCGCTTTCGCGTCAACGTTTTCCAGCAGCGCGGAAACGTCGGCATGGTGCTGCGCGTCATTCCCACAAAAATTCGCACCATCGAGGAACTCGATCTGCCGCGCGTCATCGAGACCATTTGCGAGGAGCAGCGCGGTTTGGTCCTGGTGACCGGAACGACCGGGTCGGGCAAATCCACCACGCTCGCCGCCATGATCGACCGCATCAACACCTCGCGCTCGGATCACGTGATTACCATCGAAGACCCCATCGAATTCCTGCATCGCGACAAAAAGAGCTTTATCAACCAGCGCGAAGTCGAGGTCGATACCGCAAACTTTTCCACCGCTCTGCGCGCTGGCCTTCGCCAGGATCCCGACGTCATCCTGGTCGGCGAAATGCGCGACCTGGAGACCATCGCCACGGCCCTGCTGGCGGCGGAAACCGGGCATCTCGTCTTTTCCACCTTGCACACGCTCGACGCAACGGAAACCATCCAGCGCATCATCGCCGTCTTTCCGCCGCCCGAGCAGAAGCAGATCCGCCTGCAAATGGCCGCCACGCTCAAGGCCGTCGTCAGCCAGCGCCTGGTCCGCCGCTCCGATAATACCGGGCGCGTTCCCGCCGTCGAAGTCATGATCGCGACCGCCTACATCCGCGATTGCATCATCAATCCGGATAAGACGCGCCTGATTCACGATGCCATTGCCGCCGGCACCAGCCAGTACGGCATGCAGACTTTTGATCAATCCCTGTTCGATCTCTACACTCGCGACCTCGTCACCTATGAGGAAGCCCTGATGCGCGCATCCAACCCGGACGATTTCAAGCTGCGCATCCAGGGAATCCGCTCCGCTTCGGACTCCGCCCGCGAAGAGATGGAACGCACCATGACCGAATTCGAGCGCTTCGGCCAGCGGTAGCAACCATCGAGGCCGCACTTCCCACAGGCTTCAGCCTGTGCGATGTTTGGATGCAAGAAAAATAAAACCGTACGGGCTGAAGCCTGTGCCACCAACCTTGTTTCCTTGCCTCCTTGCCTCTGTGCCTCTATGCTTCCTTCATGCGCAAGTCCCCTCGAAAGCTTTTAACCGAAACCGACCTGTACACTGCCGCGATCAATGGCTTGGCGCGCCGCGCCTACTCAGTCCACGAGATGCGCGCGTATCTGGAGCGGCGCGCGGAAGACAAAAAAACCGTCGCCGTGGTCATGGACCGGCTGAAGCAGCACAAATATCTGGATGACGCGCGTTACGCGCGGCAATTTGTCCGCCTGCGCTCGGAACTTCGGAAGCAGGGAGCGTTCCGAATCGCGCGCGATCTTCGCGCGCGCGGCGTGCCCGACCGCCACATCGAGGCTGCGCTCGCCGAGCGCTCCGCGGAAACGGACGAGGGCGCAGCCGTGCGCGCGCGGCTCGCCCGCCGCCTGAAATCCTTGCGCGGCCCGCTGGACGAACGCAAAAAGGCGTCGCTGTACCGCAGCCTGCTCCGCGCCGGATTTTCCAGCGATACGATTCGCCGCGAATTGCGCTCCGCGGCAAATATCATCGTGGATGAACTTCCGGAAGCGTCTCCCGAAGAATCCTGAAATGTCGGAGGAGGCCCCAGTTAGTGCAGGTTGAAGAGGCCGCGGAAGAAGTCGAGCAGCACAGCCGCTCTTGGCTGTGCACGGAATGTAAGTGCTGCAAAACCGCACAGGCAAGAGTGCGCGATTGTATACTTCACTCAAATAGGAGCGCATACTTCCTCCCATGTTGGAATGGCTGCTCTCATGGGAAGTTACAAGTGTGGTCGCTGTTGCCCTTGCGGGCATCGGCTTAGCATTCGTCGGCTTGAACGACCTTAGGCTGGCGAAGTTATGCTTCCTGTTAGCGGCAGCCGACGCAATAGGAGGCTTAGCCATGTGGGGCGCAAGGTTCGAGCTTCCGATTGGGGCGAAAGCCTTTCTGGTTTTTGTGTTGGTGGGTTGCATTGGAGTCTTGGCCATGCTCTCTTTGCAATATGTAAACAAAAAGGAAATCAAGAAGGCCCCTGCCCCGAGAGCACACATCCATGTGACAAAATTCGAGTGGAGTGTGCCTGCGGATGAGGGTGGTCACGCCTCTGTTAAGGTCATTTTTGTCAATGATGGTAATGCGCCTACCACCAAGGTAAAGCAAGCATCAAAAATTGCCTATTTCGCACCCATTGGAGATTTGATCGCACAGAGGGCGTTTGAAAATCAGTTGCTATCGCCAGAACCCTCTGTGACAAAGGAGGCATTGGACGCCGCCGACAATCAAACACCTGTAGGAGTAGACCGTAGCTTCACTACCGACTCACCCCCGTGGACGAAGATCGCAATAGACAAATTTCTTCAAGGAAGTGCTGTGGTTTACATAGCTGGAACGATCTTCTATTCTGATGAGCGAGCGACGTATAAAACTACCTACTGTGGCTTCGTCGGTAAGGATGGCAACATGAAGTTTTGCGGCATGAACAATCAAGAACCGTGATATCTAAGCCTTTATTCAAGTATGTAATCGCGCATGAGTGCCTGTGCTACTGGAAATGGACCTGAATCGACTTTTTCCGCAGCCTCCAAAGCCTACGCTACATAAATCCCTCCCGGCGGATCAGCGGAATTATGCAACACCGAAAGTACCATTCCATTGCGTAACAGGAATTTTGAGGAAGAAATGCCCGCGCCGGTGTAAATGCAATGGCAAACCGACACCAGATGGAACCACTGACCGGATATATTCTATGCGATGCCCTACGCCGCGTTGGCCCTCTGCTGATGCCAACCCTTGAGGCACACGCGGAAGACTCGTTTGTCTCGCGTCAGATCGATCTTGTCTTCCCGCGCCAGCCAGCCGATGGCCCAATCGAACACGGGTCCCGAGGTCCCAATCTCCTTCTTCAGCTTGGTTAAGGTCATCTCTCCCTTTGCTTCCAGGACATGCCATATCGAGCCTGCTGCCTTGCCGATTTCCTCATTCATTTCCACTATCCTCTCCTTTCCAAATTCCTGTTTTCCAGGATTTCGATGGCGCTGGCCTGTACGGGCGCCGATTTGATCTTGCGTTTGCGTTCCTCGGCCGCGGCCCGGCCGTGGCGGCGCGTCACGCTGCGGCTGACAGCGGGGTCCGCCTGTAAAATAAAATGAGACGGTTGCTCGCGCGAAAGGCCTTCCACGCGATCCAAGAGCACCACGCCTAATCCCTTCCGGTATCCGATCGTGTAGGTTTCACAGCAATGGCCGCAGAGCCAGAAGTGCTTCACCGAATGCCAATGGGAAGGTTGCTGATCTTGCTGTGGATGTTGCTGGAACCGGAACAGGCGCCCTTGTCCGCTATCAAAATCGGAGGAGCAATCGGGATGGGCGCATTTGAGATACATGGTCGACTTTCTCGCAGGCTCCAAGTGGAGTCCGCTTCGCTGTTTCCGGCGGGGTCCAAGTACCCGACGCCTTTGTTTTGCGGCTTCCTGCTGCGGCGCTTCTTACATCTCGATACTTAGGGTAAACACCATTCGTGACATGGTCAAACTCAATATAATAATCCATAGCATTTATGCGCCGTGGACCATGACGATGCGGGAGGCCCGTCAAACCTGCGCGGCGATGGGTGCGTTGCGGTGGCGCTTACCCTCTGCGATAATGTTTTGCTGAAGTTGGTTCATTCTCGGGCTGGAATTACATTCAAGAGAAAGGCGAGGGTGGCGCATGGACTCAAAGAGCCTTTCACCAGTCACTAGTCACCACTCACCCCTCACGCCTTCGCCCGTAAACCAGAGGGCAACTTGCTGAGCGGCAACGACATCCGCGCGACATTTCTGAGATATTTCGGCGACCGCGGACACCGCATCGTGCCGAGTTCCTCGCTCGTCCCAGTGAACGATCCCACACTGCTGTTCACCAACGCCGGGATGAACCAGTTCAAGGACGTCTTTCTGGGCCTGGAGCAGCGCGACTACACGCGCGCCACTACATCGCAGAAATGCGTTCGCGCCGGGGGCAAGCACAACGACCTGGAGAATGTCGGCTTCACCAACCGCCACCACACCTTTTTCGAGATGCTCGGCAATTTTTCCTTTGGCGACTATTTCAAGAAAGACGCCGTGGACTACGCCTGGGAACTGATTACTTCCCCGCAATGGTTCGGGATTCCGGTCGATAAGCTCACGTTCACCGTTTTCGGTGGCGCCGAGGTTGCTCCTGGCAAAATTCTGGGATTGACGAAGAGGCCCGGGAGCTATGGGTCGCCGCAGGAGCGCCGCGCGACCGCGTAATTCCCGTCCCCGGCCTGAAGGAAAATTTCTGGGCCATGGGCGATACCGGGCCGTGCGGCCCGTGCAGCGAAATCCATTACGATATGGGCCCCGCCGCATCCGACCGCGGCCACACGGATTGCAAATTCGGCTGCGAATGCGGCCGCTACGTGGAAATCTGGAACCTGGTTTTCATGCAATACAATCGATATTGCAAATACGAGCGCAACGGCTACCCGCAAGGCTGGGATTCCAAGAAGCAGGGAGCCCATCAGCATTCCGCCGAATGCTTGCGACTTGATCTGTTGCCAAGACCGTCTGTTGACACTGGAGCGGGGCTTGAACGCCTCGCCGCCGTCCTGCAGAGGAAAAATCAGCAATTTCGAGACAGATCTATTCTCGGATCTGATTCGGTTAGCGAAGACACTATGTTGGCGTTACATTTGCCGACACGCCACAAAATCTCGCATCGTTGCGAATTATCGCTGATCACTCCCGCGCAACGACTTTTCTAATTTCTGACGGCATTATTCCTTCAAACGACGGACGAGGTTATGTGCTACGAAAGATCATGCGGCGTGCCATGCGCCATGCACGATTTCTTGGAGGAAACCTGTACGTGCTAACAAATATGGCTCGCTCCGTAGTGGAGCAAATGAGAGGCACCTATTTAGAACTAGAGGACAACCGCTGGCACATTGAGAATGTAATCAGAGCTGAAGAAGATAGATATTTCAGGGTCGTCGAAACGGGTATCCGCAGGCTCTACGAAGACCTTCAACCAATTCTAAGAAAAAGCAGCGCCTTTCTGATGGACAGGCCAAAGTGATATGCTATTTTGATGAGATTCGTTTCAAACAAAAAGAACCTAGTCAGCGGCTTGAGGCCGAGGTATTCGCAATCAGTACCCTTATCAATTCTTATTCAATTCCGCATTCTTGGCTGACACAGCAGGCCAACGTAAGTCCATTTACCTCCCTGACAATCTTGAAAAACTGCCTGCCCTTGAAGCGGAGTGGGTCTACTCGGGGGAGAAAGCATTTCGACTCTACGATACACACGGGTTCTCTCGCGACATCATCGAAGAAACGTGCCACGATGCTGGAATCACGGTTGACTGGAAAAACTTTGACCGCGCAATGGACGAACAACGCACACGCGCTCGCGCATCCTGGAAAGGCGGGCACAAGGGCGTTGCCAATCCTGCATATACAAAACTCGCGGAAAGGTATCGCACCGAGCCTGATTTTTATTTTGGCACAACCGCGAAAAATCGCCGCATTGAAGCCATCGTCACCAAGGACGGCGCCGTGAACGAGCTTCCGGCGGGCGCGGAAGGCGAAATTGTCCTCGATCGCACGGTGTTTTACGCCGAATCCGGCGGACAAGTTTCCGACATCGGGACGCTCTGGAACAATGAACATACCATGCAGGTCGCGGAAGTGCGCGGCGCGTATTACCCGGTTTCGGGCTTGATTGCGCACCGCGTTTTGGCCAAGGAAAAACTCGTCGTGGGCGATCTGGTCGCGGGCGACGCCGATGCCGAGCGCCGCGAGCGCATCAAGCGCAATCATACGGCGACGCACCTGATGCACGCCGCCCTGCGCAATATTCTCGGCACGCACGTAAAGCAGGCCGGGTCGCTCGTCGAGCCCGCACGATTGCGTTTCGATTTTTCGCATTTTGCCGCGATTGACGCCGCCGAATTGCGCGACATCGAGCAGCAAGTGAACGACGAAATTTTGATGAACAGCGAGATCCAGACCAACGTCACCACGATCGATGACGCGCTGGCTTCCGGAGCACTGGCCTTTTTCGGCGACCGCTACCCGGAACAGAGCGTGCGCGTCGTGACCATCCCCGATCCCTTCGCGCCGCGCGGTTTTTACAGCAAGGAACTGTGCGGGGGCACGCACGTCCGCCGGACCGGCGATATCGGCCTTTTCAAAATTACCGTGGAACAATCCGCCGCCGCCGGAGTCCGCCGCATCGAAGCCATCACCGGCTCGGCCGCCCTGTCCGACTACCAGCTCGCGCGGCAACTGCTCGGCGAAATCTCCACCCGGCTGGGCGCGAACGATAACAATCTGGCTGCCGCCATCGAGCGTATCGAACAATCGCAACACCAGCTCGAAAAGCAGCTGGAAACCCTGAAACGCAAGGCCGCGCTATCGAAGCTCGACGATTTAGCCGCCTTGGCGCGCACCATTAAGGGCGTTAAAGTGATCTCGGCGGAACTGGAAGGCGTCGACCGCGAAACCATGCGCCAACTGGTGGATAGCCTGCGCCAGAAACTCGGCTCTGGCGTCGTTGTCCTGGGGACGATCGAAGACGGCAAGGTCGCCCTCCTGGCGGGCGTGACAAAGGACCTGACCTCCAAGTTACACGCAGGAAAGATCATACAAACAACGGCCAAGCAAGTCGGCGGATCCGGCGGCGGAAGACCCGACCTGGCCGAGGCTGGCGGAAAAGACACATCCGGACTAAAAACTGCCCTGGACCACGTATACCTCCTGATCGACCAATTGTTATAATTTGCTTAGCGTCAGACCGTTTTGGGCAAGGCCTGCTTTGCCCGTTCGCGGTTTGTGGCCTAACTTGCGGGTGTGGGCTCCCCGATTACGGTGAACGCTTCATACCCGCGAGGGTGAACGTGAAGCGGGGGCCCTCTTCAACGCAAGAAGCAGAAACTTGCTGCTTTTTCAGAAGTGAACAGGTGCGAATCGATTCACAAGATGACTGCTTAAGGTGACCCATGGGGCCCGCCAGACTATGACGCGCACACTATCTAAATCGATACCTATCCTGCTGGGGATTCTGGCCATGTGCACGATTCCCGCACATGCCCAGATCGTTTCCTACATGGATTCCAGCGGGAAAAGCGTCTTCATCAACGCGGATCCGCCGCATGTGGTCACGCAGGCCAAGAAACCAGCAGCGATGGCTCCCGGCTTCACCAGGATCACTGTTCGCAGTACCCAACGCCCCGCCCTCGCAACTCCCGAATTATCGGCCGCGGCTACGGCCAATCGGGAGAAGATCGAGGAGATGATTCGAGAGGTTTCGGCGCGTTACCGCGTGGATCCTGCGCTTGTGCGCGCGGTGATCGAAACGGAATCGAACTGGAATTCGACCGCCATTTCCAGCCGCGGGGCGCTTGGATTGATGCAATTGGTTCCGGGAACCGCGCAGCAATTGGGCGTGAACAACGCGCTCGATCCAAAACAAAATATCGACGGCGGAGTTCGCTATCTTCATGACCTTCTGCAGAGGTATAATGGCGATCTCGACAAGGCCCTGGCCGCTTATAACGCCGGGCCGGGCGCCGTGGATCGTGCTGGGGGAGTTCCGCGGATTCAGAGACGCGCGAGTACGTTCAAAAAGTGACTGATTCCTATTATCGGCCCGGCACCGACCGCCTCCCTCGGGTTTTCGAGTCGCGGCAAGCGATTTACCGCGCGGTTGAGGCGGACGGACGAGTCGTTTTTACGAACGAATGAGGGAAACCTTGCGGCAGCAAGCCGCCAAAATCCGGCCAAGTTTCCGCGTCGTGTTCGCGTCCCTGATAGTTCTGTCGATTTTTCCCCTCATTGCTTCCAGCGCCGACAACAATAACGCCGCAAAGCGCGAAGCGGTGCAAGCCCAGTTTGACCGCGCGGAAAAAGCCCGGAAGGAACTCGAGTCGCATCCCGAAAGTGCGCGCACTCTCAAGGAATACGCCGCCCTGGTCCGCGAGTACAAGCGCGTCTACCTGATCACTCCGCGTGCGACGCCCGTGCCGCAGGCGCTCGATCAGGTCGCCGAGTTGTACCGGACCATGGGCGACCTGTTCGACGAAAAATACTATCAATCGGCCGTCGATTCCTACCAGTTCCTGCTGCGCGAATATCCGACCACGCATTTTCGCGAGGAGGCGTTGCTGGCCATCGCGCATATCGAGCAGGACGACCTGCACGACAACGTCCTGGCGCAAAAAAGCTACGAACAGTTTCTGGCGCTGCACCCGCGATCCTCTCACGCCGCGGAAGTCCGCGCCATCCTGGACACGCTGAAGGCTCCGAGCGCCGCTACACCCGCTACGAAGGCCGCGAAAACAAAGGCCCGTGGTGACGCGGAATCTGCCTCGAAGGAATCCTCCGCCAAAAGGCTCCCCAAAAACCTGATGCCAAACAGGATGCCAAGCGAGAAGCAAAAGAAGAATTGTCGTCCGACTCCCCTGACTCCCCGTCGGCAAGCCTTCCGGCGCGCAGGTCTCGCGCATTCGCACCTGGAACGCGGATATGTACACGCGAATCGTGATCGACGTCGGGGCGGAGGTGAAATACCAGGCCGCGCGCATTTCCAATCCAGACCGCATTTACTTCGATATCGAAGGCGCGA
>CAWAEW010000042.1:0-44021 GCA_963781055.1 Terriglobia bacterium
CAAGGAACCCACCACCACGTCGCTGACAAAGTGCATGCCGAGGATCACGCGCGAAATCGCGATGCTCAGGGACAGCACGAGCAGGGGAGCCTGCAGTTCAGGATAAAAAATGCACAGCGGAATCGCGATCGCGAACGCGCTCATCGAGTGGCCGGAGGGAAAAGAAAACTGATCGGGCGGAAGGACGTTCGACCAGCAATGCGCCTCGATCTGGCAGGGGCGTTTGCGCTTGCTGGCATTTTTCACGATGCGGAACAGCGCGACCGCAGCAGCTTCCGCCGAGGCGCTGGCGGCAAAAGCGATAAACCGCAGATCGCCCCCGAATAACAGCAGGGCGATCCCCACCGAATACCAGATCCAGCCGTCTCCCAGCCGCGTTGCGGAAACCATCCATACACGGAGCCATCGCGGCGCGCGCCAGTGATGCACACGGCGCATGACGTCATGGTCCCGCGCCTCGATAAATTGCCAAACGATTCGTTTCGCAGTCATGGCGATTCACCTCGAACCTTTGACCGGTTGCCCGCCCCGGCTGTGCCGGGGCATTCAGCCCGTCCGCCGCGGCGGACTATGCCAGCTGTTTCTGGCGCGCAGGCATGGAACGCATCAAGGCGTTCGGCGCCGATTTTGAAAGATTGATGGCAGAGCCCCAGCGGCGGATGAAAAATATGATCCACGAAATAATCCACGGCCACTCCCGCGGGAACCAGCGCGACGACCGGAGCCAGCAGCAGGGTCCAGCGGTCCTCGCGCATCATCTCCAGGCAGAGCGACAGGATGTCTCGCGTCAATTTCCAATAGCCGCCCGATTCGCCGTGCAGGCGTCCGTAGCCGGCTCGAAGCCCGGCGAAAAACTCTTCCTTGTTTCGGGCGCCGGGAACCTCCGTATAGGTCGTGCCCACCGAAGCCAGCGCGTGCGCGTCGCTCCCGGCAACCTGCGCCTTGCACCGGCGCCAGGCAAACTCCGCCGCGTGTTGATTGGCGGCGGGCAGCATCTGTCCGTTGCGCGCCTCCACGGCGGGGAAATATCCGGCAAACCATTCAAAATCATCGGCGTCGCGCCGCCCGGTCAGGGAAGCGAAAATATGATTGATGGTGAAAAACAAGCGCTGCTCGGAAAGATAGGCGAGCAGGCGAATCATATCGTCGCGCCGCCGCGCAATTTCGGTGTGCTGGCGTTCGGTCAAGTCATAAACGCCCACATGAACGTGCGTCCCGCTGGGCATGGTGCAGGACACCTCTTCGCTGACAAAGAATTCAGGATAGCGGCGCAATTCTTCCGCGCCGGCAATGGAGTCGTGATCGGTCAGTGTCACCAGGTCCATGCCGCGTTTTCGCAGCGTGGAGTAGACATCGGTCGGAGCGCTGTGGCTCTCCAGAAAAAAATGGCGGAGGATGGCCACGGGCAGTGTGCCTGAGTGAATCGAGTGGACGTGCAGGTCGCATTTCATCGTGTGGAAATCTTCTCAAATGAAGTTTGCTAACTTATTACGCAACGTTGAACAAATCGTAACAAATGTTTGTTACTGATTGAACACAAACAGGTTATCGCCAGAGGAGGGCCGACTATAGATGGCAGACGGAATGCCCGGGCAGCAAGCTTCGAAACGTCGTATCCAGCTTATTTTCTTTGATGCCGGAGGCGGCCATCGCAATGCCGCTACCGCCCTGCAGGTCCAAATCGAGCGCCAGGGCCTGCCGCTGGAGGTATCGCTCGTCAATCTTCAAGAAGTACTTGACCCCCTGGACATTCTGCGGAAATACGCCGGAATCCGAATTCAGGACATGTACAACAAGATGCTCCGCAATGGCTGGACCCTGGGCAGCCCGCAGCTTATGCGCGTGCTGCAACTGGTGGTGCGGATGTATCACGGCCCGTCGGTGAACGTGCTCGAAAAATTCTGGCAACAGAGCGCGCCGGACATGGTGGTTTCGCTGGTGCCGCATTTTAATCGCGCCATGCGCGAGAGCTTCGACCGGGCGTTTCCGGGCCGCCCGTTCGTCACGGTACTGACAGACCTGGCGGACTATCCCAAGCACTTCTGGATCGAAAGCCAGCCGCAATATCTGGTTTGCGGCACAGACCGCGCGGTCGAACAAGCCCGCGAATTGGGTCACCTGGATGGAACCGTGTTTCAGACCTCCGGCATGATCCTGCATCCCCGGTTTTATGAGCCGGCCCCTGCCGACCGGATCGCGGAGAGGAAAAAGCTGGGTCTCGATCCCGATCTTCCCACAGGCATCGTGCTATTCGGCGGATACGGTACCTCGAAGATGCTGCATATTTTGCGGCAGATTAACCAATCGTCCCTGCAGGTGCAACTCATCCTGATTTGCGGAAAAAATGAAAAGCTGGCATCCGCTCTGCGCCGGGAACCGAGCAGAATTCCGATCCACGTGGAAGGATTTACGACGCAAATTCCGTACTTTATGGCGCTATCGGATTTTTTCATCGGCAAGCCGGGGCCGGGCAGCATCAGCGAAGCGCTCTCGAAGCACTTGCCGGTGATCATCGATTGCAACGCCTGGACATTGCCGCAGGAACGCTATAATGCTCAGTGGGTCCGCGAAAAAGCAGTTGGCATGGTCGTGCAGCACCACCGCCAGGTTGCGGGCGCTGTCGAGAAGTTCTTACAACCCGGAGAACTTGCCCGGTATCGAGGGCGCGCCGCCGCCTTGCACAATCAGGCAATCTTTGAAATTCCTCAAATTTTTGAACGGATCTTGAACAATGGATCAGGCGGGCGTGAATGGAATTCGGGGTTGGAAATGGGAAAGATGAAATGAGCAAACGAGCGGCCTAAATCGCGGACCTGCGGCCCAAAATGGCTGTTCCAACTAATACACTCTTTCACTCCTGCTGCATTTGCTCTCCCGCGCCAACCCCGATACAATGAAGGTTCACGCCACAACATCTCAAAACGTATCAACCCGCTCCAATTATCGTGAAAGGAAATATGGCTTCCAGAACCGTCTGGCATTTTGCATATGGCAGTAACATGAATCGGGCTCAAATGCTTGCCCGCGTCGGCAACATCCTCGAGGAACACAACGCGCACTTGGCGAATTACGAACTTCGCTTCAATAAGAAGGTTCGTGGCGGCACGGCCGGCGTCAATATTCAACCCTCCACGGGGAAAACCGTGTATGGTGTGCTCTACAAGATCGAGGAAAATAGTTTCCGAAGCCTGGACCGCTATGAGGGCGTTCCTGAACACTATCGGCGCATCGAAGTGCGCGTGAAGCCCGATGAGGGCGAGCCGGTTCCGGCGCAAGTGTACATCGCGTCGAAAATCGAAAAGGGCTTGCGCCCGGCGGCGCACTATTTGCAAACGATTCTCGATGGCGCGGGAGAACACAGTTTGCCCGCTTCATACATCGGTGAGATCAAGACCGCGGCCAGGACGGCCTGATAAGCCTGATCGCCGCGATCCACATCTCGTTGAAAAGCTTGCCAACCAGGAGGCACTATGGCCACGACGTCATTGCCGCGATCCGCATCTCGCGGTGGAGGTTTTCTGGTGGAGTCCTGCTCCCCTGATGATGTTTTCTCGCCCGCGGAACTTACCGACGATCAGAAACTCATCGGCCAGACCGCCGAGGAGTTTGTCCGCAACGAAGTGGTTCCTTTCATCCCCGATCTCGAACAGCACAAGCCTGGCCTGTTGCCGCAATTGCTCAAAAAAGCCGGTGAAATCGGCTTGCTCGGCGGGGGCGTGCCTGACGAGTATGGCGGCGCGGGCCTGGACAAAGTGTCGAGCGTGCAACTTGCCGAGAAATTATCGGATTACGCTTCGTTCGGCGTCAGCCACGGAGGCCATTCCGGCATCGGGACGCTCCCTATCGTTTTCTTCGGCACACCGGAACAGAAAAAGAAATATCTTCCCCTGCTTGCCACCGGGGAAAAGCTGGCCGCGTATTGCCTATCCGAGCCGCAAGCGGGTTCTGACGCGCAGAACTCGCGCACTCGCGCCGTGCTTTCGCCCGACGGCCG
Organism: Terriglobia bacterium; assembly: GCA_963781055.1. Classification (GTDB taxonomy): domain Bacteria; phylum Acidobacteriota; class Terriglobia; order Acidiferrales; family UBA7541; genus Palsa-360. The sequence continues at coordinate 3,995 of CAWAEW010000042.1, forward strand.
TTCGTGGATCCTGAACGGGCAGAAGATGTGGATCACCAACGGCGGCTTTGCCGACGTGTACATCGTATTCGCGAAAGTGGACGGTGAAAAATTTTCCTGCTTCATCGTCGAGCGCGGATTTCCGGGCTTTTCGGCGGGCGCGGAAGAAAAAAAGATGGGCCTGAAGGGCAGCTCGACGACGGCCTTGTTTTTCGAGAATTGCCAGGTGCCGAAAGAAAATCTGCTGCACGAAATCGGGCGGGGGCACATCGTCGCGTTCAATATCTTGAATGCGGGAAGATTCAGCCTGGGCGCCTACTGCATGGGCGGAGCCAAGGGCACGCTGGAAACGGCGTCGAAATACGCCAAGGAACGCATCGCTTTCGGCAAGCCGATCGGCGATTTTGGACTGATTCGCGCGAAGCTAGGCGAGATGGCCATCCGCATTTTTGCGGTCGAGTCCATGATTTACCGCTCGGCCGGATTGATGGACCGGGCCATCAACGCGGCCGGGGAGGGTACGGACAAATCGCAGCAGTCCATGAAAGTGTTCGAGGAATACGCGATTGAAAGCTCGATCAGCAAGGTGCACGGCTCGGAATTGCTGGATTTTGTGGTCGATGAAGCCGTTCAGATTTTCGGGGGCTACGGGTTCCACGAGGATTATCCGGTCGCGCGCGCGTATCGCGACTCCCGCGTGAACCGCATCTTCGAAGGCACGAACGAAATCAATCGCATGCTCATCATTCAAATGCTGATGAAGCGCGCGACCTCCGGAGCCTTGCCGCTGATGCAGGCCGGCGCGAAACTCCGCGAGGAAACTCTGGCCGGGCCGTCGTTCGAGGAATCCCCGTCGGGCCCGTGGTCCGACGAGGAGCGCATTTTGGCCGGCGTGAAAAAAGCATTTCTGCTTGTTGCTGGCGCGGCCCTGGAAAAATATCGCGACCACCTGGCCGACCAGCAGGAAGTCGTGTCCGCGCTATCGGACATGGTCATGGAGTGCTACGCCATCGAATCTTCCCTGCGGCGAGTGCAGAAGGCAGAGGCGGTGCGCGGAGCGGAATCCGCTGCGGTGATGGCGGACGCGGCGCGCGTGTTCCTTCATGACGCCGCCGACCGCGTCGAAATCGGCGCGCGCAAGGCGCTGGCCGCCGTCCTCGAAGGCGACATGCTGCGCACGCAAGTCGCCGTGCTGCGCCGATTTCTGAAACGCGAGCCTGTCGATACCGTGGCGATGCGGCAACGCGTCTGCGCCGCCGTGCAGGCCGGCGATCACTATCCGTTCGAGGGCCGCTGAGACTAATGCCCCGGGCCAAACATTCCATCGCGCGTTCGAAGCCGCCGGCAAAGCGGGCGAGAGCAAGCACTCCTCCCAAGCCGCGCAGGGCCGAAGCGGACCTTGCTTGGATTCGAACGCTGGCCACGCCCTACCTGCGGGGCTACCGCGCCTTGGCCGAGACTCGCGGCTCGCTTCGCGGCTACCGTTTTGTGGCGCGCGGCAAGGACGGGATCCGATCCAGCCGCGGTTTTTTTGTCGGCTACCTGCTCGAACCGGCACAGCACGAATTTCTTCAGCCCTCTCCGCCTGAGTGCCTGGTGTTTGCGTTCCTGGAACGGGTACAGTCTGCTTCATACCAGCGCCTGGTGGCGGCCGAAGGATCGCTGTTGCGTCGGACGTTCGAGTACATTGGCTGGCTGACGCACCGACGTCCACGATTCGAGTTTTTCGACGATCGCCCGGTCGTGCTGGTCCGCCATTTCTCGATGAAGCCGTGGCCGCTGGAGAAGTACCCGCATTTTTCTCGAAATTTCTTTATCGAAACCCTGGCATGGCTGGTGCGTAGCGGCCTGGTTTCCAAGCTAACGTCATCTTCCCGTAGCGATATGCCTTCCTTCAGAAAACAGAAAATTTAAATTCTAATTTCCATAGAAAAGCTGTTTTTCGTTCGTACTGGTATTACTACGACTAAAAGGCTACTGATTTCCACACTCGCGTACCATATGATGAGTACTGAATTATGGTGTAGATTCTGCCTGAGTCTAACGGTTGATGAATTGCATCAACGGTAAGTGTACGGGGGAAAGGAACTCAGGTGAAAGTCAGTAAGGTGTGGAGCGAGAAGAAAGCTCGAAAGTGGATGTGGCTGGGCTTGGCGGTGTTCGCTGCCCTTCAGATTTACTTTGTTCAGGAAATGCTGGCGGCACTGTTCTTGTTCACCGGCGTGTTTGTGGTTTTCGCGATCGCGGCCCTTGTGTTGTACCTGGTGGACCGAGTCGGCCAATGGGGACTTGGCTGGGCGGGGCATCAGGCGCGCCGCGGGTTGAATCTGGCGGAAGATGTCAGTAAAAAGCAGCTCCGCCGTCCACGTTCAGAGACTGCCCAGTAATCGCAGTGGCTTGTTCCGAGCACAGGAAGAGCGCAACCGCGGCAACCTCGTTAGCGGTTTGTCCTCTTCCTTGCAAAATTGTATTGAGAAAACCTTTCAGCTGTTCTTCCTCCGAAACTCCCAGCCGCTCGGCCAGTACATGTCCCAAATCCTTCGACATCCGGGTTTCAGTTACCGGACCCGGGCAGATGGCGTTCACGCGCACGCCTTTCCGCGCCGCTTCGGCCGCCACCACGCGTGTGAGTCCCAGCATTCCGGCTTTTGCCGCGGCATAGGGCGACCCCCAGGCGAAGGCGGACTTGGCTGAGAGGCTTGAAATGTTCAGGATCACCCCCGAGCCTCGCTCGTACATCGCGGGAAGCACAAGGCGCGTCAACACATACGCCGCGCGCAAGTGCACGGCGATCACGCGATCCCATTCGGCAGTGGTGATTTCCTCAACTGGCTTGACCGGGCCGTAATCCCCTCCGTTGTTCACCAGGATGTCGACGCGGCCAAATTCCGCCGTGGCGGCATGCATAAGATGTTCGCACTGCTTTTCGTCCGCGACGTCCGTGGCAACAGCCGCCGCGCGGCCGCCCGCATCGCGGACTTCCCTCGCCACCGCTTCGATCTCTGTTTTCGTTCGCGCCGCCACCACCACCGCCGCGCCTTCCCCCGCAAACTTCAGCGCCATGGCCCGGCCGATCCCTCGCCCGCCGCCTGTAATCATCGCAACTTTCCCTTCCAGCAACATTTGCGCCTCCGGTCAGCTTTCCATGATCGTATAAGTCCACATAGCATCCAACCTCGCGGGCCCGTACAGACAAGGAGCAGGGAAAACATATCCGAGCCCGCGTATCGTGTTCGCAATTCAAAAGGTGAGAATTGCAAGACGGAAAAGGCTGCGCGATAAAGGCGGTTATCCAAAGTCAGCAGCCGGAAGCCGTTTTGCATCGCGTGGGGTCATCGCTTTGCACCCCCATGGCCCGCTGAACTTCACGCGGCACGGTGATCTGCCCGTTGCTTGTAATGCGCGCCGCCTTCTTCACAATCCGCACACCTTTCCTTACTTTAATATATTGCTCCTTACTTTCGGTACGGGAAGTAATCTGCGATGAAAGCCTGCCGGCGGGAGTGCGGCGCAATTGACAGCTATTGCCAACAACATAAATATATAAGATATCTAATAATCTGGTAAACTCCCCCACGCCGCGTTTGGCTTCCTAGGCCGGGAGCTGTCCGGCGAAGCGTACGCGGGCGCGGAGATCTATCATGGCGAAACCGTTTTTGCACAAAATGAAGCGTTTCTTCCGATCGCTTGGGTTTAGACTTCGGTTCAAGAGATTTGTTACGTCGCCACTGCATTGGTTCGGAGGCTCGCTTCCTTCCTTTCTGCCTTTTTACTTGCTGGTCCTTGTCGGGGGTTATGCCGCTTACCACGGCTGGCCGCGAGAAACAGTGATCTCCTCCTTCCAGATGCCCCCTGCTTCAAGCGGCAAGGTCTTGCCATTCGGCGGCGAAACAGTTGCCAGCACTTTGCTGGATGCCCTCACGGCAATTCGCCAGGAGGCAGAAGCCCAGCCCGTACCCCCGCCGTGTGACATGCATGCAGCGGAGCATCAATATTTTGGGGGACTAAACGTCACGCCAAATGGCGCCTTCCAAGTGAGTGGCCCGTTCTCGGTCGAAGTCAAAGGGCTATCTGTCGGCGCGTTAGGCTCGGAGGCTCGCGAGGTCCTGGGCCACGAAAGAAGCATTTCCGGAGATTTGCTGCTCGACGGGTCGGATATGTTTCAGCTGACGGCGCGCGCGAACGACGCGGGCCCTTGGGCGGCGGCTTCTCAGGAGCTTTCCGTCGAAGGATTGAAGAAAGCATCCTGCGACTTGGCCGAACAAATTCTGGGAAGTACGGACAAGAATCTGCTGGCCGCTGCCTTGATCCGTCGCAGGAACTATAAACGCGTCATCGAACTGTATCAGACAATACCGGACGAGGCCAACCTCGCCGAAGCCCTGAACAATCTCGGGGTTGCGTTGCGCGAGACAGGTCATGTCACTGATTCAATTATCAAGTTGCATCAGGCGCTGGAAATTCTGCCGGAGTTTCCGCAGGCCCACTATAACCTCGGCGTCGCGCTTTTGCGTAATAACGGACCTCAATCGGACATGAATCAAGCGATGGTCGAATATCTTGAAGCGCTGCGATTAAAACCAAACTACCCAGAAGCGCGATACAACATCGGCACAATCTTTGATAGCGAAAAGGATTGGGATGCTGGGATATCCGAATACCGCGAGGCCGAGCGCCTGCAGTCGGCCCTCCCGGAGCCACACAACAATATCTGTTATGACCTCGAACTTACGGGGTCCTGGGATTCGGCCGAGAAGGAATGCCGTGAGGCGTTGCGATTGAATCCCAACTTTCCCGAGGCGCATGACAACCTCGGCGCTGCGCTAGATCACCGGGGTGATACGGACGGGGCAATCCTCGAATACCGCGAGGCTTTGCGCCTGAATCCCGAGCTGCCGGAAGCGCACCAGAACATGAGCAATGCGCTACACGATATGGGTAAGCTCAAGGAGGCCACCGCCGAGTGCAAGAAGGCTGGCGAACTAAAGAAGGATTTGCCGAAATCAAGATGGTGCGCTGGGCCTTGAAATAAGGCTGCGCAGGACAGGCGGAAGAGCCTGATTGGCAACTGGCAAAAATCGATTTCCGCATCCCTTTTGCGTTTTTACTTTTTATTGAAGCGAAACAACTTGCGTGCCGAAAGGTCAGAGGGCCTGTCCCACACGAACTCGCTCCACGGGCTGTGCTACCATAAATACGAACCACGCGTTCATCGCCACATCAGGAGCCATCGTGCCGGCGCGCATTCTTAACGGCATCGCCATACGGGACCAGATTTACGCCGAGCTGAAGCAGGAAATTGCTGCTCTGGCGGCTGCCGGAATCCGCCCGGGGCTCGCGGCGGTGCTGGTGGGAGAAAATCCCGCGTCGCAAATTTATGTGCGCAGCAAGATTGCGGCGTGCGAGCATTTGGGGCTGGAAAGCTGGATGGAAACGCCGCCCGCCTCGGTGACCACCGACGAATTGCTCGCACTGGTTGGAGTGCTGAATGCGCGCGACGATGTGGACGGAATCCTCGTGCAGCTTCCGCTGCCCGCGCATGTGGATACAAAACGCGTTCTGGAGGCGGTGGACCCGGCGAAGGACGTGGACGGATTTCATCCGGTGAATTTGGGGCGATTGGTTTCGGGCCGCTCAGGCTTAGTCGCCTGCACTCCCGCGGGCTCGATGGAAATTTTGCGGCGCAGCGGCATTCCCCTGGAGGGAGCCAACGCCGCCGTCGTCGGGCGCAGCGATATTGTGGGAAAGCCAATGGCGCTGCTGTTGATGCACGCGAATGCGACGGTGACCATCTGCCACTCGAAGACGCGAGACTTGCCTGAAGTGGTGCGCAGGGCCGACATTGTGGTCGCGGCGATTGGACGCGCGGCGATGGTCGAAGCGGATTGGGTGCGGCCCGGCGCGACTGTGATCGATGTGGGCATCAATCGCATTACCGATGCCGCCGAAGCGCAGCGCATCTTCGCGAATTTTCCCGCCAAACTCGCGCAATTTCGCGAAAAAGGTTCTGTGCTCGTCGGAGACGTTCATCCGGGCGTGGCCGAAGTTGCCGGGGCGATGACGCCGGTGCCGGGCGGAGTGGGGCCACTGACGATCGCGATGCTGATGAGCAACACGGTGAAGGCCGCCAAGCTGCGGCGCGCGCCCGCGGACACGAAACCCATCACTGGCGCGGCGGCGAAACCTTGATGCTGCGCGTCGGCCTGACCGGAGGAATTGCCACCGGAAAAAGCACGGTGGTCGCGATGTTGCGCGAGCTCGGCTGCCGCGTGCTCGAAGCCGACAAAATTGCGCATCAAATGATCGAGCCGGGCGCGGCGGCCTATGAAGAAGTGGTCCACGAATTCGGGCGCGGCATCCTTTTGCCGGATGGGCGCGTGGACCGGCAAAAGCTTGGCGCGATCGTGTTTGCCGATCCCCGGAAACTCGCGCGTTTGAACGCCATTGTCCACCCGCCCGTGCTTGCCGCGCAGGATCGGGAACTCGCCGCCATCGAACGGGCCGAGCCGCACGCCATCGCCGTGGTCGAAGCCGCGCTGCTGGTGGAAGCGGGATACGATAAGAAGCTCGATTGCCTGGTGGTGACCTGGTGCACGCCCGAACAGCAGATCGCGCGCCTCACCCGGCAAGATGCGGGATTGGGCGCGGGCCGCGGCCTCACGATCGATCAGGCCCGGCAGCGCATCGCCGCGCAGATGCCGGTCAAGGAAAAACGGCGCTTGGCCGATGAAGAGATCGATTGCTCGGGCTCGCTCGAACACACGCGCGAGCAGGTGATGGCTCTGTTCGCCAAGCTGCGGAAATTGGAGACCGAGCGGTTCCAGCGATTTGGAGTGAGAGGAAAATCAACATGACCGAGGGAAAAAACAGCCGGGACTTCCTGCGTCTTCTCGCCCTGGGCCTGGTGCTCGTGCTCGGTGCGTACTGGGCGGGAAGTCGCTGGGGACAGCGGCAGCCGCAAAGCGTCGGGGCCGTGCCGGTGTCCTTCCCCGCGCCCAAGACGTCGGATCTGATCGGCGACGAAGTGATTTACGTAAAGATTTACAAGCAGGCCGCGCCGGCCGTTGCAAATATCGTGACGCGCACGCTGGAATACGACGTGTTCATGGAACCGGTGCCGGTGGAAGGCGCGGGCTCGGGTTTTGTGATCGATCCGCGCGGCTACATCCTTACGAATTATCACGTGGTCCAGGGCGCGCAGGCCATTTCCGTGACGCTGGGCGACCGCTCGCACTACGACGCGAAATTCATCGGCGCGGACGAGCGCAACGACATTGCGCTGGTGAAAATCGATCCGAAGGACCGGAAGCTCCCGGCGCTCACCATGGGCGATTCCGACGGTTTGCAGGTGGGCCAACGCGTGCTGGCGATCGGCAACCCGTTCGGATTTCAGAGCACGCTGACGACGGGCGTTGTGAGCGCTCTGGGGCGCACGGTGCAGACCAGCCAGACCACCGTTATTGATGGCGCGATTCAAACCGACGCGGCGATTAACCAGGGCAATTCCGGCGGCCCGCTGCTGGATTCGCACGGCGAAGTGATCGGAATCAATTCGGCGATTTACACGCCGTCCGGCACGACCGCCGGTATCGGCTTCGCGATCCCGATCAGCACGGCGCGGCAAATCGCCGAGGATCTGATCTCCGAAGGCCGCGTGCGGCGCGCCACCATGGGCGTCGAGGCGCGCGTGATTTCTCCCTCGATTGCCGAGGCGCTGAAACTGCCCGTGCAGGAGGGGCTGCTAATCGAGCGCGTCACGCCGGGCGGGCCGGCGGACCGCGCCGGGCTTCGCGGCGGAAATCGCCAAGCGATCCTGGGCATGCGCCGCTTGCTGCTGGGCGGCGACGTTCTCACGGCAATCGATGGCCGTGCCCTCACCGGGCAAATGGATTTGAACCTGGCACTGAATCGAAAAAGGCCCGGCGACACGGTGAAGGTCGAGTTCTATCGCGGCGGGCAAAAGATGACTGCGCAGGTGACGCTGACCGATAGCGGGCGGTGAGCACTACTGTCCATTCCACAGCGCACGTTCGCGCTCCTGCTCCGCATCGCTGAGCGAAAACCAGCTCTCCGCGACATCGCGTACGCGCTCGAGAATTGTCTGCATCTCCCGATGTTTTTCTTCGAGCTCTTCGCGGTTGATGCCTTCCGGCACATCGAGCGGCGGGGCAATCACCAGAACGGCCCGCGTAAAGGGTTTTGGGATTTGGAACAGGTCCCAAGTCTTACGCAGCGTCCAGGCGCGTTCCAGCCCGATGTGAAAAAGGATAATGGGCCGGCCCGTGCGGCGAGACAGCATCACGGGGCCGGGCTTGGCCACGTACCGTGGGCCGCGCGGACCATCAATGGTAAAAGCGGCGTCCACTCCTTCTTGCAGGCGCTGAGCCATCACGGCAAGGCCGCGCAATCCTCCCCGCGTGGAACTCCCTTGCGCCGTCGTGAAACCCAGGCGCTCGATGACGCGGCGCGTCCACTGCCCGTCGAAATTCGTCGTGTTCATGAGCACAGCGTTGCGGTTCCGGAAATACCAAGCACCCGAAATGATGCAACGATGCCAAAACGCATAAACATGCGGCGGCAAATCCGGGCGATAATCGCGCCCCGCCTGCTTCCCTCCCAAAACTTCAAAACGTATGGTCGGCCCCAGAATGCGAATCACGGCCCAGACAGTCCACCCGATGATGGGAATCAAAAGGCGTTGCAGGAAGGTGAGCTTCGGCAATCTTGTGTCATAGTGAACCAGCAGGCGCTGTTCTTCCTGCTGTGTCGGCGTTTTGGCTTGTTCCGTCATGCGCGTATAGTATAAGGCGAACAGGGAGATAAGGCAGCCTCGCCAGAATATTCAGGAAATTGCAGGTAAACGTGCTTTCGTCGATCATTCCCAAACAGCGGTCAGGAAATCGGCTGCGAAACTGGCTCAAGATATTGGCGGGTCTGACGCTGGCGGTTCTTGCGACAAGTTCTTTGCGAGGCGACGGAACCTCGGCGCAAGCCCTTCCCGCTCTTGTCGGGCGGATCGAAGGCGACGATCTGGAAGTTGTGACAACGACTCCGCTGGGAGAAGAGAAAAACGCCGCGCCGACGGTCGTAGCCAGCGGCAGCGACGTCACGCTCCGCTCCGGGCACGCCCTTCTGATGCTCAACTCAGGGGGCACGATCAGTATTTGCGGTCCCGCGCATTTCAAGCTGGTGAAGTCCGCCGGGGCTGTCACGCTGGCGCTGGATTATGGCCGCGTTCATCCGACTCTGGAATCCTCCGACCTGTTTACGATTTATACGCCGACGATCATTGCCACGCCGATCGCGATATCGGGAGCGCCGCGCGATCTTACGGTGGGACTCGATCAAAGCGGCGAGATGTGCGTGCTCACCGCGCGCGGAGCCATGCGCGTCGAGCCTCAATTCTCGGATCAAAGTTTGATTGTGCCGCAAGGCGGCACGGTCACCATGTCCGGCGGGCAGGTCGAATCGCTTCGCGCAGATCCCTCCGCGTGCTCCTGCGATTTTCCGCGCGCCAGCCAGGAACGCGCCCAGCCTCCGGTGCCTCCCCGCGAGATCGCCACCCTCAGCCGCCCTCGGGAACCCGGACCGATAAGAGTTGACATGCCGTCGCCCCCTTCGACCGAAGAGCCCGTGTATACGGTTCTCATGCCGCCGCTCAATTTTGACGCCAATTCTCCCACGCCTCCTCCCGAGCCCGATCCCGCAACGATCATGCTTGTCCGCGAAGTGCGCGTGCGTTCGTCGGCCATTTATCGCGGCCACGTAAATCCCGCTCCGCCTCGGGAATCCATCGCGCCGCCGGCTACCGCGGCTCCTGCAAGACCTGTCGAACAAAAACCCGCCGAGTCCGGACCTGGATTTTTGGATCGTGTGCGGAATTTCTTCCGCAAACTTACGGGCCGGTAATCGTGCGCGGGCGCGGGCTGCGGCAACTAGCCACTTGTCATTGTTGGTGACAAATTCGATTGACCCTCAATTCGCTCTGTGATAGTTTCGCCGCAGCGTCCCCGATAAGTTCACATGGATGGCAGTGGCCATGTTCAGTCCTTTGGATCCGCATCCCGCAAAGCGCCCGGCGCGTGGTGGTTTCCCATCACAACGCGGCGCACGCGCGCATGTTCCTCGCGTGACGATTTATTTGCCTGTCCTTTTGCTCGCGGTTATCTGCACTTCCTGCGGCAGTGTTGTTTCCGACCCGCCTCCTCTACCGGTCAGCGTGAGCGTCGTGCCTGGCTCGGCGCAAACCTTTGCGGGCGCCGGCATGCAGTTCAGCGCCGTGGTGCAAAATGCGGCCAGCACGGCCGTCATTTGGCAGGTGAATGGGGTTTCGGGCGGAAACACGACGGTGGGAACGATCAATGCAACAGGCTACTATACCGCGCCGAATGCGGTTCCCAACCCGCCGACGGTCACCATCACTGCCGTCCTGCAAACTGATCCTTCCGAAACCGGCTCGTCCAGCATCACGATTCAGCAAGACGGATCGCTTTCCATTTCGCCGGCCCTTTCCAGTCTCACCACGTCGCAGACATTGCAACTGCAAGTGTCCACCCCCGGATTCACCAACAGCGACGTCACCTGGGCGGTTGACGGCGTTCCCAGTGCAAATACGAATGCGACGATTGGCACAATTTCCGCGACCGGGTATTACACCTCGCCCGGTTCGCCCGGGATTCATGTGATCACCGCGACATTGAAAGCGAACCCCGGCTCCGTCGGCCAGGCGCAGGTCGAGATCACCGGATTTCCAGGCACGCTTACCTGGCGCAATGATAATGCGCGGTCCGGCGTGAATAGTCAGGAGTTGGTGCTCGCTCCCGCGACGGTCAATTCCTCCGCGTTTGGCAAGCTGTTTTCGTGCCCGCTGGATGGCTATGCCTACGCGCAACCTCTCTACGTGCCCAACCTGTCCATTCCCGGCAGCGGCACGCATAACGTTATTTTCGTGGCCACGGAAAAAGACACTGTTTTTGCGTTTGATGCGGATGCGAGCCCCTGCAACCAGCTGTGGCAGACCAGCCTGATCCCCCCTGGATCGGAAGCTGTCCCGATGCCCAACCTGGATATCACCAGCACCGACATCGTGCCTTACTTGGGGATTACGGGCACTCCCGTAATCAGTTTGGATTTGTCCAATTTATACGCGGTCGCCAAGAACAGGACGATAGGAGCAAATCCAGTATATTCCCAGCAGATTTTTGCCTTGGATCTGGCGACCGGAATTTCGGACATCCTCCAGACTGGGGCTCCCGTCGCAAGTCCAGCCGGGCCGACATCCACGTTCAGCGCGCTGCTGGAAAATCAGAGAGCGGCGCTGCTTTTGGACAATGGAATTGTGTATGTTGCATTTGGATCGCACGGCGGAGAGGGCGATTATCAAGGCTGGTTGTTGGGATTTGGCGCTACCACATTGCAGCGAACGGGCGCCTTTGCCGCCGCGCCCAACGGCATTGGCGGAGGGATCTGGCAAAGCGGGGGCGGGCCATCGGCGGATCCGAACCACAACGTTTTTGTTCTCACCGGGGATGGGCCATTCGATGCCAATCGGGGCGGAACGAGTTACGGCAATAGCGCCTTGCGTTTCAATACGGGGGGTACATTTCTTGTCTCTGATTATTTTTCGCCCTGCAATGAGGCGAACCTCGGAAGTCAGGATTTCGGAGCCAGCGCTCCGGTGCTGCTGCCGGATTCCGCGGGTTCCGCGTCAGAGCCGCACATGATGGTCGGCGCCTCGAAAAGCGGCTCCTTATACGTGGAGAATCGTGACAACCTTGGCCAGTTCAACAGTGTCTGCCCGGATTCACCGCCGCGAGTGCAAACCGTGCCCGTCGGAGACGGCCCGATCCTCAGCACTCCGCTTTTCTGGAATAACGCGATCTACGTAGCCGCCGGGAATGGCAAGTTGAAGGCGTTCCCCATGCCGGGTGGCATCCTCGCCTCTTCCCCGCTCTCTTCGCAGTCGCCGGAAACCTTCGGGGCACAGGGCGCGACGCCCGTCGTCTCCTACAACGCCGCAAGCAGCGGAGCAAACGGCACAATTCTTTGGCTGATCGATTCCAGCGGCGCGCTCGTTACCCCAAATACCCCCGCGATTCTCCGCGCCTTCGATCCGAATAACCTTTCGAACGAGATTTACAATAGCGCCATGGTCGTGCCCCGCGACACTGCCGGCTTGGCCGTGAAGTTCACGGTTCCCACCGTGGCTAATGGAAAAGTGTACGTGGGAACCCAGACGGAACTTGATGTGTACGGGTTGCTGCACTAACCCGCCTTTCCGGATATCTTTTCATTTTGGCAATTCGATCCGATTCCTTCGGGCTCAATCCGCGTGACGCCCTTGTAGCGATTGGCGGTCTGGCGGTGTCGCGATGAGCAGTATTCGGGACATCGATCCTTACCCGCGGCTGGCCGTTATTTCTGACCATTTCATAAACAGGGCAGGGCAAAACTTCTGGAAGGGATTCGCAGCTTTGTTAATATGAACGCGCGCGCCGTTTTGACTCGGAAACTTAGGAGAGCTATGTGATTGCGCCAATACCGGGCTTGCTCGAAGTGGTTCTCACGGCCGAGGTCGCACAGAAAGTCATATTTCTCGCGGTAGCTGCGGGAAGCGTCTGGCTCTTCTACAAGACGGTAAAACGGCGGCTGCTCGCGCATTTCCCCAGGCCGTGGGTGCTTCCTCCGGGACCCTTCGGCAAACGGCTCTGGAGAACATTTTCCGAAGTGCTACTGCAATCCCGCGTGATCCGCGACCGGCCGGCCGCCGGACTATTTCATGCCCTGGTCTTCTGGGGCTTTTTGGCTTTTGCCTGGGTCAGCGTGAAACACATGGCTCTTGGCGTCCGCGGGTTCGGGCACGCGGACGATTCACTGGGTTTCTATGGGGCGTTCGCGGCGGTCTGGGCGGTCGCTGTCCTGCTTGGGATCGGCGCTTTATCATTCCGGCGATTCATTTTGAGGCCGAAAGCGCTCGGTGAACTTTCGCCCACATCGGGAGTCGTGGCATTCCTGATCGCCGTTTTGATGGTGACGTATTTGCTCGAGTGGAAGACGTTTTCCGCGCCGGGCACGGCGTGGACGATCAACTGGTGGATCCATACGTCGGCGTTTTTCGCCCTGCTCGTCGTCATTCCCCAGTCGAAACATTTTCATCTCCTGCTCGCGCCTTTTGCCATCTTCTTTCGTTCGGAAACCACCAGCCGGGTGCGCCCTCTTCGCGACGACGGCGAGGACCTGGGTATGGTGCATTTCAAGGATCTGGCCTGGAAAGACGTGCTCGACGTGAACGCGTGCGTGGAGTGCGGCCGCTGCACTCAATTTTGTCCCGCAAATCAAATTGGCGGATCCCTAAGCCCCAAGGAAATCATCCTCGATATGCAGCGAGGGCTTCTGCATGGCGGCGATCTTGTTGCCGGCACATCCGCCGAGAAACAGTCAGGGTCTGTATGGATTCAAGAGCAGGATTTGTTCCAGTGCCTGTCCTGCGGAGCCTGCGAGTACGTTTGCCCGGTCGGCATCGAGCACGTCGGGCGCAAGATCCTGGACCTGCGGCGGGGACTGGTCAGCGAGGGCCGGGTCTCGAACGAAAAGGTCGTGAAGCTGTTCACCACGATGGAGCGCGCGCCGCACAATCCCTGGGGAATCACGCAAGATACGCGGAAGAAGTTCATCGAAGGGAAAAAGTTCCCGATTTTCGATGGAAAACAGGAATGGCTGTTCTGGCTTGGTTGCGGTTTGAATTTCGATCCGCACGGCCAGGACGTGGCTTCGTCCATGCAGCGGATTCTGGACGCAGCCGGTTTGTCGTGGGGCGTGCTGCCACGCGAATCCTGCTGCGGAGAACCCGCGCGGCGCGCCGGGAACGAATATCTCTACCTGCAATTGTCGGAAGAACTCACGGGAATCCTGGCCGAACATGGCGTAAAGAACATTGTCTCGTGCTGTCCTCATTGCACGACGATGCTGGATAAGGACTATCGGCAGATCAGTTCCTACGCGGCGCTCGGTATCCGCGTGGTACATCATTCCGAACTCATCGAGGAACTGCTTCCCAAGCTCCCGCTGAAGCCTTCTCGCGAGTCGGTGACGTATCACGACCCGTGTTATCTCGCGCGTGGGCGCGGGATCACCGATGCGCCCAGGCAGATCCTACGGAGTTGCGGAGTTTCCATTACGGAAGCGGGCCATCATGGAAAAAACACGTATTGCTGCGGGGCCGGAGGCGCGCAGCTTTTTATAACCGACGATCGGCGCGAGTTATCCTCGGAACGAGTGAACCAAAAACGATTCGCACAGCTTGCGGAAACAGGGGCGTCGACGGTCGCGGTCGCCTGCCCCTACTGCCCCATCATGCTGCGCGATGCGGCAGCGCACGCAAAGCGCGATGATATTTCCATTCTCGATCTTGCCGAAATCGTTGCAAGCCGTTTACCGGTCGGTGATGGTCAGTCTAAGAATTCAAGTTAAGAAAGATGGCAGTGGTGGGCTAGTTTCCGAGAAGCCGATTTCACCGATGGGATGAGGAACGGTCTTCCCGGAAAGTGGCGGACCAAGAACGGCTCCTATTTGTCTCGTACCAGTCGGAAGCGCGCAGCATTTGACTCCGGACTATTTACCTGCAGGAGGCTCGGGAAGGTGAAGCGTCAGATAGGCCGCAAGGCGCCACTTGCCGCCTTGCCGGACCCAGACTTCGGAAAACAAGTTGCGTCCCTCGGCTGTCTGCTTGCCCATGCTGGTTCCTTTGATGTGGACGTGCCCTTCGACGATCACGGTGGCGCCGTAAGCGCGCGCGTGAACGTCGCTCAGGTCGAGCAAACCATAGCCATGTGAACCGGATTTCAGGCCTTTCAGGAATTCCGCTTTCGACTGCACCACCCCGCTCGCGTGGGTATGACTGTAATCGTCGGTCAGGATGCTTTCGACAAAGGCGACATCCGGCTGTACCTCGGCGGCCATGAGCTGCTCATTCAGCTTGATGACTTGTTCGATGTTTGCGTCCGCAGCGGATGGCGATGACTTGGCCGATTCCTGACAGAACAAAGTAACAGGGACGAGCGCAAGCGTAATAAAGACAGCAAGAACTGAAAGGCGTCTCATGGATTCCGGTCCCCCTCATTGAGTCACTGGAGATTTTTATCATGTCTGGACTCGCGCGTAAATCATGCCGTTTTGATCTTCCAGGTGGCGCACCCTTTGTTTTCTAAGGGTGCGTTTCGTTTTTGAGTTCCTGACGGAACAGGGCATCGCTATTTTTACTATTTTCCTCTAGCGGCCTGGATGATGTTCGGCTGCATCAGAGGCTGCCGTGAATCTAAACACAGCCCCTTCGAAAAATGCGAAGGAACTGCCACCCGGAAAAGCCAAACCGGGAACTCATCGAGATGCCGCGGTGGTATCATCCATCTTTGGGTTTCGGTTGTTGAAAAATAACGAAAGGGCCTGCCACCCGACGATCCATACCCTAAGGTCTTGCGGCGCTTCGGGTTCAGCGCGACAACCGATTGATTCTGGAAAACTTCGGTGACTTGCTGCGGCTGCGCGGCGCCCGCCAATCTGCTTGACGGTCCGCTAGCCCAGTGCTAGCGTTCCCGTCCGAGTGAAGTAAGCGCGTGCTCAGCGAGGAGCGTGCCTCATGTCTCCGATCTCGCGTCGTGAATTTGTGCAGGGCGCGGCCCTTGCGCCGCTGGGGCTGACGCCTCTGGCCTCCCTGGCGCAGCAGCCCGCGAAGGCGCTCGGCGAACGCTATGATATTGTTGTGGCTGGCGCCGGACACAACAGCCTTGCGACCGCTGCCTACCTAGCCAAGGCCGGCTACAAAGTGATTGTCCTCGAAGGCCGCCCCATAGTCGGAGGCGGCGCAAAAACAGCTTCCACGACGCTGACCGGATTCAAGGACGATCTCTGCTCGACGGGCCACCAGGGGATTCAGGACAATCCCATACTGAGGGAGCTGCATCTCTCCGACTACGGCCTCGAGTATCTCTTTCCCGATCCCTTCTACCATATGCCGTTTGAGGATGGATCCTCCATCTCCATGTGGATGGATTTTGACCGCACTGCGGCCGAGTTCGGCAAGTTTTCCAAAAAAGATGAAGCCGCATTTCGACGCATCCGTGCTGAGGTGTTGGCGTTCCGCCCGGCCATCGAAGCGAATCAGTTCCTCCCTGTCGGCTGGGGAAAGCCGCTGAATGAGCTCATGGCGCGCGTTCCCCGCGCCGGATTGTGGCAGCGACGCATGGGATTGTCCTGTTGGGACAATATTTGTGAAAACTATGAGGACGAGCACAGCAGACAGTTTCTTTTAACGCTCGCTTTCAACGGCCCACTCGTCAATATGCTCTATCCGGGGACCGGGATGTCCGCGTTCGGAACGGCGACGATGTTCAAGTGGGGGCGTCCCTGCGCAAAGGGCGGCGCGGGCCAATTGACGCAATCGCTGGCCCGCTTCATCGAAGCGCATAACGGCGTGGTCGAAGTCAACAAGCCCGTCACGCGTCTCCTGATCGAAAACGGCAAGTGCGTCGGGGTGGAATGCTCCGACGGTACGACGTACCGCGCCGAGAAGGCCGTTCTTTCGACGATTCACATCAAGCAACTGGTGAACATGGCGCCGCACGAGTTGTGGGGGCAGGGATTTCTCGACGGCGTGGAAAGCTGGAAGGCGGAGGAAGGCTCGATTCTCGCCGGGAACTACGCTCTAAAGGAGGCGCCTAGATACGCGGGCAACATGCTCGCCACCTGCGCGATCTTCTCGCCCAATTCGATGCGAGTCCTCCGAGCCGGCTTTGATATTGGCGTGGGAAATGCGAATTTTGACCAGCCCGTGATGATGGCCGAGACTCTGACGGTCACCGATCCCTCACGCACTCCGGCGGGACTGCACACGCTCAAGCTGATGAGCTGCCAGCCGTACAGCTTGAAGGAAGGCCCCGAGCATTGGGACGCGATCAAGAAGCCGGGAGCCGATGCGCAGTTGAATTATTTTCGTAAATTCGCTCCGAACATCACCGACGACAAAATCCTTGGCGAATTCCTTCAATCGCCGCTCGATTTGGAACGCATGAATCCGGCGGTGTGGCGCGGCAGCATCCATTCGGGAGCCTCCGGCGCGGCGCAAACCGGAGCGATGCGGCCCGTGCCCGGCTGGGCGCAGTACCGAATGCCGATTCCGGGTTTGTATCAGACGGGAGCGTGCACGGCTCCCGGCGGCAGCATTACAGCAATTCCGGGACGCAATGCCGCGATGGTGATGCTCAAGGACTTCGGCACCAGCCTCGAACAGGTGGTTGGCAAATCCGATAGCTAAAAAAAATAGGCGGCTTCACGAAATCCAAATTGGGCGGGTGGCAGCCCCTTTGTCATGCCGCTTTGATCTTCCGGGTGGCGCACCCTTTGTTTTCTAAGGGTGCGTTTCGTTTTTGAGTTCCTGACGGAACAGGGCATCGCTATTTTTACTATTTTCATCTAGCGGGCTGGAAGATGTTCGGCTGCATCAGAGGCTGCCATGAATCTAAACACAGCCCCTTCGAAAAATACGAAGGAGCTGCCACCCGGAAACGCTAACTGGCGCGCAAGATAACTGCTCAGCGACGGAAGTAGAGCTTCAACCTCCCGCGCTTCGCCGCCGGAATCGTATCGCGAACCGCAATATGAAGTGGGCAAGAATGAAGGACACGATCACGATAATGCATACGGTGACTGCGTTCAGCGACCCTGCCAATAGCTTGATCCCGATCAGCGCGATGAGTAAGCCGAGACCCACTGTAATTCCGGGAGATGGCATGAAATCCTCCACAAATTCGATAGCTATTGATTGCCAGTATAGACCTTAATTCTCGATATGGACTTTCATAGACGGCGAGTGAAGAGGGCAAGCCCTGATAAACGACGCTCTCGAAAACTGGCCCAACACCAAGACGGTGGCTCAGTTGACATCCTGCCCAATTTTGGAGGTTGCTGCAACCCGTCCGCAGCGGCGGACGCGAATTTTCTTCGCGATCGGCAACCAAATCTTCGCCTCTTCAGAGGCGAGTCACAGGTTGTCTGGCGCCGGGCGAGTAAACGAGTAAAAAAGATCGCCATAATCGAGGATATCAACAGGCCAGAGACGGTCTCGACCGATACATCGTGCCCGGCTAGGCTTTGTGCAAACCTCGCAACGCGGCATCCTGCGGCACGGGCGCATTCGGATCCGACCAGTCATAAAAGCCCTTGCCGTTCTTTTTCCCGTGCCAGCCCGCCATGACCATGCGCTTCAGCAGGGAGGGCGGCGCGAATCGCTTCTCCTTGAATTCGTCGAACATGATGTTGGCGATGTAGTACGTCGTATCCAGGCCGACGAAATCGAGCAGCGTGAACGGCCCCATGGGATATCCGCAGCCGAGCTTCATCGACACATCGATGTCGGCCATCGACCGACGCCCTCTTCAAACGCGCGAATCGCGTCCATCAGGTAAGGCACGAGCAAACGGTTGACGATAAACCCGGTCTGGTCGTTCGTGCGCACCGGGCACTTTCCCGAGCTTCCTGCCGAATTCGCAAACTGTTTCTCAGCACTTGCTCGGACGTGACAATCGTCCGGGCCACTTCCACCAGATTCATCAGCGGCACGGGATTAAAAAAGTGGAGGCCCACGAATCGATCGGGACGCTGGGTCGCCGTCATGGTCTCCGTAATGGAGATGGAAGACGTATTGCTCGCGAAAATGGCCGCGGGCTTCGCGATAGGGTCGAGGGCGGCGAAGATCTTG
Organism: Terriglobia bacterium; assembly: GCA_963781055.1. Classification (GTDB taxonomy): domain Bacteria; phylum Acidobacteriota; class Terriglobia; order Acidiferrales; family UBA7541; genus Palsa-360. Next base: position 22,725 of record CAWAEW010000042.1, read on the forward strand.
CGTTTCTCGCCAGGTTTTCGATGATGGCTTCGACGATGATGTCGCAATCCGCGAGGTCTTCCTTCCGGGTGGTTCCTTTCAGGCGCGCGAAAATCGCGTCCGCAGGTTCGCCCAATTTGCCCTTCGCGGCCAGCTTGTCCAGGGACTTCCGGATTCCGGCGAATCCCCGCTCAATATATTTCTGTTCGATTTCCAGGGAAATCACATCGAATCCCGCAGTGGCGGACACTTGCGCAATGCCCGAGCCCATGAGCCCGCATCCCAGCACTCCAACTTTCTTGATAGCCATCCCGAGGACCTCTTTTCGTCAAAATTGAAAACGGCGCCACGAGCATCATAGCTCAAAAAACCCGCTGCCTTTCCATTCGGCGCACTTCGGGCAAGTTCGCGACGGTGTCGCAACAATGACCCCTTATGAACCCACCGGACCAAATCGCGCAGTGTCCTCCCGCCACATTCAGGAATACGAAAACTCTTCAAATTCAATCGGCCATTTCATCTGAAAATACGCGGGTGTATATTACAGGGCGCTGGAGCGATCCACTGATCGGAGGCCGGATCGCGAAGAAGTATCCGATTCGTAACCTTCGGCCCGCTGGGAAAGGAAGGGACCCATGGCGCAAATCTCGCTTAACGTAAATGGCAAGGCGCGAGTCGTCAATACCGACCCCAGCACGCCGCTTCTATATGTCTTACGCGATAACCTGGAACTCCACGGCCCCCGGTTTGGCTGCGGCCTCGGGCAATGCGGCGCGTGCACGGTTCTGATGGACGGAAACGCCGTGCGTTCGTGCGTCCTCCCGGTTACCTCCGCGCAGAATCGACATATCACCACGCTGGAAGGATTGGGAAGCGTGGCTCATCCTCATCCCTTGCAGGCGGCGTTCATCGAGGAACAGGCGGCGCAGTGCGGCTATTGCATGAACGGCATGGTGATGGGCGCGAAGGCCTTGCTGGATAAAAATTCCCACCCCACGGTCACGGAAATCAAACAATCTCTGAACAATTATCTGTGCCGCTGCGGCAGCCACCTGCGAGTGATCCGCGCCATCCAACGGGCCTCGGGCGTGAAAGCCTGAACGGGCCGCAGGCTCAGCTTTTTCGCTGAAAGTTTCGCGTGAAGCCTGCATCCCACCGGTAGAACGGAGAGCCGAACATGGAAAACAAAACCATCTCGCGCAGAGATGTTCTAAAAGCCTCCGGCGTCCTGATCGTCAGCTTTAGCTTTTTCGGGCCCGTGTCCAGAGTGCTGGCCCAATCCGCGGGCCTTTCCGATGACGGCTTGGACCCTACCGCTTTGGACTCCTGGATCGCCGTGGCGCAGGACGGAAATGTCACGGTCTTCACGGGCAAGGTTGAACTCGGCACGGGCGTGGTAACGTCCCTGGCGCAGATTGTGGCCGAGGAACTCGACGTGGCGTTCCACAGAGTTCATATGGTTGTCGGCGACACGGAAAAATCCATCGACCAGGGAGTTACGGCCGCAAGCAGGACCATCGAGAGGGGCGGGCCGCAGCTCCGGCAAGCCTCGGCGGCGGTGCGACAAGAGCTTTTGAAACTCGCGTCCGAGCGGCTGGATACGCCCGTGGACAAACTGACGGTTGCCGACGGCGTGGTGACCGTCGTTGGCAATCCGGCCAGGAAAATTTCCTACGGCAACCTCCTCGGCGGCAAGCGCTTCAACGTGAAGATTGTGGCTACGGGAAATGGCTGGGACATGAAGGTCGCCCCGGGAGTCCCTGCTAAAAATCCGAAGGATTACAAGATCGTAGGCACCTCCGTTCCCCGCATCGACTTGCCCGAAAAGTTTACCGGCGAATTCACCTACTCGCAGGATGTGCGCGTACCAGGGATGCTTCACGGGCGCGTCGTGCGGCCCACGACCACGGTTTCCCAACCCTCGAACGTGGACGAAAGTTCCATTCGTCATATTGCCGGCATTGTTAAAGTGGTGAGGGAAGGAAGTTTCGTCGGCGTGGTGGCCGAGACTGAGTGGGCGGCGATCCAGGCGGCGAAGGATTTGAAGGTGACTTGGTCCGCGCCGGCAAAAACATTGCCGTCCGGCCCGGACGAAGTTTTCGATTATCTGAGGGACACGAAAAGTTATAAGGATAACGTCACCGTGGACCGCGGAAATCTGGACGCAGGTTTTTCCCAGGCCAGCAAGAAATTCGTAGCGACCTATAGATGGCCCTTCCAATTGCATGGGTTGATGGGCCCATCCTGCGCGGTTGCGGACGTGCGCGGAGATAAGGCAACGATATGGACCGGCACGCAAGGCCCGTTCCGAACGCGCGATGCCATCGCCAAAATGCTGGCAATTCCCAAGGGGAATATTCATCTGCTGTACCGGGAAGGCTCCGGCAGCTATGGAAGGCTGGAGTGCGACGATGTTGCCGAGGACGCGGCGCTGATGTCCCGCGCGGTCGGCAAACCGGTGCGTGTCCAGTGGATGCGGGAGGACGAGCACGCGTGGGATCCCAAGGGGCCGTCTCAATACACCACGATTCGCGCCGGCGTCGATGCCCAGGACAACCTGATCGCCTGGGAATTCATGGATCGGAGCTTTCCCTGGACGGAAGCGGAAGGAAATCCTCTGCTCGCGTCCAATCAAATCGGGCTGAGAGCCACAACTCCCGGATTCTCGAACGGAGCCCAGGGCGGCGGGCAAATCTACACCTTCGAAAACCAGAAAGTCGTGGCTGTCTCCATTCCCTGGGTGCAGGAAAACGAATGGCCTCTTCGCACCAGCAATCTTCGCGCCCCGGGAGATTTGGCCCGAGTGTTTGCCAGCGAGTGTTTCCTGGACGAGGTTGCTTCGAGTTTGGGCGCCGATCCCGTGCAGTTTCGGTTGCGTTATCTGACAGGCAATAAGCGGACCGCCGAAGTTCTCACGGCGGCGGCGAAAAAATCGGGCTGGGTCGACCGGCCATCTCCCACGCTCGCATCCGGGAAAGAAAAAGCCACCGGGCGGGGCATCGCTGTTGCCAATCGGGCCAACACCATGATCGCCGCGGTTGCCGAAGTCGAGGTGGACAAATCGACCGGGCAAGTTGCCGTCCAGCGTATCACCCTGGCGCATGACTGCGGCCTGATCGTCAATCCCAACGGGCTGAAGAATCAGATCGAAGGAAACATTATGCAGGGAGTGAGCCGCGCGCTCATGGAAGAGGTACTGTTCGACGCAACCGGCGTCAAGAATCTCGACTGGAAGAGCTACCCGGTCGTGACCTTCGAGCAAATTCCCGAAGTCGAGATCGTCATGATCAACCGGCCGGAAATGCCCGCGCTGGGCGGCGGCGAAGCGTCGATCGTTCCGATTACCGCCGCGATCGGCAATGCCATTTTCGACGCGGTGGGGGCGCGCTTGCGGCAGGTTCCATTCACGCCGCAGCGCGTGCTGAGCGCGCTCAAGGCATGAGCGGAGGCAGCGCGGCAAGCGATACAGTTCGAGGGGGATGGGCGTGTCACGTTTTATGACTAAACCCGCGAAGCCTGCGGAAAAGTTCTACCGGGCCTTTTGTGCCTGTTATATAATTCGCTTGTTAGGCCATCGCAGGATGTTAACTATTCAGGATATAAAACGGAGGCATAACTGCAATGATTATCGGCGACCGATTGCGGCTCCTGCGGGAGCAGAAACAGCTATCTCAAGGTGAAATCGAGAAGCGAACCGGATTGCTTCGCTGCTATATCTCGCGCGTCGAAAACGGACACACGGTGCCGGCCGTCGAGACCCTGGAAAAATTTGCCCGCGCCCTGGAAGTCCCTCTCTACCAGATTTTCTATGATGGCGAGGAACCTCCCCGGCTGTCGACCCCTCCGAAACGAAGACTGGGAACCGCGGTCGTCTGGGGCGATTCCGGCAAGGACGCGCGCACTCTGGAAAAGTTTCGCCACCTGCTAAGCCGCGCCGATGAGAGCGACCGGCGCCTGCTTCTTTTCATGGCCAAGAAAATGGTCAAGCCAAAGGCATCCTGAATTAACCAGCCGAACGCATTCCAATCGGAATAAAGCTTCCGTGCAATCATCAGGCAAGAGATAAATGGACCATCCGACCCCTCGAAAATCACGAGGAATCGGTCACCCGGAAGATCAAAACCGATTCATAGGCTGAGCCACCCGCCACTGGCCATGTGCCGCCAACAGCCGGAGAATGGAATCGGAGGCAATCATGGTTGCAAACTACATGGGCGAGAAAGCCATCGCGGCGAGCGTTGGTGACGTGGTTATTTCCCCCGGCAATGTGCGTGGAATCGTAATCGCTGTGAAAGGAACGTTTGTGTCGGTTTTGGGAATTGGCACCAGCAAGGAAACCGGGGACACTTTCGTTTTGAACCCGCCTTATATTCACGAGTGCCCCGCCAGCCAGTGTTGCTATTTGGAAAAGCAAACGCTGAATTGGTGAACTGAATCCGAGGCGCACAGGAGCCGTGGTAGAATCCGCGCCGAGGGTGCCCAGCCGTGGCATGGACCGAAGAACAAACCCGCCGATGGCTATTGCTCCGCGCTGCGGAATGGACTAACTGGCCTAGTTTCGTTTCTCAACCCGCGCTTCCGCTTATGTTTATTTTCTACAATTGATTTTCTGTTTTGGTATGCGTTTTCCTTTTGGACGTGATATGGGCGGCCATTCGCTACAAGTTTGTGAATGTTACCGCCGCAACCTACGCGGTGTACTTCGTGATGATTTTTAAGTGGCCCGCTGCGATTGGTAGTGCAATTTATCTTTTCATTCACCATAGTTACATTGCTGGGATTCTCGCCATTGCATGGCCGCTGGGATTGTGCGGAGTTGTGGGCGTGCCGGGCAAGATAGGCACGGTGGAGTTGCTATTCGCGCGAAAAATCGGCTACATCAGCTAAATCCGAGACGTGCTAGAATTCGCGCCAGAGGTGGCACGAATGCCTAAGAAACCGCCTAAGAAAAAAGTGAAGCAGCCGAAGCCAAAGCGTAAGTTTCCGCCAGCGAAAAGAGGTGCGAACAATTTTATCCATCCCGACCCAGCCTCGCACTAAGTAGCTGGCTGGGCTGGCCAGAATCCGGGGCGCACCGGGGGCCGTGCGTGTTAGAATCCGCCGCATGGACGAAGTGGTTTCAGAGTTTGCACACGGAATTGTTGCTGGCCTTTACGCATGTGCGTGCGATTTTTTCAGCCACCGTAGGGCCAAAAGCTTCAGGATTAAGACCCTAAAATCCCGACTGTTAAAGCAAGGCTACAAATGGCGGAGCCTCAAACAACTGGCCCGCGCCATTGGACAGCCACCCGAAGTAACAACAGATTTACTTATCGAAATGCAGGCACGGCGCAGCGCCGGGGAAAAGGATGTGTGGACGCTGGAAAAGTAGGCCACGCGCGCGCCGGGGCCGTGCATGATAGAATCCGAGCCACTGGTGAAACGCCGTGTTGATATTCCTCGTTGTGCTTTTCGGTTATCTGATAACGCTAAAGAAATGGGGCAAGAGCTTGCAAGCGAAGAACACAACGCAAGGGCGTAGGCGTATCTACGGTGTTGCTTCGGCTGTACCGTTGCTTGTTGTGGCTTTGTATGCTGGCGGCGGGGGATTCGTGTTTGCGCTGTGTGCGGCACCGGGCCTTTTGTGCTACATAACTGTTGTGTACGTACCTTGGTGGATGGTGGATTCATGGGGAATTTTGGAAATTACAATGAGGTGCCCAGCTTCCAATTGGCGGGTGGCGCACCCTTTAGCCCATTTTCCTGTTGGCGGGGTCGGCTCCCTTCTTCCAAGCCTGGGTCGTTAGCGTAACCGAGTCTACACAGAAGTAGGAGCTGACAACGTCATCTAATCAGCTCCCGCTCACTTGATCTTCAGTCCTCGAAGTTTTCCCACCAGTGGGCCTTCCTAACAAACATGATCACTTCTCCGGAATCAACCTTGAATTTCGTAGGATCAAACTTTTTGTCGCAACGGTTGTCACCTACGACCCCGGACGCGACGATTTCATCTAAGGAAAACTTGCCGGTAGAACATTGAATAAGCCCCCCACCTCCGGCATATATGATCGCCAGGTCCATGGACTTGGACAGCCTTTTCCGATGGACTGCTCCAATGTTGCCCCCATTGCTGGTCTGATCCCCCTGAAGCGCAGAACGAAGCTTCACGTCGGAAAACGATACTTTCCCTTCATCATTTGTGGTTCCTTTAAGAGGTAGACCCTGTTCCACAATCCACATATGAGTGTCAGGATTGATTGAATCTATGAGAACCCCGCGGTGTGGTACCGGCTTGCCATTCATAGTGTTGATGAGTCGCACAGTAACGACGGGGCTTTCCTGCGCATGAGATCCCACAGCGACCAGGCAGCAGAGTGCCGAAACTATCAAAGAATATCTCATTGCGCAGCACAACTTCCGGCGGGTGGCGCACCCTTTAGCGCATGTTCCTGTTGGCGAATGAACACGGTTGGATGATACCACTGCAGTACTTCAACGCCGAGGAACTGGTTTAGCTTTTTCGGGTGCCCGACCCTTTCGGTTTTAAAGGGTCGAGGTTTTGACATCCATAGAGATCTAAACTGCTCCAATTCTCTCTGACCATTGAAGGTTCCGGATCTAGTCGAATTCAAAACAGAATCATGGTGGGGCTGGAGGGAGTCGAACCCCCGGCCTAAGGTTTAGGAAACCTCCGCTCTATCCATCTGAGCTACAGCCCCGTGTGGCGATTCTATCAGAACTGGCCGTCCATTTTTCGGGTTGCATCGAGCCCGGAAGCGCGCGACGCGATGCGCGAGAATGGGGAAAACGGCGCTCGGCGGGATCGTCACGGACAAAGTTACCCATCGCGCCAGCAACCTGATGTTTCAAAGCGCGCGATTGCAGGTGAATTAGAACATCCAGCCGCGCTTATTTGGAAGCGAGTTGCTGCACAATGGCCAATGATTTCATCACATGCTCATCGGGAGCAAGATGGTCGTCCTTGGAGGAAAACGTCGCGATGATTTTATGGTTCTTGCCGACGACGAACGTCGTGCGTTCGATGAAGTCATGATCGATGGCGACACCGCGCACATCCATCTGGCCGGGCTTTACGGCGGCTGCCGTCAGATCGTAGGACTTGGCGATCGCCAGATTGGCATCGGACGCTACCGGAAACTTTCCGGCGCAATATTCCGGGTCCGCCGAGAACTGATTGAGCCGGGCAAGGCTATCGGCCGAGACGCCGATGATGGTCGCGCCGGCGGCATCGAATTTGTCTTTCTCCTGCGAGAATGTATGCGCTTCAAGATCGCAGCCCTTGGTATAGGCGGAAGGAAAGAAATACACCACGGCCGGGCCTTTTTTCAGCGCCTTTTCCAGGGAAAAATTGAATTCTTTTCCGGCAAGGGAAGCTCGCGCCGAGAAATCGGGCGCCTTCTCTCCCACTTTGAGCGCGGCCAAAACAGGCAAGCTGATCAGCACGGAAAGCCCCAGGCCCAACAAGAACTTTTTCATGGCAAATGCCCTCCCTGGCGATTGAATTGGCAGGAAGCATATCACATCCCGGTGTCCGGCGGATTGCAAAGTGAATTACCTTGCGTGTCGCTAAATGGAATCGTTTTTTTCAAATCCGCCGGCCGCGGCCCGTCTCAATCCGCACCGGAACCGCGAATCCGGCCTTGAAACGTGGTACAACATTAGAGGAAGAATCGGACGAGATTTACGGTTTCACGCCGGGTCCGGCTATCATTTCAATCCCTATCGGAAGTTTTAGAGGACAGGAAAAACACATGGCAATCGCAACGATCAATCCCGCAACAGGACAAACCATCAAGACCTTCGAGCCTCTCAGCGACACTCAGGTCGACCAGAAAATCACGCGCGCCGCGGAAGTTTTCCCCACGTTCCATAAATTACCGTTTGCCCAGCGCGCCAAGTGGATGCAGAAGGCGGCCGAAATTCTCGAGGCTGAAAAGGAAACGCTCGCCCGAATCATGACCCTCGAGATGGGCAAGACCTTTCGCTCGGCGGTGGACGAGGCCGTGAAGTGCGCCTGGGCCTGCCGCTATTATGCCGAAAACGCGGAACGCTTTCTCGCCGACGAGCCCCTTCAGACGCCGGCCAGCCGGAGTTTTATCCGCTATCAACCGATGGGAATCATCCTGGTGGTAATGCCGTGGAATTACCCGTTCTGGCAGGTTTTCCGTTTCATCGCGCCGGGATTGATGGCCGGCAACGTCGGACTCCTGAAACACGCCTCCAACGTGCCGCAAAGCGCCTTGAAGATCGAGGAGATCCTTCTGCACGCGGGATTCCCCGAAGGCGCATTTCAAACCCTTCTCATCGGGTCGAGCAAGGTGGATCGAATTTTGGCCGATCCGCGCGTGGCGGCCGCGACTTTGACCGGCAGCGAAGGCGCCGGAATCGAGGTTGGATCGGGAGCCGGAAAAAGAATCAAGAAAGTGGTCCTGGAACTTGGCGGCAGCGACCCATTCATTGTCATGCCCAGCGCGAATCTGGACGAAGCGGTCACCGTAGGGGTCAAGGCGCGCGTGATCAACAACGGCCAGTCCTGCATCGCGGCCAAGCGGTTTATCGTCGCAGAGCAAATCGCCGACCAGTTTGAACGCGCCTTTGTCAGCCAGATGGAGAAACTGAAACTCGGCGATCCCTTCGACGAAAAAACCGATGTGGGGCCGCTGGCGACGCCGGACGCCGTGACCAGCCTGGATGCCGACATTCGCAAGTCCATCGCTGCCGGGGCAAAACTTTTGACCGGTGGCAAACCCGCCGACCTGCCTGGAAATTTTTATCTGCCCACGGTTTTGACGAATATTCCCAAGAACTCTCCGGCCTATGGGGAAGAATTATTCGGCCCGGTAGCTTGTATTTTCCGCGTCAAGGATGCAGGTGAGGCAATCCGTATCGCCAATGATACGCGTTTCGGCCTTGGCGCCAGCGCCTGGACGAATGACAAAAACGAACAGGAACTCTTCATTAATGAACTCGAAGCGGGAATGGTATTTATCAATCAAATGGTGGCATCAGACCCCAGGGTTCCATTCGGCGGAGTAAAGCGATCCGGCTATGGGCGGGAATTAAGCACCTACGGGATTCGCGAGTTCACAAACGTGAAATCCGTTTGGGTGAAATAAAGGGTGAATCGATCCGCGAAAATTCTCGTAAATCTATGTTGTTAAATGCCTTAGTGAAAACATATAAGGACGTCGATTTTTCGCGCCTTCTTTCTAATCAATTATGTTATGTCTGTTGTTTACGAGCAACCTAAATTGGCGATTCACTTAGGATAGCAAGATAAAGCAGAAAGGAAAAAATTTGCGCATTGTGTTATTGTCTGATATGGTGGTCATACCACCGGACCTGATAATGAGACCCTCGAATGATACTAATCTTTAATCTTGATGTCGAAAGACAGTTCTGAAGATAATTTAGACCGAAGAAGCTTTTGCCAGCATTGGAGAAAAGTTCGTGTATAAAGCAGTTCAGACGTCGCGGCTCTACGAACAGATTGTTCGACAGATCGAAGAATCTGTCCTCAAAGGCTCGTTAAAAGAAGGCGATCAGCTTCCTGCCGAGCGCGAACTGGCCCAACAATTTGGGGTGAGCAGAACCGCGGTGCGCGAAGCGATCAAGACACTCCACGAGAAGGGACTCGTGGAAGCGTTGCCGGGGCGCGGAACGTTTGTCACCAACGGCACGTCCAATTCGATGCGGCAATCCCTGGACCGCATTCTGAAGAGTGGCCAGCCGGACGGGGCCGCCTTCCTCGTGGAGTTTCGGGAAATTCTCGAGCCGGAAATCGCGGCTCTGGCTGCGATTCGCGCCAGTGAACAGGACATTGCGGCGATGCGAGAGTCGGTCCGGGTGATGGATGCGGCGCAGCGGGATGCGGCTGCTTTTATCGAGGCGGATCTCGATTTTCATCTATCCCTGGCCGAAGCAGCGGCGAATCCCCTGATTCTTTCTCTGATCGATTCCATCGTCGGGCTGCTGCGGGAACAGCGCATGCAGATTTTTTACGTCGATGGCGGCCCGAAATTCGGACAAATACATCACAAGCGAATCCTTGAGGCCATTGAACATCGTGACCCGCAAGGGGCTCGCGAAGCAATGCGCGCGCACCTGCAGCAGGTGCGCGCGGACTCACACAATACAACAAGCGGACAAGAGCGGGAAGATTAGAATTCCATATCCGCTCAGGAGAATAGGACGAATGGCGAAACTTGGATTTATAGGACTCGGCGTGATGGGCAGCCAAATGGTCAGCCGGCTGCTCGATAAAGGGCATACGGTCACTGGCTACAACCGCACGCGTTCGAAAGCGCAATGGCTGGTGGATCGCGGCATGAAGTGGGGAGAGACTCCCCGCGGCGTCACTTCCGCGTCGGAATACACGTTTTCGATGGTGACCAACGCCGAGGCTTTGAAATCCCTGGCCGAGGGACCCGACGGGTACCTGTCAGGGCTCGCGCCCGGCAAGGTGATTATCGACATGAGCACCGTCAGCCCCACGACCAGCCGGGCTTTTGCTGCGAAAGTGCGGGAAAAAGGCGCGGATATGGTGGACTCGCCAGTGTCCGGCAGCGTGATCACACTGCAGGAAGGGAAATTATCGGTGATGGTCGGGGGACGCCGCGAAACGTTCGACCGCATACTCCCCTTGCTTCTGGATGTCGGGCCGAAAGTTTCATACGTGGGTGACAATGGCCTTGCGCTGGCCATGAAGATTGCGATAAACCTGAGTCTCGCCGTGCAGATGCTCGCTTTTTCCGAAGGCGTCTTGCTGGCGGAAAAAAGCGGAATTTCGCGCGAGGTTGCGGTCGATGTCCTGACCAACAGCGCGATTGCATCGCCGATGGTGAAATACCGCGGACCCTTTGTATTGAAATTGCCCGAAGAAGCATGGTTTAACGTCAACATGATGCAAAAAGACATGCTTCTGGCGATGGAGATGGGGCGGGCACTCGATGTGCCGTTGCCGACGACGGCGATCTCCAACGAATTTCTGACGGCGGCCCGCGGAATGGGGTTGGTGGAACAGGATTTTGCCGTCATGTTCGATGTGTTAGCGCACATGTCAGGAGTCTCAAGATGACCACTGCTGCCAATGAATCGACGGCCGGCGCGGGACTTGGCGCCGAACAACTGCTTCGCATGTACACGCAAATGGTGCGGATCCGTTTCTTCGAGGAACAGGTCAACGAACTGTATCTGCGCGCAGTAATGCCAGGACTTTCGCACCTGTACAGCGGCGAAGAAGCCGTTGCCGTTGGAATTTGCGAAGCCCTGCACCACGATGATTACATCACCAGCACGCATCGCGGCCACGGGCATTGCCTGGCCAAGGGAGCCTCTCCGGACCGCATGTTTGCCGAGCTGCTTGGCAAGGAAGCAGGCTACTGCCGCGGCAAGGGCGGATCAATGCACATTGCCGACCCGGCCAGCGGCAACCTCGGGGCCAACGCAATCGTCGGCGGCAGCGTGGGGATGGCGGCGGGCGCGGCGTTCTCCGCGAAGATGCGGGGGACCAAGCAGGTGGCCGTGTGTTTCTTCGGCGAAGGGGCCCTCGGCCAGGGGCTGATGTACGAAGTGTTGAATCTGTCGAAGCTGTGGGATTTGCCGGTGATATTCGCCTGCGAAAATAATATGTACAACGAATATACCCATTTTTCGGAGACCACCGCGGGGGACATTTTAGGCCGCCCCGCCGCCTTCGGCATTCCGGCGGAGGCCGTGGATGGGCAGGATGTGCGGGCTATGTACGCCGCAGCCAGCCGCGTCGTGGACCGGGCGCGCGCCGGCAAAGGCCCTGCCTTTCTTTTGTGCAACACCTACCGTTACCGAGGGCATCACGTCGGCGATGTGAACCGCGAGTATTACCGGGCAAAGCAGGAAGAAAACACGTGGCTGACAACCCGCGATCCGATCAACCTCCTTGCCGCCTGGATGATTTCTGAAAAGCTCGCGGACCAACCGAAGCTGGACAAGATTCATGCAGAGGTGAAATCCGAGATGGAAGCGGCGGTTGCGTTCGCAAATAAAGCTCCCTATCCCGGCGTGGAACAGGTCGAGGAGGATGTTTATGCCTGAGGTAGCCGTGCGTGAATTGACGCTGGGAGAAGCGGTGCGCGAGGCTTTGGCCGAGGAGATGCGCCGTGACCCGCGCGTTTTCATCATGGGCGAAGACGTGGCCGAAGCCGGAACACCGTTCAAGGTCCTTTCAGGATTGGTCGAGGAATTCGGAAAGTCGCGAGTGATAGATACTCCGATTTCAGAACCGGGATTTACGGGCATCGCAGTGGGCGCGGCGATGACCGGCATGCGTCCTGTAGTCGATCTCATGTTCGGAGATTTCCTGACGTTGGTGATGGACCAGATGGTGAATCAGGCCGCAAAGGTGCACTATATGTCGGGCGGCGCGTGGAAAGTCCCGATGGTGATGCGCACCACGCTGGGAGGCGGCCGCCGTTCCGCGGCGCAGCATTCGCAGTCGCTACATGCCTGGATGAGCCACATTCCCGGCCTGAAAGTCGTTTTGCCGTCGACGCCCTACGATGCAAAAGGGCTGATGAAGACGGCTATCCGCGACGACAATCCCGTCGTGTTCTTTGAAGACAAAATGATGTTTAAATTGAAAGGTCCGGTGCCGGTCGAAGATTATACGATTCCCTTTGGCGTGGCCGACGTCAAGCGCGAGGGAGAAGACATCACGATCGTCGCGACCAGCAGCATGGTGCAGGTGGCTCTGGGAGCGGCGGCGATGCTCGAGGAAATCGGCATCAGCGCGGAAGTCGTCGACCCGCGAACGACGTGGCCGCTGGATGAAAAGACGCTTATCGAATCGGCGCGAAAAACATCGCGGGCCATTGTTGTGGACGAAGGCTACGAGAAGTACGGCGTGACGGCGGAAATTGCCTCGGTAATTGCGGCCGGAGCGTTCTATGATCTGGATGCGCCGGTCAAGCGGATTGGAGCCATGCACGTTCCGATTCCTTTCTCTCCGCCGCTCGAAGACGCGACGATTCCGACCGAGCAGCAATTGTTCGAGGCCGCCAAAGCTATGTGCAAACGGTCGTAGCCGTCTTAAAGTATTCGTACGGGGAGCGGAAAGTCCCCGGGTCTGAAGACCCGGGCTACAGCAGTGGCGCGATCGATGGTGAATTGGTGTAGCCCGCCTCTTATGAGGCGGGGGGCTTATGCTGGAGAAACAAATCGGTAAGAGATACTGTTAGTTCAGGGTTTTCGGACAGGAGGCACGATATGGCATTGCCGACATATGGATCGATGGCGGTGGACTGGGAACAGAGAGTGGACTTCGACCGTCTGCGCAGGGAGCGTCTGGACCGGGCGAAATCCCTGCTCAAGAAATCCGAAATGGGCGCGTTGCTCTGCTTTGACATGAACAACGTGCGCTACCTGACGGCCACGCACATCGGCACGTGGGCGCAGGATAAGATGAGCCGTTTCACGCTGCTGCCGCAAAATGACGAGCCGATGCTCTGGGATTTCGGATCGGCCGCGCGGCACCACCAGATTCATTGCCCGTGGCTCGGAGAGCGTTCGCGCGCCGGCATTCCCCTGCTGCGTGGCGCGATGTCTCCGGAGATGGGCCGCGCGGAAGATGTGGCAAAAAAGATTCGCGTAGAACTCGAGATGCGCGGCCTGCATAAGGAACCGCTCGGCGTGGACATCATCGAGCCGCCGATTTTGTTCGCGCTTCAGAAGGAAGGGATCACCGTCGTCGACGGGCAGCAGCTGATGTCGGACGCGCGCGTGATCAAGACGCGCGATGAAATCACGCTGCTCAATATGTCAGCCATGATGGTCGATGCGGCGTACCACGATCTGTATTGCGCCATGAAGCCCGGCATGAGGGAAAACGAAGCCGTGGGCCTGGTCAGCAAGGTTTTGTACGATCTCGGCTCGGAATACGTGGAAGCGGTGAACGCCATTTCGGGCGAGCGCTGCAATCCCCACCCGCACGTGTTTTCCGATCGCACTTTGCGGCCCGGCGATCCCGTGTATTACGACATTCTTCATTCCTATATGGGCTACCGCACATGCTATTACCGCACCTTCACGATCGGCTACGGATCGCGCGCGATGGTCGACGCCTACAAGCGCTGCCGCGATTACCTGGACGCCGCGATCTCGCTGGTGCGCCCGGGGCGCACAACGGCGGAAATCGCCGCGGTTTGGCCGAAAGCGAAGGAGTTCGGATTCCCCGATGAAGAAGCGGCCTTCGCCCTGCAATACGGACACGGCATTGGCCTGGCGATCTGGGAAAAACCGGTAATCAGCCGCCTGGTGTCGCTCGAACATTCCCACGAAATCAAGCCCGGCATGGTGTTTGCACTGGAGACATTCTGGCCAGCATCCGACGGTTGGAGCGCCGCGCGTATCGAGGAAGAAATTGTCGTCACCGAAACGGGGCACGAAGTCATCACGCGCTTCCCGGCCGAAAAGCTGCTCGTCGCCGGCGCGCATTACGTAAGCGTCGATGGACCGCTGGAAACGTTGCGCGAGACCGAAGCTCCGCCCAGCCAAAGCGTGGTCGAGATGGTCGAGGCAAGCGCCAGAACGGAGCGCGTCGGCGTTTCCAAATAACGGCGCCGTTTGCCGCTGACCCCAAACACCATGGCCCATAGCATCGTAATGCCCGCTCTTGAAATGGCGCAGGAAAGCGGCAAGCTTATCGCTTGGCGAAAAAAAGAGGGAGAATCCATCGCCAAGGGCGAGCCGCTGCTCGAAGTCGAAACTGACAAAGCCGTCGTGGAAGTGGAATCTCCCGCGGACGGAATTCTCGCAGGCGTAAAGGCCCACGAAGGCGACGTCATTCCCGTGGGCCAGACCATCGCGTGGATCGTGCAGCCGGGCGAAAAGCCCCCGGCCGAATCCGAGGATATGGCCACGGGGCGGCGGATGGAGGTAAAGGCTTCCGCTCCCGCACCCGCGGCTCCCGCAAGAACATCAGCCGAACCTGGCCCCGCGGCAACCGGCAGAATTTCGCCGAAAGCGCGGCGTCTGGCGCGAGAGCACGGCATCGACCTCGCACGCGTGCGCGGCACGGGCAGCGAAGGAGAAATACTCGCCGAAGATGTTTTGGCGCTCGTCAACGCTTCTCCTTCAACCGCAAGCGCCGCCGGCCCTGCCGCCACCGAACCCATGAGCCAAGTCGCGCGCCTGATGGCGCAGCGAACCACCGAGAGCTGGACGACCGCGCCGCATTTTTTTGTGACGCGGGAAGTGGACGCAAGCGCGCTTTCCGTGGCTCGCGAAAAATTTGGTCCCGCGATCGAGCGCGAACGAAACGTCCGGCTCAGCCACACGGATTTGCTTATTGCGGCCGTGGCACGGGTGTTGCAAAAGCATCCGCGCTTGAACGCAAGCTGGACAGGCGCTGGTATTCGCCTCAATCCCGAAATAAATATCGGCATCGCCATGGCGGTTGACGATGGCGTCGTAACCGCGGTGGTCCCAGGAGCGAATCGCAAGAGTCTCGGCGAGATCGCCTCCCTCCGATACGAACTGGCGGAGCGCGCCCGTGCAGGCAAGTTGCGCCCGGCCGACATTACCGGCGCAACATTCACGATCAGCAATCTGGGCATGTACCAGGTGGACTCGTTCACCGCGATCCTCGTCTCGCCGCAAGCCGCGATCCTCGCCGTGGGGCGCATCTCGGACCGCGTCGTGCCCGTCAATGGAATGCCGGGAATTCGCCCCATGATGACGCTCACGCTTTCCAGCGACCACCGCGTCCTGGATGGCGCACGCGCGGCCTTATTTTTAAATGATCTAATTTCATCCATTGTTGAACCGGAAAAGCTTCTTCAGTGATAGACTCCGGGCAACCGGATTGACCTAATACTTGAAGCGAATCGAATTGGGCGCAGCACGGCCTCTCAGAGGCGCTCGACTCAAGGAGAATCAACGATGGGCGACACGCCCGCAGTCAATCAATCTCAAATCCCTTCCGAACCCCGCAAGGCCCCCCAAAAGAAGCCTTTTTACAAGACGCTATGGGGCCAAGTGCTGATCGGAGTGGCTATCGCGATCGTGTACGGTTATGTCTATCCGAACTCCGCGATCACGATGAAGCCGCTTGGCGATGGATTTATCCGCCTAATCACCATGGTGATCACGATAATTATTTTCTGCACGGTGGTCACGGGAATCGCCGGAATGCAGAATTTGAAGAAGGTCGGGAGAATCGGCGGGAAGGCGCTGCTGTACTTTGAGATTGTATCCACATTGGCGCTGTTCACCGGCATGCTGGTTGGCAACATGACGCGTCCGGGGGTCGGCTTCAATGTGAATCCCGCGACGCTCGACGCCAAGGCCGTGGCGGATTATGCCGGCGCCGCAAAGAAGGAATCTGTAACGGAATTCCTGATGAACATCATCCCGACGACCATGGTGGATGCGTTCGCCAAGGGCAACATTCTGCAAGTGCTGCTGGTCGCCATTCTGTTCGGATTCGCGATGGCGATCGTAGGCCCGAAGGCGAAGCCGGTTCTGGACTTTTTCGACGCGTTGACCCACGTGGTATTTGGCATCATCAACATATTGATGGGACTGGCCCCTATTGGCGCATTTGGCGCGATGGCCTTCACGGTGGGCCGGTACGGAATCGCGTCCCTGGGTCCGCTGGCAAAATTGATCGCGCTGTTTTGGACCACGTCCATCTTATTCGTTCTGATTGTCATGGGCCTGATTGCCTGGGCCGCCGGTTTCAATATCATCAAATTCCTTGCCTACATCAAGGAAGAGATCATCGTGGTGCTGGCCACAAGTTCGTCGGATCCCGCGCTGCCCACGCTCATGGAGAAAATGGAATATCTCGGTTGTTCGAAATCGCTGGTCGGCCTGGTCGTGCCCACGGGCTACACGTTTAATACCGATGGCAGCAGCCTGTACATGACCATGGCGGCGCTGTTTGTCGCCCAGGCAACCAACACCCATTTGACGCTAGCCCAGCAATTGACGATATTCGGCGTTGCCGTGCTTACCTCAAAGGGAGCCAGCGGAGTGACCGGAGCGGCTTTCATCGCCCTGGTCGCCACGCTGATGGTGATTCCCACGATCCCGGTGGCGGGCATGGCCTTGCTTCTCGGCATCGACCGTTTTATGAGCATGTTCCGCGCGGTCGTCAACATGATTGGAAACGGCGTTGCGACCGTCGTCGTGGCGCGATGGGAAAACGAAATCGACGGGGAAACGCTGCGACGCAATCTTGGCCAGCGGATGTTCCCCGAGTTGACCCAGTAAATATCTTGCCGGCTTCTTGACCGGGGAACGGATCTAGCCCATGTGGAAGGTTATTTCCACACGCAGATCCACCGGCATCGGCTCGCCATCCAGAATCGTCGGTTCATATTTCCGCTGAGACACGGCTTTCAATGCCGCTTGCACCAGCAACGGATGTCCGCTGATTACCTTCTCCTGAACCACGTTTCCATGCTCGTCGATAATCGCTTCGATCACGACTATTCCCTGGACCATGGATTGCTTGGCGAGAACGGGATAGATGGGCGCGGGTCCCGAGAGCAACCGGGGCGGCTTCACCGTACCCCCGATTCGCACGGGCGTTTTTGGTCCTTCCGCCGCGGCAACGGGCGCCGCGGGCGCCGCGACTCCATTCATCACCCCGCCTAGAACTCCGCCGATCTGGCCTCCGGGAATCCCTCCCGATATGCCGCCCGGCATCCCTCCGAAAGCTTCCGCGGGCGGAGCGGCGTCCGGCACGGCCACGACAGCCTTGGGAACGTAGGACGGCGCCGTCAATTTTCCCGGCGTAAATGTTTTCGGAATCACGCGCGCCACTCGCGGCGCCGCGGCGGGCGGAGGCGGCGGTGGCGCCGCAGCAGGAGGAAGTGGAGCGACCAGCATGGTCATGTTGAGTCTCTGCAGGTTCAATCCTTGCGAAAAATATAATGGCATGAGTAATAGAATAAATAAGACAGCTATGTGAGCCCCGAGCGACACGGCCCATTTCAGCGGGTGCCTCTTCTGGCGCGTCGAACTCCCCTCGAGCATCGCCTCGGCAAAAAGATTCTGTTTCGCCGCCACTTCCGTGGGAGGCAACACAACGCTGACCTTCGGCTTAACACCATGAGGCGTGTCCCCCAGGAAAAATACGTTCTGGTTTAGCATGACTGATCTCCTCCTTGATGCAATAAAACACTCGCGCATTCCCGGAACGGAATTTCCGTCCGCGGGAAGCACGGCTCCCGCTGATTCAATTCGATCTTAGGGGTCCAGCATTAATATCAAGAGACGCAGCAATAAACTTCACGCGTCACGCTTTGGTCACAACGGAGTGCCCGGCAATGCTCAAAACCTGCGAACCGGCTGGGGAACTTCTCAATTCATCGAGGAAAAGAGAGGCGCTATTAATTACACTTCGGAGCGTATTTTGAATGGTCTTCGCGAAGAAGGCAAACTCAAAGTCCTGATGCTCTCCATCACAAATCGCAATTCCTGCGCAGATGCACTGACACTGCGGCACCTGCAATGGCTTTTCTGAATTATGGATTGGTAGCGTCTGGGGCGGCAGTCAAACCCGCGCGCCCCGGAGAACAAGGGATATTAAGTGTCCGCGCATACCATTAACAAGCTCCCGCTGCGGCATTCGGCCGCAAATCATTTCAATCGATTTCAAAGGTTAACGGTAACCCGCAAAAAGGTGGCGGGTATCAAAGTGCCCCCGTTAGCGCTCTTGTTGTGGGCTTTTGCCAGATCCAAAAGCTGGGCATGGAGTTCCGCCGCTCTTCCGTTTTTTTCAGCCGCATCATAAGCGTTCATGGTTGGGCCATAATAACGCCTGAATAATTCGATGAAGTCCGCTGGAGTCTTGTCGGGCGACGTAAAGGTGTACGTGTCCTTGATCATCGATATCTTTTCCTTCGGCACACCGGCTTGGCCAAATCGTTCGGTGACGTGAGTATCCACGCCCCATGTCATGGGACTGACGAAACCTTCAGGAGGCGGAGGCATAAACGCCGAACTGATCTTCAGCAGTTGCGACACGAACGTTGGATCGTTTGGGATCCAGTTGCCCATCACAACGCGGCCGCCTGGTTTTGTGACCCGGACCATTTCCCGGGCTACATCGAAGGGCTTGGGTGCGAACATGGCGCCGAACACGGAAATGGCCAAATCAAACGAATGGTCGCTGACCCCATGCAAGTTGCACGCATCACCCTCTTGGAATTTCAGCCGGCTGAGACCCGCCTCCGCAGCTCGCTTGTTCCCCGCATCAACAAGGTAGTTGGAAATATCGATTCCGGAAACTTCAGCGCCCAAACGGGCCAAGGGAACCGCCGTGGTGCCGTCTCCGCAGCCGAGGTCCAAAGCCCGCAAAGGCGGCGTTATCCCGATAGACTTAACCACTGCTTCTCCGGATTCGCGCATGAACGCGGCGATCTTGGTAAAGTCGCCTTTTTCCCATAACGCTTTATTTGGATTCATGTGATTCCTCCTTTATCGGCTTTTTAGAGTTTCGGACGGGCCTGCTATTTTTGTCTTTCGAGGATTTGCTTTTCCGGCGCGGCGGCGGCGTTGTTGACACGGGCCTGGATCGCCTGGCCGCGCGGACCTCCACGGCGATTTCGTTCCTAATCGAATCCACCGGAGCAAGCACGTTCCGCGTTCCAACCCAACGTTCCAGGTCCGCCGTGTAGACGGGCCTACCGACTGAGGCTGCAGCCGGGCCAGTAAAACGATGGTGCGGGCGGTGGGAGTTGAACCCACACGGGCCTTGCGGCCCTGCGGATTTTCTTACCGGCTACGGCTTTCGCCGCTCGCGCCTTCGCGTCTTTGACGCTCCGGCGGATTTGCGGTCTGGACTATCCCTTCACCTTGCTCCGCGATACGGGAGGTTAGGCGCTGCCCGTCTAGTCTCTACACCTTCCCGGCGAAAATTTCCGTCCAGGCTTGGCTCGGGATCGCCAGTTAAGGTTTCCCCGAATTTGAGCAGTTCTGCATCGCCGGTTTCCCGGCGAGCACTCAAGGTATGTTAAGTCCGCTGCGTATGCCATTCCGCCACGCCCGCATGGCTGATTATCAGCAGCTACGTATCATAGAGCAGCCGGCGTGAATTTTACACATCAGTTTGCGGGGTCAGATAACCTGATGGAATTTTAAGGTCCCCTGCGTATGCCATTCCGCCACCCAGGCGCCGCAGTTGCAAATCTAACCTGGTGATTCGTTGCCGCAAAAATCGAGCGAGGGTGAAACGAAATAGATTCAGGTTCCACCCCAAGCGCGGTTGTGCAACAATGGCCCGTGGAATTTCAGATCCGGAGGCGACATGCTCGCGTTTCCGTTATCGAGAAAAATGAAAACCACGCAATGCCTCACGACCCTTCGGTGGGCTGTCATTGCCGCGCTGATTTTTCTGGTGTTCACGGGCGCGCGCGCGCAAAACAACCCGCAGACAAATGAAAAGTCCGATGCCGCGCCTTCCGGGAATAAAGAAAATGGCAAGAAGCTTTTCCTGAGCGTCGGCTGCTACGCGTGTCACGGCACCGAAGGCCAGGGAGCGGCGGAAGCCACGGGTCCACGCATCGGTCCGCCCCAGCTTTCCTTCGAGGCGTTCAGAAATTACCTGCACCAACCAGCCGGCCAAATGCCGCCTTACACCAGCAAAGTCATCTCCGACCAGAACCTCGCCGATATCTACGCATATCTGCAGTCAAAACCGAAAGCCAAGCCCGGCAAGGATATTCCACTGCTCAATCAATAGGATCAGGAAATAAATCCTTAGCGCGGCTGCGTGACCGCATCCACAAGGGCCGGCTCACCGCGCTTGACGACCTCGACGGCGCGGCGGATAGCCGGCCCCAGATCGTTCGGATCGGTAATGGGGCCTTCGGAATAAACGCCTAGGCCCTTAGCCACGGTTGCGAAATCGATATTGGGGTTTGTGATGGTTGTGCCGATCGAAGCGCGCGTGATGCCGCGATTGTGGCGGTTGGCCATGCGCTGTATGTGCATGACTTCCTGGTGATAGGCCCGGTTATTGTGCATCACGCTGAGCGGCGCGATCAGGTGGTGCGCGGAGGTCCACAATATGCCCGGCGCGTACATCAAGTCGCCGTCGTTTTGGATGCTGACCGTGAGGCGGGCCATGCTTCTTATTCGCCAGCGCGGCGCCCACTGCCGCTGGCGCCCCGTAGCCCACCCCGAATCCGCCCGACGAGCCGATATACTGGTGATACTTGTCCGAAAATTCCAGAGCCTCGGGGCCAGCGATTCACCCACGGGGACACTTCGGACACCAGCGACCAATCTTCGTTTTTAATTGCCTCATAAAGTTCCGCGCACAAACGCGCC
>CAWAEW010000043.1:0-14168 GCA_963781055.1 Terriglobia bacterium
CTCCGCCAACCCAAAACCCAAGCAGGCTGAACAGGTTGCGGAAAAACTCAAAATGCTGTCATTCCGAGGCATGCCTTTTGCCGAGGAATCTCTCATTCTTTTGACTTTAAAACCCAGCGAAATTCCTCGCTTCGCTCGGAATGTCCCGGAAAAGAGACTTTTTTCGCAAGCTGGAAAGCCGGTCCTACTCATGCCTCTCCCACTCCGCCAGGACGCACGCATACGCCTCCGGAATGGATTCAACCAGGTCCGACGCGATCAGCGGCGCCTCTCCGACGCGCGACGCCGCGATATCGCCCGCGAGGCCGTGCAGGTAAATCCCAAAACTCAGCACGCGCGGCCAATCCTCGACTCCGAATTGCGCGGTCAATCCCGCAAGCATTCCGGTCAGGACGTCGCCGGTACCGCCAGTGGCCATCCCGGCATTCCCCGTCGTATTGATGTAGGCGTGGCCCGAGGGAGTCGCCAAAATCGTATGAAAACCTTTGAGAATTACATTGGCGCGCCAGCGTCCAGCAGCTTCTAGAGCAACCTCCAGCCGCCGCGCCTGCACCTCTTTGACCGTGGCTCCCAACAGACGCGCCATTTCGCCTGGATGAGGTGTGAGCGCCAGGGCCGAGGCGCGGCGCTGATTGAGATGATCGGCCATTCCATCAAACGCGTTTAAACCATCCGCATCCAAAATAATCGGAAGTTCGGTCTCCGCAACCAGCGCACGGATGAATTGCTGCGTTTCATTGTGCGTGGAAAGTCCCGGGCCGATCGCGATTACGGATTTGCCGCGAACGGTTTCCGAGAATCGTCCGTAATCGAAATTTTGAAGGCTCGCCGTTCCCGCCTCGGTGGCGGCCAGCGGAACGGTCATCAGTTCAGGCATTCCGGCGGCAACCACCGGCAGGACGACGTCCGGCGTGGCCGCGGTTACGAGTCCCGCGCCGGACCGCAATGCTCCGCGGCCCGCCAGCACGGCCGCGCCCGATTTCCCGAGCGATCCGGCCACAAGCAACGCATGACCAAACGTCCCTTTATTCGCCGCCGGATCGCGCGCCAGGGGCAACGCGCGAAATTCTCCCGGCTCAATCCAATGGATTTTCAAGTGGGTATCGGATTCCAGAAGTTCCGGAGGCGTTCCGATTCCGCGGACCACGAGTTCTCCGCAAGTCGAGGAGCGAGGCAGAACCAACTGGCCGAGTTTCGGCGCGGTAAACGTCACCGTGAAGTCGGCAGCCAATATGGGCCCTCCAAAATCCTGCGTATCGGAAGCGAGCCCGGAAGGCATGTCCACGGCAACAACCAATCGCTTGCCGCTTTTGCCGTCGATTTTTCCCCGCGCCACATTCACGTCCTGGATGACCGCGCCGAGCAGGCCCTCGACCGGTCCGCGCAATCCTGTCCCGAGAAGCGCGTCCACGATTAAATCCGCGCCGGCCAGCACCGTTCGGGCCGATTCCCATTCGGAGAGGCTGGTCACCACATGCAGTTCGCCGAGAGCCTGCTGCCAGCGTTTCAGGTTCACCGCGGCGTCGCCTTCCACGGCGCCAGGATTCGCAAACAGGAACACCTCGGGGACGCAGCTCGATTCCTTCAGCATCCTTGCGACCACGAAGCCGTCGCCGCCGTTGTTTCCCTTCCCGCAGAGCACCAGGATCTTGCGCGTCGCGAGCGCGGAACATTTCCCATGAAGGAATTCCGCAACAGCCGCGCCCGCATTTTCCATCAGCTGCAGGCCGGGAATGGCGTACCGCTCGGTGGTGAGCCGGTCCGCTTCGCGCATCTGTGCTGCGGTGAGAACTTTCACGCGCGGGGCTCCTTGGGGGAAGCGGAAAATCGCGAAACAATCACCGTCATATCGTCGGCTTGTTCCGGCGAGCCGGACCATTCCTCTGCCGCGCGCATCATGGCCTCGGCAATCAAGTGTGGCGACGAATCCTTGCCCTGCAGCGCGACGCCGATCAGGCGCTCGGCGCCGAACTCCTCGCCATACACGTTTTCGGGCTCGATCAATCCATCGCTATAGGCGATCAAGATGCCGCCCGGCTCGATATTCACGATGCCCTGGTCGAACGGGACGTCATTGAACAGCCCCACGACCATTCCGCCGGTTTCGAGTTTCTGGACGCGGTCGCCACAAATATACACGGGAGGCAAATGTCCCGCGTTGGTGTAACTCAATTGACCTGTCTCGGTATCGTAGACGCCAAAAAAGAAAGTGGCATACCGCTCGTCGGAGCTATTGCGAAATAAATGCCGGTTCAGGTGCGAGACAATTTCGGCCGTATTGATTTGCGCACGGCCGTTCCCCGATCCGCCGTTTCGATAACGCAGGACGTCGCTGCGTAACGCCGCCTGCACATTCGCCATCAGCAGCGCCGCCGAGATTCCTTTCCCGCTGATGTCCGCGAGGGCAATAGCCAGGCGCGTGGGCGAAATGCGGATGAAATCGTAGTAGTCGCCGCTCACGGTTCTCGCCGGGCGGCAGATGGCTTCCAGCTCCACGCCCAGCAACTTCGGCAGCGAGTGCGGAAACAGCTGCTGCTGCACTTCGTGCGCGATCGAAAGCTCGTTTTCCAGCCTTTGCCGCCGCCGCTGCTCCTCGATCAGGGAGGAAACCGAAGCGGTCATCGAATTGAAGGACTCGCCAAGCGCCGCGAGCTGGTCGCGGTGCGGCACGCGGACGCGATAGCTAAGGTCGCCGGCCTGCACGCGCTGCGTCGCTTGATAGAGGCTGTCCACGGCGCTGGTGATCGTCCGCGTCATGGCGATGCCCGTGAACAGTGACCCGAGTTCGATAACCAAAAAAACCGCGCCCACTACCAGCAGCGCCGTGGCCGCGGCGCCGCCAAGTTCTCCCAGAGGGCTGAACAGCCTCTTGTTCAACAGTGACGGCCGTGTGCGGAACGATGCGAACACACGGACCGAGCCTTCCTGGCCCGATTGCCGGTCCATGTCGAGAACGTCCAGCGCGACGATTCCCGAGATCAACTTGTCGAATGGATTCTTTGCCGGCGGCACCGGGCGTTGGACTGTCCCGATTTGTTCGACGGACGTAAACTCCTGCCGGTTGATCACAATGGGGATTACCGGCCCGGTGTCGCCGCTCTCCGGATGGAGCACGTTGAATTGTATCGGTCCAAGTTCCGGCGCAAGCGTTTCGATCAATTCCGGCGTCACCGGCACAACCGCGGAAACCAGAATGTGCCCCGACGGCGTCTGGCGGCTGACGACGGCTCGCAGCGCAAGCTGGCCATCGCGAAAGACAAGCCCGCGGAACACGTTCCGACGGCGCCCGGTATTTCGCGCGAGCAAATCCTCGCCCTTTCCGCTATCGATTCGCAGTCCGGGGAGTTCCGTCATCGCATTTTTCAAATACGTGGCGGCATCCACAGGCAACGTGAGCGCCGCCGCACGCTGACCAGATGTCGCTTCCACCGCATAAGATGTCGCCATGGCTCCGGCGACGGCGCTCAAGCGCTCCACGCGTTCTTCCATTTCTGTGTAGATGACATACGAGCCGAGTTGCCAGTACATCAGGTATGCCGCAAGGGCCGCCATCGTCACAAGCAGAAGAACGGGGACGACAGCGATAAAAAGATAGGCGGTAATTAACCGGTTCCGCAGTCTCCAGAGCAGATGATCGCGCGCCCACAGCCATCCGCGCACCGCAAAATAGACGGCGGCGCAAATTGCCAGAAAAAACAAAAACCCGCTCAGCGGCGCATGTGCGTAGAACTGTCGGAGTCCCCACAAACTCGCATAAAGGATCAGAACGGCCAGCGCCGTCCAATCGACAATGCTCAGGCGATTCCAAAAGGTGCGAAGACGAGTTGTCTTTTTGTCGGCCATGTTTTCACGGGCGCTCTTCTACCATGATTGCGCAAATTCGCTCGCCAGGAGCAAGAATTAAGGCTTCGCTCAGCGTGGTATATCGAGGGATGATAACATTGCGTGGCATCGGATTCAGACTCGAGTGAAAGTCGTGTTGCCGGGATCGGCGGCGCGCGTCATCCAGGCGCGGCCGTTCGAGGCCAAATGTTCGAGAAGGAAATAAACGCTTTCCGCGGACGAATCGGTGGCGATAGCGGCGGCAATCTGGTCCGCCGTCTGCGGCGCGTTCGATAGCGCCGCGTGCGCCTTGGCCTGCAAGCCGAGCACGGCTGCGGCGGCTTTTTTCCCAGCCTCGACGCCCGGCTGGTGGTAGGCGTTGATGTGAATGAGCGAGGCGTAAAACCCCACGGCGCGTTCAAACAGCGCGATGAGCGCGCCGACCGTGCGCGCGTCCACGCGCCGAACGGTAATGGTCATCGACTCGCGGCCGTTTCCGTACAAAGCCTCGCGCGTCCCCAGCAGGAACCCGTGCAGGTAATCGCCCGCGGTGACGCCCGGCTCGACCTCGACCAGCGAGCCGCCGGACTCGAGCACTCGTACGAACGTCACAAAGAAATTATTGATCCCATCACGTAACTGTTGAACAAATGCATGCTGATCGGTGGAACCCTTATTGCCGTACACCGCGATTCCCTGCTCGACGCGCTTGCCGTCCAGATCGAGCCGCTTGCCGAGCGATTCCATCACGAGTTGCTGCAGATACCTGCTGAACAGCAGCAGGCGGTCCTTGTAAGGAAGAACAACAAGATCCTTCTTCCCTTTTCCGTCCGTCGCCGCATACCACATCAATGCCATCAGCGCTGCAGGGTTACGGCGAGTTTCGTGCACGCGCGTCGCGGCATCGCACTCGGCGGCTCCCTCGAGCATGGCGTCGGTATCGATTCCCTGCAATCCCGCGGGGAGCAAACCCACGGCCGACAGCTCGCTGGTTCTGCCGCCCACCCAATCGAACATGGGAAAGCGCGCGAGCCATGCCTCGGAGGTCGCAAGCTGATCCAAATGCGATCCGGCCATGGTGACGGCGACAGCGTGATGCGGGAAAAGAAGATTGACCTCCCGGTAGGCGGCTGCGACGACAATCATGCCGTTGCGCGTGTCCGGCGTGCCTCCGCTTTTGCTGGTCACGATGCAGAGCGTTTCGTGGAGCAGTCCTTTCAGCGTTTCCAGCGTGCGCGCGATACCGTCGGGATCGGTGTTGTCCACAAAATGAATGCGCATACGGTCCGATGAGGGATCGCCCAGCGCGTCGCTCACGAACATGGGTCCAAGCGCCGAACCGCCGATGCCGATCGCAAGCACATTCGTGAATCGCGATGCGCCGGGCGGTCGGATTTTGCCTGCGTGCACGTCGGCAGCAAATTCCCTGATGGACCGCACGGTGTCCGCAATTTCCTGCGTGATCTCTTTTGTCGGCGCCAACTGCGGAGCACGCAGCCAATAGTGGCCTACCATGCGATTCTCGTCGGGGTTCGCAATGGCGCCCGATTCAAGCGCGTCCATACTGGTGAACGCCTGCTGCATGGACGGCTCCATCGAAGCGAGGAACATTTCGTTAAAATGAATGCGGCTGATGTCCAGCGTGAGGTCCAGTGAATCCACGCGGCAGACATGCTGCCGGAAGCGATTCCAAAGATCAGGTGCATCCATTGCAGTCCCTCCTGGCATTTGAAGCTGTTTCCAAGTTTGCGGCGGCGCGGAATTTATGAAATGCTCGCGCACCGATGCGGACATTTCGTTAACGAAGACAGGCTGAAGCCTGTCCTACTGGTTGCCCTTCGCCACCCGAATTTGCGCCTTCGCCTCGGCAACAATATTTTCCATGGTGAAGCCGAAATGTTTCAGAAGCGCCTTCAGCGGCGCGGATGCCCCAAAGCTGTGCATCCCGATGCTGCTGCCTGACATTCCCACGTAGCGCGACCATCCAAACGTGGAAGCCATTTCAACCGAAACGCGCGCCTTCACCCCGGGCGGCAACACCGAATCCCGGTAGGCCTGATCCTGGCGCTCGAATAGTTCCCACGACGGCATGCTGACGACGCGCGCCTGAATGCCTTCTTTGGATAGCTGTTCAAACGCTTCGACGCACAGAGACACCTCGCTGCCCGTGGCCAGCAAAAGCACGTCCGGCTGTGCGCCGGGGTTGTGGGCCAATACGTACGCGCCTCTGGCAAGACCCGAGGCGGGAGCAAACTTCGCGCGGTCAAGGGTGGGAGTCGTCTGACGCGTGAGGACGAACAGAGCGGGTTCGTGTTGCAACTGCATCACGACTTTCCACGCCTCGACCACTTCGTTTGCGTCCGCCGGGCGCAACGTGATCAGCCCGGGCGTGGCGCGCGCCATGGCCAGGTGTTCGATCGGCTGGTGCGTGGGACCATCTTCCCCGACGCCGATCGAATCATGCGTCAAAACGTAAATCACGGGGATTTCCATCAGGGCGCTCAGACGCAAGCCGCCGCGCATGTAATCGGTGAACACAAAAAAAGTCGCGCCGAACGGGCGCACTTTCGTCAGGCTCATGCCGTTAAGGATCGCGGACATTGCGTGTTCGCGGATGCCGAAGTGCAGATTGCGGCTGGCATAATTTCCGGGCTGAAATCCGGTCGCGCTATCGAACGCGAAAAGCGTCTTGGTCGAAGGTGCCAGATCGGCCGAGCCGCCAATCAGCCACGGAACATTTTTTCCGATCGCGTTTTCGACTTTGCCGGAAGAGTCGCGCGTGGCCAGGCCTATGGCGTCGGCCGGAAACGCCGGCAAATCCTTGTCCCATCCCTCGGGAAGCTGACGATGCTCCATGCGATTGATTTCGTCGGCGAGAGCCGCGTACTTCGTGCGATAGGCGTCGAATTTTCCGGACCAAGCATCGCGCAGCGCTTTCCCCCGCTTGCCGATGCCGTTCTGGAAATGATCGTACACGCCGTCGGGAATCAGGAATTTTGCGTCCTCGGGCCATCCATAGGCCCGCTTGGTCAATTTCACTTCTTCCTCGCCAAGAGCCTCGCCGTGCGCCGCGGCAGTGTCCTGCTTGTGCGGCGAGCCCCAGCCGATGTGGCTGTTCACGATGATGAGCGTCGGGCGATCGCTCGTTTGCAGGAACGTTCGGAAGCCCGCGCGGATCAGGTTCAGATCATTGGCGTCGGTGACGTGCGTAACGTTCCAGCCGTAGGCCGCGAACCGCGCGGCCACATCCTCGGTAAACGCCAGCGGCGTTCCCCCCTCGATCGTGATCCGGTTGCTGTCATAGACCCAGCATAGATTGGAAAGCTTGAGGTGTCCGGCAAGCGACGCGGCTTCGCTGGAAATTCCCTCCATCATGCAGCCATCGCCCCCCAGGGCGTACACATTAAAATTGTAAAGATCTTCAAAACCGGGCTGGTTATAGCGCGAGGCGAGCCACCGCCCGGCCAGCGCCATTCCCACGCTATTCGCGAAGCCCTGGCCCAACGGTCCCGTGGTGGTTTCCACGCCCGTGGTCAGGTGCGATTCGGGATGTCCGGCGCAGCGGCTGCCGAGTTGCCGGAAATTCTTGATGTCCGCAAGGCGCACCGCCGGCCCGTCGAGAATTTCATTGTTCTTTCCCGCTTCCCTCACGCCTGCCAAATGCAGCACCGAATACAACAGCATGGATGCGTGGCCCGCGGAGAGCACGAAGCGATCGCGGTCCGGCCATAACGGGTCCTTCGGATCGTAGCGCAAGAATTCCTGCCACAAACAGTACGCCATCGGCGCCATCGCCATCGGCGTGCCCGGGTGGCCGGAATCAGCAGCCTGCACTGCATCGATCGAGAGCGTGCGGATGGTGTTGATGCAGGTCATCTCCATCGGAGTAGCAGTGCTGTGCATGGAAGCAGTCATGTCGGTTGCGCTCATCCCAAACTCCTCGGCGGTGGCGCGGAAGAGATGCAAAACCCGCGGCCCGGATCAGACACTACTTTAGCCTAAAGGCAGGAGTGTACGACATCCAGAATTGCGTCAGCGTCGAGGGCGCGGCTTGCGCTCGTCTATATTCAGGTTTGATACAAGCACATGGCGAGCGAATTTCATGGTTTAAGGAATTAAGTGGAAAACAATATCAATTATGGCGTGGAGAGAAATACGGGTTAGCCTCTATCCGCGCAAGAAGCTTCTAATCCACCGTCAGAGTCAAGGTCGTCGCGTGCGACACGCCGCCGGAAGTCGCCGTCACCGTGATCGTGTAAGTTCCCGCCGGAGTACCCGTGGCCAGATTGACCTGCTGTCCGGATGGTGTGGTGGTTCCCACGCTTCCGCAAGCAGTCAGGCCCGCGGCCATCAGGAGCAATGAGACCAGCACAAATTGCGGAGCCATTCGGCCTTTGCGATTGGGCACGAGCGCCAACATCGCTAACATGACGCCAAACGCAATGATCCACATCCGCGAAATCGGAAAGGTCGGCATCGTTCCCGGCGGTGGAACTTGCAGGCCGGCCGTTGTGTGCGCCGTCGTCGAAATGGAAAGCGTCACGGTTTGCGGGGTCGCGCCGGGAGTAATTATTGCCGACGGCAAAAACGTAGCCGACGCCCCGGTTGGCAAAGAGGCCGCCGTAAAGGTAACGGGATTGGAAAACGTCCCGATGGTGGGTGAAACGGCCAATGCAAAATTAACCGATTGTCCCGCAGTGACGAGCGAAGAGGAACTCGGCGCGCTCACGGAATAGTCCGCCACGGTAAAAGTGATCGCAGCGGTCGTGCCGCCGCCGGGCGGCGGATTCGT
The DNA here is from genome assembly GCA_963781055.1 of Terriglobia bacterium. GTDB lineage: Bacteria > Acidobacteriota > Terriglobia > Acidiferrales > UBA7541 > Palsa-360. Next base: position 8,615 of record CAWAEW010000043.1, read on the forward strand.
GACCTTGATATTCAGCGTGCCTCCCTGAGCGAGATCGCTGGGCAATAACGCGGCCTGCAGCAAAGTGGAACTCACGTAGGTCGTCACTCGCGAACTGCCGTTAACCAGAACGACGGCCCCTGTCACAAAGCCAGTCCCGGAGATATTCAGAGTGAGCGCGGAACTTCCGGCGGGTAGACTTGGTGGAGAGACCGACCCGCCTCCCGGCTGCGGATTGCTGACAGTAAACGTCAACAGCACGGAAACGACGCCGCCCGGGTTCGTCACGATCACGTAAGGATTTCCAGCGACCGCAATGGCGCTAGCCGGAATCGAAGCTGTCAGTTGGGTGGAGTTGACGAACGTCGTGGAAACATTGTTCAGGTTGAAGCTGACTTGCGAAGCGGGAACAAAGCCGCTTCCATTCACGGTGAGAGTGAACGCCGGAGTTCCTGCTGTCGCGCTTGCCGGAATCAAATTGGAAACTGTCGGCTGCGTGCTGGCCGGCAAAATCGTCAGCGTTACCGGGCTTGAGCTTCCGCCGCCGGAAACGCCATTGGCAGGGTTTATAACCGTGATACTCGCGGTTCCTCCGGTCAGGATATCACTCGCCGGTATTGCAGCGGTGATCTGCGCTGGACTCACGTAGGTCGTTGTCAGGGCGGTACCGTTGAAATTCAGCACGGAACTGGTCACGAAGTTCGAACCGTTCACCGTCAACGTGAATGAATCCCCGCCCGCAGTGACGCTCGAAGGACTTATGGATGAAACGATAGGAGAAGGATTGAAGACCGTGAATCCGACCGACGTCGAAGCTCCGCCGCCAGGAAGCGGATTGAAAACAAAAATCACACCGGTCCCGCCATCGGCAATATCACTGGCGAGAATGTCCGTGTTCAATTGCGTCGAACTCACGAACGTCGTGTTCCGTGCCTCGCCGCCAAAATACACCTCGGCCCCAGGGACGAAACTCGCTCCATTGACCTGCAACGTGAAAGCCGTGCCGCCGGCAGTCGCCGAAGGCGGCGACAGGGAAGAGATCATGGGCACGGGATTGGGCGACGCTGCAGGGGCGTTGGAGATCGCCAATTGGGAGCCCGCGCTGAATGCATAAGCATCCGTCCAAGCCGCCTCCAAAAATGGCGTGAGAACCCCGGAAGAAGCGTTGATCGAGTAACCCAGGATTTGCGCGAAGCTAGTATACCCGGTCGTATAAGTCGTCGCCGAGGCATACGCGAAATTTCCCGCCGGATGCATGACCATGGAACGAGGATTTATCCCTGCCGCAAAGGGTGAGCCCGGTACCGGTGCCAGAGCGCCAGTCGCCGAATCAATAGCAAACGCCGAGATGCTTCCGTCGTATTGGCTTGGATCATATTGAGTCTGGTAAATAGTATTCGTGTTCACGACATAAAGGAAACTCCCCGACGAATTTACGGCCAGGTGAATCGGAATAGGTCCCACTGAGTATGGCGATCCTGAAATCTCGCTGGCAAGGCCAATATCCGGCGAAATGGCAAACGCATCGACTTGATCCTGCCCGAACGCATTATACGAATAAAGGAACCTGCCGCTGGGATCCACTATCGCCGCGTACCCTTCCCCGGACGCGACCTGAACCGAACCAACCTGCGTTAGAAGTCCGCTGGTAAAATCAACGGAGCAGACCAGAATAGGCAACACAGTTCCGGAAATCCCGGACTGTCCCAGGTAGGCGTAATTCCCTCCCGGATCAAATGCAACCGATGTAATGAGTATCCCTTGCAAAAGAGGTGAACTGGGACCGGATGTCAGGACACCTGTCGCACTGTCAATCGTGTATTCGTAGAAGTTGGAACTCAGTCCGGGACTCAGGTTCGTCTCCGTGGACACGTAAAGAAACCGTCCGGTCGGGTCGATGGCCAATGTGAGCGGTTGTTGTCCCGCCGGCTGGGTTCCGACTGGAAAGGGCGATCCGGGCATCGGCGCCAGCGTGCCAGTGGAAGGATCGACCGAAAATGCAGTGATGTCGTCGGATTGTTGATTAATCACGTACAAGAACCTTCCACTAGGATCCACGGCTATCCCATCCGGCGACAGCCCCGCATTGAAAGGCGAGCCGGGAACCTCCGTCAAGGCGCCCGATGATGAGTTCACGCCGTAAACGTGAACCGTGCCGGTTGGCACGCCTTTATTTTCCAGCGAGAATAGATAAATCGGCGAACTGGTTTGCGCCGCGGCCGGCAGGCATACAATCGCCAGGATCAGGACTACGAATGATGACGCGACGATGGTGCGCATGGGCGCCTCCCAACACAATCGTCAGCAGGGCCGCAAACATGCGCCCGCCGCTGACGCGGGAGAAGCCCGTACCACGGCAACCTCTGAAGAGCCGTGCTTGGATCTAAACCGCGGCCGCCCGGCAGGAACTTGCCCGGCTTCCGCGCCCAATTCAAAACAAGAGGACTTCCCCACTAGTCGCGCATAGTAATCTATTTTAATAGGAAATACCATATAAAGTCACAATACGTGACACCGCATCCAGGAATGAATGGCGGCAGAGGCGCCGGCCGGATAACCTTTCCGCGCCTACCTACTTGCGAGCGGATTCAAATGCTTGCCAGTGAAAAATAAACGAGGCGTCGCGATGCGCGAGCAGGTAGGAAACGTTGTGGCCGCCTGCGTAAAGATGAAATTCGTGCGGTATTTTTAGCGCGTCGAGGGTCTGGTTCAGCTCGGCCGCACCTCGATAAAAACCGAAAGAGTCTTCGGTGCCGCAGTCGAAGTAAATCTTCATTTTTGAAAGCAACGCGGCATTCTTCCTCGCCAGGACAAATGGGCTGTTCAGATTCCAGAATTTCAAATCGATGGGATTGCCGAACACCTGGGTCAGCAGTTGCGCCGCCAAATTTCCAGACGACGCTCCCGCGTTGACTCCCATTGGCGGCTCTCGCATCAGCGCCGCGCTGTGCGCGCTGACGAAACCAAATAATTCCGGATGGCCAAACGCAGTCCGCAACGCCCCGTACCCTCCCATCGAGAAACCCGTAATCCCCCGAGACGCGCGCCCGGCTCGTACCCGGTAGGTGCGTTCGATAAAAGGCATAAATTCACGAAGGAAAAAATCCCCGTAGAGCGTCTTGCCGTCGCGCGAATTGATGTAGAACGTGTCCCATCCATCCGGAGCGACGACCAGAAAATCGCCCACTTTATGCTCGCTCCGCAAATCCTGCAGCGCGCTCCACTCACCGTCCACTGCGGCCGATTGCTCGTTGCCTCCGAGCCCGTGCAAAAGATACAAGACAGGGTATCGCTGCTCTTTGCCCTGGGACGTGGAATAGCTGGCGGGCAGGAATACGCAATACCTCACGGAGGAATGCAGGATGGCGCTGCGGAACGCGCGGCAATCCGCGCGTTCCTGCGCGCGCGCCGCAGTTGCCAATGCAAGCGATAGAAGAACGATCCACGCCAGACGTGCCCATCGGTAGCGCTGCAGGATGCGAAGCATAAAGTTGAAAAAATAATTGTAAGGGCGCGAGATCGCTGTAGCAAGGGAACTTAACTCAAATTCAGCATGCGCGCGGTCTTACGGAATCCTTACAGCCCGCGCACGACTTCCTAATCCGCTATCCGGCAAGATGATTGTGTCAGCCGGAGCCGCTCAGGTGATCGACAACATCTCAACAAGACATCACAAAGCGCGCACCGCCGAGTGGCCGCGAACATATACGCGCGGCGTCGAGACGCGGCTTGTTCCGGCGGTGGCAAATGCGAATCTCCCGCAAACGGACAGCGGCGATGATGCCGGATTCACAACGTACAGTGCTGCCGCCTGAAGGGGGCCATATGGCCATGAACATCTTTTTCCTTCTGAACGTTCTGGGCCTCGTTTTTCTTTTGTACGTGCTGGCGAATTTCTGGAGCGAGGGTCGCCGGCCTGAATGCGGGACCCGGGAGTTCAAGAGCGATCTCGATCGGGAAAACAAGCCCGCCGTTTTCGTGGCAACGCATTCCATTTCTCGCCGCGTGCAAGGCGGGCGTCCCGTAATTCCCTTTCAGATTCGAGACCGCGATCTGCAGGGCCAGGAACATCATCGGGACACTGCCGGCAATATTCAGGAGATTCCCGTGAGACGGTCTTTCGCAAAGTGATCGGCAGGCGCGCGGATAAAGAACAAGAAATCAGCCGCGATGGAATAGCACGGATTCAAGGAAAGCCACCGAAGGAGATTTGAAAGCCATGCTGGACACGATGTTCATGCTATCGACGCTGATATTTTTCGCGGCATCGATCTTGTACGCGCAATTCTGCGATGGATTGAGGTAAGAAAAATGCTGGATACGATTGTATCGCTGACAGTGTGCGCAGGACTCCTCATTTATCTTGTGTACGCGATGCTGCGGCCGGAGAAGTTCTGACCATGACTGCAAACGGATGGTTCCAAATCATATTTTTTCTGCTGGTGGTGCTGGCGCTGACCAAGCCCCTCGGCGCATTCCTGACGCGCGTGTTTAACCGGGAGAAGACGCTGCTCGATCCCCTGCTGCGGCCTTTCGAGAAGCTGCTCTACAAACTTACGGGCGTGGACGAATCGGCCGACATGGGCTGGAAAGAATATGCCGGCGCTATGCTTATCTTCAGCGGCGTGACCATGGCGCTCACGTACCTGATCGAGCGCGTGCAGAATCATCTGCCTCTGAATCCGCAGAAACTGACGGCCGTGGCACCCGACCCGGCGTTCAACACGGCGCCTCATTTACGACCAATACGAACTGGCAGGCATACGTGCCGGAAACGACGATGTCGTATCTGACGCAGATGGCCGGCCTCGCGTATCACAACTTTATTTCGGCCGCCGTGGGCATCGCGCTGGCCATCGCCGTAGTGCGCGGAATCGCGCGGCGCGAGAAGGACACTATTGGGAACTTCTGGGTGGACATGACGAGGGCCACGCTGTGGGTACTGCTGCCCTTCTGCATTGTGGGCGCGCTCTTTCTAGTTTCGCAAGGCGTGGTGCAGAACTTCAAGCCGTACACGACGGTCAAATTAATGGACCCGCAGACGGTACAAACCACTGGCAGCGACGGCAAGGTCACCGCACAGGTCATCAGGGAACAAACGATTGCGCAGGGCCCGACAGCTTCTCAGGAAGTGATTAAGGAACTCGGGACCAACGGCGGCGGCTTCTACAATGCCAATAGCGCGCATCCTTTTGAAAATCCGAATCCGCTGACGAATTTCTTTGAGCTGGTTCTGATCTTTGCGATCGGTTCGGCGCTGACCTACACGCTGGGGCAGATGACGGGATCTCCACGGCACGGCTGGGCGGTATGGTGCGCGATGGCCTTCCTGTTCCTGGTCGGCGTCACGGCGGGATATTCGGCCGAGGCGCGCGGAAATCCCCTGGTGCGGAATTCGGCAAACCACGTGCAGCCCGCCGGAAACATGGAAGGCAAAGAGGTTCGCTTCGATATCGCGAACTCCGCGCTGTGGGCAGTGGTGACCACGGACACGAGTGCGGCGCGGTAAATTCGATGCACGATTCGTTCACGCCGCTCGGCGGAATGATTCCACTGATCAACATATTGCTAGGCG
>CAWAEW010000044.1:0-30179 GCA_963781055.1 Terriglobia bacterium
GGATCATCCGACGAAGAAAGAAACGATCCTGGAAATCGCGCGCGAGCTTTCCGTGCCGAGGTTCACGCCGGCGGAAGTCGAGCAAATCCGGCGCCAGCTCGTGGCGCGCCTGGGGCCCGGAGGAAAAACTTCGCCCGATTACATCGCCGGCGTGCTGGAAACCGCGGGGATGCGCATCGTGTGGTCGACCAAAGCGGATACGGAAGGCAAGTACGAGGAAGAATTTCAGGATCTGCTCCACTTCGCGACGCTCGAGGATGCGGAAGTGTGCATCATGCGCCTGGATGAGCTTTACCGGAAATTCAAGGAAGAGGAAGAGCGCGCCGCCGTGGAGCGTGTCTTCGAAGTGGCGCGCATGGGGCGTCGCCGCGCGGAGATGATCGCGCGCAATCACAAAGTCGAGCCGGAAAAGCGCGCCGAAAAGGAAGAAATCATGCAGTGGTTTAAGGTTTGGCTCGATACTCCCGACGCGTTTTTCGACTGGCTCGAAGTGCGCAAAGCGTCGCCGGATTTCCAGAAGCGATTCGCGAAAAGCGCTTCGGCGGATGCCTGAGCGCGCAATGCCGGACTTACATTACGTCATGGAAGTCGAGCCGCTCGACCTGGGCGCGGACGTAAAGGCAGTGGGACTCGACCTGATGGAGGTCGAGAGCCGCGAACCCGCCCGCGGCGGTGATGCCGCCCGCATCTGGGCCGCCGTGCTGGGTGCGCTGCCGGGAACCGAACCCTGGGCGCTCGATTTTTTCGCGCACCTGGACCGCGTGCGCGAGTATTGCCGCTTGCACGCCATCTCCTTTGAGGAAAAGTCCTCCGGCCATTCGCTGGTCATCCCCGCGCCATCGCAGCCAGCTCTCATCGGACTCATCGAACGATTCGCCGGGGAAACCTTTGGCGCGCGCGCCGGAGCGCCGCTGGCCGCAGTCGACGCCGCCGTGGAAAACGAATTGGCGCGCCGCGGCGTGGACGCCTATCACACCACATTTCGCAATTATTTCTTCTGCGCGGTCTGCGATTTCGAAAACGGTTTCCTGACGTTGCTCACCGACAAACTGTGGACCAGCGAAGTCCTTCGCCGCGTAAAGCCCGCGGTTGCAAGCCTCCCGGTAGAAGTCGCCCGGCCACAATAGGCGCTTCCATGGTATTCCATGACCATGGTCACAAGGAGATAGTCATGAAGACAATGGCCGCCGGCGAATTCAAGGCCAAATGCCTTAAGGTCATGGATCGCGTAAATGCGACGCGCGAACCGGTGTTAATCACCAAGAAAGGCCGCCCTGTCGCGAAGCTCGTGCCCGCCGATCCTGAAGCGAAGGATTTCTTTGGCGCTCTGGCTGGCAAGATGAAGATCGTCGGAGATATCGAGTCGCCGGTTGAACCCCCGGAGGCGTGGGAGTCGCTGCGTTGATCTTGCTGGACACGCATGCACTGGTCTGGTCCGTGATTCAACCCCGGCGTCTTTCGCGCACAGCGGCGTTCGCCATCCGTAGAGGCCGGGCGGGCGGAGGAATTGGAATTTCGGCAATCACACTGTGGGAACTCTCGCTACTTTTCTCGCGCGGGCAAATTCAAGCCTCTGGAACCATCGAAAATTCGATTCAGGAAATGATCGATACGTCGGGTGTGATCGTGCGCCCCTTGACCCCAACGGTGACAGCATTAGCCTCTCAATTCCCCGAGGACTACCCACGCGACCCGGCAGACCGGTTAATTGGAGCAACGGCGCGCGCCGAGGGCGTGCCCCTGGTTACGTACGACGAGCGCATTCGGCACAGTAAGCTAATCAGGACGATCTGGTAAGCGAAGCCGACGATGATCCAGCCCATGAAATTAAGTGCGCAACGCATCAAACTCTGCTAAACTATTCGCTTTATTCATCTTTGGAAGAATTTGTGAGGAGCAGTCATGGCACAGAAATGTAAAATTTGCGGCAAAGGGCCGTCGTTCGGCAACGTGGTCAGTCACGCGAACAACACGCGCCGCCGCCGCTGGAATCCGAACCTCCAACGCGTCCGCGCCGTCATCGATGGCGTGCGCGCGCACGTTCGTGTTTGCACTTCCTGCATCCGGTCGGGCCGCGTCACCAAAGCAGCCTAACCGGCACTTTTTCGCATCCGAACAATTTGGACCGGGCGCGGGCTCTACTTGGAGCCCGCGGTAATTTAAGGTCCGGGCTCTACTTGGAGCCCGCAGCAATCAAGGTCGGGGCTCTACTTGCTTGTCCTAAAGCAGGAAGCGAAGCCCGCAGTCATAAGGAGATTGCGTGAAGAACCGAATGCGAGGAACGCTTGTGCTGGCCGCAGCCCTGGCGGTATTGTCTGGCTGCCAGAAGGCGTCGCAGCCTGCGGCGGGCGTGTGGGCCACCGTGAACGGCAAGGATATTACCAGCGCCGAGGTCGACAAATACTACCGGACCCAGTTGAATCCGGAAGCCCCCCAGCCTTCGCAGGACGAAGCGCTGTCGCTCAAGCTGAATATCCTCGACGAATTGATCAACAATCAGATCCTACTGCAACGGGCAAAAAAGCTCGGCCTGGAAGCCGCCGACGGCGAGGTCGAGGACAAGTTCACCGAGTTCAAGAGCCCCTACACCGAAGACGAATTTCAGCGCCAGCTCAAGGCGCGCGGCTATACCGTGGACGATCTTCGCGCCGATATCCGGCAGCAGCTTTCCATCCAGAAGGTAATCAATCGCGAAGTCGTGGCCAAGATCGCCGTCACCGACCAGGACGTGCAGGATTTCTACAATCAAAATCGCGCGCAATTCAACGTGGCCGAGCCGCAATACCGGCTCGCGCAGATCGTCATCACGCCGCATAAGGATCCGGGCCTGCGCAACCGCAAGAATGACGACGCGACCACCGACGCCGAAGCCAAGCGCAAAGCGGCCGCTCTCGAACAGCAACTCAGCACCGGCGCGGACTTCTCGCAAATTGCCATGGACTATTCCGAGGACCCGGCGACCTCCGGTTCGGGCGGCGATCTGGGTTACGTGCCGGAATCCTCGCTTTCGCAAAGCGATCCCGCTCTGAAAAAGGCGGTATTGTCCCTGAAGCCCGGCCAGGTCAGCGGCGTCATCGCCCTGCGCGACTCCTACCGCATTCTGAAACTTGTGGCCAAGGAAGCTCCGGGGCAACGCGAACTTTCCGATCCCTCCGTGCAGCAATCGATTCGCGACAACATTCACAATCGCAAGGAACAACTGCTGCGCGCCGCGTACCTGGCCGTGGCGCGGGATGACGCAAAGATCGTCAACTATCTGGCGCAACAGATTTTGGAATCGGCCGGCAAGCTTCCCGTCGTCGTGCCGCAAAAGCCTGCCGCGGCTGGTTCAGCGCCAATTCCTCCGCAAAAATAGTTCAGCATCAATACACCAAGTCAATTGGCGCAGACTGAGAGGCTGCGAAGAACCAAAAACGTGGTCATTCCTCGGCGCGCTGCGGCAGAGGAATTTCATTTTGGTGGCTTTCAGCCCGAGGCGATTCATCGCACAGTTTAGCCTGGTACCAGCAGGGCCTCGAGAACGATGCTACAGGAGACTTTAATTTCGGAGTTTGTGAGGCTTGCGCCGCTAAAATCCATTTTCCGCGTGGTTTTTCTTAATGTTCTCCGCGGTGAAAAATCCTTCCATTCAGCGCATGGAGAATATCACGCGCTACGTCACGATCGCCAGAATTTCTCCTGCTTTGACGGTTTGCCCTTCTTGCGCCAGCCGGCCGAGCGTTCCGGACTTGGGCGAGCGGATTTCGTTCTGCATTTTCATTGCTTCGATGACCAGCAAACCCTGGCCGGCCTCCACTTTCTGGCCCGGGGCGGCCAACACGCGAACAATTTTTCCGGGCATCGGCGCGGTCACTTCTTGCCGCCCTTCGAGTTCGATGCTTCCTCCCCGGGCGCGCCGCCAGGAGCGCGGGTCGATAATTTCCAGATGAAACTCGCGGCCCGCCGTTCGCAGCAGCCAACCGTCGCCGGATTTGTCCACGGTAACTTCGAAGGATCGGCCAGCCGAGAAGAACCGAATACACGCCGGGCGAAATCTCCGCCGCGTCTGCGTCGATTTTGCGGCCATCGATCGCGGCCTTTCTCCGAGAGAAATTAAAATCGACGCTGCGCTTGGCTCCGTTGATTCGAATTTCGGTTCTCATCGGCGGGGTCCCGGGCCTCGATCCAGTTGTTCCAGCCGCGCGTCGCGCTTCCAGGCGGATTGCGTTTCTCCCGCGGACCCATTGGCATGGGATGCGCGCGCGGAAGAGAAACGGTGGAGCAGGCCGGCGAGGATCGCCGCATCTTCGGCGGCGGCATCGCCTTCCGTTTTTTCCTTGTCGGCGAGCAGATGCGGGAGACGCTCGTCGAGCCAGCGGGTGAAGATTTCGCCTTGAATAAACTCAGGATCGCGGAGAATGCGCAAGAAGAGCGCCGCGTTTGTCTTGATGCCGGTGACGCTGAACTCCTCGAGGGCGCGTTCCAGGCGGGCGATGGCCTCGGCGCGATCTTTTCCCCAGCCGATCAGTTTTCCCAGCATCGGATCATATTCCGTCGGGACCGTGAAGCCCTGGTAGACGCCTTCATCGAGACGTATTCCGGGGCCTGAAGGCGTGCGGAGCGAAACAATCGTTCCCGGCGAGGGAAAGAAATTGTTCGCGGGATCCTCGGCGTAGAGGCGGCACTCGATGGCGTGGCCGGCGAGCATGATATCCTGCTGCGTGAACGGAATCGACTCTCCGGCGGCGATGCGAATTTGCAGCTTCACCAAGTCAAGTCCCGTGACCATCTCCGTTACCGGATGTTCCACCTGCAGGCGCGTATTCACTTCCAGAAAATAAAAATTGCGCGCGGCGTCCACGAGAAATTCAACCGTGCCCGCATTCGTATAACGCGCTTCGCCCGCCAGGCGCACCGCGGCCTCGCCCATCGATCGCCGCAGTTCGGGCGTCAGGAAAGGGGAAGGCGACTCCTCGATCACCTTCTGGTGGCGCCGCTGGACCGAGCATTCGCGCTCGCCGAGATACACGGCGCGGCCGTGCGCGTCGGCAAGAATCTGGATCTCGATGTGGCGCGGGCGATCGAGATACCGTTCGAGATAAACGCGGCTGTCACCAAACGCATTGAGTGCTTCCGAAGAGGCGTCGCGCCATGCCGCGGACATCTCGCTCGCGCCGGTGACAAGGCGCATGCCTTTCCCGCCGCCTCCGGCCACCGCCTTCAGCAGTACGGGATAGCCAAGCTCGCGCGCAATGCGCTCGGCATCTTGCAGATTCTCGATGGGATTTTGTACGCCGGGCACCATGGGAACGCCGGCCCGCGCGGCAACTTGCCGTGCGGCGGTTTTCGATCCGAGAAGCTCCACCGCTTCGGGAGAAGGCCCAATGAAGGTGATACGGTTTGCGGAGCAGGCGCGCGGCAGTTCGGGATTCTCGGCTAGAAAACCGTAGCCGGGATGCAGCGCGTCGCACCCGGCGCGGCGGGCGATGTCCATTAGCTTGTCGATCCGCAAATAACTTTCGCGCGAGGGCGCAGGGCCCACGGCATACGCTTCGTCCGCGACGCGAACAGGAAGGGATGTGCGGTCGGCGTCGCTATAGACGGCAACGGAACGTATGCCCATTTCGCGGCAGGCTCGCGCGATTCGCACGGCGATCTCGCCGCGGTTGGCGATGAGGATTTTCTTGAACATGACCCGTTGCGATGCTCGAAGCGCATTCTAGCACGCGGCAAACTCTGTTTGCCCCCCGTGCCGGCCCCAAAAGAAAAATGCGGCCCTCAATCCTTCCGCTCGGAATACAATGATGACCGTGCGCGCTTCCGAATCTCGGCCGGAACATCTTCTGGGCGGATATTTATTCGCCCTGTGTCTCTATCAAATCATGATTTATCGCTGGCCGGGCGGGCCGCCTTTCATTCTCGATCCGCGAGCGGGAATTCCGGTTTTGCTCATCAATCACTTTTCTTTCGACAACAAAATCATCTACCCGGTGGAGTGGATCACGGCGACGTGGCTGGTTTTCCTCGCGGCGATGATTTTTTTTCGCGGGAAATTCCTGAAAACCTATTTGATTTCGGAAATCCTGATGGCCGCGCCAACCGCCTACTACATCGGGATCCTCGCGGTTCAGCACGGAGGCGATTTCGCGCCGGGGTTCAAGGATTTGGTGTTAACCGTGCTTTTGTTCCTTGTCTTTTCCCTGATTCCAGCGGTGCTGGCCGCAAGCCGCATTCTGGCCCGAAGGAAGGCGCAATCCTGAATGGTTGAAAGGTGCCTCCCTGTGCGCACCTTTTCCAAGGCGATGGTTGACATGATGGATTTGCCAATCACTAGAATCATCCCATTGAAGCGCAAGGTCGGAGCTTTTTCAGGCTGAGCCACTTCGGAACAGGAGATTGCCATGAAACGCCTCGCTACCTTCTTTCTATTAAGCATTCTTTTTGTGCCTCTGGCCGCGCGAGCGCAGAGCAGCGCGCCCGCTGAGCAACCATCGGCAAGCGCGCCGAGCGGATCGGCGCCCGCCCAGGGACGCAAAAAGCGCGTGGCGGTCTTCGACTTCGACTATGCGACGGTAAGGACCAGCACGGCGGCCTTGTTCGGGTCGGACATCGATGTCGGCAAGGGTATCGCCGACCTTCTTGTCAAAAATCTGGTGCAGGACGGAACTTATAGCGTCATCGAACGAAAGGCGCTCGACAAAATTCTCGCCGAACAGAATTTTTCAAACAGCGACCGCGCCAATCCTGCGTCGGCAGCCAAGATGGGCAAACTGCTCGGCGTGGATGCCATCATTGTGGGCAGCATCACCCAGTTTGGCAATGAGACCAAGAACCGGAAAATCGGAGGCGGTGGAGGAGCTTGGGCGGTTTCGGGGTCGGCGGGATTAGGTCACAAAGAATCCAAGGCCAATGTCCAGCTCGATGCGCGACTGGTGGATATCGATACAGCGGAGATACTGGGCGTCGCGGAAGGCAAGGGCGAATCCAAGCGCAGTAGCACCTCGCTTGCTTGGCGGCGGCGGAAATTGGCACGGCTTTGGCGCGGCGCGAGCGGACTTCGGTTCGAGCGATTTCAACAGACAATTATCGGGGAGGCAGTGAAGGCTGCCGTGGATGAAATGACCGCAGGGGTAATCGCGGCAGCACCGAAGCTCCAGGCTCGCGTGATCAAAGTTGAGGGCCTAGTGGCGGCAGTGGACGGCGGGCAAGTTGTGCTGAACGTGGGCGCGAAAACAGGAATCAAAGTCGGCGATCATTTGTCGGTGGAACGCGTGACGAGCACGATCAAAGACCCGGCCACCGGCGCGGTGCTTCGCAAGATGACGACGAAGCTGGGCGAACTGGAAGTCACCGACGTGGATGAAATTTCCGCTGTTTGCAAGGTTGTCACCGGACAGGGTTCAAAGTCGGCGACGAGGCTAAGACGGTGGTCCAGTAACATAGGCGCGTGAAGGAGCAAGTGGCATTCAGCGGCCGCCGCGAAAACCTCCGCGACCCGAAGCCGCGTCCAAAGCCGCGCGGCGCAACAAGCCGAAGAAGAACGGATTGCTGATGCGCGTCAACGGAAGCAGTGGAACATTCAAACGCCGTGCCGAACCGCCCCTGCATCGCATAAAAGTCTCCATAGTTTCCGTACATACCCACTGCCGATTGGCATGCGGCTCTGCGAGACGCTTCGATCTCGCGGTCCCTTTTTCCCCGTCAGGATATCGACATCGGCAGGATCCAGCGGATGCCCCGGCCGGATCGACGCAGGCAGGCTATTCTCCGCATTCGGAGCTTGCGTGGAAGCTTGTGGCGCAGCCTGCGCTTCCGCCTGGGGTGGATTGTCCTTCGTTTCGGCTTGCTGCGCCCGCAGGGCGGGAACCATCAAAAATAAAGCCATCGCGAACACCAGTTTGTTCATAGCGCCCTCCCGCAAGTAGAACCAAGGCTATTTTACTCCTCTTCCCTACAGCGGGATATTGCCGTGTTTCTTCTTGGGGTTGGTATCTCGCTTGGTTTCGAGCGAGCGCAGGGCGGTGATGAGTTTCGCGCGCGTTTGGGAAGGCTCGATGACCGCATCAATGTAGCCGCGTTCGGCGGCGACGTAGGGGTTGGCGAAACGCTCGCGGAACTCGGCGATTTTCTCGAGACGCAGGCGCTCGCGGTCGGCTTCCGGCGCGCGATCGAGTTCGCGTTTGTAAACAATGTTCACCGCGCCTTCCGGGCCCATCACGGCGATTTCAGCGGTAGGCCATGCGAAGTTCGCGTCCGTGCGGATGTGCTTGCTGGACATGACGCAATACGCGCCGCCGTAAGCCTTGCGCGTGATGACGGTGAGCTTCGGGACAGTCGCTTCGGCAAACGCGTACAGCAATTTCGCGCCGTGCTTGATGATGCCGTTCCACTCCTGCTGCGTGCCGGGCAAAAATCCCGGCACATCCTCGAAAGTGACGAGCGGAATATTGAACGCATCACAGAAACGCACGAACCGCGCGCCTTTGACTGACGCGTTGATGTCCAGCACGCCCGCAAGAAACGCGGGTTGATTGGCGACCACGCCCACGGGCTGCCCGCCCAGCCGCGCGAAGCCCACGACAATATTCTTCGCGAAGTGCTCGTGAACCTCGAAGAAATAATTGTCGTCGGCGACCGCGTGAATCACGTCCTTGATGTCGTAGGGCTGCATCGGGTCGACGGGGACCAGGGAATCCAGCGCCGCGTCGGCGCGGTCGACGGGATCGGAGGTCGCGCGGCGCGGCGCGTCATCCAGATTGTTCAGCGGAAGAAAACTCATCAGTTCGCGAATCATGGCCAGGCATTCGGCGTCGTCGCGGGCGACAAAATGGGCGACGCCGCTGGTCGCGTTGTGCGTCATGGCGCCGCCGAGGTCTTGCTTCGAGACGTCCTCGTGCGTGACGGTCTTGATGACGTCCGGCCCGGTGATGAACATGTACGAAGTGTCGCGCGTCATGAAAATAAAATCGGTGATGGCGGGCGAATAGACGGCGCCGCCGGCGCAAGGCCCCATGATCGCGCTGATTTGCGGAACCACGCCGCTCGCCAGAGTGTTGCGCAGAAAAATATCCGCGTAGCCCGCGAGCGACCGCACGCCCTCCTGAATGCGCGCGCCGCCGGAATCGTTCAGGCCGATGACGGGCGCGCCGTTGCGCATCGCCAAGTCCATGATCTTGCAGATTTTCAAGGCGTTGGTTTCCGACAGCGAGCCGCCGAACACGGTGAAATCCTGAGCGAAGACATACACGAGCCGCCCGTCCATGCGCCCGAACCCCGTGACGAACCCGTCGCCCGGCGGACGCTGCTCCTGCATCCCGAACTCGTCCGAGCGGTGCGTGACAAATTTGTCGAGTTCTTCAAACGTGCCTTCGTCGAGCAAGAGCGCGACTCGCTCGCGCGCCGTGAGTTTTCCGGCCTTGTGCTCGCGCTCGCGGCGTTCCGGGCCGCCGCCCGTTTCCGCGGCGGCGCTGCGGCGGCGCAGATCGGCTATGAGTTCGCTGGATTTAGGATCGTTCGTCATGGCATGGGTTCCCGGCGCGAGGCCCTCGTGACTTTCGCACAGGCGCGAACAGGGATGCCACTAATTTTTTGGCGGGTTGCCGGGCTGCGGACCCGCGAGAGGCGCGCCGTCGGGAAGCGGCGGAAATTCGGCATTCCCTACGCCAAGAATGCGTACGGCCAGATGCGTCGCCAGATAAATGCAGCCCAGGAGCAATACAGTGCCGACCACGAAATCAGCGACAACGGCCAGAACGCGCAGCGGCAAATCGGCGAGGGAGACTGCGGCAATCGTGCCTTGCACCAAAGCAATCATCGTGGCGAGCGTGAGCGCAGCAGCGCACGCCACAGCAACGATGCCGGCAAGTATTTTCCCGATCACAGGGCGGCTCCCAGATCATTCATTTCCAAGATTCCGAAGCGATGAAACAAGAGAACGCGCTTGGGTCCAGTCCAAATGTCTCACTGCGATAAGGAAAACCCCCGCCTCTGAAGAGGCGGGCTATAGCAATCTCCAACTGCAGGTGTCGAATTCTGGTACGGGACAGTGTTGTAGCCGAGGTCTTCCGACCCGGAGATTTTTCGCCGTGTGTAGAAACGTCATCCCGCATTCCGAAGTCTATTGAAACAGTTCCGCTTCACCCAGCTTCATGAGCAATTCAGAATTCCGTTGTAAGAAATGCGGTCTATCCGATGCCGGACCAATCATCGGCGACCAGGATGGAGTTGCTGGGGTTGGACGGATCATATTTCACGCTGGCCGGCTGGCCTGCCGCCAGCCGCTCCAGGCAAAGGCGCTCTTCGAGGCCGGTAACGTCCTGCGCGGTTTCGTAGGTAACTCCGGAAATGGAATAGCTATATCGAATGAGTCGCCGCAAGCGGCCTGCGCCGTCACCCGGCGGCGCGGCTTTGCGCCGCGAAAACAATCCCGGCGCCGCTTCCGGCGTAGCGCTTGCCGGCGTTTCCACCAGCTCGACGACGAGGCCTTCCACGATCCGCCCCACTTGATTGAGTTGAAACCGGCGGCGGCGCTCCTCGGCCTCGGGATCTTCCGGCTTGCGGAAGACGCGCTGCAAGATCATAGCCGCAACGGCTACGACCACAGCCGCGGCTCCTGCAGCGATCCGCCAATCGATTGCCCAGTGCTTCAACGGCTCGGATTGCGCGCGGACGCGGGCTCAAACACATCGCCCAGGGTCTCGCGCGCTTTCTCCCAGTCTTTCAAAAACCCTTCGAGTCCCCGGTCGGTAAGCGGGTGCCTGAAGAGCTGTTCAAATACTTTGTACGGCATGGTGCCGATGTGCGCGCCCATGCGCGCGGCCGACACCACGTGCAGCGGGTGCCGCAAGCTTGCGGCCAGCACCTGCGTCGGAAAATTGTAGGCCTTGTAGATGTCCATGATTTCGCGGAGCAGAACCAGGCCGTCGGAAGAGATGTCATCAAGGCGTCCGAGGAACGGGCTGACGAAGTAAGCGCCGGCCTTGGCCACGATCAGGGCCTGCGGCGCGGAAAACACCAGCGTCATGTTGACGCGAATGCCTTCCTTGGAAAGAACGCTGAGCGCGCGCACGCCGTCGGGAATCGTGGGAATCTTTACGATCACGTTGGGGTGCCACGTGGCGATCTCGCGCGCTTCGCGGAGAATCCCGGCCGTGTCCGTGGACACCACTTCGGCGCTGACTTCGCCATTTTTTACGATGTTGCAGATTTCAATGACGTGCTCGCGGAAGGGCCGCTTTTCCCTGGCCACCAGCGTGGGATTCGTGGTGATTCCGTCAATCACACCGAACGATACACCCTGCCGGATCTCTTCCAGATTCGCCGTGTCGAGAAAAAACTTCATATTTGTAAACTCCTTTGCCTGATCCGTGAACAACACGGCGGGGAGGAGCACCGCAAGGTTCAGACCGTGCGGTCGACAACCGGATTCCGCAGCGTGCCGATTCCGGCGATCACCACTTCCACGACGTCGCCCGCTTTCATCGGTCCGACTCCCGCCGGAGTGCCGGTGGCGATCACATCGCCCGGCAACAGCGTCATCACCCGCGAAACCCAGGGGATTATAACATCAACCGGGAAGAGCATATCCGTGAACGGGGCGTATTGTTTCCGCACTCCGTTCAGCCGCGTCTCCAACGTTCCATGTGCCACGTCAAATTCCGTTTCCAGCACCGGGCCCATCGGACAGAACGTGTCAAAAGCCTTGGCGCGCGTCCACTGCTTGTCGATCTGCTGGTAATCGCGCGCGCTAACGTCGTTCAGGCACGTGTATCCGGCGATGTACGGTTTCAGGTCGGCGCCGTCGCGCAACTGCGAACATTCCCGTGCAATGACGACCGCGAGTTCTCCCTCGAAATCGGTGCGCTTCACGTTGGGCGCCAGCACGATGGCATCTTCCGGCGCGAGCAGCGAGGAGGGCGGCTTCAAAAAAATGATCGGCTGCTCGGGCGCGGGATTATTGAATTCGGCGGCGTGGTCCAGATAATTCCGGCCGAGCGCCACAATTTTACTCGGATTCACCGGAGGCAACAGCTTCACGTCGCTCAGCGGCCAGGAGCGCGCGGTCACCGTCCACTTCCCCAGGATATCTCCCGAGACTTCGCGCACGGTCTCGCCGGAAATGACGCCTTGCAAAATTTCCGGGTGCACCGGAGAGCCCAGCTTTTCGGATGGAACGGTTTGCGGCTGAAAACGGCAGAGTTTCATTGAGTCCTTTGTCCTTTTTGTAAGATGGGAAAGATTAACGAGTGCGGGCCCTGTTGCCGGAGGCGGGCGTCTGCTGGGTTTGTGCGATGTGCCGGTGGCGCGCCTCCGCGCACAGCAGAAAAACCCAGCTGAACACGGCGACGAATCCGTAGGAAACCCCGCCGAGAATAAAAAGTTGCGGCGCTCCCATGCGGCTTCCGAGCAGCGTGTAGTGGATTTCCGCCGCGAAATATGTGAGCGTAAAAAGTGTCCATGCAGTCAGGCCAGAAACAAACATTTTCGCGGGTTCTTGCCGGAAGCGCAAGACCGGAATTAATGTCCACAAAATCATGACCGCCCCGGCGACCAGGTTGCGCTCCCCGGCATAAGGCTCGAGCCTCGAGATGTGATTGGCAACAAGCAGCCATGCGAGGAACGTGCACGATAGATAAATTCCCGTGAGGACGCCGATGCGCAACGCAGGGTTGCGCATCCACCAAAACCATCGCATGCCCGGAAGCTGGGGACGGGCTTCCATTAGATTTTTTCCCTTTCGAGTCCGCACGAAGTTCGTCTATGGCCCTTCTTTAGGAACCTCGGCGGGAACGACCGAACTCATGGGGCTTTCGTTGCCGGCCCGGTCCACCGCGGAAACGCGATAGAAATATCGCCTTCCGGGCACTACGGAAATATCACGAAACGTAGGACTCGGCAACAATTCCGTGTTCAGACGGTCGCCAATTGCCGATTCCTGGTCACTCCGGTAAACGCGATACCCTGCCAAATCCGGCTCCGGACTGATTGCCCACGATAATTCGACGTAAGCAGCCCCCTGCGGGGTTACAGGAACGATGGCTGCCTCCAAACCCAGAGGCGCGGCCGGCGGAAAGACGTCGCGCGGCGTGACCATCGCGGGAACGGAGTCGGCCGATTCCACCAGGTCCGTCCCGTATGCCGCCACGCTGCGAACCGTGTACAAATAGGTTTCGCCAAATTCAAAATGCGTATCCCGAAACTCGGGAGAAGTGGAAGACCCCGCCATTTCCGGCGGGGATTTCATTTTCGCTTGTGAAGCATCCTGCGCAGCGCCTTCCTGCCTGGATTCCATCTGGGCGCGATACACGCGGTAGCCGCCGAACGCGGCGCCCGGCGGCGGACTGGTTTCGCTCCAGGTGACTACAATCGCGGATTCGGTCACTGCCGTGCGCACATCGCCTGGAGCCGCCGGCGGAGGAAAAATGCGCAACGTGAGAATGTTCGAATCGTCCGAAGCGCGCGCCCTGACTGCCCGGGTGCGCACCATGTAGGCCAATGAAGAACCAGGCGCACGAGCAAGAGTGGCAGGCGCAAGAGGATCGCGAAACTCAACGCGATTGTTTTTCACGTACGCATCCACGCGCTCCGATGGGATCGTGTAGGCCAGGTTCCAGGGTGTTTTTTTATCCGCCGTGGCGCCGGGTGCAAGCTCAGCGCGGTATACCTCGATGGACGGCCGCTCGGCAAGCGCTTCGCGGTCCATGGATCGAGTGGGAAGCGTAAACGTCAAAACGATTTCGCTCCCCACTTGTTGAGCGGCAAGATCGGCAACGGGAGCGGGAACGACCGGATGCCGCGCCGTGGGATCTCCGGGCGAGGCGCAGCCGGCGACGAGAGCGCTCATCCACACGCTGAGCGCAAGCACGATGAATGCGGAGGCGCGGCTCATCGTTTCGTCATCGCTTGGTCATGGCGCTAGAGAATATACCGGCTGAGGTCCTGATTCTTCACGATGTCGGCGAGTTGCTTGGTGACGTACGCGCCGTCCACTTTCACATTTTTCTTTTTCAAGTCCGGCGCCTCGAAGGAAATTTCATCGAGCACTTTTTCGAGAATCGTGTGCAGGCGGCGCGCGCCGATGTTTTCGGTTTGCTCGTTCACGGTGACGGCAAAGCGCGCGATGGTCGCGATGGCGTCCTCGCTGAAATTCAGCTTCACGCCTTCCGTGTCCAGCAGGGCGACGTACTGCTTGATCAGCGCGTTCTTGGGTTCGGTGAGAATGCGGACGAAGTCCGCCTCGGTCAGCGCGGTGAGTTCCACGCGGATGGGCAGCCGGCCTTGGAGTTCCGGGATCAGGTCGGACGGCTTGCTGATGTGGAACGCGCCGGCGGCGATAAACAGAATATGGTCGGTGCGGATCATGCCGTAGCGCGAATTGACCGTCGTGCCTTCGACGATCGGAAGAATGTCGCGCTGCACGCCTTCGCGGGAAACATCGGGGCCGTGGCCGGTCTCGCGCCCGGCGATCTTGTCGATCTCATCGATAAAAATGATGCCCATTTGTTCGGCGCGCTCGACGGCCAGCCGCGTCACCTGATCCATGTCGATCAGTTTGCTCTCTTCTTCCTGGATCAGGTAATCGAACGCCTCGGCCACGGTCATCTTGCGCCGCTTCTTCTGCTGCCCGAACATGCCCGAGAGCATGTCCTTGATGTTGACGTCCATTTCCTCGACGCCCTGATTGGAAATAATTTCAAACGAGGGCATGGACCGCTCGCGCACCTCGACTTCCACCAGGCGCTGGTCGAGTTTGCCGTCCCGCAACTGCGCGCGAAGTTTTTCCCGCGTGCGGTCGGCCTGATCCCGCCTAGCCGATTCGGCCTGCAGCGCGGCGGGGGTTCCGGATTCCGTGTGAGGAGGCGGAGAAGCGGGAAGGAGCAGGTCGAGTACGCGCTCTTCCGCGGCTTGCTCGGCGCGCTCGGCCACTTCGTCCAGCTTTTCCTCGCGCACCATGTCGATGGCGGTCTCAACCAGGTCCCGCACCATGGACTCGACGTCGCGTCCCACGTAACCGACTTCGGTGTACTTGGAGGCCTCGACCTTGGTGAAAGGGCATCCGGCAAGCCGTGCCAGTCGCCGCGCAATTTCCGTCTTGCCGACTCCCGTGGGCCCGATCATCAAAATGTTTTTCGGCAAAACGTCTTCGGCCATTTCCGGCGTGAGCTTTTGCCGGCGCACGCGGTTGCGCAGCGCCACGGCGACCGCGCGCTTTGCCGCGGCCTGCCCCACGATGTACTTGTCCAGCTCGATGACGATTTCTCGCGGTGTGAGCTCGTCAAACGACGGTTCGGGCGCGGCCTGCGTTTCGCGCTGTTCTCCGGGAAGATAGATCACCATAATGTGCTTTCCGCCTTCCGAAATCTTGCATTGCCGGGTTCTCGCAGGCATTGTTTTACAGCGCCATTGCGAGAAACTGCCGGCGTCGCCACGGCTCAGGCCCGAGGGCCGCGGCAAAACGAGAAAATGTTGTCATTCCGAACCCGCTCCTGCGGGTGAGGAATCCCTCTTTCTCCTGCATATCGAACCCAAAGAGACTTCTCTCTCTGCTCGGAATGACACATGAAGAGATCTTTTCCGCAGCCTCTACAATTCCTCTACCGTGAAATTCGCATTCGTGAATATGCAGATATCGCTCGCGATGCGCATGGCTTCCAGCGTGATATCCTTCGCCGAAAGCTTGGTGTGCTTGGAAAGCGCCCGAGCCGCCGCCAGCGCGAACGGACCGCCCGAACCGATGGCGCAAATGCCGTCATCGGGTTCAATCACGTCGCCATTGCCGGAAACCAGAAACGTCGATTTCGGGTCCGCCACAACCAAAAGCGCTTCCAGGTGCCGCAGCGCGCGGTCCTTGCGCCACTCCTTCGCCAGTTCCACGGCGGATTTCGCCAGATTGCCCTGATGTTCCTGCAGCTTGCCTTCAAATCGCTCGAACAGAGAAAGCGCGTCCGCCGTCGATCCCGCAAAACCCGCCAGAATTTTGTCGCCAAACAGCCGCCGCGTTTTCCGCGCCGTATGTTTCATCACGTGCTCGCCCATGGTCACTTGACCGTCGGCGGCGATCACCACTTTGTTGTCGCGGCGCACGCACAATACCGTAGTGCCGTGTATCTGCGGAAAATTCCTGCTCTTTGGCATTCAAGGATTATACCGCGAGCGGCGGCTGCTACCAACGCGGGGTTGAAAATTGATACTGGTTTGAATTTCGGGACAATTTTTTCTCGTTCAGGCCAATTTGCCGACGTGCGCTTCCAGCAGGGACCACGCGCGGTCGCCTATCGATTGCTTCCAGTCGGCGTAGAACGGCTTTAGTTTGGCGCGGAACGAGGCCACGTCGGCTTCGTTGAAGATCATTCCCTGCTGCATCAGGCGCGGGCGCAACTCCCGGTTGAGCGATGCGGTATCCGCCCTTTGCAGGCGGACATACTTCACCGCGTTGCGCTCGATGGATTGGCGCACATCGGCGGGCAGCCCCTGCCAGATCTTGAGGTTGGCAAGCAGGTTGTAGCCGGACCAGGAGTGGTTGGTCATGCTCATGTATTTCTGCACTTCGTAGAGATGAAAAGTTCGGCGACGTCGAGCGGGTCCTCCTGTGCTTCGACTACTCCGGTTTTCAGCGCTTCGTACATCTTGTTGATGTTCATGCCCATGGGCAGGGCCCCCAGCGTTTTCCAGAATTCCAAGTACAGGGCGTTGCCGGGCGCGCGAATCTTCAGGCCGCGAAGGTCGTCGGCGGTGCGGATGGGCCGGGTGGCGCAAGTGATCTGGTGAAATCCGTTTTCGAAGCAACCGCGCGGCATGGCGTAGATGCCCTTGGCTTTCAATTCCTCGCCCAAGTAGCGCCCGAGGTCCCCGTCCATGGCCTTGTAGACCTGCGATTCCGTGTGAAAAGCGAAAGGCGTGGCTTGCACGTTGGCCGCGGGCACGATCCCCGCCAGACCATTTCCGGAGATCGTCAAGAACTCCAGATCGCCGTGGATCAGCAGATTGAGCGGATCTGGATCGCCATCCTTGAAGTGATTGTTCTCGGGAAAAATTTCGACCTGGACGCGGCCGTGCGTTTCGGCCTTGACCGCATCCCACATTTGCACCAGGCGTTTGTGTAGCGGGCTGTCGGTGGGCTGATTGTGGTACTGGCGCATGCGAAAATCGGCGGCGAGCGCGCTCCGGCTGGTCAGGACCATTCCACCGGCGGCGGCGAGGCTCAGGGTGAAGCGCCTGCGCGAGATAGGGGAACCAGGCATGCGGTTTTCCTCTCCAAAGAAATCATTCGCGCTTGGTTTGTGATTTGAGGCGACCCCGGAAGCCGCCCGCCACAAGAATATGCAGTTTGCGCGGAACAAAAGCAAGCCGGCCTTGCCGATGGTCAAACGTTTGCCCTGCGAGAAAACGAAACGGGGCCCTTCTTATTTTATATGTCTTTTTCTGTGGCTTGCTATGTAGCTTTTTATATGGCTTCGGCGGCCATCTCGTCCAGCAGGGCCGCGGCCTTGGTCAAGTCGTCCACGCCGAAGATCAAAAGCCCCATCGTCGATCCCGGCTCCGATCCGCAGTAGGAGTAGTCAATGTTGATTTTCCCTTCGCCCAGGCACGCGGCTGCGCGGCCCAGCTCACCCGGGCGATGCGGCAGCCTGACTACCGCGACGTCCGTTTCCTCGAAGATCACGCGCAGGCTGCCCAGCACGGCCTTGGCGGTTTCCGGATCATCCGCCAGGAACCGGACCAGGCTCTCGCGCTCTTCCACGTACGATTGAAAAGCCAGAATATTCACGCCGCGCTCCGCCAGGGCCAGGAAACATTTTCCCAGGGCGCCGGGTCTATCTTCGATCGTTACGGTAAACTCCTTTGCTTTCGGCATGTGAGTTGTCTTCTTTCCTTTCCAGGACACCGGCAGCCGGCATCGCGGCCTCCATCAGGCGAGCCGAAGAAAGCAGGTCGGAATTCTAATTTGCAATCGGTGAGAACTCCATCCCACGGTCCGGTCTTTTGTAAGGGTAGTTGCTTTTCGACGCAACATGAGAATAGGCGGACCCGGGCGGCAAGTCCAATCCAAGCGTCTTATCCTGCGCATAAGGACTTCGTAAGGATTCCCAGCGTTGCCGGGCTGCGCTGATTAGTCGCACCGAATGCAGGGAATCGCTCACGGAGATTGTCCCTGCACCCGCGCATAATCTGCATTGCGTGAAAAATCGTGTTTACAGAAAAATGCGAGCCGGGGGTTACGTCTGCGTGACATGCTGCGGCACTTCGGGCTCGACGCCGCGCCAGCCGACCGATTTCCCCTGCACCGCGCCCATCACCGCGCGGAACAGCACCACGTACATCATCTGGCGGTAGTAAAAACGCTGCAACAGCAGCGGCCACAGGAGGGACCAGTCCTCATGCCGTTCGAGCGTGAAAGCGACAACGCACGTCAGAAAATCGATCAGCATGAATCCGATGAAGAAAACGAGAGAGCGCTGAACGTCGGCCGCGGTCCAGAATTGCGGGATATGCGTGAAATGAAACTGCGACAGTCCCCACATGGCCAGCGAGCCGAGAAAGAGCAGATCGATGATCGGAGAAAACAGCGGAAGCAGGAGCTGGAACAGAAAAATGTTGGGCAGCGCGATCCAGCCCAGCGTTCCATACTTCTTGCGCCCCAGCGTGTCGCGATGCTTCCAGAACGATTGCAGCGTGCCGAACGTCCACCGGAAACGCTGCTTGACCAGCGCGGACGCGGTTTCCGGCGCGTCGGTCCAGCCGATGGCTTCTTCGTCATAAGTGATGTCCCAGCCGGCGCGGCGGATGGTGATCGTCAAGTCGGTATCTTCGGCCACCGTTTCCGCGCTGAAACCTCCGGCCTCGTTGATGGCTTCGGCGCGCCAGGCGCTGAGCGCGCCGGGGACGACGGGAATGCAATTCAGCAGATCGAACGCGCGCTTTTCCAGATTCTGGCTGGTCACGTATTCGAGCGCCTGCCAGCGCGTCAGCCAGCTGACGCGGTTTCCCACCTTCACGTTTCCGGCCACGGCGCCGACCTTGGGATTGACGAAGTGCCGCACGAGTTTGCTTACCGCGTCGGGCTCGACGGCGGTGTCGGCGTCAATGGTGACGAGAATGCCGCTGGAAGCTTCGGCCAGTGCATGGGAAAGCGCCGCGGGCTTTCCCTGATTGGGCTGGTGAATCACGCGCACGGCCGGATTGCGCCCGAATTGCTCATCGAGCAGTTCGGCGGTGCCGTCGGTCGAGCCGTCATCGATGACAATCACTTCCAGCTTGGGATAGTCGGACTCCAGCGCGGAGTTCACCGTGTAGGCGATGACATCCACTTCGTTGTACGCGGGAATCAGGACGCTGACCAGCGGCTGAAACTCGGGATGATCGGGCGGCGCCGGGCGGAACTTTTCAATGATGGCGAGCACGCCCACCACAATCGCGCGGCAACTCACCAGGCCGATTCCCAGCACGAAAATAAACGCCACGCTCAACCGGGACCACTCGTACAGCGTGAAGACCAGCCCGTCGGCATGAGCCACCAGGCGCTCGCGGAACGATAGCGGAGGCATGAGCTGCGCGCGCGTCTGCCCAACCAGTTCGGAGACCGGAACGATCTGGAATCCGGCGGCGCGCAATCCATCGATAATTTGCGGCAGCGCTTCCACCGTGTGCGAGCGGTCTCCGCCGCCGTCGTGCAGCAGCACGATGTTGCCGCCGTTGGAATGCGCCTGCTCGAGCACGCGCTGCACGATCACGGACGCCGCGGCCGGAGGAACGCCGCCCGGCTCGCCCCAATCGTGCGGATCGATGCGCGCGCCGACGATGAGGTAACCCATGGACTGGGCGATAGGCAACTGCGCGACTTCATCCGCGGTTTCCGGCTGGTGGTCGATGCCGTACGGCGGGCGGAACAACAGCGTCTTCACGCCCAGCGTGCTGTTCAGCAGGCGCTCGGTGACGTTGAGTTCCACGTCGATCTGCGTGCGGGAAATTTCGTTCCAGCGCGGGTGCGTGTAGGTATGGTTGCCGATCTCGTGGCCTTCGTTATACTCCGCGCTGGATCAGTCCCAGGGCGTCGTTGGCGCTGCTGCCGATCACAAAGAACGTCGCCGGCGCTTTTTTCTCTTTCAAAATATCGAGAATTTTCGGCGTAAATTGCGGGTCGGGGCCATCGTCAAAACTCAGCGCGATTTTGTACGGCGCGGCGCCCATCTGGAAAATGCGGTACGACGTGGGAAGCGTCTGGTAATTGTCCGCGACGATGGTGCTTGGACGCGGAATCAAATCGAATCGTGCGGTGGCCTTTTTCCGGCGTGTTCGCGAACTTCCAGATATCGCCGTCGCCTTCCAGGATCAAATCGTATCCCGGAGGCATGTCCTCGAGTTTCGCCCGATCCGCATCGCTGGGGCGCGTGACGTCCCAAATCGGCCAGATCGACGGGTCCTCGGATCCGAGCCGCCACAGCGCGGTTCCTTGCACCCCGAATCGCTCGGCGGCGCGCAACTCGTTGTACGCGGTCACTCCATCCAGCATCCACACGTGATGCACCACGTCATGCTCGTCCGAGTAGTCGTAATACGGATTGAGCGAATCCGAATCGAATTGCACGTTCGCTTCCGATTCCGTGGCCGTGACGATCGATTCCTGAAAACTTTCGACGCGCGCCTGTTCGTGGAGCTTCTTCCCGGCATTGCTCGGCCAGTCATAGGCATAGTTGGCGATGCCCATGACCAGTTTCTGCGGCGGCACCAGTTTCGTGATAGCCTGAATGTTCCTGACGAACCAGTCCTGCGCGGCGATGGGCCCCGCCGCCGAAGTGCGCCAGTGCTCGTCATAATTCATCAAGATCACGGCGTCCGAGGCCTTGCCGATGTCCCGCATAGTCGTACGCCCAATCGGCCGCCGGAAGGGCAACCATCAGCTTCAGGTTTGCGTTGTGCAGGTTGGCGGCAAGTTCGCCGATAAACCGGCTGAAATCTTTCTGGCTTTTCTCGGGAATTTCTTCAAAATCAACTACCAGCCCGGCGTAATGGTTTTGCGTAAGGTATTGCACGGCCTGATCGGAAAGGTGCTGGCGCGCGGCGGGGTCTTTCAGCATGGCCGCCATTTCGTCCGTAAGCCAGTTGGTGCCGTCGGAATTGTTGAGCAGCGGCATGGTGGGAATTTTGATGGGAGGATTTTGCTGCTGCAACGTTTGCAGCCATGCGGCCAGCTTGGGATCGGCCTCCACATCCAGGCGGCCGCTTGCCGTAATGGAGTGCAGGCGCTCGGGAATCAGCAAGTCGATGTCGCGGAAATGCTGCTGCAGCGCGGCCAGCGACGTGGGATCCCAGCTCACGTAAAATGCCGCGCGCAAGGGATCATACGTTTCCGGCATCTGGCCCAGCGATTCCACGCGGCGTTGCCGCCCGGTCCGCTTCAACGTGATTCGCGTCCGGCCCTTTTCGATGACCGGATGCAGCGTCGACCGGTTGGTGGGGAGCAGCGGCACGGGCAAACGGGGACTTATGAGAATGCTGATAAAAAAAGTGATGACTAACAGCGTGAAAATCGCGCCGCTGATTTCCAACACCCGGCTGGTGCGCCGCCAGCGGCGGCGCTGTTCATCGTAGAATATGGGCTTTCGTGGCTTCATGTACTGAACCCAAACTAACTGTCCGGCGGAAAGCCGTCAATGACCGCGCAACCGATTGCACAACAGCAGGGCCGGGAAAACCCGATCATACCCGCATCAGGCGGCGGCGTCACGATGCTTTGCGCACAAATGTTCCTCGCCGCGCTGGCTGGCCTGGCGTTACGGCTGCTGTTCGTATTCCGGTTTCCGGCCGCGGCCGGCGATAGCAATCTCTACCTTCAACTCGGCCGCAACTTGCTTGATCATCATGTCTACGGTTTATGGTTGAACGGCCATCTGGTCCCGACAGACCTCCGAATGCCGGGCTATCCAGTTTTCCTGGCCGGGATAGCGATACTAATTAGACGCTCCATAGGGGCCATTTCGTTGTCTCAGGCCCTGCTTGATCTGGTTACTTGTTTTTTGACGGCTATGCTGGCCGCAGCGTTAGCACCGGCCACGGCTCGCCGCCGTGTCTGGCTGGCCGGCTTATGGCTTGCCGCAACTTGCCCATTCGTAGCCAACTATGCTGCCGCCGTGCTGACCGAAGTCCTCATCACGTTTTTGACGACGGCCGCGCTGGTCTGTTTCGTTTTGGGAATTAGGCAGATACCAAAGGAGTTAAGCCTTCCAATCGCTCCCCGCCGCCTGACGCCCTTGTCATTTGTCTCTGCTCGGGGCTTTCCTGACTGGCATGGCAACCCTGGTGCGCCCGGAAATGCCCTTGCTGATGGCCACGGCCGTGGTGCTTTATGCCGCGCGATGGCGCGGGGTTCTAGGCCTCCGCAAGCTGGCGCTGGGGGGCACGGCCATGGCGGGTGCGTTCCTTCTGCCTCTTGTGCCGTGGGCGGCGCGAAATTTCGTGACGCTTCACGAAGTGCAAATCCTCTCTCCCCGGTACACGACCCTGCCCGGGGAATACGCGCCGGTCGGCTTTTACGCGTGGACCGGAACTTGGCTCGAGCGCTACCGCGATTTGGATTCATCGGTCTGGGCAATTAGCGAAGTGCCGATGCACATAGACGAGTTCCCGTCCGCGGCATTCGATTCACCGCAGGAAAAGGCGCGTGTGGCGGCCCTGCTTGACGAATACAACCAGGACCCGGAGCTGGATATTTCACCCGAAGTGGATCGCGAATTTGCCGAAATCGCCGCGGAAAGAACCCGGCGGCATCCGTTCCGCACCTATGTCCGCGTGCCCTTTGAACGCGCGCTCACGATCTGGTTCACGCCGCGCACCGAACTGCTCCCCATTGACGGAAGCTTATGGCCTCTGCGCGAACAGTGGCAGGACTCCCACGCGAATGTTCTAACCGTCGCCGGGTTTGCCGCTCTCGGCTATCTGTACATTGCGCTGGCTATCGCCGGCATTGTATTTGCCTGGCGCGCGGGACGTGCGAGCAGCGCTTCGAACTTGCAGGGCGCGTGGAATCTCTGGGGCATCTCCTTGCTGGTTGCTTACCTCATCGTGCGCACGGCATTTCTTACGACGGTCGAGGCGCCCGAGCCTCGCTACGTCCTCTCCTGCTATCCGGCTGTTCTGGCCTTAATTGCGCTGCTGTTTGCCGGTGGATGGCGGCATGAATCGCCGCGGACGTCCAATTCGCGAGCCAATTCGCGAGGAAGTTGAAATCGCTCTACCGCTCTTCGACCGGCTCGGGATGAATGGTGACCCGGGCGACCTGCGGAAAGTGCTCTTTCACGCGGTCTTCCAGCGCGCCGGTGACGTCATGGATCAGCGTGATCGGGAGGCTTCCATTCATGGCGCAGTGGCACGACGCCAGGATCTTCTGCTCCACCTGGCGGACGTGGACGTCATGGCAATCCACCAGCTCGTGGTATTCCTTCGGCAACGTGTTGATGTATTTTTCGATCGCCCGGGCGAGCCCTGTCATCTCTCCGCGCTGCCCGTCGACCGAAGCGATGTGCGTTCCGAGCGGCTCGATGTGAATATTTACGACCGGATCGATGCGTTTCGAGGAAGCAGCCACGCCAGGAAGCGTGCGAATCTCTTCCTCAAGTTCGGTGGCGCGGCGATGCGCGTCCCGCAAGCTCAAGTGTTCCGGCACTTCCAGATGCAGTTCGACAAACAGCCGCCCGTCGAGCTGGTCCGCGGATATCTCGTGGACGGCAAGTCCCCGCCGGGCGGCGATGGCGCGAATGGCGTCAAATAAATGTTCGCCCGACGGCGGCGCGGGGTTCCATGTGCACCATGACGTCCGCGGGAACGATTTGGGCGACGCGCTGCTCGACCGCGTCGGAAATGGCGTGCACCTGCTCGAAGCTGGCCGAGCGCGGAACGCTGATGGTGACATCCACAAAGTGCTGGTTTCCCGCGCGGCGCACGCGGACGCGTTCGGTGGAGATCACGCCGTCGAGGCCCTCGACCGCTTCCGTGACCCGCTTCTGCAAGCCTGCGGGCGCCACGTCCAGCAGCGCATCCAGCGTGCGCTTTCCCAGGCGCGAGCCCACCCAGATCACAATGGCCGCGACCGCGAGCGCGGCGATCGGGTCGGCATTCCGCAGCCATGTGATTCCCGTGTACTGGCCGATCCAGACCGCGGCCATCCCCAGGATCACGACAAACGTGCTCCACACGTCGGTCGAGAAATGCAGCGCGTCGGCTTCCAGCGCCTCGCTTGGAAATTCACGCGCCACTCGCGCCAGCGCCCGCGAACGGATCACATCAATGCCCATGGCAATGCCGAGAATCACGATGGCCAGCGCGCTGGGTTGCAGGCGCACCTGCTTGAACAGCAAGCGCACAAACGCCTCGAAAATGATGTAGACCGAAGTGGCCAGCAGCAGCCCGGTTTCGACAAACGCGGAAAAACTTCTCAAATTTTCCGTGCCCGTAGGTGTGACCGGAATCGGCCGGGCGGTCGGAAATGCGCACCGAAAGCCACGTCAGAATCGCGGCGATCAGATCCAGGCCCGAGTGCAGCGCCTCGGAGAGCACGCCCAGGCTTCCGGTGGCCAGGGCCAGAAACACCTTGAGCGTCACAAGGATCAGCGCGGAGCCAATCGACCCGAGCGCCGCCATCTGCTTGACCGAAGTGGGAGAGCGTGAAATGGGGAAGCCTCGAAAGGATTATACGATGGGGACGCTGCGAGACGATGCGCTAATGAGGGATAGTTTTGCCGATCATAGCGAGATAATTTTATCCATTGCAGGCACGCTCTTCGGCGCCTCACTAGAGCAAAAGAGCGCCTTGGCGCCCGGCGGAAAAATTCGGTGTGCCATGATCTCCACCGTTCATTTCACCCGTATGAAGGAGTTGACATTTACATCCGTCGTAGCGGTGTGGACAATAAGCGTCAGCCTGTCGCCATCGAGTATCAAATCCCTGACGATGTCCTTGCCTACGCTTTCCGGATTCAAACTGCCTTCCAGGTGGTGCGTCACCGTGGGAGGCACGCTTTTTTCGTTGACCGAATACGTGCCGAAGTAGGCATCGTAGGCGAGCGAAGAGTGGTTATTGGGGCGATGAAGTCCCATGAATTGAACGGCCATGTGCCCCGTTCGATCGTACATGATATAGCCGACGGGATATTCTGGTCCGTATGCGGGGTCGGGGTTCGAAGTTCCGTCCGCGTGCTTGACGACTCGTGAAACGAGTCTCCATGTGCCAATGAGTTGATCCTTGGCGGACGGCGTGGGCGCGGCGACCGTTCTTGCGCCCACGAAGCCCCACGAAGCTGATATGACCAACACTACAATAAGAATGCCTGATGGAATTTTCATCTTTCTCTCCCGATCATTGCCTGTCCACAGCCTCCCGCCACATCCACTAGCCTCTTTACGGGAAGCGATGGTTTGGCCGATCATTTCGTTTGCGTTGCTGTGCGCCGACGCACTTCGTCAAAGAAGTTCATTAGGAAAATCACGTGGCTCTGCGCCTTCTGTGCTTCCGCTGTCTCGACGGGCATTAACGCGGCGATGCGCTTGCCGTCCGGCGCGAGAGCGAAGCTCATCAAGCGGCCACCGATCTGCTTTCCGACCACACTCGCGGCTTGTCGGCAACGAAGGAATCGCCCTTCACGGTATATGTTGCCATCATAACGTGGTTATCCAAAGCCTCGGAAAGCACGCCCATGCTTCCGATGGCCAAGGCCAGAAACACCTTGAGCGTTACAAGAATCAGCGCCGAGCCGATCGACCCGAGCGCCGCCATCTGCTTGACCGAGATGGGAGAGCGTGAAATGGAAAAGCCTCGAAAGGATTATACGCTGCGGACGAAAGGGAATCGCCTGATGAGGGTTAGTTTTTCCCGCCCATGCGGATAACTTTCCCATTGCCAACAATCCTTCCGGGGGTCGGCTCATTCGTCTACTCGAAGAGTGCGCGACTTTTTTGGGTCTTCGGCTTCCGGGGCTTGGAGGTCGCCTCCACCGCGAATGCCCCTGCAGTTTTCAAATCGGCCTCACTTATGAGAGGCCCTTGGCAAATTCGACCAGAATCTCCGCCTGCTGCGGCTCCAACTCTACGAGCATAGTCAAAACATTCAGGACGTTCAGTAGCTCGGTTGTGTACTCGGGAAGCCAATGGTCAGGTTGAACGTCGCCGAGCGGTGACGGCTTCCTGCGGTTGCCAATGATAGGGCGTTCGCGATGCTTCTTTCGGTAGCTGAACCATTGTAGGAGAACTTGCTTGCCTGAGACTTCGTATCGCCACACGGCTGGAAGAACATTGTCGATAAATCCGGTACCGACGAGGAGACGATTTTTCTCTGCGTCGTAGCCGAGCGTGTCGGCCATTTCGGATGGTTCGGAGGAGATTGTACCCTCCTTCGTCACGACCGGCGCGCGTCCTGCAGGAAGTCGTGGCGGCCCCTCTGGACGGTCGTGTGCCGCATCGATCATTCGCTCTCCGAACGTATGGAGCCAAAGGACGCGCCGTCCTACTTCGATGGCCTCTCGAAAGTGGGAGGTATTTGCAGTGATTGGGATGTGGAGACCTGGTGTTGATAAGATCTTTCGAAATCGCGCGGATATGCGGGATTCGCGGCGACAGCTGCAATGTAGGAAAGCATGTCTTCGGGCAAGACTGTGAGACCGATTTGCTTTGACAGAGTAATTAGCGGATTGGGCCGGATGTTGCTCGATTCAGCTTGATCGTCGGCCCAAAGCGGGAAAGCACGACCACCCCGTCCAGCGTAGTGGTGGAGATCGGGTATAAGCGCAGTGAACGTAAGAGCAGGCCCATTCGAAGGCGAGCGGTCACTAGGCGCAGTTAAATAGACTTGGCGGTCTGAGCGAGATTGCCAAAGCTCGGGATTCGGCTGATTGATTACGCGGGCGTCCGCGGCAATCCACTGGCGATCAAAAGAGCGAAATCCATACTCGATTGAGGACACTCTGAGTGCCGGTCTCATCTGCAATGGACTTCCGATTTATTTCAGATCCGTGTAGTGGCGTGGGCACGATCTTATGGCTATGCTTATCGCCGGGCTGACCGTTCCGCAGATGTGGGTGAAATAGAAGGTCCTTTTGACCTGCTGGAGCCTCGATAAGCGTTTTCCACCGCTGATCAAGCGAGATTTTGTCTGGCGAGATAATCCATGTTCTCCCAGGCATAACGCCTGATCCATTGTAAACGAACAAGTCTTCGAGTTTCGGATATGTTGCCCACGCGCCTTGGGACGCGGGAAGAAATGGCGCGCGCCAATCAATGGGTGCATCAATCCATCCTTGCCTCTCCAAACCTATTTTCGAAAGCGCCTCGAACTTGGTTTCCCGCTTGCCAAGCGGGAGAGCTTGGAAACGTACCTTTGCTGGAATGTTCGGTTTCTTAGCTTTCGAGCGAGATACCAGTACGATACAAACTGGTTGCTGTACACCCTGGAATATGCGCGTATTTACCTCCGGTTGATGTCCCTCAGGAGAGCAGTCGATCACCCAGATGTCGTCGCATGAGCGTCGCATGTAGTCGCGCATTTTCTGGAATCCGGGTCCGGCGAGAAAACCCGCAACAGTGATGAAGCAAACAATCCCAGTATCGTGTGCAGGGTCATGGTCGAAGACCTTCCATGTTGCCCAGCGCCAGAAGTAAACATAGAGGTTGCGGAGGTGTTTGCTGTGTGCTCCGGCATGCCAATCCGCCGGAGGCATCCAAGCTTGGAGCGGTGGTGGGTCTTTCTTATTCGGGCTCGCGTGCTCGATCCACCCGCCACTCCCCATCGCCTTTTCCTTGTAAGGCGGATTCCCAAGAATGACAGTGATAGGTTCCTCGCGCTTGATCTGTTCGCGTCGCGTCGCGATCTCCCAAGAGCAGCAAGCATGCTTGGGAAGTAATCTTCATGCTCGTATGGGTCACCAAGCGTGTTAGTAACAAATATTCGCAACGGTACATCAGAGGCGGAATCCGTGAGGTCGACCACCTCCGCAAGGAGGCGCAGTTGTGCACCGCAAATGGGCCGAGTTGAATCTAGAAGCCGATCGTCGTGAAAGAGCCGCTTGAATCGCACCGGGGACTGCGCCCGGGCCCTCGTCGGTCTTTACTTCCTGTGCGATTCTGCGAATCACACCTGAATCAGGAACGTTCCGGTCCCCATGGCGGGATTGGCCAATGTGACGGAAGGCGAAGACAAGCCGGTTCGCAACCCGAAGCGTTTGCTACGCGGGCTTCATCTACTGAGAGACCATCTCTCCGACCATTCTGGCGGGGTGTAGTAGGAGCCGGTTTGTTTTCGAAGGGCTTTGTCATAGAACATCCAGGAACTCTTCGTAGAAGTAGAGCCACCATCCGGCTCGCCTTTGGTGAGCACACTCCCAGTCCACTGCGTCGAGAACGCGCATGAGCGTGCCAAGTGCGGTCTTCAGCGTCTCCTGATTCTCGACGTTATCCGTCAACAAACGGAGTGCAGCACCGATAAGCGTGCTACTGGCGTGGCTTCCGCAGCAACTTTGTGTGCAGCCCATCACTGAGTGCAATACCCTTTGCCCTAGCCATGAGCATGCCGAAAGTGACGGCCTGCGCGTAGCCATCCGCGAACCGTTCATCGGTCGCTTCAGGGAAAAGAAGCTTTCGCCAATCGGCGGCAAGATCCGTCAAGGCCTGACTCTTGAGGCCAAGTTGCTCAGTAACCTCATCACGCAATAAACCACATAGGCGAGCAGTAGTGTGCGCCAGTTCGCGAGCGCTGCGTGGTGCGACCGGCCTCCAGCGCAGAAAGTCTTCGAAGAGAAGGAGCAACCCGATTGGAGGTGCGAGCTTTGCACCGGACGTCTCGATGTCTCCTTGAAGGGTAAGGACAGGGCCCACTGCCTGGCCATCCCGCCAGAGGCCGAATGAGTTCCCATCAGTGTAGAGCAAGTTGGGCAAGGAACGAAGTCGGTCCCATTGCTCCTTGTCGTGTGGATCTTTAAATCGAGTTGGATTTGCACCCTTTCCAGGAGCCTTCAGTTCAACGAAACCCACGAGGGCCTTATTAACCGTGATCGAATAATCGGGGCGTGTCTTCAGGTCATGTTGGGTTGTTTCTCCGACTGCGACGATGGCGCCGCTTCTGAAGTTGCAAATCGATGCAACATCTTCAAGCAACTTTTCGAATGGAGCGCGGAGCTGGTCTTCTGGCTGACCGGACGCGGCGGGGTTTGCGAGCTTCCTCTTCGCAGTATTGCCGAAATCCGCTATTGCCGTTTCAATGGTTAGACTCATCCGCCTGCCTTGGCCGAATCACAGTACCCTCAGAAGCGGGATGGCTCACATGCCGGTGTCGGCCATGCCTATCTTATTCAAATCTGTAATTTGCTGAAGAGGAGAGTTCATCTGAGGTAACAAGTTACATAACCGCGCCCGATCAAATATTTCGCTACGGGTTCTCACGGCTAACCCCTTCTGGAAATCCGTCGCATTGGAAGTTGTTCACTGACCATTGACGAGTTGCGTCCGGGTGATGGCGGACCTGTCAGTCGTAAGTCACTATGCACCAGTCACTTGCTGTTGTTTAATTCAGCGGCGGCGGCGGGACCAGCGGCAAACGTTGCGGCTCGCCGCGCGCCGTGAACTTCCACGTCGTCAAACAGCAGCGATGGAGCGATCACCGTGGAGGGCACGCCCGAATCGGCGGAGCCAAACGCGGCGAGCGCGGTGCCGGAAAATCCGGCCTGCTGACTTTGCATGAAATTGAACGCCGTTGCGTCGTTGCCGATGCCGGAAATGTTCCGGATGGCTCGAACGGTGAGTCCCGCGAGATGCGCGCCGCGAATCAGAGATTCCTGCCGTCATCGACGTTGACGCGATAGACGAGCAAAGGGAGGCGGTCGCCGGTGGCCGCGCCCGATGCCGCGCCCATCACGATATCGGAAAGGTCCCCCTGGTCGCGCACGCCCAGCACGGGATTGTCCATCTCGCGGACAATGACGCACCACTTATTCCCGTTCTGCTTGCACGCATCCAGGAATTTGCTCTTCAGATCGTCCGCGGAAACCCCCGCCGAGGAAGTGAAGAACAGATTGCTGATCATCGGCCGCGGGTCGCCCAGGTAGGCCGACCGGCCATGTCCATTCGAATGGTCCAGATCGGGGCCCGGACGGCGCGACATCAGGAAATTCAGCAGCAGGCCGTTCGTGACAAGTTGCACTTTCTGCGCTTTTACGCCTTCCTGG
>CAWAEW010000045.1:0-13843 GCA_963781055.1 Terriglobia bacterium
GACAGGGGGTGCAGTTTGGGATAGTCACCCACCGGAAGTTATGGCATCATCGGGGAGCCATTCTCGAACATCTCTTCTTTAAAGAGGAAGGGCCGGCGGCCGCGCTTTGGGTTACTGATTGGGTTGGAGGCGGCCGCCGGATGCTGTCCCTGCTGGTCCATAATGATGGCGTGTTCAGGAACCAAGCAGGTGCATGCCTTCTTCCGCTGCCGGAAGTTCTGGCCACAGCAAGCGGATCAATACTCCTTCTCCTTGTTTGTACTCGAGTGTAAATATCTGTGAACACCTTTCGCAGAGCCAAAAATGTTCCACATGATGGCCTTTGTCCGCGAGGCCCCACGGCCCGCCAGAAGGCAAATTCTCTCCCGTTTCCCTGCGAAAACGAAAAAGCCTGCCGCCTCCAAGCCAGTCGAACGCCGCCGCACAACTCGGATTGGAACATTTCGGGTGCAAATTCTGGAACATAACATCCCCCTGCGCGGCGGGCGCGAAATTGCCCGAGTGAACCTGCTACGCGGCAGCTCCTTCCGTTGGAACAATTGGATTGGCTTTTTCGCTTCCCGGCTCGGCCGCTTCGAACTGCGCAATCGTCTCGCGCAGCCAGCCAATCAAAGCGCCTTCCAGTTCCGGCTGCGTCGCACCGCCTTGGTATAGGTCGAACACTGTTTGGCCATCGCTGGTCAGAAGGATATGACGGCACGGCACTCTTTCCCCCTGCCTCTCGGAAGGCACAAATTGCATGAGCAAGCATTCGGCGCAGGGATCCGGATGGTCTTGGGTATCGAAATTCATGCATGTCGGTGAGTCTTCGAAAATCAGCTGCGCCTT
Source organism: Terriglobia bacterium (assembly GCA_963781055.1). Classification (GTDB taxonomy): domain Bacteria; phylum Acidobacteriota; class Terriglobia; order Acidiferrales; family UBA7541; genus Palsa-360. Next base: position 829 of record CAWAEW010000045.1, read on the forward strand.
GAAAGGCTCACGCGGAGAGGGGCCGTACCCGCCTTTTTGTACGAAATTCAACTCCGATTTTAGAACTTGCAAAACGTCCCGGTCATCCTGAGGCATCACGCACCTCCATTCCTTTTGAAAGTATCGGGCAGCACGGGTACAAATTCCGTGACCCCGGTCACGATCACGTGTGATTTAGATCACGGTGCACGGGCTGAGCTTTGGGGTAGTCATAGGGGCGAGGCATGGCCGAGTGGGAATTAGTGACACACCTTCGATGGGGCGTTTCCATTTTGTAAGCCGAGGCCGAGGGCGTATACTAGGCGTTGGCAAAGTTATGCGCTCGCCCTACGGACTTCAAATCGTTGAAAACTGCGTCACCTGTCCCCACAAGGAAGACAGGCTGTTCTGCAATCTCGCCCCCGCTGCCCTTCAGCGGCTTGCCGAGATTACCGGATCAGCCACCTATCCCAAAGGCGCTACGCTGTTTGTCGAGGGGCAACCCGCTCGCGGGGTCTTTATTCTTTGTTCCGGGCATGTGAAGCTATCGACCTCCGCCTCCGACGGCAAGACCCTCATTCTCCGCATTTCGGAACCGGGCGACCTGCTGGGGTTGCCGGCCACGATTTCCGGCAGGGCTTACGAAGTCACCGCGGACGTCATCGAGCCTACCCAGGCCAATTTCATCAGCCGGACGGATTTTCTCAACTTCCTTCGCGAGCACGGCGAGGCCGCCGTGCGTGTGGCCCAGGAACTGAGCGAAACCTATCAGTCGGCGTTCGCGGAAATGCGCACCATTGGGCTCTCCCACTCGGCAGGGGAGAAGCTGGCGCGGTTCATTCTGGATTGGGGCGCAAACCACAAGTCGGAAAACGGATCCGTAAAGTTCAATCTGACGCTCACCCATGAAGAGATTGCCCAGATGATTGGCGCGTCCCGGGAAACCGTGACCAGGGTCTTTGCGGACTTCAAGAAAAAGAATCTCTTGCAGATTAAAGGGTCCAGCGTCACCATCAAGAGCCAGTCGGGATTAGAGCGGCTGGTGCAGGGTTCCTAATCTCGCCTTCTTGCTGTGGATTTCATATCAGATAGATTGCAACCGTGAGCATGGGAAAAGCTGTGCGGATGAAAAGCTTATTGCTTCTCGCATGCGTCCTGGCCGGCCTGTTTCCTCCGCCCGCACTTGCCGCTGAATTAAAGCCTGAAACCGTTCGCGCCTTCGATCACTACACCCAACTGCTCGAGGCGCGCATGGCCGAAGATCTCCGCGCCGGCAATTTCCTTTATATCGACGGCCTGCCGAGTGACACCCGCATGCAGATTTATCAGCAGCTTCGCGGCGGAGATCCTTACATCGAACACCTCGCTGTTTTGGAAGATGGAGTGCCCGTTGAAATTCCCTCCGGCCTGGTGCATCACTGGATCGGGATTATATTTATTCCCGGCGCCACGTACCTTCAAACTCTGCAAGTTCTGCTGGATTTCGATAAGCAGGCGGAAATCTACAAACCGGATGTCCAGAAATCGAAGCTGCTGGAAACCGACGGGAATATTTCAAAGGTTTACCTGCAATATCTCAAGAAGTCGCTGGTCACCGTCGTGCTCAATGCGTATTTCACTTCCGAATATATCCCCTTGGGCCACTCGCGCGGCGAAATTCGCTCGCATTCCACTCGGATCACGGAACTCCAAAATCCCGGCGAGGCGGATGAGAAGGAACTTCCCGTAGGGAAAGACCATGGCTACCTATGGCGGCTGAACAGCTACTGGAGAATCCAACAGAAGGATGGCGGCGTTTACCTGGAGATCGAATCGGTCGCGCTGAGCCGCCGTATTCCTGCCCTGATTGCGTGGCTGATCAATCCCATCGTTCGGAATCTTTCCAAGGCCGTTGTCCGCAATCTTCTGACGCAAACGTGCAAGGCAGTGCTCGACAACGATACGCATGGGCGAGGTTATACGGGGAGCGGCGCGCAGAGTTGTGCGTCGCCCGATTCTCAATAATCGACTGCCCTGAACTGATTGACGGCTTTGGCCAGGCCGGCGAAAGTCGAACTCGCTACCTCCCATTTCGCAATTCCTAACGCGATGATGACTCGCGCGGATTCCGCTCCCAATCATCCGGATTGAGCGTTGCATGCGAACGAAGCTGGGTGTACGTTATCGGTCGGCCGGGAATTTTCAATCGCAGCGATATTCGATCCGGAATCCCGCCCTTTGGCCCTTTCTTTATTCGGACGAGATACGGGAATTCGCGGCGCAGAATCGTGACCGGAGCATGGGCTCCACTTCAGGGAGACGGGAGAAATGACGATGCCAAGTGAAAAGGATCCAATTTCCGCGAAAAACAATTTGGTCGAGAGGCGGGAATTTCTCAGCGGCGCGGCAACTTTGGCGGGAGCTTCGCTGGTTGGCGGCGCCGGATCAACCTTGCTGGAAAGTTCGGCCAGTGCCGCGCCTGAGCCCGAGCCTGCGCCGCCCTCCATGACGCCGGACGTGGAGCGCAAACTGGCGCGCTGGCAGGACCAGCGCTGGCTGCTGGACGCGGTGATTGCCACGATTGGCCCGGAGTGGGACCAGGGCCGGTTGGGCGGCCTCGCGGGCATTCCCGGCGGAGGCGCCGATGCCGCCGGATTGCGCGCGCGCATCCACAAGTTCAATGACATTTCGCGCGAATTTGCGCGCGCTGCCGTGCGCCGGGAAAGGGAAGCGCGGCAGTACGAGAAGGAAGGCCGCGCGATTGCCGCGCGCGAAGCTTATTTCCTGGCGGCGCATCTTTACGCCGGCGCGCAATGGCCCATCTTCGAAAACACGCCCGACAACCTCGCGCTCAATGATAAAAAGAACCAGTGTTACGCGAAGTATATTCAGTTCGCCGACCACGAGATACGCCGCGTCGAAGTGCCCTTTGGCGGCAGCGGCAAAACTTTGCCCGGATATCTGCACTTGCCCCCGAACGTTTCGGGCCGCGTGCCTTGCGTGTGGTCCATCTCCGGCCTGGACAGCAACAAAGAAGGCGGCGCGGCCATCTACGGCGACGGGCTGCGCGAACGCGGCATCGCCACGCTGGCGCTGGAAGGCCCCGGGCAGAACGAGTGCGCCATTCGCGGAATTTATTTGACGCAAACCAATTGGCAAGACGCCGGCCGCGTGGTGCTGGACTGGCTGCGTTCGCAAAAAGAGATCGATCCGGACCGCATCGCGCTGCGCGGGGCAAGCTTAGGATCGTACCTGGGGACACAGGTCGCTTCGATCGACGCCCGTCTGAAAGGGGCTGCCCTGCAGGCCATGGCCGTGGAGCCGACGATGCATACGGCCTTTGAAACGGCTTCTCCGTCGTTCAAGCTGCGCTTTTTGTATTACACGGGTTTACCGACGGAAGCGGAACTCGACAAATTCCTGCAGTCGTGGACGCTGCGCGGCGTGGCCGAAAATGTCAAGTGTCCTTACTTGCTTGTCGGCGGCGAAGACGATCAGCTCACTCCCGTCGAATACGGTTTTCAACTCATGGATTTAATCTCCGCGCCCAAGCAGATGATCCTGTACGAGGGCGCCCTTCACAGCGTCAGCGGATCGCCCGCGACGATCAACGGGCCAAGCACCGGCACGTTCGTCGCCGAATGGTTCAAGGACCGTTTTGACGGCAAGCCGATGCCCAGCAAGCTCATGAAGGTGGACTCGGGCGGGCAAGTGCACGATTTCAAGTTCGAGGATTCTCGCAAATCCATTTCGGTAACGCTATTGTGGCAGGGAGCCGAACAGCGAGTTATCTCTCCGGAGAAGCCGACTCAAGTGCAGGAGCCGTGAAGCGGCACAGGCTAATTTATGGAAATAGCGGTACCCAAAGAATTTGGCATAGGCGCCGCTCTCCCGCGGGAAGTCCGTGAGCTGATGGCGGCCCTGCTGTGAAAGCACACCATCTGAAAGGAAAAATAGCATGAGCGAAATCACGCGGCGGGGATTCGTAAAGGGGGTGGCCCTGGCGCCACTGGCGTTTACTCCCGTCACTTTGGAAGCGCAGACGACGGCGCCGAGCAATCGCTTCGATATCGTGGTGGCCGGCGCCGGACACAACAGCCTGATCGCGACCGCGTACCTGGCCAAAGCAGGCTTTCGTTGCCTGGTTTTGGAAGGAGACAGCGTCGTCGGCGGCGGAGTGAAAACACAAGAATTGACCCTGCCGGGCTTCAAGCACGATACCTGCTCGACCGCGCATAACGGCATTCAAGGCAATCCGCTCATACGCAACGACGAACTGAAGCTGCGGCGACTACGGCCTGGAATATATCTCGCCCGATCCCATCATGCACATGCCGTTTGCCGATGGCACCTACATCACGCAGTGGGCTGATCTGGACCGCTCCGCCGCCGAATTTGCGAAATTTTCCAAAAAAGACGGCGAAGCCTACCGGCGCATGTATCACGAGAGCGAGGCCGCGCGGGATCTGCTCGGGGCGGATACGTTTGAGCCGCCGGGTTTTGGAAAGCCGCTCAGCGAGCGCCTCGCCGCCAATCCCATGGGAAAAATCTGGCAGCGGCGCCTGGCGATGTCCGCCTGGGACGTCCTTCGCGAAAATTTTGAGGATGACCACTGCCGGGCGTTCCTGATGGCAACGCCGTGGAGCATGCAGCCGCCGCAATATCCCATGACCGGGCGGTCCGCTTACTCGTCGATCCGGACGGCGCCTCGCAAGATTGCGAAAGGCGGATCGGGGATGCTGACCCAAGCGATTGCGCGGTTCATCGAGGCGCACAACGGCGTGGTTCTCGTGAACAAATCGGTCGCGCGGCTCATCGTCGAGGGCGGGAAATGCGTGGGCGTGGAATGCGCGGACGGAAGCTCCTATCGCGCCGATAAAGCCGTGCTTTCCACGATGCACATCAAGCATCTGGTCGATATGGCGCCGCGCGAATTGTGGCCGCAGGATTTTCTCTACGGAGTGGAGACCTGGGAGGGCGAAGTTTCCGAAGTGGTGACGCACTATGCGCTCAAGGAGCCGCCGAAGTATCCCATTCAGGGCGGCACAATTTCGCCGGCGGAATCGGCTATTTTGGCGGGCCCGGAGCGGTTGCTGCGCTTTGCGTACGACGACACAATCGACGTGTCCAATATCGATGAGCCTCCGATCTCCGTCTTCTGCAGCAGCGTCGCCGACCCCACGCGCGCTCCTGCCGGGATGCACACGCTGAAGGTGCTCGGTTTTCATCCCTACAATCTGAAAGAAGGGCCGAAGCATTGGGACGCGATTAAAGATCAAGTGTCCGATGCACAATTGAACTATCTGCGGCGGTTCGCCCCCAATCTCACCGATGATAAAATCCTGGGCCGATTCGTGATGAGCCCGCTGGATCTGGAGCGCAAGAATCCAAGCATGTGGCACGGCAGCATTCACGGCGGCTCGTCGGACCCGTCGCAAATGGGCGCGATGCGTCCGATGGCGGGGTGGGCGCAATATCGCATGCCGATCCCCGGTCTTTACCAGACTGGCGATTGCACGTATCCCGGCGGCTCAGTCACGGGCGCGCCCGGGCGCAACGCCGCCGTCGTGATGCTCAAGGATTTCGGTACGAGTATCGAGGAAGTGGTGGCGAAAAAAACATAGGCAAGCTGGGAATCGCAGTTTACTAGGCGTCGTTTCGGAAGGCCAACAGATAGCAGGAGGTTGCCATGAGTAAAATCACGCGGCGCGGATTTGTGAAAAGCGCGGCGCTGGCTCCGCTGGCGCTCGGTTCTCTGAACGGCATGGCGCAGACCTCGGCGCCGGCCGACCGTGCGGGCACGAGCGACCGGTTTGACGTCGTCGTTGCCGGTGCGGGCCACAATAGCATGATTGCCGCCGCGTATCTGGCCAAGGCCGGGTACAAAATCGTGCTCCTCGAGGGCCGGCCGAAGGTTGGCGGGGGAGTGAAGACTGCGCAGCTCACGCTGCGCGGTTTCCTGCATGATACCTGCTCGACGGCGCACAACGGGATCCAAGGCAATCCCATGCTCCGGGACAACGAAATTGATCTGCGCGAATACGGCCTAGAGTTTGTCTATCCCGATCCGGTCTATCACATGCCGTTTGCCGACGGCACGTACATCACGCAGTGGCGCGACCTGGACCGCACCTGCGCGGAAATCGCGAAATTCTCTAAAAAAGACGCCGCCACGTACCGCCGCATGATGGGCGAATATGAATCTGTGGCGCCCCTTTTTGAAGCGGTCACGTTTGCGCCAATCGGGTTCGGGAAATCTCTGAACGAGCGCCTGGCCGGACATCCCAAGGGCAAATTGTGGCAGCGTCTAATGGCGATGTCCTGCTGGGAAATCATCCGCGCCAATTTCGAGGATGACCACGTCCGCTGCTTCATGATGGGCTGCCCGATGCCGACGCAGCCGGTCATCGATCCGATGACGGGCCGCTCCGCGTACGGCATTTTTAACCAGCAGCGCCTGAGCCGGCCGATTCCGAAAGGCGGTTCGGGCGTATTGACCGAAGCGCTGGCGCGATACATCGAGGCTCATGGCGGCGTGATCCTCACGAATAAACCGGTTGCCAAACTGATTGTCGAAAACGGCCGCTGCACGGGAGTGGAATGCGTGGACGGCGCCAGCTACCGCGCCGATAAGGCGGTCCTATCGACGATCCATATCAAACAGCTTGTGGATATGGCGCCGCGCGAGTTGTGGGGCCAGGATTTCATCGACGGCGTCGACACCTGGCAGGCCGAAGTGCAAATGTTCGTCGCCAATTATGCGACGAGCGAACCGCCCACCTACGCCGTGCAAGGAGGCGTCGTCACGCCCGTTAATAGCGGGCTGGTGGCAACGCCCGAAACCGTGCTGCGCATCGCCTATGATTTCGCGCGTTCGGCCGTGAACCTGGATGATCCGCCGCTGGCAATCCATTGCACAACTTCCGCCGATCCCACGCGCGCCCCCGCCGGCATGCACACCATCAAAGTGGTCGGATGGCAACCCTATGAATTGAAGCAAGGCCCGGAGCACTGGGACGTCATCAAGAAGCAGGTGGCCGACACGTGCTTGAATTACATTCGCCGGTTTTCACCGAACCTGACTCCGGACAAGATTCTGGCCGAAATAATTCAGAGCCCGCTCGATCTGGAGCGGATGAATCCGCACAACTGGCACGGCAGTTGTCATGCCGGAGCGCAGAGCCCGTCGCAATCCGGCGCTTTGCGGCCCATGGCAGGATGGGCGCAATACCGCATGCCCATCCCAGGCCTGTATCAGACCGGCGCGTGCACGTATCCCGGGGGCTCGGTCACGGGAGCGCCCGGGCGCAACGCCGCCGTCGTGATGCTCAAGGATTTTGGCACCAGCATCGAGCAGGTTGTCGGCAACGCATCGAGCAAGAAATCTTGAAGTAATGCTCTTCCTTAATCCGGCTCAATCCGGCTTAATCCGGAATGATCGGCAACAGCAAATAGGGTTGCCGGCCGGTTTCCGCGTGCAATGTGGTCTTTCCGCCGAAAATCTTTTCCGGTCGGTCGGCCGGATCATTGTGCAGAAATGGCCCGCAGCCTCGAAGCTCGTTCTTGAAGTTCGATAGTTTTCCGCCGCTGCACGCATGTTCGTAATCCTTGCCCCGAATGGTAATCGCGATGCGATAACCAGCGGGGACGACAATGCTCGTGGGCCAGATCTCGACATCCAATTCAACCGGTATGCCCGGCTGCAAGGGCTGCCGCTGGTCATGCGTGTGATACGGGCGCCACGGTTGTGACAATCGAGGGTCCAGCTTCCGGTGGGAAGCGCGCAGCCAGCCTTGGCCGATCGGCGTGTGCGGATCGATCGCTCCCTGGAAAACAACTTCCTGCAAGTCCGGCGAAAAAACGCGAAGCACGGCAAACACATCGGCGTCTTCCGTGGTTGAGGAAAGAAAAAGTTTCAGAGCCGATGGGCCGGTGATTTCCGTTTCGGCCGCAATGGGCGGCGTCATGAACGTGAGGCCCGCGCCCAATGCGTCAAACGTCTGTGCCGCCTTCTGCGCCACAGGTTCCGAAGTCAGCGCTCCATTCGCAAAATCGAAATAGAACTTTGTCCATTGCGTGCGTGCAAGAGGCCACTCGTGTTCGGCGCGTTCCTCGAAGCGATCGATGTGCCGAATCTGCAGCAGAGCGCGAGGCTGGCGGTCCCACCCATTCTGTTCGCCTTTCAAAAAGTAATCGAAGAAGCGCTTCTGCATCTCACGGCCATAGTCGGTATAAAAATGCGTCCAGTGCTCGCCGCCGTGCGCTTCGAGCCATTTTTGCGGCGCCGCCGCTCGAATAAAGGCTTCGAAATTGCCGCGCGGATGAAGTCCTTGCCCGCCCCAATTCGCGGCGGAAAGAAACGGCACGGTGATCTTGGACCAGTCAGGAGAGCGGCATATGCTGTACTCATCGTCCAGGGCGTGGGCGCGCAGGTCGGCGCCGAAGTCCACGCGATTCGCGGCGAGTTGCGCCTCGGACAGCGTCTCGGGCCCGCAGACCAGATCGCCGGTCGCGCGGCTGCGCGGCCCGCGCTCTCCCAGTCCGTGCTGCACGCTCTTGACCTGCACGTCGTACCAGTTCTCCCAAAACGTGCAGAGAATTCCGCCATGATGCGAGGTGTCGCGGTACCATTCCGCCGCGCCTTCCCAGATGCACATGGCCGTTAAATACGGAGGCTGCTGCGATGCCACCTGCCATTGGTTGGTTCCGTAATAAGAAATTCCATTCAGGCCCACCTTGCCGCTGCTCCAGGGCTGCTCTCCGGCCCAGGCGATGCATTCCACGTAATCGCGCGTCTCGCGCGGCGAAAAAGGATTCACAACGCCCGGCGATCTCCCGCATCCCCGGCTGTCCACGCGAACACACGCGTAGCCGTGCGGCACCCATTTCTCCGGGTCCACCACTTCCCAGTTTTGATACAGGTTGGTCGAGCCCGCCGCCACTTCCGGATATTCCTGCACCATGATTCGCCAGGCGTCGGGATAGCCGTCCTGAAAGGCGAGTCCTTTTGCATATGGCCCGTACGTGAGCAACACGGGGTAGCGGCCATCATCGACCGGGCGGAAAATATCCGCGCGCAGGACGATGCCGTCATCCATCGTGATCGGCACATCCCAATCGATTCTCATATTGTCGCGGACTTCACTTCGTGTTTGCGCGTCGTGTCCTTGCGTCATCGCTACTCCTCGCAATTAATTTCAAGAGGGCAAAGGCTTGCCCTTTGTTTCCACTCCGAACGGCAAAAGCACAAGCCCAATGACAAACGCAACGGCGGTCAGCGCCACGGGCAGACCCAGCGTCTGAAAATGGCGCACTCCCGCGCCGACCAGAAACGTTGCGCCGGCGCCGGCAAATCGCCCCACGTTTTGCGCGAAGGCCAGCGCGCTGGCGCGGCATTCGGTTTCGTACTGTTCCGGCAGCCAGAACGAATACACCGTATAGTTTGCTCCGCCGATGCCGAGAAAAAACAGGCAGACAAAAAACCATTTTAATGCGTCCGTCTGCAGATAAAAAACATACCCGAACGTGACGACGATGACCACCAGCATCAGCGAATAGAAAATCGCCTGGTTCACGCGGCGTCCCAGCCGGTCCGCGATAAACGGCACGCTAAGCGCTCCCAGGATCGTGCCGACGGATAGTATGGCTGTGCCATCGGAGGCGAGCCGCGCGGTTTGAAACGCCGAGTGCCCGCCTTTCGCGGCAAGATACGAAATCGCGGCAGGCACGTACACCGTGCCCGCCCACAAACCGATGGTGGAAACCAGCTGGTACATCAGGTTGAGCATCGTGCGCAGACGATAACGCGGCGAGAAAATTTCAAAAAATGTGCCGCTCAGCGTCCACTTCTTGCCGGACTTGATCTTGCTTGGCCTTCCAGCGCTCCGGCTCGTGCATGCCTTTGCGGATCAAAATCACCAGCAACGCGGGCACGCCGCCCACGATAAACATCCATCTCCAGCCATACCTGCTTCCCACAAAATAGTTGGCCAGCGCAGCCAGGAAAAATCCAAAGTAATATCCCGTGTGCATCATGCCCGCGCCCATCGTGCGGCGCGCTTCCGGCCATTCCTCGGAGATCAGCGTCGCGCCCATCGACCATTCCCCGCCAATCCCGATCCCGGCAAAAAGTCGGAGCACGGCCAGCATCCAGACGTTGGTGGAAAACGCGCTCAGGAAAGTGAAAATGGAAAAGCAAATGATGGTGAGCATCAAGGTCCGCACGCGTCCGAACCTGTCGGCGACCGGTCCCCACAGCAAAGCCATGCCCCAGCCGACCAGAAACAGGGCAAACAGCAGTCCGCCGTAATATCCGATATTTGCGGTAGTGGCGGGAATTCCGGACTTGGGCAACAGTTCCCGCATCGCCGGAACCAGAACCAGGGCGTAGATGAACGAGTCCATCCCGTCAAGCACCCAGCCGCCCCAGGACGCCCAGAAACTCCGGACCTGATTTGCGGTAAGCGGGACTCGATTTGCGGCCAAGGGAATTATTTCGCCGGATGGGGAATCAATTTCCGCACCCGCCGGTTAGCGTTGTCAGCGACATATTCGGAAGGTAAAGCGGAATTATTTGCTGAATCCAAACCCAAAAAGTTTTTAAAAAATGGCGGGGCCGACGAGACTCGAACTCGCGACCTCCTGCGTGACAGGCAGGCGTTCTAACCGACTGAACTACGGCCCCGCTGTGATGATTCTGGATTGGTGGGAAGTGTCCGAGTTGCAACGGACGCGATTTCAAGTGTAAACCTTTCCCGATTCACCGGTACGCAGTCTAACAGAGTCGATTGCCGAATATCAAATTCGCGAATTTTGGGAAGCATGGAATTGAAGGCCGCTTTCTGCCGGCTTGCGAAACTTTTTGGTTTGTGTCAACCGGAATTTGCCACCCTAACCCGTATTTCTCACCACGCAGCCACTGAAATCGTTTTCAATCTCTCCGGAGAGGCTAGAAAGCCGCTGGGATGGCTTTTGGTGGCACAGGCTTCAGCCTGTGCGATGTTGCGGTGCAAGAAAATCAAAACCGCACAGGCTGAAGCCTGTGCCACCAGGGCCTCTCAAGGGTTTTCGTCCGATTCTTACAAGCTTTGGAAAGGTTGCGCTCAGGAGTTTGTGAGAATTGCGGGCTAATTTCCGCTTGGAGCGCCGTCGGGGAATGTGTGATTATCAATGAATAGAATTTATATTTCAGGAGCCTTTCATGAAGCTGAACGGAATTCTTGCGGCGCTGACAACGCCATTTGACCAGAGTGGCGAGCTGGCGGTTGACCGGCTGAAGGAAAATATTGCGCGCTATAACCGTGAGCCTCTGACCGGATATCTGGCGGTGGGTTCCACGGGCGAATCGGTCTTCTTGAGCCGCAAGGAGGTCGAGCAGACCTTCGCGGCGGTGCGCGAGGCAGCCGCGCCCGGCCGGACGTTGCTCGCCGGAACCGGAGCCGAGTCCACGAGGGAAACGATTTCGCGCAATGCGGTTGCCGCCAATCTGGGCTACGATTTTGTGCTGGTCAAGACGCCATTCTACTTCAAGGGCGGGATGACTCCCGACGCGCTGCTGGCGCATTTCCGGCGCGTGGCGGACGCCTCGAAGCTGCCGGTGCTGCTGTACTCGATCCCGCAACTCACGGGCATTGCGCTGGAAGCCGACTTGGTCGCGCGTCTTGCCGAGCATCCGAACATCGTCGGCCTGAAGGACAGTTCCGGCAACGTGCAGCGCGCGGGGGAGATCCTGGCGGCGGTTCCCGCGAAATTCCAGGTGATGATTGGATCGGCCGATACGCTCTATCCTTCGCTCACGCTGGGAGCGACCGGAGGAATCCTGGCGATCGCGGATGTGATACCCGGAGTTGTGCATGGACTTGTATCGCGCGGCGGTTGATGGCCCATCCGCGAAGGCGCGCGAACTGCACCGCCGTCTGGCGCCCGCGGCGAAGAAAATCGTCTCCGCGCTCGGAATTGCTGGCGTGAAGTACGCGATGGATCGCCGGGGATATTACGGCGGGCCGGTCCGCTCGCCGCTCCTGCCCCTGAACGACGCGCAGAAGCGGACCGCCGAAACCGTGATGGATTCGCTGGTCGCCGCGGCAGCCGCCGACTAGCTCCACCCGCAACTGAGCCAACCGTTGCCCCGGTGCATGGGTGTGCGCCCGAGCAACGCCGGAAGGGGAGACGATCGTGACCGAAGCCTCGCATGAGGATTTGTCCGCATTAGTTTCCCTCGAGAAAAAGACCATGCGGCAGGTGGCGTGGCGCATCGTGCCGTTCCTGATGGCCTGCTACTTTATCTCCTTTGTGGATCGCGTCAACGTGGGCTTTGGCGCGCTCCAGATGGTCAAGGACCTCCATTTGACTCCCGGGGTATTTGGGTTCGGCGGAGGGCTGTTCTTCGTTTCCTACTTCTTGTTTGAAGTGCCCAGCAACCTGCTGTTGCAAAAGATCGGAGCGCGCGTGTGGATCGCGCGCATCATGATCACCTGGGGATTCCTGGCGGCGGGCATGGCCGTGGTCACCGGTCCCCATTCCTTTTACGCCATGAGGTTGCTGCTCGGCGTGGCGGAAGCGGGATTTTTTCCCGGCGTGATCCTGTATCTCACCTACTGGTTTCCCCGCGAATACCGCGCCCGCATCGTGGGGATTTTCACCGTGGCCATCCCGGTTTCCAGTTTTCTGGGGTCGCCCATTTCCGCGGCGCTTCTGGGGATTGACGGCTGGCTCGGCCTGCGCGGCTGGCAATGGATGTTCATTCTGGAGGGTGCGCCGGCCATTGTGCTCGGTCTGTTCTGCCTGTTCGTGTTGAGCGACAAACCGGCGGGAGCGCGCTGGCTCACCGCCGAACAGCGCAATTGGCTGAACGGCAGGCTCGACCAGGAATCGCTCCGTGCCAAGCGCGTCGGACAGATCTCCTTGTGGCGCGTGCTCTGCAATAAGTATGTGCTGGTCCTGAGCGTGGTTCTGGCCGGCAGCACGGCCGTCAGCAGCGGCCTGCAAATCTGGCAACCGCAGATCATCAAGTCCTACGGCCTTACCAACATGCAGGTGGGCCTGCTCAATTCCATTC
>CAWAEW010000046.1:0-39797 GCA_963781055.1 Terriglobia bacterium
AAAGCGCGCACGCTTTTTGAACGCGACGGTGCCAGATTCCGTCTAAGCGGCCCCAACGCGAATCGACATTTCGCCGATCTTCTCGACGCGCGCGAGCATCACGTCGCCCGGGCGGATGGGCCCCACCCCATCGGGCGTTCCGGTCATGATCACGTCCCCGGGATACAACGTGTAAAAGGAGGTCGTGAACTCGATGAGTTCGGCAACCCCCAGGATCAGGTCGCTCGTATTCCCCTTTTGCCGGATCTCTCCATTCACGCTGATCGAGAGATCGAGATTCGAGGGATCGGGCAACTGGTCGGAAGTGACCAGCCAGGGTCCCAGGACGCTGTACGTATCCACGGACTTCCTCATGCTGCGCTCCTCGGATCCGCGCACACTGATATCGAGACCAATGCAATACCCGGCCACATATCGCATCGCCTCTTTTCGCGACACCTGATTGGCTCGTTTGCCGATGACCACGGCCAACTCTACTTCATGATCGGTCCGCCGGTCCAAATGGCGGATCATTACCTGCTGTGAGGGCCCGATCATCGAGCTGTTCGCCTTCAGGAACAATCCCATCTTATGGATTTCCTGCATGTGCGCCGTGTTCTGATGGTGCAGCTCCGGATCCGTCTGAACCTCCTGTAAATGTTTTTTATAATTCACCGGCGCGCCAATGATTTTGCCGGGATTTCCCACCGGGCTCAGCAGGTTTACCTTGGACACGGGAACCGGCTGCGCCAGCGCGGCCGCAGCCGGCCAGGCGCTCGCGCAGTTCCGGCAAAGCCTCAATGAAGACATCGCTCATCGGAAACGGATATCGCCGGGCGGGGAGCGCGTCGAGGACCGATGTCACATCGCGCACGAACCCATTCTCGACCAGCCCTACACGGTTCTCGTCAAATCGGCAAACAATCATGAAAGCCCCTATGTAAATCAGATTTGGTTTTCAATCCGGACTGTCTAATGCCGCATCCGCCAAATGCGACTGGGCGGGCATGCGAGTTGCAGAATCGTTTCAGCAGAACGCCGTACATCTTAAGTCCATCCATGCCGCCAGGCGACAAGAATGTTATTGAACTATTCCCGCCAATTGAAGAGTATGGGGATGTTCCGGCGCCGGTTTAATACTGAAAAATTATGTGCGGCTTGGCCGCGACTCGTAATAATTTTTTCTAGTCAGTGAAAGAGGATGTCGATGTCCGATCCGAAATTCGAGAAGCTGTACAGCGAAATGGAGAGCAATTACCTGAAGCCGCTCTGGACGGCCGAACGCGCCATTATGCCCATCGAGCCGCACTCCAAAGCGGTTCCCTGGCTTTGGAAAGGGTCCAGACTCTATGACTTCGCGCAGCGGGCCGGAGAACTGGTCACCGGCGAGCACGGCGGCGAACGCCGGGCCATGGGCCTGAGCAACCCGGGACTCGGCGGCAAGCCCTACGCCACGCCTACACTTTGGGCCGCCATCCAGTGGCTAAACGGCAGGGAAGTGGCTCCCGCGCACCGCCATACCGCGCAAGCCGTGCGCTTCATTATCGACGGCCAGAAAACCTACAGCACCGTGCAGGGCGATAAGGTGTATCTCGAACGCGGCGACTTCGTCATCAATCCCCCCATGTACTGGCACGATCATGGAAGCGAAACCGATCATCCGGCGATCTGGATGGACGGCTTGGACGTTCCCATCACCAATTATCTGGACGCCGCTTTTTTCGACGAGGGCGAATCGCGGGTCCAGGAAGTAACGGCGGCGATTGACGGATCGGTCTTGAAATATGGAGTCGGGCAACTCCGGCCGGCCTGGGAAGCGCCTTGCCAGCAATACTCTCCGCTTTTCACCTACAAGTGGGAGACCACCGAGCGCGCCCTCAATAATTTGGCCAAGGTCGACGCCAGCCCGTTCGACGACGTTGCCCTGGAGTACACGAATCCCCACACCGGACGGCCGGTCATGCAAACCATGACTGCCTGGATCCAAATGATCCGCCCGGGAATCCATACCCAGGCCCACCGCCAAGTGAACAGCTCCGTTTATTACGTGTTTGAGGGACGCGGCGCGACCGTGATCGCAGGCACTCGCTTTGAATGGGAGAAAGGCGATATGTTCGTGATCCCCAGTTGGACCTACCACGAGCATCTGAACGAGTCCAGAAGCGAGCGCGCCATCCTTTTCTCCATCCAGGACACTCCGATTCTGGTGGCCCTTGGAAAATATCGCGAAGAGGCATTGGCCGCAAACGGCGGCCACCAACAGGTGAAGAGCGTATTTGACGCCGATAAAGTGCTGGCGCACGGATAATGCGTAATTGTTCCATCGACTGCTGAAGGGTGGAAGCCGACCCGGGACTTTTAGGACCCGCGCCGCCACGCACATGGAAATTGAAATAAAACTTCGCGTCCGGGACATTACGGCCTTGGGCCTTTGCCTGAAGCGCCTTCGCGCGCGCGAAATCTCGCCGCGCACCTATGAATCCAACGCGTTATATGACACGCCGGCGAAGGATCTGACTCGCCGCGGGAAGTTGCTTCGCATCCGTATCGAGACGCCCGGCGTGAAGGGCGGAAGAATCCCGACATCGCGAGATACTCCGGCCCTACTGACCTACAAAGGGCCTGCCCGGAGATCGCGAGCGTCAAAGAAGCCGGCCGAAAAATCGATGAGGAGCAAGCGTTTCAAAATCAGGGAGGAAATCGAGGTTACTTTCACCGGCACGGAACAATTGAACGGGATTCTCCTGGCCTTGGGATTACGTCCAACGTTTCGTTATGAAAAGTTCCGCACGACATACGCCCTGCCAGGCATCCGGAATCTGAAAGTGGAGTTCGATGAGACCCCCGTGGGCCTCTTTATCGAGCTGGAGGGGAGCGCCGCAGCCATTGATCGCGCTGCCAGACTGCTCGGCTACTCACCGCGAGATTACATCACGCAAACTTATGGGGCACTGTACCTCGAGGATTGTCGCCGCCGGGGAGCAAGACCCGCCCATATGCTCTTCCACGCAACAAGAAAATCGCGTTGATCCGCATTCTTTCCTTGACAAAGATTTGAACACCGTTTACCTAGTGAGATGGAATTTTTTGCGTGGCCATGAGCGAATTTGAAGAGCAAGAGCCCTTTCCCAGCAGGAAGCGATTGGTGTCGCGGCGTTTCGAAACGGCCCAGGAGGGCGGGCTTTGCACCTCTGGGCCGCCAGAGCTGGACGCGGAACGCGAGGCCTCGGGTAGCCAGGAGTCTCCTTCACCCGCGGCCGGGCAGCGCCCTGCTTGCGGGTTTCAAGCCACATAGATCCCGCAAAGATAAACCGATTCCATGAACCGGTGCGGGCCAGGCACGGAACAAGCGCCTCGCATCTAAATCTTTAATAATCAGTACGCTGGCAGAATTCGTTACGCCGGTTTGGCTGGAGGAAAGGAGGCGAAATGCTGCACGCAACGGATCTTTTGGGCGCGGAAGCATACGATCGTGACGGCCATTTCGTCGGCCACGTCACCGAACTTTTTATCGAGCCCGCGGACCAGCCCAACCGCGTCGCTCGGGTCCTTCTGGGACGCGGCAAATATCTTCCGCTGGTCGCACGATACGATACTTTGGCTTTTGTCGCCCCGGGAGTTATCCGGCTCAATGTGCTGGAAAAGCAGCTCGAGGACTACGAGCCCAACGAAGGCTGGCTTGCCCTGCACAAGGATTTGCTAGACCAGCAGATCATCGACACCAGCGGGCGCAAGGTCGTTCGCGTCAATGATATTGACCTCTCCGAGCATCGTACCAACGAGACCATCGAACTGCGCGTCACCCAGGTGGACGTGGGCTTGACCGGAGCCGCCCGGCGCCTGTTGCACGGCGTTGCTCCGCCGAATATGGTTCGCAGCCTGGCGAGGAAACTCCCGACCCGAGTGATTCCCTGGGAATTCGTCAACCTGATCGAACCGGACCCCCTGCGCCGCGTAAAGCTCCGCATTACGCACCAGAAACTCGAGCGCATGCATCCCGCCGATCTGGCCGACATCATGGAAGCGCTCTCGCCGGTCGAGCGGCAATCGATCATTGCCTCCCTCGACGAGCAAACCGCTGCCGAGGCCCTAGCCGAACTCGACAAGCGCTTGACCACGCAGATCGTCGAAACTCTGGATCCCGAGAAGGCGGCCGACATCCTGGAAGAAATGGACCCCGACCAGGCCGCCGACGTGCTCGCCGATTTGACTCCCGAAAGCTCTCGCGAAGTGTTGCGCGAGATGCCTGGGGAAGAAGCACGCGAAGTGCGCGAACTGCTGAAATTTGACGAAAATTCGGCGGGCGGCATGATGAACACCGATTTCATTTTTGTCGGGGAAAAAGCCACGCGCGATGAGGTGGTCGACTGGATCCACGAAAAAGACGTGAACCTCGAACAGCTGGACACCGTATTCCTGATCAACGACGACGCCAAATTTTCCGGCGCCGTGTCCGTGGGACGCTTGCTGCTCGCGCCCTCCAACGAACCGATGGAGTCATTGAAATCGGTGCCGCTGCTCTCGGTGCCTCCGGACGCGAATGAAAAGGAAATATTCGAAATTTTCGACAAATACAACCTCCACAGCCTGGCCGTGGTGGACAAGTCCGGCCACCCCATGGGGGCCATCGAAGTCGATGACATCGTGACGCGCTTGCGAAATAAATAGTGGTTCTTTCATAAATTTGCTTTGTAAGTCGCGGCTTCAGCCGCGATGTTTAAGGGTTTGAAATACAAGGGCTGCAAGTGCAGCCCGCCGGAGAGAGGGTGCGGGCTGTACTTGCAGCCCGCCGGAGAAGAGTCCAGACCGTGGCAGTGTTCGGCAAACGCGAAGAAGAAAAACAGCCGGCGGACCAGCTAGCTCCGGTCGTGCGCTGGAAGCTCATTCCGGGCTGGGTCGAGCCGTGGAGCGCGCGCCTTGCCGAGTGGGGCAAGCGAACTCGCTTCTGGCGCCGCCGGCTGTTGCTTTTTCTGGCCGTGGTGGGTCCCGGCGTAATCACCTCCAATGTGGACAACGACGCCGGCGGAATCTCCGTGTACGCGCAGGCCGGCGCGATGTACGGCTATGCCTTGCTGTGGTCGCTCATTCCCATGACCATCGCGCTGTACGTTACCGAGGAAATGTGCGCCCGCATGGGCGTGGTGACCGGCAAGGGGCTTTCCGATCTGATTCGCGAAGAGTTCGGATTTCGTCCCACGTTCTTCGTCATTCTCGCCGGGCTCGTGGTCGACATGGGAAACGTCGCGGCGGAGTTCGCCGGCGTCGCCGCCTCGATGCAGATTTTCGGGATTTCCAAGTACATCTCGGTGCCGCTGGCCGCGCTGGCGGTCTGGATTCTCGTGCTGCGGGGAACCTATCGCCAGGTCGAAAAGATATTCCTGGCGGCATGCGTACTCTATCTCTCCTATGTCGCATCCGCGTTCCTGGCGAAACCCAACTGGCTAGCGGCGGCGCATGACACGCTGATCCCCACCATGCACATGGACGGCGGATACCTGCTCATGCTGACCGCGCTGATTGGCACGACGATCGCCCCATGGCAATTTTTCTACCTGCAGGCAGGCTTCGTGGAAAAGCGTGTCCTGGCGCGCCAATACAAGCAGGCCCGCGCGGACGTGCTGATCGGCAGCATTAGCTGCATGGCCATCGTTTTCTTTATTATCGTCAGCACCGGCGCAACACTATTTGTTTCGGGCCATCACGTCATTAACAACGCCGGAGACGCGGCGCAGGCGCTGGTTCCGCTGGCCGGAAAATGGGCCGGCATGCTCTTCGCGTTCGGCTTGCTCAACGCTTCGCTGTTTGCCGCTTCCATCCTGCCGCTGTCCACCGCGCACGTAATCTGCGAAGGGATGGGATTTGAAGCGGGCATCGACCATAAATTCAAAGAGGCGCCGATCTTCTATAGCCTGTACACGGGAATGATCGTCGTGGGAGCAGCGGTCATCCTTATCCCTCGCGCCCCCCTGGAAAAAATTCTGATTCTTTCGCAGGTGGGCAACGGCGTCTGGCTTCCGGTGGTGCTAATTTTCATGCTGCTGCTGGTCAATCGCCGCGATCTGATGGGCGAATATGTCAACAGCCGCACGCTGAACATCGTCGGCTGGGTCACCGCCGTCGCCGTGATCATTCTGACGCTCGTCCTGGTCTACGTCACCATCCTCCATCCAAACGCCGTTCCCGGAACATCCGGTTAGCTTCTCTTTGGCCTGATGAGATAGTTACATGTCGAATGTTGCGCCGTGCGAGGCCCTATGTTAGCTTTTCTCTATGCTCGCGAAACAGCCTTTGGTTGCCGCACGGGATTCGCGGGAATAGTCGCGTGAACGTACCGGAATCCCTCAAACCATCGAACCTCGAAGAAGAACGGCTGGTCCGTGAACTCGACGGCGACCGCCTGCCGCAGCACATCGCCGTCATCATGGATGGCAATGGCCGCTGGGCCAGGAAGCGCCACTTGCCGCGAGTGGCCGGGCATCGCGCCGGGGCGCAGTCCGCGCGTACGGTGATTGAGACTTGCGCGCGCCTGCATATTTCCGCGCTCACCCTCTATGCCTTCTCCATGGAAAATTGGCGCCGCCCCAAAGCGGAAATCGATTTTCTCATGCGTCTGCTCCGCGATTATCTCCGCAGGGAACTTCCGGTGATTCAGCGAAACAATATCCGCTTCCTGGTTATCGGACGGGTCGACCAGTTGCCCGAAGCCGTGCGCGCCGATGTCGAGCGGGCCGTGGAGCAAACATCGGCAAATACCGGCATGAAACTTGCCGTGGCCCTGAATTACGGAGGGCGCGCCGAACTGGTCGATGCGTTCAATCGCATCCTGGATCGCGCGCGGCACAACGGCCTGCCCGCCCGTGTGGACGAAGAGATGATTTCGCAAAATCTCTATACGGCCGATTTGCCCGATCCCGATCTGCTCATTCGCACCAGCGGTGAAATGCGCGTCTCCAATTTTCTGCTCTGGCAAATCGCTTACGCTGAAATTTATGTGACCGAAACCTTGTGGCCTGATTTCACTCGCGCGCAGCTGTACGAGTCGCTGCTGGATTTCCAGAAGCGCGAACGCCGCTACGGCGGGCTGGCCGAATCGCGGCAGCGCGTTTCGGTTTGATCGTGCCGCTGCCTCCCGCGAAGCGTTTCCTAACCCGTCACACCACGATTTATTCCTGAGCTGAATGCGCGCGTCTTGCGCGAAAGTGGTTGAAGAGAACGGGCCTGGCTTTCTTGGCGCGGATTTTGGTGGCACCCGACCGACAGGTTGCTGTAAAACTCGATTGGGAGCAGGTTCTGGCAGCACGGGCATCCGGCACGGCGGACCTGCGCGGTTTTTGCAAACGTAGTCGAATCGGCGGCGTATGGGCAGTCTGCAAAATCGCACAGCCAGGAGTGGCTGTGCTACTCGACTTTTCCCGAGCCTGTGAAGCGCGTGCCGCCAAAATCCGCCCCGCCGTCGCCCGGCGTTTCATAGGCTCTAGAACGGCCACACAGCGGACCCGGGCAAATTTCGCCCGTCCGAAACGAACTCTGGAAGGAGCCGCATGATTGCCGGCACAAAACTGCGCGTGCTGACGGCCGCGATTCTGATTCCCTTGGTCGTGGCCGCTGTTTGGTGGGGACCCACGTGGCTGGTCGCAGCCGCGGCGGGGCTTGTCGCCGTCGCCGCGCTGGTCGAATTCTTTGATATGGGAGCGCGCCTCGGATTTCAAGCCTACCGCTTTTGGTCCTGCCTGGCCGCGCTGGCAATTCTCGCCCAGCAATGGTACGCCTCGCGGGAGGCCAGCATCGCGAATTTGGGGGACCTGCTGTATCAAGCCCGCTCTCCCCGCCTGACGCTCGATTTGGTTTTGTTTTTATTTCTCCTGGGCTTGGCGGTGATCGTACTTGGCAGCCGCCGCGCCCTTGCCGAAGCGCTTCCTTCGGTTTCGATTAGCATCGCCGGCCTGGTCGTCATCGTGTTGCCATTCAGCGCGGTCGTGCGTTTGCACGGCGTCGATATTTCCGGGCCGCGGCTCCTGCTGTTCACTCTGGTCCTTGTTTGGATCGGCGACACGGCGGCGTACTTTGCAGGGCGCGGCTTTGGGCGGTGGAAGTTGTCCCCGCAGCTAAGCCCCAACAAAACTTGGGAAGGCGCCATGGCGAATTTCCTTGCCGCGCTGCTGGTGGGCGCGGTGTTCGGATACTGGACGCGGATCGAGCCCGCGCATATGCTGGCAATGGCGGCCGTGGGCAGCGTGGCCGGACAGATTGGCGATCTCTTTGAATCTGCCATCAAGCGCAGCGCGGGCGTAAAGGATTCGGGAACGATTCTGCCGGGCCACGGAGGTATGTATGACCGCATCGACGCTCTGATCTTCGCGGCTCCGGCAGTCTGGTACTATTTCGAGTGGATCGTCCAGCGAAGGTTTTAGGGTGCGGGCTGTACTTGCAGCCCGCCGTGAAAAAAGAAGCAGACTTTACCCTTGCGCGGAACGCACAGCGTGAAGCGTGGAGCCGCGAGAAACATAGGGAGCCGCCAGCTTGAAACAAATTTCCATTCTCGGTTCCACCGGATCGATCGGCAAGCAGACGCTCGCCGTAGTCGAAGCCATGCCCGAGCGCTTTGGCGTGGTGGCGCTGGCCGCCGGAAACAATATGGAGGAGTTGGCCGGCCAAGTCGTGCGGCACCGCCCGGAACTGGTTTCGGTAGCTACCGCGTCGCTCGCGGCGGATCTGGCGGGCAGGTTGCGCGCTGCGGGCCTGGAAAAATTGCCGGAGATTCAGCATGGCGCGCCGGGCTTGACCGCCGTAGCCACGCACCCCGGTGCAGCCGTCCTAGTTTCCGCGGCCGTGGGCGTCGTCGGCCTGGAAGCCACCTATGCGGCGGTGAAGGCAGGGAAGCAGGTCGCGCTTTCCAACAAGGAAGTCCTGGTGGCTGCCGGCGAGATCGTCATGGCCGCCGCGCGCCAGGTGAACGTCGAGTTGCTGCCCGTCGATAGCGAGCACAACGCCATCCATCAATGCTTGCGCGCCGGGAGGCCGGCCGAAGTGAAGCGCCTGATTCTGACCGCGTCGGGCGGGCCGTTCCGCAAGACTCCCCTCGCCGAAATGGCCGCGGCCACGCCGAAGCAGGCGCTGGCCCATCCGAACTGGCGCATGGGGCGCAGAATCACGATCGACTCCGCCACTCTGGTGAACAAGGGATTTGAGGTCATCGAGGCGCACTGGCTCTTCGACATGCGCCCCGACCAGATCGACGTGGTGATCCATCCGCAATCCACGGTGCATTCCATGGTCGAGTACGTGGACGGGTCCATCTTGGCGCAACTCGGCCCCGCGGATATGCGCATGCCCATCCAATATGCGCTAACCTACCCGGAGCGGGCTGCATCTAAAGACATAGCTCTCGATTGGGGTAAGTTGCGCCGCCTCGATTTCGCCAAGGTTTCCACGCGGCGCTTTCCATGTTTACGGCTGGCCCGCGAAGCGTTGAAAAAGAAGGGCGCGTATCCCTGCGCTTTCAATGCGGCAGATGAAGTGGCGGTCGAAGCGTTTCTCGACGGGCGATTGCCGTTTTCGGGCATTGCCGAAGTCATCGACCGGGTCTTGTCGCGGATTCCGAGCATTAAATTGGAGGCGATCAGCGACGTGCTTGCCGCGGATCCGAGGCGCGCCGGATAGCCCGCGAAGAAGTCGCGAACGGATGGCCGGCGAAAGCGGCAGCCGTGTTGATGAGGGCAGCGAATCTGAGCGGGTATTTGCGATGCGGAGACGAACATCCTGCACGCTGTATTCGGAATTCGCGCCGGGGTTTTAGGAGAAGAACGTGTCGAATTTTCTATCATGGTTGGTTCGGTGGCGGTTGTTCTCGGCGTCATGGTGCTCGTGCATGAGTGGGGACATTTCATCGTCGCCAAATCGTTCGGCGTTCGCGTCGATATTTTTTCCATCGGCTTCGGCCCGAGGCTCTGGGGACTAGAAAAGCGGCGACACCGATTACCGCATCAGCGCTTTGCCCCTGGGCGGCTACGTAAAGATGGCCGGCGATAACCCCCTGGAAGACCGCAAGGGCGATCCCGATGAATTTTTATCCAAGCCGCGCTGGCAGCGCGTGCTGATCGCCCTGGCGGGACCGGCGATGAACATCGTCTTGTCGATCGTGCTGGTTGCCGGCATCTACATGCGAGGAAGCAAGCAGCCCGCGTATTTGGACCGCCCCATGGTTCTGGCCGGAGTTTTGCAGGATTCGACCGCGCAAAAGGCCGGACTCGCCGCCGGGGACCACATCATCAAGGTGAACGGTGTAAGCGATCCCACTTGGGATCGGGCTCAATTGGAATTGATGTCCACCTTGCCTGGCCATTCGCTTTCCCTGGTCGTTGACCGCAATGGACAGGAATTTTCCACCTCCGTCCCCGCCAGGGCCTCGATGGAAGAGGTTTTCGGATATCCGGCCGACCGCTTCTGATCGGTGCCGTCAGCCCGGAACGCCGGCGGACCGCAGCGGATTGCAGGCGGGCGATGAGATTTTGAAGGTCAATGGCATAGCGCTTGGCCAACGGCGCGGAATTTCCGCCCATCGTGGAAAAGTCGCAGGCGGAGCCTCTGGATTTGGAAGTTCTGCGCGGCGATCGGACGTTGCATATCGCCGTCCGTGCCCAGCAAGTGAACTTCCGGAAACGGCGTTCCCGATGGCAGATCGGGGTCCTGCGCACGGGCGAATTAGTGGACCGGCGGCTTTCCTTCGGCCCCGCCATCGTCGAATCGGTCGGGCATGAACGCGCTCATGGCGCGGCAAATCGTATATGTCGTTGTCGAGCTATTTCGCGGCCAAATGTCATTGAAACAGCTCGAAGGTCCGCTCGGAATTGCCCAGGAATCCGGCCGCGCCGCGCGTCAAGGAATCTCCGAATTGCTTTCGCTGATGGCCATGATCGGCGTCAACCTCGGCGGTGCTGAATCTGCTTCCGATTCCTCCGCTCGATGGCGGACACATCCTGCTGCTCTTCATTGAAGGCACCATTCGGCACGACTTGAGCGTGCGCGTGAAGGAGCGCTTCGTCACCGTCAGCATGGTGTTCCTGTTGCTGGTCTTCGCGATGGTTATGTACAATGACGTTTTGCGGCTGATTCCGCACCACTAGCACGTTTTAGCAGCACAGGCACTCTTGGCTGTGCGCTTTTGTAATATTCGCAGGCGACGCATGGCCAGAAGAGTCTGAGCCACTGGCCCGGCGCCTATTCTCATACTCACCATGAACACCAACGCACATCGAGTCTCCGCCGGGGAACGCATCAATGCACACGAGCGCCCCGGCCGCCTGCAGGCGGCCCTGGAAAAGCGCGGCGTCCGGCTCACGCGCCAGCGGAAAATCCTGCTCGACGTCATGGACAACGCCGAACGCCACCTGGACGCCGGGAGCGATCCTCGAGCGCGCGCAAAAACTCGATCCCCGCGTGCACCGCGTCACCGTGTATCGAACCCTGGATCTGCTCAAGCGCAACGGCCTGATCGACGAACTCGACCTGCTCCACCTCCGCGGCGACCAGCACTTCTATGAAAGCCACGGCCCGCGCGACCACATCCACGTGGCCTGCCTGAAGTGCGGCAAAGTGCGCGAGTTTGAATCCGAACTCTACGAAAAACTGAAAAAACAAATCGAAAAAGACTGCGGCATCGAAATCACCGATGACCCGCACGGAAGTCGGCGGCTACTGCGAAAAATGCAGAACATCATGAGGTAGAGAACCGGAATCCTTGGCGTGGCAGTACCAATCGAGAGAGGCTTTTTCCTTTACTTCCTTAATTTCGATTCGCTGAAATATTTCTCCGCGTTCGCAATATCCCGCGCAATCTGTTCGCGCAGCGCGTCCGGCCCGAAAAACTTCTTTTCATTCGCGAAGCCGCGCGTGGAACCGGACCTCCATCGGCCCGCTCGTAATCTGTTCGCGAAACGCGAACAAATGGCTCTCGA
Organism: Terriglobia bacterium; assembly: GCA_963781055.1. Taxonomy (GTDB): domain Bacteria; phylum Acidobacteriota; class Terriglobia; order Acidiferrales; family UBA7541; genus Palsa-360. The sequence continues at coordinate 11,934 of CAWAEW010000046.1, forward strand.
CGGTGATGCCGTGCCCGTCAAACGTTGGCCGTGTGCCCACGTTCGTCACCGAAAAATACGGCTTTCCCACCACCACGGATTCGGTCGCGTACACCCCGAGTTTCGGCAGCAATTCCTGCTCCGGGACCATATTGAGCGTGGGGAACAGGATTGTCCGCCCGCGTCCCGCGCCCGGGCGAATTTCGCCGCTCAACGAAAACGGCCGCCCAAGCAAGGGAATGGCGTCTGCCACATTTCCGCTGGAAATTGCGTTGCGCACGGTAGTGCTGGAAACGACCCGCCCCTCGATTTCCACTGGCGCGACAATTTCCACATCAAAGCCGTGCGTTTTTCCATATTCGCTCGAGCAGATGCACGTTCCCGGCGCCGCGATGTCCGAAACAGAAATTCGCTCCCACCAGAATGGTTCCGGCGTGCAGGCCGTCGACCAGGATTCGCTGCGATGAATTCCTCGGGCGAAACCAGGGATAGCGCGCGATCAAAACGCAGGACCAGCGCCGCATCGAGGCCCAATCTGCTCGATGCCCGCAAGGCGCTGCGGAAGCGTCTGAATCATCCGCGGCGCCTGCTCCGGGCGAAGCACGCGCAGAGGATGCGGATCGAACGTGACGACCGCCGGAGCGCTGCGCTGCGGCCCGCGCCCGCTCCACAACCAGCTGCAGGATTTTCTGGTGGCCCAGATGCAGGCCGTCAAAGTTGCCGACCGAAAGCGCGGCGCGGCGCTCGCGCGCCGAAGCGCTGCGGTCCATTGTTCGGGGGAATGCAGAACGGCAAGCGCCATCAGAGTCGAACCTCGAAATGCAGCCCGTCGTAAGCGAGGGCAACATGGGGAAACCCCGCATCGATGAGCCGCGCGTTGGTTTCCGAGTGCGGCAGTTCATGCGCGATATGCGTGAACCACGCGCGGCGCGGCCGGAGTTCGCGGACCAGCGCGAGCGCCTGTTCGACGGTCTGATGCATGGGATGCGGCGCGTCACGCAGCGCATCCAGCACTAGATCGTCCAGACCGCCGAGCAAAGGTTCGAGGATTCGGGCAGAACGCTGAAATCGGTGAGGTAGGCCGCCGAGCCGAAGCGGAAACCCAGCACTCCGATGTCGCCATGCCGCGCGGGAATGGGCATAATCCGCAGTGCCAATGACTTCAAACGGCCCGTCGATCGGATGCAGCGTGACTTGCGGGATCGTGCTGATGGCGGGCGCCTCGTCAAACACATACGCAAACGTGCGCTTCAGCGTGGCCATCGTTTCGGCGGACGCATACACGGGCAGCGCGCGATTTTTGCCGCATGTTAAACGGGCGAATGTCGTCAAATCCCAGAATGTGATCGGCGTGCGCGTGCGTGAACAGAATTGCGTCCAAGCGTTCCAGACCTATGCGGAGCGCCTGCGCGCGGAAGTCCGGCGTCGTGTCAATCACCGCGGTCTGCCCCTGATGAACCAGGAGCACGGAAGGGCGCAGGCGATTGTCCCGCGGGTCCTTGGAAGTGCACACGCGGCAATGGCAAGTGAGCGTAGGGACTCCCATGGATGTGCCGGAGCCAAGCACGGTGAGTTCGAGTACGGAATGGGATGTGGCGGGCAGGGCAGACCCTCAACTACGGCCGGGATTTGGCCTGTTCCTTCAACGCGGCGGCTGCGGCGGCTTTGCTCATTTCCATGAACGCCAGCTTCAGGTTCCCAAGCACATCAATCAGCAGAGTGTCTTCTTCCTGTGCAAGATTTCCCATCGTCTTTTCGCGCAGCGCGTCGAGCATGTCGATCATCTCGCGCGCTCCTTCCAGGTCCAGCATGGGCTGCCCGGTGCGAGGGTCCGCATAACCGCCCAGGAGCATCGCCGCATTTTGGCCGAGCGAACGCACTAGATTCTCGAACGCTGGCGAGCGCTTCGGTGTTTCCGCTTGGGGTGTTGGCTCATGCGCAGCGCCGCCGGGCACGAGCTTCGGACCAGGCGCGGGCGATCCCGTCGCCGGAGGCGCAGTGCGGGCAGACGGAGCCGGACTGGCCTGCGCTGATGCTTCGTGCTCGCGGTCTTGCTGTTCGGCAACTTCCTTGCGAAGTTCCCCTTCGGGCGTAAAAAGGCGCCGGTCTACAACCTTAAAAGTTTCGTCGTGTTTGGATTCGGACAACGGGTTCTCCCTCGTGCCATCCTCAAAGCCATCGCGTTGAACAAGCAGTCTAGCACCGCCGCGCGCACCCTCACAAGTGTTCACATGCGTGTCCTGCACCTTCTCCCTTGTGAATTGCAGCCTCGTGCCGTACAGTTTTTCCTTCACGTTCTTTCATCAGTTCAGGAGCTGACCGGTCGCCGTGCCTGCCCGAAAATTGAAGAACAAAAGAAAGTCGGATCGTCCTAGGGGCTCTAAACTGGGCAAGCCAATGTCTGCGCGCCGACCAGCCCCCGGAGCGAAAAAAGCCGCCCGCAAATCGAAACGCAAGCCGATTGGAGAGCTTTTCAAAGCCCTGGTCGACGTCCAAGCCCGCCTGCGCGCCCCCGGCGGCTGCCCCTGGGACCGCCAGCAGACCCACGCGACGCTCAAGACCTATCTGATCGAAGAGGCGTACGAGGTCCTGGACGCCCTGGAAACGGGCGATCCCCGCGAATTGGCCGAGGAACTCGGCGACTTGCTGCTTCAAATCCTGTTTCATGCCGATCTGGCTCTCGAAGCCGGCACATTCGATATCTCCGACGTCGTGACCGGCATTCACGACAAAATGATCCGCCGCCACCCTCACGTCTTCGGCAACGTAAAAGCCGATACCCCCAGCGAAGTCCTCAAGAACTGGGCGCTGCTGAAAGCTCAGGAAAAACAAGCCGCTTCCTCGGAAGATGCCGCCGGGAAATCCCTTGCCCCCTCCGCCTTGGACGGCGTCCCGCGCAGCCTTCCGGCATTGCTGGAAGCCTATCAACTCACGCGCCGTGCCGCTCAGGTCGGCTTCGATTGGGAAACCGCCGAAGGAATTTTCGAGAAAATGGAGGAAGAGCTTGCCGAACTTCGCCTGGCTCTGAAATCTTTCGATGGCGGCAAAGGGAGACCCGAAATCAGTGAAGATGCCGAGGAAGAAATTGGCGATATCCTGTTCGTAGCAGTAAATCTGGCGAGGTTTCTGGGATTTGATCCTGAAGTAGCACTTAAGAAATCAAACCTAAAGTTCAAGTCTCGCTTTCAATTGATGGAAAAAGAGGCTTCGCAATCGGGTCAGCGCCTCGCGCAACTTTCTAAAGAACAACTGGACGTGCTGTGGGAGGCCGCGAAAGCCAGGTCAAAGCCTCCTGCCGGAATCGGAAGCGAATCATGAAGCAGCGAAGCCGACGGAAAATGAAACGCGCGCGAAATACGGGCGGGGAGCTTCGCAACGAAATTCTGATCCGCCATTGTCACGGGATTGGCGAATTCGAGGCCTGCGTCGAGGTTGAGCGAAAAGTCTGGAAATCGGCGGATGTGGACGTGGTGCCTATTCCATTATTTGTGGTGGCCGCGGAGACCGGCGGACAAGTCATCGGCGCGTTTCACGACAAGCAGCTCGTCGGGTTCACATTAGCGATCGCAGGATGGCGCGACCGAAAGCCATTCCTGCATTCGCACATGACTGCCGTGCTCAGCTCCTATTGGGACCGCGGAATCGGCCGCCGCCTCAAACGGTTTCAGCGGGAAGACGCCCTTGCCCGCGGCATCAGTCTAGTCGAGTGGACGTTCGACCCTTTGATCACGAAAAACGCCTACTTTAACTTCATGCGCCTTGGGGCCATCGCTCGCCGCTATCTGCCAAATGCCTATGGGATCACGACCAGCCCGCTCCACGCGGGCCTACCCACCGACCGCCTCGTCGCCGAATGGCATCTTCGCTCCCCTCGCGTGCGCCGCGTGCTGGCAGGGAAGCGCGCAACCCCTGTATTTTCAAAAAAAGCTGTGCGGATTACCATTCCATCGTCGCTCGAAGATCTGAAGGGAAGCGATGCGGTGGCGGCGGCGAAGATTCAGTCCCGGCTGCGCGGGGAATTCCTGCAATGGTTCGGCAAAGGATATGCCGCGACGGCCGTTGCACCCAGCAAATCGGGCGTCGATTACATTCTCGAACCGTGGAAGGCGCTGTGAAAATCCAGAGGATTACGCTCCGTGAAATCCGAATGCCGCTGGTCACTCCGTTTGAAACCAGTTTCGGCCGCGTGACCGACCGCCGCATGTTGCTGGTCGAGGCCGATGTGGACGGCGTATCGGGTTGGGGCGAATCCGTCGCCGGCGAAGGGCCTTATTACGCTCCGGAAACGGTCGAAACCGCCTGGCACATCCTGCGAGATTTTATCTGGCCGATGCTGAAAGGCCGCGAATTCCGCTCGGCGTCTGAAATTTGGGAAATGCTCGCCCCAATCCGAGGCCACAACATGGCTAAGGGAGCGATAGAGGCAGCCGTGTGGGACGCCGAAGCCCGGCAGAAAGGCGTGCCGCTCTGGAAACTTCTCGGCGGGGTGCGAAACGAAATCCCGTGCGGCGTCTCGATTGGAATTAAACCAACACTTGATGAATTGGTTGCGACCGTTGAACGAGAGCTGGCCGCGGGCTATCAGCGGATCAAAATTAAAATTAAGCCGGGAAAGGACATTGAGCCCGTCGAATGCCTGCGCGAGCGTTTCCCGCGCGCTCGCCTGATGGTCGATGCAAACTCCGCCTATCGGCTGGAAGACTGGCCGCACCTGAAACGCCTGGACGCCTACTACCTGATGATGATCGAGCAGCCGCTCGGCTGGGATGACCTTTACAGCCACGCGGAATTGCAGCGCAAGCTGGAGACGCCGATCTGCCTTGACGAATGTATTCATACAGTGGAACATGCGCGAGCGGCCATCGATTTGGGCGCCTGCCGCATCATCAATATCAAGCTTGGCCGCGTCGGAGGCTATACCCCGGCAAAGCAGATTCATGACCTTTGCATGTCCCGGCAGATTCCGGTCTGGTGTGGGGGCATGCTCGAATCCGGGATCGGCCGCGCGCACAACATCGCTCTTTCCACGCTCGAAAATTTCTCTCTTCCCGGCGATGTCACCGCGAGCCGCCGGTATTGGACCGAAGACGTAATTGAACCAGAGGTTGAAGTTTCTCCGCAGGGCACGATTCGCGTTCCCGATGGCCCGGGAATCGGTTACAACCCACGCCTTGACCGCATCGAAAAACTTTCGGCAAGAAAAGAAATTCTCAGCTAATCGTTTTCTTGAGCCCTGCGTTGACCGCGCCGGGGCGCCATGTTAGCGTTGCGCCCGATTCTGTTCAGGAGCAGCGCGAATGGATTTGCCGGCAACAGGAAGCGCCACGTCAATCAAGCGCATTGCCGTCATTCCCGGCGACGGAATCGGCGTCGAAGTCATTCGCGAAGCCGTGAAGGTGCTGCAAGCAGCCACTTCCGCGGGGCCGGAAAAACTGCAATTCACCGAGTTCGATTGGGGCGCCGAGCGCTATTTGCGCGATGGGACCACGCTGCCCGCAGGCGCGGCCGAGATGTTTCATCGCGATTTCGACGCAATTCTGTTCGGCGCCGTGGGCGATCCGCGCGTACCCTCGAACAAACATGCCTCGGACATCCTTTTGGGCCTCCGCGCGAAGCTCGATTTATATGTAAATCTCCGCCCGGTCGAACTTCTGGACGAGGCATTAACCCCGCTGCGCAATCGCGGAATAAGCGACATCCAATTCGTCGTGGTCCGTGAAAACACCGAAGGTCTTTATGCCGGCGTAGGCGGACATTTTCAGCGCGGCACCCCGCACGAGGTCGCCATCCAGGAGGACGTCAATACGCGCCGGGGCGTTGAGCGCATTCTACGCTATGCGTTTGAATATGCCCGGCGCCACAAAAAACGCCGCATCTGCATGAGCGACAAATCGAATGCCTTGGCTTTCGGCCACGAGCTTTGGCTGCGCGTTTTCAGGGAAGTCAAAGATGAGTACGCGGACGTCGAATCGCGGCACCTCTACATCGACGCCCTGGTCATGGAACTGGTGGGCGATCCTAGTCAATTTGACGTCATCGTCACCTGCAACCTCTTTGGCGATATTTTGGGTGACATTGGCGCGCAAATCGCCGGGGGCGTCGGCCTCGCGCCTTCCGGTAATATCCATCCCGGCCGGGCCTCGATGTTTGAGCCGGTGCACGGTTCGGCGCCCAATATCGCCGGGAAGAATTTGGCCAACCCCGCGGGGTCGGTTCTGGCCTCAGCCCTGATGCTCGATCATCTCGGCATGGGGGCCGCGGCGGACTTGCTGCGCGACGCCGTGCGCGCCTCGGTCCTCGAGAAGCATGCGACACGGGACATTGGGGGAAACCTGGGAACTCGCGAGGCCGGGGATTGGCTCGCGGAATTTGTTGCCACGCGCGCCTAACTGGAAACTTTCCCCAATCTTAGGAAAATCCCCGCCTCTGAAGAGGCGGGCTACAGCAATTTCCTGTAGGGGGTTCGATTTCCGGGTCGAGGCAATGCTATAGCCCGGGTCTTCAGGCCCGGGGAATTTTGGCGCCAGGTAGAATCCGCATTCCCCATGGAGAGAATCTCGGCCTAAACCATGGCAGCGCGGCGATGTTTTGGCCGCTCGCCTACGACGAGGATGGCGCCTAGCACAAAACCTCCCACATGCGCCCACCAGGCCACTCCCCCTTGATCGCTCATCCCAGTGAGCCATGCCGCTAAAGAACTGGATGAAAAACCAGTACCCGAACATCAGAATGGCCGGAATTCGAATGGTGAAAAACAGCAGCAACGCCGGAATAAGCGTAGTCACGCGCGACGTAGGGAATAGAACAATAAATGCGCCCATGACCCCGGAAATTGCGCCGCTGGCCCCCACCGTGGGAATCTTCGAGCCCCAGTTGAATGCCGTATGGACTGCGGCCGAGCCAATCCCGCATATGAAGTAGAAAATGAGATATTGAAAATGCCCCAGCGCTTCCTCGACGCTGCCTCCAAAAACCCAAAGGAAGAGCATGTTTCCCAGCAGATGCATCCACCCGGCGTGCAGAAACATGCTGGTCAACATGGGCAGGATTGCCTGTCCGAGCGAGATGCTGTGCTTGGCGAATAACAAGTTGCGTGAGATGGCACCAGGCCGAAAGTGGAAGATGAATTTGTTTCCCGCCTTGGGGGACAAGGACAACTCATAGAGGAAGGCAAGAGAGTTGGCAGGATGAGCAGGATGGTGACGACAGCGGTCCGCAGACGGAGGATGTCGACGCGCAGCGGGATCATCTGTCAGTGACCCGGCGGCTTCAAGTTGCCTTTCGGAAAATGCGGCCGGCCTGCGGGTGCCTTGCCGGATCATTGTTCAATCTTCTTCACCGGAGCAATCCCGCCGCGCGCGCCTGACCCTAGGCAGGATAGTCCCGCCGCCGCGCGAGCAAAATTCGAGAAGCTTGCGGAAGTTGCCAGCCACGCACCAGTCCGTAGGCGAAACCCGCATGGAAAATGTCGCCGGCGCCGGTAGTGTCCACCGGCTTGACTTCGAATGCAGGCGAATAGTGGAACTTCAAGCCGTCCCAGGCCAGAACCCCTTCTGCGCCCAGTGTCGCCGCCGCGACTCGACAGCCGAAGCGCTGAAGCAAGATTGCGGCAGGGAGAGGAGAAGATTATTTTCCCCGGACAGCCGCGCCGGGAACTCGCGGGAAGAAATGGATAATCCACATTCTCAAGCAAAACTTCCACTCCCGGATAGAGGTTGTCGAGATCGGCGGTCACAGGGATATGCGCCTCGCGCGCCCACCTAGCGGCCGTCGCCGCCAGCGCAATCGTGACCGTCGACATGAAGCAGTCTTGAGCGGACACCCACTCTTGGCGGATTTCACGGGGCCGAAGTTCCAGGCGGGGATCGCGCTTCCAGAGGATCGTTCGTTCTCCGGTCTGCTCGTCAACGAGGATAAACGAGGACTGGCTCTGGCAATCGGTCTACGACGATCCAGTGGGCCTCGATCCCGGCGCGCTTCATCTCCTTCCTCTGAAGCCGCCGGCCGGATCATCCCCGATCTTGCCCGACGTACCGCGTCTTCAAACCCCACTGGAGCAGGCCACCATGGCGCTCGCGACTTGCCCGCCGGGCAAAACTTCGGAGACGAGGAATTCAACCTTGGAATTGAAGGCAGGGAAGTGCGGAAGTCGAATGATTGTGTCGGTGGCGTTAAGCCCCACGCCCACGACATCCACCAGGGGAAGATTCTGGTCACCGAGACACTGTACGAAAAAATAGGCGATGACGCAAGAGAAATGCGAGAGCAACGCGTCTGATAATTATTTCGAAGGCGCGCTTCCTAGTAAACATATTGCGTCGGAAGCTGTAAGGCATGGTTCGCGCATGATTTACGAGATTTTGCAGAGCCTGTGGCCATAATAGATGGAGCAAATTGATTATTTTTTGCGGTTCTTAATTGATTCAATTCTCTGGTGTGGTAAGTAACGAACTCTGAATTTCGTCGCGCGATTCGGCTTGGGAGTGGTTTACGGCCGGTCGGCGCGCCGACAAAATAGGATGCCGCTCAAGGAATCTGAAGCGATCGTCCTGCGCAGTTTTCCGCTGGGCGAAGGAGATCGTCTGGTCAGCTTTCTCGATCGTCAGTCAGGGCGATTGCGTGGTGTCGCACAGGGAGCGCGGCTCACCAAGAGCCGGTTTGGCTCGACTCTTGAGCTGCTCTCTTATATTCGAATCTGGTATTTCGAGCGTGAAACCCGGGACCTGGTTCGCATCAATCAATGCGAACTCATCGAGTCTTTCCTGGACGTGCAGAGCGACTATCGGCCGGGGTTGCCTTGGCCTTGGTCAGCGAAGTCACAGAGGCGGTTCTGGGCGAACAAGAGGCCGCGGACGCGCAGTTCCGTCTGGTCTTGCTGACGGCGCGAGCGATTCGCAGCAGGGCCCGTCGCCTGCCGTCTTGGCTTACTTTTGCCTGTGGACGGTTCGGCTTGGCGGCTGGCTTGGGCCGTTGGATCGGTGCTCTCGATGCGGAAGGCTGGTGAGCAGGAGATCTGCTTACGTCGCCTGGCTATCCCGGGCTTTCTGCTGCGGAGTGCCGGCACGAATGGATGAAGGCAAATTTCTAATTCGGCGCTAATGATAGGTCGACAGATGCTTTCTGGAACACTGGACCGGTTGCTGAAAGAGAATCCTTCGCCAAGAGCTTCGCAGGAGATATCAAGTTATGCCTTAGATATGCTAGAGCACCATATCGAGAGAAAATTGGTGTCAAGAAAATCTTGTGCACAGGAGAGAGCGGATCAGTTGAAATCGAATCTAAAGCGTAAGATTAAAGATATTCAAAAAGGACCGACCTTTCAAAATCTCATTCTCCAACTTCAGAAATATTGGGGCGATCGTGGATGTGTGATTCAACAACCATATGACGTTGAAGTTGGAGCGGGCACGATGCACCCGGAAACATTCTTTCGTGTGCTTGGGTCCGGAGCCCTATCGTGTGGCATACGTTCAGCCTTCTCGTCGGCCCGCCGACGGCCGGTACGGTGAAAATCCGAACCGCCTTTTCAAACACCATCAATTGCAGGTCATTCTAAAGCCATCGCCGGCCAATGTTCAGGATCTCTACCTGCAGAGCTTGACGGCCATCGGGCTTGCACCTTGCCGATCATGACGTGAGGTTCGAGGAGGACAACTGGGAGTCTCCGACGCTGGGCGCGTGGGGAATCGGGTGGCAGGTGCTTCTGGATGGACTCGAAATTACGCAGTTCACCTATTTCCAGCAAAGCGGGGGATAGACCTGGACCCTGTTTCGGTCGAGTTGACCTATGGACTGGATCGGATTTGCGCCTATCTGCAGGGCGTCGATAGCGTCTACAACATGCGCTGGTCGGAAGACCGAACCTACGGTCAGGTGCGGCTGCTCGAGGAGCAGGAATTCTCCGCCTATAACTTCGAATATGCCGATCCGGCCATAACGCGCAAGCTTTTCGAGCTGCACGAGAAAGAAGCGGCGCAATTGCTGGAGGCTATCGAAAAATGGCACGCGAGAAGCCAAGAAGCGGTTTCCGCTGCTGGCCGCATATGATCATTGTTTGAAATGTTCTCACCTATTCAATGTGCTCGATTCGCGAGGCGTGATTTCCACCACCGAACGCGCCCAGTTGATCGGACGCGTGCGGCAGATCGCCTGCCGTGTCGGCGGCGGATTTCTCTGGAACAGCAAGGGCAGACGGGCAATCTCTGCGGAATCTGGCCGGGGTAGGTAAATGAAGGCTGCGCGACGGACTTCCTATTTGAGATTGGCTGCGAAGAGATTCCTGCAGGGATGCTTCCGGGCGCAATTGAGGAATTCAAGGTAATACTTGAGAAATATCTGAAGGCCTAAAACCTACTGGAGGATGCTCCTGTGGAAACTCTTGGAGCGCCGCGCCGGTTGGTTGCCACATGCGCGAGCATTCGCGCTGAAGCAGCCGGATGAGATCGAAGGAGGTGACCGGTCCGCCAAAGTCCGTGGCCTTCGATGCTGTCGGGAAAGCCGACTCGGGCTGCCGAGAGTTTTGCCCAAAAAGTGGGCCTTCCGATCTCCAAGCTTTCCGTCGTGACGACGCCCAAGGGGGAATATCTCGCTGCGAAACAGGTGATCCAGGGAAAGCGGCGAAGGAAATTTTGGAGGAGATCCTCCGCGTGTCGTCGCGGAAATTACCTGGCCGCGGAGCATGTATTGGACCGGCGCCACGGGGCTGCGATTTATCCGGCCGATTCGTTGGGTGGTGGCGCTGCTTGGGGGAAAAGCGCTGCGAGTGAATTTAGGTGATGCCGTGGCCGGGAAATTCACGGCAGGGCATCGATTTCTGGGAAAGTCGAAGGTTCCTGTGCAGCTGGCGCTAAGGATTATGTTCAAAAGCTGCGCGCGAATTTCGTGCTGGTGCGTCCCGAGGAGCGGCAGAAAGAAGATCGAGACGGAATTGGCCGGCTGGCTGCGGAAAGGGGTTGCGCGTTCACGAAGACGCGCACTTGCTGGACCTGGTGACCTACTCAACGAATATCCGGCGGCGATCATGGGCGGATTTGACCCGGCCTATCTGGACCTGCCGGAGGAAATTCTGATTACGGTGATGCGCGGACATCAGAAATATTTCGCGGTGGAGACGGAAGGACGGGTCGCTGGCTCCGCATTTTCTGGCGGTCATCAATCTGGACAAGGATCGCGCAGGGTTGATTCGCGCCGGGCACGAGCGTGTGTTGCGCGCGCGGTTTGCGGATGCTCGATTTTTCTGGGAGACGGATCAGAAATGTCGGCTCGCCGACTATTTGCCGAAGTTGGAGGCCGTGACATATCAGGCGAAGCTCGGCAGCTATGGCGAAAAAGTGGAGCGCGTGCGCGCGCTGGCGCGATGGCTCGCCGAACAATGGTTTGCCAGCGGCATTCCGCAGGCAAGCGTGGGCGCGGCCGATCGCGCGGCGGAGCTTGCCAAGTGCGATCTGGTCACCGACATGGTCCGCGAGTTTACTGAGTTGCAGGGCATCGTGGGCGGCCTTTATGCAAAAGCTCAAGGAGAACCTGAAGAAGTTGCCTGGGCGGTTTACGATCAGTACAAACCTGCCGGGCTTGATGATCCCATTCCCCGAAACATGACCGGGCAAGCGCTCGCGCTTGCCGACAAAATGGATTCTCTGGTCGGGCTGTTTTGCCGTCGGCCTGGTTCCGTCGGGATCGAGCGATCCGTTCGCTCTGCGCCGGGCGGCGATGGGAATCGTAAAGATACTGATCGAAACGAAATTGCCCGTGTCGCTTTCGCTGATGATCGCGCGATCGGCACGCACGCTGGCAAGGTCGCTCGCACAAGATTGTGGTTTCACCCGAGGTGCGAGAAGCAGGTGCTGGAGTTTCCTCCTCGAACGCGCGCGATTCGTGTTGAAGGAACGGGCGGGCTTGGCCTACGATGAAATCAACGCGGCCTTGCGGCAGGGCGCGGATGATTTGGTCGACGCGGTGCGGCGGATCGAAGCCATCAAGGCGATACGCAAGACGAAAAATTTCGAGCCGCTGGCAATATCCTTCAAGCGAATCCGAAAGATACTGGAGAAGGCCGGGTCCCGAGGCGGGATGGAAGCTGCCGGGCGTGCGGCCGGAATTGTTTACGGAGGATGCGGAACGCCGGCTCTACGCGCGCGCGGCGGAAGTGGCGAAAGAGGCGGAGCAGTACAAGCGGGACAGTGCGATACCGCGAGGCGCTGCAGCAAATTGCGGGGCTGCGTCCGGAAGTGGATCAATTTTTTGATGATGTGATGGTGATGGCGGAGGACGAAAACGTACGCAAGAACAGGCTGACGCTGCTTTCGGGATTGCTGGCGGAATTTTCGACGATCGCAGATTTTTCGGAAATGCCGCGGCGGAGCCTGGGAAGTAGATATAAAGTATCGCTTTAAATTAGTTTTTACGATTTTATGTCGGCGGGCCGACAAGCAACCGAATTCGCAATTTGACTCGCAAGGAGAGAACTGCCGTGAGATACGTTTATTTTTTTGGCGCGGGAAAAGCGGAAGGCGACGGCACGATGAAAGAAGTGCTGGGCGGCAAGGGGGCGGGGCTGGCCGAAATGACACGGATCGGCCTGCCGGTGCCGGCCGGATTTACGATCTCCACCGAATGCTGCGACTACTATTTGAAGCATAACCAGACCTACCCGAAATCGCTGGCAGCGGAAGTCAAAAAGAACTTGGCGCATCTGGAAAAGGTCACCAAGAAGAAGTTGGGTGACGCCAATGACCCGCTGCTGGTCAGCGTGCGGTCGGGCTCGGCTCGCTCGATGCCGGGCATGATGGAGACGATTTTGAACCTCGGACTGAATAGCAAATCCGTCGAGGCTCTGGCGCGAAACACGAAGAATGACCGGTTCGCGTGGGATGCCTACCGCCGTTTCGTTCAAATGTATTCCACGGTGGTGATCGGGCTATCTAAAGAAGAACTTGAAGAAAAACTTCGCGCGATGAAGACGCGCCGCGGCGTGAAGGATGACACGCAAGTGACGGCCGAAGGGTGGCGGGAACTTGTCGGTGAATATAAGGACCACTTCAAGAAGTAAGACGGGGAAAGATTTTCCGGAAGATCCCGAGGAACAACTGTGGGGCGCCATCGGCGCCGTGTTTGGTTCGTGGAAGGCGGAAAAAGCGGTGACCTACCGGCGCGTGGAGCGCATCACGGGACTTCTGGGAACCGCGGTGAACGTCGTGCAAATGGTGTTCGGCAATATCGGAGACAACTCGGGCACGGGCGTGTGCTTCACGCGCGACCCCTCGACCGGTGAAAAGAATTTCTACGGGGATTTTCTGATTAACGCGCAAGGAGAAGACGTCGTTGCCGGGATCCGCACGCCAATGCACTTGAGCGAAATGGCCGTCCGGATGCCGAAAGTGTACCCGCAACTCGAAAAAGTCAGAAAGCTGCTGGAAAAACATTACCGCGACATGCAGGACATGGAGTTCACGGTCGAAGAAGGGACTCTGTACATGCTGCAAACGCGCGTGGGCAAGCGCACGCCCACGGCGACGTTTGAGATCGCCGTTGACATGGCCCAGGAAGGCCTCATTACCAAGGAAGAAGCGATAGGCCGCATTAAAGAGGAAGATATCGACCGGCTCTTTTTTCCGATCGTTGACCCGTCCATTCCAAAAACCGATTTGGCGAAGCGAAGGATTGCTTCGGGCATCAATGCCGTGCCGGGCGCCGCGGCCGGAAAGGCTGTTTTCACGGCCGAAGACGCCGAGGCCATGGCCGCAAAGGGTGAAAAAGTGGTCCTCATGCGCCGGGAAACCAGCCCGGAAGATGTGGGCGGAATGTTTGTGGCCCAGGGCATTGTGACCGCCACGGGCGGAAAGACCAGCCATGCAGCGGTGGTGGCGCGAGGCTGGGGAAAATGCTGCATCGTCGGATGCGAAAATTTGGACATCGACTACGAAAAGAAAATCGCCCGGGCCAATGGCCGGGTGGTTCGCGAGGGCGAATGGGTAACGCTGGACGGCAATGAAGGAGTGGTCTACGAAGGCCAAGTAAAGCTTTCGACTCCGGAACTTCCGGAAGCCTTCTCGACGCTGATGGGCTGGGCGGACAAAATCCGCAAGATCGGCGTCCGCACGAACGCGGATACGCCGCATGACGCGCGCAAGGCTCGCGAGATGGGAGCGGAGGGAATCGGGCTCACCCGCACCGAGCACATGTTCTTCAAGGATTTTGAACATCCCGAGAGGAGCGTCGAGCGCCAGCTGGCGATCCAGGAAATGATCATCGCGGAAACCTCGGCAGCCAGAAAAATCGCGCTGGATAAGCTGCTGCCGTACCAGCGGAGGGATTTTGCCGGAATCTTCAAGGCCATGGACGGGCTGCCGGTAACCATCCGGCTGATCGATCCTCCGCTGCACGAGTTTGTCCCGCACGAGCGCGACAAGCAAGAAGAGTTGGCCAAGAAAATCGGCATCGACGTGGAAGTAGTCATCCGCCGGGTCGAGCAGTTGCATGAAGCCAATCCTATGCTCGGCCATCGGGGATGCCGGCTGGCCATCACCTATCCGGAAATACTTGAGATGCAGGTTCGAGCGATTATTGAAGCGGCGGTAGATTGCAAGAAGCATGGAATTAAAGTTATACCTGAGATTATGATTCCATTGGCAATGGATCGAAAAGAACTTAAGATTTTGGTGGATGCCACACGTCAGGTTGTGGAAGAAGTTTTTGAAGAATCTAAAGTAAAAGTTGATTATTTGGTTGGGACCATGATCGAGATTCCGCGAGCGGCTTTGCTGGCGGATGAGATTGCGGAAGTGGCCGAATTCTTTTCCTTCGGAACCAATGATCTGACGCAGATGACCATGGGGCTTTCCAGGGATGACGCCGGGAGATTCTTGCCCGACTACGTCGACGAAAAGAAAACGGGAATTTTTACGAGCGACCCATTTCAGACGATCGACGAAAAAGGCGTAGGAATGCTGATTCGCATGGGAATCGAAAAAGGGCGGTCGGTGAGACCGAAACTCAAGGTTGGAATCTGCGGCGAGCATGGCGGGGACGCGGCGAGCGTAAAGTTCTGCCACCGCGTGGGAATGGATTACGTGAGCGCATCGCCGTTCCGCGTCCCGGTGGCGCGATTGGCTGCGGCGCAGGCGGTGATTGAAGAGCGCGAGGCGAAGGGGAAGGCAAAGAAAAAGAAGGCGAAAAAGCGATAGAGTGGTGGTGCGGCGTCACATTTATGCGGTCTGCAGCAAGTGACGGGCGGCGCGTGCCGTGAAAAGTCGGCCCGCCGACGAAGGTTTTTCACGCAGGATTTCACGAAATAACGTCCAGGGGTGAGTGTGGCGCAAGGGCTGGTCATCGGAATTTGCGGGGGCACGGGATCGGGGAAGACGACGATCACCGAACGCATCATTTCGGTGCTGCCGGCGGGAAACGTTCTAGTGCTGCAGCAGGATCATTATTACAAGGACTTGCCGCACCTTCCGCTGGAAACCAGGGCCCGGCAAAACTTCGACCATCCGGATTCCTTCGACACGCCGCTTTTGATCGAGCACGTCCGGCAGCTCCGCGCCGGCTTGCCGATCGAGCGCCCGGTTTACAATTTTGCTCATCACAAGCGCGAGTCCGCCACGGCCCGGTTGGAGCCTCATCCGGCCATCATCGTGGAGGGCATTCTCATTTTTGAGTCCCAGCCTCTGCGCGATCTGATGGACATTAAAATTTTTGTAGATACCGATGCCGACCTGCGATTTATCCGCCGACTGGGCCGTGATGTTCGCGAACGGGGAAGGACGGTGGAATCGGTCGTCGAGCAGTATTTGGCCACGGTTCGGCCGATGCATATGGAATTCATTGAGCCTTCCAAGCGCTATGCGGACGTCATTATCCCCGAAGGCGGATACAATGGCGTAGGAATTGATCTGGTGATCCAGAAAATCAGGTCTTTAGCTGGAGTCGAGGAAGGCTCTGCATAAGGATCCTCGGCCGTATCGCTGCTCTCCTTCTGTCCGTCATGAATTCAGATGTAAATTCCCACGGAATCCGAATCTGTTTTGGATAAATCTTGCTAAAATTGGCCGAAATTTGTATTGAGTTATTGTCAGGAGAATGTACGAGCCTACTATTTCATCGGAAATCTCGCGCAGCGATCCTTCTAGCGCTGCTTGCGGCGCTTCCATATTTAGCTGCAGCGCAGACCCCTTCCAGCACGGGGGAACTGCAGGGTCAGGTGATCGACGAAAATGGCCAGCCGGTCGCGCGCGTCGAGCTTGTTTTTGCCACGGAGGCAGGCAGTGCAAGCACCGTTTATACCGATGCCGCCGGACATTTTGAGCTTCCGAATGTAAGCGGCCTGCAAGTCAGCATGTCGATTTCAAAGCCTGGTTATTTTAGGATCAGCGACCGGAAAGTGGATATATCGCCGGGAAGCAATGAAATCACCGTGACTTTAAATCATGAGACGGAAATTCAAGAAAAGCTAGAGGTGCAGTCTTCTCCGGTGGAGATTGATCCGGATACGACGAGTCACCAGGAATCTCTGGTGCAACATGAGATATTAAATGCGCCGGTAGCATCGACTCACGATCTCCAGCAAAGCTTGAGGATTATTCCACAAGTCATTGCGGATTCAAGTGGAAGGCTTCATGTGTCAGGCGCAAGGCAGGGGCAAACTGAAGTTTTGCTTGATGGCTTTGAGATCAACAATCCCGCGACGGGAGCGTTTGATTCCCGCGTAAATGTGGATTCGGTGAGGACGGTGACGATCGAGACCGGAGGCTACGGAGCACAATATGCCCATGCCGGAGCCGGGATCCTGGCGCTGGACACGCAGTCGGGAGACGACCGCGTGCGCTTTGGGATTACGAATTTTATTCCGGATTTGAGCCTTCAGCAGGGGACGCATTTCGGAAATTGGTATCCGCGCATAATGTTCTCCGGGCCGGTCAAGAAGGGGAAAATATGGTTTTCGGATGCGATGACGATCGAACATACCTTCCGGCTCGTGAGCGAGCTTCCCAGAGGCCAAAATACGGACTCGCAATGGTCCGGCGATAACCTGATACGTTTGCAGGCCAATCTTACGCCGAGGAACATTCTTCAGGGCAGCTTTCTTTTCAATCAGTTGAGCGATCCGGCGCTGGGATTAGGCGCGTTTTCGCCTCTTTCGACGACGACGAATAATCAATCAAGGCGATATTTTATGTCCGTGAAGGATCAAATCTGGGCTGGGCACACGCTGTTTACGGTGGGCGCGGCAGTGGATACAGGTCATAACAATACGAACCCTCTGGGAACGGCCACATACGTGGTCACACCGTCTGCCACGTCCGGGAATTATTTTCAGGCCCTGGCGCAGAAGTCGCGGCGGCTGCAGGCGATCGGCGACATGACTACGGGCGCGCTGAACTGGTTCGGAACGCACACGATTTCGGCGGGCTGGAACGTTGCGGGAATTGATTTCTCGCAGCAGGCGTCGCGGAGCGAAATAGATTTTCAGCGCGCGGACGGGACTTTGTCGGACCGAGCCACGTTCAGCGGCAATTCCATTTTTGCCGAGAGCAACACGCAAGCCGGGGGATATGTCCAGGACGTGTGGCGCCCGGTCAAGCTGGTTGTATTTTCCGCCGGCGTGCGCGCGGACTGGGACCGGTTGATACACAAGCACGTCATCGAACCTCGCATCGCGATGAACTGGGTGCCTGGGGGCGATGGCCGGATGAAATTGACGCTGGCCTGGGGGGAACACTACCAGCCGTTGAACCTGGCGATCATGGCGCAGGGACTCGACCAGCAGCGCAGCGACACTTTTTATAATTTGACGGGACTGGCTGAGCTGGGGCCACCGATGGTGACCACGTTCGTCACGCCGCTGAACAACCTGGAGGAGCCGCGAACGTATAACACGACCGCGGAATGGGACGAAAAGTTTTTCGACAAGACATTTTTCGGAGCGTCCTTCCTGCTGCGCGAGTCCCGCGACGGGTTCGCTTGGGAAACTCTATTTTCTCAGACGCAGCCTGCCGCCACGCTGCTGCTGCAGAATAATCGGGACGACCGTTATATCGCGGGCGAGGTGTGGGTGCGGCGGGCGTTCGGCGAAAAAGCGCAGATCGAGGTGGACTATACGAGGTCGCGCGCCAGCTCGAACGAAGTGCTCGATCCGACGCTGGCGCAACTGATCCTGGCGCCGCAGCAGGGCGGGCCGCTGCTTTGGGACGCGCCGAATCGCTTTGTTTCTTCGGGGTGGACGCCGGTTCCGTTTTGGGGACTGCTGGTGAGCGAGTTCCTGGAATACCGCACGGGATTTCCGTTTAGCGTGGTGAACGAGTTGCAGCAATTGCCCGAGGGGGCGAACAGCAGGCGTTTCCCAGGCTATTTCAGTCTGAATCTTGGGCTTGAAAAGCGTTTCCAATTCAAAGGACATGAATGGGCCGTGCGGCTGACGTCCGTCAATGTCACCGGGCACAATAATCCGGATACGGTGGTGAACGACGTGGACGCGCCGAATTTCCTGGCGATGTCCGGGGGACAGAGCCGGGCGTTTTCGGTGCGGTTGAGGCTGGTGACGCAAAAGTGAGGTGGTGAGTGGTGAAGAGTCGGATGCGAGTTGACAGTCGAGAGTTAAGAGTTAAGAGTTGAGAGTCAAGATCCATACCAAATCGAGTTAGCGCTTTGATTAAACTCTCAACTCTAAACTGTCGACTTCCGACTTTTTACGAGTCACCGCAGTTTCACGTCGGCATCTTTAGGAAAAAATAGAGGCCCAGGAAACCGAAGATCGTGTCGGGGGCCCATGCGGCTAGAAGCGGGGGCAATTGCCCCACGGCGCCCATGGCCTCGGTGAGGGCCGAGGCGGCCCAGTAGATGATGGCGATACCAACGCCCAGAGCTAGTCCGCCGACGGCGCCGCGCGTTCCCACCAGGATGGAAAAAGGAATGGCGAGCAAAATAATAATGGGAGCGATCAGGGGAAGGAAATTTTTTTCTGCAACTGCACGGAAAGGCGCGCGACGTCGAAACCCGCCTGGCTCAAGTCTCCGATATAGCGTTTCAATTCCCACCAGGTCATTTGGTAGGACTGCCGGACTTCGCGGTTGAAGTAGGAAGGCGGCTCGTCAAGTTCCTTCAAGGCGTCGGCCAGGAACGGATCGTAATGAGTTACCTGGCCGTGGGCGAAATCGCGGACCCAACCCGACTCGAGAATCCAGATTTTCTGCTGTGGGTCCCAGTGGGCGCGGGCGGCAAAAATGCGGCGGCGAAGTTCGAAGGTTGCCGCGTCGAGTTCGAAGACGTTCAGGCCTCCGAACAATTGGCGATCCGGGTCGAAGAGTTCGTAATTGTAGATTTTCGCGTTTTCGCCGAAGATCCACTGGCGATTCGGCTGATAATAGGTCTGGGCGGGGCGTCCCTTGATCTGGTTGCGCAGGGCGTCCTGGCGCTGATTGGCAAAGGGCAGGTAGGTGTCATCCAGAAGGATCAGGCCGCCGGCGAGCAACAACCCGGCCAAGAGAAGCGGCAGCGAGATGCGATACAGGCTGATTCCGCCGGCCTTGATGGCGACCAGTTCGTTGTTCTTGGTCATTACGCCAAGCGTTACGAGGACGGCCACCAGAGCGGCCAGCGGCGCAAGCTGGTAGAAGAGGTAGCTGGCGAGGTAGAAGAAATAGGTCACGACGTCCAGCAGGCCGGTGCGGTGCTGCGCGATATCGTCGAGTAAATCAAAAAAAGTAAAGACTTCAAAAAGCAAAATAAACCCGACGGTCAGCAAAACAAAATAATAGAAGAAGCTGCGCAGCACATACAGGTCCAGGAGTTGCGGAATGCCTGTGCGCTTTTTTCTTTTAAACGGGAAACTTACGCCGGACACGAAGCCATTGCCGCCGGGCGCGATGGCGCGAGGGTCCCGGCGAAATAGTTTCCAGATGCGCCAACCCGCAATCCAGGAAAAGGCGGCCGCGGACCTGCTGCTTCCCGGCATACGCTCCAAACGGGGAAATAGAAACAGCCCAAAAGCCGCGGTGAATATGTTTGCCGCCCAGATGCCCGCCCATACGGGGATCGTGCCCTGGCGGGCCAAGCCCGCACCCAGCGTAAACAGCAAGTAATAGCCGCTGACCAGAAGCAACGTGATCAGGAACCCGGCGGCGCGGCCGCCTCGGCGGGGGCGCGCGCCCAGAGGCATGGCCAGGAGGGCGAAGGAAATACAGGCAAACGGAAAAGAGATGCGGCGCTGAATCTCGACCCGCGCATCGGGCTGGCTGCGGCGTTCGCGCAGCAGCGCGCTCATGGTCCGGCCGGGAATGCCGGGCTCGGAAACCCGATCGACCTCGCTGCCCTTGATCTCGACGGGTAAATCGCGTTCGGCAAAGGAGGAGATAGAATAGCGGTCCGGATCGCTGGGAGAGAATTCGTGGTCGCTTCCGTTACGCAGGTGCAACTCCAGCTTGCCCTCCGTGCGGTCGGGAATTACAATCGCTTCTTCGGCCAGAGTGAGCCGGGATTCGTCCTTGCTGTCGGTCCCGGCCAGGAAAACCCCCTTCCAATGTGTGGAAGCCGAGTCGATATCGTTTACGTAGAGGACCATGTGCGGGAATCTCTCGTCGAACACGCGAGGGGCTACCTGATTGGAAGCCTGTCCGGCGCGCAATTGGTCCTCGATGGCGCGGAAGGTGCGCGCCGAAAGGGGCCCGAGCCAGAGAGTCATGACAAACGTGAGCAGAGTCGCGCCGACGGCCAGGATTCCCACCGGAACGATCAACCGGCGGCGTCCCATGCCGAGAGCGCTCATGGCGATGAGTTCGCTATCGGCCGACAGCCGTCCGAGCGCGATGAGCACGCCGACCAGGACGCCAATCGGCAGGGTGAAGCTTAGAATCGCCGGAAACGTGGAAAGGAATAAAATGCCGATCGTGGACCAGGAGGCCGGGTGGCGCACGACCAGATCCATCAGCCGCACGAGTTGCGGCACGAAAAACACGAACGAAAAAATTCCGAGTCCCAATAAGGCGTGGGAAAAAATCTGTCGGCAGATGTATCGGTCGATTAGGCGCATTGCAGCAAGCGCCCATTCTAGCACGGCGGCAAAGACCGCAACGTGGGCGGCACGGCCATGAACCGCGTTCACCTCATGATGTTGTGGCACATGCACCAGCCGCAGTACCGCGATCCGACGACGGGCCGCTACGTGTTGCCGTGGACGAGGCTTCACGCGCTGAAGGATTATTGGGGGATGGTTCGCGTGATCGAGGAATTTCCCCGGATTCATGCCACGTTCAACGTGGTGCCGTCGCTGGGGGCGCAGCTGGAGGAATATGCCAGCGGAAAATTTGATGAGCCGTGGTACACCACGGCGTTTCGCCCGGCCGCACAACTTACGGGGGAAGACAAATCCGAAATTCTGCAGCGCGCCTTTCAGCTGAACTACGATCACCTGCTGGCGCGGTGGCCGCGCTATATCGAATTGCATTCTTGGGTGAGCTCGCAGGGCAACGATCGCGCGATGCAATCGTTCGGGGAGCGCGACTGGCGCGATTTGCAACTGCTGTCGCAGCTGGCCTGGATGGACGAGGAATATCTGGCGAGCGATCCGGTGGTTTCGCGCCTGGCCCGCAAGGGCGTGGATTATACCGAACAGGACAAACAGCAGCTTGCGGAAAAGCAAATCGAACTGCTGGGGCGCGTGCTGCCCGAATATCGGAAAGCGGCAGCCACGGGGCAGATTGAAATTTCAGCGACGCCCTTCTACCACCCCATTCTCCCTTTGCTGTGCGATACCGACATCGCGCGGATATCAAACCCCGGCACGCCGCTGCCGGCGCCGGCATTCCGCCACCCGGAAGACGCCCGGGAACAATTGGTGCGCGCGCGCCGGTATCATGAACGGGTGTTTGGGAAATTGCCCGAAGGGCTGTGGCCCTCGGAGGGCTCGGTATCCGAGCAGGCTCTAGGAATCGCGGCGGAACTCGGATTCAAGTGGTTCGCCACCGATGAAGGCGTGCTGGGGCGTACGCTTGGCGTGGGATTTGGCCGCGACGCCGCCGGTGTGCCGGACAACGCGGACAAGCTGTACTCGCCGCTGCGCGTGCGCGTGGGCGGCAGGGAAATGGTGGGATTTTTCCGCGATCATTATTTGTCCGACCTGGTGGGTTTTGTGTATAGCCGGATGGATTCGTTCGCCGCCGCCGAGGATCTCTACCAGAGAATCCGCGCGATCGGCGAGAGGGTCTCGATTGGCCGCCCGCTGACCGTTTCCTTGATTCTCGACGGCGAAAACGCGTGGGAATATTTTCCCGGCAATGGCCGCGAGTTTTTGCGCCAGTTTTACCGCCGCATTGACAACGATCCCGACATCCTGGCGCTGACGGCGAGCGAGGCGGCGGCCGCCGCCGCCGGCGAGATTCCGCGCAACAATGGCATTTTCCCGGCGTCCTGGATCAGCGCCAATTTCGATGTGTGGATTGGTTCGGGCGAGGATGTGGTCGCCTGGGATCATTTGACCCGCGCGCGCGATTTTTACCAGCAGCAGGCGGATAATGCGGCCAAGGGGTTTCCGAAAGCGCCGACCGCCAAGCAGCTTGCGGCGTCCTACGAAGCGTTGCTCGCCGCCGAGGGCAGCGACTGGTGCTGGTGGTACGGCCCGGAGCACAGTTCGGCGAATGACGCGGAGTTCGACGCATTCTACCGCAAATTGCTGACCGAGGTGTACGTGTCGCTGGACGCCGAGGCACCTGATGTTTTGGCCGGGCCCATCAAGCGGCAACCCGAGCGCGCGCTGATTTTGCCGCCTTCGGCGCACCTGAAAGTAAAAATCGACGGGCGCGAATCGACGTATTTCGAGTGGATGGGCGCCGGCTTGTACTCCGCCGACCGCCGCAGCAGCGCCATGCACGGACGCCTGACGCTGCTGCACGAGATTCGCTACGGATTTAATGAAAAGGAGTTTTACCTGCGGGTGGATATGTTTCCCGGGGCGCTCGCCGAATTGCGCGACGCCGAATTCCGGATCACGTTGCGCGCCGAGCAGGAGCTTCGCGTCGTGATCCGCCTCGAGGAAGGGCATGTGAAGGGCTACCTGGTGGAATCGCGCGATCTGTGCTTGCTGGGACCGGACGAAGTGGTAAGAGTGGCATGCGACAAAATTATGGAAGTGGCGGTGGCGAAAGAAATGCTCTTGCTGGGCGATCGAAAGTCGATATCGCTAGGCGTCGCGCTCTGGGAGGGAGGCTTGCCGGTGGATCTGCTCCCCGAAGAGGGCATGATGGAAATTCAGTTGGGCGAGGAATTTTTTGGGTGGGATGTGTAATTCTCTCTAATTTTCGAAAACTTCTCCGGGACCCAATGTTGGCCAGGCGTACCTGAAGTATAAATCAAAACAAAATAATCGCGAGAGAGCGGGGGCGGACGCCCACCGGAATCATGGTGATGAGGCTTTGTGTGCGGACGCGGATTCTACATTGCCTGTGCCGATGGCTTTCACTGCGGCGGGCTTGGAAGTGCCCGCCGCTGCTTGCGCCAAAGCTTTGATTTGGAATGGTTTGGGCAGTGATGGGATTAACGCAACAGTCGAACACACTGCTGTTATTGTTGTTTTTGTTTTTTCTTTTCAAAGCTGTTGTAGATATGCCAAAAATCTATGCCAAAGCCAAGAGAGTACCGATCTCTATTGGGTTGTGTTACAGGAACAAGAGTAACAGAACTAGAAGTAAGCGTGAGGTTCGCTTTTGAGGGAGCGGGCGTCAGTAAAAGCTGATTTGCAGTTCCTGGCGGTACGGGTGACATGGCCATGTCCATGTTTCCAAAGGCATAAAATCCATCCAGATAAGGAATCGGGAGAGTCCCTCCAATATGGACAACGACGCCTTTTAGCTGGCCGCCGGTAACATATTCATTTTGTCCAGCGGTAATATCGATCGTCCCAGGGTAGCGAAATTTGTAATCGTCATAGTCAGGGGCATATAGCTTAAATCGCAGTCCGGCCTCATAGTGATGGTAAAAGCGCGTCCGGTCATTGGGGACGAATGCCACATAACACGTTGTGGATGTGCTGCCCGTGGTGGTGCACGAGGTCGGAAGGGTTGGGAATTGCTGCTGTATTTGCGTTGTAGATATATAGATTTGAGGATTTGCCTGAGAGAGTGAGAGTGGAGTAATTCCTCCGCCGCTCACGATGAAGGATGCTGTTATGTACGTGTCCACGGGCGTCATGCCCATCGGGATGGCGCCTGCATCAAATGTTCCCCCGGGAACGGGCCACTTGTCGAATTGCAAAGCCGCAAATGCCGACCCATCCATCGACTGAACAATTTTGTCGGGAGTGGAATTGACTGCGGAAGCCACATAGGAGGTCACTGAGGATAACTGCGAAATATTTCCGGGTTGAGCCATACCCGCGACCTTTAACATCCCTCCTCCCCAAAATACAAAATGCCGTGCATCTGTAAGGTCGCCATCTCCTTTATGGGTGGGGTCCTTCAGGTCAGCCTTTTTGAACGGAACGTCCATGCCAGCCAGGGCCAGGAACACCGCTGCGGGAGATGTGGAGCTTGCTCCTGCAACATCCAAACCTACAAGTGTTTGAGCGATGGGAGCCTTGTTTGTAAAGGGCGGGGTAATTTGTAACGATGCTGGTTTGATCATGCTTTCCGCCGGGTAAGCTGAAATGTTAGCAGTAGCTTTTGAGGGTACTGCAAATGTGGTTATCTGGAACGGATCGCTGGTGGTTTTTTTATCTGCTATTTTCACAGAGGCGGGTACCGTGGCTGCGGCTTCATTGTCGCTGTAAAGCTTTATCGTAGTATCGCCTTTCGCCGGAGAAGCAAGGGTGACCGTTCCGCTTGCGGGTGAGCCTCCAATGACGGTAGTAGGGGTCAATTTAACCGTCTGGGCGCGAGTAGATGTTGCCGCTCCAGCGAGGATTGAAAAAAGTAGAATTGACGGAATTGTTATGCGCATGGCGATGTTCTCCCTCCGTTAAGCATCAATTTTCAACAAGCATGGATTTTTATTAGCCCCCCCCCCCGCTCGCATGGCCATTTTTACGCGTCCTGGTCATGGTAGCTATATAAGTAGCTGTCTTATGTAGCGAGTACTAATGCGCTACGTTATACTGTAATGAGAAATTGCCTGTCAAGTAATTTATTTAACCGTTGGATATGCAGGAAATATTGAGGGCGCTTCGGGCAGATACCGATTGTTTTGCCGCGACGACCGACAACGCCCTTGCTGGCCGTGCCGCCGGCGGGATCAGAATAACTTGATGGCGAGAGAGCGCGGGCGAGTTCCCACCGGGATCATGGTGATGAGGCTTTGCGTGCGGACGCGGATCACGGCGAGGTCTGCGGAGTCTTCGTTGGCGACGAGCAGGAGGTCGCCGCTGGGATCGATGGCGCAGGGGCCGGGGCGGCGGCCGGTCAGGATGGGAGGCAACAGATGCCGGGTGGCCATTTCGATGGGGGTGACGCTGTTTGCGGTGGCGTCGGAGACGTAGACGAGGGCGGCGTCGCCCAGCATGACGCCGCTGGTCGGAGAAGAACCGATGATCATGGAATCGGAGATTTCGGTCCTCCAGGTGTCGATGATTTCCAAGCCGTGCGAAGTGGGGACACTGACGTAGAGTTCTCCGCCGTCGGGCTTCATGAGGAGCGCCGAGGGAACTCCGGGCAAGCGCAGGTTCGCGACGAGGACTCGGCGGTGGAGGTCGACGGCGGAAATTTCATTCGTGTCAGCCGACGATATGAATGCGCCGGAACTGTCGGGAAGCACGACGACTTGTTCGGGGTGATTGGCGACGCCGATGGTGGCGAGCAAAGACAGCGTCGAGGCGTCGAACACCTGCAACGTGGAATCTTCGCGATTGGGAACGAGAATTTGTTTGCCGTCGGGCGTGACGCGCGCAAGCCACGGGCGGCGTCCTGTGCGCGCCCGTGCGATTACTTGTCCGGTGTGGCAGTCGATGGCGACCATCGTGGCCGAACCGGAAGCGGCCACGTAAGCTCGGTTTCCATCCGGAGAAAAATCCACCGCGAAGGGTGAGATTCCCACCGGAATGCGCGCCGCGATGCGGCCCGTGGGCGCGTCAATGACGAACGCGTAGCCGCCTTCGGTCGATACGCCCCAGACCTGTTTCAACGAGGGATTCGCCCGCAGACCCGAGGGATCGCCGCCGACAGGGATCGTGACGATTTTTCCCATCCTAATCAGATCAATCACCGAAACGGTTCCGTCGCCCGAATTGCCGACGTAGGCGTACAGGCGGAGGTCGGGACGCAGGAAAGACGGGCGGTATTCCCGGGCGATTTCGACCGTGGCCGAAACCACGATCAGCACAGCGACAAACAGCAGGCGATAGTTGAGGCGGCGCGACATTTCGAGCAATGATTCTGCCACAGAGGCACGGAGTCGCGGAGGAGAAACGCAGGGGCGAAAGGCGGGCGGGTAGTTCAGCAGAGGATATTTAAGGTGAGCGCGGCTCGCCACGGCGTCAAATCTTGTTTCAAATGAGCATTCCTTGCTCCCAGCGCAAAAAAAGAGTGCAGCCAGTTTGCTTGTCCGAGCATCGAAAGTGCATGACTCTTGCGGCCCCTAATCCGAGCCTAAGGCCACGCGAGGTGCTCGCTGCCTGGTGGAAGGTGCTGAGGGGCAACGCCCCCATGCTGTCGATTGAGATTACGCGGGAATGCCCGCTCACCTGTCCGGGATGCTACGCGTATGGGGATTCGCATCTGGGCGGCGGCGTAACACTGAGTGAACTCAAGGACTTGCGCGGAGAGGAACTGGTGGAGGGAGTCTTGCGCCTGGTGCGCAAGCACAAACCCCTTCACGTTTCCCTGGTGGGCGGGGAGCCGATGGTGCGGCACCGCGAACTTGGCCGGATTCTTCCTGCGTTGAGCCAGAGGGGCGTATATACGCTCTTGGTGACGAGCGGCGTCCTGCCCATTCCGGCGGAGTGGATCGGCTTGCCTCGGGTCCGCATTGCGGTCTCCGTGGATGGGCTGCCGGAAGATCACGACATGCGGCGCAAGCCGGCCACCTACGAGCGCATCCTCAAGAATATCGAAGGCCGCGAGGTCAACATCCACTGGGTGATTACGCGCCCGATGCTCGAACGCGCGGAGTACTTGGAAGAATACGTGAAATTCTGGAGCGCGCGGCCCGAAGTGAATCGGATCTGGGTGAGCGTCTACACACCGCAAATCGGCGAACAGAGCCGCGAAATTTTGACTTCGCAGGATCGCGAAACCCTGGCGCGGGAATTGCCTTCTTTGGCCCAACGGTACCAGAAACTGCTCTTCAATAAAGGCATTGGCCAGGCCCTTTTGCAGCCGCCGAGCAATCCGGACGATTGCTTGTTTGCGAAAATGTCCGCCAATTATTCGGCGGATTTTGAAACACGCGTCGAGCCTTGCGTCTTTGGCGGCACGCCTGACTGCGCTCAGTGCGGGTGTTCCATCAGCAGCGGATTGCACTGGGTCAGGACGATCAAAGTGGCGGGGCCGGTGAAAATCGATCATTTTATCGCAGGCTCGGTGAAGGTCGGCCGGCTGATGAACCGTCTTCGATCGCGCGCGACCCGGCCTTCGCGATGGAAGCCCGCTGGCACTCCTGCAAACCGCAAGAACGACGATTTGGTTCAAATTCAACCCTGACGATGTTTCCGGTGACAGCGTGCCAATTTGGTTTGTTAGGACGAGTTGAAACCTGCCCTGCCTAGAAGGTGTTGCATAACCCAATTTGGAATCTGTTTTTCATAAATTCCCTGAGATAACTTCCTCGTTTTTCAGGAATGGGAATCTAGACCGCCGCGGAAAATCCACGGGTCTGAAGACCCGGGCTACAGTATTCGCGAAGGTGATGGCGGGGTTGCTGTAGCCCGCCTCTTCAGAGGCGGGGCTCTCAACGAGGTTATGCAACACGTTC
>CAWAEW010000047.1:0-30368 GCA_963781055.1 Terriglobia bacterium
TTCCTGTCACCATTCGGAATTCAAGTATTTGATGTAGCTCGGGTCTTCAGACCCGAGGGTTTTCTTCCGGTCTCGGCAGAATTTTGTCCGCCGCGGTGCACGCGCGGCGTTCTCTTCGCCGGCGT
Organism: Terriglobia bacterium; assembly: GCA_963781055.1. Lineage (GTDB taxonomy): Bacteria > Acidobacteriota > Terriglobia > Acidiferrales > UBA7541 > Palsa-360. The sequence continues at coordinate 126 of CAWAEW010000047.1, forward strand.
AAAGACCTCGCCTCTGAAGAGGCGAGCTACAAAATGATGCTACGACACCGAAAGCGCTTTCCCCGCTCCGTTTGAAACGGAAAATACATCGCGTTCGGGACATACGACCGCGACCGTGGCCACCAGGGCGCAGCGACGTTCCTTGGGACATGTTGCAGTCGCGCTCGATTTTTTCGGGGACCATCCGGCCGGGCCGACGTGAATCCGTAGCGCGAAAAAAAATCGGACCGGTGTGTGACCGCAAACACCCGCCCGATTTTACGGCGGCGCGCCGTGTCCATGGCCGCTTTCATTAGACGGTCGCCGACGTTGTGGCCTGCCCGCGCGCTTCGGGCGCGACCGCGAGCGAACGGATTTCGGCGAGATCGGCGCCGTATGGTTCCAGCCCGACGCAGCCGAGAATTTTTTCTTCCCCATCGCGTTTTTCCACGAGCACGAGGAAGCGCCCAATATGTTCGCGGATTTCGGCTTCGGTGCGCGGGAGCAGCAGACCTTCGCCCGCATAGTGCGCGATTACGCGGTGCACGGCGGCTGCATCGCTCTATCCGAGCCGTGCGTGCCCTCATGATTTTTCCTCGAGCGCGGCCAAACGCAAATTCGCGGCGGCGATGGCCTCGCGGACGCGCGCTGGGGCTGTGCTGCCCTGCACGTCGGGACCCGCGAGCGCGGAATCGAGCTTCAGCGCGTCAAAGAAATCCGCGCTCAAAGAGCGGAGAAAATTTTTGCAGCGTATCGAGCGGCAGCGTGGAAAACGGTTTTCCGGCGCGCTCGGCTTCGCGCAGATCTGGCCGGTAATTTCGTGCGCCTGCGGAACGGCGCGCCGCGGCGCACCAGATAGTGCGCGGCTTCGGTGGCCAGCAGCGCCGGGTCGGAGGCCGCCCGCGCATGCGGGCTTCGTTCGGACGCGTCGCGGCGACCGCACCCGCGGCGAAGTAGCATGGCGACGGCTTGATCGTGCGCGGCGAACACGGGCTCCTTGTCTTCCTGCAGGTCGCGCTGGTAGCTCGACGGCAGTCCCTTGAGCGTGGTCAGCAGCGAGTCCAGGGACGCGGTGACGCGCCCGTCTTGCCGCGCAACAGTTCCCACGCGTCGGGATTTTTTTTCTGCGGCATCGGGCTGCTGCCGGTTGAAAATTCGTCGGGCAGCACGATGAAGCCGAATTCCTGCGATGCGAACAACACAAAATCCTCGGCGAGGCGCGAAAGATGCGTGGCGATCACGGCCAGCGCGTACAGATAATCGAGCGCGAAGTCGCGGTCGCTCGCCGCGTCCAGGCTGTTTGCCGTCGGAAATGAAAAGCCCAGTTCGCGCGCGATAGCGCCGCGGTCGACGTCCAGCGCGCAGCCCGCGAGCGCGCCCGAGCCCATCGGGCAGGCGTCCGCCGTTTTGGCCGCCGCGTCCAGGCGCTGCGTATCGCGGAAAAAAGCTTCCGCGTGCGCGAGCAGAAAATGAGAAAACAAAATCGGCTGCGCGTGCTGCATGTGCGTCATGCCGGGCATCGGGATTCCGAGGACTTTTTCGGCTTGCGTCACGAGTGCGCCGATCAAGCGCGTCACGGCCGCACGCGTTTCCCGCGCAGCCTCTTTCACGAACATGCGGAAATCGGTGGCGACCAGTTCATTGCGGCTGCGGCCGGTGTGCAGCTTGAAGCCGAGCGGCCCGAGATATTCGACCAGCGCGGTCTCGACGAAATGGTGTACGTCCTCGGCCGGAGAAGCGTCGAGCCATGCGGGATCGGTTGCCGCGCGCTCGGCAATTTTGTCGAGCGCGGTGAGCGTGTCGCGCATCTCCTCGACCGAAAGAATTCCCGCCGAGACCAGCGCGCCCGCCCACACCCGGTCGACGGCCAGCTCGAACGGCAGCAGGCGGCGATCGAATGCGAACGAGCGTTGAAACTGATAAAAAACCTCGTCGGGCGCGCGGTCAAACCGCCCGCCCCACAAATTGCCCGACGGCTGTTCTTTGGGTGCGGCGCTCACTTCACTTTCGCTTCCTCCGGAATCGTCACGGGCAGAGCGTACAAATTAATAAAACCTTCAGCGTCCTTCGGGTTGTAGCCGGTCATGGCAAAGCTCGCGAGGCCCTTGCGATAGAGCGAATAGGGCGAGACGCGCTTGGTCGTGGTGACGTTGCCTTTGTAGAGCTTGAGGCCGACGGTGCCGGTCACGCGCTTCTGCGCTTCGGTGAAATACGCGTCGAGCGCCTCGCGCTGCGGCGTAAACCATGCGCCGTAGTACACGAGTTCGGCATAGCGCAGCGAGAGCATTTCCGAATAGTGCGCGGTTTCGCGGTCGAGGCACAGCGTTTCCAGTTCGCGGTGCGCGGTGACCAACAAAGTGCCGCCGGGAGTCTCATAAGCGCCGCGCGATTTGATGCCCACGAGGCGATTTTCCACCAGATCGATGCGGCCCACGCCGTGCGCCGCAGCGATCTCGTTCAGCTCATCGAGCAGCTTGATCGCGGAACGCTTCCTGCCGTTGACCGAAACCGGCGTGCCGCCTTCAAATCCGATTTCCACTTCGGCGGGCTTGTCCGGCGCTTTTTCCGGCGAGACGATCCACTGCCACATGGCTTCGTCCGGCTCGTTGGCGGGATCTTCGAGCACGCCGCCTTCATGGCTCAAGTGCCAGATATTGCGGTCGCGCGAATAAATGTTGGCCTTGGTCTGCTCGATCGGCACATTGTGCGCGGTCGCGTAGGCGATGGCGTCTTCGCGGGAATTGATGGTCCACTCGCGCCACGGCGCGATGATTTTCACTTTCGGGGCGATGGCTTTGTAGGCCAGCTCGAACCGCACCTGGTCGTTGCCCTTGCCCGTGCAGCCGTGCGCGACCGCGTCGGCGCCGGTTTTGAGGGCGATTTCCGCCTGGCGCTTGGCGATCACCGGCCGCGCCATGGACGTGCCGAGCAGATATTTGTGTTCGTACACGGCCCCGGCGCGCAGCGTCGGCCAAATGTATTCGGTCAGGAATTCCTCGCGCAAATCTTCGATCGTCGCCGAAGAGGCGCCCGTCGCCAGCGCTTTTTTCTTGGCGGCTTTCAGGTCTTCCTGCTGGCCGACGTCGCCGACCATGGCGATCACTTCGCAGCCGTAGGTTTCCTTCAGCCAGGGAATAATGATTGACGTATCAAGTCCGCCTGAATAGGCGAGAACTACTTTTCTTGGCACCGGTTTTCCTTTCAGCTTAGGAGCATTAACAGGATGGCTTTCTGCACGTGCAGGCGATTTTCCGCCTCGTCAAACACGATGGATCGCGGCGATTCCATGACGTCATCGGTCACTTCGGAGCCGCGATGCGCGGGAAGGCAGTGGAGAAACACGGCGTCCGGCGCGGCCTGGGACATCAATTTGGCGTTGACCTGATACGGCGCGAAAATTGCGGCGCGCGCTTCGGTCTCGCTTTCCTGGCCCATGCTGGCCCAGACGTCGGTGTACACGGCTTGCGCGCCGGAAACGGCTTCTTCCGGCGAGCGGAACAATTCGATCGTGCCCTGGGTGGCCGCGGCATCGCGCCGCGCCGCCGCAACGATCTTCGCGTCCGGCTCGTAGCCCGCGGGCGTCGCAATGCGTATGTGCGCGCCCACGCGCGCTCCGGCGACCAGCAGCGAGTGGCAAACATTGTTGCCGTCGCCGACATAGGCGAGTTTCACACCGCGCGCGGAACCGAATTTTTCCTCGATGCGTGAAAAAATCGCATAGCGTCTGGCACGGATGATAGACGTCCGAAAGCGCGTTGATCACCGGAACCGTCGCGTGCGCCGCGAGAATTTCCAGCGCCTTCTGCGAAAATACGCGCGCCACTATGCCGTGCACCCAGCGCGAAAGGCAGCGCCCGACGTCGGGAATCGATTCGCGGTCGCCCAAATGCGTGTCGGCGTGGTCGAGGTAAATTGCCGTGCCGCCCAAGCTGGCAATGCCCACTTCAAACGTGACCCGAGTGCGCAGCGACGGCTTTTCAAAAATCATGGCCAGAAACCGCCCGGACAGAGCGGTCTTGTAGCGGTCTGGATGCGCTTTGACGTCCGTGGCCAGGCGAAACAATTCCTGCACCTGCGCGGCATTCCATTCCGTGCCGGTCAGCAAATCGGAAGAAACGGTCAACATTGGGCTCTGGGCTTGTGCCTGCGCATTCATGATTACCTCGCGGCCGCAAGCGTCATGGCAGCGGCGGTGGCGGAAGGTGCGGCCGGCGACTTGGCGGGCCGTTCGGTCTTTGCGAGGACCGATTCGATTTTGGAAAGTCCTTCCTTCACCTGTTGCGCGGTCAAAATGAACGGCGGCAGCAGGCGCAGGATGTGTTCGTGCGTGCAGTTGATGAGCAAGCCCTGCTTGAGGGCTTCGGCAACGTACGGAGCGCCTTCGACGGTCAAATCCAGGCCGAGAATGAGTCCCTCTCCGCGCACTTCCTGGATGAAATCGAATTTTGCCGCAAGCTTTTTCAGGCCCGCCTTCAACTCCGCGCCGCGCGCGCGCACGTTGGCGAGCAGGTGTTTCCGCTCGACTGTGTCGAGGAACGTCAAACCCGTGGCGCACGTCAGCGGCCCTCCGCCAAACGTGGAGCCGTGCATGCCCGGCGAAAACGCCGCGGCAAATTCCTCGCGCGCCAGGAAAGCTCCGAGCGGCAATCCGCCCGCCAGCGGCTTTGCGACCACGACCATGTCGGGCAAGCCCGTCAGGCGCTGGTAGGCAAATGCGCGCCCCGTGCGGCCCAGGCCGCACTGAATTTCGTCGGCAATCAGCGCGGCGCCGTGCTGTGTCGCAAGTTCCCGCGCGCGCTTCCAGAAAGTGTCGCTAACTGGATAAATTCCGCCCTCGCCCTGAATCGGCTCGATAACGATCGCGCAGACATCCGCGGTGAACTTCGCTTCCAGGTCCGCAACGTCATTGAGGCGGACAAAATCCACTCCCGGCACCAGCGGCTCGAACGGCTCCCTGTATTTCACCGGATGCGTGATGGAGAGCGCGCCGAAAGTGCGCCCGTGAAAGGAATGCTCGAGCGCCAGGAAACGCGTCTTCGTTCCGCCGCCGGCCTTCTGCTTTGCCGCGACGCGCGCGAGTTTCATGGCGCCTTCGACCGCTTCCGAACCGCTGTTCGTGAAAAATGCGCGGTCCATGCGCGACCATTTCGCGAGCTTTGCCGCGAGCGGCCCTTGAAACGGATTGTGGAACAGATTGGAAACGTGCACCTCGCGCCCCGCCTCGCGCCGGATCGTTTTCACCAGGTCCGGGTAGGAATATCCCAGGGCGTTGACGGCGATGCCGCCCAGAAAATCCAGATATTTCCTGCCGTCTTGATCGAACACATAGCAGCCGTGCCCGTGCGTGAAGATCATGTCGGAGCGCTTGTACGTGTTCATCAAATGCCGCGAAGCGTCGTGCAAAACGGACTTCTGCGCGGGTGCGGCGGACGCAGTTTTCTTCTTCGATTTTGCGTGTTTCGATTTCACCGCGCCTCTCTTCACCGCGCAACCCCCGCGGCGCTGGCGGGAAACTCCGGCGTGACGCGCGTGCCGGGAAAGCGCGAGCCGTTGGCCGCGGCCAGCAGGCCTTTGGGCACCGAGCCGCCGACGATGCGCACTTGGGAAACGCCCGCGGACAGCGCCCGCTTGCATGCTTCCAGTTTCAAGATCATTCCGCCGGACACTTTATTCTGCCGGATTAAATCCTCGGCATCGCCGGTCGAAACCACCTTGATCACCTTTGTTCCGTCCAGAACGCCGGCCACGTCAGTAAGATAAATCAGCCGGTCGGCATGAATGTATTCGGCGCACGCGGCGGCCATATGGTCGGCGTTGATGTTGTAGAGTTCCCCATCGGCGCCCAAGCCCAGGCAGGACGCCACCGGCACGATGCCCGCCTTCCAGAATGATTCCAGAAATTCCAGATTCACTCCGGTCAAATAGCCGACAAAGCCCAGGCTGCCAATCACTTCGTCGTGCATCATCGGCTCGGCCAGGAAACAGCTGGAGTCGGAGGCGCAGATTCCGACGGCGGGCTGCCCGGCGGCGGAAATGGCTCCGGCCAGGCGCTTGTTCAGCAAGCCGCCGAGGACCATGACGGCAACGTCGCGGGTTTCGCGGTCAGTCACGCGCAGCCCATTGATGAACTTGCTTTCGATGCCCATGCGCTTCAGCGTGGCGGTGAAAATTTTTCCTCCGCCATGCACCACCAGAATTTCGTGGCCCTGGTGAGCGAGCTGCGCCACCTGCCGCGCCAGCGTTTCCATCGCCGCCGCGTCATCGAGTAATTGTCCCGCAACTTTAACGACCATTCTCATCTGAGTCCCGTAGCCTCCGGAATGCCCAGCATCGCATTCATGTTCTGCACAGCCTGGCCCGCGGCGCCCTTGCCCAGATTGTCAAGACAGCTCACCACCGCGAGGCGCCGCCCCGCGGGGTCGAGTGCAAATCCGATATCGCAAAAATTCGTGTGCGCCACGTGCTGCAGCTCCGGCAGCGTCCCGGCCGGCCAGATGCGCATCATCGGGCGGCCCGCGTAGAACTTGCGGTACATCGCCTCGACGTCCGCCGGCGTATGCGGTTCGGCGAACCACACATAGAGAGTGGACAGAATGCCGCGCGCGACGGGCAGCAAGTGCGTGGTGAAGACGATGTCTTCGCCGTGGATGCCCGTGTGATCGGTCACTTCCGGCGTGTGCCGGTGCGTGAACAATCCGTAGGCGCGCAGATTTTCATCCACTTCTACAAAGTGCAGTTCGCGCTTTGGTTCCTTGCCCGCGCCGGTGGCGCCGGATTTGCAATCGCACACGATCCCGCGCTCCCGCGCGATCCAGCCCGATTCCACCAGCGGCCGCAATCCGAGAATCACGCTGGTCGGGTAGCAGCCGGGATTCGCCACCAGGCGCGCTCCTGGAAGCAGGCCGGCATAAAGTTCCGGCAAGCCGTAAACGGCTTTCTCGGCCAATTCCTTGGGCGGCGCCGGCAACTTGTACCACTGCGCGAACGTTTCCGGATTGTGGAAACGGAACGCGCCGCTCAAATCCACCACGCGCAGGCCCGCGTTCAGAAGCTGCGGGACGAGTTCGAGCGAGGCTTCGTGCGGCGTCGCCAGAAACACGGTGCCCGCGCCGCTCGAGGCCACGGCATCCACCGAAAACGTCTTGCAGGGCGCTTCGCCCCAGCCGCGCAGGCGCGGAAAGATCTCGGTAAGGCACTTCACATGCGCCGAACTCTCGCGCAGGTAGAAGGTCGGTTTCTGAATTTTCGGGTGCCGAAGAAGGAGTTGGGCCAGCTCAAAGCCTGCATAGCCCGTCGCTCCGACTACGGCGACCCGTTGCGGGTCGTTCATCGGAGCAGATCCTCCATGCGTTTCTGGACGGCGGCGCGCGCCTGGCGAGAGGGCGTGATCACCAGAACGGTGTCGTCCCCGGCGATGGTGCCGGCCACTTCCTTGAATTTTTCGGCGTCGAGCGCCGCGGCCAGCGGCTGCGCGCCCGAAGGCGGCGTCTTCAGCACGAGCAGATTGAACGCCGGGCGCAGGTCCACGAGAAACTCGCGCAGGGCGCGGCCGAGCGGCGGCAGAGGAGCCGCGGCTTCCTCGCCATTGGTCAGCGGCTTGTACCCGGCAGTGGTCTTCACCAGTTTGAGCTCGTTCATGTCCCGCGAAAGCGTCGCCTGGGTCACGCGAACCTTCACGTGCGACAGCCGCTTCCGCAGCTCGTCCTGGCTCGAGATCGGTTCGCTCGTGACGAGCTTCAGGATCTGCCCTTGCCGGAACCGTTTATGTGCGTTCAATGCCATATGCATTCAAGATTATACAGGCGACTGCATAATTATGCGTATGTATTCCGGTGTCTGTCAATCCATATTTTAAATTCTTTCGCATTTTCGTTCGAAACGTTTCTCCTCACGACAACTTCCCGCCGCCTTTGCCCATTTGACGCGCGGCGGCGCGCGCCGTAAGATTTTGCCGCCTGAAAAATACGGTGCGCAAAGTGAAACACTTTCGGAAATTCCTGCTGTCGATGGCTCTCTGCGCCGCGGTGCCCTTAACGGGCTGCGGGCGCAACCAGACCGCGCCGCTGTCCGAAGGCGGCGAAAATTCTCCCGCTTCCGCGGGCGCAAAACCCGCGGAGTTTCCGCTCGACCAGCAAACCGAGCAGAAACTCGCTCCATTGACGCAGGATGATGTCGATCTCTACCTGAAAATCATGCGCGCGGCGTCCGAGCGCGTGAAAAATCCCACTCCGGACGACAAAACCGCCTTGGAAGACGCGAAGAAAATCCTCGCGGCAGGCGGGGCGGGCCACTTTCCCGCTCCCGACGGCGTAAAAGCGCTCGAACGGGCGAATCTCGTGGCGATTTCCATGGATCAAATTGTCGCGCAGGAAATGAACGTGGATGGCCGGAAGTATCGCGGCATCGTCGAGGCAGTCGAATCCGTTATTCCGAATCCAGCCCTGGGCAAGGCTTCCGGGGATAAGGCTGCGCCAGCGCCAGATCAGGAGCCGACGCCGCTTGAGAACCGGTTGAAGGAAGTGAACGCCGCCAATGCGAAGTTCCTCGCGCCCTACCGGGAAGAGATCCAAAATCTCATCGCGGTCGTGCGCAATCCGGCCAATCTACCGAAGTAAATTCGGTCTATGGTTTCAGTCTGGCCTGGGTTGGTTTCGCCTGATTCGGTTTAAATGGTCTGGGCTTCGGAGGGTCCGAACGCTTCGGAAATATCCCTTTTACGGGTCATCCCGAGCGAAGCGAGGAATCCCTCCTTGGTTCACAAGCAAACGAAGAGGGATTTCTCGCTTCGCTCGGAACAACGAAGTTCTTGGCGTTTCCGCAGCCTGTTCCGCATTTACGGCTAATAATAGGCCAGCGCGGAATGCCGCGGGCCGCGCGATCCTCTAACCCGCAATTCTCACAAGCTCCTGAATACAACCTTTCCAAAGGTTGTAAGAATCGGACGAAAACCCCTGAGAGGCCCTGGTGGCACAGGCTTCAGCCTGTGCGGTTTTGATTTTCTTGCATCGCAATATCGCACAGACTGAAGCCTGTGCCACCAAAAGCCATCCCAGCGGCTTTCTAGCCTTTCCGGAGAGATTGAAAACGATTTCAGTGGCTGCGTGGTGAGAAATACGGGCTAAACCTGCGAATACGCCGTCGGCGTCAGGATCAGGTTCGTGATGTTGGAGACGATGGGCTCGAACGCATACTTCGGCTGCGTCGAATACGCCTTCCAGTCGTCGGAAGCGCGGAACGCCGCCCATTGTTTGTCGCGTGTGGCCAGGCTGTCGAAGCACAGCATGTAGGTCAGGCTCGGCAGGCGGGGACCGATCAGCGTCTCGCTGTAAAAAATCTGCTCGAATCCGTTCTTGGCGAAAATGTCCGCTTCGCCCGACTGCATCATCTCGACCTTGCGGCGGTGATCCTGGTCGGTGGCGCCTTCATAAATGCGCAACTCGAATACGCGCGGGCCGTGCGTGGCGGTCGCGGCCGGCACAATGAGTTTCGGCCACTTCTCGAATGCCTGCAGGAACGTGCTCGCCATGCGGTCAAACGCGGGCTCACGCGCGGGAGCGTTCAGGAACGCCGCGCCGGCCTTCATGTAGTCGGCGTCCTGCGCGAGCCGCGACTCCACCGTGACGAGTGTTTCCACGGACATGCCCGGCATCAGCACGTAGATCGACGGCGTTTCCGGCCCAATCGTAAGGTCGAAGACTCCCACGGGACCGATACCCAGGCGCGTCAACGCCGGAATCAGGGCGTCGCGGAAGAAATCATCGCACAGCTTTCTCTGCGGCCCGCTGTTCAGGTGATACTGGCGAAGCTGGTAAAACTCCCGGCCTTTTCCCTGCGCGGCGCCTTGCGCGGCCTCCAGAGCGCCGCCCGGCGCTGTGACCGCGAGCGCCGATGCTGCCAGCGATGACGCCAGAAATTTTCGTCGTTCCATGGAAATCCTCCCATTCGAGCGAATAATCCGCCGCCCTGCTTGTTTTGCCCGGTATCCTCACACAATTTGAATCGCGTGTCCATTGCCGGCGCATTTGCGGCTTCACTTCGGTGCGTGAGGGCTGGCACAATGGTGGCCGCAGGAAGATAGTTTGGGTAGCACAGCCACTCTTGGCTGTGCGGCTTTTGCAATCGCGGTTAAATTGGCGGAGTATCAGCGGCCCACAAAACCGCACAGCCAGGAGTGGCTGTGCCACAAAACCCTACATGAACACGCGCCAGGAAAAAGCGGCGATTCTCGTCGTCGAAGACGAAGCCAAGATGAGGCGGCTGCTCGAGCTGCAACTGGGCGAGGAAGGTTTCCTGGTGCACTCGGCGGCGGACGCGGAAACCGGCCTGCAACTTCTGGTCCGCGAAGAAGCCGGATCTGGTCGTGACCGATTTGCGCCTGCCGGGAATGAGCGGCCTGGAATTTCTGCAGGCCGTGAAGCGCGTGAACGCCGCGCTGCCGGTGGTAGTGATGACGGCGTACGGCACGGTCGAATCCGCCGTCGAAGCGATGAAAATCGGCGCGAGCGATTATCGTTACAAAGCCGTTTTCGCTCGCCGAACTCGTGCTGGTGATTCGCAAGGAACTCGATTCGCACCGCCTGCGCGAAGAAAACCGCTCGCTGCGCGAGGCGCTGGGACGCCGCTACGCCTACGCCAACATCGTCGCGCATAGCGACAAAATGCAGGCCGTGCTGGCGCTGGTCGAGCGCGTCGCGCCGACCAATTCCACGGTGCTGCTGGGCGGCGAAAGCGGCGTCGGAAAAGATCTGATCGCCCGCGCCATTCACGAACATTCGCAGCGCGCCTCCGGCCCCTTCATCAAGATCAACAGCACGGCGATTCCGGAAAATCTGCTGGAGAGCGAACTGTTCGGATACGAGAAGGGCGCGTTTTCCGGCGCTTCCGGCACGCAAACCCGGAAAATTCGAGCTGGCCGACAAAGGCACATTGTTTCTCGACGAAATCGGCGACGTGCCGGCGGCCATGCAGGTGAAACTCCTGCGCGTGCTGCAGGACCGCGAATTCGAGCGCCTGGGCGGAACGAAAACGCACAAAGTGGACGTGCGCCTGGTCGCCGCCACCAACCGCGACCTGCGCGCCGCGCTCGAAGAAGGCACGTTTCCGCGAGGACCTTTATTACCGCCTCAACGTCGTGGCCATCGACATTCCTCCGCTGCGCGATCACAAGGAAGACATTCCCGCGCTCGCCAAATTTTTTCTGGAGCGTTACGCGCAGCGAATCCGCGAAACCCGTCACCAGCATCACGCCCGAAGCCATGAGCAGCTGATGGAGTATCACTGGCCGGGCAATGTCCGCGAGCTGCAAAACATCATCGAGCGCGGCGTCACTCTTTCCGCCGGCACCACGCTCGACGCCGCCGACATCTATCTCGACGATCCCGCCAAGCGCGCCGGCTTCCGGCGCGCCGCACGTCCTGCCGCCCGGCATGACCCTCGAACAATGGGAAGACGAAACCATCCGCGAAGCCCTCCGCCGCGCAACGGCAACAAGAGCCAGGCCGCCCGCGCCCTCGGCCTTTCCCGCAACGCCCTGCGCTATCGCCTGTCGAAATTGGGCGTGCCGGACTCTTTAGAAGAGCACTAAGACGTGACTTTATGGTCGGAGGCCGAGTGGTTGAAATCCACCACAGCCTGCGTGAGAATCACCGGAAATTGCGTGAATGCGTGCAAAAGCCCGATGGCGTGCTCTGAGTAATTAACTGAAAATAAGTAAGTTACCTGAAATGTGAAATATGCCCTGGTTTGGCACCCCTCCTGCAATCATCTAACACGCGTGGGAATGATTATGGATTCGCGCAGCTGCTGGAGAGCAGGCCATGAAACGCTATCTCGGAAATCTGACAACGGTTCTTCTGGCGGGAACTTTGTTCCTGGGAATGGGCGCGACGCTGGGCGCGCAGCAAGCGCCGCCGGCATCGCAGCAGCCCATGGAGATTCCGGCGCAGCAGTATCCGCCACAGCAGGGCGGGCCGCAACAGGGGATGCCGCCGCAAGGCGGACCGCAGCAGGGCGCACCGCAGCCGGGTCAAAACGATGCGGGCGCGGCGCGCGTGAGCTTCATTCACGGCGATGTTTCGACGCAGCACGACGGCTCCAGCGACTGGGCGGCGGCGACGCTGAACACGCCCGTCGTGAACGGGGACCACATTTCCACGGGAAAAAATTCGCGCGCGGAAATTCAGCTCGATCACGCCAACATTCTGCGCATGTCCGACGAATCCACGGCCAACGTCGTGAATCTCTCCCGCACGCAGATTCAGCTCCAGGTGGGACAAGGCCTGGTGAATTATGACGTCGTGAAGAACAGCGATGCGAGCGTCGAGATCGACACGCCCAACGTGGCCATCCGTCCGCAGGCGGGCGAAGGCAGCTATCGCATCCAGGTCAATTCCGACGGGGAAACGATCGTGGACGTGCGCAAGGGTTCGGCGGAAATTTCCACGCCGCAGGGCAGCACGCGCGTGGACAGCGACCAGCGCATCACCATCCAAGGCAACGCGGACAACGCGCAATATCAGAGTTTCCGGAGCGCCCGGCAGGGATGAATGGGATAAGTGGAACGCCGACCGCGATCACGTGATTGAAAGCGCGCAAAAGCTGGCAGCACACCGATCCTTACTATACGGGCAGCCAGGACCTGGACGCCTACGGCCAGTGGAGCAACGTCCCCGATTACGGCAACGTCTGGTTTCCGGCCGCAGGACCGGGCTGGGCTCCGTACCGCGATGGCCGCTGGGTTTATGAGCCCTACTATGGCTGGACCTGGGTTTCCTACGAGCCCTGGGGCTGGGCGCCGTATCACTATGGCCGCTGGTTCGTTTATGGCGGGAACTGGGGCTGGTGGCCGGGACCTGTTTATGGCGGATATCGCCCGATCTGGGCGCCGGCGTACGTGTCCTTCTTCGGATTTGGCGGGGGAGGCTGGAGTCGGAGTTGGATTCGGCTTTGGCTTCGGCAGCGTGGGCTGGCTGCCGTGCGGGCCGGGCGACCGGTTCTTTCCCTGGTATGGCCGTGGGATGAACCGCGTGAACGTGGTCAACATCTACAACATTCACAATGATCGCGGCGGATTCGCGCCGCTGCGCGAAGGGCCGCACGCGTTCTCGAACGTCGATCGCGCATTCAGCGATGCGCGTGTGCGCGGCGGAATCAGTTCGATGGCCGGCCAATCAATTTGGGCGCGGGGCAGTGCCCGCGCAGCAGCAGAGGTTCGACTCGGCCTCGCTGCGTCAAGCCAGCGTCATGACCGGCGCAAATCCCGTGTCGCCGTCGCGTGCGAGTTACCATTCCACGGACCGGCAAGTGAGCTCCGGCGCGATCCCGAATCGAGCGAACAGCAACCAACGCTTCTTCAGCAGTTCCGCGCGGACCGGGACGCCCCAGGCGGGACGCTCACAGGCGGGATTCAACCGAGGCGGAAATTCCGCTGCTTCTTCGCCGGCGGCCCGGCCAACTCCGGGAAACAATCAGGCCCAGCGGAGTTTCACTTCGCCCGCCTCGCGGCCAGGTTCGACAGTTCAATCGGCCAGGCCTGGATGGCGCGCGTTTACTCCTCCATCTCAACAATCGCAGCCGAATGGCGGCGGTAGATCATCCGAAATGCAGGGCGGATCGCAAACACGTCCCAATTATTCTCAGCCAGGCCGGACCGCAGCGCCAGGTGCAAAACAATTCGCGGCCAAGCTCCGGCAATTATGGGTACAGCCGGCCCGCACTCAATATGCAGCAGCCCGTCGTGAGGCCGCGAGGAGGAACTTATTCTCCGGCTCCCTCCGTGCGTAGCGCCCCGAGCGGCGGAAACGGCGGTGGATATCGCGGCGGTCCGGCAAGCGGTCGGCTCACGCGGAGGCAACTCGGGTGGCGGATCACACGGACGGTCTTCGTCATCCGGTGGCGGCCATTCTTCATCGTCGGGACATAACCACCGCTAATGATCTTCGTCTACGTCTCAAGGCACGCCTCATTCACCGTCAGGAGACTTCGGGGATCGAAGCCTCCTGTCCTCCTTCAATTAGGAGGGACGAATCAAGATATGTTGCGGCGAGGATTATTTTCCTGGCGGCGGGCATCCAATGGAAGCGGCACCCGCCGGCCTTTGCGCGCGAAGATTTGATGGCAACCTGCAGGTTGCGACACACGATTCCAAGGTTGGAGTATGATCTAAGAGAACCCCCAGCCCTTGAGAGTACGAATGCAGAAGGGACGGCCCACAATGAGAAAATCCGTTTCCATTTTCCTGTTCCTGATATTTTCCGCAGGCCTTCTGCTTGCATTTTCAACGCCCGCGATGGCCGATGACGATCCGCCCGGAAGAGTGGCGCGCCTCAACTACATCCAGGGCTCCGTGTCCTTCCAGCCGGCAGGCGAGAGCGACTGGGTCCAGGCGAATCCCAATCGTCCCTTGACCACGGGCGACGGAATCTGTGGACGGACAAGAATTCACGAGGCGAACTTCACATCGATAGCACGGTCATCCGTCTTTCAAGCGAAACCGGCATCACGTTTCTGAACCTCGACGATCGCACTGTGCAAATTCAGCTGGCCGAGGGCTCGCTCAGCGCGCATTTGCGCAGGCTCGATGGAGGCGACGCGTTCGAGATCGATACGCCCAATCTGGCATTTACCGTGCAGCGGCCAGGCGATTACCGCGTGGACGTCGACCCGAATGGCAACACCACCGTCGTTACCGTGCGCGAGGGCGAAGGCGACGTCACCGGAGGAGGCAGTGAATTCCACCTGGATTCCGGCGATAGCGACACTTTTTCCGGCACGGATACGCTGACCTACGATGGCGGAACCGCCGGGCCTCCGGACGATTTTGATCAGTGGGGCAGCGCCCGCGACGACCGGGAAGAGGGCGCCGAGTCGGCGCGTTACGTTTCGCGCGACGTGATCGGCTACGAAGACCTCGACGAGTATGGCGATTGGAGAAGCACTCCCGATTACGGCTACGCGTGGTTTCCGTCTCGCGTCGCGGCCGGCTGGGCGCCTTACCGCTTCGGACATTGGGTCTGGATCGAGCCGTGGGGATGGACTTGGGTGGAAGATCAACCCTGGGGCTTCGCGCCGTTTCATTACGGACGATGGGCCGTATACGGAGGAGGCTGGTGCTGGGTTCCGGGACCCATCGTCGTGCGTCCAGTTTACGCCCCGGCATTGGTTGCATTCTTGGGAGGACCGGGATTCGGCGTTTCTCTGGCCATTGGCGGGGGAGGCGGAGTGGCGTGGTTTCCGCTAGGTCCGCGCGAAGTGTACGTTCCGCCTTACCAGACGAGCCTGCGGTACGTGCAGAACGTCAATATAACGAACACCACGGTGAACGTCGTGAACGTCACCAACATCTACAACAACCGGGATTACGCAAGGCTCAATTACATGAACCGGAACAACATCGGTGCGATCACGGCCGTTTCGCGCGACACGTTTGTGAATGCGCGGCCTGTGGACACCTCGTTCATACGCCTGAATCCGCAGCAGCTTCGGGGCGCGGAAATCGAACGCGGCGCCTCGCTGGCTCCGGTGCGCCAGAGCATCATTGGATCGGGAGTTGCGGCAAGGGTCAGGCCTCCGGAAGCGGTGATGCGCCGGCAGGTGATTGTCAGGCAGGCGCCGGCTGCTCCGCCCGTGTCCTTCCAAAGAAGGCAGCAGGTATTGTCCGCACAACCTGGGCGCGTTCCGACGCGTCAGCAGATGGACCAACTGCGTGGACAGCAAGCGCAACAACCCGCTGTGAAAGTTGCTCCACCGCGCCAGCCAAACGCAAACCAGCCGCAGCAGGGCCGCGTTCCGTCGCAACAGCAGCCGGATCAAATGCGCGGACAGCAGGGGCAGCAGCCCGCCGGGCGATCCGCTCCTCCAGCCCAGCCCAATGCCAACCAGCCACAGCAGGGCCGCGTTCCGTCGCAGCAGCAGCAGCCGGATCAAATGCGCGGACAGCAGGGGCAACAGCCCGCCGGGCGATCCGCTCCTCCAGCCCAGCCCAATGCCAACCAGCCGCAGCAGGGCCGCGTTCCGCCGCCGCAGCAGCAGCAGCCGGATCAAATGCGCGGACAGCAGGGGCAGCAGCCCGCCGGGCGATCCGCTCCTCCAACCCAACCCAATGCCAACCAGCCACAGCAGGGCCGCGTTCCGGTGCAGCCGCAGACGGATCAAGGGGGCGGCTCGCAAGAGGGGCGGCAACCCGCGGTGAAATTTGCTCCCCCGGCGCGCGTCAATCAGGACACCTATCACCCGCATCAATTTGAAAAACCACAGAATGCCGCTCCTGCAAAACCCCAAGGCGAGCAGCCGAAAGCGAAACCTCAGGGGCAGCAGCGCGGGCAGGAATCCAAGAAACCGAGCGGAGGAGATCAAGACCGGAAGCAGCGCTAGATTTCGCCGGCAGGAAAATCGGGCGCGCCCCAAGATCCGTGTTCCATGGATTTTGCGGCGCGCCTTTTTTTATTGTTTTTCGGGTTTTGCCGTTGAGGGCTGTGCTCCGCCTGCAGGAGGAGTTTTCCCCTGGTCCGCCTTCTTGACGACCTGAATGTTTTCCAGGTAGACGTCACTCCCGTTCACGACGACGTCCGCCTTGATCTGATCTTCCGGCGAAAGCGGGTCCAACTGATTGGCATTTTTGACGTCATATCCCATGGTCATGGCCATCATGAACCCGGGAATATCGGCGCCGTCCACGACCACTTGCTGCTTTGCCTTGTCGACGGAAACCACGCGGCCGGTAAGCGCGTAGCGCTTCGGCCCTTGTTCCGGTTGTTGCACTGCCGCCGGTTTTGGAGAACCGCACCCCGCGGCGCCCATCGAAAGAGCAATGGGCGCAAATAAAAAGACCAAAAGAAAAATCATTCTCGCATCAAATGTGTTGCGATTGCGCACGTAATCCTCCATCTTCCACCTGTTTTCGCAGGTCCCACCGGGACTTAACCCGTCTACAGGATACAGAAAAAATCTCCATATCTGAACTGCAAAGCGATGCGCCTGGGGTTTCGAAGTGCCGAGCGAAATTTTACGGCAGGCAATCACCAGGGACCAATTTGCATTTTGCTGTTGCGAGCAACCGGCGAGAAAAATAACTGCAAATACAGCCGGAAGCCCGCCCATTCACGCACCCTCTTTATTTCTATTGTTCCACTTATGACTTTCATTCTGGCTTTCGGCCCGCCATCGATATAAGCCCGTAATCTCTGCCGGGAATCTCGGAGCCCGGCGTAGCTGTTTTTCCAAATTATTCCTTTCGCAGTCTCGATTCAAAATTCCAGTTTCATCGCGAGCTGAACCAATCGTGGAGCGGCGGCGTTCACAATATAGCCAAAGTTCGAGCTGCTAATGTTGCCATCCACGGCACTAGGGCCGTAAAACTGTGCGTGGTTAAATGCGTTAAATGCCTCCAGGCGAAATGCAAGAGATTTCGATTCGGTGAGCTTCACGTTCTTCTGCAGCGTCAAATCGAAATTATTGATCCCTGGCCCCGAGAAGAATCGGCGGCTAATGTTTCCTACCGATCCGGGCGGCGGCAAACGGAACAGCGTGGTGTTGAAATACGCCCTTCCATTGCGCGGGTCGGAATTCAGGTTGAGCGGACCCGGTGTGTATTCAAGCGTATCGAGGGCCAAGTTATTGATGCCGTTTCCCCCCGTTCCCAGTAGGGACGTGTCCTGATTATTGTAGAACGTCACCGGGAAGCCGGTGGCGAAACGTGTGATTCCGGAGATCGACCAACCCTCCGTCCAGCGGTTATTGGCGCGAAAGAGACGTTCGAAAGGGACCTTATAGCTATAGCTCGCGACAAAGTTGTGTCTCATATCAAAGGAGGAGAGTTCCCGGCTGAGGTTCGGATCGAATGGGTTCACCTGGTCGCCGAAATTCGAAGCCAGGTCGATGGACTTGCTGTAGGTGTAGCTGAAAAGCATTTGTACGCGCCCGCTGGTGTGGTGCAGGCTAGCTTCCAGGGCGTTGTAATTGGAATTGCCGACGGTCGTCTGGTAACTAATGCTGCCGAAATTAGGGCCAAAGGGTCCACGCGTTCCAGAAGCGCTCTCGAGAAATGGACCGCACGTAGGAATGCTAAGGCAGAGCGCGGGGTTGCCGGGATTGGCTTGTTCGAGCACGAGAAGATGATGAGCCTGGTTTCCCACGTAACTCAAACTGAGCAAGGTATTGGCTCCAACCTGACGCTGCAGGGACAGCATGTACTCCTCGGTGTAGGGAATCGTATTGGTGGTCTTATAGCCGGGTATCGTGCTGATCGGCTCGAATTGGGAGAAGTCGATGTTGGGATCCGGATTGCTTCTCGATACATTTAACGGCGCGAGCTGGGCTGGGAATCGCTGGCCTTCACTATTGCCTGTACCGGCGTCCACAAATGGAGTGGCAAACAGTGGCGGCGCGGGGCTGGTGTAAGTATATCCATATGGCGCATTGTCGCTGATTAGTCCCAGAGTTTCTCCCGGTATCAACCCATAAAACATACCGAAGCCGGCCCGAATGCTCGTTTTACCCGGGCCTCCCAAAATTTTGCGAAGAAGCGTTGCGTCCTGAACATTTGGCGAGTAAGCCAAACCAAGGCGTGGGGCGAAGTCCTTGTTTCCCGGAGGCGCGAGCGTGCGCGAAACTCCCGAATCCCCGGGATATACGATGCCGGGGGGCGCGCCCGGGAAAACTGCGGACTGTTCGCCGAGTAGGAAGGTGATGTTGTTATTATATTTCTCATACCAGGGCTCGATCCGGTCCCATCGCAGGCCGTAATTCAGCGTGAGGTTGTGCGTTACGCGCCAGCTGTCCTGCCCGTAGATGCCTACATATTTGTTGCGGCCGTAGAACGCTCTAAGTTGGTTCTGAGTGTATAGGCTGGGAGTGCCCAGCAGGAAATCCGCGAAGTCGAGGCCGGCCTCGGTCCCGTAGAAGTTAAAACTGCCGTTCAAGTCGGCGAAAGGATGCGTGTCGATCTGGTTATATGCCAGCTGGACCCCGGCGTTGATCGTATGAGTTCCCACTATTTTTGAAAAATTGTCGTTCAAACCGAAGTCGTTGTTAATCTGGCGGAACTCATTGGGAACCGAACCAATTGTGAAAGTATTGAAGACGACGCTTTCTACGCCCTGGTTTGCCGGCGCCAGCGGAACAATACCTAATGTACCTGCTCCGGTTACAAAGCCCTGCGAGGCGAGGCTGACACCCAGCCCGCCCTCAGGCTTGCCCAAATCGTTTGCGTCGCGCGTGTAACTCACGCGAAATTCATTGACGGCGCTGGTCCCAAACGTTTTGGTGTCGCCGATATCAAACATCTGCGCGCGACCCGCGTATAGGCCGTTGAACCCCGGCACATTGGCTCCTCCCTGAGCGGTCGGGTAAGGGTTGTTCAGCGCGTAGTTATCGAATGAAAAGTAGCCGAAGATCGTGCCCCAGCGGGTGTTGGCATCGACGCGCTCGCCAATCTTGTTATCGTCGAGAATCTGCTTGTACGCCGATGTCGTGTATTCATCCAGCACTCCATTTTCATCCCGGGTATTCGCGATCGGGATATATTTCAGCAGGTTCACCGCGGGAGCGGACCACACGCTCTGCGGAATGACTCCGGTCGGGAAAACACTGGAGTACGCCTCGCCCGGAAAGATGGTGCCCGGGGGAAGCCCAAGCTCCGAGTTCAATTGGCTTGCTATGTATGGCCCGCTCACATTTCCGGTCAACATATTCGCGTTCGTTATCGGATTCAGGAAGTTGCCGGCCAGTTCTTGCGCCGTGGGCACGGAAATGTCTCCGGTGTCCACTCCCTCAATCTGCCGGGTACCTTGATAATCCGAGAAAAAGAAGACTTTATTCCGCACGATGGGGCCGCCGACCGTGCCCCCGAACTGGTTTTGAATGAATTCGCCGCGAGTCGGAGAAAAAGGATTGCGGGAGTCGAGATCCGTGTTTCGCAAATATTCAAAGGCGTCCCCATGAAACTGGTTGGTTCCCGATTTCGTAATGACGTTGATTAGACCGCCCGTAAATTGCCCAAACTCCGCGTCAAAGTTGTCGGACAGGATTCGGAATTCGGCGATCGAATCAAGATTGGGAATGATCGCGGCGGCCATGCTGCCGGTCTCTTCGGCATCAGCGCCGTTGACCAGGTAGCCGTTAGAGGATTCCCGTTGGCCGTTAATGGAAACTGTTCCCGGGTTCAAATCGCCGGAAGGAGAAAAAACGCTCTGGCCGAGCCCCTGAACCGTCTGGGAGGTGATCGTTGTGACGGGCATGACGCCGGGCTGAAGCGCGAGCAGGTCGGTATAGCTGCGGCCGTTCAGAGGAAGTCCCGTCACCTTTTCGGCCGTGATAACCTCGCCCATCTGGGTACTGGCCGTCTCAACCTGCACGGGTGATTCTTCCACGGTGATTGCTTCCTGGGTCTCGCTCATTTCGACCACCGCGTCCACTAGCAATGCGCTGTTGATGTCGACTTTTATACCCGTGCGGCGGTAGGGCCTGAAATCCGTGACCGTAACCTCGAGGTTATAATGACCGACGGGCAAATCCGGGAAGGAATACAGTCCGGAATCGTTGGTCGCAACCGTTTGCCGGACGCCCGTGTCTGTATTGGTTACGGTTATACTGGCTTTTGGAATCACCGCGCCGGTGGGATCCTTAACCGTACCGGATACGCTTCCGCCCACACCTGCCCAAGCCGCCGTCGCAAGCCCCGAAAGCAATATGAAAACCAGCAACAACAGAGTTGGGCTCGCGCATGGCGCCACCGATCCAAGGAAACATCTCTTCATGGCAATCCTCAATTTCCCTAGATGGTGAGCCGGTTGCCGTACTTCAACCGATGTTCGACCCGCCACCACTTCCCCTGGCCAGTGCTGAAGATGCGCCTAGTTTGCACCCGTCAAGTTGCGCCGCCAGTTTTCGTTTTCGCCTGCACCCTGGTTCCGGGCGTGTCTTCCCAGTACCAACGAATGATGCGAGGGCTGGAGATTAATGTCGGTAAGATATGTCACCCAGTAATGTGACGAAGGTCACGATCAGCGCGGAAATCCTATAGGCACACCGGCTTCCGGCTGGTAGATACCCTATTTGCGGGAATGCAGGAGCTGGCGTAAACTTCTTTCAACTCGAATTGCCGAACGGCACGGCCCGTTCCCCGGTAGCTCAACGGTAGAGCATTCGGCTGTTAACCGAAGGGTTGCAAGTTCGAATCTTGCCCGGGGAGCCAACCTTTTCAGTTAGTTAGGAAGTTGGCGCAATTGAGGTTTTTGAGATTGTGCCCACTTTTGTGCCCCATCATCAAGAATTCCCGCAAGATTTAGCGCGTTGTCGGCCTGTCGCTGTGAAGCCTGCCCAATGTGCCCGTAGCGTCTCGACATTCGTATTGTCGTAGAAGGGCTCCATCCCATGATCGTTGCCACTACGGAAAACGGCACACCGGATTCGAGCATTCGAGTGCAGCCGGTATGCCTCAAATCGTGGAATCGACACGAAACACCTGAGCGAGTCTTTGCTGATTCCCACGCTTCCTTCCAACGGCCAATCGGTTTCGTGGGATCGAAGTCGTACGCGACGGTCGCATCATCCCCGGACGCTCCGTATCGTTCCGAACCGAAGACGTAGTGGTCTGGCTCGTGGCCCGGAAAAAGACTTGCCCAGAAACCGAGGATTGCAACAGCGCGGTCATTCAACGGGAGAAGCCGCCCCGTCCCTGATTCGGTTTTGCTTACGCCAACAGTCAGCGTGCAGGATTTAAGGTCTATTTGTCCCCAACGAAGTAAGCGAATCTCGGAGTACCGCATACAAGTATTGAGTGCTAGTAGAACCGCTGGAAAGAGCGAGCGGGAACGGCTAGAGCGACACGCCTGAAGCAATGCCGCTTCCTCGTCCTGGCTGATGGCTCGCCCAACGTCCTCGCGAACCCGGAGCATTTTCACGTCAGGTTGAATTGCGAACCATAGTCGGTTCGTCCGCAAAACGGCGCGAAGCGTTCCTACTTCCAGATTCACTGTTTTGGGTGCCGCGCCCGCATCTTGTCGCTGGGCCTGATACCGCGAAACGTCCCCACCACGAATATCAGTCAGCAACATCTTGCCGAAGAACGGGTTTAGATGCTTCAGGTTTGCTCGTTCAATAATGAAGCTGCGAGGGGCAAGATGAGCCTTCTTTGCTGTGAGCCAATCTTCAGCCGCCAAAGAGAATAGCAAAACCGTGCGGTGCCTCTCGATTCCATTAAAGCCATGCTCGAGCTCACGCCTCCGGGCACGCTCCGCATCACGAGCGACAGTTTTACTTTCGCTTTTCGAGGATTCGCGGATCAGCTGTCCGGCGAATCGGAATTTGAACCACCACGTTCCTCCGCGCCTGAAGACACTCACTTTGATTATCCCTTCCATAGCTGTCTACCGCACATTTTTCGTTTCCTACTGCTACCCATTGCGCGCTTGTTCCGTTTCTTGATTCTTTGTTTCCGCAAAGCCGTACCTTTATCACGCCAGTAACGGCGACCATTCTCATTTTTGCTTTGATTGGCGCAAGAGGTAGAACAGAACATCTGCGCGGGCTTATCCGCGATGAAGTATTTGCTACACCTTCTGCACACTTTTGCCCGCCAACTCTCCGAAAGCAGCAGATACACCGCTCTCTGAAAATCGATGGAGCTCATATATTCGAATTTGCTGCTTCTCCACTGAGGCAACACTGTGGCACCACCGGCACAGTAGACGCCTTTATGTTCCCTCGACAGAACCGTCCAGCCGTTCCTGAATGCCTGGTCTGGCAGAGTGGCATCGGTAAGACCGCCAGGAGGATCAACGGTGTAGCGAGTTTCGAGTCCGAGTACGTACTGCAAATAGCGACCATCGACTGTCGAGTCGTCGTCCTTATAGAAGTCGGATCGCCATAGGCGGCGGAGATAATCCCTAAACGCATGAAAAAGAAATTGTCCGGCCCGCGGCCACTCCAACGGTTGGTCCAAACCGCGAGGACCAAATGGACCTCTTAAAGCGAGTGGCCAAAAAGTCGCGACTTGAGCCTGCAACTTGAGATATTCCTCGTCCGAATCACCCGCATTTACGAAGAGTTCCAGTCCGGCGAACAGTCGCGACCGGTCATTCCCTGCTCGATGGTTCATCGCGGTTCCGGAGATAGTGTTCTGTGTTCTCTTGTCATTGTTGGTGACCATTGTTAGGCTCAGACTATTACATATGCTCGATTAATGTCAAGCGTACAGTCGAGCACAGAATGTGCGGCTAAGAACAATATGCAAGGACGGCTCTTAAATGTGAATGAGGCTGCGGAAATACTTGGACTGAAGCCCACTACGCTTCGAGCGTGGATTTTGCGCCGGAAGATCGAATTCGTGCGAGTCGGCCGCGCGGTGCGCATACCTGCCATGGCAATCGCGCAATTCATCGAACGCAACACAGTTCCAGCGCGGGAGCCGCGGCGATGAGCGTGTACACGGCAGCTAAGATGCTGACCCAGAAACACGTCGATCATCTTGCACAGTTCCACATTCCGTCAGAGATGCTCGAAGCCGCAAACGTTCAATCTGTGACCGATGCTGAGGCCCGCGAGATACTCGGACTGCACGGCCATCGGGGTGCCGATCTGAGGGGAATTCTATTTCCATATTTGTCGCCATTTGCGGGTACGCGCGTTGGCGGTCGCGTTCGGCTTGATCATCCATTGGTAGAAGATCACGGAAAATACATCAGCGAACCGGGCTGCCGCCACCTATTCTTCGCTCCAGTCCCGGAAGAATGGCTGGTTGATACTTCCATCCCCGCCGACATCCGGAAGAAGCGCGGCGAGAAATGGTCCGTTATGGCGATCCTAACCTTGCGCAACTCAATCGACCGCGGGAATATACTCGCCAAATGAAGGAACGTGGGCAACTACGTCCGTCGCACCGAGAGAAATGACGTTATCTCTTTGAGCATCATCCGCGACAGACTCGTATATATAGGTTTGCGCCCCGGCCCACCTCTGGGGCGCCACGCTCCCGTCGTAGTCCTTTCCGGCGGGGATGTGAGCGAGGAGGGCACTGCCCAGCCCTCCTCGCTAATTTCTAAAACTTAGAAAGGCATCCCGAATCGGGAGTTCTATCGAATGGCTCCAACGGGGACTGTTCCCCAGGGACACTCAAACTGAAATCAGTGAAAGTACGGGGAAGACTGACGCCGCCTGCGGCAGACGAATGCAGCTCCGCAGGGGCAGATAGTGCTCCCGGGAAAGATCATGGTTGCAAGAGGCGGTGTTAAGCAAGACGCCAGCCTGCCAGAACGGTACCCATCCGTTTGTATTCTTATTCATCAATCAGTTTCGCGAACTTCTCTTTGGCGGAGTGTAGATTCCTCGGTCCAGTCCGCGAATCAAGGTGACCCCAGAGACTTGGAAGACATCGCATATGCGCAGGAGGGTGCTAACGGTGATTGGGCGACCCGCCTCGATCTGCTGCCAATGCCTGGCTGAGAATCCAAAGGAAATCATGTCCTCTTGGCTGTAGCGTCGGGCCTTCCGCAGGTGTTTAATCCGCAGGCCCAACCTCTGGAAGAATTTAGCTTGATCTAGCACGCCTCCGTTTTGTAGATTTACACGAGCAAAAACACCACGAGCAGATTAGCTGGTGTCCTATTTGTCGTAGCGCTGAGGGACGCGGTCCCTGAGAAGCGACAGTATTTCCATTTCTATCACTCGGATTGCTCACAATGCTCGACCAACCAGTGGTCCGCTGGGAAGACATCTCAAGAGACGCGAAGTCCCTATTCAACGTATGGACGGACGGGCGAGAGTTGGACTGGGCGAAGAAGAGCTGGGAAGCTCTTTGCAAGCACCACCTAACCTCATACACAAACGAGATTGAGCGTACCCGCGTGATGGTCAGGCTCTTGGCGCTCGCGGCGATCTACAGGGACTTCTGTGAACTGGCCTTTGATGAAACCCACGAGCCCGAGCATGTAATCTGGGCCGGTGAAGTGGATTTGAACAGATTCCGGGTTACCCGATCTGTTGGCTTCAAATTCCATTGCGATAATAAAGAGGAGGAAAAGGAACTCGTAGAGTCAGCGCTACTCAGTTTGATGGAAGAAGCGCGGGCCGAGATACGCGACGCTCTGTTGAAGGAATTTGGTGGAGTCTCGCTATTGTTTGTGTCGCTTTGGAACACCGTCAATTACTCGCGAGATGAAGACCTGGAATCATTTCAAGATGATGACTTGAAGGAGATTGAAGACGATCTTGTGTTACCGTAGCCTCTCAAGAATCCCCTCACAAAATCCCGCCGCAAGTGACTGATTCTATGCGCACGCGAATTGCGTTTCCCGTCTTTCGAGAATCACCAGGTTATTGAAACATTCTTGCGCAAATTGAGATGTGCCAACTGACAGAAGTGGGGTCAATAATGTGTACGCATCCACGATATTGGCATGCGCTGGCTCAACTCATTAGGAGTTTCGCCGGATCGGTAATCCCGCAACGTCGCCCGAAGCGAAACCCGAGTCGCATGGGCACGTGCCGACTTGAGTTGATCCGTCATGGTCATCGATTGGGCCCCATTCCTTTCGCAGACGACGCCTCTTGCACCGAATGGCTTTGCGCTTGCTGCGTTGGATGCATGGCAGCGACATCTCGCGTGTATTTGAGAATCCAGGCCATGGAAAGGGAGAACAGCGTCAGGAAAACGAACGTCACAAAGCCGATGGCGTAGCCGGTCGTCCCCAGATTGTGCACCGCGAAGGCCATCACGGGAGGAAGAACGAAACCTCCGAATGCACCCAGTCCCCCGACCCAGCCCGCAGCTCCTCCGACCGCCTCGGGAACGGCCTGTGGCACAATTTTAAACACGGCCGCGTTGCATATGCCCATGCCCACCGCGAGAAGGATTTCGCCCGGCACTGAGAGCTCAAATTGGTGCGAACCGGTCATCACCAGGGCTCCGACCAGTGCAATCAGAAGAGCAAGGATGGCGGTGTTCTCACCCCCCTCCTGCAGCTGATCCGCAAGAACCCCGCCGCCGACTCGGATGAGCGAGGCAAGAATCGAAAAGACAGCGGTCAGCATTCCGGCTTTCACAATGCTGACTCCGAAGAATTTCATCCAGTAGGTGGGCAACCAGGCAGTGAGCGCGATGAAACCACCGAAAGTTGTGAAGTAGATCCAAACCAGTGCCCACGTCCGCCAGACCCGCGCGGAGATTCGCAGGCTTTGCATCACGCTTCCGGCGGGGAACAACTCCTGCCCCAGTTCACGAGCCTGTGCCCTAGCTTCCTCCGGCGCCAAGCCATGTTTCAGGAGCTGAAAATAGCTGCCGTTCCGGCCCCACATCGCATAGAAGATGGTGCCTACAGCGAGAAAGCAAAACCACAAGATATAAGATCCGGCCAGTCCCAGTCGGGTTAGAGCCAAAGGCAGCAGCATGGAAAACAGCCCCGGCGCGAGGTTGCCTACTCCGGCAAAGATCGCAAGCGCCCGGCCCTGCTGGTGTTGCGGAAACCAGTACGACACCTGGCTGATGCCCACGGTGAACGTGGCGATGCCGCACCCACTCAGCACGCCCAGAAACAATAAAAGCGGATAAATCGCAGCGGTCAGCCGGGCGGGATAAAGAAACCAGGTAACCAGCGTCAGGCCGGCCATGCCCGTCAGGGAAAGACCAAGCAGCACAAGGAAGGGCTTGCGTCCTCCCGTGGTATCCACCCATGCCGAAAATGGGATTCGAAGCAAGGACCCGGAAAGCGCGGGTACAGCTACCAGAAGCCCAACCGCCATCGGGCCGAGTTCCATGACTTGCTGGAAGCGGCTGGCGGTGGGACCAAACAGCGCCACTGCCGCAAAACCCGCAAAAAAACCGAGTGTTGCGCTCCAAAGTGCTTGCCTTGGCGTGCCTTCGATGCGATTCATGGTTGGCCTCTCACGAGTCGTCTTTTGATTTCAGAACCGGAAACATTGTGTTTTTTTAAAAGCGATAGTTCGTCTCCACGTAGCCAAATTGGGCATTCGTCCCGCCAGGATAAATGCTTGCGATCACGCTCTTGCCCCAGGCATGCGCGTAATAGGTTGTGAGGCTGAACCCATACCGCAGCGGCACGTCCAAGCTCACATCCCATACGTTCGCCAGGCTGCGGGCGCCGCCGCTGGTCCGGCCTGTATAGCCGAATGTGTTCGGCTGAAACGCGCCGCCGCCCCCGTACCACAGGTCCTGAGCATTGGCGAGGCGGAGCGCGTGGAGTTCGCTGCGTACGGAAAAGGAACGAGGGAGCCGGAATACCGCCGATCCGTAGAAATCTTCGTTGTTCATCATGTTGTAGAACGGGAACCGATCATAGGGACGCGGCGTCGGCATGATTTGAAAAAACGTGCCATGGATATTGTCGTTGGGGTTCGAGTCGCCGCTGCCAAAGGAATATCCGGCGCTGAACCATGGGTTGATCACATGGACCGGAGGCTGCCATCCGAGTTCGCCGACGAAGGCTTCGGCGCGCTGTGTTTGCGCGCCCCAGCCGCCGTTCTGAAAAGCTCCCCAGACGAGGAAATCAAATTGATCTTGATGATCGGTGTGCAGCACATGGACGTAGGCGGCGCCGTACGTGCCGATGCGGATTTGACCGGTATCGGCGGTGCGGACAGCCACCGGGCGATTGTCGGTTTTCAGAACGCCCGCTCGATCGTCCATATATCCGATCGCGAAAACGCGCAGTTCTCCGGCGTTGTTCTTGGTCGTGACGGGAAGATTGAAGGCGCCGTAGAAAAGATTGATGTTCAGCTCATCCATCCCGCGGCTTTGAAAAACACCTTCCGTGGGACGTGCGCCGAAAAGGGTGATGTTGGAATTTCCCTCGTTGAAACCCAATTGCATTCCGTCAAAGCTTCGCTGGACGGCGGAAAATCCGAAATCGCCAATCAGGCGCTGGGCGATGCGCGTGTTGATTAGAGTGGCAAGAGTTTTATCCTTTGGCTGCAGTTCCGCGCCATCGAAAAACGTGAAGCGGCCCAGGCGCGCCTTGCCGTTCAACGGGAGTTTGAATCCGGCGTAGGCTTGCTTCAGGAAGCCGCTGGCACTGTTCCGAACGTTGCCGTTGGCTGCGTAATACGTGCCCCCCAGACCGAGTTGACCGAGCCGCCCGGGCTGCACGGCAGAGGGAGGCAGATCAAAGATGCCGTCCGCGGCGCCCTCCAGCAGCCATTCGAACGCATCGGTCTTCTGGCCGATGCCAATACGCAGCAGGGAATGTTCGAAGGCATACGCATTTTGGCCGGAAGGCGGCTGAAAAAAGTCCCACGCCTCGGTCCGGAATCGCCAATTCACGGTGACGTCGAATGGGCCCAGCTTGTGCTTTTTTGTTTTCGAGGGCTCCGGCTTTGGCGGCGCCGCTTGTCCCCATGCCTTACTGGGACAATACGAAAGCAGCATTGTCAATACCGCGATTCCAGCAGCGCTGAGCAGTCCGCCCTTCTTCGTGAATGCCACGCTTGGTTTCATGACGCTTCTTTTTGCGAGCGATACCAGCGAACCACTTGCGGCCGCCGCCAAAGATAAGGATTCGGAGTTACCAGAATGTGCACCAGGCGGGTGAAGGGGGCGAGGCAGATGATGACGAAGGCCATCACGATGTGCAACTGAACTCCCCAGGGCATCATGGACACATAACCAACGTCCGGATTGAACCGGACGAGCGACCACAGATACGGCGAAATGGCCGCGGCAAACCACGCCGAACCCCAGGGATGAAAAACCGCCACATAAACGCCGCTGACGACTTGTACGAGCAGCAGAGAAAGCACGACCCAGTCAAACCCGTTCGTGACGACCCGCACTTTGGAAACCGTCAAGCGCCGCACAATGGCTCCCACCAAACCGACAACGGTAAGCAAGCCGAAGATCAAAGCAGATATTTCCAGGATGTAAAGCCGCAGCGGCTGGCTGTCCCATCGGAGGATCTGATGCGGCAGGAGAAACGCAACGACATGCCCGACCAGTACGGCCACGATTCCATAGTGGAATGGGACGAGTCCCCAGAAGTGTTGCCGGTTCTCGAGGAACTGCGACGACAGACTCGAATAGGTAAACGGCTCCTTTCGATAGCGCCGGATGGAGCCCAGAAAGAAAATCAGGATCGCGATGTACGGGAAGACAACAAAACAAAGCTGATTGTGGAATGGGAATGCATTCATCATCGTCGTCTCCATTTACTGCAGGATCGGGAGTTCCGGCTTCCGGACCGGCATTCTTGACGGGTCGTACGGATATTCGCCGCGAAGCCGCAAGAAAGCCGATTCGAGCAACGCGGCGAAGGCATTGCGGTCTTCCCGCCAGCTCGTGCGCATTTTGTCGAGCGCCGGGAGCACGTAACCTCCCGCGAATTCGGCCGCTTCGTCCGGTTCCAAATGCGCCAATAAGACAAGTGCGTGAGACAGATGGTCGGGAAGCTCGCCGGACTCCTGCAACTCGTACTCGCGCAATTGCTCTCGCATCTTCACCAGGAACTCACCGCGCTGGTAATCTTCCCCGTACAGTTGCCAGCCGATTTCGAGCGTGCACATTGGATTTAAATCGAATGTGCGCGTGAAGAGTTCCCGCAAATCATCCGTGCTTAGATTTCGAGTCGAAGCGCAAAACTCTTCGAGCGACGCCCCCGCATCCGAGTGCTCGCCTTGCAGGGCTGCCAGGCACTGTTCGGCATTCGCGTGATAGTCCTCGCCCGGATATTCGAAAAGCCTGGCGAATCGCTCGTAAATTGATTTTGCGTTCATCACGTCCCCCGGCGCGGCCCGGATAGGAACCCAAAGCCAACGCCCTGCTTGTGCTCGAGCGGGTCTTCCATCATCTGAATCGCTTCCTCGCGATGCATGGGCGGAATGACGAAACGATCGTCGAAGGTGCAAAGGGAAGTGAGCCGGTAGATCGCCTCGGCTTGTTCCGGCGAGCAATCCGCTTCGCGCAGCATTCGCTCCGCGGTGGCCATTTCGACATCGCCCACGGTCACCGCGCGTCGATACCATCGCACCGCCTTCTGCTTTCGCAGCGCGTAGCGCACGAACTCTTCATGGCCGGCGCCAAACAGGTTCGCCAGGAACTTCAGCGGCACGCGGGATTCGTCGATGTCATGGAAGAGATTGTCCGAAACGTGGTGGATCGTGCCATCCGCAACATTGGACATCACGGGAGACATCGGAGGGACGTAGAACAGCATCGGCATGGTCCGGTATTCGATGTGCGGCGGCAGAGCGATTTTCCAGACCTTCACGAACTGATAGACCGGCGAGCGCTGCGCCGACTCGATGACCGATTCATGAATTCCG